>JAKFDD010000025.1:0-1544 GCA_036676335.1 Arenimonas sp. | reverse complement strand
ATATCGCCCAATGCTTTTTGCCGCGGACGTCCGTCTCGGCCTATCATCACCAGGTTGATCGATGCGCTCGTTTCCAGCGACGTATGCGCCAGCAGCATGTTCATGAATTCAGTCTGGTCCTGGTTCTTCGATTTTGGTTCGAGTACCAGCCGCACCGGCGCATCGCGTCCGGATTCGTCGCGCACCGCATCGAGCATGGACAGGATAGATTGCTTCATCAGCAACTGCTCGGGTGCCAGAGCTTTTTTGCCGAGCTTGATTTTCGGGTTGGTCAGCTCTTCGATTTCTTCCAGGATCTTTTGTGACGATGTGCCGGGAGGGAGTTCGGTCACCACCGCTTGCCATTGGCCGCGCGCCATGTCTTCAATCTTCCATTTGGCACGTACCTTCAAGGTGCCGCGGCCGGACCCGTACATTTCCGAGATCGCCGCCGATGACGTGATGATTTGTCCGCCGCCGGGGAAATCCGGTCCGGGAATCATCTCCATCAACTCTGCATGGGAAAGTTTGGGATTGCGGATGATGGCCACTGCAGCCTTGGCGACTTCCTGCAGATTGTGCGAAGGGATTTCAGTGGCAAGGCCGACCGCAATGCCGGATGCGCCGTTCAGCAATACAAACGGCAAACGTCCCGGCAACAGCTTCGGTTCTTCGGTCGAACCATCATAGTTGGGCTGGAAGTCGACCGTTCCCATGTCGATTTCATCGAGCAGCAGCCTGGCAATTGGCGTCAGCCGCGCCTCGGTATAACGCATCGCCGCAGCGCCGTCGCCGTCGCGCGAACCGAAATTTCCTTGTCCGTCAATCAGCGGATAGCGCAATGAGAAGTCCTGCGCCATGCGCACCAGTGCGTCATATACCGACTGGTCGCCATGCGGATGCAGCTTGCCCAGTACGTCGCCCACCACGGCGGCCGATTTCCGCGGCTTTGCAGCCGAGTTCAAGCCGAGCTCATGCATGGCATACAGAATCCGACGCTGCACCGGCTTCTGGCCGTCGCTGACGTCCGGCAACGCGCGGCCTTTGACTACCGAAATCGCGTAATCCAGATAGGCGCGCTCTGCAAAGCTGGCAAGTGTCAATGATTCATCGCCATCGGCGGGGATTGCTTCAAACAGATTGGCTTGTTCAGTCATTGTGATTCAGGAAGTTATTCAGATTGTGTCGCCGCTACGGGCATGTTGCGTCGTCCCGGTATCACCATGGAAATACGCTTCGGGTCTGTGGAAGATCTCGAAATTACGGAGTTGCCGCTTTTGAAGGAGGCAGGTTTGTACAACTGATGAAATTGGGTGACAACCTTTACGTAATTGCGTGTTTCCGCATACGGCGGAATAGTATTTTTATACTTTTTCACCGCGCCTTCACCAGCGTTGTAGGACGCCAGTATCAGTTGCGGCTGATTCGGGAAAAGTTTGTGAAGGTCGCGCAGATAGCGAGCTGCGAGCCGGATATTGGTTTTCGGATCGGTCAGCTTTTGCGAGATGGATTGTTTCTGATCGTGCCGCAACCCATAGCGCTCGGCGGTCGCTGGCATGATCTGC
>JAKFDD010000024.1:0-15663 GCA_036676335.1 Arenimonas sp. | reverse complement strand
AGGCATCGGACAATCGGATCTTGAAAACCACACCGGTACCGTCGGCTTCCGTCGCAGCTGGTAATGGCTTCCATCACCACCCCGCTTTGGTGAAAACCAAGGCGGGGTGTTTTTTTGTCTGCACATAAATCCCGTTGATATGCGCTGACGGCAAATGGGGAGTTGCATGCGTGCTCCTGCTAACACACGCTTCAGCTTGCTTTGATAAAGTCGCGGCCATGATCAAATCCTTCAGTACCCGTGCATGGCATTTCGCAATACTTACTTTTATCACTCTCTTACTCGGCAGCTGCGCCAAGGACGAACCAACACCCGCTGAAATTCGGGCCCAACTCAAACATTTGATTCCGGCGACTGTCAAAGATCGAGATGGTTGGGCAACGGATATCCAGCATGCGATCACCGCATTAAAGATTGAACCTTCCCCGCAAAATTTGTGCTCGGTGTTGGCCGTGACCGAACAAGAGTCCACCTACAATGCCAACCCGCCTGTACCGGGATTGGGCGGCATTGCATTGAAGGAAATCGAAGCGCGTGCGGCACGTTTCCATGTACCGGCATTTGCGGTGCACGGTGCATTGCATTTCGAGTCAACGAATGGCGAAAGTTGGGAAGCACGCATCGCAGCCGTTCGTACCGAAAAAGAATTAAGCGATATTTTCGAAGAAATGATTGCGTCGGTGCCGATGGGAAAACGCTTGCTAGGTCGTCTTAATCCAGTTCGCACCGGCGGCCCGATGCAAGTCAGCATCGCTTACGCCGAAGCGCATGCAAAGCATCGCCCCTACCCGTATGCCGCCGAAGACATCTCGATTCGCCACGAAGTGTTTACTCGTCGCGGCGGCATGTATTTCGGCATTGCGCATCTGCTCGATTACCCGGCTTCGTACGAGAAACCCCTATTCCGCTTCGCGGATTTCAATGCTGGCCATTATGCAAGTCGCAATGCCGCGTTCCAGAATGCAGTGGCAGTCGCTACGGGAATCGGACTGGATTTGGACGGCGATCTGATCCGCTACAAAAAAGACAAGAACAATTCGAACAACGACGGCAATGTGAGTGCAACCGAATCCGCCGTGCGCAGCATGGCTGCCGATCTTGGCATGACGAACACGCAAATCCACAGCGCGTTATCGAAATCGCGCGAGCACCGTTTTGAACGCAGCGAAGTTTATATCCGCGTATTCGCCATCGCCGAGCAACGCAACGGCAAACCACTTCCGCGTGCCACACTTCCACGAATTCGCCTGCAAAGCCCGAAGATCACCCGCAAGCTCACTACCGAGTGGTTCGCCACCCGCGTCAACAAACGTTATCGCAACTGCATGGCTCGCTCGGAAAAATAATACGCGCAATTTTGCAGCGCACCAATTTATAAAACGCACTCAAACACATTGCGCATCGTAACGATCGTGACAAACAAAATCACGATGCGCTCTCGTTTTCGACATTTCATTTCTTGTCAATCTACTTTTAAATTTTTCCTTGTGGTAGCTTCCGATGCAGAATAAAAAAACGCATAAAAAGCTGTAACAAGTTGTGACATCCGACACTGTGGATTCCAACCAAGTTGTCGGATTTTTTATGTGCCGAAATCGGCGTGGGCTTCAGCGTATTAACCCAACACAACTGGTCGGTCTTCATGCAATACGACTATGAAAAAGGATTGGGACAATCAGATCGCGAAAATCATACCGGCACACTAGGGTTGCGTCGGAACTGGTAATCAATGCGATCACTGCCCCACTATTGGCGGGTGCCAATAGTGGGGTATTTTTTTGCTCGCAAAAACCATTGGTAATTCGACTTATTGCGTTGCATTCCAGCCAACACCAATCGTGAATGTTCGACCCGCACCAGGTTCGAAAAAACGACCATTGCCTTCGTTGACGATTACCGATCCGACATATTGTCGATCGAACAGGTTGTCGATTCGGAAAAATCCATTCCATCCGTGCGTCTTGGATGGTCGCCAATCCATTCGCAATGCGACGCGTGCATAACCACTTGCGAAATCGAAATTGCGATCATCCGTAGCGATGCTGTCGCTGAACCTGGCTTCGATACCTGCACCGAACCTCTCATCAAGCGAACGCCACTTAAGTTCGGCGAAGGCGTCAGCGCGTGGTATGCCGGGAATTCGATTTCCTTCGTCCACTATGCGCAGCTCGTTGACGCCATTTACGAAGACGTTAAAGCTGAAATCCTCATCGAACCGCGCACGTACCCAGTTGGCTGACAACGCGTATGACCAGGTGTCGCCAATCTGGCCCGACAAGCCGAACTCGACACCTATCCGGCTTGTACGACCTGCATTGGCGAAACTGGCTCTGCCGCCACGACTGTCGGCGGGCACAATCTCGTCTTTACCGCTGATACCGAACAAGGCCACGCTGGCTTGGACATTGTCATGACGCCAACGCGCACCCATTTCGACTGAAACGAAATGTGCGGGCGTCAGGCCAAAGTTGAACCCGGCACCTCCGTCGGGACGATAAGCCAACTCGGTCACCGTCGGCGTTTCGAAGCCACGTCCAACACTTGCAAATATTTCACCGTTCGCAAAAGCTCGTGCCACACCGAGTGAAGTCGATGATTCGTTGTAATTGACTTGTCCGCTATCGTCGCCGTTGCATGGTGCAAAAAAATGATCTTCGGATTCGAAACGCATTCGCGAATGTCGCGCTGCGCCAAGTACGCTCCATGCCTTGGCCGGATGCCAGTCGCCGATTGCATAGATCTCGTTATTGACGACACGATTGGTTTCATCGCGACGCAAACGACCACGTACACCCAATTGACTTCCCACAAAGTTTTCGTAACCGCGTCGTGCCTCTTGCAGACTCCCTGTGTCGAAACCCAGTGTGAATGCACCTCGTGCTCCGCTCCACTGATGCCCTATCCCGATGCCATTCGAGCGTCGTCCCAGATCAATTACGCCACCCGCGCTACTGGCGGGTATCTGTGCGCCAACCGGCAATGCAAGAAATTGCACGATGTCGCGTTCGATGTGATACGTGTTTAGCCAAGCCCGACGTCCTGTTGCGTAATCACGTTCCCATTGCAAACCCAGTTGATGGTTCTCGATACTCTTGCGCGTGTCGAATGTCAGTGCCACCGCATCGGTGCCGTAAGGATTGTCCTGCAAGGCCTGCCGCGTCAGACCCAACGGATCCTGTGTTTCCGGTTGCGACAAGGCGTTGAGCACGAGCTGGATACGTTCACCTTCTCGCGGAGTCCATCGCATAACCGCATTCAATTGCGAACGCTCGGCCGCGCTATGCACACGTTCACCATCGGTGACAAAACGACTGGCATCGAGACGCCATCGCCAGGATTCATTCTCGCTGCTACCGTCTACGCCAGCCGAGGCTCGATAACTGCCGTAGTCGCCACCCCACAGATCGAAACGCGCGCCCCGCCCCTTATCCAGGTCGGTATAACCCACAATCACGCCACCAGCGGCGTTTCCATATTGCAGCGCAAGCGGCCCGCGCAAAACTTCTATTCGGTCCAGTGCATCGAGCGGAAAGCTTCCCGCCTGACCTTGACCATCGGCAGCCGAGTTCGGAATGCCATCGACGATCAATTTTATGCCGCGAATACCGAAGGTTGAACGCGCACCGAAGCCACGACTTTGTATCTGCAGATCCTGCGCATAATTCTGTCGGTCCAACACGGTGATGCCAGGGACACGTGCCAGAGATTCGGACAAGTTGACCCGGCGTTGGTCTTCGTGAACCTCCGCACCATCAACGACAGTGATTGCGCCGGGGAAATCCGATAGCGATCGTCGTGTGGCAATGACTTCGACCGCATCAAGCGTGGTTGGCTCATCGGTGACAGACTGTGCCTGCAAATGGGAAGAGGCAAAAACAATCGTCGCGAAACCGGATAAGACTGTGACTCGATGCGGATCAATGTGACGTATTGCCGACATATCGATACTCCAGAATCGCAACCTGATTCTACACTCAAGGATTGACGTCAGAGCTAGAAAATCCTTGAAAAAATTCGCTTGAGGAAACGTATACCCACGCCGAAAAACTGTGGCGATTCGCTTTCCGGTGCAATTATTACCAAGCCCTTCGCAAGCCCTGGCGTAGATTCCCGCACAATCGTGTAAGGATTGATCATGGTCTTCCAGGGGTGGCGATGGCTGTCTGCGGTGAATTGTGCATGACGATTCCACGCAACCAATCGCGTTGGCTTGATAGACGACATGCTGTCTTTCATCGTGTGGTGTATTCTCGCCTCCAAAAGCAATCGGCCTTCACCGCCTACGCAGCGAGCATAGTGAAAGAAAACTTTGCCCAACAGTAAGGTCGAAAGCCTGAGACTGATATCGGTCTTCAACTGCACGTTGACACTCGCTCCGTAAAAATCCTTGTAATTAAAAATGACTTCTTCACCCGGCTGCATCCGCCATTCGACAATCGAGTATCCACTTCGTGCAGAGGCTTCCATTCCTTTCACCTGTTCAGCGCCTTCAGTCTTGTTGGGCGGGCTAAACACACTCCAGTTAAACAGGAAGTAGCACCCGTGCAGGATACGAGCGAACGGCGCCGACCCTCGCCACGGAGCGAATTTAATATCTGCCAGGGTATTTGTCAGGCTGCCCTTATTGATGATCGGAAACGGAAAATCGCGATCGATGGTGACTTCAGGACCGGACACGACCGTGCCTTCCACGTGGTTTTCCAGGTCGAACGAAATTCGCAATTCTCCATCCCTGTCGAATAACTCCAAAGCGAACACATACAGAAAACTTCTGAATGCAATCAGGAACAATGCAATCCAACCCAGCGCATGAAGCACGTCAGTCAACTTGAAAAAGGACTCGGCGGCCATGTAACCGGCGGCATGCATTTGGCTGACTTCAGCATCGGCCGTTACCCGTGCATTATCTATCGATTGCTGAATCGTCATTTCGGACGCATCTACATGAGTATCGGCCTGTTCGGTGAATCGTCCCATCAACTCGTTGCGGGAACGTGTGTACGCCGCTTCTGCCGCAGCAGCCTGAGCGTTCACCAGGCAATTGATCGGATGAAACAGACCACAGTCCTGTCGGCCAAGAGGAATCACAATCGGGACTACGCTAGCGACTTCCTGTGATGCAGTTTTGGCATCAATGGCTCCGGCCGCCGCTTTTCGCTCGAGTAATGCCAGCTTTTTGAATGCATCGAATGCGGCTTCATCGCGCGATCTATCTATTGAGAGCAACACGCTCTTGCGAAAGCCGACCGAAACCAATTTCAGCTTGCTCTTCGCATCATGTTTTCCAAAACATGGAAAGCTGCCGCCATTGTCCGTAGTAAAAATTGCTTGATCGGCTTTGCCTGCGTTGGGGACTTTCCGATTGAAATCGTTCGAATCGAATCGCACCGATGAATTTTCCGAAGCGACAGTGCATTCCGGGACCATGCCCAATACGTTATAGACAATAGCAGCCTTGGCAGGCGTGTCGATTTCGCGCGATAGAATTTCCCAAGCGTCACGCTCGCTATGTGCAAGAGACCGCACAAGTCCTTTCCTGACTAAATCCGTGTTCGTGACCGACTGGCCAGGAGAGATGCCGGGTGTTTCGTTCGCCGGAACCAATAATGCCGCCTGGACAGCAGGATCGATTGTTACGTTCACCCATCTCAGAAGCAGCAAAATCCGGTCTTTCCGCTGATGCAGCAATTTCTGATCCGGCGTTAACGGGTCGTATTTTGCAGCGTATAAGGCTTTTCTGCGCTCCGATATTTTGATATTCAAATCACGCAAAATCCGGTTTCGGGTATCGACCGATTGCCGATAGCTCAAGATTTCGACGATGTCGCTCGGGATTGGTATCGGACTTTCCAGTAACCTGCGTCTTTCAGTCATGAGTCGCGAAAGCACAAAGTCATCTTCGATGCTGGGTGGCAATCCAAGCACTCCCGCCGGCAAAAACGTTTTCATGAATGCCGGGCGATCTTTCGCTTGTGCTTGCAGTTCATTCAGAGGCGTGTGCAGAAGTCGTTTCCTTGCATCCTGGTAATGACGAAAAAGCTGCCGTTCGATATCGTCACGCGGATTTAGCTGCTTGATTTTTTCCGCAGCCAATTCATTTCCCATGCCCGTGCATGCCACATACACGGGTGAATCCATTCCTTGCACTTCGCAGAACTCATCGAGCGTGGTGTATCGATACGCGAGCTCGGTTGTGCCCCGCGATATTGCGTAGGCTATGCCCAGCAAGATCGCAATCG
This sequence comes from Arenimonas sp., assembly GCA_036676335.1. Lineage (GTDB taxonomy): Bacteria > Pseudomonadota > Gammaproteobacteria > Xanthomonadales > Xanthomonadaceae > Arenimonas. Next base: position 9,424 of record JAKFDD010000024.1, on the reverse strand, counting down.
TCACGACCATCGGGCTCCACACGACAAACGAATTCCAGAGCAATGAATTGAAGTGCGTCTTGCCCGTACGCAGGGCCAGAAAAAGCGGACGATTCTGCTTATGCGCTTCCAGTCCAATGGCCAACAAGCCGGTGCCTAGAAGGAACGCAATGGCGAATGGAGCACTGGCTTCGCGCCCGCCCCACAGCAACATCACAATCGCGAGGCTGATCATCAACACAATTCGTCGATGCACCGCGTTCACGACGAAAGCAACGGCGAGCACTAGCCAGATAACACGTATCGGCCATGCGTCTGCAGATGGAAGCCAATAACTGGCAATGAAGGGACCCGTCAGAACCAGCGACCAAAGTGCAATGCGGATTAACTGAGCACGTGGCGCTCCCCCCGAAAGATTGGGAAAGTAAACGCGCAGGCTCCGCGAAATCAACCTTGCATACTCGACTGTTCTGATCGAAAGCGACATCAAGTTCCCTCATGATTCTCTATGTGCCAGATTACTCTCGAATCCATTCCGTTGGTAAATTCATCGCCGGAAGCATCGGCGTCGAGCAAATCAGTGCGCTATATCAATCACCAACCGCGATGGCTCGGCAAGCACTCGCGTCGTATATGCATTCGCACGAACAACTCCTGCTACCCATGTCACTTCGCCTTCGAAGTCGCATGTACGCACGAGCTCACGCAATGCACTTTGGTTCGCCACGCGTCGACGCGGACCACTGCTCGCCTCGCCCGCTTCCGTATGCGCCTGGGCGCCTCGAAACGTGATTTGCAACCAGGCATTGCCTGCAACTGAAACCGGCTCGCCACTTCCGCAATCGAGCAATGGCTGCTCGATATATTTCACTTCCCACTCGGGCAACCCCGCATCGTTGAACTCGAACACCATTCGATCCACTCCCGGCTGATTGCCGATGCGTACCGCTGTCAGAATTTGCAATGCATATCCACTGTTGGTCCTGCCGACAACAGACACACCCGTGGTTTGCGCGGCAGGAATGGACTCAACCTTGCTTGCTTCAACCGTCATCGTGGATTCCACGGGAGATAATCCCGTCACTGGTTCTTTCTGCCTGCTGCAACCAACACAGATAACGGCAACAACCAGCACGTAAGCGACGAAATGATTTGCTGCGGGTTTAAGCATTGAATTATTCCTTCGCGGGCATGGACAGCCGCAAGCACACGCTAGCTTACGCGACAGGGCGTTTCTGTGCGTCTACGTACATTGGAAGATTAATGCGACATTCAAGTAATAAAAAAGCCAGGTCCATTTGGAACCTGGCTTTTTTGCATAGGCTGTCGCCTACTCAATCTTCCGCCAACACAATAATCCTGTCTTCGGCGGCAAAGCTCAGCTTTTCCGATTTGTTTGGATTGATCTTTACCCCGTAACCCTGTTTCGGATCTTTGCTATGGGCAATTTGGCGATAGCCGATGGCGGTTTCGCCACGCTGGGCAGCCGCTTCAATCAAGGTATGAAAGTCAACGGGTATGCCAGTCCGAATGTAGTCCGAAATCGGCCGGATATAAACTTCCGATCCATCGGCACTGAACAATTGGGCGAAGACTTTTTCCAATTGTTTGTTCTCCGATAATTGCGAGAGCATCAAGCTCACCAGTTTGTCGCTCACGATGAAATCGTCGGCACGCGCGACCTGGGCCAATTCGCGATTACGCAGGTCCATCATCTCGCTGACAATGTTCAGATCCTTGCCGGCTGCTTCGGCAATATTACGAAGATGCAGCAGGCAAATCAGCGTCTGTGAATCCGCTTCCTGCATCGGCAGGTGCGTGTAACTCATCACGATAATGTGATCGAACTCCGGTGCCTTCACCGCGGCGAGCATGGCGCGACTGGTTATATCGCCGTCGGCAGCTCGCAACCGCTGCCTGGTAAGGCGCGTAGACAGTGTCTTCAGCGCATCATTGGCGCCTTCCTTGCGACAGATCACGATCACCTCGGAACCAGGTGCAACATAATTGTCGAGCTCGCTGATGACCGTCAACGTTTTTTCATTGAATCCAAGAATCAGTGTGCGTTCGGGACGTTGTTCGGATGCGACCGAATGACTGATTGCCGATAGCTCCGGTGCTGGCGACTGTTTGTCGGAAAGGATCAAGGTGTCATCGTCTTCGCTGATGGCGATTATTTGGTCACCTTGCTCGAACAAGGTTGTCATCGGCGGGTTGATCAACACATCGCCATTCGCACGCATCAGTCCGATAAGTGCGGAATCTTCATAAGCCGACAATGCATATCGATAGTTTTTGCCAAGCAGGGCATCGGCGTCGGCGAAATAAATTTCGGCGCCATCAAAATCAAGCAACTCGGTATAAACCACGGACAGACCTGATTGCCGACAAGTCTGGGCCGTTACCCGCGCGATCAAATCGTCGCCCTGCACGAATACGGCCTCCGAACCACCCACCAATTCGGCCGCCTCCAGGTTTCGCTGGTCGCGAATTTCGGCAACGATATGATAAGCATCCTCGCGCCGATTCGGATTGTTGGTGATCGCAAGCACCGACTTGATCACGTTAATGTCGGGCTTGTCGTTTTCCGGTGCCAACACCACGATTGAACGTGCCGCGTGCGGATTGACTACCGCCAAATCGTCCAGGTCCAGCGGATCGCCGCTGCGGCATATCACTCGGGTATTTTGCGTATCCGGAAATTTGGCGCGAATTTCGTCTTCCATTTCAACCTTGTCGCGATTGGCAAGAATGACGATACGCGGGCGCTTCTGATTTTGATTCGCGATAATCAGTTCACCGATGATCGAGAACACCTTGCTGGACCATCCCAGAATCAGGGTGTGATTCGTTTCAATCACGCGCGAACGGCCTTTGCGCAATTCAGTCAACTTGGATTCGAGACCCGAGGTAATCGTGCCGATCAGCATGCTGACAATAAAAATGCCACCCAGTGTCACCATCAGCATCGGAAAACGCAGTGACCAGCCCTCGTCGCCGGACAAGTTGCCTGCATCCAGCGTGCGCATCAGGCTGCGCCAACCGGCTTCGATAAAATCCAGCTTGCTGGCCGGGTTAGCCGGGTCGTCACCGATGCCGAACAAGGCCAACGAAGCGGCTGCGAGCAGGACGATGATTGCCGATATCAGTGCCAGCCAGCCTATGATCGCAATGGGTCCCTTGGAAAGTGTATTTTCGAAGCGGTAGCGCAAATGATCGCGCATGGTGACTACATTGGAATCGGACATGGAAAGGCTTTAGTAAAGTGGAGAAGTCCGGACTTTACTAAACAAACTAAATTTAGAATAGTGTTTTTGAGGCGTCGAGCTTGGGCGAAACAGTTGGATTAAAGCAGGTCGGGCCTTGGCCCGACTTTCGGTGATGTCCCAAGCCTGATTCCGGATTATTCGAAATCGGCGCCCGCTGAAAAGAATTCAACGCTACCCAGGTGACGCAAATTCGGAACTCCGGTGCCATCGATAATTTCCGATTCGAAATTGGTGCTGACCGAAACACTTAGACCCTGGCGTATTTCAACTGGAGTTTCCAGGGTAAACATCGTCTTTTTTTCGTCAAATTCAGCTGGCCAAAAGTCAGGGGCTGGCTGCAAGAGCCCGCTAACCGCAGGCACCAATGACGGGTTTTCAACATCGAATTCGGCAATTCGGGTCCGGCCATCGAATAGATGCACTTTTTTTATAAGACTGAATTTTAACCGGTAGTGCACAAACACCTTGGTCAGTTTCAATCGTTTGTCATCGACTATAACCGGTGTCGTGATTGGAAAGTGAAACCAGTTCTTGGTTCGATCGGCACCACCAAACAGCCCTGAACCCGCCATTCTGCGTTGGGAATAAGGATAATTTTCATATTGAGCTCCGTTACCATGCAGCCACATCGCCATTTTAATACTCATCAACTCGCTCCTTGGTTCGAGAAAAATATTCCCGTGAAATAACGTCAAATAACTCCCGCGCCGAAATGCAAACCTGCATCGGCGTTTCATTTTTTCGCGCATGCCAGTTAGTTCACGTGTTGTTGCATGAGAACCGGACATTTCTATTTGCATTGCATTTATGCTTTGCTTATTGGCGCGGGCTGCACGTATTACGCACACATTGGCTTGCGAAAAATATCGTGCGCCCTCATGTCCCCTACTTTTCCCAAAACCCGTATCTCTCCATGTATGCTCGAGCAAACCTGACTAACGTGACACTTATGCAAATCAATTCCGGAAACAAAACAATTCACCATTCTTTTTTTGGTTTTATTTTTTCAGCATTGATGCTTGCATGCGGTACGACTCATGCAGCCTGCACACCAGACCCGGACGTGGTGAAACTGCATCCGGGTTTGGCCAGCTCCGAATGCACGTTGGTCGATACCAAGACATTCGGCAATGTGTCGATCCGTACTTATCAGGACACGCAAATGCCGGCGGCATCGGCAAAGATTTTTCGTGCGGCGATTGCAGAAGCCGGCGTAAAATCGATGGCAGCTTTCAGCAAGCTCAAGCCCGGTATCGAATACCATGCTGTGGAATTCATTATTTCACCGAAGGTTGAGATTGGCGGCCTCGCGGGCGTACCGAAGGCGATGGGAGTCTCCAACAGCGACACATGCGTCATATCCGTCAATGGCGACGTCAATACCTTGAAGATGGAAGGCAGCGGCAAGGCGAGCGATTTCCCTGCTCTATTTGGCGAGACCTTCAAAAATACCATCGCCCATGAAATTGGCCACTGCTTCCAGGATTGGAACTACCCTGACCAAACGAAAGTCAGCTCCGCGTCCTGGTGGAGGGAAGGAACCGTGATGTATCTCGCCGGCACCTTGTATCCGTTTGCGACACCGAACCAGACAAAAATGGTGAATGAATTCGACAAGCTGTCTGCCACCACGCCGTTGACAAAACTCCAGTACCAGAACTATGTATTTTTTTCCTGGCTAGGACAAAAACGCGGTGCGAAAGCGATGTTTGAGTTTATGGCGGCCATGCCAAAAGCCGATGGCGAAATGGAACAACGCAAAGCTTTGCTCGCTTACATGCCAGCGGAAGAACTTCAACAATTTGCCTACGATTACGTGGACGGAAAAATAAAAGGCCCGAAAATGGACGTGATCGGCAAACCCGATCTTGGCCAGATGCAATCGATTAGCGGCACCGTACAGAAAAAATTCACCGGCAAGGCTTTCACGATTATGCGTGGCCAGTTCACGATCAAGGATGGCGACTATGACGTCACCACGACATCAAGCGCCAAGCCCGCACCGGCATATAGCCGTACAGCATTTGTGTGGAGCGAAATGGACAAGCATGTCGAAACGTCGTGCTCATCGCCGCCGGTGTATCAATATGCCGCCTTCGTTACCGGTAACAAGGACGTGACGGACACTATGAAAACAAAATTGCTGAAATCCAACAAGGAATGCAAAGCCTGCACGGATTTGGGCCAACGCGACAAATGCCTGATCGGCCGCTGGATTATGGATGACGAATCGCTGGCCTCGTTTTTGCATATTGCATTGGACAAGACAGCCAGCCCGACAGTCAGTGGCGATGCAATATTCGAATTCCTCGATAACGGCCAGATGAAAATCACGATGAAGGAATTGAAAATTGTCGCTACCAATGCAGAATCGAAATCAACGGTTATTGGCAATGGCATCCAGACCGGTACGTGGTCAAGCAACCCTGGAGTGTTTCGCTCCTGCCCGGTGACCAATACGGTGATGCTCGATACCACGGTGCAAATTCTGAAGCCGATAAAATTCAGCACCCACGTCAAGATACCGGGCCAGGCCGAAACCACGGATTTCCAATTCCAGTGCAAAGGAAAAACCATGACCTTGTCGCATCCCGATGCCAAGATGAATGGCAAATTGGTGATCTGGCATTTGTCGAGAGAGGCAAATTAATCATTGGGTGAATCTGTCGCGCACAGCTGCCCGAATATGACAGATTTATTCGCTTCATTCGATTCCGATTTTTAGAAAATCCTGTCCGCTTTTCCACCAAAATACCGTGTCTCTTAGAGATGCAGATCAGCCACCATCCTGGCGGATTTGTCGGTGATTTTAAGTTTTTTGCAGCGCAGCATTTTTTCTATCTTCACATCATGCTTGGTGTGTGTTAGCTTGCCGCAGGGAAAATAAAAACACGAATTAGTGGTTACAAGCTCTTGCAACAGGCACTGTGGTTTCCATAATCGCAGTCACTTTTTAGTTTTATAAACAAAAAGGTTGGACGCTTAATTCCTATGCCTGACACGCACTCTGTCCCGCCCGCAACCCACGTTGATAACGTCAAACTCAACTTGCCGTCCACTTCGGTACAAGCTGGTTGCGAAGATGTCATATCCGAATATTCGATTTCCGGTCGTCTGATCGGCCACTTGCCAATCCAGTTTTTTGCACCGTTGGTTCGTGCCAATGACGACATCGCCGAACTCTGCTGCCCCTCCAATTTGATTGCGCATAACTTTTAGAGAACGCTGCCCCTTGAATTCGTTCCTTCACCAGAAGAGATAGATCATCATGAAAAAAAATAATCGTGTTTCCAACAGTACGCGTCTGGTAGTCACTAATGCCATCGCCTCCGCAATGCTGTTGGTCTATGGCCGAAGTGCCTATGCCGGCACTTGCACTGAAACAGTGCCAGCTTCCGGAATTTGGGTTTGCTCAGGTGCGGCGGGTGCGGATGTCACGCAACCGATGACCGGAACACCGGTCGTGGTGACAACGACTGGCGGCTTCGGCATCACTACGGCAGCCGGTGACGCACTCACTATCAACGGTACTAATGGCCTCTCATTTACCGATAACTACACATCTACTATCAGCGGCGCAGCAGTAGGTATAAACGCAGTTAATAACGGGACCGGTAATTTGCAGATTGTCTCCACCGGGGTGGTCACTGGCGGAACCAGCGGGATTACTGCCCAAAACAATGGCACTGGCTCGACGCTTGTTATCAATGCCGGATCGGTGACCGGATCCACATTTGCCGGCATCGATGCACGCAACGCAGCCACTGCTACCGAACTCGGCATTGGCGGTTTTGGAGATGTCACGGGTGCTCAATTCGGCATTGTTGGTATCAACTCGGGCACGGGCAGCACAACGATCGTGACATTGGGAACAACCACCGGAACCACGACTGCCGGTATTTACGGACGTAACGATGCAACAGCTGCCAATCTGAGCGTTGGCGCTTATGGAAACGTAACAGGGGGTGCGCACGGGATTGTAGCTTTCAACGGTGGCACAGGCGCGACAACCGTAACAGCGACAGGAATAGTGACGGGTACTGCCGGTTTCGGCATCGACGCGCGCAACACAAGTGCCACTTCAACAGATCTAACGATTACGGCAGCCGACGTTACAGGAGGTGGTATTGGGATAGTTGCTCTTAACCTAGGCACTGGCGCGACGTCGGTGACGTCGACCGGAACGGTCACCGGAGTAGCCGCCAATGCCGGGATTTACGCCGCAAACGGTGCTACCGCTACCGACCTGACTATTAATGTCAATAATGTTACCGCTGGCATGGATGGGATGGTGGTACGCAATAATGGCACTGGCGCTACATCCATTACAGCGACAGGCCTGGTAATCGGAGCGACGTTAAATGGTATTTATGCCCGCGGCAACGGCACCGACCTCACAATCACAACGAACGACGTAACCGGAAACGTTATGGGAGTCTGGGCTCGCGGTTATGGTTCCGGCGTGACGACAATCACCACGAACGGAACAGTTACCGGAGCGACTGCCTTCGGGATTTATGCCCAAAACGATGCCAGTTCTTCCGGCCTAATCATCAATACAGCCGACGTCAACGGTGGTCAAAGCGGTATTTCCGTAACCAATTCCGGTACGGGCTCGACGGCCATTACATCAACCGGAACAGTAACGGGTACGGCGGCAAACGGAATTCTTGCCAACAACGCGGCAACCACTGCCGACCTGACGATTAACGCGGTTGATGTGAGTGGTGGTGTGAACGGAATCATGGCCTTCAACTCAGGCACTGGTGCAACAACAATCACATCGACCGGAACGGTCACCGGTACAACAAGTTACGGAATTTTTACCCAGGCTGCGGCTAGCACTACCGACATGACGGTGAATTCGGCTGATGTTCTCGGTGGCATAATCGGTATTCTTGCCATTAACGGCGGCACAGGTGCAACCACAGTCACATCGACTGGAACCGTCACCGGCACAAACAACATCGGAATTCTTGCCCAGAACACTGCAATTGGCACTACTGTCACGGTATCGGCTGCTACTGTTAACGGCGGGTCAAATGGGATTGTCGCTGCCAACGGTGGCCTCGGTGCGACAACAGTTACCGCGACCGGCACAGTCACTGGCACAAGCGGCACCGGCATCATTGCCCAGAACGGCCCAACGGCAACAAGCTTGACGGTGAATTCCGCAGCCGTGACGGGCGGACAAAACGGCATTATCGCCATCAACACTGGTACCGGCGCCACTAGCATCACATCGACCGACCTAGTCACTGGCACGAGTGGCTTCGGCATCATTGCCCAGAACGGTCCAACGGCAACCAGCCTGACCGTGAATTCTGCAGCCGTGTTGGGTGGGCAGAACGGCATTCTCGCTTTCAACACCGGCACCGGCGCCACTACAATCACGTCGACCGGCCAAGTCACTGGAACAAGCGCGACCGGCATCACTGCCCAAAACGGCGCAACCGCGACTAGCCTGACCGTGAACTCCGCAGCTGTAACGGGTGGACAAAACGGCATTATCGTTGCCAACTCCGGCACCGGTGCCACTACAGTTACATCCACCGGCCTAGTCACAGGTACAAGCGGCGTTGGCATCATTGCCCAGAACGCAGCAACGGCGACAAGCCTGACTGTGAATACAGCTGCCGTTACCGGTGGGCAAAGCGGTATTGTCGCTGTGAATGGCGGCACCGGCACTACTACCGTCACCTCGACCGGCTCAGTCACTGGCACCGCCGCCAATGGCATCATTGCCGTGAACGGTGCGACAGCGACCAATTTGTCAGTGACAACCGTCAATGTAACCGGCGCCCAGAACGGCATCATCGCTCAGAACACCGGCACGGGAACAACGACGATCACTTCGACCGGCACGGTCACGGGTACTACAGGCTCCGGCATTTTGGCCGTGAACGGCGCCACTGCAACCACCATGACGGTGAATGCAGTCAATGCGACCGGTGGCGTATCAGGAATTCTCACATCCAACGGTGGCACCGGCCCGACCACCGTGAACGTGACCGGAGCAATAGCGGGTGGTTCAGGCGCTGGTATCGATACTTCGACCAACGCCGGCAACCTGACCACGATCAACCTGGCCGCGACCTCGACGGTTGGTGCGACTTCGGGTGTGGCCATTACCAATAATCTTGGCAACAGCGTCGTGAACGTGGCGAACGGTGCCG
>JAKFDD010000023.1:0-16163 GCA_036676335.1 Arenimonas sp. | reverse complement strand
GACTTGGCGCGACAGCAGGATGTGTTCGCGGGTTTGTGGCATCGGGCCGTCAGCGGCCGAGCACACCAAAATCGCGCCGTCCATCTGCGCTGCACCGGTGATCATGTTCTTGACGTAGTCAGCATGGCCTGGGCAGTCAACGTGGGCGTAATGGCGGTTAGCCGATTCGTATTCCACGTGGGCGGTCGAAATCGTGATACCACGGGCTTTTTCTTCCGGCGCCGCGTCAATAGCGTCATACGCCTTGAACTCACCACCAAAGCGTTCTGCACCAATCTTGGTCAGCGCCGCCGTCAGCGTCGTCTTACCATGATCCACGTGACCAATCGTGCCGACGTTCACGTGCGGCTTTTTGCGTTCAAATTTTTCTTTTGACATGACTGTCGTCCTAAAAAAATTAAATTAAGTTACTAAAAATTAAGCTTTTTTCATTACCGCTTCGGCGATGTTGTTCGGCGCTTCGGCGTAATGATCAAATTCCATCGTGAAAGTGGCGCGGCCTTGCGACATCGAACGCATCGCAGTGGCGTAACCGAACATTTCACCCAATGGCACCATGGCGTTGATGACTTTGCCCGACGGCGTGTCATCAGTGCCCTGCAGGATGCCGCGACGACGACTCAAGTCGCCCATGACGTCGCCGAGATAATCTTCAGGCGTCACCACTTCGACTTTCATGATCGGCTCAAGCAAAGCAGGATTGGCTTTCTTGAAGCCTTCCTTGAACGCCATCGAACCGGCCACTTTAAATGCCATTTCGTTGGAGTCGACGTCATGGAAGCTGCCGTCCACTGCACGGATTTTGATGTCCACGCAAGGGAAGCCTGCCAACACGCCGTTTTTGAAAGCTTCTTGAATACCCTTATCCGCCGCTTGCACGTATTCCTTAGGAACCACGCCGCCAACGATCGCGTTTTCGAACAAGTAGCCGGCACCGCGTTCTTGCGGTTCCATTTCGATAACGATGTGACCGTATTGACCACGACCACCGGACTGACGCACGAATTTGCCTTCTTGCTTGACGGCTTTACGAATCGCTTCGCGGTAGGCCACTTGTGGCTTGCCGACGTTGGCTTCAACGTTGAATTCGCGCTTCATACGGTCGACGAGGATTTCCAGATGGAGCTCGCCCATGCCGGAGATAATCGTTTGACCGGATTCTTCGTCGGTACGAACGCGGAAAGAAGGATCTTCTTGCGCCAAGCGGCCCAAGGCGATACCCATTTTTTCCTGGTCGACTTTGGTTTTCGGTTCAACGGCCATCGAAATAACCGGCTCAGGGAAAATCATGCGCTCAAGCGTGATCACGTGATCGATCGAGCACAGGGTGTCGCCAGTCGTAACGTCTTTCAGACCCACGGCTGCCGCGATGTCGCCTGCCAGCACTTCTTTGATTTCTTCACGTTGGTTCGCATGCATTTGCAGAATACGACCGACGCGTTCTTTCTTGCTCTTGACCGGATTGTAGACCTGGTCGCCAGCATTCAAGGTGCCCGAGTAGACACGGAAGAAGGTCAGCGAGCCCACAAACGGATCGGTCATGATTTTGAACGCCAAAGCCGAGAACGGGTCTTTGTCGCCGGAACCACGGGTATCTTCTTTTTCATTCTCGTCAATGCCCTTGACCGGCGGACGGTCGGAAGGCGCTGGCAGGTAATGAACGACGGCATCAAGCATCGCTTGAACGCCTTTGTTCTTGAACGCGGTGCCGCAGAACATCGGAATGATGTCGCAGACCAGCGTACGCAAACGAATACCTTCGATGATGTCGGCTTCCGACAATTCACCGTTTTCGAGGTATTTGTTCATCATGTCTTCGTTGGCTTCGGCAGCAGCTTCGACCATGAATTCACGGGCAGCCTTGGCTTCTTCCAGCATCGCTGCAGGAACTTCGGCGTAGGTGAACGATGTGCCCTGATTGGACATATCCCACACGATCGACTTCATTTTCAGAAGATCAACCACGCCTTCGAAGGTTTCTTCGGCGCCAATCGGCAACTGCATCGGCACCGGGTATGCACCCAGGCGGGTTTTCAGTTGTTCGACGACCTTATGGAAGTTGGCACCTGTACGGTCCATCTTGTTGACGAAGGCCAGACGCGGAACGCTGTACTTGGTCGCTTGACGCCATACGGTCTCCGACTGCGGCTGAACGCCACCGACCGCACAGAGCACGAACACCGCGCCGTCGAGCACGCGCAAGCTGCGCTCTACTTCGATGGTGAAGTCAACGTGTCCAGGGGTATCGATGATGTTGAAGCGATGCTGCTGCATCGACTTGTCCATACCGGACCAGAAACAGGTGGTGGCAGCCGATGTAATCGTAATGCCGCGCTCTTGCTCTTGTTCCATCCAGTCCATGGTCGCAGCGCCGTTATGCACTTCGCCAATCTTGTGATTGACGCCGGTGTAGAACAGGATGCGTTCTGTGGTCGTGGTTTTGCCGGCATCAATGTGAGCCATGATGCCGAAGTTGCGATATCTATCAATGGGGGTCGTACGTGCCACGGGAGATCCCTCTCTAAATTACCAGCGGAAATGCGAGAAGGCTTTGTTAGCTTCTGCCATGCGGTGTGTTTCTTCGCGCTTCTTGACTGCGCCGCCACGGTTTTCCGAGGCTTCGAGCAATTCAGCGGCTAGTTTGCGAGGCATCGAGTTTTCACCACGCTTACGCGCCGATTCAATGACCCAACGCATGGCGAGGGCTTGACGACGCGACGAGCGCACTTCGACTGGCACCTGATAGGTAGCGCCACCGACGCGACGGGATTTCACTTCCACCGCAGGTGCGACGTTACCGAGCGCCTTCTCGACTAAACCGAGGGTATCGGCGTTCTTCTGGCCAATGACATCCATTGCGCCATAGACGATGTTTTCAGCGATCGATTTCTTGCCGCTTTTCATCACCATATTGATGAAACGGGCAACCATTTCGCTGCTGTGTTTCGGATCCGGAAGAACCGAACGGGTACCTGGAGAACCTTTACGAGACATTTGAAAATCCTGCCTTTAAATTAGGATTTCGGGCGCTTGGCGCCGTACTTCGAACGACTTTGGCGACGCTTGGCAACGCCGGAGGCGTCGAGCGAACCACGTACGGTGTGATAACGCACACCCGGCAAGTCTTTTACACGGCCGCCGCGGATCAACACGACACTATGCTCTTGCAGGTTGTGACCTTCACCACCGATGTAAGAAATGATTTCAAAGCCGTTGGTCAAACGAACTTTTGCGACCTTGCGGAGCGCCGAGTTCGGTTTCTTCGGCGTGGTGGTGTACACGCGAGTGCACACGCCACGACGTTGCGGGCAATTGGCAAGGGCAGGTGAAGTGCTCTTGTATTTGAAGGGCTGACGCGGTGTGCGTACCAGCTGATTGATCGTCGCCATGCGTTACGAATCCTGGGTGTTTAAATGAAACTTAGAGTGAAAAAGAAATCGGCCCAAACCGCAGCCAATTGATAGGTACCCACTAAGAAGCGGGATTTTACTCTGGATGTGGCAATCCTGTCAACGCGACAGGCAGCCAAAACCATTGAATTAGCATTCAATCATCCGTGAATCGAACACGAGGGGCCATCCTTGGTCCCTCTTTTCGAATGTGGGCGGCCTTATGCGGGCCGCCAACGCTCAAAGCTTAGCTTTCAGAAGAGTCGGCAGCCTCGGCAGCAGGTGCGGCAGCCACTTCGGCCGGGGCCGAAACTGCATGCAGCGTGTTCAAGTCGGCTTCGCTCAGCTCAATCTCATTGCGACGGCGCGCAGTGTGATAAGCCAAACCGGTACCGGCCGGGATCAAGCGACCAACGATCACGTTTTCTTTCAGGCCACGCAGGCTGTCGCGGGTACCGCGAACGGCAGCCTCGGTCAGCACGCGAGTGGTTTCCTGGAAGGAAGCGGCCGAGATGAAGCTTTCGGTCGCCAGCGACGCCTTGGTGATACCCAACAACACCGGATCAAACTTGGCCGGGATTTCGTTGCGGGCGATCATTTTGGCGTTTTCTTCCAGCAGACGTACGCGCTCAACTTGTTCGCCATTCATGTAACGGGTGCTGCCGGCATCGGTGATTTCAACTTTACGCAGCATCTGACGAGTGATCGTTTCAATGTGCTTGTCGTTGATTTTCACGCCCTGCAGGCGGTAAACATCCTGAATTTCCTTGACCAGGTAAGCGGCCAGCGGCTCGACACCGAGCAAACGCAAGATGTCTTGCGGGTTAGGTTCGCCGTCAACGACGGTTTCGCCCTTCTCGATGTGCTCGCCTTCAAACACGATGACTTGGCGATACTTCGGAATCAGCTCTTCGTGCTCATTGCCGTCGTTGTCGCGGATGATCAAACGCTGCTTGCCCTTGGTGTCCTTACCGAAGCTGATCAAACCGGAAACTTCTGCCAAAACGGCAGGATCTTTCGGCTTACGTGCTTCGAACAAGTCGGCAACGCGCGGCAGACCACCGGTGATGTCACGGGTTTTCGAGGCTTCTTGCGGCACTTTCGTGACCACGTCACCCACGCCGACCGGTGCGCCGTCATGCAGATTCACCACGGAACGTGGTGGCAGCAGGTATTGCGCAGGCAGATCGGTGCCCGGGATGTTCAGATCCTTGCCGTTCTTGTCGACGATGCGGACGATTGGGCGTAAATCCTTGCCTTGCGAACCACGACGTTTCGGATCGGTAATTTCGCGTGAAGCCAAACCGGTCAGGTCATCGGTCTTCTCGACGACGGTAACGCCTTCGACGAAGTCGACGAAGCGGACGAAACCGGCCACTTCAGACACGATCGGATGGTTATGCGGATCCCAGTTGACGACGGTTTGGCCAGCTTTCACTGCTTCGCCGTCTTTCACGTTGATCACTGCACCGTAGGTCAGCTTGTAGCGTTCTCGTTCACGGCCGGTCAAATCGAGCACCGACAATTCACCCGAACGCGATACCGCGACCAGATGGCCGTTGGCATGTTGTACGAACTTCAAGTTGTTGAACTTGACGTTACCAGTGGTTTTGACGGTGATGTTGTCGATAGCGGCGGCACGGGATGCGGCACCACCGATGTGGAAGGTACGCATGGTCAGCTGGGTACCTGGTTCACCGATCGACTGGGCTGCGATAACGCCGACAGCTTCACCGAGGTTGACCAAGTGACCGCGACCGAGGTCACGACCGTAGCAGTAGGCGCAAACGCCGAATGCATTTTCACAGGTGATCGAGGAACGAACCAGAATCGACTGGACGCCAGCGACTTCCAGTTTGTCGACCCAGGTTTCGTCCAGCAAAGTATTGCGGGTAACGATTGGGTCGGCGTCATTGCCTGGCAGATATACGTCTTCTGCCACCATGCGGCCCAATACGCGATCGCGCAACGGCTCAACCACATCGCCGCCTTCAACGATCGGCGTCATGGTCAGACCTTGATGGGTACCGCAATCGACTTCGGTAACGACCATGTCTTGAGCCACATCGACCAGACGACGGGTCAAATAACCCGAGTTGGCGGTTTTCAGTGCGGTATCGGCGAGACCTTTACGTGCACCGTGGGTCGAGATGAAGTACTGAAGAACGTTCAGACCTTCGCGGAAGTTAGCGGTAATCGGCGTTTCGATGATCGAGCCGTCTGGCTTGGCCATCAAACCACGCATACCGGCCAACTGGCGGATCTGGGCTTGCGAACCACGGGCGCCGGAGTCGGCCATGATGTAAACCGAGTTCATCGATTTCTGCGCGACCATTTCGCCTTTGGCGTTTTCGACTTTTTCGGTACCGATGGCGTCCATCATGGCTTTCGCCACGCGCTCATTGGTGCGCGACCAGATGTCGACCACTTTATTGTAGCGTTCGCCGGCGGTCACCAGACCCGACTGATATTGCTCCTGAATTTCCAGCACTTCTTTTTCGGCTTCGCCCAAAATGCCTTTCTTTTCATTCGGAATGATCATGTCGTCGATACCGATCGAGACGCCGGCGCGGGTTGCGTAAGCAAAGCCGGTGTACATCAATTGGTCGGCGAAAACGACGGTGTGCTTCAGACCCAACATGCGGTAGCAGGTGTTGATCAGGCGGCTGATGTTTTTCTTGGTCAGCTCGGTGTTGATCAGGGCATACGGCAGGCCTTCGGGAATGATGTCAGCCAGCAAGGCACGGCCAACGGTGGTATCGACAATCGCTGTGCGATGGCTGACGGCACCTTCTTCATTCACTTCGGTAATCGGCAAACGTACTTTGACTTTCGCATGCAGTTCGACAACACGGTTGTCGTAGGCGCGGCGAACTTCATTGACGTTGGCAAATACCATGCCCTCGCCTTTCTTGTTTTCCAGTGCGCGGGTCATGTAGTACAGACCCAACACGACGTCTTGCGTCGGAACGATAATCGGCTCGCCATTGGCTGGCGACAGAATATTGTTGGTCGACATCATCAAGGCGCGGGCTTCGAGCTGTGCTTCCAAGGACAGCGGTACGTGGACCGCCATTTGGTCACCGTCGAAGTCGGCGTTGAATGCGGTACAAACCAGTGGATGCAATTGAATCGCTTTACCTTCAATCAACACCGGTTCAAAGGCTTGGATACCCAGGCGGTGAAGGGTTGGTGCGCGGTTCAATAACACCGGATGTTCGCGAATCACTTCTTCCAGGATGTCCCAGACTTGTGCTTCTTCGCGCTCAACCAGTTTCTTGGCAGCTTTGATGGTCGTAGCGAGGCCGCGACGTTGCAGTTTCGCGAAGATGAAAGGCTTGAATAATTCCAGCGCCATTTTCTTCGGCAGACCGCATTCGTGCAGACGCAGGGTTGGACCGACCACGATGACCGAACGGCCAGAGTAGTCGACGCGCTTACCGAGCAAGTTTTGACGGAAACGACCTTGCTTACCTTTGATCATGTCGGCCAAAGATTTCAGAGGACGCTTGTTGGTACCGGTGATGGCGCGACCGCGACGGCCGTTGTCCATCAGGGCATCAACCGACTCTTGCAACATGCGTTTTTCGTTGCGAACGATAATGTCCGGCGCGCTCAGTTCCAGCAAACGCTTCAGACGGTTGTTACGGTTGATAACGCGGCGATACAGGTCATTCAGATCGGAAGTCGCAAAGCGGCCGCCATCCAATGGAACCAAAGGACGCAGATCCGGTGGCAGCACTGGCAATACGGTCAGCACCATCCACTCAGGACGGTTACCGGATTCCAGGAAGGCTTCAACCAGCTTGATGCGCTTGGTTAAACGCTTCAGCTTGGTTTCCGAATTGGTCGATGCGATTTCTTCTTTCAGGCGGACCAATTCCGACTGCAGATCGATCGTGCGCAGCAGGTGATGCACGGCTTCGGCGCCCATCAGGGCATCGAAATCTTCGCCGTGTTCCTGGCGTGCAGTCATGTACTGCTCTTCGGTCAACAATTGGCCGCGATCAAGCGTCGTCAAACCTGGTTCGATTACCACGAAGGCTTCGAAATACAGGATGCGTTCGATGTCACGCAGGGTCATATCCAGCATCAAACCGATACGCGATGGCAGCGATTTGAGGAACCAGATGTGGGCGGTCGGCGAAGCCAATTCGATATGGCCCATGCGTTCACGACGTACCTTGGTCAAGGTCACTTCGGTTCCGCATTTTTCGCAGACGACGCCGCGGTGTTTCATGCGCTTGTACTTGCCGCACAAGCATTCGTAATCCTTGATCGGACCGAAAACGGCGGCGCAGAACAGGCCGTCGCGTTCAGGCTTAAAGGTACGATAGTTGATGGTTTCCGGTTTCTTGACTTCACCGAACGACCACGAGCGGATCAGGTCAGGCGAAGCCAGACCAATCTTGATACCGTCAAAATCCAGCGGTTGACGCTGCTGGTTGAACAGGTTTAATAAATCTTTCATTACAAACTCCTTGATTGGAAGGATCGCTTTTCAACGATCCTTCACTCCAGTTCTCAGCGCCGATTATTTTTCGTCTAACTCGATATTGATAGCGAGCGAGCGAATTTCCTTGACCAACACATTGAAAGATTCCGGCATGCCGGCGACCATTTCGTGCTCACCGTCCACGATGTTTTTATACATCTGGTTACGGCCTTGCACGTCATCGGATTTCACCGTCAACATTTCCTGCAAGGTGTAAGCCGCGCCATAAGCTTCCAGTGCCCACACTTCCATTTCACCGAAGCGTTGACCACCGAATTGAGCCTTGCCGCCGAGCGGTTGTTGTGTGACCAACGAGTACGGACCGGTCGAACGCGCATGCATCTTGTCATCCACCAAGTGGTTGAGTTTGAGCATGTGCATGTAACCCACCGTCACCGGACGATCGAACGGTTCACCCGTACGGCCGTCGTGCAGGATGGTTTGGCCCGAGGTCGGCAAATCGGCCAGCGTGAGCATGGCTTTGATTTCTTCTTCAGCGGCACCATCGAACACCGGAGTCGCCATTGGCACGCCATCGGTCAAGTTGCCTGCCAGACGCAGCAGTTCCTTATCGGTGAACTTGTCCAGATCGACGCGGATGCCCATCAGCTTCTTGTCGTGGTTGTAAATCTTGTCGAGGAACTCACGCAGCTCGGCAACTTTTTGTTGCGCTTCGAGCATGCGCTGGATCTTCTTGCCGAGGCCTTTCGCTGCCCAACCCAGATGGACTTCGAGCACCTGCCCGATGTTCATACGGCTTGGAACGCCGAGTGGATTCAACACGATGTCGGCAGTGGTGCCGTCAGCCATGTAAGGCATGTCTTGTACAGGAACAATGGTCGATACCACACCTTTGTTACCGTGACGACCGGCCATCTTGTCACCCGGCTGAATGCGACGCTTAACGGCCAAATACACTTTGACCATTTTCAGAACGCCAGGAGCGAGGTCATCACCCTGGGTGATTTTCGCGCGCTTGTCGGTAAAGCGCTTGTCAAACTCGGCCTTGTGGGCTTCGATTTGTTTTTGCGCTTTTTCGATGTTGTCGGACGCGTCCTCATCCTTCATGCGGATGGCAAACCATTCGTCTTTCTTCAAGGTGTCGAGGTATTCGCTCGTGATCGCATCGCCTTTCTTCAGGTTCGCGCCGCCATTGGCGACCTTACCGACCAATTGGCCACGTAGACGCGAGTAGATAGCCGCTTCCAAGATACGGAATTGGTCATCGAAGTCTTTCTTGACGCGCTTGATTTCGGTTTCTTCGATTTGACGTGCACGTTTGTCTTTTTCGATACCGTCGCGGGTAAAGACCTGAACGTCGATAACGGTACCGTCCATGCCGGGTGGCACGCGCAGCGAGCTATCTTTAACGTCCGAAGCTTTTTCACCGAAGATGGCGCGCAGGAGTTTTTCTTCCGGCGTCAGTTGGCTTTCGCCCTTCGGAGTGACCTTGCCGACCATGATGTCGCCGGCGCGAACTTCCGCACCGATGTAGACCACACCGGATTCATCCAGACGACCCAGCGCTTGCTCGGACACATTCGGAATATCGGCAGAAATTTCTTCCGGCCCCAATTTCGTGTCGCGTGCAACGCAGGTCAGTTCTTCGATGTGAATCGTGGTGTAGCGATCTTCTTCAACCACGCGCTCCGACAACAAGATGGAGTCTTCGAAGTTGTAGCCGTTCCACGGCATGAAGGCGATCAACATGTTCTGACCCAGAGCCAATTCACCGATATCGGTGGATGGACCATCGGCCAGCACGTCGCCGCGTTCAATCTTGTCACCCACGCGAACCAGCGGACGCTGGTTGATGCAGGTGTTTTGGTTGGAACGGGTGTATTTCACCAGTGTGTAGATATCGACGCCAGCGTCGTTTTCACGCACTTCTTTTTCGTTCACGCGCACCACGATGCGACCGGCATCGATTTGATCGATGACGCCGCCGCGGAGTGCATTCACGGTAACACCGGAGTCACGTGCAACCGCACGTTCAATACCGGTACCGACCAGTGGTTTTTGCGAACGCAAAGTTGGCACGGCTTGACGTTGCATGTTCGCACCCATCAGGGCGCGGTTGGCGTCGTCGTGCTCGATGAATGGAACCAGAGCTGCCGCGACCGAAACCGACTGCATCGGCGAAACGTCCATGTACTGGATTTCGGAGGGTGGCTTCAGCAAGGTTTCACTTTGGTAACGGCAAGGCACGAACGGAGCGGTGAAGCCGCCGTCAGCTTTCAATTCCGCATTAGCCTGGGCAATCGCGAACTCGTGTTCTTCGATCGCCGACAGGAATTCCACGGTTTCGGTAACTTTGCCGTCGATGACTTTACGATAAGGTGTTTCCAGGAAGCCGTATTTATTCGAACGCGCATAAACCGCGAGCGAGTTGATAAGACCAATGTTTGGACCTTCAGGCGTTTCAATCGTACAGACACGGCCGTAATGGGTTGGATGCACGTCGCGCACTTCGAAGCCGGCGCGTTCGCGGGTCAAACCACCCGGGCCAAGTGCCGAGACGCGGCGCTTGTGGGTAACTTCGGACAATGGATTGTTTTGATCCATGAACTGCGAAAGTTGCGAGGAACCGAAGAATTCCTTGATCGCCGCGGCCACTGGCTTGGCGTTGATCAATTCTTGCGGGGTCAGGCCTTCCGATTCAGCCAGGGACAAACGTTCTTTCACTGCACGTTCAACGCGGACCAGGCCGACGCGGAATACGTTTTCAGCCATTTCACCGACCGAGCGAACACGACGGTTGCCCAGATGGTCGATATCGTCCACGGTGCCGCGACCATTGCGGATTTCGCAAAGGGTCTTGATCACTTCGAGGATATCGGAAGTTTCACCGCGTTCTTTGACGAGGTTCTTCGAGTTTTCGTCGTTACGGGCACTGAAGTATTTGTGATCGAACAATACCGATGCACCGGTGACTTCCTTGCGGCCGACGCGACGGTTGAACTTCATGCGGCCAACGCTGGACAAGTCGTAACGTTCGAAGGTGAAGAACAAGTTATAGAACAGGTTCAACGCGGCTTCTTTGGTTGGCGGCTCGCCTGGGCGCATCATGCGATAGATTTCGACCAGAGCTTCGAGCTGAGTCTTGCTTGGATCGATACGCAGAGTGTTCGAGATGTACGGACCGCGGTCCAGATCGTTCACCCACAAGGTGCCGATCTGGGCAATGCCGGCTTTACGCAACTTGACCAGCGAACCATCGTTCAATTCGTCGTTGGCAGCTGCCAGCAACTCGCCGGTTTTGGTGTCGACAACGTCGTGCGACAGGATGCGGCCGATCAGGTATTCATCCGGCACTTCGAGTGTCTTGATGTTGGCTTGTTCGAGCAATTTCACGTGACGCGCGGTAATACGCTTGCCGGCTTCGACGATTACCTTGCCGCCGACCACGAGGTCGAAGTTCAGGGTTTCGCCGCGCAGACGCTCAGGCACCAATTCCAGTTCCACGCTGTCTTTATTGGCGATGTGGAAAGTATTGATGTCGAAGAAAATGTTCAGCATTTCTTCGTTGTTGTAACCCAGGGCACGCAACAGGATCGACACCGGCAATTTGCGGCGGCGATCGATACGGGTATAGACGCAATCTTTCGGGTCGAATTCGAAATCCAGCCACGAACCGCGATAAGGAATGATGCGAGCGGAGTACAGCAATTTGCCCGAGCTATGGGTCTTGCCGCGGTCGTGATCGAAGAACACGCCAGGCGAACGGTGCAATTGCGAAACGATGACGCGCTCGGTGCCGTTCACGATGAAGGTGGCGTTGCCGGTCATCAGCGGCAATTCACCCATGTAAACTTCTTGTTCTTTTACATATTTGATGGCTTTAGTCGACGATTCACGATCGTAAATCACCAAACGCACGGTCACGCGCAAAGGCGCGCCGTAGCTGAGGCCACGGTTACGGCATTCGCGTTCATCGAAGGGTGGTTCGCCTAAGCGATAACTCACGTATTCGAGCGCGGCATTGCCGGAATAGGATGCAATCGGGAATACCGATTTCAGTGCGGCGTGCAGACCGCGGTCTTCGCGGTTGGCAGTCGGCGAGAATTCCTGCAGGAATTCGCGGTATGAATCCATCTGGATGGCGAGCAAGTAAGGAACATCCAAAACATCGCGGCGTTTGCCGAAGTTTTTACGGATGCGCTTTTTCTCGGTGAAGGAGTAGTTCATGGGAGCTATCGCCTCATTTTGATATGCCGCTTGGTTTTCAAGCCAATTGGCGGGTAAAACAGAAAGTAAATTGTCAGTGGGAAATCGCTAGTATTGCCGGCACTAGCACGCCTTCTCCCGCTACTTCCGACTGACAACTCGTGAAAATTTGTTACGGTATTTCTCGCTGATCAAATTAACGGCTAAAGGCCGGGAGCTTTCGCTCCCAGCCTTTACTCGCCAATTCAAGCCGGCGAAGCAAGTAATTGCTTACTTGAGTTCGACAGTTGCGCCAGCTGCTTCGAGTTCTTTCTTGAACTTGTCTGCGTCGGCCTTCGATGCGCCGTCCTTAACGGTTTGTGGCGCGCCTTCGACCAGGTCTTTCGCTTCTTTCAAGCCCAGGCCAGTGATGGCGCGGACGGCTTTAATAACTTCAACTTTCTTGTCGCCGGCAGCTTTCAGAACAACCGTGAATTCGGTTTGTTCTTCAACAGCAGCGGCAGCAACAGCAGGACCGGCAGCAGCAACCGGGGCTGCAGCGGAAACGCCGAATTTTTCTTCGATGGCGCGAACGAGTTCCATCACTTCCATCAAGGTTTTGGTGGCGATCGCTTCAACGATTTGGTCATTGGAAAGGGACATTGTGTTTACCTCTGAATTTATTTACTGGATTGTTTGGGAATGCGTCGTATTGGATGCAATCAAGCTTCGGCTGCGGCTTCGCCGCCACCTTGCTTGTCGCCCACAGCCTTGACCGCACGAGCGAACATAGCCGCTGGTTCGGAAAGGGCGCGTGCCAACATCGACAACGCTTGATCGCGGGTTGGCAGCGAAGCCAGCACATCAACGTGCGAGGCCGGGTACATCTTGCCGCCAATGGAAACGATCTTCGCTTGAAGCTTGTCGTTGATTTTTACGAAATCCTTGATCAGACGGCTGGCTGCGCCAGGGTCTTCCATCGAGAACGCATACAGCAACGGGCCGGTCAGAGAATCTTTGACATTCTCGAATTCGGTACCGTTGACGGCACGCTCAGCCAGGGTGTTCTTGACAACTTTCAAGTACACGCCGGTTTCGCGAGCTTTCTTGCGCATGGCAGTCATTTGACCGACCGTTACGCCTGCGTACTCTGCTGCAACCAAGGATTGAGCTTTCGATGCAACGTCTGCAATTTCAGCGACTACTTCGTGCTTCTGTGACAGATTGAGAGCCATAGTTACTCCTTCTATTTAAATCCACTTTCGGCTCCTGCCGATTGTGGTCCGAGGCGATATCGATCCTTCGATACCGGGGACGGGTGTCCCAGTGGTGGCCGTTCCAGAAAATTCCAGAGGGCTACACCATCTACGCTGGCGTAATGCTTTCGCAAAACATTAAGCGAGCTCGCTTTCACCAACGGCGATTCCTTGCCGTTATCAAGCATCCATGCCCGACGTTGATGTGCGCTGTTCGCACCTGCGGTCTTTGATGGCTTACCCGGTTTGCACCGGGCAGCGCCTTCAAAATCAGACCATCGGGGCGACACTCCCGACGGCGTTATCTCTTACTTCAGCGTCAGCGACGATTGATCAACCGTCACGCCCAGACCCATGGTCGAGCTCAACGAAATCTTTTGCAGATATTGACCTTTCGCGGATGCAGGCTTGGCTTTGATCAAGTCAAGCAACAGTGCCTGCAGATTGCCGGCCAGTGCCGATGCTTCAAAATTTGCCTTGCCGATGGTGCAGTGAATAATGCCGGCTTTGTCGGTGCGATAACGGACCTGACCTGCTTTTGCATTACGAACAGCACCAGCTGCGTCAGCCGATACGGTGCCGACTTTCGGGTTAGGCATCAGACCACGTGGGCCCAACACGGTACCGAGTTTACCGACAACGCGCATTGCGTCTGGCGTTGCAATCACGACGTCATAGTTGATGTCGCCAGCCAACATTTTGTCGGCCAGGTCATCCATACCCACCACGTCTGCGCCTGCGGCCAAAGCTTCGTCAGCTTTCGCACCAGCCGGGCAGAACACGGCAACGCGAACGGTGTTACCGGTGCCGGCTGGCAACACGGTGGAACCACGTACTTGTTGGTCGGATTTCTTCGCATCGACGCCGAGACGTACTGCTACGTCGACAGCTTCAACGAATTTCGTTTTGCTGTTGGCTTGAATAATTTTCAGTGCTTCTTCGATTGGGTACGCTTTGCCTGGAACGACGGCGTTTTGCATAGCCTTGAAACGTTTAGTGATCTTAGCCATGTCTTAAGCCTCCACAATCAGGCCCATGCTGCGAGCGCTGCCACCAATGGTGCGCACTGCTGCATCGAGCGAAGCTGCTGTCAAATCGGGTTCTTTCGCTTTCGCGATTTCTTCGAGTTGTTTACGGGTTACCTTGCCGACTTTTTCGGTATTCGGACGCTTGGAGCCCGAAGTGATGCCGACGGCTTTCTTCAACAAGATGGTTGCCGGAGGCGTCTTGGTGATGAAGGTAAATGTACGGTCGGAATATGCGGTGATGACGCAAGGAATCGGCAGACCCGGTTCCAATTTCGACGTCGCTGCGTTGAACGCTTTGCAGAATTCCATGATGTTCAGGCCGCGCTGACCCAGCGCAGGACCGACTGGAGGTGACGGGTTGGCTTGGCCAGCCTTCACCTGCAACTTGATATAACCAACTACTTTCTTTGCCATGTTATTTACTCCTGGAGTTCGAACGTCTGCACGTCAAAGACTGCGGGACTCCTCCTTAGTTTGAAATCGGGATTAGGGACTGGAGGCTGGGGGCTGCATAGTTCTCACTAGCCCCCAGCCTCCAGCCCCCAACCCCACCACTTAGGCTTTCTCCACCTGACCGAACTCGAGTTCGACTGGTGTAGAGCGCCCGAAAATCAGAACAGCCACGCGCAAACGGCTCTTCTCGTAATTCACTTCTTCGACCGTGCCGTTGAAGTCGTTGAACGGGCCATCGGTAACGCGTACCAATTGACCAGGTTCAAACAATACCTTCGGTTTCGGCTTATCAACGCCATCTTGCACGCGGCGCAGAATCATGTCGGCTTCGGAATCCTTAATCGGCAATGGACGTTCGGCAGTACCGCCGATGAAGCCCATCACTTTTGGTGTTTCCTTGATCAAATGCCAGCTGTCGTCGTCAATGCGAGGAATACCGCCTTCTTCATTGGTTTCGATTTGAACCAGCACATAACCCGGGAAAAACTTGCGTTCGGATTTACGTTTCTGACCAGCGCGCATTTCGACCACTTCTTCGGTGGGAACCAGCACCAGACCAAACTTCTCCTGCATGCTGTCGCGGGCGATGCGCGCTTCCAGATTGCGGGCAACCTGATTTTCGAAGCCAGAATAAGCGTGAATGACGTACCAACGTTTTGCCATGATTCTTCCTTAACCCAGTAACAGTGCGATGAGTTTCGAGATAACGAAATCGAACAGCGAAAGAATCAAGCTGATGATCACCACTACCACCATTACTACCCAGGTCACCTTCCAAGCTTCCTGCTTGGTCGGCCAAACCACTTTACGCAGTTCAAACATGGCTTCGGAAAAGAAGTCACGGATGGACAAGCCTTTTGCGGTGGTCGCAAAAACCAATGCGCCCAACAACATGCCGGCAAAGGCAATCAAACCACGCAACACCGAATGCAGTTGTGTGAAATAGGTATAGGCAAAAATGCCGCCTGCAACCAGCAAGATTGTCACTGCGTATTTTGCTATGTCAGCACCGCTGGTAGCGGCATTAACGTTGTCTACTTTCGTATTCATTCCAACTCTTACCGGCTTTCACCGGAGTTTGTCTTGCACTCTCATGCAGGACCAAAATTAGTGGCACGCTAGGAGGGACTCGAACCCCCAACCCGCGGTTTTGGAGACCGCTACTCTGCCAATTGAGCTACTAGCGTGTGGCTTAACTCTAAACGGGCGATGGCGGGCCGCTTCCGGTCCGCCATTTCCGTGTATCCGATCAGCCGAAACTGACCGGCATTTATTACTTGATGATCTTGGCTACCACGCCGGCGCCGACGGTACGGCCACCTTCACGAATAGCAAAACGCAGACCTTCGTCCATCGCGACCGGAGCAATCAAGCTCACGACCATCTTCACGTTGTC
>JAKFDD010000022.1:0-8277 GCA_036676335.1 Arenimonas sp. | reverse complement strand
CATCCAACGCAGTCAGTCGGACCCAGGTCCGACGTTTTTTACAGGCTGCGATGTTATTTTTTGTCAAAACCATGGCCCGACTTAAGCATCATCCCCTAGATTGGCAGTATGCTGATTCAAGCGGGGAGGGGGATCCAATGGATTTCGATGCTTACCGGAAAATCAACAATGAGAGCAGCTGATCGATTCGACGGGGATCAGTCGCGCCCTGGTAGCGCGGTGCTGCGCTCGTTTTTCGAAGGTGCACCGTTCCAGATGGGCATCACCGAACTCACGGCGGATGAAGATCTCCTGCTCGTGTCGGTGAATCCCGCCACCGCAGCGGCGATGGGCATGACGGTCGAAGATCTGCAGGGTAAACACATCAGCGAGCTGGGCTTGTCCGGGCCGCGCCGGGGCGTGTGGGTCGATAAATATCTGGAGGCACTGGAAACGCAGCGACCGGTGAATTTCGAACAGGCCAGCAATGTGCCGGGCAGCGATGTTTGGTGGCAAGTCACGCTCACTCACCTAGGCACAGGGCCGACCGGGCAACCACGTTTTTCCTATGTGGTGCAGGACATCACGCAGCGCAAGCGCGACGAAAAAACGCAAATCGCGTTGTACCGGATTTCGGAATCGGCGCAATCGGAAGCGACCCTGTCGACGCTGTTTCCAAAAATCCACGAAATCGTCGGCGAGTTGTTACCGGCAAAAAATTTCTTCGTGGCGCTCTACGATCGCAGCAAAGATGAACTCACTTTTCCGTATTACATGGACGAGTACGACGACCCGCCGCCCGCACACACTCTGGATGACGGCACGTTGGCGGGTCGCGTGGTCAAGCTCGGTCAGGCTTTGTTGTTCACCCCCGAGACACCAAACGAAGGCGTGTATCAGGAAGAAGGATATGTAGGAACGCCATCCTCGCATTGGCTTGGTGTTCCGCTCAAAACCAAGTCCGATACGATCGGTGCCTTGGTAGTGCAAAGTTACACCGGCGAAGTGCGTTATCAGGAAACCGACAAGACATTGCTCGAATTCGTATCGGGTCAGGTGGCCGCAGCAATCGAGCGTAAGCAGGCGGAAGAAGCACTACGCCTGAGCGAGTCGCGCCTGGAGGAAGCGCAGCGCTTGGCGCACTTGGG
Source organism: Arenimonas sp. (assembly GCA_036676335.1). Taxonomy (GTDB): domain Bacteria; phylum Pseudomonadota; class Gammaproteobacteria; order Xanthomonadales; family Xanthomonadaceae; genus Arenimonas. The sequence continues at coordinate 7,150 of JAKFDD010000022.1, read as the reverse complement.
TAGCTGGAACTGGGACGGCGCGAGCAAGACGCTGACATGGTCGGACGAGTTGTGCCGGATCTATGGTGTCGATCCGGCTACGCATCAACCATCATTCGGCGATTTCATCCGACGCTTGCCGTTGGAGGATCGCGACGGCATGGCCGCCATGTTTACACGGGCCGCCGAAACAAAGCAGCCCTTCCATCACGAGACGCGTGTTGTCCGGCCCGATGGAGAAATCCGCACGCTATTCGACAAGGTCGAAGTATTGGTCGATAGCAACGGTACCGTTACCGGCCTCGCTGGCGCCTGCCTCGATATCACGTCGCGCAAACGCACTGAAACGCTGGAACATGATCGCAGTCAGATTCTTGAACAAGTCGCGCAGGACGAACCACTCACCGGCATCTTGTTGCGTGTCGCCGAAGCGCTTGAACATCAACGGCAGGACTTGCGTGCCTGTCTATTGCTGGTAAAAAACGGACGCATGGTGTGCGGAGCATGCCCATCGATGCCGATGGAGTTCGCGACCGCCATCGAGAATGTGTCTGTTGCCGATGGCAATGGATCATTCGCAGCAGCGGCAATGTCGGGGGCACCGGCATTGGTCGCCGATACAGCATCGGATGCAAGCTGGAAAAATTTGCAGATTCTGTGCCGACAGTTCCATATTCGTTCCTGCTGGTCGGTACCGATTGTTTCGGCGAATGGCGGTGTGCTTGGGACTTTGAGTCTGATCGGGCCGACGCCACGGGCAGCGACCGAAGCGGATCGGCAATTGCTTGAATCGGTGTGCCGACTCGCGGCCGTTGCCATCGATCACCGTGAACTCACCGACAAGCTCACGCACCAGGCGCAACATGACGCACTGACAGGATTGCCCAATCGACTTTTGTTCCATGATCGCCTGAGTCAGGCTCTGGCGCAGGCTCATCGCAACGGACAGAAGGTAGCGGTGATCTACATGGATCTCGATCGCTTCAAGCACATCAACGATACGATGGGCCATTCGGCCGGTGATGCGCTGCTTCGGCAAGCGGCGGCCCGTCTCGACAACTGCGTGCGTCGTAGCGACACGCTTGCTCGTTTGGGCGGCGATGAATTTACGGTCGTTCTGGCCGAACTCGATGACCCGCGCGACGCGATGCGAGCCGCGAAGAATATCGTCGAGGCGATGCGTTTGCCGTACACGGTGGAAGGGCGCGAATTGTTCGTCACTATTTCGCTGGGCATCAGCCTGTTTCCGGAAGATGGCGATGACAGTGAAACATTGATGGTCAATGCCGATGTCGCGATGTATCGCGCCAAGGAACTTGGCCGCGATAATTTCCAATGGTTCGCCGCCGACATGAATATCATGGCACGCGAACGCATGGAGCTCGAGTGGCATTTACGCTATGCAATGCAGTTGGGCCAACTCAGTCTGGCGTATCAGCCGCAATGCAACGCGGAAGGCGAGGTACTCGCATTCGAGGCGCTGATGCGCTGGCAACATCCGACGCTCGGTGCAGTATCGCCATCGCGTTTCATTCCGCTTGCCGAAGACAGCAGCTTGATCATTTCGCTCGGTGAATGGGCTTTGCGCAAGGCCTGCGCACAGGCAGCCGAATGGCGCAAGGCAGGTCATCCGAAGCTTCGCATCTCCGTGAACGTGTCGGCCATGCAATTCAATCGCCAGGACTGGGTCGAAACCGTGCGATGTGCCTTGCGCGACACGCAGTTGCCGGCGGAAGCGCTCGAGCTGGAGATTACGGAGAGTTTATTGCTGGCGAGCGTACGTGAAACGCCGTCCAACTTGTTTGAGTTGCGCAGGCTCGGTGTCGGCGTTGCCATCGACGACTTCGGTACCGGATATTCATCTCTCAGCTATCTGCACAAGTTGCCGATCAGTACATTGAAAATCGATCAGAGCTTCGTAAGTGAAATCGGTGCGCAGCCGGCGCATGGGCAGGAAGCCGCACCGATCATTCGCACCATCATTACACTGGCACACAACCTTGGCATGGCGGTCGTGGCCGAAGGCATAGAGACGGAGGCACAACGCCAGCTGCTGATTCGTCTGGGCTGCGAAGGATTGCAAGGCTTCTTGTTGCACAAGCCTTTGGATGTCGAACGGGCACGCGCGTTGCTGGATGCCCAGCTTCGGCGCCAATCAGCTTGATCAATCGAAACAATTCCTGATTCGATCAAGATTCTATGCGCGTTGACGCACAGACATAAAGCGACCTTCAAGACATCGTTGAGACGATGGGTCATCATCTGTCGTGACGAGAGGCAAGCATATGGACAAGGAATTTTTCAGAATTGACTTCAAAGATGAAAACGCACTTAGCGACCTTTTATCTTCACCAGACTCCAATGCGCAGAAAATTCGGGACGGCTATGTTGCACGTCTGAAGAATGGCGAAAATTTAATGGCCGTGATCGCGGGTTTTCCTTCCTGTGCTCTGGTATTGGAATCCAGTCAGGCCGAAAAATCGGATGGAGACGCTTCGTCAGACAGATTGATTGCAATTCCGCTTTCCTGAAGCGCAATCAAAATCAAAGCCTCTTGAGCGACTTCGGAAGTCATGTTGTCGCAATGTTTTTACTAAACCCCGGGCGTCTGCAAGGATGCCGATTGTGCGGTGCCGCACAGAGTCGCTGCGTATCGCGAGCGTAGGCTCGATTCATCATCGATGTGCAGAAAAATATGCAGCGAACTCCGGCCAATGCGGCTTCAGCGATGGTTGTCATCCAGGCGGATGGCGGCCAGATGGCGCTCGACGGCGTGCTCGATGTTCATACGCTGGATGAGGTCCGAAAAGCGCTTGCCAGCTGGCTCAAGCAACGCAAAAAGTCGCAGGTACTCGATTTGGGAAAACTGGGTGGACTGGATACTTCCGGCGCGTTGTTTCTTTGCGAACTGCGCGACCAGAAAGTGAAATTCAGCGGTGTCAGCGACGAGCACGAACAATTGCTCGACCTTGTGTGTGCGTTGGACAGAAAGCCCTTGGTCAAGTCTAAAGCGATGCCAAGATGGCGCGAATTAATTAGCCAGATCGGCAAGGCTGCCGATGATGTCGGACATGATGTTTACGATGTTGTCGTGTTCGTTGCCCGCGCGGTCAATGCGCTCTTGTATGCATTGATGCATCCGTCGATGTTGCGAACGGCCTCCATCTCCGCACAAATATCGCAAACCGGTATCAAGGCGCTGCCGATCGTCGGCCTGATGGCGTTCATGATCAGCATCGTTATCGGCTATCAGGGGTTGGTGCAATTGCGTCCGTATGGCGGCGACGATTTCATGATCAATCTGGTGGCGGTATCCATGCTGCGTGAAATGGGTGTGCTGATCACGTCGGTGATGGTGGCAGGTCGTTCCGGTTCCGCATTCGCTGCCGAGATTGGCGTGATGAAGGCGAGGGAAGAGATCGATGCACTCGAAGTGATGGGACTGGGAACGATGCAGCTGCTGGTCGTGCCGCGCCTGATCGCGATCATGATTACGTTGCCGCTACTGACTTTCTTTGCCGACATGATGGGGTTGGTCGGCGGTGCATTGATTTCGGATTCGCAGCTCAACATCGCGCCATCGTCTTACATCGACCGGGTGCGCCTGGCTGTCGATACGAACGATCTTTTTGTCGGTTTGGTCAAAGCGCCGATCTTCGCGTTCTTTATCGGTACGGTTGGGTGCATGCATGGGCTCAGAGTGCGCGGTTCGGCCGAAAGTGTCGGTCAGGAAACCACGCGTGCTGTCGTCAAGGCGATTTTCCTGGTCATCATTTTCGATGCCTTGTTCTCGGTTTTGTTCGAACGGTTGGGTTTATGAGCACGGCGAAACGCAAGCATTTGGAACCCATCTTGTCGGCGCTTGGCATCGTCAATCGCTTCGGCAAGCAAGTGGTGCACGACAAGCTCGATCTGGAGGTTATGCCCGGAGAAATTCTCGGTATCGCAGGCGGCTCGGGGTCAGGCAAATCGGTATTGCTGAAGACATTGATCGGCTTGCATCGACCCAATAGCGGAAAGGTCTTGCTCAATAACAAAACGATCGAATCGATCAGCCCGGCCGAAAAGGCGGCATTCATCGGTGTGTTGTTTCAGCAGGGGGCGTTATTCTCTTCGCTTACGGTTGCACAGAACGTGATGTTGCCGATACGCGAACATACGAATCTTGCAATCGGTGAACAGGAGAAGCTTGCGGCAATCAAGATTGAGTTGACCGGATTGCCTGCCGACGCCGCGTTGAAATTTCCGTCCCAGCTATCCGGAGGTATGGTGAAGCGGGCCGCACTCGCACGCGCGCTAGCACTTGATCCGAGGATACTGTTTCTCGATGAGCCCACTTCGGACCTCGATTCACTCACCGCTGGCGGCATCGACGAGTTGATCCTGAAGCTCAATCAGGGGCTCGGCATTACGGTTGTCGTGGTAACTCACGATCTCAATACGCTGTTCAACATCTGCGACCGCGTTGCCGTGTTGGTAGACAAGAAAATCATCGTCGATACGGTAGACAAATTAACGCGTTCGGCCGATCCGTGGATCCATGAACTTTTACACAGTCCACGTGCGCTGGGCGCAATCGAAGCAAGGAGAACCGGTCATGGAATCGGATAAACGCTATTTCATCGAAGGGCTTTTCGTCATCGGGTTCTCGGTCGCACTCGCATTGTTTTTCGTCTGGTTGACACGTACCGGCAACAAGGACGACGTGCTTTATCGCATCCACTTTTCGGAATCCGTCAGCGGCCTGGTGATGGATGATCCGGTGAAATTCCTGGGCGTCGATGTCGGAATGGTCAAGAACATGAGCATCGATCCCGATAATCCGCGCCGGGTACGGATCGATGTCCTGTTGCACAAGGACACGCCAATCAAGACAGATACCAAGGCATCGCTGCAGTTCAAGGGAATTACCGGCGCGTATTTTATCGAACTGGATGGCGGCAGCGCCGATGCCAAGTTGCTGGCGGCGGTGACACCGCCGGGCGAAATTCCGGAAATCAAATCGAAGAAGAGTAGCATCAGTACGCTGATGGAGCAGCTGCCGAGAGTTGCCGAAAAGTTCTCCGCACTTGAGGATCAAACTAAAAAGGTAGTGACCGATATTGGCGAAGTCACTGCTAAAGTCAAAGAGAATCCGTCGTTGTTACTCAGGCGCCCGAAGAAAGACAAGGAAAGCGAAAGCAAAGACGAAAAAAAGAAATGAACATATTGAAGTTCATTTCTCCAATTTACCTCCACCACAAGCAAGGAACTTACGATGCGTATTTCCAGAGAAGACATACCAGTCAGAATCAACGTGCCAGGTGCCGTTGCACGGCAAAAAACGGATTTCGGTGATGCCAGCGGATACGGCAAGATTAGCGGCGAGTACTTTTCGCTTGGTGCGGGTACCGATATATCGCCGTTACTTCAGGGCTTGAAGGGCGACCTGTGCCAATCTCCCCATTGGGGCTATGTTCTGGAAGGTGAACTCACCGTCACCTATGCAGACAACTCCGATGAAGTAATTCAGGGCGGTGATTTGTTCTACTGGCCCCCGGGACACACGGTGAAAGTAGGCAAGGATGCCGAAGTCATACTGTTCAGCCCGCAGCATGAACACAGCGAAGTGATCGATCACATGCTGAAAAAAATGGGTGGATGACTTTCCACGAATTCGATCTGCGAATTCAATATCTAAATAACACGGACGGCCCTCGTGTCTTCTTTGACGTCAGGGCCGTACGTGAGAAACCACTTTTGCGTTATCGAATCAATGAATGTTCAACGATATACGTGTTGACCCTTGTGGGTTTTCCATTCCTGTTCGAAATGGACAGCGTCTTCTTCCGATTTTGGTTTGACGCCCAACAGTATTCCGCCTTCATCAATGCCGCTTTGATAATGTTTTACGCGCTCTTCGGGAATTCCGAGTCCGATTAATGCTCCAACAACGCCGCCCGTAAGTCCACCGGCACCCAAGCCCGCCAATGCAGCAACGGCAGGTCCGTAAAAGACGATGCCCAGACCAGGGATGGCAAGCGTCGTACCGACCGTGGCGACCACTGCTGCGATTGCACCAATCGTGCCTCCGATGGCGCCACCGATTCCAGCGCCATCGGCTGCCTTGTTGCCCATTTCGTTATACGTAATTGGATTTTCCTGAAAATGCTTTTGACGCGTGGCATCCGACATCACCAAATTGACTTCGTCTTTGTCGTAGCCACGATCGGTAACCGTGTTGTATGCGCGTTCCGCACTGTCGCGGTCATTGAACAACGCGGTGATCATGTCGACACGATCGGTACGAATCGGAGGGACGCCTGACACTTGCGGATTCACCGAATGTTTGGAAATGTCTTGATGTTGTGTACTCATGGGAACCTCTTTGATGAATGCATGAAATCACGTTGCATGATGTCTTTTGTGCAAGTGATGTAAGTGCATTCAAAGTATCAATGCAGTCGATTGCCGTCAGTGCGGAGACGCACTTAGCAGTCTGTTTGTGTGTTGACGCACTGTGATTGAATGATCTTTTTGGCATAAATCATGGCTGAAGATCAGGCGACTTTCCGCCATTAAAAGGAGGAAAAACATGAGCACGGGTGAATTAACGGCGAATGCCGCGATTGCGATTAATGCAGGCAAGCGAGAAGTATGGGATGCACTCGTCAATCCTTCTGCCATCAAACACTATATGTTCGGTGCCGACGTTGAGTCTGGTTGGCGCGAAGGAAGCGAGATAATCTGGAAGGGCGAATTTAACGGCAAGAAATACGAAGACAAAGGCGTCATTCTCAAGATAGAGCCTGAAAGAGAACTTCAATACACCCATTTCAGCCCAATGTCCGGCAAGCCCGACAAGCCCGAAAATTATCACACTGTCACGATCTACCTTGCCGACGGTGCCGACAAGACCGAGGTCTCGCTTATCCAGGGCAATAACGACGACGAAGAGTCTCGTTTGGAGTCCGAGAAAAATTGGAACGAAATGCTTGAGGGGCTCAAGAAATACGTTGAAGAGCCTTGATAGTCGGCACGTGATTTTCTGATCTTGTCTTTATGATATTGCAGACAAAAAAACACCCCGCCTTGGTTTTCACCAAAGCGGGGTGGTGATGGAAGCCATTACCAGCTGCGACGGAAGCCGACGGTACCGGTGTGGTTTTCAAGATCCGATTGTCCGATGCCT
>JAKFDD010000021.1:0-21761 GCA_036676335.1 Arenimonas sp. | reverse complement strand
GCGAACGGCACGGTCAGCTGCACGCCGAGTGCCTGCACCTATACGCCGAATGCTAACTTCAATGGCGTTGATAGCTATACCTACACGATCACCGACAGCAATGGCGATACCAGCACCGCGACGGTGACTGTGACGATCAACGCGGTCAACGATCTGCCGCTGGCAGTCGATGATGCCGACACGACCAACGAAGACACGCCGGTCACGACCACTGTGCTGGTCAACGACAGTGTCGGCGACGGCGGCATTACGATCACGGCCAATACCAACGGTGCGAACGGCACGGTGACGTGCACGGCAACAGACTGTACCTATACGCCGAACGCGAACTTCAATGGCGTCGACAGCTATACCTACACGATCACCGACAGCAATGGCGATACCAGCACCGCAACGGTGACGATCACGATCACTGCGGTCGTTGATCCGATTATTGCCACGGATGATTCCGGTGCAATTGCCAATGGTGGCGTAGGCGGCGTGGCAATTCCGAATGTGCTCGGTAATGACACATTGAATGGTGGGCCGATCATATTGGGTGCCGGCGGCAATGCGGTTCTCACGGTGATTACGCCTTCGGCAAATCCTGGTGTTGTCTTGAACCTGACTACTGGCGAGGTTACGGTTGCAGCCGGCACCGCCGGTGGTACCTACACCATCGTGTATCAAATCTGCGATGTCACTGATCCGACTAATTGCGAGACTGCGACTGTTACCGTGACCGTAGGTGCGGATCTATTCCCGGTCGCGAACGACGACACGACGGTGTTTACCGAAGGCGCACCTGTGAGTGGTAGCGTGCCCGGTAATGACACCAGCGGTAATGGTGCTAGCGCCTTTACTCCAGTGACGGGTACGGCGAATGGTTCGCTGGTATTCAACCCGGATGGATCGTTCACTTACACGCCGAATCCCGGCTTCGTGGGTAACGACAGTTTCGTCTACCAAATTTGCGATGCCGACGCGCCACCTGATTGTGATAACGCAACGGTCACACTCACTGTGTTGCCGAAGTCGGACAAGTTGCGTTTGTTGAAAGAAGTGAATCCGAAACAAGTGACGGCGGGTTCGTTGGTAAGTTACACGCTGACTATCGAAAACATTGGCGCACTGCCAGTGCTTGCGGCGAGCGTGGTGGATACACCGCCGGCGGGCTTCAACTTCGTACCGGGCAGTGTCGTAATAGTGGACGGCGATAATGCAGGCACGACCAGTGGCACCGGTCCGATTACGTTCTCGGGCATTGATGTCCCAGTGGGCGGCACTGCCACGATTCGTTATTTGTTACGTGTTAGTGCGGGTTTGCCGTCTGGCGAATTTACCAATGAAGCAACGGTGTTCCAATTCGGCATAGCCGTCAGTAACTCTGCATCGGCCGCGGTCATGATGTCTGGCGGTACCGATCCATTGTTCGAGCAAAGCCGCATCTGGGGCAAAGTCTGGGACGACAAGGACGGCGACGGCTGGCAGGACGAAGGCGAGAAAGGCATTCCCGGTGTTCGCCTGGCGACTGTCGAAGGCTTGATCGCGGAAACCGATTCGAAAGGTCGTTATCACTTTGAAGGTCTCACGCTTTCGAATCAGGAACGCGGTCAAAACTTTGTCGTGAAAGTGGATAAATACACGCTCCCGGAAGGAGCCGTGTTAACTACCGAAAATCCATTGCTGCGTCGGATCACGCCTGCGGTACCGGTACGCTTCGACTTTGGTGTGAAGTTGCCACCGCCGCCCGAAGTGATTGCACCCGAGCACGAGACGAAACCGGAGCCTATGCCGCAACCGGCAACAGCCATCGAGCTGGGAGCTGTGTATTTCGATACCGGTCGCACGACGATTAAATCGGAATATGCCCGCATGCTCGATGAAATTGCCAAACAAATTGAAATCAGCAAAGGCGGAACGGTGATGTTGACCGGTTATGCCGATATGCGTGGCAGTGATGAATACAACCACGACTTGGCATTGCGTCGCGCCAAGGCGGTATTGGCCGAGATCTCCAGCCGATTGAGTCCGGAAGCAAAAGCCAATCTGAAAGTAGATGTGGCTGCCGCGACGCTGCCGGGAGCAGGCAAATGAACAGGAAGCCTTGGTTAATGAATACGCGTATGAAGTATCTGGATTACACCTTGATCAGCATCCTCGGCACTTTGGGTGCCGGCGCAGCATTGGCACAAGAGGCCACTGCACCTGTTACCCAGGTTCAAGTGAACAGCATGGGTGAGGCAGAATCCAAACTCAATGAAAAGGAAGATTTGCAACGCAATCGTCGAGTTGAAATCAAACAAACCAAACCGATCTCGGCGCCAAAACTGGGTCGTGCACAAATAGAACTGCCGAATGGTGGCTTGATCTGGGCGACCGAAGATCCGCAATTGTCGCAGCCAGAATTAAATGTCACGGCCAATTCCATGGCGGCTTACGCCGAAGGAAAAATCCAGGAGCCGATCGGTTTTTTCTCGCGTACCAATTATGCCGCGTTCATGAAACGCATCGAAATTTCGGTATATCGCGGTACCGATGCCGACTACACCGAAGCACTCGCAAAAATAGATGTGCCGCTGGAAAACGTTACCACTGTCCATTGGGATGGAGCATTGCCGAGTGGTTTGAATTTGCGCCAGGGCGATGATCTGATTTTTGTTGCGCGTGCCTACGACGATGAAGGTCACTACGACGAAACGCAGCCGCAGCGCATACAGCTGGTACGTCCGGACGACATCAAGAAACAGCAGCAAGGCTTGGTGAATTCCGCAGGTACAACCGAGCTGGGTTTGTCGGCTTCGCAAATCCAGGCAAGACAATTGCTGGATCAAAGTTTTTCGTCGAACGGTTTGCGTCAGCAAAATATCCGTATCTACGGTTCGCGTGTGCGTGTGCGTGGTGAAGATATTGCCGAAGCTGCACAGGTAAAAATCAACGGGCAAAGTTATCCGGTTGATCAACAACGCAAATTCGTTGCCGAATATCTGGTGCCGGTCGGAACACATCGCTTCGACGTCGAAATAATCGATAAAGACCAGGCAACCACGCAAAGCATGGATGTCGCCGTCACCGGTCGCTATATGTTCCTGGTGGCTTTGGCCGATGTAACCATGTCGGACAATTCGGTCGGCGGTTCCGTCGTGCCGGCAGGTACGGATGACAAATACGATGGCTTTATCACGGAAGGCCGCCTTGCGTTTTATCTGAAAGGAAAAGTCAAAGGCAAATACCTGGTCACGGCACAAGCGGACACCCACGAACAAGAAATTTCCGGTCTGTTCAATGGCTTTCTGGATTCTGATCCGCGCGATGTATTTCGCCGCCTGGACCCCGATCAGTACTATCCGGTTTACGGCGACGACTCCACGACATATCGCGATGTCGATACCCAGGGTCGTTTGTATGTTCGCGTCGACTGGGACAAGAGCCAGGCAATCTGGGGCAATTTCAGCACCGGTTTTACCGGTACCGAATTTGGTCAATACAGCCGCAGTCTGTACGGCGCGGCCTTGAATTGGCGCAGTCCGAAGACAACGACTTTGGGCGACCCGAAACGCGAATTGCGCGGCTTTGGCGCGAAGGCGGAAACGGCTGTAGGTCATACCGAATTTCTCGGTACTGGCGGCAGTCTTTATTACTTGCGAAACACCGATTTATTGCCGGGTTCACAGCAAGTCGTGCTGGAAGTACGCGATACCACAACGGGCCGGGTCGAGACGCGTGCCAATCTCGTCCTGGGTGCGGATTACGATATCGACGAGTTGCAGGGCCGTCTGATTTTGACGCGGCCATTGGTGCAAATCGTACGTGATAATTTGCCGAGTATTATTCGCGACCAGCCTCTGGATGGTTTTGAAAATCGTTTGCTGGTTGATTACGAATACATTCCTTCCGGGTTTGGCGGCGACGATACCAGTGCGGGTTTCCGCGGCCGTGCCTGGCTCGGAGATCACGTGGCAATCGGCGGCACTTATGTCGATGAAAATCGTGCCGGTGACGACTATCGATTGCAGGGTATCGATCTGACCTTGCAAGCAGGCCGTGGCACTTATCTGAAACTGGAACATGCGAGTTCGCAGGCTACCAGCGCGCCGGTGTTTTATTCGGACAACGGCGGCTTGTCGTTCACGCAAATCAATCCGGCAAGTTCGGTAAACCGCGAAGGCGACGCCGACAGCGTCGAGGCACGTGCAAACTTCAAGGAACTTGGCTGGACCGAACAGGAATGGACTGCAGCTGCCTGGTGGCGGACTGTGGATGCCGGCTTCTCGGTGTCGCGTGCCGATAGTGGTTTGAAAACGGAAGAGCAAGGCTTCGAATTTGCCGGCTACCTCAATGACCAATGGCGTTTAACGGGTCGATACAGCGACGCCAAGCGCGGCGTGAACGAAGTTGAGCAAGCACAAATTCAAGCGCAATGGCGTCCAAATGCGAATGCGGAGTTAACAGGTGAATTACGCCATGTTACCGATACCGTTGCCGGCGTTTCGGCTTCGGGCACTCTGGCGGCCCTGCGTTACGGCCAACGCCTGAATCCGAATTTTGAACTGTATGGCGTTGCACAAGTAACGCTGGACGACGACAACGGCAATTACGCAGACAACGATGCCTATACCGCAGGTGCGAAATACACCTTCGGCAATTTATCTTCGGTCGGCGCGGAATACACTACCGGCGATCGCGGCGACGCTGCCAGCATCAATGCGGAATATCGCCTGAGTCCCGAGCACTCGATTTACGGTGCCTACACGTATGCAACCGGCAACAATACCGGCGATACCTTGTTTGATCGCGAGAGCCCGACGGGATTCACGCTGGGACAACGTTGGCGGCTTTCGAATCAGGTCAATGTGTTCAATGAAAGCCAATTCCTGAAAACGCCAAACGAAAGCGGGCTTGCCCATACCTTCGGTCTGGATTTTTATCCAAGACCCGGATGGACCACGGGTTTTACCTTGCAGCATGGCGAACTTGAAAGTAGTGCAGGTATTGTGGATCGCAACGCCTATAGCGTGAGTGGCGGCTTCACCAATCAAGATCTGACGTGGAACAGCAAACTGGAGTATCGCCGCGATACCGGCGTTGAACGGCGCAAACAATGGGTAGGTACCAATCGTCTGTCCTACAAGGTGAACGACGACTGGCGTCTCGCGGCGCGTTTGAATTTCGGCAATACCGAAGATTTGCTGAACCCGAGTGCAGATGCGAAATTCATCGAAGGCAATGTCGGTTTTTCGTATCGCTCCGTAGCCTATGATCGCTGGAACGTGTTGGGCCGTTATACCTATTTGTATGATCTGACCAGCTTCGGACAGGAAACGCTTTCGGATTACGATCAACGCTCGCAAATTCTTTCGTTTGAGGGTATTTATCGGGCGAACGATAGTTGGGAGTTTGCCGGCAAAGTTGCTCGTCGCCATGGCGAAGCACGCTTAACGCGTGCAGCAGGGCCGTGGTTCGATAGCACCGCCAATTTCATGGCCGCGCAAGCGCGTTATCAAACGACTTACAAATGGGATGGTTTGCTGGAATACCGCTGGTTAAACACGGTTGAAGACGACGGCACGCGTCAAGGCTGGCTGGTCGGAGTCGACCGCCATATCAGCGAAAATTTCCGTATCGGCGTGGGTTACAACTTCACGCAATTCAGCGATCAGCTGACCTCGCTGGATTTCGATCACAAAGGCTTTTTCCTGAACCTCACCGGCGTGTATTGATATTGGCTTTGTGACGGGACGAAAAAAACGGCGCTTCTGGCACCGTTTTTTTAATTAAAGATTCGCAGTGCGTGTCAACGTGTATTCGAATTTCCGTACATGGAAATGGCTGTGTGCTAGTCGATAGATCCCGTTTTTTTAATGAAGATTCGTAGTGCAATTCACGTGTATTTAAATGCTATGCATGGAAAATACTTTTCTACTATTCAATGGGTTCGAATCGATTCGCCGCTACGTTCTTCTTCACTTTCATCGGGTTCCAGATCCGGCCATTCATTGCGATATAGACACCAGGCGGCAGCGATTGCACGGCACCAACGGCAGTGCCGATATTGAATTCGGCATCGGAACCGCGAAAGCGCGCCGGATTCAACGCACCAGTCAGCACGATGGTTTTATTCTCGATTGATGCCAATACCTTGGCGGTTTCGACCATCGAGTCGGTACCGTGCGTAACCAGAACATGATTCGCAGATTGGGCGGCAATCGTGGCGCGCAATAATTCGCGGTCTTCCTGATTGATATGCAGTGAATCCTTGCGAAGGATCGGAATCACGGTAAAGCGGAACCCAACACCCAGTTCGCGAAGGATGCCGCCGATTTGCGGATCACCCACTTGATAGTCGGATTTGTCATCGAAATAAATCTTGTCGATGGTGCCACCGGTAGTGACGATTAATAATTCATCCATTGTCGATTCCCGAATTCTCAGCCGATTTTTCCGTAGGCTTTTTGGTGAAACGCGTTTTCATGCCATCCCAGCTGGCCGCAATGATAACCCATACGGAAATTGCGGCTTCACCAACGCCGAGAGGCCATTGCTCCCGTATCGTCCATGCTTCCATCACGCCATGGGAAAAATAAAATAATGCGAGCGCTCCGCCCCAGAACGCGAACGTACGATGTTTTATCAACACCAGGATGCAAACCGGAATTAATGGCAGCGCAAATAATAGAGTGACCAGCCAAGCCGGTGCTTGATCGGGGGGAGCTATCAGGCAATGCCAGAACACCTGATACACCATCAGGGCAATAATGCCGAGCGCAGTCCAGCGTTTTGAAAGACTCATGCCGTCAATTTCCTGGCGGTTTCGGCAACACGCTTGCCTAGCACGCGTGCCAACTGCATTTCGTCTGCGCTCAGTTTTGCATCGTCGTCGCTGCCGGCCACGTGACTGGCGCCATAAGGCGTACCGCCGGTTTTTGTGGTCGAAAGCGCAGCTTCGGTAAACGGAATCCCCACCAGCAACATGCCGTGATGCAAAAGTGGCGTCATCATCGAAAGCAATGTCGATTCCTGGCCGCCATGCATGGTCGCTGTCGAAGTGAATACCGCCGCCGGTTTGCCGACCAAGGTGCCGCTGGCCCATTCCGCACCGAGCGTATCGATGAAATATTTAACCGGTGCCGCCATGTTGCCGAATCGTGTCGGGCTGCCGAGAATCAGGCCCGCACATTCCTGCAAATCTTTTTTATCGACATACGGCGCACCCTCTTCGGGTACCGCGGGTGCCGCGGTTTGCGTGATTGGCGCAACGACGGGAACGGTGCGTAGGCGTGCCTGCAAACCGGCTTCTTCGACACCACGGGCAATTTGCCTGGCAAGTGCCGCTACGGAGCCTCCGCGTGAATAATACAAAATCAGAATCTCGGACATCGCTAGCTCCTGGCCATTGCGACAAGCCTAACCTATGGGCTGGCCCAGCGGCAGTCTGGTAATCTTGCACCATGACCTTTATAAACACCGTGAAGCGATGGTTAGGCCGCACCGATTGGTATCGGCTGCAAAGTTTTTCCCGCTTTATCACCAAGCGCTTCATCGACGATCGACTGTTTGCCTCGGCCGGTGCGCTGGCTTACACCACGATGTTTGCCCTGGTGCCGTTCAGTGCCGTTTTTCTGGCGGTGATGTCGGCGTTTCCGGTATTCGATCAGTGGACCGGAAGACTGATCAATTTCGTCTTCGTCAATTTCGTGCCGACCTCTGCCCGGCAGGTCGAAGAATACGTGATGGGTTTTTCGGTATCGGCAAAATCGCTGACGGCTGCCGGTGTCATCGCCTTGCTGGTCTCGGTCTTGCTGACGATGTGGAGCATTGAACGTACGTTCAACCGGATTTGGCGTGTGCCGACCATTCGTCCGAAGTTCACGCGTTTTTTGTTGTATTGGACGCTGCTGACTTTGGGCTCGATTCTGACCGTCGCTGCAATTTCGGCATCCTCCAGCTTGTTTGCCTACGCCGAACTTTCGGGGTTGCATACAGACGGCGTCAGTAATGTCTTGTTGGGCTGGTCGCCGTTCCTGATCGAATTATTCGCAATGACTGCGGCATATTGGTTGATTCCGCATCGTCACGTTCCTTTTCGTTTTGCATTGGCCGGCGGATTATTGGCGACTTGGCTGTTCGAGTTGTTGAAGTTCGGCTTTACCAGTTATGTGCGCAATACTTCGTTCGAACAGCTCTATGGCGCGATGGCATTGATTCCGATATTCATGGTCTGGTTGTACTTCAGCTGGGTCGTGATTTTATTTGGCGCTTCGGTAGCGGCCAGCCTGTCGGCATTTCGTTATCAACCACGCCAACATCGCCTGCCAACGGGCCAGGAGTTTTACGCCTATTTGCGATTATTGAGTCGACTGGATGCTTGCCGTGGTACCGGGCATGGCTTGCATCTGCAACAGATGCAGGAAATCGAACCGATGATGACCGATGATCTTTTGCAACAATTGCTGTCGGGATTATCCAGCCTGCACATTGTCATGCGTGGCGAAAACGGCGGCTGGATCCTGACGCGGGATCTGGATGCCGTGTCATTAAATGAATTATATGAACGCCTGCATCTGCGAATACCGATGAAGCAGGTCACTTTGCCGTGTAGCGATGATGCTTATGGACGTCCCGCAATCGATGCGCTGACGCATTTGCGCGAGCCGCTCGGCGACCCACTTAGCCGCAGTGTCGGCAGTTTTATTCGAGCCAGCAAGGAAAAAAAGCGTGAAAAGTAAAACCGGAATTATTGTTGCCGTCATGTTGTGCCTTGGCGCGTGCAGCAAACAGGACACACCGATCGAAGCGCCGCCAGCGCCGGAAATAAAAGCGGCTGCGGATGCAAAACCCGCTGCCGAACCGGCGAAAAAACCCGAGATACCGACACTGGAAGTGACGACCTACGACGGCAAGCCCTATAAGTTGGCAGACCATCGCGGCAAATGGGTGGTAGTGAATTTCTGGGCGACCTGGTGCGAGCCCTGCAAAAAGGAAATCCCCGATTTCAACGAGCTCGACAAGAAGCGCGAAGATGTCGATTTTGTTGGCCTGGCCTATGAAGAAATCGAACGCGCCGATATGGATGCATTCCTGAAAGTCATTCCGATCAATTATCCGATGGCGGTTCTGGATGTTTACAATCCGCCGGCCGATTTCGATACGCCGATGGGTCTTCCATTGACCTACGTGATTGCACCCGACGGCAAAATCGCCAGTAAATTTCTGGGCCCGGTGACGTTGGCCGATCTTGAAAAAGTGATCGCGAAACCTGCGGATTCCGTTGCGAAAAAATGATCCGCAAACAATTCACGATTTCGGGAAAAGTACAGGGTGTCTGGTTTCGCGCCAGCACCCGCGAGCAGGCTTTGCAGCTGGGCTTGAGTGGTTATGCCAGCAACCTGGTCGATGGCCGCGTGCTGGTAGAAGCGCAGGGGAGTGCGGATGCGGTCAGCCAGTTGGAACAGTGGTTGCAGCATGGCCCGCCATTGGCAAAAGTATCTCGAGTAGACGGCGTGGATGTCGAACTCAAAACCGCCGAGTCGGGCTTTCAAATTCTTTAGTGACTCGCTGCTTATGCGCACTACTTGATCGGTTTTACCGGTCCGTTGAATTTTTCCTTGCCGGGCTTGCCTTTCAATGGCGGAAAAGCGATTTCAACTTCGGGTAGTTTGTGATCCGGAATGCGCTTGAGCAAGTCCTGAATCATCGTGATGCGGCCCTGTTTCTGGCTATTGAAGTCAACCACCGTCCACGGTGCAAATTTGGTATGGGTTGCGGCGAACATTTCGTCGCGGGCCTTGCCGTACTCGACGTATTTTTCCCTGGCCTGGACATCGATCGGCGAGAGCTTCCAGCGCTTGGTCGGGTCTTCGATGCGTTCGGCAAAACGCGCTTCCTGTTCTTCCTGATCTACCGACAACCAATACTTGAATAACAGAATGCCTTCATCAACCAGCATCTTTTCGAAGGTCGGAACTTGCTTCAGAAATTGCGCCACTTGCTCGGGCTTGCAAAATCCCATCACTTTCTCGACGCCGGCGCGGTTGTACCAGGAGCGATCAAACAAAACCAATTCGCCGGCGGAAGGCAGGTGTGCGATATAGCGCTGGAAATACCATTGGGTTCTTTCGACATCGCTTGGCTTGGACAGCGCAACGCTGCGGCAATGGCGGGGCGGCAGGCAGGAGGTAATCGCATTGATCACGCCACCCTTGCCGGCAGTATCGCGCCCTTCGACGATGACCAGTATGCGTTTTTCGGTGTGTTGAAGCCAGCGTGCCACCTGATTCAATTCAACCTGCACAGACTCCAATGCTTTTTCGTAGTCTTTGCTTTTCATCGTGAAAGTCCTCTGCAGTGATTTGGGCGCGCATTTGGGAATTTACAAATCTACTCTCTTAATCGCGGCCTCAAATTCGCCAGGTTGCAAGGCTTGGTGCGCGAGTCCAATTGTGCACGAATCAATTTTTCCCAGGCGGTTTTGCAAGCCGAGGTCGAACCGGGCAAACAAAAAACAAAAGTATTGTTGGCAAGTCCGGCAAAGGCGCGCGACTGCAGAGTCGAAGTGGCGATTTCATCGTAACTCAGGACCCGGAACATTTCGCCGAAACCCGGCATCTCCTTGTCGAGTAGCGGCTTGATCGCTTCCGGAGTGGAATCACGGCCGGTAAATCCGGTGCCACCATTAATCAGAATGCCGTCGACGGCTTCTTCGGCTATCCAGTTCGACACTGCCGCACGCAGAAAATATTTATTGTCGGGCAACAGGGCTCGGTCGAATAAATGATGTCCTTGTGCCTGCAATGCTTCGCACAGGAAATCGCCCGAGCTGTCGTTTTCCAGATTACGGGTGTCCGATACCGTCAAAACACAAAGATTCAAAGCGGTAAATTCTGCGCTGGCGCTCATGCGGCCTCCGTCAGGATTTTCAGTTCGTCGACCTGGCTTTCGCGGGTAAGTGTGTTGATCAACTCGTCCATGTCGCCGGTCATGATTTGCGGCAATGCATACAGGGTCAAACCATCGACGCGATGATCGGTGATGCGGCCTTGCGGGAAATTATAGGTGCGAATGCGTTGGCTGCGATCGCCGCTGCCCACTTGCAGGCGACGTGCTTGCGCTTGGGTGGCCTGTTGTTTGCTGACTTCTGCTTCATACAGTTTCGATTTCAATAAAGACAAGGCCTGCGCCCGGTTTTTATGCTGACTGCGTTGATCCTGGCATTCGACAATCAAGCCGGTCGGCAGATGCGTGATGCGAATCGCCGAGTCGGTTTTATTGACGTGCTGACCACCGGCACCGGAGGCGCGGAAGGTGTCGACTTTCAAATCGTTCGGACGGATTTCGATTTCATCGATTTCCTCCAGCTCGGGCAATATCGCCACGGTGGCTGCCGAAGTATGAATGCGGCCCTGGGTTTCGGTATCCGGTACGCGTTGAACGCGGTGGGTGCCGGATTCGAATTTGAATTTCGAATAAGCGCCTTTGCCTTCGATGCGCGCAATGATTTCCTTGTAACCGCCGTGTTCGCCTTCGCTGGCCGAGATGATTTCGACATTCCAGCGTTTCTTTTCGGCATAACGGGCATACATGCGGAATAAATCGCCGGCGAAAATCGCGGCTTCATCGCCACCGGTACCGGCACGGACTTCCAGAAACAGATTGGCGTCGTCGCGCGGGTCTTTCGGGATCAGCAATAAGGACAATTGCTCGTCCAGCTCGGCAATGCGTGCCTGTGCAGCGGGTATTTCTTCTTCGGCCAATTCGCGCATCTCGGGGTCGTTGCGCATTTGCTCGGCCGATGCCAGATCTTTTTGCGCCTGACGATACAAAGCCAGATTATTCGCGACCGGTTCGAGCTGCGAGTATTCCTTTGATAGCGTGCGGAATTTCTGGTTGTCGTTGATGACTGATACATCGGACAACAGATGTCCGAGCTCTTCGTAACGCTCGGCAAGAATTTCCAGTTTTCGCAGCAGGCTAGGGGTCATGAATATTGAATCACTTGTCGGAGTCTTGGTTTTCGTTGGAAAAAAGTTTTTCGGCTGTGCGCAATAATTCCGCATCGCCACGCAATGCCGCTTGTCGCAATGCAGTGGTAGGTGCATGCAGCAATTTATTGGTCAGCTTGTGCGCCAGCTGTTCGAGTACTTGTTTCGGGTCCTGTCCACTGACAAGTTGTTCACGCGCCTGATCAAGCAGGGCATCACGCGCTTGTTCGCCGTCGGCGCGCAGTTTCTTCAACGCGTTCTGATTACCCTGTGCCTGCGACCAGGCCAGGAAATGCTGCACCTGTAAATCGATGATCACTTCCGCTTCGTTGGCGGCTTCGCGTCGTGATGCGCGATTGTCTTCGATCACCTGCTCCAGATCGTCAACGGTGTAGAGATAGACATCGGGCAATTCGGCGGCATCGGCGGCAATATCGCGCGGTACGGCCAAGTCGAGCAGAAACATCGGTTTGTGTTTGCGTGCTTTCAATGCCGTTTGCAGCATGGCCTTGGTCAAGATAGGCTCGCGACTTGCCGTTGCACTGATCACGATATCGGCCTCGAATAAATGCCGATCGATATCATGCAAGGGCAGTGCCACGCCGCCATGTTGCGAAGCCAGTGTTTGGGCATGTTCCAAAGTGCGGTTCGCAATCAGCAGACGTTTCACTTTGGCATCGCTCAAGTGTCTGGCCGAGAGTTCTATCGTATCGCCGGCCCCGATCAGCATGACGGTGGCCCGATTAAGCTCGGAAAACAGGCGCTGCGCCATGCGGACGGCGGCAAAGGCCACCGAGACCGGATGTGCGCCAATACGGGTATCGGTACGAACGCGCTTGGCGACTGAAAAAGTCTGCTGGAACAGCCGGTCAAGCCCGCCATTGACGCTGTTGGAATCCCGGGCCGCCTGCCAGGCAGTTTTGACTTGTCCCAGAATTTGCGGCTCACCCAATATCAGCGAGTCCAGGCCTGCCGCAACGCGAAATAAATGCCTGATCGCTTCGGCATCAGAATGCTGATACAGATAGGTCTTAAGCGAGTCCGCAGACAAACCATGTTGCCGGGAAAGCCATTGCATTAACTGAGCTTCTGCGCCGGGATCGATCTGCGCGTAAATTTCAGTGCGGTTGCAGGTGGAAAGCAGTGCGGCTTCATGAACGCCATCGAGCGCTTGCAGGGCTTTCAAGGCCTCAGGCAATTGTCCAGCCTCTACCGCCACGGTTTCACGCAGGGCGATGGGGGCGGTTTGATGGTTGAGGCCGAGCGCGATGAAGGGCATGAAGGGGGCGATGCTGGGTTATGCTATTGGCAGGTGCTGCATATTCTAACGTATTGGTGTTCCAATGATTTTTCGAGTGTTTTTGCCCGGGCTACTACTGCTTTCGATGCCCCTGCTGGCCGATCCGCTGATCGATGAGAAAAGTCAGACGGTTACCGCGGTTATGGCGGCGGAATACGCCCTGCAAAACAATGACATCAAGACAGCTGCATTGGAGTACACCAAGGCGGCGCAGCTGAGCGATGACGCCAATTTGGCCGAGCAGGCCGCAAGGTTGGCGATGAGCGTAAAAATGACCGATCTCACGCGCAAGGCGCTTGCACGCTGGCGCGTACTTGACCCGAACTCGGCCCCGATGTGGGCAATGAATTTGCGTTTGTCGATGCAGCTCGGGGAGGCCGAATCGGCTTTCATTTTTTCACGAAAATTGCTGAGTTATGGTTCTTCCGAATACACCAATTTATTGTTTGATGTGTTGCGCACCGAAAAAGCCGATAGCGGTGTGATGTCGCGGGCCGTATTGCGCGATATCGCAGGCAATGCCGCGATGCCCGATAACGTGCAGATATGGATTCAATTATTGTTCCTGGCAGATGCACTGGACGAGCCGATTGCAAGCCAGATATTGAGTGAAAAAATTGCGCCGAAATTCCCGGACGATCCGCGTGCGCTATTGATCGGGGCTTCGGTAATGCGGGAAAAAGGCGATGAGGCGGCAGCATTGTCGATGGTGCAGAAAGCAAGCACGTTGCAACCGCAAAATAACTGGGTAAAGCAGAATGTCCTGGCTGAATTTACCCATTTGCAAGCCTGGTTGGATGCCGAAAAATACCTCGCGAACGGACCGCAGGACGAAAACACCTGGTTAATGCGCGGTCGCCTGATCATGGAAGCGAAGCGCAACGATGTCAGCGAAAATTTTTTCAACAGCTTGCTGCAACAGCAGAAGCAACCAAGTCAAAAACTGCAATTGCTGCTTGGACAATTGGCCGAGTCGATGGGGCGCTGGGCCGATGCAGAGCGTTGGTATCGGAACGTCAATGCAAGCCCCGAGCGGGAACGGGCGCAGTTGCGACTGCCTGCCGTTTTGTACCGACAAAACCGCTGGAATGAAGCATTGCTGCAACTTCACAAGTTGCAAAAGAATGAAGATGCCGATGGTGAATTTGTGCGCGATAGCTACCTGGTCGAAGCAGATCTGTGGGCAAAGCAAAACAACGACGCACAGGCGATGAAAGCCCTTCAGCGGGGCCTGGCAATTTTCGAGGCGGATCCATTGCTGCTGTATGGTCGGGCGATGCAGCATGCCAGTCGGAATCGCAGCAATGCAGCTTTGGCCGACCTGAAAAAAATCATTGATGACAACAACCAGAATGCCGAAGCGTTGAATGCCTACGGTTACACCCTGGCGCAGCACAAGAAGCAATATGCGCAGGCTTTGCCCTATGTTGAAAAGGCATTGAAACTCCGGCCTGGTTCCGCGTCGACGATGGATAGTCTGGGCTGGATTAAATTCATGCAGCGAAAATACGATGAAGCGCAGCACTGGCTTGAGAAAGCCTGGGGTAAGTCCAAGGATGCCGAAATTGCAGCGCATTTGGGCGAGCTTTACTGGGTGCGCGGTCGCAAAGATGAAGCGCGAAAAGTTTGGTCGGCGGGTCAGACCATTGATCCACAATATGCACTCTGGCCGGTCATCAAGAAAAAATACTCTCCATGAAGAAAATACTGTTTGTGCTCGCCTGCCTTTTCTTGGCAGCCTGTCAGCCTGTGGTGAAGTCGGAAAATAATGCCGGTAATTTGCAGCGACAAATCGAGCGCGAGCTTGCGTTGCAGAAACAAAGCCACTGGAGTTTTCGCGGTCGTGTCGCCATTAGCGATGGGCAGCAAGCAGGCACGGTGAAAATGTTCTGGCAACAACGCGGCGAGCAATTTGATATCGAAATCTCGTTGCCGATAAGCAATCAAAAGTATCGGCTACGGAATATCAATAACAAAGTGCGGCTTGAAGCTTATGGCCTGGCTACCATTGAAGGCGAAAGTGCGGAAGCCGTATTGCAGCAGGTTGCCGGATGGCGTATTCCGTTTCGCGATATGCAGCTCTGGCTGCGCGGCATGCGTGCCGATAGCGCGACCCGGATTGATTTTGGACCAACCGGATTGCCTGCACAGTTCCGGGAAAATGGTTGGCTGGTGGATTATCGCGGCTGGAATTCCGATCCAACACCGCTGCCGATGAAAGTGTTCGCCAGTTCCAGCGCGAACGGCAAAAGCGCCAGTGTTCGCTTGCAGGTCGAGGCTTGGGAAACACCGTGAGTCAGTATCTAGAAAGCGACGGCTGGAGCACTTGGTTTGCGCCGGCAAAGCTTAATTTATTCTTGCAAATCACCGGACGGCGCAGAGATGGTTTTCATCTTTTGCAAACCGTTTTCCAATTGCTTGATTGGGGCGACAGCGTTCATATCCGTTTGCGTGACGATGGTCAAATTATTCGCGCAGGCAATGATGAATATGGCGTTGCTGCAGACGATGACTTGATTATTCGCGCTGCGAAAATGTTGCAGCTTCACGCCAACATCAAACAGGGTGCCGAGCTGGCAGTGAGCAAACATATACCTTTGGGCGGCGGTTTTGGTGGTGGTTCCTCCGATGCCGCGACGACGTTGCTGGTATTGAATTCACTTTGGTCGGCGGGTTTGAGTATTGATGAATTGGCCGAATTGGGGCTCAGGCTTGGCGCAGATGTGCCGGTTTTCATTCATGGACATAGTGCCTGGGCCGAAGGGGTGGGCGAAAAAATATTGCCGCTTGAATTGCCGAAAGCCGCATATTTATTGGTCGATTCAGGGATCAGCGTACCGACCGCTAAACTTTTTCAAACTTTGGAATTGACTCGAAATGCGGCTCCGGCGACAATAGCGGACTTCGTTTCAGGAACAGTGCTCGGCAATGCCTTCGAGCCGGTTCTGCGGGCAAGGGAATCGACAGTCGACAGACTGCTCGAATTTCTGTCCCAGTTCGGCACGGCATGCTTGACCGGCACCGGCGGCGGTTGTTTTGTAAGGTTTGAAACCCTTGCGGAAGCTCAAGCTGCTCAACAACGTTTGCCTCCGGGATTCAGATCCTGGGTCGTAAATGGCGTGAATCGCTCGTCTTTGCATGCGCAACTCGAGTACTGGACTAAAAAACGAAACTTGTAGGGGCGTCGCCAAGTGGTTAAGGCACCGGGTTTTGATCCCGGCATTCGTAGGTTCGAATCCTTCCGCCCCTGCCATTTCAATGTATTCACCACATCGGAAGACCGTTATGAGCATGCAAAACCTGCTCGTTTTTTCAGGTAATTCAAATCTTCCGCTCGCCAAGTCTGTTTGCCGCGAATTATCGGTTCCTTTGGGCAAGGCTCTGGTTGGCAAGTTCTCCGACGGTGAAGTTCAGGTTGAAATCGAAGAGAACGTAAGACGCCAGGAAGTGTTCGTCATTCAATCGACTTGCGCTCCGACGGCCGAGAATTTCATGGAATTGCTGGTTATGGTGGATGCGCTGAAGCGCGCCTCGGCCGGCAGTGTCACCGCGGTAGTGCCGTACTTTGGCTATGCTCGCCAGGACCGTCGTCCTCGCTCGGCCCGGGTGCCGATTACCGCGAAAGTGGCGGCAAAAATGTTTTCCGCAGTGGGCACCGACCGGGTTTTAACCGTGGACGTGCATGCTGACCAGATTCAGGGTTTTTTCGATATTCCAGTCGATAATGTTTACGCATCCCCGATTTTGCTGGCCGACATCTGGCGCAATCAGGGTACCGACAACATTATCGTGGTGTCGCCCGACGTGGGTGGCGTGGTGCGCGCACGCGCAATCGCCAAGCGCCTCGACGATGCCGAGCTGGCAATCATCGATAAGCGCCGTCCGCGCGCCAACGTATCGACGGTGATGAACATCATCGGTGATGTCGAAGGCAAAACCTGCGTACTGGTCGATGACATCGTGGATACCGCCGGCACCTTGTGTGCAGCGGCAGCGGCATTGAAACAGCATGGCGCCAAACGCGTGGTCGCCTACTGTACGCATGCCGTGTTGTCGGGCGCTGCAATCAACAACATCAGTGGTTCATCCCTGGATGAATTGGTGGTGACCGATACGATTCCATTGTCCGAAGCTGCCCGCGCCTGCGGCCGCATCCGTCAACTGGGCGTAGCGGAATTGCTGGCCGAAACCATTCGACGCATTGCGTTGGGTGAGTCGGTCAGCACGCTGTACGTGGACTAATTTCTCGATAGCCATTTGGCTGTCGAAAAACCACTCACTTGGTCGCGAGTGAGTGTTATCGCCGTCGCGAGACGGTTCATTTGGTAAAAAGGTAGAAACATCATGGCAACTCATGCAATTAGCGCCAGTAGCCGCAAAGACGAAGGGAAAGGTGCGAGCCGCCGCTTACGTCACAGCGGTTTCACTCCGGCGATCGTTTACGGCGGAACTACTCCTCCGGCTTCCATCCAGTTTGACCACAACCCATTGTGGCTGGCCACCCAGAACGAGTGGTTCTACTCCTCGATTCTCGAGCTCAGCATCGATGGCAAAATGGAAAAAGTGTTGTTGCGCGATATGCAACGTCACCCGTTCAAACAACTCATCCTGCATCTGGATTTCCAGCGCGTCGATGAAAACACCGCTATCCGCTTCAACGTTCCATTGCACTTCCTGAATCAGGAAAAATCCTCGGCTGGTAAAACCGCCGGTATTCTGGTTCTGCACGAACTCAATGAAATCGAAGTGTTGTGCTTGCCACGCGATTTGCCGGAATTCGTCGAAATCGACCTGTCCGAACTCAACGTCGGCGACATCATTCACATGTCGGATCTCAAATTGCCAAACGGCGTTACTTTGCCTGCTCTCAAGCTCGGCAAGAAACACGATCTGGCTGTTGTTATCGCCAAGCATGCTAAAGACGAAGCCGAAGAAATTGCAGCGCCAGTCGCTGAAGTTCCATCGACCAAGTCGGCTAAAGCCGGTGCCGCGCCTGCCGCTGCTCCAGCCAAGCCTGCTGCCAAGAAGAAATAATTTCTCGGGTACGTGCCTAGGTGCGTACCCCGGTTTTTATGGCAACTGGATTACGTCTCATTGTCGGCCTCGGAAATCCGGGCGCCGAACACGCCAAAACCCGGCACAACGCCGGGTTTTGGTTTATTGACGCGCTGGCGGAAAAAGCCGGTGCGCGCTTTGGTCTGGAATCAAAACTGCATGGCGAAACCGCCAAGATTCAGCTTGCGGGTCAGACGGTTTATTTATTGAAGCCGGCGACTTACATGAATGCCAGCGGTCGTTCGGTAACGGCGGCTTTGCGTTACTGGAAAATCGAGCCGGAAGAGTGTTTGCTGGCCCATGATGAACTGGATATGCCGCCCGGTACTGCGCGCTTGAAGTTCGATGGTGGTCACGGTGGTCAAAATGGCTTGCGCGACACCATGGCAATGTTGGGGCATGGCAAGTTTCACCGTTTGCGGGTGGGTATTGGTCATCCGGGTCATAAAGACAAGGTGACACCCTGGGTTTTGGGTCGGGCTGGCAAGGATGATGAGGCCTCGATCTTGCGGGCGATTGATGACGCCATTGCCGTGATGCCTTTGTGCGTCGAAGGCAATTTTCATGACGCAATGACGAAGTTACATACCGCCAAGTCGTGAGCGGTGAGCGGTTTCATGAGCGAAGCACGTTCATGATCGACCTCTGACCATTCACTGCTGCTTAAATTCTTTACGGGAACACGAACATGGGTATCAAATGCGGCATCGTTGGGCTCCCCAACGTAGGCAAATCGACTCTATTCAATGCGCTGACCAAGGCAGGCATTGCGGCGGCCAATTTTCCGTTCTGCACGATTGACCCCAACGTCGGCGTAGTGCCGGTGCCGGACCCGCGCCTGGGTCAGTTGGCCGAGATCGTCAAACCTCAAAAAACCATCCCGACTTCGGTCGAATTCGTCGATATCGCCGGTCTGGTGGCCGGAGCGGCGAGCGGCGAGGGCCTAGGCAACAAGTTTTTGGCTCATATCCGTGAAACCGATGCGATCTGTCATGTGGTCCGTTGTTTCGAAAACACCGACATTATTCACGTGAACGGCAAAATCGATCCGATCTCGGATATCGACACTATCGATACCGAATTGGCCTTGGCCGATCTGGATTCCGTCGAAAAAGCATTGAACCGTGCCGAAAAGCTGGCTAAATCCGGCGATAAAGACGCTCAAGCACGCAAGCCAGTGTTGGCCAAGGTGCGCGAAGCCTTGGATCAAGGCAAGCCGGCCCGTGTTGCCGGTCTGGATGCCGACGAGAAGGCATTGATCCGCGATTTGTTCTTATTGACGCTGAAACCAGTGCTATATGTTGCGAACGTCCTTGAAAATGGCTTTGAAAACAACCCGTTTCTGGACAAGGTCCGCGAGCGCGCGTTAGCCGAGGGCGCCGAGGTGGTGCCAGTGTCGGCTGCTATCGAAGAAGAAATGTCTCAGTTGGAAGATGCCGACCGTGCCGAGTTCCTCGCTGAAATGGGTCTGGACGAGCCTGGCCTGAATCGTTTGATTCGTGGTGCCTACAAATTGCTTGGTCTGCAAACCTATTTCACGGCTGGTGTAAAAGAAGTTCGTGCCTGGCAGGTTCGTGCTGGTTCGACTGCTCCGCAGGCGGCGGCGGTCATTCATACCGATTTCGAGAAAGGCTTTATCCGCGCCGAAACGATCGCTTACGACGATTTCATCAAGTATCGCGGTGAAGCCGGATCGCGTGATGCTGGCCGTTTACGCCTCGAAGGTAAGGAATACCTGGTGCAGGAAGGCGATGTGTTGCACTTCCGTTTCAACGTTTAATCGAATAACTCAAAATTGCCGTCATTTTGTCGTTGACAAAAACAGCTAATCCCGCCAAAATTGCGGGCTTCCTGACGGAGGGATACCCAAGCGGCCAACGGGGGCAGACTGTAAATCTGCTGTCTTACGACTTCGGTGGTTCGAATCCACCTCCCTCCACCAGTCAGAAATAAGTTTTTTGCGTCATGTTCTTGAAGATTTTGGTTTTGGCAACAAATCAAAAAGTGCGGGAATAGTTCAATGGTAGAACATCAGTTTTCCAAACTGATTACGAGGGTTCGATTCCCTCTTTCCGCTCCATTTGAATAGCGCAGCAAGTTTCGTTTCAAAGTGTCACCGAGTTTTACGCTCACTTAGCTCAGTCGGTAGAGCACTTCCTTGGTAAGGAAGAGGTCGGAGGTTCGATTCCTCTAGTGAGCACCATCCGCGGTTATGCGAAAGCGTAATCATTACATTTGAATTCATCAGGTATAGAGCAATGTCCAAAGAAAAGTTCGAGCGCAAAAAGCCGCACGTGAACGTCGGCACGATTGGTCACGTGGATCATGGTAAGACGACGCTGACGGCGGCGCTGACCAAGATTGGTGCGGAACGCTTTGGTGGTGAGTTCAAGGCGTATGACGCTATTGACGCGGCGCCGGAAGAAAAGGCGCGTGGTATCACGATTTCGACCGCCCACGTGGAATACGAATCGGCCAACCGCCATTACGCCCACGTTGACTGCCCAGGCCATGCTGACTACGTCAAGAACATGATCACCGGTGCAGCGCAGATGGACGGCGCGATTCTGGTGTGCTCGGCCGCTGACGGCCCGATGCCACAAACCCGCGAACACATCCTGCTGTCGCGCCAAGTCGGCGTGCCGCACATTGTGGTCTACATGAACAAAGCCGACATGGTCGACGACGCCGAGTTGTTGGAATTGGTCGAAATGGAAATTCGTGAATTGCTGAGCAAGTACGACTTTCCAGGCGACGATACGCCAATCATCACCGGTTCGGCCCGTTTGGCGCTGGAAGGCGATCAATCGGAAATCGGCGTGCCATCGATCATCCGTTTGGTCGAAGCGCTCGATACCTATATCCCATTGCCGGAACGCGACATCGACAAAGCCTTCCTGATGCCAGTGGAAGACGTGTTCTCGATCTCCGGTCGCGGCACCGTGGTCACTGGCCGTATTGAACGCGGCGTGATCAAGGTCGGCGAAGAAATCGAAATCGTCGGTATCCGTCCAACCCAGAAAACCACCGTGACTGGCGTGGAAATGTTCCGCAAGTTGCTGGACCAGGGCCAGGCAGGCGACAACGCCGGCTTGTTGCTGCGCGGTACCAAGCGTGACGACGTGGAACGTGGTCAAGTGTTGGCCAAGCCAGGTTCGATCAACCCGCACACCGACTTTGAAGCCGAAGTGTATGTGTTGTCGAAAGACGAAGGTGGCCGTCATACGCCGTTCTTCAAAGGTTACCGTCCGCAGTTCTATTTCCGCACGACCGACGTGACCGGCGCTTGCCAGTTGCCGGAAGGCGTGGAAATGGTGATGCCGGGTGACAACGTGAAGATGGTCGTGAGCTTGATTGCTCCGGTCGCGATGGACGAAGGTCTGCGTTTTGCTATTCGTGAAGGTGGCCGTACCGTCGGCGCCGGCGTGGTAGCCAAGATCATCAAGTAA
>JAKFDD010000020.1:0-1731 GCA_036676335.1 Arenimonas sp. | reverse complement strand
ATTGGTTAGTTTTAAGACTGCTTTACCGCGCTACCGCCCGAATGGCGAAACTGGTAGACGCATGGGACTTAAAATCCCCCGCTCGTAAGGGCGTGCCGGTTCGATTCCGGCTTCGGGCACCATGAATATCAAGGGCTTGCGTGAGATACCTCATGCAAGCCCTTATTTCTTTGCTCCGCAAAAACCAATCTCTGCTCCGCAATCCGCTGCCACTGGTCATTTTGTGGGCGTGACTTTCATCCCTTTGCGCATTCGAATGTACTGTTCCGTCATGCCAACGGTGGTGTGCCCTAGTTGATCGCGTGCCGCTCGTATATTGCCTGTCGATTCCTCCTTGTCTGTCGCGGCCTTTGCCCGCAAATCGCGCATCTGAAAGTCAGCTTTCGGAATGCCGGCCGCCTCACACGCGCATCATCAAATCCCTTCTGCGGAGCATCGGCACGTTCTGCCCTTCATCCAGCATGGCAAAGGTCCGCTTCATAGCTTCCATGAGCATGGCGTCAGTGACCACTCGCGCCTTTCCGCTACTGATGACAGATGAAGCATGTTCTCGGGTTTTCAATTATCACGAGCGGGCCGAGGCGGACCTTGTGGCGAACCAAGTCATCCTTCGAAAAGGTCTCCCATAGGCGGGCGATTATTTCGGCATTTGAAACTCGCATTGAGTACTGGCGAGAGCAACTGCATCTTCCGTTGACGCTCGAAGCCGCATAGCCATCAATGAACCTGAAACCCCGCCCATGCGGGGCTTTCGTGCTGGCGTTTTGATTTGATCGTTCTTGGTGTTAGATTCCAGTTTTGGCTATCAGGAATGGACTCA
This sequence comes from Arenimonas sp., assembly GCA_036676335.1. Lineage (GTDB taxonomy): Bacteria > Pseudomonadota > Gammaproteobacteria > Xanthomonadales > Xanthomonadaceae > Arenimonas. Next base: position 911 of record JAKFDD010000020.1, on the reverse strand, counting down.
TGCAAAAGGCGATAGCGGTAATGGGCTTTTGTTTGCTGGCTACAGGATGTGCCACATCCTCTACTGACTATCAAGCGCCCGCTCAAAGTAAAACTGTAAACACCAAAGTGGTTGACAAGCCTTTCGATCAGGTTTGGGACAATCTGGTTCGACAGTTGAGTAGCGATTTTTTTGTCATAAACAATATTGATAAAAATTCACGGCTGATCAATCTATCGTTTTCTACGCAAAAACCATCTGATTATGTTGATTGTGGTGTCACAACAAGACGCTTCGGAAATGTCAGAGGAGAAAATTCCTATGTCTACAAAACCGCCGATTCCGCCGCTTTCCCGCTAACAGACCAGCAAGGACATGCGTTTAACATCACTAGAAATACCAAGCTCAATGGTCGTGTGAACATATACGTGGCGCCGGCCTCAGCGGGAACATCGGTGGCCGTTAATACCAAGTATGTGGTGGATATTGTATACGTGGCGACAAACTTTGATGGAAGGCCAGGAGGTGGTGAAAACTTAAGCTTGGATTTTTCCACCAAGCAGGGTTACTCGGGCAGTGAAGTAACTTGTTACGCGAAAGGAAGCTTAGAAAATCGCATATTGGAGATGGCTGAATGATGGCTAAGTTATTTTGCCATTTGTATTGCTTTTAGCCCGAACGTGGTGCTTCTATTACCCTTAAAAATCAAGGGCTTGCTGGCGAAAGCTAATGCAAGCCCTTGTTCGTTTCTGATCCGCTATTTTTTAAGCGAGTGTGGATCTGCCGCACTACCGTCCATAAATAACGCCGCTACTTCTCCGTCCATTTCCCACCACCGGTTTCGCAATCGATCTTGGCCTGCGGCAGGTTCTCGATGCTGTAGTAATACGTGATGACTTGGGCATTGTCGGGAATGTTCAGCGGTTTGCTGT
>JAKFDD010000019.1:0-69118 GCA_036676335.1 Arenimonas sp. | reverse complement strand
GTACTAAATGGTTACATCTACTACTTAAATTGACTTAAAGCTGTTAACAGACATCTGCAAGATTGGACTTCACTCCGCTCTACAGACGCCCGCACAAATTTCCTGCGCACACTGTCAAAGATCTTATTGCGTGGATTCCGAAGAATCCGTCCCGAGGCGTTTCGCTCAAGGGAGCCGCACATTATAGGGCATAAAACTGGGTCGTCAATAGTGAAAACCGATTTTTTTGCCGCACCGCGTCACAACAAGCTGCCGAAAAACAGCTGTTTGCTGCAAAGGGGTTCTCATACTAACTGATATTGAATGTTTTTGGAAAGCTTTAATTTAGAAATGTTTACAGGCTCACGAGATTTACTCTTGCAAATCCGCGCTTGCCAAGCTGCAACAGCAAGCTTTGGCCGGCATGAAAACTGGTTTCGCGATCTTCGACAATTACGCCATCGACACGAACCGCACGTTCGATAATTTTGCGATTTGCCTCTGCTCCAGACGGCGCCAATCCTGCTGCGCGCAATAATGCGCCGAGACGCAAACCATCTTCGGTCACTGCAATATCTTGCGTCACTAAATCGGCCGGCACTGCGCCGCCTTTGACCACATCATTCCAATGCGTGATAGCGGCATCGCCAGCGCCCGCACCATGAAAGCGATCCACCAACTCACGCGCCAACTGTACTTTGTAATCGCGTGGATTTTGTCCGGCCGCAACATCGCGCTTCATCTGCTCAATGTCGGCCAGCGATTTTTCGAATGAAAGCAACGTAAACCACCGCCACATCAACTCATCCGAGATCGACATGGTCTTGCCGAAGATGTCATTCGCCGGTTCATTGATGCCGATGTAATTGCCCAATGACTTGCCCATTTTGTTGACGCCATCAAGTCCTTCCAGCAACGGCATCGTCAAAACAATCTGCGGCGCCTGCCCGGCGTTTTCCTGCAAGGCGCGACCCATCAGTAAATTGAATTTCTGATCGGTGCCGCCCAGCTCGACATCGGCTCTCAATGCGACCGAGTCATAGCCTTGCACGAGCGGATATAAAAATTCATGGATCGCAATCGGTTGCTGACCGGTAAAGCGCTTGTTGAAATCATCACGCTCCAGCATGCGCGCCACCGTATGTTGTGCGGCGAGCTTGATCATGTCGGCGGCGCCCATGTTGCCAAACCATTCCGAATTAAAACGAACTTCGGTTTTTTCTTTATCAAGTACTTTGAAAACCTGATCGGCATAAGTTTGCGCATTCGCCAGCACGTCTTCGCGCGTCAAGGGTTTGCGAGTGACATTCTTGCCGGTCGGATCACCAATCATGCCGGTGAAGTCGCCAATAAGGAAAATAACGGTGTGCCCCAAATCCTGAAATTGGCGCATTTTGTTCAACAGCACCGTATGGCCGATATGCAAATCCGGCGCAGTTGGATCGAATCCGGCCTTGATTCTTAACGGACGACCCAACTTCAAACGGGCTTCGAGTTCTTCGATTTTGAGAATTTCTTCTGCGCCTCGTCCAATCAGGGCAAGGCTTTCTGCGATAGTGGTCATGATTTCTTGGCCCTGGGCCATTAAAAGTGGCTATTGAATCACGAACTAAAGTTAAGCCGTGAAGTTAAGTTAAAGTTAAACCTTTCTGAACAAAAAATCCAGTAATTACAAGGGTTTGACGCAAGCTTTTCATCTTGGTTATCTTTACCCGTCCCGCACTGGCCGGTTCTACCGACGGAGTTCGTTTTGCCACATCAAAAAATTCGCAGCGCTTTGTCGCGCTGGACTCATGAGCATTGGTTCCTCGCCGGCGTCTTCAGTGTCGTAGGTACTATGGTGATCGCCATTGCTCCCGGCATGGCAAACGCGATGCGCGAACCGGTCGTCATCTTGCAGGAAGAAAATGTTTCGCTGGCTTTGCCCGAAGCCACCGAGCAGCAAAGCGCCGATGCCGGCAGCGGTTGGCATTACGTCCTGGTAAAAAAAGGCCAGACACTGACCCATGTATTCAAGGAATTGAATCTGCCGCTCAAAACAATGCGGCAGATGATCGCAACTCCCGGCGCTCGCAAGGATATGTCGAGAATCGGTCCTGGCAAGGAATTGGCATTCCAGATCAATGCAAAAGGCGAGCTGATGACGCTTGCATTTGATCGCGACGAAGCTACCCGCATCGAACTCGCGCTGGAAGATGGCAAGGTCAAGGAAAACATTATTCAACGCGAAGTAGAACAGGAAGTCGCGATTGCCTCCGGCGTTATCAAGAAATCTTTTTCGTACGACGCCAAGCAGGCCGGCCTGACCACTTCATCGATCAACAAACTTGCCGACGTATTCAAATACGATATCGACTTCGTCGAAGATTTGAATGACGGCGATACTTTCCACGTGGTTTATGAAGATCAATGGCGCGAAGGTCAGCGTATGCGTAATGGCGCCGTATTGGCCGCCCGCATCGTGACTCGCGGAAAAACCTATACTGCGTATCGCTTCGCCAAAAATGGCCAGGCCGAGTATTTCGACCAAAATGGCAATCCGCTGAAAAAAGTACTGATGCGGATTCCAATCGAATACGGCCGCCTGTCTTCATCATTCGGTATGCGTAATCACCCGGTATTGGGCCGTATGCGCATGCACAAAGGCGTTGACTATGCTGCACGTACCGGCACGCCGATCATGGCCGCCGGCGATGGTCGCGTCAGTTTCGTCGGCTGGAAGAATGGCTACGGCCGCGCCGTCGTGATCGATCACGGACAAGGCCGCAGCACGCTGTACGGCCATATGTCGGCATTCGGTAAATATAAAATCGGTGCACGCGTAAACCAAGGCGTCACGATTGGTTATGTCGGCGCTTCCGGCCTGGCGACCGGCCCGCATCTGCACTACGAATTCCATGTCAACAAAGTGCAGGTGAATCCATTGAAAGTCACCATGCCTAAACCATTGCCTTTGTCCGGCGCACAAATGGCTTCGTTCAAGGCAACGATTGCACCATCAATTGCAAAAATGGATAGCATGGAACGTGGCATTCAATTGGCAAAACGCTAAACTGTTCGAATGAATGACAAGAACTCAACCAAGCCCACTATTGATAGTGGGCTTTTTATTGGCCTGATGTCGGGCACCAGCCTGGACGGCGTTGATGCCGTGCTGGTCCGCTTTGAGCCTGCGTTAAAAATCGAATTTGCGCGTACCTATGATTTGCCGACAACGCTGGTGAAGACTCTGTTGGCACTTTCGCAAACCGAAGCGCAGATCCATTTGGATGCTGCCGGGCGTCTGGATACCGAGCTCGGGCAATGTTTTGCAGCTATCGTGCAGCAATGCCTTAATGATGCAAATGTAAACAACGACGCCGTAACAGCGATTGGTTCGCATGGTCAGACATTGCGCCACGCACCGAGTGGTGCACATCCTTTCACTATGCAACTTGGCGACGCCCACATCATTGCCGAACAATGCGGTATCGACACCGTGGCAGACTTCCGTCGCCGCGATGTCGCTGCCGGCGGCCAAGGCGCACCCCTGGTACCGGCTTTTCATGCCGCGGTATTTTCGAAGCCTGACGAAGAACGCGCCGTCCTGAATATTGGCGGTATCGCCAACCTGACTTTATTGCATAGCGATGGCCAAGTCCGCGGTTTTGATACCGGTCCCGGCAATGGCTTGATGGATGCCTGGTGCCGTCTGCACCTTGGTAAAAACTACGATGCAAACGGTGAATTCGCGGCAACGGGACAGATTAATGCCGAGTTACTGCAAGCGTGCTTGAGCGACGCATGGTTTGGATTATCGCCACCAAAATCCACCGGTCGCGATCAATTCAACCTGGCCTGGTTGCAAGCAAGCATGCCTGGGCTCAGCATTGCGCCAGCCGATGTACAGGCCACGCTGACGGCACTCACGGCACATACCATTGCCGATGCATTAAAGAAGGAAATGCCGAGTTGTCAGCGCGTCTTGGTCTGCGGTGGTGGCAGCCATAATCCGGTATTGATGCAGCATCTGCGCGAGCTACTGGCCTCCATCCAAATCGATACGACCGAAGCGCATGGCTTGCATCCCGATTATGTTGAAGCAGCAGCGTTTGCCTGGCTGGCAAGAGAAACAATGGCCAAGCGTCCCGGCAATTTACCTGCAGTTACCGGTGCAAAAGGTCTGCGTGTGCTTGGCGTGGTGTATCCGAAATAAAGCGTCTTGCCGATTATTTTTTGTTCGGGTCATTGAACATATAGGAAGGCGCGTCATCCGGCAGTTCGGTAAACGAACTCATTGCTTCCATAAACGCACGTGATTCTTCTTCGTTCCAGGCTCCGCCTAGGCGTGCAATATCGCCGGGAACCGGCGGCGGGTCGGGCTCGGCCATACCCAAAGCCTGCTTGACCAGATGCAGTAATACGTCATTCAACGGCCAGCCCTTTTGCCGCGCGATTTCCTTCACACGGTTCGCGACGCGGTCATCGATATCACGGAGCAAAAAGTCGGCCACTGAGGTTTAGCTATTTTTGGGAGGAATCAAGATTAACCTTAGTTCGCTGACAAGGAAACAGCTTATTCATTTTCATTCAGAATCTATAAGCTTTCGCCAGCACACCAAGCTCGATACGACTTGAGCGATCTTTCCTACCTAAACATCGGGAGATGTTTTAGCACTCACATCGCCAATGGACTGTTCGATCAATCCGGCCCGCAACATATAGAAATACAGGAATACCCCCGGCAACGCGACCACCGTAGTTAATAAGTAAAACTGCACATAACCCATGGACTCGATCAATGCGCCTGCCGTCGTACCGGTGATAAAGCGTCCCACGATACTTGCAGCCGCGCTCAACAAGGCAAACTGCGTGGCCGTAAACGAGAGGTTGCATAATGCAGACAGATACGCCACCACCACGACACCGCCAATACCGCTGGCAATGTTTTCAAATCCAATAGTGAATGCGAGCAACTCGTTTGAATGTCCTGTTGCTGCCAGCCAGGCAAAGCTGAGGTTCGAAGCCGCCATCAATATCAAAGCTACCAATACTGATCGTTTCATGCCAATGCTGGCATACAAGAAGCCGCCGATGAAAATGCCGATCAGATAAGCAAAGAATCCTACTCCAACGTCATAGGTAGCAATCTCTTCGTTACTAAAACCCAAATCATTCAAAAGTAAACGCAAGGTCAGATTTGCCAAGGTGTCGCCGATTTTGTGCAACAAGATGAACAGTAAAACCAGCATCGCACCGCGTCGCATCAGAAACTCGCTCAGTGGCCTGATAACCGCATCTTTTACTTGCGACAGTCCTCGCTTGCTGGCAATTGCAATATGGCGAGCAGGTTCGCCGACCAACAATCCAGTCAACATTGCAGGTAATGCAAAGCCGGCACACAGCATGTAAGCCGTGCCCCAATCACCAGACGCAGCGACGTAGAGCGCCAAAGAACCCGCGGCAACCGAACCAATACGCCAGCCATATTGCGACATGCCGGAGCCAACCCCAAGCTGCTCGGGCTTTAGCAATTCAATGCGGTACGCGTCGATGACGATATCGAATGTGGCGCCCGCCACGCCTACTGCTACGGCAGCCATTGCGAAATGCGCCAAGTCGGCTTTTGGATCCAATACTCCGAGATAAATGACCGTCAGCATCACGGCCAGACCGGCCAGCAGTAGCCACGATACCCGCTGTCCGAGACGCCCAATGACCGGCAGTCGAAAACTATCAACCATCGGAGCCCAGAGAAATTTGAAGTTGTAGACTAAAAACGCCAGCGAAAAAGCGGTTACGCTCTTTTTTTCAATTCCGTCCTGCGCCAATCGTGTAGTTAGAGTCGCACCAAGCATCGCGTATGGAAACCCGGAGGAAATTCCAAGCATCAATGCTGCCAATGGTTCGCGTTGAACATAAGGACGCAGACCCGCCAGCAGTCGATCGACCCAGGTTGTTGTTTCACTCATAAATATTCCACCACATAAGGTGCATGATCCGAGAATCTCGGTTCGGGAAAAATCTCGCAATGCTTCAGGCGACTTTTTAGTCCCGGGCTTACAACCTGGTAATCAATCCGCCAACCGACATTTTTCGCACGTGCCGCGCCGCGCTGGCTCCACCAGGTGTAATCCTGGCCTTCCGGCTTGAGGTGACGATAACTGTCGACCCAGCCATGCTGATCGAACAGCTGACTCAGCCAGGCGCGCTCTTCCGGCAAAAACCCGGAATTTTTTTCATTCGATTTAGCGTTTTTAATATCTTTCGGCGTATGCGCGATATTCCAGTCGCCGCAAATCACGTAATCGCGCCCGCTGGCCAGCCATTCTTTGTAAATAGGTGTTATCCAATCCATCACCTTGAATTTGAATTGCTGCCTCTCGTCTTTCGAGGTGCCGGACGGCAAATACAAGGACACCACACTCAGATTGCCAAAACGCGCTTCGATATAGCGACCCTCTTCATCGAATTCATCCCAGCCCAGACCGGTGCGAATTTCGTCAGGTTTCTTTTTCGAATAAATCGCGACACCGGAGTAGCCTTTTTTCGTCGACGCATCCCGAAAAAAATTGTGATAACCGCTTGGGTGGAATTTGCTGTCATCGAGCTGATCACGTTGTGCCTTGGTCTCCTGCAGGCACAGGACATCGGCGTTCTGCTGTTCAAGCCAATCATAAAAACCCTTGGTAGCTGCGGATCGTATGCCGTTGGCGTTGAAACTGATGATTTTCATAGGCGATGTGCTGGTTGCAATGAGCCGTGAGTGGTTGACGGAGTTTAGCAAATGCACCCGCTTTCGCCGCATCATGGGCGATGATTTATAATTCAGCTACGCATTAACTCGATTTCTGCTCACCGCTCACCCATTACGGCTGACTTACATGCAAAGCTATCAACGCGAATTCCTTGAACTGGCGATAGAGAAACAGGTGCTGCGCTTTGGCGAATTCACTCTGAAATCCGGTCGCATCAGTCCGTATTTTTTCAATGCCGGCTTGTTTGATTCAGGTAGCGCGCTGGCGAAGCTCGGAGATTGCTATGCCGCCACCTTGCAGGCTCAGGCATTCGATTTCGATATGCTGTTTGGACCCGCGTACAAGGGCATTCCGCTTGCGACCGCACTCGCCGTTTCCCTGGCAAGCAAGGGTGTGGATATTCCGGTCGCCTTTAATCGCAAGGAAGCAAAAACCCATGGCGAGGGCGGCAGTTTGATGGGCGCCAAATTGCAAGGTCGAGTGCTGATTGTCGATGATGTCATCACGGCCGGTACCGCGATTCGCGAATCGATCGAGATCATCAAACAAGCCGGTGCGATTCCCTGCGGTATCTTGATTGCACTGGATCGGCAGGAACGCGGTCAAACCGGCACGCGCTCGGCCGCACAGGAAGTTTCGTCGGAATTTGGCCTGCCGGTCATGGCGATTGCCGGCCTAACTGAATTGCTGCTGATGACCGAGGAAAATCCTGCGTTGCAAGCTTACAAACAGGCTTTAGTGGCGTATCGTTCGCAATATGGAAGTGACGTTTAAGGAGTCGACATGAAAACCCGTTCTTTACTGGCATTGGCAATTATTTCAGCCCTGTTTGCCAATGGCTTGGATGCTCAAACCAAGAAAGCCAAACCAGCTACCCAAGCAAAAAAACTTTATCGCTGGGTTGATAAAGACGGCAAGGTGCAGATCAGTGATCAATTGCCCCCGGAAGCTGTCAATCAAGCTCGCCTGGAAATCAATGCTAGTGGCAAAAGCACCGGCACGGTCGATCGCGCATTGACTGAAGAAGAACGGGCAGCCCAGGCACAGCAATCGGAGGAACAAGCTGCTGCCCAGAAGTTGGCGGAAGAGAAAGCGCGTATCGAACAGGCGATGATGATTAATTATGCAACCGAAGACGATTTGCGTCGCACCTATAAGGAACGCATCGACTTGTTGCAGCAAACTATTGAATCCACCGATGTAAGCATTAAAAGCATTCGCGGCAGCCTGACCAGTATGCTGGCACAAGCCGCGGAAGCCGAGTTAACCCAGCGTGCGGTTGACAACGTTCGTAAAAAACAGATTCAAGACCTGCATCGCGAGCTACTTAAACAACAGTTGTCCCAGCTCGGCAGCCGTGCCGACGTGAAAGTAATGGAAGACGAGTTCGCTGCAGTCCTTGCCCGTTACCGCGAATTGCGGAGCGGAGTACCTGCGCCTGATGCCACTACTCCCGCACCTGTTACACCGGAGCCTGCTACGGCAACGCCTTCAAAATAGTCCTTCGAAGGTACATAAAAAAACGCGGCCTAGGCCGCGTTTTTTTATTTCGCCAGGAAATGCTTAAAACGGCAAACTCAAGCTCGAGTCCACCTTCATCAGCTGCTCGCGGAACGCCAGCTTGACCCGGTTCAAGGCCTCGGTATCTTTGGCATCGAAACGCATCACCAGCATCGGAGTCGTGTTCGAAGCACGCACCAAACCCCAGCCATCGGACCAGTCGGCGCGAAGCCCGTCAATGGTTGAGATACGCGCATTTTCAAACTTCGCCTGTTCGACAAAGTTCTGGATGAAAGTGTATTGCTCACCTTCTGCAACCGGCACTTTGATTTCGGGCGTCGAAACGCTTTTCGGCAAAGCCGCGAACATATCGTCGGCACTGTCCAGACTGGCGGCCAGGATTTCCAGCAAGCGCGCGGCGGCATAGATGCCATCATCAAAGCCGTACCAGCGCTCGCGGAAGAAGAAGTGGCCACTCATTTCACCGGCCAATTCTGCTTCGGTTTCCTTCATCTTGCTCTTGATCAGCGAATGCCCGGTTTTCCACATCAATGGGCTGCCGCCGTATCGCAAAATCTGGGTCGGCAACAAGTTGGTACATTTGACGTCGTAAATAACGCAGGCGCCGGGATTACGTTCCAGCACGTCGGCCGCAAACAGCATCAGAAGCTTGTCGGGATAAATCATTTCACCGGTGCTGGTGATTACACCCAAACGATCGCCATCGCCATCGAGTGCCAAACCGATATCGGCACCGGTACGTTTAACCACTTGCGCCAAGGCCACCAGATTTTCGGGGTCGCTTGGATCCGGATGGTGGTGCGGGAAGGTGCCGTCGATTTCACAGAACAGAGGCTCCACTTCAGCACCGATCGCTTCCAGTACCCGCGGCGCAATTTCGCCGGCAGCGCCGCTACCGCAATCAATAACCACCCTGAGCTTGCGTTCGATTTGAATATCGCTGCTGATGCGCTGGATATAGTCATCGGAAATGTCGCGCGGAATCACCGAGCCGACGGTTTCGCTGCGATGCAATTTGTTTTCTGCAATCCGGGCATGCAAGGCCTGAATGGCATCACCCGACAAGGTTTCGCCATCGACCACAATCTTGAAGCCATTGTAGTTGGACGGGTTGTGGCTTCCGGTAACCGAAATGCCGGTGCCGGTCCGCAGATGGAAAGTACCGAAATACACGACCGGTGTCGGCACCAGGCCGAGATCGATAATTTCGCGACCGGCCATGCGCAAACCGTCGATCAAGGCCTGCGATAACTCCGGCGAAGACAAACGACCATCGCGACCAACCACGATGCTGCGGATATTTTTTTCATGCATCAGACTACCGACCGCATGCCCGATTAATTTTGCGATCGGTACATCCAGGGTTTCCCCCATGATGCCGCGGATATCGTAGGCGCGGAAAATGCTGCGGTTGACCATGATCTTGGCGACCGCCGCTCGTTCGGTCGTTGATCGCACCACCACTTTCTTTTCATCCGATCCGGGAATATTACCTGCCTGCTGCAACTGCGCCAAAGTCAGCTGCTCCTCTTGTGCTTCGGCAACCGGTGCCTTCGCTTTCAGCAGCTTGGGCAACATCAGCACAATCACGCCCGCGACAAAAAACAGCAGGCCGACAATCAACTCACCCATGCCTTTCATGCCGCCCATGCCGGCAGGAGCATCCGGAGCAACGGCAATGACTTTCAGCGGAGTTCCGGCGATTTCCACCGCTCCGACATCGATTGCGGAACGAAGGTTTTCAGCATCGCCATCTTCAGCCACATCGTAGCGGCCTTGACGGATACTGACGTAAGCACCGCTGGGCGCCGCTGCAGCAATCGGTGCAATTAGATCTTTCGTAGGAATGCGCACATAGACCAGGGACAATATTTGGCCTTGCTCATCGTTTACCGGCGCGGCCAACGCAATACGCGGCGCACCGTTGTCCTTTGCAATAGCCAGGTAAGTCGTTTTCTTGTCGAGCGCCGTTTCCAGCACGGCTAATTTGCCAAAGCCGAAAGTTTGCGGATCGGCATAGGCGGCTTTCAAATCGGGTGGATAGAAATCAACCTGTTCTATTTCCGGCCAGCCTTCAGACACGATCGCGCGAGCTGCCGCGATATCGCCTTTCTTGATCGCGGCAACCAAAGTATTTCGCTCGCGGCTTACATTGAGTTTATCGATCGCCCGTTTTATTACCGGATTAACCGTCTGCACTATCTGGGCGCGTTTGACTTCGACCGTCGCGGTCAAACGCTGATCGGCATTCACCGAGTAAGCCTGCCACAGCATCCACAAGCCCAGCAGGGCGAATAAGGCCGCAACCAGAGGACGCCAACCACCCGCTTTCAAGGCATTCAAATCGATTGAAGGTTTTTTCATACGTTTCCCCTGTGCTGAAACATCAGCGCGCTCCGCCTGCATTCAAAGCATTCAAATCCATTTACGAATTCTTCATTGATCTTATTACACTCAAACATCACCGCACTCCCGTGTGGCCAAAGCCGCCGATTCCGCGGTCGCTCTGTTCGAATTCCGTTACCTGCCTGAAACTGGCGCGCGCAATCGGCAATAGCACCAATTGTGCAATACGATCGCCCGGATGAATAGTAAAAGCGCTTTGACCGCGATTCCATGTGCTGACCATTAATGGCCCCTGATAATCGGCATCGATCAAACCGACCAGATTTCCAAGCACGATGCCATTTTTATGACCAAGGCCCGAACGCGGCAGCAAAACCGCACATAGATTCGGGTCGCCGATGTGAATCGCCATACCGGTCGGTATTAGTTGGGCTTCACCCGGTTGCAAAGTAATCGGCTGCTCGCACAAGGCTCGCATATCCATGCCGGCGGAACTTGCAGTGGCGTAATCAGGTAAAGGGAATTCGCTGCCCAGACGCGGGTCCAGAATCTTCAATTCAATTTCACAATTCAAGCTTTTTGCTCCAGCTGTTTGGCAATGATGCGCAAGAGCGCTGCGGCAACCTGGTATTTACTGTTCTTGCCGATATCAAAACGTTCGGTTTTTGAAAATACCGTCAAGGCATTGTCTTCGCTTTCAAAACCGATACCGGCACCGGCAACATGATTGGCAGCAATCAAATCCAGATTTTTTCTTTCCAGTTTTCCGCGAGCGTAATGTTCCACTTGTTCGGTCTCGGCCGCGAAACCCACCACGCATTTTGGTCGCAGTGTGTGGGCAGCCACTTCCGAAAGAATATCGGCAGTCGGCACCAGATCCAGATCCAGGCAACCCTCGGTTTTCTTGATTTTCTGGGCTGCCTTATTGGTCGGCGTGAAATCCGCAACGGCAGCCGCGCCGATATACACATCCTGATTTTCCAGCACATGCATTACCGCATCGCGCATTTGCGCAGCATTGCGAACATTCGTGCGACTGACATTGAATGGCGTGCACAAGCTGACCGGGCCGGCAATCAAGGTGACTTCTGCGCCCATCGCACGTGCCGCTGACGCCAGGGCGAAGCCCATTTTTCCACTGCTTCTGTTGCCGATAAAGCGTACCGGGTCAATGTCTTCGAATGTCGGGCCTGCAGTAATCAGAATTTTTTTGCCCGCGAGAATTTGCGGCAAACTTTGTGCGACGAGTGCATCAATAATTTCCTGTGGTTCGCTCATGCGGCCCGCACCGACTTCACCGCAGGCCTGCTCGCCCTCGGCCGGACCGACGAACTGCACGCCACGAGCACGCAACACCGATACATTCGCCTGTGTTGCGGCATTCGCCCACATCACGCGATTCATTGCCGGCGCACAGGTAATCGGCGCATCACTGGCGAGACAAACTGTGCTGAGCAAATCATCGGCATTGCCCTGCACCAATCGTGCGATCGAATTGGCACTGGCCGGTGCGATCAAAATTCGGGTTGCCCAACGCGCCAATTCGATATGACTCATCGCCGCTTCTGCGGCTTCGTCCCAAAGGCTGGTGCGCACCGGAAACCCCGACAAAGCCTGGAATGTTGTTGCGCCAATAAAATGCTGTGCGCTTTGTGTCATCACGACACGAACTTCGGCACCCTGGTCGCGCAGGCGACGCAGCAAATCGGCCGACTTGTAGGCAGCGATTCCACCGCAGACGCCCAATAAAATTTTCTGACCCGCTAATGCACTCACGTAGGAATTTTCCGACCTAAATTCAGGGCTTAGCTTACCCGATTTACGGACTTTCCCGATGATCAGACTTTGCATGCCGGCGTAAATTCTCGTCATGCATATTCGAGACTGGCCACTGCACGAACGACCCCGCGAGAAATTATTGGCGCGCGGCCCGCACTATTTATCCGATGCCGAGCTGCTGGCCATCTTTCTTGGTTCCGGTCAGCGAGGACAATCTGCCGTCGATACCGGACGCCATTTGCTGCTCGAGCAGAACGGTTTGCGCGGCTTGCTGGATCTGTCCGCCAATCAACTCGCCAAGCTAAAAGGGCTGGGTCCGGCGCGCGCTTGCGCATTGGCAGCAGCACTTGAGCTGGGTACTCGTCATCTGGCATTGCGGTTGGAGCGCGGCGAGGCTCTGACCGAGCCCCGAAAAGCCGGCGATTATTTCGCGAAACGCCTTCGTTCATTGCAGCACGAAGTGTTTGCCTGCCTGTTCCTGGATAACCAGCATCAGCTGATCGCCTATGAAGAGCTGTTTATCGGAAGCCTGGATGGCGCCGAGGTGCACCCTCGCGAAGTATTGAAAATATGCCTCAAACTTAATGCCGCTGCCGTTATTTTTGGCCACAACCATCCGAGTGGCAATCCACAGCCCAGCGCCGCCGATCGGGCGGTTACCAGCAGGCTTAAGCAAGCACTGGCTTTGGTCGATGTTCGCTGCCTGGACCACTTCATTATTGGCGACGGTCAACCGACCTCGATGGCCGAGCTCGGCCAACTCTAAAAAACTGGTTCTTATCGGCAATTACGTATAAGTTATACCGGCGATAAGCCATCGCGCTATGAGCAACCCGTGATTCTAGGTTACGCCACGCTGTATCAAGCCGATGCGAGTGAGTCCGCGCTGCCTGACGCGGCAGCAGCTCGCGACCTTTTGGAAAAGCATCGGCCCGATATCATCAGCCGTCTGGAAGCCCGCATTTTAAGCGTGACCGGCGGCAAGGAAGTACAGAAATATATCGACGCCACCTTGCTGGGAACCGCCCGCCTGGGTCTGCGTCATGGCAGCTTCGGCAGCGACTTCCATCACTATCATAATGAAGACCACATTATGGATCTGGCTGAACGCAGAATCGGTCGCATGATCGAAATATGCGGGCTGGACGTAATACCGGCCGAAGATTGGCTGGCCTTGGTTCTATTTTCGGCTTGTCACGATTTACGACAACGGGAAACCAAAGATTGCCCCGGTCCGACCGGAGGCAACGAGGCGGCCAGTATTTCGGAAGCCTTCCGCATTCTCGACGTCTGCGGCTTCGACCGTGACACCGAGCGTTCGGTTTACGTCGCCCAGGAACTGATGATTGCCGGAAGCACGTTCGACCCGCGTCTGAGTGAAGCCAGTCCGGATACTGCCAACCTGACCGGTGGCGCCTTGGCGCGCAGCCTCGGCCTTTGGCTCGACGGTGGCCAACCGGAATGGCGCGAAGACGCCGACGCCCGGCGCGGCGAGCGGCTCGGGCGGATGGCGGCCGATATCGATACCGCCAATGTCGGGGAGGACTTTCATTTACTGGGTCGCTCTGCCCTGCAATTGGCCGAAGAACAATTAATGCGTCGCGAATTAAGTCCGGACCAGCCCGAGTCAGCCCAGCATGCCCTCAGCTTTTTGTCGTATGGCCAGCACCATTATTTTTTCGATTTGCACCGATTCTCGAGCCGCGAGGCGGAGCGCGCTTTCGGACCGCAAAAACTGGCCAATAGCGATAAAGTCCGCAAGACCAGCCTCGCTTTGATGGCCCAGTTTGATAACTCACCAGCGGCCAATGGCCGGGTCGTGATGGAGGCGTTCGCCGCGCTTTGTGCCAAAGCCTGAAGCAAAAAAAAACCGACCCACTGGGAGTCGGCGTGCTCTAGACCCGGGGAGGGTGCTGAAAAGAGAGGGTGTCTAACCCTTGATCGACAGAATAATGCGTAAACATGACAGGCCAATGACAGCGCAAGTCGCCTTGCAACCGCTACAATATGCGGTTCCACCTCAAAAAGATTGATGCAGTGAAAGACCATCTCCGCGAACTCGTCGCCCAAGCCATATTGGATCTACGTCGCCACGGCAAATTGCCGAAAGACCTGCCCATGCCCGATTACGTGATCGAACGCACCAAGTCACGCGAGCACGGCGATTATGCGACCAATATTGCCTTGCTGCTCGCGAAAGCGGCCGGCATGAAGCCGCGTGATCTGGCGGAAGCGATCGTCGCGACTTTTTGCGATTCGCAGCATGTCGAAAAAGTCGCGATTGCCGGTCCGGGCTTCATCAATTTCACGATTTCGAAAGCCTGCCGTTTTGGCACCGTGCGTCGCGTGCTCGAGCAAGGCGCCGATTACGGTCGCGGTATCGCGCAATCGCGTGAATCGGTCACGGTCGAATTTGTTTCGGCCAATCCAAACGGCCCGCTGCATGTCGGTCATGGTCGCGGCGCTGCTTACGGCGCAACGGTTGCCAATTTACTCGAAGCATCCGGTCACACGGTACAACGCGAATATTATGTCAACGACGCCGGTCGTCAGATGGACATCCTCGCCGTCAGCGTGTTGTTGCGTTATCACGAACTTGGCGGCATCAATGTGCGCTTCCCGGATAACGGCTACAAAGGCGATTACGTAGTCGATATCGCCCGCAGCCTGCGCGCGAAAGAAGGCGATCGCCTGCGTCGCAGTGCGATCGAAATCACCGACGGCCTGCCGGCCGATGAAAGTCAGGGCGGCGACAAGGAATTGCATGTCGACGCACTGATTGCACGCGCCAAACAATTGCTCGGCGATGCCGACTATAAAATTTTGTTCAGTGCCGGACTGGACTGGTGCCTCAGCGACATTCGCGGTGACTTGGCCGAATTCGGCGTGCACCACGATAATTTTTTCTCCGAACGTTCCTTGATGACCGACGGCTACGTAAAGCGCGCGATCGACACTTTGCAAGCCAATGGCCATTTATTCGAAGAAGGCGGCGCACTCTGGTTCAAGGCTACCGCATTCGGCGACGACAAGGACCGCGTGCTTGTCCGCGAAAATGGTGCGACCACGTATTTCGCTTCCGACATTGGTTACCTGCTGTCGAAATTCGAACGCGGTTATGAGCGCGCGCTTTATATCCTCGGCGCCGATCACCATGGCTACATCGCGCGCTTGAAAGCGGCGGCGCAAGGTCTGGGTCTGGACCCTGACAAAATCGAAATTCAGCTGGTGCAATTTGCGATCCTGTTCCGCGGTGCCGAACGCGTGCAGATGAGTACGCGCGCCGGCAGCTTCGTCACCTTGCGCGAATTGCGCCAGGAAGTCAGCACCGATGCCGCCCGCTTTTTCTACATCATGCGCAGCAATGACCAGCATCTGGATTTCGATCTGGAATTGGCGAAGAGCCGCAGCAACGACAACCCGGTCTATTACATCCAGTATGCGCATGCGCGCGTCTGCGCCCTGTTCCGCCAGTTGAAAGAAAAAAATCTCAGCTATAACGATAGTGCCGCCCTGGCCGCCCGTAAATTATTGACGACTTCGCACGAAGACGATTTGCTCGGCGAACTTATGCGCTACCCGGAAATCATAGAAGCGGCCGCATTGCATCGCGGGCCGCAAATTCTCGCGAATTACTTGCGTGAACTGGCGGCAGCCTTCCATTCTTTCTATAACTCGGAAAATATTTTGAATGCCGAAGAAGAATTGCGTCATGCCCGTTTGGGCCTGTGCAAGGCCACCCAGCAAGTGTTGGTGAATGGCTTGAACCTACTCGGCGTGACTGCACCGGAGACCATGTAATGGCGGCACGTAAACAAGCAAAACGTAGTGGCAGCAATGGCGGAACACCCGCCTGGTTGTGGGCCTTGATTGGTCTTGCGCTGGGTTTGGTAATTGCCGCCTATTTTTTCCTCGGCGATGCCTGGAAAAATCGCAACAACGATCAACCGACACCGAACCCGGCTGCCGAAGCGCCGAAAACCCAGAGCGAAGAGCCGGTCGCACAGGAACCGATCGAAAAACCAAAGCCGAAATACGATTTCTACACCTTGCTACCTGAAAAGGAAGTCGTGATTCCGGACGCTGAATTGCAAGCTCAGGCGGAAGCCGAAGCAAAGAAAAAAGCAACGCCGGTGAATCCGGCAACTCCCGATTTGGTTACCGCGGAACCGGAACCCATGACCACTGCCGAAACGCGATACCTGATTCAGGCCGGCGCATTCAAAAATCAGGATGAAGCCGAAAACCTGAAAGCCACGATCGCCTTGACCGGTGAAGTCGCTCGCATCGAATCGGCCGAAATTAACGGAACGACGGTGTATCGCGTTCGTCTCGGACCTTATAGTACCGCCAGCTCGCTTTCATCGGCCAAGCAGGCTCTATCGAGTCACGGCATCGAAGCACAAGCGATCAAGGTAAAATAAACCTTCGACTGTAGGAGCGTCCTTTAGGCGCGCCTACATATTCTCTACGGATTGCGCTTCAGCCTGATCAGTGCCGAGGTATCCTCATCGCCGAAACCCTGCAACATCAGCTCGGCATAATCGACCAGCGATTGTTCGATCACGCTGGCGCGAATGCCGGCATCGGCTGCCATCTGTTTGACGATCAGCAAATCTTTATGCAACAACGCGGACTTGAAACCCGGCGTGAAATTGCTGGCCATCATCGTGGCGCCGCGCTTGTCGAGAAACCAGTTTCCGGCCGCACCGGCAGCCAGGGTCGGTATCAATAATTCCGGTTTCAATCCAAGCTTTTCACCCAGTGCCAGACCTTCGCAAACCGCTTGTGCGATACCGGCGACTAAAACCTGATTGACGGCTTTGGTTGCCTGGCCCGCTCCGGTATCACCCATATGGGTAATCTTTGCCGCGTAGGCGCTTAATACCGGACGCACTTTTTCAAGATCTGCTGCCTCGCCGCCAACCATGATCGATAATTTGCCGTTACGCGCACCTTCGACACCGCCCGATACTGGCGCGTCGATAAAACCGATGTTTTTTTCCTGAAGAATTTTTCTCGCTTGCATCGCTGTTGCAACCGAGACAGTGGAATGGTCGACCACGACCGAGCCCGCTCTCAGTACGTTACGCAGTTCGTTTACGTTTTCCAGTACATCGATGTCTTTCGAAACGCAAAGTACTACGACATCGCAATCGGAAAAGTAATGGCTGGCATGCGCCGCATTGACCGAGAATTTTTCCGCCAGCACCTGGGCCTTGGCAAGCGTGCGATTACCGACGACCGACAACAAGCCCGCGGCATGCAAATGGCCGGCCATCGGCTCGCCCATCGCACCCAGACCGATAAATCCCGCTTTGACAACTCGATTCATCAATACACTTTCTCGATGCTGCGAATGTAGCTGCGTTCGATATGCTGAATCGCGTAGCCCTGGCCAACATAGACACGCAAACCGATGTCATTGCCGTTGGCAGTCTCGATATCGCCGCGACGCTTGTCGCCATGAATCGTGATGATTACCACGCGCTCACCAATATGTTTTCCGGCATCGGAAAATGCGATGGCCTTTTCATCTACCTTGGCGACCGCCTCGGCGGGTTTCGCCGCTTCGGCCACCGGTGCAGTCGGAGCGGCTGGATCAAACAAGCTGCCACGGCCACTCAGACTGGCGCGTCGTGCGCCGGATTGGTTGTTCAAACCGGCCTCTGGATTGGCGGTTTCTTCGGCGATCCAATCCCAGGTGCTGCCCTGAAAATTGTTGGGAATCGATTTTGCCGGCAGGCCTTCCATTTGCAAGGCCATCGGCTTCGTATTGGTCGAAGAAATATTCGCGTTGTAGAGCTTGAACTGGTCGGCCACCGCGTAATGCCCGTAATCCTGCATGCGGATATTGCGATTTGGTTTTGCTTCGATTTTCAAATAGCCGTTTTTAAGATAATCCCGGTACACGGTTTCCAGTGAAACCCCTGCATGGAATCCCTGCATCAACAACAAACGTTGCACCGACTGCACATGACGTTCGACAAATTCATCCGAGGTAATCTTGTCGCGTTTGGCGCAGAAGGCATTGCGCGCCTTGATAAAGCCGTCATCGCGCACTTCGATTCGCTGGTAGCTAGGAACATAGTCGCCATCTTCGCTATCGACGAAACGCGACAAACTGGCCGCCTTGTAGTGCTGCTCGAAATCAACTTTCGATGATGCCGGCGCATTCATGACGCCCTTCAAGATCACAAGGCCATCGCTGGCCTGCGTGCTCAAGGTGAAATTCAAATCGACCCCGTTGTCGACGATACCCATGCCGCTGATTTCATTGCTGACCCAGTAAACATCCTTCGTGCATCCTTCGGCTTCGAACGGTGCTGCACTGCTCAAACCGAAATACGACAAGGCCTCGGGCAAGCCATCGTCGAATTCCGTTTTCAGACCCTGGAAATGGATGCCGACATGGTCGATTTTGTCGATGAAGGCCAGCGAAGTGGTTTCGTATTCTTCGTCCTCGACGCCTTCCGAATCCAATGCACCGGCCACCTGCATCAGAACGCCCCAGCTCGGCATATCGATACGGACATCCCTGGCAGTAAGCGGCGAGAAATCACTATTGTCATCGAGCGGATCGATGACCAGATCGTGCACGCCGATATCGCCGGTCCAGGTGTAATACGGTTCGCGATATTTTACTTCGGCGGCATCGCCATAACCCATAAGCGCCAGCTGAAACAGGCCGCCCACCAGCGTGTTAAGCAACAAGTGAACCACGAACAACGGCAGTCCAAGCCAGACGATGATCAGATACAGGATTCGGTTGATGGTCAGCTTGTCATCGCTGATGAAAGTGCCGTAAAAAATGCCTTCTAACATGTCTGTTCTCTGTTCCTGTTGTTGTTAATCAGGCGAAACCGTATTCGTTGCTGCCATCTTCGCCGGCCAACAACAGGAAAATAAAAACCACCAGACTGAGCAGGCTCGTGATCAACAATAATCCGACATATAACAGTGTCGATCCGAAATTGCCCTGGAAGATCGTGACCAGCATCATCACCAGGGAAACCTGGCAGCCAATCGGTGCCAGCATCCAGTACCCCGAGCGGCCGCTGTCATGCAAACGCTTGATGCTCAATGCCGTCATCGGGAAAATGGTCACGACGGAATACGAAACCCAGGCCCAGAAGAACACCGCGACCACAACTTCATTGCCGCTCCATACGGAAGCCAGGCCCATTGCGCCCCGCAAGGCCGCGTCCAGCAACAACCAGATGCCGAAAATCATCCAATACTTGCCACGCGCCACCCGCCCGCGAGGCGTGAAAAAAAGCTCGGTCAAATTCATTTATTTCCCCGTGAGTAACGAGTTCTACTAGCGACTCGTCTTAATTCAAACATGATCTTCATGCAGATACGTGTAGCCCGTCAAGCCGTCTTCCAGCGCCTGCTGCATTTGTTTTGCCTGTTCGCCGTCGAAGCCGGCGGCGGAAATCTTATCGCGGTACTGTTGCCGCAATGTGTCGAGGTGATAGCCGACATAATCCAGCATCACGTCGGTGGTATCGCCGTTGCGGGTATGGCTGATTTCGTGGCTGCCGTCGGGCTTGATCCGGATATTGGCCGAATAGGTGTCGCCGAACAGATTATGGATATCGCCGAGCACTTCCTGATAGGCACCAACCATGAAGATGCCGAGGCAATAACTCTCGCCATCTTTCAACGAATGCATCGGCAATGAGGAATTCAGGGTTTCGGATCCAACATAGGTATCGATCCGGCCATCGGAATCGCAGGTCAGGTCGGCAATCACGCCGCGACGATCCGGCGCTTCGTTCAAACGGGCAATCGGCATGATCGGAAACACCTGGTCGATTGCCCAGACATCGGGAACCGATTCGAATACCGAGAAATTGACGAAATATTTATCGACCAGACGTTCGTTCAATTCATCGAGCACATCACGATGCGATTTTTCTTCGCCGGTCAAACGCGCGCGCACGCCATGGGCGATCGCATAGAAAATATCATCGAGCTTGGCGCGCTCTTCCAGCGTAATTTGTCCGAGCGAATACAGGGTCTGACCTTCGGATAAAAAATGTTGCGCCTCGTGGAACAGCTCCAGCGCCGGACGTTCATCCAGCGCCTCGTGCACTTCGCGCAAATGTTTCAACACCATCGGTTCTTCATCCTCGACGGCTTCGACGCAACCCTGCGGTGCGGATTCGACTTCCGACACATTCGCGATCGTGACCGCATGATGCGCGGTCATCGCGCGACCTGCTTCGGTAATCATCATCGGATGTTTCAGGCCGTGTTCTTCGCAGGCTTCGCTCAAGGGTTGAATCAGGTTATGCGCGAATTGGTCGAGCCCGTAATTCATCGAGCAATAACCGCGTGAGCGAGTGCCTTCGTAATCGACCGCAAGACCGCCACCTGAATCCATGAAGCGAATGCCGCAACCCATCGCGGACAGTTCGACGAAATAACGCACGGCTTCGCGCATGCCGTTCGCGATATCGCGCACATTGGAAATTTGCGAGCCCATATGGAAATGTAAAAGCTGCAATGCTTCCAGCATGTTGACGGTTTTCAAGCGCTCGACCAGATTCAACACTTGTCGCGGCGACAAGCCAAACTTGGCTTTATCGCCACCACTGTTCTGCCATTTCCCGGCGCCGAGCGAAGCAAGGCGCATACGCACGCCAAGGCCGGGCATCACGCCGAGATTTTTAGCCTCTTCCAGAATGATGTCGAGCTCGGACGGTTTCTCGACCACGATAAACGTCTGCAAGCCGAGTTTGCGACCAAGCAAAGCGAGCCGGATAAATTCGCGATCTTTGTAACCATTGCAAATAATAATGCTGCCCGGTTTCGCGAGACCCAATACCGCCATCAACTCCGGTTTCGAGCCGGCTTCCAGACCGAAGCCTGCACCACCTTGCGCCGCCAACTGGCCGGCAACACCGAGATGCTGATTGACCTTGATCGGATACACCGCGGTATAGCCGCCCGGATAATCCAGATCTTCCATCGCTCGAGCGAACGCGGCTTGCAGCTTGTTCAAACGGTCACCGAGGATGTCGGAGAAACGCAGCAACAAAGGCAGCTTCAGACCGGCGGCGCGACATTCTTCGACCAGGCCCGGCAGCGGCAAACTCGGGCCATTAGGGCCCTGCGGCAATACGCACATCTCGCCGTTTTCGTTGATATCGAAATAACCTTCGCTCCAGAACGGCACCGAATAGGTGTGGCGGGCGCGGGCTAAGGACCAAGCTGTCATGGCAGAACCTGTCGTCAAACTAAATGAGCGCGTATTGTAACGTTTTGTATCCACATAAATGCCGTGTTTTCGCTACAATGCGCGGCCCCGTAATCATGCGGATCGCCTTCTGGAGCTTGATATGACCCCTTCCGACACCTGGTTCTACGAAAACTTCGCCTACACCGGCTCGGCGATCGGTTTCCGGATCACGCGCAAGCTCGAAGAAGTGCAATCGCCGTTCCAGAAAATCGAAATGTTCGAGAGCACCGACTGGGGCAATATCATGACCATCGACGGCGCCATGATGGTGACCACGCGCGACAATTTTTTCTATCACGAAATGATGGCGCATGCGCCTTTGTATACGCACGCGAATCCGAAGAACGTCGTGATTATCGGCGGCGGCGATTGCGGCACCTTGCGCGAAGTGTTGAAACACAAAGGCGTCGAGACCGCCGTGCAATGCGATATCGACGAACAAGTCACCCGGATGGCGGAAAAATATTTCCCGGAACTGTGCGAAAGCAATAATGATCCGCGCGCGACCGTGATGTTCGACGACGGCATCGCCTATATGCAAAACGCCGCGCCGGAAAGCATCGACCTGATCATCGTCGATTCGACCGATCCGGTCGGCCCGGCCGAAGGTCTGTTCAACGAAGCGTTCTACAAGAATTGCCTGAAGGCTTTGCGTCCCGATGGTTTGCTGGTGCAACAAAGCGAATCGCCGCTGGCGCTGATGCACTTGATCCACGATATGCGCAAAGCGATGAGCGACGCCGGCTTCAAGAATTTCCGCACGCTGCCGTTCCCGCAGCCTTGCTACCCGACCGGTTGGTGGAGTGCGACGATTGCTTCGAAGTCTTCGGCCGATCTGACCAGATTCCGCGAGGCCGACGCCCGTGCAAAAGCCTTTGATACCAAGTATTACAACCTCGGTATCCACCAAGGCGCATTGATGATGCCCGAATTCATGAAAACCGAATTGAAAGATTGATTTGACGTTTATTCCGAACACAAAAAAGGGCTGATGATTCAGCCCTTTTTTTGTTTCCCAATGCTGCAGGTCGAGCCTAGAAGACCCTCATACAAAATAGAATTGGTAGGAGGGCCTTCTAAGCCCAACCAATCATTAATTCAGCTTGGTCGTAAACTTCGCCGTCGTCTTGCTGCGGATTTCATCCAGCGTTACGCCGGGTGCGAGTTCGATCAATTCGAAACCGCTATGGCGATCCGGACGCGAGAACACGCCGAGGTCGGTAATCAAGACATCGATGACATTCTGGCCAGTCAATGGCAGTTCGCAGGCCGGTTTGAATTTCGCAGCACCGTCCTTGCTGTTGTGTTCCATCACGACGACGACACGTTTGACGCCGGCGACCAGATCCATCGCGCCGCCCATGCCCTTGACCATCTTGCCGGGAATCATCCAGTTCGCGATATCGCCGTTCTCGGAAATTTCCATCGCGCCGAGAATCGACAAATCGATATGACCGCCGCGAATCATCGCGAAACTATCGCTCGATGAAAAATACGAGGAGATCGGCAATTGCGTAATCGTTTGTTTGCCGGCATTGATCAGATCGGCATCGACTTCGTCTTCATACGGAAACGGCCCCATGCCGAGCATGCCGTTTTCCGATTGCAACACGACCTTCATGTCGGCCGGAATGAAGTTGGCGACCAGGGTCGGAATACCGATGCCGAGGTTCACGTAGAAACCGTCGCGTAATTCCTTGGCAGCGCGTTGCGCTAATTCATCGCGTGACCAGGCCATTATGCAGTCTCCCTTTTGCGTACGGTGCGTTGTTCGATAGGTTTCTTGTAAACGGAATTGACAATCATGCGTTGCACGAAAATTCCCGGCGTGTGGATGCTGTCGGCGTCGAGTTGACCGGCTTCGACGATTTCCTCGACTTCGGCAATCGTGATTTTTCCGGCGGTCGCCATCATCGGATTGAAATTGCGCGCGGTCTTGCGGTAAATCAAATTGCCTTCGGTATCGGCTTTCCAGGCTTTCACGATCGAAACATCGGCAACCAAGCCGGTTTCCAATACGTATTTTTCGCCGTTGAATTCGCGCACTTCCTTGCCTTCGCTGACCAGCGTGCCGACACCGGTCTTGGTATAGAAACCGGCGATGCCGGCACCACCGGCGCGAATGCGTTCGGCCAGCGTGCCTTGCGGATTGAATTCCAGTTGCAGTTCGCCGGCCAGATATTGCCGTTCGAATTCCTTGTTCTCGCCGACATAGGAAGAAATCATTTTCGCGATTTGTCGCGTCTTCAATAACAGACCCAAACCAAAATCATCGACACCGGCATTGTTCGAAATAAAGGTCAGGTTTTTTACGCCGGAATCGCGCAAGGCCGCAATCAGATATTCCGGAATGCCGCAAAGACCGAAACCGCCGGACATGATGGTCATGCCATCGCGGATGCAACCGGCAAGCGCCGCTTCTGCATTGGGATAAAGTTTGCCTTTGGGAGTCGTCATATCGGGTCCGATGGGAGTGCAATGATGCGGATGCCGCATTGTACTGGTTCGCTCTCGTTGAAGCACCGTACCAAAGGGTAGGTATCACAAATAACGGCGGCGTTTTATCATAGAGAGATGAATACAATAATTTTGCGTGTACTGCTGATTCTTTTGAGCCTTGGCCTTAGCGCCTGCGTCACGAACGGCAAGCCGGATTTGAAACGCCTGTATGCCCGCGAAGTGCAGAACACCTCGCAACCTCCCATCATCATCATTCATGGCTTGATGGGTTCGAGGCTGGTCGATAAAACCACCGGCAAGGAATTTTATCCAAAGTCGGCCAGCGCGGTTGCGCTTAGCGATTACCAGGACCTGACGATTAGCCCGATATCCACTGCCGGCGATAATCTGGTACCTGGTGCAATTTTGGGAGACATTGCCGGTATCGATTTTTACGGCGCACTGACCAAGGTGCTGGAAAGCGATGGCCTGTTTGTCGGCAGTACGCCAGGCCAGCCCATCGGAAACCAGAAGCGGCGTTATTACACTTTTATCTATGACTGGCGCCGCGACAATGTCATCGCCGTCAAGCAATTGCATGCCTTCATCGATCAAATTCGCCAGGACTACAACGATCCGAATTTACGCGTCGATATCATTGCGCACAGCAATGGCGGATTGCTGACCAACTATTATTTGCGTTACGGCCCGCATGATGTGCTGGATCAGAAAGAATTCACGCAATGGGAAGAAGGCGGCAAACGTGTCAGGCGCGTGGTGTTACTCGGTACGCCGAACCTGGGTTCAGTTACCAGTCTTGAACGGCTGATGCGCGGTTTCCGCCTCGGTCTTCGCCTGATACCGGTTGAAGTGTTGACCAGTTTTGCGACACCGTTCCAGGCCTTGCCCAGCCCGATTACGCAAACCGTGCTCGATACTCACGGCAACCCGACCAAGATCAATATCTTCGATCCGCAAATCTGGCGAACCAATCAATGGTCGGTGTTCTCTCCCGAGTTTTTGAAGACGATCGAAAAGCAAAGCGAAACTCCGGAACTGGCCAAGGCCAAGGTCGAAGTGTTGCAGAAAGTTTTCTCGGAACATTTGCTGCGTGCCGAGCGCTTTCAGGCATCGCTCACGACACCGATCCTCCACAACGGAATCCGCATGGCGGCCTTTGGTGGCGATTGCGAATTAACGACGAACCGTGCCGTTCTGGATCAGGTCGGTGGCAAGACCTTTCTGGCCTTCAGGGAAAAAGACGTCGTCAATAAAGTGCCCGGTATCGATTACGACTACATGATGATGACGCCTGGCGATGGCCTGGTAACGCGAGACTCCCAGGACGCCAGCGAATATTCCTTTCTGCCATTGCGACAAAGTTTTTTCCTTTGCGAACGGCATGAATTTTTGGTCAACAACCCGTATTTCCAGAATAATTTGTTGTACTTCCTGCTGGCGCGTTGATTTTGTGTAGGAGCGTCCTTTAGGCGCGATAGCTCTGGCGGGATTTGTCGCGCCTAAAGGACGCTCCTGCGGCTTTCTTCTCTTTTTTATTTGCGCTAGATTTGAACGCGTATTCCCCGGGAGCTATGCCATGGGCAGTCGTGATAAACGTATCGATGCGTATATCGAAAAATCTGCCGAGTTCGCACGCCCGATTCTAGAACACTTGCGCGCGATCGTGCATGATGCCTGTCCCGATGTCGAAGAAACGATGAAGTGGAGTTTCCCGCACTTCATGCATCACGGCATCTTATGCAGCATGGCCAGCTTCAAGCAGCATTGCGCATTCGGTTTCTGGAAAGCGAAACAAATGGGCGAATTAAGCGGAAACCCCGATACCGCGATGGGCGATTTTGGTCGCATCACCAAGATCAAAGACCTGCCAACCAAGAGCGAACTAAAACGCCTGATCAAACAGGCAATGACTTTGAATACCGAGCCCGTGCCCGCCGCTGCACCAAAACCAAAACGTGCCGCCAAGCCGGAACTGCTTGCTCCGGAAGCCTTTCTGAAAGCTTTAAATAAAAGCAAGAAAGCAAAAACTACTTTCGATAATTTCAGCCCCAGCCATCGTCGTGAATATGTCGAATGGATTTTGGAAGCCAAGCGCGAAGAGACCGCAAAAAAACGGATCGAAGCCAGCATTGAAATGCTCAGCGAAGGCAAACCGCGTCACTGGAAGTACATTAATTGCTAAGCTAGCCGCTCCCCCTACCGGAGCCGCCTTATGAAACACAGCTGGTGCCGCTTTTTTTTGATTGCATTCCTGGCAAGCCCTGCCATTCACGCCGCCGAAAAACTTCGTTACGTCATCCTGGTCGATGGCGGCAAACAGGCCGGCGAACAAGTCGTCGAACGCGGCGATGACGGACTGACCAAGGTTCGCTTCATCTTCAAGGACAATGGCCGCGGTCCCGAATTGAATGAAGAATATCGGCTTGCCGCAGACGGCACCTTCAGTGAATACCGGGTAAAAGGCAATTCCACTTTTGGCGCCGTGGTGGATGACCACTTCGAACGAAAAAACGGTGTGGCGACCTGGGCATCCACTTCCGAAAAAGGCAGCGCAAAAGTTGAAGGGCCTGCACTCTATGTTCCGCTGAACGGTTCGTTCGAAGTGTTTTCTGCCAGTCTCGCTGCGATGGCAAAAAGTCCGGATGGCAGTTTGCCCTTATTGCCGGCCGGAACGCTGAAGCAGCAGAAGCTTGATGAAGTTGCCGTCAGCCGTGACGGTAAAACCCAGCAAGTGCGGTTGCTGGCGGTTACCGGTCAAGGTTTGACACCGCAATTTGCTTGGGCCACCACGGGCGATAAACCCAGATTATTTGCGATCGTCGTGCCGGGTTATTTGCTGGCGATCGAAGATGGCTGGCAAGCCAATGGCAGTTTGCTCGAAGCCCGTCAAAAAACGGCGGAAGCAAAGCTGTTGAAAGACATGGCTGCCCGCTTGCAAAAGCCCATGGTCGGCATGACGGTTATTCGCAATGCCCGCGTATTCGATAGCGAAAACGCCAAATTGCTGCCGGCATCCGACGTCTATGTATTACGCGGAAAAATCACGGCTGTGCTACCGGCCGGTTCGCCAATCCGGGGTGCCGACAATGAAATCGATGCCGCCGGCCGCGTGCTGTTGCCGGGCTTGTTTGACATGCATGGCCATGTCAGCCGCTGGGACGGCGGCCTGAATCTGGCGGCAGGCGTGACGACCGTGCGTGACATGGCCAACGACAACGCGACTTTGCAGCAGATGCTCGATGAAATAACGGCAGGCGAATTATTGTCGCCGCAAATCGTGCCGGCCGGTTTTCTGGAAGGGGAAAGTCCGTACTCGGCCCGCAATGGTTTTGTGATCAAGAATTTGCAGGAAGCCAAAGACGCGATTGACTGGTATGCCCAGCACGGTTATCCGCAATTAAAAATCTATAATTCGTTCCCGAAAGAAATTCTGAAAGACACCGTGGCCTACGCGCATAGCCGCGGCCTCAGAGTGAGCGGACATATTCCGGTTTTCCTGCGGGCCGAAGATGCGGTCAATGCCGGTTATGACGAAATTCAGCATATCAACCAGGTCTTGCTGAATTTCCTGGTATCGCCTACGACCGATACCCGCACGTTGGAACGTTTTATCTTGCCCGCCGAAAAAGTCGGCGATCTGGATTTCAATTCCAAACCCGTGAAGGATTTCATAGCACTGCTGAAACAAAAAAATATCGTGATCGATCCTACTGTCGTCACCTTTGAATTTTTGAGGCAACGCGACGGCACCGTGCCCGAAGCCTATGCGCCGGTATTGGCCAATCTGCCGATCGATTTGCAGCGCAGCTTCAAAGTCGGCAGCATGAAAATTCCCGACGATGCGACGGCGGAACGCTATAAAAAATCCTATGCAAAAATGCTGGAATTCGTAGGCCTTATGTACAAGGCAGGCATTCCAATCGTCGCAGGTACGGATGCCATCTCCGGTTTTACCTTGCAAAGCGAGCTCGAATTTTATGTGAAGCATGCAGGCATGACGCCGGTGCAGGCTTTGCAGATCGCGACTCGCAACGGCGCCCTGTATTCGCGTACCAGCAATGATCGTGGCAGCATCACGCCGGGCAAGCTGGCCGATCTGGTTTTGATCGACGGTGACCCGACCACGAATATCGCCGATATTCGCAAAGTGGCCTTGGTGATCACGCAAGGCAAGCTGATTTCGCCGAATGAAGTTTATGGAGCCTTGGGCATCAAACCCTTCGTTACCAATCCCCCGACATTAAAAGCCGTCGTGAAAGACAAGGTAACGCAACGCGAAGGCAATGGCGGCGCCGGCTTGCCAGTCATGTTCGGCAATACCGGTCGCGAGCACAGAGAATAAAAGCATTCGGAAAACCATCACGTGCGCTTGAACGCGCGCGTGATGGTTTATCAATTCCGCGAATAGCTGATCAAACGACCACGAAACGGCGACACGTCAGTCTCGTTGAATCGGCAGCGGGTCTCCTCAATTCGAAACCCCTGTGCCAGCATTGCGCGACTGAATGCCGCGCTGACGCCGCGACCCGGATCGGTCGTAATGATTTCGGCAGCCGGTTTTGCATGGCGGATAATCAAAGCGGAAAGCATCTGCGCATGGTCGCGTTCATACAAAATATCGCTGCCGATAATCAAGTCAAACTTGCCCAGGGTCGTGTGCGGTTTTTGCCAGGACAAATCGACATACGTAACGTGTTTCAAAAAATTGATATTGGCGTTGTGTTGCAGGAAAGACTCGGCCAGCGGGTGATGATCGCTCGCGGTGATATCGGCACTGCGTTTTTGCAATACCAGGCTTGAAAGCCCAAGACCGCAGCCGATTTCCAGAATGCGGCGGCCCTCGATCGGAATGACCGACATCGCATTGGCCAATACCTGCCCGGCCGGCCAGAGTTGTCCGAACAGGCACCAGGACGCCGACGAAATACCGGCCTGTTCGGCAAGCCCCTGCGGATCGGCGAATTGCTGTTTATCGCTTAATGAACGGATTTGATAGGCATGATCGCCTACCTGAACCTTGGTGGTTTTGACGCTATAGCCCGGCATGTCGCTTTCTCGCAGATGCGGTGAAGGCATCGCTGCATTGCGCAGCAATACTTAGGCGGAGCGGGCCGTGCAAACGCACGAAGCGCAAGGAGACGAAGTAGGACACCATGACAACACAGTTTGTCCGAATTACCTAACGACGATCGTGTTTTGTGAACGAAATATCCTTTTGTTCATTGCCCAGCTGCTATTGTCGTCTGGACTACATCTTTAATCGGCCCATGAAATACGACGTCCGACACAATCGCGATCAGCATCGTTTTGAAACGCAAGTCGAGAACTTGTTATGCGTGATCGATTACAAATTGGATGGCGTCGAACTATCGCTTACCCATGTCGGCGTACCAAAACCCATCGAGGGCCGCGGTATTGCCGGCGAGTTGACCCGCACGGCACTCGATTGGGCACGATCGCAGCATTACCGCGTTATTCCGGTTTGCCCCTATGTGCAGGCCTGGCTACGTCGGCGTCCGGATTATCAGGACATGGTTGAATCATGCACGTAAGCGAAAGCGTTCGCGATAATCCGCCGGCGTCAGATGCGTCGCCCGCTTGAACAGTTTCCGGAAACTCGCGCTATCGTGATAACCGCAGCGCTCGACGATTTCATCGAAACTCATCAGCGTGGTTTCCAGCAGCGCTTTCGCACGTTCTACCCGCAAATGTTGAATATGCGCGATCGGACTGGCGTTGTAATGCTGGCGAAAATGCCGGAGCAGACTGCGCTCGCTGGTATCGCAAAATTCCGCCAATTCACTGACGCTCAGATCGCGATGCAATTGTTGCTGGATAAAACGTTCGGCTTTTTCCGAAAGCGAATGTCGGGGCCGTTCGGTTAACGCCAAACTGATGTAAGGCGCCTGACTTTGCCGTTCGCTATCGATCAGCATCATGCGACCGGTCAATTGCGCCAGCGATTCATCGACGCGCTTGGCAAGCAATTGCAGGATAAACGTGTAAATTGCCGTGCTGGCGCCGGTGGTCGCAAACATGCCGTCTTCGACGATCATGCGTTCGACATTCAGACGCACGTTTGGATAACGCTTGCGAAACGCAGCATCCAGCCACCAACTCGTGGTAGCTTCATGACCGTCCAGCAGACCGGATTCGGCCAGTAAAAATGCGCCGCAACACGCGGCTGCCAACGGAACCCCGCGCAAATGCATGTTCCGCACCAGTTCGATTTCTGGCTGGTAATTTTCCAGTTGCCGAATCGCGTCTTCGGCACTGTTATGCATATAGCCGGGAATCAGCAGGCAATCGAGCGCAACATCCGGCGATTGCGCCCCGCTAAGCTGCTGACCGCCACTGCCGACGACCTGCGACAGTCCGCGCGCACTAATCAATACGGTTTCTATCCGCAGATTTGTGCCGGGGTCACGTAGTTGTGCCAATTTTTGAGCCGTGCGGAACATGTCGGCCGGACCTACCAGACTGGAAAGCATGCAACCTTCCATGGCCAGCAGGCCCAGCGTGAAACGTTGTTCCTTATTTGACATAGACCGCTCCGGTGTTATCGCTCAACCATTCAATCAGACTGGCCGGCACAGCCAAACCATTCGCTTGCTCTTCGTCGCAGGCAACGACGGAAATATGACCGCTATGGCCGACCGGTAATACCGTTTGCGAAGGTGCCAGCAATTCCGGCTTGCCATCGGCATCGCGGGTCAATATCCATAAACCTGCAGGTACCTCGGTCGTCGATTTGCAGCTTTGGTCGAGCTGGATCGCGAAGTCCTGGCCATCGCCGGGCAGCAAGCGCCACTGTGCATTTTGCGAATCCAGCACGGCCGTGTATTGGCTGCCGTCCTGATAGACCGGAGTGGTATCGATTTCGCTGCCGACTGCGGCGCTGGTCAGTAAAATGCTGGCGATAAGGGTGCTGATAAGTTTCATGATCTGTCTCCTGTATGGGCTTTGCCCGGGGTGAACACAGAATCTGCCTAAATTATGCCCCCAAGTAGTGGCGGTTACGACACTTTTCTGGCGAAAACAGCCAAATCCGACGGTTTCGCGATTTGTCCGTTCCGCCGCCCTGAAAAGGGATAATCGCCAAACTTCCTGGAGTGAAACATGGCCCAATTTCTCAACGCGATCAGCCTGGTCGTGAAGGATTACGACGAGGCGATCGATTTCTACGTCAATAAACTCGATTTCGAATTGATCGAAGACGCGCGTTTGAGCGATGAAAAACGCTGGGTGTTGGTGGCCCCGCGCGGTGCAAAGGAAACCCGGATTTTATTGGCGAGAGCGGCGAACGAAGAACAAATGAAAAGCGTCGGTAACCAAACCGGTGGCCGGGTATTTTTATTTCTACAAACCGACAACTTCGATCGCGATTACCAGCGCATGCAAGACAAAGGTGTGCTTTTTTGCGAAACACCGCGCGAAGAAAGTTACGGCACCGTCGTGGTGTTCCAGGATTTGTATGGCAATAAATGGGATTTGCTGCAATTGAAATAGCTATACGTAGGAGGGCCTTCTAGGCCCGACAAATCTCGCCAGGTCTTTCGGGCCTAGAAGGCCCTCCTACGGAAGTCTCAATTCTTTCGCATCACCGAAGCAAACAAATCCGATGCCACCCATTTGTCCAGCCAATCGCGCAAATTCGCGTACGGACTCGCATCAAACCATTCCCGATCCACCTGTGCGAATTGCCGGATAAACGGCATCACGGCCAAATCCGCGACACCTGGTTTATCGCCAAATAAATAAGTGCGCTGATCCAGCATTGCATTTAATTCACTCAATATAATTTCGCCCTGCGCACGGTAATGCGGCATCGGAAACTCCGGATAACGTTCCGGATATTTATAGCGATCCAGCGCCTGTTTGAATTCACCATCATTGCGTTGAATCATGGCCTTTGCATCATCTGAAAAACCATCCAGCAGTCCGAGCGGATCATGTTGTCGCAGCGCCCACAACATGATGTCGAGGCTTTCATCAATGACGCTGCCGTCCGACAATACCAGCACCGGCACCGTACCCTTTGGCGATAGCCGAAGCATGCGTTCGGGTTTTGCCTTGAGGTCGACTTCATATAACTCCACGGCAACGCCGCTGGCCGCAATCGCCAGCCGCGCACGAATCGCGTAAGGACAGCGACGGAAGGAATAAAGCTGTGGCAGCGATGACATCAATGAAATATACCGTTTTCCAGTGAACGCATTATCATGCGGAAATGATTATCTGTCCGAAATGCCAATATCAGCGAACCGTAAACGACAACCATATCCACGCTGCCACCTGCCCCGGCTGCGGCATCGTCTACGGCAAATGGCTTGCAAAGCAAAACGATATGCCGAATGAAATCGCGATCGAACCGGAAATCCGGCAAACGTTTTTGCAATGGCTGACCGAAGCACCCGAGCAAGTCGATCTCGTTGCGTTCTGGGCGCGCGCTTTTTGCGCATTATTATTTGCAATCTGGTCGCTGTATTTCATTTTCAACGGCATCAATTGGGACGTGATTGGTGGTTCGTTTATGCATGGCGTGAATTTGATGTTTCACGAATTCGGACATTTGTTTTTCAGCCCGTTCGGCGAGTTCATGATGATTCTTGGCGGCAGCCTGTTTCAGGTGCTCTGGCCCTGGACATTTCTGTTCGCCTTCTTGTTGAAATATCGCGATACCTTCGCCGCCAGTTTGATGCTGTGGTGGAGCGGACAAAACTTCGTTGATTTATCGCCGTATATTGCCGATGCCTACTACCGTGGCCTGCCTTTGGTGGGCGGTGGCAGCGAAGACTCGCATGACTGGGGCAATCTGCTGACGATGACTGGCATGCTCGATAGTTATCTCGGCATCGCCCGTCTTAGCTTTTTTATCGGTAGCGTGATGATGATTGCCGCCATGGCCTGGGCGGCCCTGGTCTTGCGACAACAGTGGAAAGTCGTCAATCAATAGTGGCTCTCAAAGCCTAAATCCGCGACAATACGCGTTCTTTGCTGCGGCTCTCGCAGCGGTTTTCTGGAGAGATGTATGGCAGAACCCATCATTACGGCACCTGCGGGTGGCGCAAAAATTACCATTTCGGGCGGCAAATTAAACGTTCCGAATAATCCGATCATTCCATTTATCGAAGGCGACGGTACCGGTCCGGATATCTGGGCGGCCTCGGTTCGCGTGTTGGATGCAGCGGTTGCGAAAGCCTACGGCGGCGAGAAAAAAATTCACTGGCTGGAAGTTTTTGCCGGCGAAAAATCCAATAATCAATTCGGCACTTGGCTGCCGGAATCTTCGGTGCAGGCTTGCCGCGACTATCTGGTGTCGATCAAGGGTCCCTTGACCACGCCGGTCGGCGGCGGCATTCGTTCCTTGAACGTCGCGCTGCGTCAAATGCTCGATCTTTACGTTTGCCTGCGCCCGGTGCGCTGGTTCAAAGGCGTGCCTTCGCCGGTCAAGCGTCCTGATCAAGTCAATATGACGATCTTCCGCGAAAACACCGAAGACATTTATGCCGGCGTTGAATATGCGGGCGGTTCGGAATTGGCCCAGAAACTTCTGGACTTCATTGCAAAAGAAGATCCCAAGGCATTCGACAAAATCCGTTTCGGCACGCAGGAAAAATCCGAAGGCTGGCAGAAAGCACTCGAAGGTATCGGCGCACCGCATCGCGATGTCAAAGTGAATGTCGGTCTCGGCATCAAGCCAGTGTCATATCTGGGCACCGAGCGTCTTGTACACAGCGCGATCAGCTACGCGATCCAGAACAAATCGAAATCGGTGA
This sequence comes from Arenimonas sp., assembly GCA_036676335.1. Lineage (GTDB taxonomy): Bacteria > Pseudomonadota > Gammaproteobacteria > Xanthomonadales > Xanthomonadaceae > Arenimonas. Next base: position 35,267 of record JAKFDD010000019.1, on the reverse strand, counting down.
CCCTGGTACACAAGGGCAACATCATGAAATTCACCGAAGGTGGTTTCCGTGATTGGGGTTATCAGGTCGCAAAAGATTTCTACGGCGCGGTCGAATTGGATGGCGGTCCGTGGATGATTATTCCGGAAGGCAAACCAGGCGCTGGCCTGATCATCAAAGACGCGATTGCCGATGCGTTCCTGCAGCAAATTTTGCTGCGTCCGGCCGAATACGATGTCTGCGCTACCTTGAACTTGAACGGCGATTACTTGAGCGACGCACTCGCCGCACAAGTCGGCGGCATCGGTATCGCACCGGGTGCCAATATCAACTACGTGACCGGTCATGCGGTGTTCGAAGCGACGCACGGCACCGCGCCAAAATATGCCGGTCTGGATAAAGTAAATCCGGGCTCGGTGATTTTGTCCGGCGAAATGATGCTGCGTTACATAGGCTGGACCGAAGCAGCCGACCTGCTGATCTCCTCGATGGACAAGGCAATCGCCAGTAAGCGCGTAACCTACGATTTCGCCCGTCTGATGGAAGGCGCGACCGAAGTGAAGTGCTCGGAGTTTGCCGACGAGATGATCAAGCAGATGTAATGTTGTTTTGCATTAAAGAAAAAGGGCGCCTCGGCGCCCTTTTTTGTTTCCGCAGGAGGGCCCTTGGGCCCGAAAAATGCCAGGGTTACATGTCGCCCGCAAGCGGCCTCCTACGACACATGTTTCATTTGCTTATGTGGCGCTTACATCTGCCGATGTCTTACTAAATCGCGGGAATTTGATTTTTTCCAGAATCAAGGCCATCGAGAACAACACCAGACCGGTACCCAGCAAATTCAAAAGTGTCGGATGCTCGTTCAAGAACAACACGCCCCATAACAACGCAAAAATCGGTACCAGTAGCGTCACCATCACCGCATAGGTACTGCCGATATCACGTAGCAATCGGTAATACAGCAGATAAGCGATACCGGTGCAGCAAATGCCGAGCGGAATCACGGCCATCCAGGCTTCGAAATCGAATGCGGCCTTCGGCGAACCGAAGAAAATGCCGGGCAGCAGCACCAGACTCGCTCCCAGCAAACTACCGGTCGCGACCACCATCGGATCGGTATTGGCGAAACGTTCGCGAATTTCAATAGCACTGAATGCGTACAAAGCCGCAGCCAATAAACCGGCAAGAAAACCGCTGATCGATAACCATGTCAGTGGAATGCCGCCGAAGCCGACGATCATGCAAACACCGACGATACCCATCGTGACGCCGGCGAACTTTTCACTCGATGGCGTGCTGCCTCGCACCCATTGCAGCAACACGGCGAACAAGGGCACGGTCGCATTCAACACCGCATTGACGCCAGCCGGCAAGGAAATGCTGGCATAGGCAAATAACCAGAACGGCAATGCCGAGTTCAAGGTGCCGATCCGCAGATAATCCCAGCGGTGTTGCTTGATCAGCAAGGGTTTACGCATCGCGATCGCGACGATCGCAAGCACGACTGCACCCAGCACCAGACGACCGAAAGCAACCAGATTCGGACCCAGCTCGGGCACCGACATGCGCTGGAACAAAAACGAGGCGCCCCAGATCATGCCCAGCAGAATTAATTGAAAAACAGCAGAAGCGTTCATGGCAAACCTTTAATGGAACGTGATGATACAAATCTAATGTGGCGGAAAATAAAAAAATATCCGGAACCTGCACTATGTGAGACTTAACGCACGCAGCGAATTTTGCGTTCGGTATTCTTGGCGTTGATTTCGAACTGCGCGTCGATGCCCTTGCGGTCAATCTGGATCCAGTACTCGACGATTTTTCCGTCTTTCACGCGATAGACCGCGCTGGCGATTTCAGTGACCGGCAAACCACTGGGTGCAGCACCTCCGTCGGGACCGATATGGCAACCGGTTTGCTTCCAGCGTGCGTAGACTTTGTCGCCATCGGCCAGCAATTCGGTGACTTCAAAATCGTAATCGCCGTAGATGCGTTGAAAGTCCTTCACATGCGCCGCGTAATCTTCCGGGTTTCTGGAAACCGTGGTTTCATTTTCGGAATTCAACTGGTGCGCCAATACTTCCGACGCCAGATATTGCGAAGACCGCTCGGGCGCCTTGCCGGAACGCACTTCATCCAGAAAATATCGCACCACGTCTTTCGGTGACGTACTGGCAGGTTCGGGCTCGCCATTGACTGCCGCAAGCGCTGTCGGCGTGGCAATAAAACCTCCAAGAAATAACAGTCCGGTCCAGATATTCATGTTGAGCTCCTTGAGCTGGTTAACTTGACGAGTTGGCAAGTTACGCCCACAGTTGCCCTTTGAAAATCGCATTGTTTTCACAACAGACTTGAGCAGAATTCAAGATGAGCAAACCCGCGCTACAGTGGATTCCCGGCTTCATGCATACCGCCCGCAGCGGCAATATGACGCGCGCGGCCGAGCAATTGAATGTCACGGTCAGCGCACTCAGTCATCAAATGCGCCGCCTCGAAGAACGCATGGGCCGGCGGCTGATGGAACGCGGCGCCCGTGGCATCGAACTGACGCCGGACGGACAAGCCCTGTATCAAAAACTCGAGCCGCATTATCAGGCGATCGAAGAACTGCTCAGTCCACATACGCAGGAACGCGGCAATAGCTTGACGATCAGTTCACTGGGCTCCCTGGTCAACGCCTGGTTGCTGCCGCGGCTGGGCGATTTTGTCCGCCAACATCCGGATATCCAGATCAATCTGGATTCATCGGTGCGCATGGTCGATTTCGACAAGGAATTGCATATCGATGCCGGCCTGCGTTTCGGCATGGGCAGCTGGCCGAATCTGCAATCGCATTTTTTGCTGGACGAATGGATCAGCCCGGCCGCCAGCCCCGCCTTGATAAAACAACTCGGCAAACCGGCTTTGAACGAGCTATACAAATGTCCGCTGATCGATGATCCGGCCGGCCGCTGGCAACGCTGGTTCAAACATTTCGGACTGCCGCAACCCAAACGCTATGTCGCGAAATTCAATGAAGCCGAAAGCGCCCATCGTGCGGCCGCCGAAGGCGTCGGCATCGTACTGGCGCGCCATACTTTGGCGGCACCGTTTATCGAAGCCAATCGTTTGCGCTATATCGGAAAGCAGAAACTGCCGTCGGAATATGCGTATTATCTGGTCTATCCGGAACGCTCCGAAAACCATCGCGGCCTGATGCATTTCAAGCAATGGCTGGAAACCCAGGTCAAACCAAAAGTGCAGGCAGTGATCGCGAAAAAATGAATATTGCCGAGTCGCCACAAACGCAAATGGATCCATTGGCTTTGCCAAGTGCGTTGGCAATTCGCGATGCTTTTCTCGATTACAACCAGCAGTTTTCCAGGGTCACCAAAAAAGCCAAACAACGCTTCGAACAACGCGACTGGGCCGGTTCACGCCAGGACGCCAACGCCCGGATCGAACTCTATGATCAATGTGTCGCCGCGATCAGCGACAAGCTCAGCGACCGGATGGCGGACCAATCGAATAATGCGATCCTGTGGCAGGGCATTCGCCAGGCTTACGAGCATCTGATTTCGCCGATGCTGGATCGAGAATTATTCAAGACCTTTTTCAATACATTGACCCGGCGATTCTTCAAGACCCGCGGCGTCAACGCCGAGATCGAATTTATTGCGTTGACGATCGAGCCGACCGACAGCATCACGCACCCGGTCGCGCGCCATAATTATGTATTGTCGGAAAGTTTATCCTCGGTATTCGAACGCGTGCTGGCAGATTATCCATTCGCGGCGCCGTATCAGGATGCCGAAGCATGTGCGAAAAAAATTGCCGATACTTTGCAGTCGCGTTTCAGTGAATGGCCGGAACCGGCCGTGCTGGCAGTCGAATTGCTGGACACCGTGTTTTACCGCGAGCGACGCGCTTATTTAGTCGGACGCATTCTGGGTCGGGAAAATTACGCGCCCTGCATTCTCGCGCTGGTCAATGAAGAAGGCGGCATCCGCGTCGATGCGGTGATTACTTCACGCCAACATGCGGCCGTATTGTTTGGTTACACCCATAGTTATTTCCATGCCGATTTGCCGACTGTCGGCGATGCGGTCGTTTTTTTGCGAACCTTGTTGCCCGGCAAACCGATCGATGAAATTTACACGGTGCTCGGTCGCGCCAAGCAGGGCAAGACCGAACGCTACCGGCATTTTTTTCGCTATCTGCAGGAACATCCCGAACAGGATTGCACGCATGCCGATGGCGAACGCGGCATGGTAATGGCAGTATTTACCTTGCCGGGCTATCCGCTGGTATTTAAATTGATTCGCGACAAATTCGCCTATCCGAAAAACATCGCTCGCGAACAGGTATTGGAAAAATATCATCTTGTGTTCAAGCATGACCGCGTCGGTCGCTTGATTGACGCGCAGGAATACCGCTTCCTGCGTTTCCCGCGTAATCAATTCACCGATGCAATGCGCGACGAATTACTGAAAGAATGCAGCGAGTCGGTCAGCGAGGCCGGGCAGGACATCGTGATTCACCATTGCTATGTCGAACGCCGGCTGCGACCGCTGAATTTATACGTGCGCGAGACCTCGGAAGAACTGGCATTGGCGGCAATTCTGGATTACGGTCAGGCGATCAAGGATCTCGCCCGCAGCAATATATTTCCCGGCGATTTGTTGCTGAAGAACTTCGGCGTCACCCGGCACGGCCGGGCGATTTTTTACGATTACGACGAACTTTGTCTGGTGACCGAATGTCGTTTCCGGAAACTGCCCGAAGCCCGAAACGAGGAAGAGGAAATGCATCATGGCGCCTGGTATTACGTGGCCGACAATGATGTTTTCCCGGAACAGTTTCCGCGCTTTCTCGGCCTGAGCCCGTCCCAGCGCGAAGCCCTGCTGCAAGCGCATGGCGAAATTTTCGATCCGGCCTGGTGGCAGAAAATCCAGTGCGATATTCGCGCCGGCGTATTTACCGATGTGCCGCCGTATCCGGACCGCCTGCGTTTGAAATCGTAGGGCGGGACCGCCCACCGTTTCGAATACGTTTTACGCAAACAATGGTGGGCTATGCCCACCCTACGAGAGCAAATTTACGTTATTGTTTGCGACATTCGATTGGGGAAGTGAAAAATGAAGAGACTATTACTCGCATTGGCCTGTGTCGGTCTGATTGCCGCTTGCAATTCCGATGGCGACAGCAAAAAAAACGCCGTCAATCAGGAAGCCGAACAATTGAATATCGCGATTACGCCCATACTGGCGGGCGCCTGGCGTTCACCGGAAAACAAGGCGCGCGACCAATACCGGCATCCGCAGCAGACCTTGCAATTTTTTGGTGTCAGTCCGAATGAAACCGTGATTGAAATTACGCCCGGAGCAGGCTGGTATACCGAAATCCTGGCGCCGCTGCTGAGAGAGAAAGGCAAGTATGTTGCGGTGATCAACGATGCCGGCAAGATGCCGACAGAACGTAGCCAGACTTTCTACGGAAAATTGAATGAAGGTCTGAGAGCAAAGATTGCCGGTAATCCTGCAATATTCGGTGCACCGAGCATTATTGAAATCGATCCAGCCGCGCCCGTGCTGGGTGAAGCCGGATCGGCCGACACGGTACTGACTTTTCGCAACGTGCATAACTGGGTCATGGACGGCCATGAAGCGGCGATGTTCGAAGCCTTTTACGAAGTGCTGAAACCCGGTGGCGTGTTGGGCGTGGCCGAGCACCGTGCGCATCCCGATGCCGAGTTTGAAAAAATCAAAAGCAGCGGCTATCTGCCGGAGGAGTACGTGATCGGTCTCGCGTTGAAAGCCGGCTTCGTGCTCGATGCCCGCAGCGAGATCAACGCCAATCCAAAGGACGCCAAGGATTATCCTGCTGGCGTCTGGACCTTGCCGCCGACCTTGTCGCAAAAAGACAAGGACCGCGAAAAATATTTGGCGATCGGTGAAAGCGACCGCATGACGTTGCGTTTCAAAAAACCGCAGTAGGAACGACGGAAGTCGGGGCTAGGAGATTGTCGCGACTTCCGTCGCTCCTAACATTCAGTCCTACAATGTGTTGTGGCGTTTCAACACGCCAAACCAGACAAGCCCGAGCGTAATCGCACCGGTGCCAAACAGCGAACCCCACATAATGGTTTGCGCAATCATGCCCCAGCTATTCCATACATGGGTTAGCGCCGCAATCGTGAGCAAGCCGCAAGCGCCGCCATTACTGATAACGCCGACCCATACGATCGTTTGCGGATATTGATTTCCAAGAGTGTCGCGCAAACCAAAACTGTAAGCCAGCACCAACGCGACATAGGCCATTCCGAGCAAGCGAAGAAATAGCGCCGGCTCGGGTATCGGAAAACCCAGGGCTTGCAACCAGTCAAGCGGAAACAACAAAAGCGGTACGCACCAGACAAGGGTCGTCAACACAATCTTGATTATTAGAATTCTCGAGAGTGCTTTCATTGCTTATGTCCCGAATTAAACCACTTCACCGGTTTGCAATTTCCATAGCGACGCATAAATTTCATCATGCGCCAGCAAGTCGTCATGCCGTCCTTGTTCGACAACACGTCCCTTATCAACCACAAAAATGTGATCGGCATTGCGCACGGTCGACAGGCGATGCGCGACGATAATCGTCGTGCGATTTTTCGAGACCCGTGCGAGCGAGCGCTGAATGGCCGCTTCGGTTTCATTATCGACCGCCGAAGTGGCTTCATCGAGAATCAATACCGAGGGATTCCGATACAAGGCTCGCGCCAATGCAATGCGTTGTCGTTGGCCGCCGGATAATTGCGTACCGCGTTCGCCCACTTCACTGTCCAGGCCTTTGCCCAGGCTCGCGATAAATTCGCTGGCCTCGGCAGCGTCGGCGGCAATTTCAATCGCACGTCGGTCGGCGTCGTGTTCGCCATAGGCGATATTGTCGGCCACACTGCCGTCGGTCAGAAAAGGGTCCTGCGCGACATAACCCAGTTGTTTTCGTAGCGCCGCCGAATGGATATCGGCAATATCCTGGCCGTCGAACAAAATGCGGCCTTTATCGGGCGAAATGAAACGCAGCAATAATTTCAGCAGGGTGCTTTTCCCGCTGCCGGTACCACCGACAAAAGCGACCGTGCTGCCGGCCGGAATATCGATATTGATATCGCACAAAGTCGGCGTGTCGGCATAGGAAAACGAAATATTTTCGAATTTCAGCGCGCCCTTGATGTTGCCGGAAAATTCTTTTTTGCTTTGCAGCGGCGGCAATGTTTCCAGTAAATCCATTACGCGATTTACCGAGGCCATCGCGCGTTGATACAAATCGGTCATGTCGGCCAGGCGCGTCATCGGCCATAACAAACGCTGGGTCAGATACACCAGCACCGTGTAACTGCCAATGCCAAGCGTGCCCTGCAAGCACAAGTAACCGCCATACAACAAGGTAACGACAAAGCCCGCCATCACCGCCATCCGAATCACCGGCGTGATCGCGGCCGAAAAACGAATCGCATCGGCGTTGCGCTTGCGGAATTCGTTCGATGCAATGCGTACGTGTTCGGCCTCGAAAGCCTCGGCCGTGTAAGCCTGGATAGTCGCCATGCCGGCCAGATTGTTATTCAAGCGATTCGATACCGTCGCAGCGGCTTCGCGCGCCGCGACGTAACGCGGGTATAGACGACGCTGAAACCAGAAGGCACCGAACAAAATCATCGGTATCGGCAACAAGGCAAGCACGGCAAGATCGGCGGTCAATACAAAAAATACCGCGCCGACCAGCAAGGAAGAACAAAACACCTGGATCAAATCGTTGGCGCCGGTATTCAGGAATCGCTCGATTTGATTGACGTCTTCATTCATCAAGGCCATCAAGCGGCCACTGCGTTCGCGATTGACGAAATCCGGCGGCAATACCTGCAGATGTGCGTACGCCGCTTGTCGCAATTCATGCTGCATGTCCTGGGCGAGTCCGCGCCAGCGCAATGCATAGAGATATTCGAACAGCGATTCCAACACCCAAACCAAGACCGTCAGCGCCGCCAAGGCCCATAATTGATCCATCGGATCGGCGATGCCGAATTTGGCAACGAAGGAATCTTTTTGGTTGACCACGACATCGACAGAGACGCCAATCAGAATTTCCGGCAGCACGTCGAAGACTTTATTGCAGACCGAAAACAGGCTGCCAAGAATGATATTGCGGCGGTATGGCCTGGCGAAATTGAGCAAACGACGCAGTGGATGTGCGCTAGGTAGGCTGTTATTCATCTAAATCACCAAAAAAGACTGCAAGTATTGTCTCACGCCGTTACACTGGGGAATGCTGATTGCTTTCAACAAGCCTTACAACGTGCTGTGCCAGTTTACTGACGCTGAAACGCCCGCTCGCACGACACTGGCAGACTTCGGCATTCCACCGGACGTTTATGCCGCCGGCCGACTCGATTTCGATTCCGAGGGCATGTTGTTATTGTCCGATGATGGTGCCCGCATTGCACAAATCAGCTCGCCCAAATTCAAATGGCCGAAAACCTATCTGGTGCAAGTCGAAGGCATTCCGACCGACGAACAAATAAAAGCGCTCGCGAAAGGCGTGAAGTTGAATGACGGCATGACCTTGCCGGGGCAGGCACGCACTTTGGAAACCGCACCCGATTGGCTATGGCCACGCGATCCGCCGGTACGGCATCGCAAAACCGTGCCCGACAGTTTTATCGAACTGACGATACGCGAAGGCCGTAATCGTCAGGTTCGCCGCATGACCGCCGCCGTCGGCTTGCCGACCTTGCGCCTGATCCGGATTTCGGTCGGCCCGCATAATCTGAAAGGTCTTGAACCCGGCAAATGGCGCACGGAAATCGAAAGTTAGTGAGCCGCAGTGCTCACCGCCTAAAATAATCACCAGCAAACAACGGGATCGTCAATGTCGGAAAACAACAAAGCCCCATCTTCCGCTAAACCACAACCTGTGTACGGCATCATGCTCATGTTCATCGTTCTCGGCCTGACGATTCACCCGGCATTTTTCCTCGGCGCGATTGCGACTTCGATCGATAGCACGACATCACGCAATCATAAAATTGCGATATCCGTGTTTGCGGCCTTTTGCATGACGGTTGCCTTTGGTTACAGCATCGGAAAAGACTTGGCGATTCGCGACAATCATGCCGCCGCCGTCAATCGGGATAAAACGCCGTAATTTGTAATTATTTTATTTGGCTGCCGCTTGCGGTTTTTTGCTGCCGAATAATTTCTTGAAAAGTTGCACCGCGAGCAAGACCACGATACCGGCAGCAATACCGATCACGGCATCGCCCGTCCATGTCGCCAGTGTCGTGAGAGGCTCGGTTTTCGGCGCCAGTGATTCGACCAAATGATGCAAGGCCGGCACGTTATGCACGAGAATGCCGCCACCAACCAGGAACATCGCTGCAGTCCCGGCGATCGACAATGTCTTCATCAGAAATGGCGCGAACCAGAGAATCAGTCTGCCCAGCGCCTGCTTGAAACGCGCCCAGGCACTGACGCCTTTTTGCTCGAGCAGATACACGCCGCCATCGTCCAGTTTCACGATACCCGCCACCAGGCCATAGACACCGATCGTCATGATGATCGAGATCAGCGTCAATACCGTGACCTGGCGACTGAAGGCTTCATCTGCAACGGTGCCCAGCGTGATCACGATAATTTCGGCCGACAAAATAAAATCGGTACGGATGGCACCCTTGATTTTGTCTTTTTCAAACGCGAGCAGATCATCGGCATCGGTGACCAGCGCTTTCAACATGTCCTTGTGATGCTTCTCGTCTTCGGCATCGGTATGCAAAAGCTTATGCGCGATTTTTTCGACGCCTTCAAAGCACAGGAAGGCACCACCAATCATCATCAACGGCACCACGGCTTGCGGCAAAAAATAGCTGAGTCCCAGTGCAACCGGCACCAGAATCGCCTTGTTGATCGCCGAACCTTTCGCCACGGCCCAGACGACCGGCAATTCACGGTCGGCCGCAACACCGGCAACCTGCTGGGCATTCAGCGCCAAATCATCGCCTAAAACACCGGCGGTTTTCTGCGTGGCGACCTTGGTCATCACCGACACATCGTCCAGCAAGGTGGCAATGTCGTCGATTAATGCAAGCAAGCTGGATCCGGCCATGATAAATACTGTTTTTTTAGATAGGGCTATTTTCGCATAACTGCGAAATCAAAAAGCGGGAAATCCGTGGCTGAGTCGCTTTATTTGTAGCTCGCGTCACTGACGCGCCAACTATTATCGGCGTTGCGGGTGAAAGTAAAACTGCCGCTGAAATGATCCTGGTCGCCCTTGCGGACATTCTCGAAGCGATTTTCATAGCGGAAATTTTCGAGTGCGCCGGTGACTGCGCCTTTCAATTCTTCGAGCGGATTATTGGTACGGCGTCTTTCCTTTTCACGTTCTTTTCTGTGTTGCTCGTCGAGCGCTGCGACAATCACGTCGCCGTCGGCGGTATAGGTGAAATCGAATTCGGCTTGCACCTGATATTGCGCGGGGTCACTGTTGGCCACTTTCGTCAAATTGGTGAATACGAAATTTTCCGGCTGGATGAATCCGCTCGGATAATCTTCTTCCTGCAAAACATGGTTGCTGATCGCGACCTGCATCGCGGTTTCGCCTGGCCGCAAATAACCGCAGCCCGCCAGACAGGCAAATATCAATGTCATTGCCATCAATCGAAATTTCAGCATCGCCCAATCCTTATTTTTTGCGAGCATCCTGGATGATTTGCGCAATATGCGGTTCGCCTTGCTGGATTAATTCATGCGGTGTGAATTGAAAACCGCATAGCACCATGGCTTCTCCGACCGCCCAGTCGAGCTGATCCTTGGTGAATTTGCGAGACCCGGCAATGATGCCGACCAGCGCTTCATCGCTGGGCACCGGACCTTCCGGCGGCGGCTCGTTGCGCCCGGGTTTGCCGGTAGCGGGCTGCCTGCTGGCCGTTGCCGTCTGTAACCACTGGATCCGCGCCAACGCGGTGGCAAAACGGTCGGCGCTGTCATCCAGTTGCGGCACGGCGGTCGCTAATGCACCGAGCAAAGCATCTCTTTCGGCTTGAACGGCGTCCTGCTCTTTCATTAATTTTTGCTGGGCCGTTTTCAGGCTTTCCACTTCGGAGCCCAATTGCATCAACTCGGTCGTGGGGTCCACCAGGGTTTTGGTATCGAGGAAACGCATCACGTCCTTGCCCATTTTTTCGTACAAGTCGGGATGTGAAAATTTCAAATCACGGGCAGCGCGCTGCCAGGCCAGACCCACCTGGTTTGCGGTCAATGTCTTGTTTGCACCGGGTCCTGGCTCGGGGCTTGCCGTTTCCGCTTTCGCGATGGCGAGCTTGGCAATGGCGGCATCGAGCTCGTCGCACATTTCGGTTTTGTGAAAGTCCTTGATCAGCTTTCGCAGCTCGATACGACAATCAATTAGCAAGGTGCGGAGTTCTTTCATACGCGAATGTTATGCACAGTCCCTGTTAATGGCTAGTAGCATTGTGTCACAAGCGTCGGGCAAGTCGGCCCCAACGCTGGTTTTGTCTCGAAATCGCAGCGGCAATGCTCGCCTGATTAGCGTAAAGCTCGATTTCGCGGCGTGCCCGGGTCAATCCGGTGTACAACAATTCGCGCGACAACACCCGATGACCCGCTTCCGGCAATACCAATAAAATCTTTTCAAATTCAGAACCTTGGGCCTTGTGCACGGTAATCGCGAAGGCATCTTCATGGGCCGGGAAATTGGCCGGATGCCAGGCCTGCAAACCCGATGCGGTTTCCACCCAAATCCGCATCACACCCTGATCATCGGGCCAGCACAGACCGACATCTCCGTTGAATAATTGTTCGCGTGCGGTATTTTCAATCACGAGACACAGACGCCCGGCATAAAAAGCGCCATCGGATTTTCTACTCAAGCGTTCACCGATAAATCGATTGATCGCAACGCTGCCGGCACTGGTTTCGCGTGCGGCACACAGCACCCGAAACTGTTTGCTCAATGCCAGCGCCTGCTGCAGGGAATCGGCCCGCTGAATTTTTTGATAATGCGAAACCGCTTTGGTCTGGATTATTTTTTCCAGAGCCGCGGCACTGCCGGACTGCCAATGCACGCCGCGATATCCGGCTTGTTGCAAGTTCTGGATAAAGCCCGTGCTATCGCCACGCAATACGGTTTGCGCTGCAATACCGATATCGGAGTCTGCGTCCTGCCGGTAAACGCGATCCAGGTCTACACGATGCTGCATGTTGTCGGTGCGTAGTGCGATCGCATTGCAGCAGGCACGCAACACATTGCCGGTTTCGACCGATGGCAGCTGGTCCGGGTCGCCGACCAGAATCAAACGCGCCGGCAATGGCAGGGCTTCCATTAATTTGCACATCAAGGGTAAATCGATCATCGAAGCTTCATCGACGATCAATACATCCAGCGGCAACGGATTTCGTGCATCGTGACGAAATTGCACCGAGTTCGGCTTACTGCCCAATAGGCGATGCAAGGTTTTCGCTTCGAGCGGCTCGTCATTAATGATCAGGGCCGGCTCCAGCTTGGCCAATGCAAAACGCAGCGATTCACTCAAACGAGTCGCCGCTTTTCCGGTCGGCGCTGCCAGCGCAATGCGAAGCGGTGCCTTGTTCTCATTCGCCTGGTGCTGCAACAGTTGCAGCAAGCGGCCTATCGTGGCTGTTTTACCGGTGCCGGGGCCGCCGGTCAGCAAAAAAAATCCGGCTTCACAGGCACGCCTTGCCGCGATCGCCTGGGCGGAATTCAGATCGTCCGAAAACAATCGCGCATGGAATTGTTCGGTCGCTGCCGACAAGGGTTTCGCTTCTATCGACAAACGATCACGCAAGGCGAGCGCCAGACGATTTTCGTAATCCCAATACCGTTTCAATGCGATCGTGTTTTCGTCCAGTACCAGCACGCAATTTTCTTCGCTTCCCTCGGCTACCCAGGCAGACGTTTTCAAGGCTGCAAGAAATTCTTCTATCGCAGGCAAAGGCGGTGCCGGGTTGGTGCTGGCTTCTTGCAGCAATAGATCGAACTGATCTACCGGCAAACAACTATGCCCCAAACTGTGTGCTTTCGAAGTCAGCGCCGTTGCAATGCAAACCAGTTCGGAAGTTTCCGGCAACAAACGTTGCAAACTGATCGCCAGCGCATGATCGATATCGCGAATATGCTGCGATTTCAGCAGCGAAAACAATACCGGCAAACTCATGTCGCCAGCTCCCGCGCCGGATGCAGCAGGTTTTCCAGTTGCTCGATCAGAGCCTGATCGAAACGCATCGCGACAATGCCATCGCCAATATTCGCATTGGCATTCAGGCCCCGGCAAAACAGGTAGCGAATACCGCCGATATGTTTTTCGTAGTCATAAGCGGACCGCAAGCGGAATTTGCACCAGCGATGCAGCGCCAGCGTATAAATCAGCGCCTGGAAATCATATTCGCTGTCGCGCATCGCTTGCCGGCAATGTTCGGCATCGTAGGCGGGCAAGCGGTTGGATTTGTAGTCGCAAATATAAAAGCGGCCATCATATTGATAGATCAAGTCGATCTTGCCGGTCATCAGGCCAAGCAGATTCCGCACGAACGGGAAATCTTCGCGCTGATGCAAAATGCCATGCTGTTTCAGCAAGGTCAGCAAATCACGGCTGTCGCATTCGCGCAGTGAAAAATGAAATTCCATTTCATTCAAACGTGCCTGCCCGGGCAGTTCAACCAAACGCACGCCTTCCGGCAATTCAATTTTCAATGTGTTGAATATCAGCGGGCCCAATTGTCGAACTCCCGGAACCAGCTCTTCCTGTGTGTAGCCCTGACGCAGCAAAGCCTGCCGCAGAATCGGCAATTCGGATTCGGGCGCCGATGTCGCATCGGCATGCTCGCGCCAGGCATTCACATCGGTGTTTTCCAGCGCGTTATGCAAAGCGTTGCCAAAGCCAATGCCGGAAAAACGCTTGTCGAATGTTTCTTCGGTCGCAGACAGCAGGAAACTGATCGCTTCGATTTCATCGGCGGCCGCACTGATCGTCGGGCTTTGATGATGACCGTGATGGCTTAGTTGCGAAAAACTCAGCACTCGCCAATCCAGTTGCAGATGGACGGCCGGTGTCGCAAGCGGAATCGCCTCGAGACCCACATCTGTCTTGAAACGCGGCAATTCGATTTTTTGAGATGGAATTTCATCCAGCTGGATATCGGGATTTGTCTGCCGGATATTTTCCAGTCGCTGCAAAATTTCGCTGCGTTCAAGCGTTTTTATTTCATCCTTGGCATTTCTGAACAACAAGGATGAAAGCCCGCTGTTATTGCCGAGGTTGATCGATCCACAGCAGAGCCAGCAATAATATTGCGCCCGCGTCAGCCCGACATAGAGCAATCGCACTTGTTCGGCCAATTGTTCTTCTGCCGCTTTGGCCTTGATCGCCTTGACCAAATCCTTGTTGCCATCGCGATACAGCATCGCATGGGTTATACGCTGATGCTGTTCGTGATAACTCGACAAGCCGAGGCCGGCACCGGGTTTCGACGACTTGCCAAAGTTGGCGAACGGCAAAAATACCAGCGGAAATTCGAGACCTTTGCTTTTATGCAAGGTCAGAATTTTGACGCGCTTCCGGTCGGAATCCAAACGCAACATGCTCTCTTCGTCGATGCCGGCGTCTTGCATTGCCTGACCCAGCCAGCGCAGACATTGCTCCGGACCAAGCGTCAAGGCACTGGCTTCTTGCAGAGCTTCGGCCAATTGCAAATAATTGCTGAGGCGACGTTCGCCATCGGCCAGGGATAAAATTCTTGCGGCTGCCACAGCACAAAGCTGCGACAACAAACTCAGCACGCCTTGCTTCAGCCACAACTCGCGATATTGCACGGCAAGATCGGCGCTCTGGGTTGCAGCGGCATCGTCCGACTCGAGTTGCAGGATTTTTTCCGCATCAAAACCCAGCAACACGGTCGATAAAGCGCCGCGCCAACGGGTCTGGTCCTGATGCTTTATCAGTGCATCGAGAAGGATAAAAACTTCCCGTGCTTCCGGCGTTGCGAACAGGCTTTCCTGACTGCTGATCACACTGGCAATTCCGCAAGCCGCCAGCGCTGCCTGCACCTGGACCGCTTCCGAATTCCGGTTTACCAGCACGGCAACATCGCCGGCTTGCACTGCGCGAAATTCGCCGGTTTTTTTATCTCTCAGGCGCGCATCGCTTTTCTGGCCGGCCGTCAGCATTTCATGAATTTTCCCGACACAGGCGCGCGTCGCGAGTTCATGCGCCTTGGCGGTCGGCAGTGCAGTGGCTTTTTGTTTTTGCGGATCGATATATTCCGGCAACAAGGCCATCTGCATTACCGGTGCCGGTCTGTCCTGCAATAGAAAATCCTGTTGCTGCACGACACCACCGGACTGCACCGGATAGAACTGGATATCCTGCTCGCGAAAAGCGTTCGCACCGCCTTGTGCAAACAGGGATTCTACGGCGCTTAACAGGCCCGGACGCGTGCGGAAGTTGTCCGGCAAATTCCAGTGTTGCCGCGATTCGCATTTGGCGGCCAAATAGGCATGCACGTCGCCGCCACGAAAACCGTAAATCGCCTGCTTGGGATCGCCGATCAGATACAGCGCAAGCGTAGCCAAATTTTCCGGATACAGGGTCGAGAATATTTTCCATTGCTGGCTGTCGGTATCCTGAAATTCATCGACCAGTGCAACCGGATACTCTTTTCGCAAGGCCTGGCAAAGCTCGGGGCCGGACTCGCTTTCGAGTCCGCGTACCACCTGGGTGATCAAATCGTCGTAACTGTATTGCTGCAGTTTTTGCAATGTCGTTTCGCGCCGGGTTCGCAGGCGATCGCGGACGAAATGCAGGCATTGAATATCGCGCGCAACTTCCCGGGATTGTTCCTGCTCGAAGCCTTGATACCAAAGTTCGATCGCTTCGAATAGTGGTGATTGCGGCGTCAGCGCCTGCTTGGCTTTCGCGACTTTGCCGGCAATATAGGCAGCCGATAGACGATGAAAATCCGGATCCTCGAAAGTTCGGATATCGCCCAGTGAATACCAGTTCTCGAGTTTGGCGAATGCCGTATCGACAATGCTCTGGCTCATATGGGCTTTATGCAAAATGCCTGATTGCAGCGTTTCCGCGATCAGGCTTTTGGCCTCATCCAGATGCGTTTCGACCGCCGAACGCAGCTGCGCGTTCAGTATCGACATATCGATTTCGTCCGGCACGAGCATCGGTAATTCCGGCAGCAAATATTCGGCCTGCAACAGGCTATCGCATTGCCTGGCCAGCAAGTCCGGGTTTGGCCACAGCCTCAGCAATGCCCGCATTGAATCCTGATCACCACTGAGTTCGCGCCAGAGATCGAATGCTATTTTCGTGTTCAAGGCAGCGGTATTCGTCAACAATGTCGGCGCTTGCAACACCTGGCCGGCACTCAAGGCGTAATCGCCCAGCACGCGCGCGCAGAAACCGTGAATCGTGAAAATACTGGCGCGATCACAATCCTGCAAAGCCATATCCAGCAATTGCAATAATTGTTTTTGCGATTTCACCGGCAGCAATGTCTGCAACAAGGCAGCGGTTGCCTGCTTGCCGGCGGCAAGACGGCTTATGTCGGCAAGCATTTCCTGGTTGAGTAATTCCTGCGCCAGTTTTATTTGCGCGCGAATTTTTATTTTCAATTCTTGCGTGGCGGCCTTCGTGAAGGTCACGGCCAGAATATTCGGTAGCGGAATTTCGCGCTCGAGCAACAAACGCAGGACCAGCAATGACAGGGTAAAGGTCTTGCCGGTGCCGGCACTGGCTTCTATCCATTGCCGACCGAACAGTGGCAGATTCAAGGCTAGCGGTTTATTCATCGCTGTCTTCCCCGCTGCCGACAAACTCGGGCGCACAAGCCGCGAATACTTTGAGACTGATCTCGCGGAAAGCGCTGCTGTTCGGAAAAATGTCGGGTTGTTCGCCATGGTCGTTGAAAGGATCGTTACCGCGCATTGCCGTGGTCCACCAGATGTCCTGTTCCGGCAGCGATTTCGATGCGGCTTCCCAGGCCTTTGCATTGAACGACGCGGCCTGCACATGTCTATTATTGACATAGACAAAACCGGCATCCGGGTAAAACGGCAGCGGCTGCCGTTGACCCGACGCAAACAGTTCCAGCAATTCGTTCAAATGTCGCGCCGCCTCGTCCGCTTCGAACGAAGGACGAATACGCTGTTGCGGTCGGTCTTGTTTCAGTTCGGCAAACTCGACCAACGGGATTTCGCTATTCAGGGCCGATAGCAGCAAGGCATCAAGCCCATGCTCGCAATGATGGCGGCCTTTCATCTCGCCGAATTTTATTCGCGCCGCGCCGTTCTGATAGACATCGTCGATGTTTCCCTGCAAGACGAATTTTCCGAGCGCCAGTTCAAACGGCAATGAACGCGCTTCGCCGACACGCCAGGTTCGGAAACGCAGGGCCTGCAATTTCACTTCCGACAGGGTTTTGTACAACACCGGCTCGGCAGAAAAACCAGCCGGCAACAAGGCCCGGCCGCGAAGCTCGGTCAATATTTCTTGCTCGGATGGGATTTTCTCGTTCGCGACCAAGGCCTCGAATACCGCATGTCGTAATTGGTAGCGTTGCAGGCCGGACGGAGTGCCGAACGGTTCGTGCTCGGCAAGGTTTTCATCGTGCTCTTCAAGATTGAGTCCAAGCCGGTTTTGCAGAAAGAATTTTGCCGGATGCTTGAAGAAGCGTTTGACGTCCTGCCATTGCAGCACCTCAATCGATTCATCGATCATTGGCTTCCGGATAAAACGGAAATCCGTTTTTTCAGCCTGATCGTCGGCGACCTGCCAGGCTGGATCAAAACGCAGTTGCCGGCTATCGTTTTCTTCGGCGCCCGAAAACAGCTGCAACGGATGTTGCAGAACGAACTTTTCCCGGAACTCTTTCTGCTCGGGATGCATCTCGGCCAGGCAATCGAGCAATTCGCTGATCAAACTCGAAGGCGCCTGTTCGGTATCGTCACGCGGATGCTTGCCGCAATAACTCAGGTAAAAAGTGTGTTCGGCGGCAGTCAATAATTGCAGGAACAGAAAACGGTCATCGTCCCGCAGCGACCGATCGCCGTAACGCCGTGTTGCCGGTGACTTTATTTCTTCGGAAAGCCGCTGGATAAAACCCGGTGGCTCGGTACGCGGCATTTCGCCCTCGTTGAGCCCGAGCAGACAAATTACCTTGAACGGAATTTGCCGCATCGGCACCATTCGACATACGGTTGCGCCGCCGCTCAAAAAATTCTGGCTGGCGTCGCTTTCGTTCAGTGCCTTTTGGAAATAATCGCGGATGATCTCCGGTGCGATCAAGGTTTCCAATCCTGCCTGTCCGCATTGTTCCAGAAAATCGGCAACGGCTTCCTGACAGCGTTGCAACGCCATGGCATCGTTCGAATTCTGTTTCGCCGTTTCCGCCAACACTGCGAGCAATTCGCTGCAGCGGTCGGCCCAGTGCATCGCCGTATGCGGATGCCGGAAATATTCGTTGTACCGTGCCAATAATCGCAACCCGCGAATCAGTTTATCCAGCGTGTTCAGTGCCTGACCTTCCAGCTCGATAACCGGCGCCACGCCATTCAATATTTGTTGTTCACCGCTGGCGTAACCAAGCAATAGCCGGTCCAGTGCAAACGCCCACGTCGTCAAATGTTCAGCCGGCACACCGTGTTGTTCACGGTGCGTCGCATTCAAACCCCAGCGCGCGCCGGCTTGTTCGATCCAGAACGGCCACCAGCGGCGGCAATCCTGGTCGACATCCAGATGTTCAGACAGTGCCGATGCGCTTAGAAAATCCAGTACTTCATTGCTGGTCAGCTCCAAGGTCGGCAACGCGAGCAGGCGGAGAAACAAATCGGTCAGCGCCGAACTTTGTTGCAGCTTGCGATCACTCAGACGATACGGAATGAATCGCGGCGTGTTTTTCGCGGCGCCGAAAACCGCTTCGATAAAAGGCGCATAAGCATCGATATCCGGCGCCATGATCGCGATATCGCGCGGCTGCAAAGTTTTTTTGTCGTCATCCAAAAACAGGCGATGCAGCTGGTCGTGCAACACCTGCACTTCACGCAAACGAGTATGGCAGCTATGAATTTGCAGACTGGTATCGCTGGCATCGAAGTTGCCCGCTGCAGCGCTCGGCGCCTGACGTTCGAGCAAATCGTTTTTTACCCGTGCCAGCAGATTGCTCTTGTCACTGGGTACGTAAATATCGACATCGCCGCGCAGCTCGACCGTATTATTCGAAAACAGGGTGGCGATGAAATCGCGACCGGCGCGACCCCAGGCTTGCAGCAGGCGATTATCTTCGTGCTCGAAAACTTCATCCGGCCGGTTTTTCAAACGCTCGCGCAGACTTGAAACATCGCCCCAGTATTTTTTCGAAGGCGAGGGCAGGAAAAAATGCAGCGGTCCGGTTTTTGCCGCCGTTGCGATCACACGCAAAACATCCGGCGACACATTCAGACAGGCAAACACGAACAAGCGCTTCGGCAATCCTTGCGGCGCTGCCGCGTCGCGAGATTCGAACGCATTCAAATAATCGGCAATGGCCTGGCCGCGATGGCTCGCGCCCTTGGTGATCTCGCGCCAGAGATGCGCCTGCCAATCCTGCGGTGCAGCGCCCCGATCCCAGTCCAGACACCAGTCGCGACGCCAGGCCTGATATTTTTCAAAAGCGGCCGCGCATTCATTGGCCAGCGACCAGGCCTTCATTTCCGATTGCGAGCCGCGCAAATACGGTGCGATCGTTTGCATCGCCGGATGCGACCATTGCGTCTTGTCGGTCAATACCGAGAACAAGCGCCAGCGCAATACTTCGGCCGAAAAAATATGGCTGCTCGATTCCAGCTGATTCGCGGTGAGTGCCAGATGGACAAATTCGCCCGGCGTCAGAAAACGCAGATTGGCCGCGATGCCGTGCTGTTCCGCCAATACCATTTGCAGCCAGCGTTTCATTGCCGGTTGCGGAATCAGGATGGTTTCCGGAATCAAAATATCCCGCGGATCAAAATCTTTTTGCAAGGTCTCGGACAGCAGCCCGGCCAGCAGCGATAAATCATTGCCGTGATAAAGCCGAAAGTCTGGAGCCGGGGAATTCATGAACGCATGATGCCTAATTCAATTCGCAAAAGGTGAGATGGCATTGCTGCGAATACCTGCGATCAGGATATGTCGTGCGCCACGATACGCTGCGCAGGTAAATTCGAGTGCGTGAATGATGCCGGCCTCAGCTGGTTTTTTGCTGAAACACAATGCGATGCAACAAACTTTGATCGCGCATCTGCACCATATAATCGCCATTCAACGACAACACGCGATCCTGCACGGCGGTAAGCGGGCTCGTCACCTGTGTGGCCTGCTCCGATGTAATCGGACTGATCGCGATTTCGAGCGACACATCATGGTCGGAAGTGATTTCATCATTCACTTGTACCGTGATTTTGAGTTTGTTCACGCCATTCAAGCTGGTCGCCTGCCGGGTGATCGTCTGGCAAATCCGGTAAATCGCGGTTTTTTCGTCTTCATGCAGATTATTCAAGCTGCCGAGAAAATCGGTTTCCAGCGCAATGCCAGCGTCATCGAGCACTTCATGCAAGGGGCCGTGAATCAGCGCATCTTTCAAGCCCTTATTGTCGAGCGCCTTCGGGCGAAGCTGACGTAAAACGCGTCGCAGGCTGTCTTCCATTTCCCGGGTTTTTTCACGAATGCTCGAAAGAATTTTCAAAGTCTCCTGTTCTTTCACTGAACGCACGGCCAGGCTCAAATGCGTGCCCAGGGTATGTAGCGACTGTCCCAGCTCGACGTCAAGTTCATCGGCCAATTCCCGCTGGCCTTGTTCCTCGATGCGAACCAGACGCTGGGTAACTTGACGTAATTCTTCGCTGGTATCGAGCAGCTCGGCATTCACCAAAGCCATATGCTGATGCTGTCGCTGCAAACTGAAATGACTGTCGCGCAATGCCGACATCGCAGCGCCGAGCACCAGGCTGCCGGCGGCGATAAGCGCAAAGGCCAGTTGCAAAATAACCAAGTCCAGCGGCAGTGGATTAAAATGCAGATAGCCTTCGAACAAGAGACCGGTCAACGTGACCGATAAGGCCGCACCTTTCCAGCCGCGACGAAACGCCACCATGAACATCGGCGCAAATACCAAAAGCAGAAGAAACGGCGCCAGCACCTGACGGAAATGCAATAGCACCAACACCAGGGCACTGCTGATGGTGGATAAAAATACTGCCCGCCATAAACCGAGTTCACGTAAACCCAAGCGCGACAAACTGAACAACAAGATCAATACCGGCGCGACACTCAACTGCCCGATCAAATCGCCGTAAACGAAAGAAAAAATACTGCCCCAGCTCCCGGGATCGAAGCCGACTTCGGAAAAAGAATTGCCCCGGTAGAAGTAACTCAGGATCGGCGACACCGCCAAGGCCGATAATCCACCGCTGGTAAGCAGCATCAGCATATTGCGGGGAGTATTGAGTGCGGCTCCGGCGCCGGGCCCGCGGATCAGATATAGCGCAATGGCATATACAAACAAAGGGGCAAAGCTCAATATGATGAAATGCCCTTCGAGCAGCGAATCATCGGTGCGCCAGTCCAGATAACAGGCGACCAGGCCCTCTGCAAGCAATAGCCAATGCCAGCGTTTCGCCGGCAAAACCCAAAGCACGGCCAGACGCAACCCGGCCGGCAAGAACCAAAGCACCTGAGAAGGCTGCAAAAGTACCAACCAGGTACCGGCATACATCAGACTCAACACCGGCCAGGCCATTGTCGGCAGGCTCTCCAGCCATTTTGCGGTGACGACTTCGGATCGGGCCATGGTGATCGACATAGTGGCTAAAGCTTAGCCCAAAATCGGTTTTTTGAACTTGGGCGCTTTCTTGCCAGTGTCTCGCCCGATATAATGGCGGCCATTAAAACCATCGGGCACAGCCCTCAAGGTACAAACGTGCGCAACCACGATTTAGTGTTTCTCAAACATTTCTCCCAGGTAATCGCCTTTTTGGTAGCCGTCACGGTCGCCTTGATCCTGCTGGGTCTTTATATCAATGGTCTGAAACCGGAAGAAGTTAGCGAAGCCAAAGCCGCCCAAATTACCGCTGCGATCCAGCCCCATGGTGCCGTTTATGCCGGCGCTACCGGCGCTGCAGCCCAGGCCGCGGCCAAGAAAGCAGCCGACGAAGCCGCCAAAGGTCAAATCGCTTATGGCGGTACGCTGGACGGTTCGGTGATCTTCGGCAATCTCTGCTCTGGCTGCCACACCAGTGGCGCTGGCGGTTCACCAAAAATGGAGAAAGCCGCCTGGTCTGCCCGTATTGCCCAAGGTAAAGACACTTTGCACAAGCATGCGATTGAAGGCTATACCAAAGTCGGCGTGATGCCGGCCCGTGGCGGCAACCCTTCGTTGACCGATGAGCAAGTGATTGCCACGGTTGACTGGATGATCGCCAACCTGAAGTAATGCTGGTTACTGCTTCGAAAAATACCGCCTTCGGGCGGTATTTTTTTACCGTCGAATCGATGTCTTCCCCGAACTCGTCACCCGCGCAGTAGGTTTTTCGGGCTCGTCACGCTTATGATGCTGCCATGAATAAAGCCCTGCCTGCCTTTCCACAAACCACCAGTAGCTTGCTGCTGCCGGGCCCCGCTGGCCGATTGGAACTTGCAGTCGATCTGCCGGAGGCTTCGATTGCCCGAAACGGCCTGGCGATTATTTGCCACCCGAATCCGCCTGATGGCGGCACCTTGCACAATAAAGTGGTCACGATGTGCGCCCGAGCCTTGAACGAACAGGGCATCGCCACCGTGCGCTTCAACTTTCGCGGTGCCGGCCAATCCGAAGGCCAGTTCGACAATGGCCGTGGTGAAGTTCTGGATTTGATCGCGGTGGCCGAATGGGCACATCAAGCCAATCCCGACGCCCATCTGTGGCTGGCCGGGTTTTCGTTTGGCAGTTGGGTCGCCTTGCTGGGCGCCAGACAATTACCGGTCAAACAAATGATTACGATCGCGCCACCGGTCGGTCTGCGGGATTTTTCCGGCGTGCTGCCACCGGCCTGTCCGTGGCTGCTGATTCAAGGCGACGAAGACGAAGTGGTCAGCGCCCCGAGTGTGCTTGCCTGGGCCGAGGCCCAAAAACCGGCGCCGCAGATCGTTCGCATGCCCGACACCGGGCATTTTTTTCATCGCCGCCTGATCGATTTGCGTGGCGCCATCAAAAATGGCGTGCGTAAGAATCTGCCACCGCTAATCCATCATTGATTGTCGTTAATGAATCAGGTTGTCGGCAATTCTCCATCGGAACTTTACGAACAAGGTGTAGCCCGCGGCGATTGGCAGCGCGATCCGGCACAGGCATCGGCTTTGAAATCGCTGGATCGCATTTACACGGCACTGATCGAACAAACACCGCAATCGCTATTCGACAAAATCGGCGCCGCGTTTCGCGACCCGGCACCGGTCCAGGGTCTGTATTTATGGGGCGGTGTCGGCCGCGGCAAGACCTTTCTGACCGATCTGCTGTTCGAAGCTTTACCGGCACGGAATAAAACCCGTTGGCATTTCCATCGTTTCATGCAGGATATCCATGCCCGTCTGCGCGTACTCAGCAATACCGAAGACACGCTGAGCGTGGTCGCGAAAGATCTGGCAAAAAACACCCGCCTGCTGATTCTCGATGAATTTTTCGTCAGCGATATTGGCGATGCGATGATCCTCGGTCGCCTGCTGGATCAATTATTCGCCCGCGGTGTTTGCCTGGTGACGACATCCAATATTCCGCCACGGGATTTGTATCGCGACGGACTTCAGCGCAGCAGTTTTCTGTCGGCAATCGCGCTGCTTGAAAAAAACTGCGAGATCGTGAAACTCGAAAGCGCACAGGATTATCGCCTGCGCCACCTGGCACATGCCGCGACCTATCTGACCCCTAGCGACGAAAATGCCGAATGCGGATTGGCCGAACATTACCGCCGGCTTTCGCAGCACCATGTCGATGACGACACGCCATTGCTGATCAATGATCGGAAAATCATCGTCAAGGCAATCAACGAGGGGTTGGCCTGGTTCGAGTTTTCCGAACTTTGCGAAGGTCCGCGCGCGGTCAGCGATTACATCGAAATCGCCCGTGATTTTCATACCGTGCTGATTTCAAACGTGCCGCGCTTCGGGTCGCATAACGAAGACCCGGCACGCCGCTTCGTCCACCTGATCGACGAATTCTACGATCGCCACGTGAACCTGATCTTGTCGGCCGAGGCCGATCCGATTTCGCTGTATCAGGGCACCAAACTCGAGCGCGAATTCGAGCGAACTTCATCGCGCCTGATCGAGATGCAGAGCATGGATTATCTGGCGCTGGAACATCGGCCTTAAAGCGGTCCGCCGTGCTTTAATCGTTGAAGATTCAGTCGTTTAAGGACAAGATAAGGCCCGACCCGTTCATGCTGCACCTCACAGGAATCCTTATGCGCCTTAAAGTCAGCCTGCTTGCATTGGCCTTATTGCAAGCCAGTTTTGTTTCATCCGCTTTTGCACAGACCGATGCCGATGCGCTGGCAAAACCCGTCGATGCAAAAGTATTGGCCTGGCGCCGCGATTTCCATCAATTTCCGGAATTGGGCAATCGCGAATTCCGCACCTCGAAAGTGATCGCCGCCCATCTGAAAAGTCTTGGCCTGGATGTCAAAACCGGCATTGCCCACACCGGCGTGGTCGCGATTCTGAAAGGCGGCAAACCGGGACGCCGAATTGCAATCCGCGCCGATATCGACGCATTGCCGGTCACCGAAAAAAACGATCTCCCGTTTGCTTCGAAACAAGTTACCGAATTTCGCGGTGAAAAAACCGGCGTGATGCATGCCTGCGGCCACGATTCCCATACCGCGATTTTGATGGGCGTTGCCGAAGTCATGGTCGCGATGAAAAAAGATTTGAAAGGCGAGGTGATGTTTATTTTCCAGCCAGCCGAAGAAGGTCCGCCCGATGGTGAAACCGGCGGTGCACCGGCGATGCTGGCCGAAGGCCTGTTCAAGGACTACAAACCCGAAGCGATTTTCGGCCTGCATGTCTGGAGCGCCTTGAATGCCGGACAAGTCGGCTACCGCAGCGGACCGGCGATGGCGGCCTCCGATCGTTTCCGCATCGTCGTCAAAGGCCGGCAAACGCATGGTTCGCGTCCCTGGGGCGGCGTTGATCCGATTGTCGCCGCAGCCAATATCGTCAACACGACACAAACCATCGTCAGTCGTCGCATGGATATTTCCAAACTGCCGGTCGTCGTCAGTTTTGGCGCGATCAAGGGCGGTATCCGCTACAACATCATTCCCGATGAAGTGGAACTGATCGGCACCATCCGTACTTTCGACGAAGACATGCGACAGAAAGTGTTTAGCGAATTGAAAAACATCGCAGCCAATGTCGCGGAAGCACACGGCGCCACCGTCGTCAGCGAAGTGCCCGATACGCTCGGCAACCCGGCCATGGTGAATAACCCGGATTTGACGACGCGCAGCGTGCCGAGTCTGGTGAAAGCGGCCGGTGCCGATAAGGTCGTGAATATGTCGCTGGTGATGGGCGCCGAGGATTTTTCCTATTACGCGAACGAAGTGCCCGGCTTCTATTTCTTTGTCGGTGCCACGCCGCAGGGACAGGATGCAACGACGGCGCCGAGCAATCACTCGCCGCAATTTTTCCTCGATGAGTCGGCGTTGAAAGTCGGCACCCGCGGCTTGTTGCAAGTGGCGCTGGATTACCTGAATCAAACGCCATGAATTCGGTCGATAATTCCAGCCTCGGCAAAACCGTTTCGTATGCCGGTCAATACGATGCCGGCTTGTTGTATCCGATTCCGCGTGCGGAAAAGCGGGCCGAAATCGGCATCGAAGCACCGCTGCCGTTTTCCGGCGTCGACATCTGGAATGCCTACGAATTCAGCTGGCTCGATAACCGCGGCAAACCGAAAGTTGCCTTGATCGAATTCCGAGTGCCGGTGACGTCGCCGAATATCATCGAGTCCAAGAGTTTCAAGCTGTATCTCAATAGTTATATGCAAACCCGTTTTGCCGATAGCGAAAGCATGCGCCAGCAAATGGCAAAGGATTTGTCGCAGGCCGCCGGTGCGAATGTCAGCGTGATGCTGGTGACCGTGCATGCCGTCACTAACGCCGAGCTCGAAGTACTTGAAGGCACCGTGATCGATGATTTGCCGATCGATATCACCAGCTACGGCCCGCCAAATGCCGAGTATCTGCAAGCCGATTCCGGCATCATTACCGACGAAGTGCTGGTGTCGCATTTGCTGAAATCCAACTGTCCGGTTACCGGCCAACCCGATTGGGCCAGCCTGCAAATCCGCTACCGCGGACCGCGTCTCGATCGCGACGGTTTATTGCGCTATCTGATTTCATATCGCGAACACAATGAATTCCACGAGCAATGCGTCGAACGGATTTTCGTCGACATCATGCGTAAATGTTCACCGCAGCGCCTGTCAGTGTATGCTCGCTACACTCGGCGCGGCGGGCTGGACATCAATCCATTTCGTGCTACGCACGGCCTGCCGAACCCCGGCAATCCGCGTACCGCCAGACAGTAATTACGGGAGTCCCTATGCGTTCATTTCATTTAGTCGGCCTGGCATGTTTATTGATTTTTTCGGTGACAGCCTGCAAACCCGACGCTTCTGAAAACAAGGCTGACGCGACCGTTGCAAAGGCGGAACCGAAGAAGGAAAAAACCGATGGTTTGTTCGGCGGCATTTTTTCCGACGAACCCAAACCTGCCGCGCTGGATTTGGGTGAATTCAAATTGCTTGAAGTCAATTTGGGCACAGCAGTGGATGCGGATAATCTGGTCGTCAATCCGAAAACGCAATTCGGTCCGAAAGATAAAATCTATGCCAGCGTGCTGAGCAGCGGAAAACATCAGGGCCTGAATATCCAGGCGAAATGGACTGCACCGGATGGCACGCTGGTCGCAGAAACCGAACAAGCGCTGGTGCCGACTGCCGGCACGGTCAGCACTTTCAGCATTAGCCATGATCAGCCTTGGCCGGTCGGCGCCTATACCCTCGATATTTCGCTGAATGGTCTGGTTCAAAGAACCGTGAATTTCGAGATCAAATGATTTTTCGTCGTACCTTTGAAAACGTTTTCTTTGCGTCAACCATCAAAACACACATCACTCATGCTCTGTGGAGAAAATAATGTCTGCAAAATATAAATTTTTAATCGCCGCTGGTCTGGCTTTCGCCTTGAGCGCCTGCAAAAAAGAAGAACCGGTCGAAACAACCGCGCCTCCGGCACCGCCGCCATCAGCTCCTGTTGAACCGGCAATGGCGCCTCCGGCGATGCCGGCTGCCATTGAAGTGGCTGCGGTAAACCTGGGCACCAAAGTCGGCGCCGATCAGAAAGTGGAAAACGCTGCGACCAGCTTTGCGGCAAGCGATGTCATCTATGTCGCGATCGATACCAAGAATGCCCAGAAAGACGCAACCTTGTCGGCAAAATGGACCTCGGCCGACGGCAAGGTCGTTCATGAAGAAAGCACCACGATTTCGCCCGAAGGCGACGCCACGACGAATTTCAAATTCAGCGGCCTGGCAGCCGGTAAATACAAAGTCGAAGTCTCGTTGAATGGCACGGTTGCGCAATCGGTTGATTTCGAAGTGAAATAAATTTTCGATACGTTCATCCGAACGGCGTGTCACTGAAAGACACGCCGTTTTTTTGTCTGCGTTATCATGTACCGATGAATCACCCCTGCCTTCATTGTGGCGCCTGCTGTGCCGCGTTCCGTGTCGCGTTTTACTGGGCCGAAGCGCAACCGGAAAATCCCGATGGCGTGCCGGCCGAACTCGCTGTCGACACTCGACCAAATATGCTGGCGATGCGCGGCACCGATGGAGCGGATATTCGCTGCATAGCCTTGCAGGGAAAAGTCGGTGAACTAGTGCATTGTTCGATCTATGCGCAACGGCCATCGCCCTGTCGCGATTTGAAAGCCAGTTACGAAAATGGCGAACACAGCCCGCAATGTGATCGCGCCCGCGAGAAATATGGTTTGCCGCCATTGACGCCGGAAACCTGGTTGACGATGTGATTTTTCAGATAGGCAATGCCATATTTGCGGTCTGTAACTAAATTTAATAAAACGTCATTCCCGCGCAGGCGGGAACCCAGTGCCTGGGTTTTAGTGATACAGAATTGAATTATATAAATCGTTCCAATACGGATTCATTTCTTCGATGAGTCGTAGTTTCCATTCACGATTCCATTTTTTAAGCTGTTTTTCACGAGCAATGGCGGCCACCATGTTCTCAGCTTGCTCGTAATACACCAGATTTATAACTCGGTAGCGACTGACAAAGCAGGAAACCAATCCTTGTTTATGTTCCCACACTCTCTTGATCAAATCTGAAGTAACTCCAATGTACAAAGTGCCGCTGCCTTGACTCGCCATTATGTAAACTGCGGGTTGTTTCATCACTCTGATTTACTTAATTACTCGGAGTCTCAGAGTTGCATAATTATTTTCTGCTTTCTGTCAGGATTTATTCCGGAACGTAGTAAACAAGTTCGTTGCGACCTGTGAGGAAGTCACTGGGTTCCCGCCTGCGCGGGAATGACGGTATCATTTCGATAATATCGTGGACCAAGCTTCCCGCATGACTCAAACCCCACACGCACCTTCCCATTACGCCGCGAGCGCGCATCCGCAGAAAGACCGGCCTGCTTTGCAGGAAAATATCGAAGCCGATATTTGCATTGTCGGTGCCGGCTACACCGGGTTGTCGGCCGGCCTTCATCTGGCCGAAGCCGGTTTCAAGGTCGTGATACTTGAAGCGGCAAAGATCGCCTGGGGCGCATCCGGAAGAAATGGCGGACAAATCGTGCACAGTTATTCGCGCGATATGGATGTCATCGAAGCGCGGCACGGCAAGGATGCCGCGAAAGCCTTGGGCAGCATGGCCTTCGAAGGCGCAAGAATAATTCGCGAACGCATCGCAAAATATAATATTCAATGCGATCTAAAGAACGGCGGCATTTATGCCGCCAAGACAAAAAAGAAAATTCACGATCTCGAAGCGCACCAGAAACTTTGGCAGGCCTATGGCAACGACCAGCTGAGCCTGCATGACAAAAGCGAAGTGCATCGCTTTATCAATACCGATAGTTACGAAGCGATTCTGGTCGACAAGAGCGGCGGACATTTTCACGCGATGAACCTGGCGCTGGGCGAAGCGAATGCACTGGAAAGCCTTGGCGGCGTAATTTATGAAAATTCCCGCGTGAGCAAAATCGATCGCGGCGGCAAGGCGGTCGTGCATACCGAGCAAGGCCAGGTGAAGGCAGACTTTGTCATCGTTGCCTGCAACGCCTATATCGGCGATCTGGAGCCGAAGCTGTCGCAAAAAACCATGCCCTGTGGAACGCAAGTGATTGCGACCGAACCCCTTGGCGAAAAATGGAAAGAGATTATTCCGTCCGATTACTGCGTCGAAGACAATAATTTTCTGCTCGATTATTACCGGTTGACCGGCGACAGGCGTTTGCTATTCGGCGGCGGCGTGATTTACGGCGCCCGCGATCCCAAACATGTCGAATCGATTATCCGGCCGAATCTGGAAAAAACCTTTCCGCAATTACGCGGCGTGAAAATTGATTTCGGCTGGACCGGCAATTTTTCGCTGACCTTGTCGCGACTGCCGCAAGTCGGCCGTCTGTCCGACAATATTTATTACTCGCAAGGCTGCTCGGGCCATGGCATCACGTTTACGCATTTGATCGGGCGCGTGTTATCCGAAGCGATTCGCGGGCAGGCCGAACGTTTTTCCGCATTCGAAAAACTGCCGCATTATCCGTTCCCCGGTGGTCGCCTGTTCCGGGTTCCATTCACCGCATTGGGTGCCTGGTGGTACAACTTGCGCGACAAGTTAGGTGTTTAAATTATCCTGATTGACATCTTGATGGATCGCGCTCGGCATCGACTCATTCGCACCGATCCGCAACCAGCGATCGGCTTGTTGCACGCTGCCAAATACCCGGCCTTCGATGCCGCGTTCCATTGCCAGGATTTCGCCTTGTTCGACAATCGGTAAATCTTCGACAAAGGCGTCGACAAACGCCACCCGGACGTTTTCAAATCCGAGCGCAATAATGCTGTCGATCATCAAGGTCATATTCCGTTCGCCGTGATATTGGCCCAGACGCTCCAGCACCAACAGCCGGCTACTGCCGCGGGCATGCACTTGTTCGGCAATCGCCGTCCAATAGGCCATGCTGATTGCAAAACTATCGCTGGGGCCGCTGACTTCGGCGTACAGGTAATTACTACGGTCTTCAAATAGCAGTTTGGTGTTCTCGGGAAGCTTATACACGGCAAACTCAATCGAGGGGAACCGCTAGTTTACCGTTTCCTGCATCCGCTGTGCTCTTTAATTACGTATTCCGGATCATGCGAAAACAGGAGTAAAGTGTTTGCCACCGCCCGGACCCGAAGCGATGCAAAACCTTTATCAGCAAACACTGATTTGGCAGAAAGAAACCATGGCCGCCGCCGGCAGTGATGTCACGACGATTATCCATCTGTATTGCAAATTTCTGGCGGCGCAGGACATACATTTGTGTCGGGCCAATGTCGCGCTGATGACCCTGCATCCGCAAATCGAAGCCATCCGTTTTGTCTGGCATAACAGCGTGATTACGCCGGACCCGGTGCCGGCACCGACGATGTTCTATCGCAAAGTGCATTATCTGGATAACTGCACGATCGACGAAGCCCATCTGACCTATGGCGCCAAAACATCGATCCCGTTCCAGAAAAGCCCGTTTTGGCGATTGGTCGAAGGCGAGGAATTTTTGTCCTATGTCATCACGCCCGACAAGCAACATGAATATGCCGTGCTGGACGATTTGGCGAAACTCGGCGCCACCCATTACATCGCGACACGATTGACCGGCAAGGAAGCCTATATCAGCCTGGTATCGAACGAGGTCGGCGGATTTACGCCGGAAGAAATCACCTTTATCAAAATCTCGCTGACCGCGCTGAGCTTGCTGATCGAAAGCGCAGTGAAAGATCTCGTGCTCGATACCGTACTCAGTTGCTATGTTGGCTATTCGCCCGGCGATGAAATCAAGCAGGGCAATATTCGCCCCGGCAGCATGATGGATATGGAAGGCGCGATCTGGTTTTCCGATATCCGGAAATACTCGACCCATTCGCAAAACACCGAAGCGGTTGAACTGGCGCAAAAACTCAATGCCTATTACGACATCGTCGTCAATGTGATTTACGCGCATAATGGCGAAATTCTGAAATTTATCGGCGATGCGATACTCGCGATTTTCCCGATCAGCGACGCGATCAACAGCCAGCAGGTTTGCCAGAACGCGGTCGCCGCGGCGATGGCGGCGAATAAAGCATTGAAGAACAGTCCGCTGAATTTCGAACACGGCGTCGGTCTGCATATCGGCCGTTTTCAATACGGCAATATCGGCAGCTTGCGTCGCATGGATTTCACCGCGATCGGCACTGAAGTCAATATCGCTTCGCGTATCGAAAGCCAATGCAGCACCTACAAACTGCCCCTGCTGATGAGCGAGAAGTTCGTGACAACCGGCGCGATTCCGGCCCAGTGTTTCGCCAGAACGGAATTGAAGGGCATCAGTGGCGAATTTCCGCTGTATGTGCCGAATTATTCCTAACGACAATGGCAAGCAACAATGAACTAACCCGGCTGTCGGCTACCGCGATGGCGACAAAAATCGCCAGCGGTGAAATCTCGTCGCTGGAGTTGGTCAACGCCCATATCGAACGCATCGAGCAGGTCAATCCTGCCTTGAATGCCATGGTGTTCAAAACCCATGATCGGGCGCGCACCGAAGCCATGGCCGCAGATGCCGCACGTCTGCGGAAACAGTCGTCCGGTATTTTTCATGGCGTCCCGATAACGATCAAGGAGTGTCTGGATGTCGCCGGAACGCCGTCCACTTTCGGCTTGAAATGGCGTGCCGATATCCACGCCGAACACGACGATATATACGTTGGCGAAATGCGAAAAGCCGGCGCGGTTATTTTAGGCAAGACCAATGTCGCGCAATGCCTGCTGTATTACGAAAGCGACAACCCGCTGTATGGCCGCAGCAATAATCCGTGGAATCTTGAACGTACTTGTGGCGGCAGCAGCGGTGGCGAAGCCGCGATTATTGCCGCCGGTGGTTCACCGCTTGGCCTGGGAACCGATATCGGCGGCAGTTGCCGCGTGCCGGCGGCGTTTTGCGGCGTGGTCGGTTTCAAGCCGACCGATGGCCGCGTTCCGGATACCGGCTTGTACAGCCTGCCGATCGGTCAACGCGCCGTCGTTAGCCAGGTCGGTGTATTGGCACGTCATGTGGAAGATGTTGCCAATGCCTTGAGCACGATCAACCAAAGCAATTTCGAACCCGGCCTTGCTTTGCCAGATTACCGGCAAACCGATATTGCAAAATTGCGTATCGCGGTCTATCACGACGATCGCAGTTTCGCCGTTGCTCCTGCGGTGGCAAGAGCCGTCAAACAAGCTGCCGCCCTGTTGCGAGCCAATGGCGCTGAATTGATTGAATGGCAACCGCCGGATGTTCCCGAAGCCGTGCATCTTTATTTCGCATTACTCAGCGCCGATCGCGGCGTCGGCTTCAAGCAGGCATTGCGCGGCGAACGTGCCGATCCGCGCCTGAAAACCATGATGCAACTGTCTTCGATGCCGGCAGCCACGCGGTTTCTGGCGCGCGGATTACTGCGAGCGACCGGACAAAAAACCTTGTCCGATTTCCTGGGCCATTTCGGATATTCCCGAGTGTCGGATCACTGGCAATGGGTCGAAGCGCAAATGCAATACCGGAAAAAAATTGCCGCGCAGCTGGAGCAAAATAAGATTGACGCGATTCTTTGCCCGCCCTGTGCATTACCAGCACTGACGCACGGTGCCAGCCAGGATTTGGGCGTAATGGGTGCTTACGGCATGCTTTGGAATTTGCTGGGTTATCCGGCTGGCGTGGTGCCGGTAACACGTGTCAAAACCGAGGAAGAAAGCACTCGCAACCCTTCTCGCGACATTGTCGAAAAAGCCGCCGGCAAAGTGGAAAAAGGCAGCGCCGGTTTGCCGATCGGCGTGCAAGTCGTCGCCAGGCCATGGCGCGAACACATTGCACTTGCCGTGATGAATGCCGTGGAGCAAGCTGCACGAAAAGGCAGCGACTATCCCGAACAGCCACCTCTTTAGGCAAGGTTTTGGCAGAGGCTGACTGGTAAGCTTTCCCGTTACTCGTCGCGTTATTCGCAAACCAAAGGAGGACAACAATATGAAACCTTTCACTGCCATTGCTTCTGTGTTGTTTGCGGTTATCGCCTTTGTCCATTTGATACGCTTTTTTCAAGCTTGGCCGGTCTCGATCAACGGGATGGTCATTCCGATCTGGGCCAGTGCAGTCGCCTTTGTTCTTACTTCAGTACTCGCCGTCATGCTTTGGCGCGAAAGTCGCAAGTGACTATCCGGCACCACAACAAAGGTAATTCGCCATGATCAAGAAAGTATTGTTGGGTATATTTATCGCGATCGGTGCATTCGTGTTGTTGCTGGTGCTGCTGTTTGTGGTCTTAGGTTTCTATAGCGTCCATACCAATGACAAGGTAGACGCTGCCGCCAAGAAGTTTTGCAATTCGATTCGCATCGAGTCGAATATCGATACGGTAGTTAAAGCGGCGGAACGCAGCAGCGAAAGAAACCGGCTTTCCATCAATCAAGACGAATATCGCTTTACTTTCCCCGGCGCCATTTTCCATGCTTCGGTCTGCTCGGTGAAAACGGTGCAAGGCAAAGTTGTTTCGACCGAAATACAGGTATACGACGATTAATTGCGGTCATTATTGTTGAATGCGGAGCGACACGTGAGCACTTTCAAAGACCATTTTTCAGGTCACGCCAGCCAATACGCGACGGCCAGACCACGTTATCCAAAAGCCTTGTTTGAATGGATTGCCTCTCAGTGCACATCACACAAGCTGGCCTGGGACGTCGGCTGCGGTAATGGACAGGCCAGTGCCGCATTGACCGATTTTTTCGATCAAGTCTTTGCCAGTGATCCGAGTGCGACGCAAATCGCCAGCGCCGCGCCACACCCGAATATCCGCTACGCGGTAGAACCGGCCGAACAATGTTCATTGCCGGACAATTCGGCCGATTGCATTTGCGTTGCCCAGGCCTTGCACTGGTTCGAGTTCAGGCGTTTTTTTGCCGAAGCCAAACGCGTATTGCGTAAAGACGGATTGCTGGCGGTGTGGACCTACGAACGTTCGTCGGTCAATGCCGAAGTCGATGCGGCCTTCGAAAAACTGTATCGCGGTACGCTGGACGATTACTGGCCGGCAGAAAGAAAGCATGTCGAAACCGCTTATCGCGATATCGAATTTCCATTCAATGAAATCGCAACACCGGTTCTCGAGTTGCACTGCGACTGGAATCTCCAGCAATACCTGGCCTATCTCCGCAGCTGGTCGGCCAGCCAGCGTTATCTGAAAACCACCGGCAACGATCCCGTCGGCTTGATCGAAAACGAAATGCAGCAAGCCTGGGGGAATCCTGACGAAATTCGCAGCGTAAGCTGGCCATTGACCATACGAGCTGGCAGGTTTTGATCTTGTGCAGTCCGTACTTTTGTAGGAGCCCGCTACGATTCTGAGTGCAACGAAGAATCATGTAGCTGGCGACCAGGACTATCGCGAGGAAAACTTCTTCCGATAAACATGAATGGTTTTACTCGCCAATGTCACATAAATTCGACCGAAGAATCATCTTTCACATGCATTGCAATTTCGGATAACCAACAAAGACAGAGCTTTTGGACCCCACCTTCCAACATTGAAGCCATAATTTTCTAAGAAAAATACCGGGGTGAATATACGGGGTCAATCTGGGGTCATATTGAATACCAGGGTCATTATGGTGTGTAACACAGGGCATTCAGTTTCAGACAAAAACCAATCCGATCCGAACTGCTTAGAAGCTGTATTTAAAGCTTGCTCGCGAATAGAGCAGCGGGATACCCTTGTTACACCCCACTAATGGGGTTAATTAGTAGTTAGACCTATGATTAAGATCTTCACACTCCTGCTAGCAGCATCAACTCCTGTTTTTGCTGGTGAGCCGCCGCAAGCCTGGACACCAAAGGTAGAGTTCTCATTAGAGGACGCAAACTTCAAA
>JAKFDD010000018.1:0-3837 GCA_036676335.1 Arenimonas sp. | reverse complement strand
CTTCGTCGGTATCCAGGTTATCGGGCTCACCCTGCTGGCGTTGTTCCCCGCCATCTCGCTGTGGCTGCCCACGTACATCGGCTGGATGAAGTAATAGCTGGTATGTAGGAAAGCGCGACGGCTCCGGCCGTCGCGCTATTAATCGAACGGCTTTGCCGATCCGTACGCTAAGAGCTATGCGGTCCTCGGCACAGCAAGCACTGCGGCAGTATTTGCATGTATTCCATGCGACTGGCCGTTGTTTCACGAAGATCGTGTAGACGCCAAGCGCCACCGTGACAATGAATATCTCGGTCTTTCTTGACGGTGCGTTTGCCAACGGCGTCTTTCTTTGGCGATCCTGTACAGCCTTGCCGAGCCGAAGTAAATGTGAAGGGCCGCCATCAGGCGGCTTTTTTTTTCGACCGTTTGATCGTGCGGCGCGCCCTCTTCCCCATGCGCTTCGCCCGTCGAGCAAAGAAGCGACGCTGCTCGGACGCAGCGACCGATTCCTGAATGTGGGCGACTGAAACGGAGCGCCGGATTCCGGAAAATAAAGTTGTTGCATAAGAAAAAGATGTTCTCTACGATGCAACAAAAGTTGAATTTGATGTAGATCAAAACCAACTGCCTCCAGCACTCGAGAGCCATTTTCAGCCGTTTTCCACTGATCGTTTACAGCGGGCGGCGTGCAACCACCACGTAGGAGATTTTCAATGTCGAATCAACAATCTGAATATTTCAACGAGCGCTTGGAAGGAAATCTGGAGCCGACTGAGGGGGGCTCGGTTTACATCAAACCGCAGGACATGGAGTGGAGGCCGTCCCAATTTGAAGGTGTCGACATCAAGGTGCTGTACGAGAACAAAGCGGCCGGTGAATTGACCTGCCTTCTTCGCTGGGCCCCCGGGACGACTTTGCCGTTTCATAAGCACCCGGAAATCGAACAGAGTTGGGTCGTCGAAGGCTCATTTTCCGATCACGAAGGTATCTGTCGCGCCGGCGAATTTGTGTATCGCACCCCCGGCTCGATGCACGAAACGTATAGCGCTGAAGGATGCATTTTGCTTGCCATTTACCGCAAGCCGAACATCTTCCGTAATAGCGCCGGCTTCGATGCCGAAAAGAAGAAGCGCATCAAGACTGACCGTACCCCCTCCACATTTCAAGCATAAAGAGCCGCTTTGAGGAAGCCGCCCGAAGGTCGCTGGATCGCATCAATTCCGACATGGGCGCCTCAGGCTCGTGAAGGAGAAACCAGGAAGACGCTCACTCAGCATCGCTATTGGTTCGGGATGATTCGTACTGCCGTTGAGTTGCGGCATTGATGCCGAGCTAGTCATCACCGTTGTCATCGATCAATCACTTGCATAGATCAGAAAATTGGAGACAAGGCATGGTTTCGCATACCGCACCAACAACTGAAGAGGGAGCTGTCTCGATGCGAACCGTCGCGGCCGCAAGCGCGATCGGCACCACCATCGAGTGGTACGACTTTTTGATTTACGCGACAGCCGCATCGCTGGTATTCAACAAACTGTTTTTCCCGACCGATGACCCGCTGATCGGTACGCTGCTGTCAATCAGCACTATCGGCGTGGGATTTTTTGCACGACCGCTCGGTGCCATTATTCTGAGCCACTTCGGCGATCGAATCGGGCGGCGCTCGATGTTGATCCTGACGCTCGTCAGCATGGGCGTTGCGACGATGCTGATCGGTCTTCTGCCTACGTATGCCAGTATCGGTATTGCCGCGCCGATACTGCTCGTTTTATGCAGGCTGGTGCAGGGAATGGCGGTCGGCGGCGAGTGGGGCGGCGCGGTCCTGATGTGCATCGAACATTCCCCACCGCACCGGCGGGGTTTTTACGGAAGCATTGTTCAAATCGGTTTTCCGCTCGGTATGGCGCTGGGCACGGCATCATTCTTTGCGTTGGGAGCCTTGTCCGATGAACAGTTCTTGGCATGGGGCTGGAGACTGCCTTTCCTCGCCAGTGCGGCACTCGTCGTCGTCGGGTTGTTCATTCGCCTGCGTATCGAAGAAACGCCGGATTTCAAGCGCAATGTGCGTGAAGGCAATCTCGCCCGATTCCCGGTTCTGGATGCGATACGTCGCCATCCGAAGGATCTGGTGATCGGACTCGGCGCCCGGATCACCGAGATCTCCTGGATATACGTCATCACCATTTTCGGATTGAGCTATGCCGTAACCAACCTCGGTCTTTCCCGCAGCCTGATACTCGGCGCCATTGCTCTCGGCGCGACGATGGAGCTGATCACGATCCCTTTCTTCGGGGCGCTGTCCGACCGGATCGGTCGTCGGCCGATCTATATGCTGGGCTGTTTTTCCGCCATCGCTCTCGCATTTCCGATTTTCTGGGCAATTGAAACGCTGAATCCGGTCATGGTCGTGCTGGCCTTCGTGATCGGCATGTCGGTCGGGCACGGCATCATGTACGGCGTGCAGGCGAGTTTTCTCAGCGAGATGTTTCCGTCGAACGTGCGCTACAGCGGCGCGTCGCTCGGATACCAGCTTGCCGCGCCTCTTGGTGGCGGGATCGTTCCAGTGGTGGCCGCCGCGGTTGTCGGCGCAACGCACGGCGCGACCTGGCCGGTCTCGCTGCTGATGATCGGTATCGCTTTGATCACCATTGTTGCGGTCTTGTTCGCTAAGGAGACCGCCCCGGCGGTGACAATGAATCACGAGCGCTCCGACCGGATCGTGCCTCCTGTAATAGGAGGGCAGATCTGAAAACAGGCTGTTCGGCCCGATTGGAGTGAATCGGATCGCTCAACGGCGCCCTGCATGTGCAACGCGGGGCGCCGTTTTTTTGAGGTCGATGCAAGGCGATGTACTGCGGTAACGCGCTGAAGATGAATGAGGAGGGGCTCGGTATGGCGAATCGGCTTTGTTTGCCGATTCGACCAGAGGTTGGTGAGTCTTATTCAGGCTGGAACAGCACGACCAGTGCTTGTGAGTCGCCGCTCAGGCTTCGCCCGCGATGGGGAATGCGCGAATCGAAATACAGGCTGTCGCCGGCATCCAGTGTCCACTTCTCGATCTTGTTCTGGCGCTTGGTTTCGAATTGCGCCTTGCCGCGAAGCATAAATACGAATTCTTCGCCGTCATGCTCGAAGAACGTATCCATGTCGATTTCGGCAGGGAATGTGAATATGAACGGCTCCATGTGCTTGTTGCGCTTCTTGTGCGCAAGGCTCGAATAATCGTAGCCGAAGGCCGTTCCACCGCGTATGGCAGCTTGTCTCTCGTGTGCGTGTACGAGCGAGATGCCGTCCTCGATCCAGTCGTCTTCCTGCTGAAAGAACTGTCCGATATCGCAGGCAAATGCCTGCGCGATCTTTGAGAGTGTTCCGATCGGGGGCACGTTTTTGTAGTTTTCTATTTTTGACAAATAGCCCTTGGTGAATCCGGTGCGCGCAGCGAGCTCGTCGAGCGTCATCCTGCGTTCTTTCCGCAGCTTGAAAAGTTTTTTGCCGATCAACTCGCCGACATTGGGGGCCGGCGTGGGGAGAGAGGACGCTTTTTTATCTTTTGCCATCTTGGAGTGTGCTGCCGACATTACGCGTGTGTGCATTCTGGATACTTCACCGTGCGAATCGCACCGGGAAGGGCGACGCCGGCAACGTTATCTTGCAAGGCCCGCATCATATCGGCGGAAACTCACGGCGGTTTGCATTCCAAGCACGCGTGTATTCCATGATTCGCGCGGTTTCCTGCGCCACGGGCATGCCGAACTCTCTGGCGAGCATATGAAGCATAGCGTCGATGCACAGGCTGACGCCACCACCGGTGGTAACGTCGCCGCAATCGACCAGGCTCGCAACGTTCACGTTGAT
>JAKFDD010000017.1:0-301740 GCA_036676335.1 Arenimonas sp. | reverse complement strand
CGTCACGAATAAAAATACGACCGAGCGATCCGCCGGTTTATTGACGGTAAATTGCTCGGCAATTTCCAGTACGCCGGCAACACCGGAAGCATTGTCGATTGCGCCGTTATAGATATTGTCGCCTGGCTCGTCGGGATGCGTGCCCAGATGATCCCAGTGCGCGGTGTAGACAATGGCTTCATCGGGACGAGTCTTGCCGGGCAACATAGCCAGCACATTGCGGGATTCGCCACGTTTGGTGCTGTTCTTCAAATCGACATTCAATTGCGAGTTCAATGGCACTGCCTTGAAACCACGCTTGTTAGCGGCGGCACGCAGTTTCATGAGATCCAGTCCGGCATTCTTGAATAATTGTCCGGCTGCCTCGGCGCTTAACCAGCCTTGTACCGGAATGCGTGCTTCCGGATCTTCGCTTTTCGGCAAATCAAATTGCGGGCCGGACCAGGAGTTTTTCACGACGTCCCAACCGTATGCCGCACCTTCGGTGTCATGAATAATCAGCGCAGCCGCTGCGCCTTGACGCGCAGCTTCTTCATATTTGTAAGTCCAGCGACCGTAATAAGTCATGCGGCGGCCTTCGAATAAACTGGCATCGCCGGCATGAAAACCCGGATCGTTGATCAGCATCACGACGGTTTTGCCTTTGACGTCCAGGCCGGCGTAGTCATTCCATTTTTGCTCCGGCGCATTTACGCCGTAACCGACGAAGACCATGTCGCTGGCATCGATTTTGATTTCCGGCAGCTCGCTACGCGTTCCCATCACCATATCCTTGCCCATCAGCAAGCTCTGGTTATTGCCCTTGCTACTGACGCTCATGCTGGAGTTCGGGCCGACCAAACTTTCAATCATCGGTACGGTTTGCACATAGCTGTTGCCGTTGCCGGGTTTCAGGCCAAGGCGTTTGAATTGCTTGGTCAAATACGCGACCGTCTTGTCTTCGCCGATGGTGCCCGGGGCGCGGCCGGCGAACTCGTCGGAGGCCAACACTTTGATATGCATGGACAAGTCTTCGGTCGATACTTCCGGACCGAAGCCATGCTGGATGTCGGTAACCGAAGGCTCGGCTGTCACGACGGGATCTGCTATGCGGGATGGAGCCTGACATGCGCTTAAGAAAACACAGACGACTGAAACCAGGACAAATCGCGACATAGCACCTCCGGAATGAATCAGGATGATAACGCGATTGTCCTTTTCAGGGCTTGAGCCAAGTCTCAATCTTTGCGAGCTGGTGGCTTATCGGTGTAGGTTTGGACCTTTGCGCCGGTGACTTTGCCGATTTTGGCGCTGCTATGTACCCATAATTCGACTTCGCGCTTGAATATCAGCTCGCCCATCACGACCGCATTCGGTCCGATGATGACGCGCGGCACTTTCGGCTTGCCCCAGCCCCAGCCGGTCGGTTTGTCGACCAGAATGCCGCCATGGACATGCGAGTGGCTGCCTACCGTGATGTCGCCGTTGACGGTTTCGATGCGGCCTTTGATATTGGATTGATAAATCAGGATTTTGCCATTGACCGTGCTGAGCTCGGTACCGTTGAGTTCAGACAACTTGCCGACGACGATGCCACCGTTGACGGTACTGACATTGCCGGATACGCGGGTTTGTTGACCCAGAGTGATGGCGCCATTGACGGTGCTGGCGCTGCCAAGGACAGCCTTGTCGTCACTGCTGATCGCGCCATTGACGGTTTCGGCATCATCGACCGTTGCGCCTGCATCGATTCGGATACTGCCATTCACGGTATCGAGATCGCCATAGCTATGGCCGCTTTCGGCATGGATGCTGCCATTGACCTTCGAAACATCCTTGCCGCTTTCGTGGTCATGGGCGAAGGTAACGCTGGCAGCTAAAGCGAGAGCGAGAAACAAAACGGTGCGGCGCATGGCGAACTCCTCAAACGATGGTATGCCTTGGATGCAGGCGAGATGGAAAAGGTTTAGAGACCGTCCCAACTTTTCACGCTGCGAGTTGTCTTAATGAAACAAGCGACGAAGCGGAAAGCACGAACAGTGTGTCTGTACTTCGTTACAATTGTGATGTGCCATTGGTCAGGAGCCAGCATTGAATCGTCCGAAACCCTTATTACTGCTGATTCTGGATGGCTGGGGCTATCGTGAAGAGACTGCAGATAACGCCATTGCACTCGCGCAAATTCCGCACTGGAAAGCGCTTTTACGGGATTTCCCTAATACCTTGGTGCATACCGAAGGTCGTTTTGTCGGATTGCCCGATGGTCAGATGGGGAATTCCGAAGTCGGACACATGAATATCGGCGCCGGCCGCATCGTTTATCAGGATCTAACCCGCGTCGATGCCGATATCGAAGATGGCGGTTTCTACAGCAATCCGGAATTGGTCAAAGCCTGCAATCTGGTCAATCAAAATGATGCGACCTTGCATGTGTTTGGATTGTTATCGCCCGGCGGCGTGCACAGCCATGAATCGCATATTTTCGCGATGCTGGATTTGGCGCATCGGCAAGGTGTGAAAAAAGTGGCCGTGCATGCGTTTCTCGATGGTCGCGATATGCCGCCGAAATCGGCCGAAGCCAGCTTGCGGGCATTGCAGGTAGTTTGTGATGAATTAGGTAACGCAAAAATTGCGTCCGTGATCGGACGTTATTACGCGATGGATCGCGACCAGCGTTGGGATCGCCAGCAAATCGCCTATCTGGCGATCGCCGAAGCGCAAGCCGAGTATCAATACGATGATGCATTGAGCGCCTTGATGGCAGCTTATGAACGCGGCGAAACCGACGAGTTTGCCAAAGCCAGCGTGATCGACGGTGGCGCCAAAATGGAAAACAACGACGCTGTCGTGTTCATGAATTTCCGCGCCGATCGTGCCCGCCAACTAACCTCGTGTTTTGTGCAGCCGGATTTTTCCGGCTTTGCCAAGCCAAGACAAATCGCACTGTCGCGTTTTGTCTGTCTGAGTCAGTACGACGAAAAACTCGATGCCGCCGTGGCTTATGGTTCCGACGATTTGCCGAACACGCTGTCCGATGTATTGGCGGCGAATCACTGCAAGCAATTGCGGATTGCCGAAACCGAAAAATACGCGCACGTCACGTTCTTTTTCAGTGGCGGTCGCGAGCAGACCGCGGCTGGTGAAGATCGCATTTTAATTCCTTCGCCGAAAGTGGCGACCTATGACCTGCAGCCGGAAATGAGTTGTCCGGAATTAACCGAAAAACTGGTCGCCGCGATTCGCGGCCAGCAATACGATGTGATCGTTTGCAATATCGCGAACCCCGATATGGTGGGCCATACCGGCGACTTGTCGGCTGCAATCAAGGCCGCCGAAGCGGTCGATACCGCGCTGGGCGCTTTGCGTGCCGCGATTGTTTCGGTTGGCGGCGAAATGCTGGTAACCGCCGATCACGGCAATCTGGAAATGATGCGTGATCCGATTACTGGCGAACCGCATACGGCGCATACGATTGGCCCGGTACCGTTTGTCTACGTTGGCCGCAAAGCAACGACGAGAAAAGGTGGCGCCTTGCGTGATATTGCGCCGACGATTCTGTATTTATTGGGTATCGAAAAACCTGCCGAAATGACCGGCACTTCGTTGGTGGAGTTAAGCTGAGTGCTCAAGTCGTTCGCTATTGCGATGACGTTGTTGGTGTTCGCAATGCAAGCCGGCGTCGCGTTGCCGGCCAAGCCTTCGGCGCAA
Source organism: Arenimonas sp. (assembly GCA_036676335.1). Taxonomy (GTDB): domain Bacteria; phylum Pseudomonadota; class Gammaproteobacteria; order Xanthomonadales; family Xanthomonadaceae; genus Arenimonas. The sequence goes on along the minus strand of JAKFDD010000017.1, from coordinate 298,053 downwards.
GCGCAGGCAGCCGCACAGAAGAAAAAACTCGAGGCGGTGCAGGCGCAAATCAAGAAACTGAGCGAAGACCAGAAAAAACTGGAACAGCAACGTGCCGAAGCCAATCAATCGGTTCGGGAGATGGATGCGAAGGTGGCGCAGGCCAGTAAACAGGCGCGCAAGAGCAGTCAGCAATTAATGGCGCAACAAACGCAGCTGGAATTGCTGGGAATGGAAAAGCGGACGCTTGAAGTCAAGCTGGAAAAACAGAAACAGGCCTTGGCGGCACTGATTCGCTCGGCGTATACGCTTGGCAAGACGCCAAGCCTGGAAATCGTTTTATCGCAGGATAAAATCAGCGACTCTTCGCGCGCGCTGGCCTACCATGGTTATTTTCAGGCCGATCAGAAAGCGCAACTGGACGCGATATCGAAACAGTTGCAGGAATTGTCGGCCATGACCGAGAAGGTCAAGCTGCAGCAGCAACAATTCGAACAGGCAAAAATTGCGCAGGAAAAAAATCTTTCCGCCTTGAATGAACAGCGCAAACAGCGTGATCAGGCGTTGGCGAAAGTAGACGCGCAATATCGCGACAAGAAAACACGTTTGAATGCACTGGGTCGCGACGAAAAAAATCTGAACGCGTTGCTGAACAAACTGCAAAAGCTGATGGCGCAAAAACCGGCGCAAACCACGCCTCGCGGCGGCAAGAAAATATCCAGCAGGACGCCGAACAAGACATTCACCAATGTGCCGATGGGACCAATGCGTTTGCCGGTACAGGGCAGCGTGCTTGCAGGTTTCGGAGGCAGCATGCCGGACGGCCATCGTAGCGATGGTTTATTGATCGCCGGCGCTGTCGGTGCCGAAATTCGTGCCGTGGCGGCCGGCCGCGTGGCATATGCCGATTGGTTAAAAGGCTATGGCCTGTTGTTGATTGTCGATCACGGCAATGGCTGGATGAGTCTGTATGCATTCAACGACAGTTTGCTGAAAAACGTCGGCGATGCGGTCAGCGCAAACGAAGCCGTAGCTACGCTGGGCCGCTCTGGTGGACAAGCCAGTCCGGCGCTATATTTTGAATTGCGTCAAAACGGTCAGCCGAAAGATCCTCGCGTCTGGCTAAAACCCTAGGAATACGAATGCGCGCGCTCTTGCTGGTCATCTTGTTTTTTTCTTCGTCGACGGGCTTCGCCCAGGCGGTACGTAGTGCCGCGCCGAGAACCAATACAACCCCGGCCAGCACCCCGATTCCGATTGATGAAATTCGCCGCTATATGCAAGTGCTGAGTCTGGTCGAACAGTCCTATGTCGACCCGATTAACGATGGCGATTTATTCGATGCTTCCTTGCGCGGTCTGTTGCAGGAATTGGATCCGCACAGTGCCTATCTCGACAAACAGGAAATGATTGAATTGCTGGAATTTTCATCCGGCACTTATGCCGGCATCGGCATTGAAGTCGAATTGCGCAAGGATAAAAGTCTTGCGATCGTCGCACCGATTGATGGTTCGCCAGCGGCCAGGGCGGGCTTGCGTTCGGGCGATATCATTACCGCGATTGATGGCAAGCCGGTCAAAGGCAGCAATGCGAATAATGCGAGCCTTGGCTTGCGTGGAAAACCGGGCTCGGGCGTGCGTTTGAATATTCTGCGCGCGGGTGAAACCAGCTTGCTGGAAGTGGTAGTCGTTCGCGAGCTGATCAAGCTCGATAGTGTCAAATCCCGCGTGCTCGAACCGGGTTACGGCTATATCCGAATCAGCACTTTCCAGGAAGATACCGGTCGACGTACGCTGCAGGCCGTCAATGCACTCAATAAGTCGCAAGGCGGAAAATTGCGTGGCCTGGTCATCGACTTGCGCAGCAATCCGGGTGGTTTGCTGGAAGCGGCCTTGCAGATTGCCGATGCATTTCTCGATTCCGGCGTGATTGTCAGTACGCGTGGACGCATGGCGGATTCGAACCTGATTTTGCGTGCATCGCCTGGCGATATTTTGAATGGCGCACCGATTGTCGTGTTGGTTGATGTCGGCAGCGCGAGCGCCTCCGAAGTCGTTGCAGGAGCTCTGCGTGATCAAAAGCGCGCTTTGTTGATGGGCAGTCGTACGTTTGGCAAAGGCTCGGTACAAAAAGTATTTCCGATGACGCGCGGCGATGGTATCAAGCTGACTATTTCGCGCTATTACACGCCTAACGGAAAATCGATTCAGGCCAACGGCATTACGCCGGACGTGATTGTGAGCGGTACCACCAACAAGAGCATGCGGGAACAGGATCTGGTTGGCCACCTGGCCGGGGATCATGAAATCGAAGATGGATTTTCGCGCGGCGAATCGATCGTCGGCGACGACATTGTCAATCGTGCACTGGCGCGTCTGAAATTAGCCAGCGCTCCGAAACCGAAGCCGAAAAAATAAATCAGGATTTTGCGTGTTGCGAGATGCCGAAGTCGGTCCAGACCGTTTTCTTTTGTACGGCTTCATCCCAGATCGCTTTGTTTTTCTTGATCAATTCCGGATCGGCGTAACCGCGCGAGTGGTCCAGGTGCAGGACAATGGCTCGATAGCGAACGCGTATGCGCTTAATGCCCGAGCGGTTCAGGCGGTCGCCAAATTCCCAGTCGGAACCACCATACGCCATGCGCTCGTCAAAGCCATTGATCGCCATCAGGTCTTTTTTCCAGCCCGAAGCATTATTGCCATACCAATTGGCCTGCACAAAACTGAAGGTGTCCAAAAAACCTGCCTTCAATCCTTTCGCCTTCAGACGCTGGCTGATTTTCTTGCGTGGATAGCCGTTGGCAAGCAGGTAATCCAGCTCGAAACAGCGACCGCTCAGGATGTCGTCTTTACTGATCGCTTCACTTGTCGGCATCGGCAAGCGGACATAATCGCCGGAAAGATAGGCGCCTGGCTTGCGATGTTTTAGATGGGTCTCGACAAAATCCCGGCGGGCAATGCAGTCGCCATCGGTAAAGATCAGGTAATCCCCTTTTGCCTGCACAATCGCCTGGTTGAGAATGCGGCATTTGCGAAAACCGTCATCTTCCTGCCAGACATGTTGAATCGCATAAGGTACTTTTGTACGCATCGCATCGATCAGATCACGAGTCGCAGACTTCGAGCCGTCGTCGGCGATCACGACTTCGAAATCCTGCCGCGTTTGACAGGCGAAACCCCAGAGTGTTTTTTCAAGCCAGGCCGGATTATTGTAGGTAGTGATGATGATGCTGGTTTGGCTCATGATGCAGAAACACCCGATAAGACTTGATTGTAATAGTGCAGCAAACCTTCCGCCCGCATTTTCCTGAAGCGTTCAATCATCGGATTTCCGACCAGGTCCCCGCTGCCGGTGGTTTTATTTGCGTCCAACAAAATGGCCTGACCATCGTGTATGACGTAATCAAATTTACCATAGTCGAACCCGAGTTGCCGCCGCCATTCAATCACGCGCGGATGAATTTCGCATTCCACCAGTCGCTCGCAATTTCCGACCGAGACAACCGGATTGCGAGAAACGGTCATCTGACAGTTCTGGCCGTCACCTAAAAAAAGGTAGGCCCGCGTGCAATAAAATTCGCCGTCCCGTTCGGGCAGGAATTTTTCGACGACCAGGTCCGGTCGCGAAAATACTTCGTCAGGCACTTTGCTCAGATGATCGAAAATCCGGTAATCGGAGGGTTGTCGAATCAGCATCCGATGTTGCAGATGCATCCCGAACTCGCGCAAGCGTTGGCCGACACGCGACCAGCGATTACCGTTGACGCGTTCGGGAATGCCGCCGGTGTTCTCGTTGGACTTGATGATCACGGGTCCATCGTATCGGTCGCTTTGCTGCAACAATTGTTCCGATATCGCGGATTTTCGGATATCGATCGCCTGCTTGTTCAGGCAGATCGGATATTGATTGGCGAAATCGAGATACCGTTGCGGCACCACGCTAAGATCGATATGCAAAAGCGCGATATCGGCAGCAACGAATTTCCCGGTGCCGAAGACCGGAAGAACTTCATGGCCGGCTTCCTGCCAGTACCTGGCAACATGCATGATGTCGTAACGCAGCAAATTTCGGGAGCGATCTCTTTCGTGAAAGAGTATTGCGATTCGCATGAGTAGCTAGCGCTGGGGTTTCATCGGGATTGGAAATGGCGTGACGACTTTTTCACCGGTAGTCGCATCGCGAATCGCCAGTTGGCCTTTCCGGTCGACTTCTTCGATGCGCACGATGCTTTGCATTGGCAGGTGCAGCACCTTGGTATTGGCGAACTCGTCGCGCAAGCGCTCTTCGGTAGGATCGACGACCAGGCCTTCGTTGACATCAAACTCCAGCTCGCTGATTTCGGTAAAGCCCCAAATATCGCTCGACATGATTTTACGGGCATAGAGCTCGTAAATTTTTCCGGCATTGAAGAAGGTAATTTTGTAGAGCTTTTTCATAAACTATTTATGCCGCGGAATTTTGATGAATGGCCGCATCAGCAACGCAATTATAATACCTGCGATAAAACCGCTGACGTGCGCCCACCAGGCGACATGGCCAAATGCCGGGCCAAGAAAAGTGAACAGCCATTGCAGCAGGGCCCAGACGCCGATCAGTACGACGGCTGGCAGCCGGACGAACTCCAGCCACAGTCCGAGCGGCAACACGATGCCGAGGCGTGCGTTCGGGAACAGCACGAGATATGCGCCGATCAGTGCCGACACGCCACTGCTGGCGCCGACGATCAATCGTCCGGGAGTGTCCAGCATCAATGAAGCCATCAGATTGGCTATTGCGCCACCGACCAGAAATACCGCCAGCAGACGCCAGGGGCCCAGGGTTTTTTCCGAAGGATAGGCAAAGATCAGCAGGAAAATCACATTGCCCAGCATGTGCAGCCAATTGATATGAATGAACAGTGCGCTCAATAAAGTCAGCGGCCGGCCGTCGGTAAAATCGACACGCCATTGCTGCAGGCTGCCTGACAAAGTACCCCATCGATCCAGATACATTTTGATTTCGTCGTTGCTTGGCCACCATTGCAACCACAAAAATGCGAGCACGATGATGCCGATCAGCAATGGGGTTGCCCAACGTCTGCTGGTTTTTTTTCTCGAGGGCAGATCGACAAACACTTATGCGGTACTCACGGTCTTGGTAGCAAGTAGGATTGTCCCTGCACCGACAATACCACGCCGTCCTGGCGAATTTCCTCGATCACGGCGGATCCTAAAACACTACCTTCGTTTACTCGCTGACCATCGATGATTGCAAAACGTTTGCCGGCTTCGGAGGAATACACATGCATGCTGAGTTTTAGTGCTGGTAATTGCTGCCGCTGATCCACTGGCATTTCCGACATGCTGGCAATGCGTTGTTGTTCGGCAGGTACTTCCGATGGCGCTTGCGGGAATTCGGGCGTGGCAGGTGGCGTTACTGGCGGAGCAGCTGTTGCAATGGCATCAGTTTGTGGTTTTTCGATTTGCGCTGGTTTCGGTTCCGACACAACGGGAGCCGGCGGCGTGACGATATTCTCCGGTTTCGTGGCGCTGGCTTGCGTTGGTGTTTGATCTGCCGGCACAGGCAGAACCGATGGAGCTTCAATGTCGTCAGGTTTCATGAAGAAGTAGCCAAGCGCCAGAGCGGCCAGCAAGATCGCGACTACCATCAACCAGGGCCAGTGTGTTGTTTTCTGCCTTTGTATATGACTTGGGGTAGATGGTAACGGGCTTAGCAGGTTAGGCACCTGGCCACGTTGACGCTCGGCTTCGGATTTTTTCAGGGCATCAAGAATGAGTGACATACTCGACCCCCGCATCGTTTGCATTTGAATCGAAGTAATAGCGAATGCCAAAGCCCAGCAAGGTTGTCAGCAGTATTGCCGAGAACCACAAGGCGACCCGTCGAAAATTGAAGTAATTCTGCGTCGGCAGAATTTCCTTTGCGGCCAGCGACACCAGTTTCTTATCGACCATTTTATTTTCGTGCACATAAGCCGCCAGCAATGCCCGGTCGGCGATGATATTCAACAAGCGCGGAATACCTTTCGAATATTTAAACAAGGCTTGCATGGCGTCGTTGGCAAATGGAAATTGCGCGCCGCCGGCGATCGCAAAACGATGGCGCAAATATTGCCGGCTTTCGGTTTCGGTCAACGGCGTCAGATGAAAGCGTGCCGTGATACGTTGCGATAATTGCCGCAAGTCGCGTCGTGCCAAAAGGTCGCGTAATTCGGGCTGGCCCAGCAAGATAATCTGCAATAGTTTTTGCGTATTGGTTTCCAGATTGGTCAGCAAGCGAACCTGTTCCAGCGCATCGGCCGAAAGATTCTGGGCTTCATCGATAATCAGCACGACGCGCAGACCTTCGGCATAAGCTTGCAGCAAATAGACGTTCAGGGCATCGATCAGGCGTTTCTGGTGGCCTTGCTTGCCGCGCAACGGAATATGCAGTTCCTTGCCAATCGCTTCGAGCAATTCAATCGGCGACAGCATCGGATTCAGGATCAGCGCGACCCGGGTATTGGCGGGTAATTGTTCCAGCAATAAACGGCAGAGAGTCGTTTTTCCGGTACCGACTTCGCCGGTCAATTGTACGAAACCGCCACTGCTGCCCTGGCCGACGCCGTACAACAGATGCGCCAAGGCATCCCGATGGCGTTCGCTCAGAAAAACGAAACGCGGGTCCGGGCTGATCGAAAAGGGCGGTTCACGCAGCTGGAAGTGCTCGAGAAACATGCAGTCAATCGGTGTAAAAACCCAGTATAACGCGGGTTGTGGAAAGAAGAAGCCCGGACACTTCACTTCGCGCCCGAATCGCTTAGACTGGTAAAAAAAGAAGGAAAGCCCATGTCCACATCGCCGCTGATTAATCAAACGAATCTGGAGTTTTTATTGCATGAAGTTTTTCCGGTCGAAAAACTTTGTGACTATCCGCGATACGCGGAACATGAAACCGAAACCTTTGATGCGGTAATCGAGGCAGCCCACGATTTGGCGCTAAAACATTTTTTGCCGCATAACCGAAAATCCGATAATCAGGAGCCCGAGTTTGATAACGGGCGGGTGAAGATAATTGCGGAAGTGAAAGCCGCTTTGGACGCTTATGCCGAAGCCGGGTTTCCAGCGGTGTTTGCCGATCAAGCCGATGGCGGCATGCAGCTGCCTTACAGCATTTCATTGGCCTGCGATGCATTGTTCGCCAGTGCGAATGTCTCGACGATGGGTTACGCGATGCTGGCACGCGGCGTCGCGAATTTATTGAAAGCGCATGGCACGGCCGAGCAGCAGGAAAAATATATGCGGCCGATTTTGCGGGGTCGCTTTCTGGGCACGATGTGCCTGAGCGAACCGCAGGCGGGTTCGTCGCTTGGCGATATCAAGACGACGGCTACTTTGCATGATGATGGAAGCTATCGTTTAAGCGGCTCGAAAATGTGGATTTCCGGCGGCGAACACGATTTGTCCGAAAATATCGTTCATATGGTGCTAGCGAAAATTCCCGGCGGTCCGGACGGCGTGAAAGGCATCAGCCTGTTTATCGTGCCGAAATTTCTGGTCAATGCCGACGGCAGCCTGGGTGCGCGCAATGACGTGCAACTCGCAGGCGTCAATCACAAGCTGGGCCAACGCGGAATCGTCAACACCTTTCTGAAATTCGGCGAGCAGGATAATTGTGTCGGCTATCTGGTGGGATCCGAGCATCAGGGTTTGTCGCAGATGTTTCACATGATGAATGAAGCCCGTATTGGTGTTGGCGTTGGTGCGATCATGCTTGGCACGGCCGGTTATCTGCATAGTCTGGAATACGCGAAAGAGCGCAGACAGGGCAGGCATCCAGAACAAAAAGACCCGGCGTCGCCGCCGGTGGCATTGATCGAACACGCCGACGTGCGTCGCATGTTGCTGCAGCAGAAATCCTATACCGAAGGCGCACTGGCGTTGGCGTTTTATTCCGCTCGTCTGATTGATTTGCGGGATAACGAAACCGATGAAGAAGAAGTTCGCGAAGCCAGGCTTTTGCTGGATTTGATTACGCCGATTCTGAAGGCCTGGAGTGGCGAGTGGTGTTGCAAGGCCAATGATTTGGCGATTCAGATACTTGGCGGCTATGGCTATACGCGTGAATATCCGGTCGAACAATATTATCGAGATAATCGTTTGAATCCGATCCACGAGGGCGCCAACGGAATTCAAGCGATCGATTTGCTCGGCAGAAAAATTTTGCAGGAAAATGGTGCCGCCCTCGGTTTCCTGCAGCAAGCCATTCAAGCCGATATCTTGCGAGCGTCGGAGTTCGTCAATCTGGGCATTTATGCGGACGAATTGGCTGAAGCTTTGCGGCAGGTGAATAAAACGACGCAAGTATTGATCAAGCAAATGCAGACCGGCGACGTCAGCCTGAGCCTCGCCAATGCCGCGTATTATCTGAACATGATGGGCCATGTCTGCATTGCCTGGATGTGGCTCAAGCAAGCCGTGATCGCCAATCGACATCTGGAAAAAAAGACAACCGAAAGGGATTTTTATTTCGGAAAACTGCAGGCCTGCCGTTTCTTCTTCAACTACGAACTGCCAAAGATAAAAGTCCAGGCGGCGCTGCTGCAGAAAATGGATGACACCACACTGATGATGCCAGTGGCAGCGTTCTGATGAACGACAGCAAACTTACCGTCGAGCGTGATGGTCATATTCTATTGATGGGTTTCAACCGCGCCGACAAGCGCAATGCGTTCGATGTCGATACTTATCGCGCATTGGCCGCGGCCTATGGTGAGCTCGATCGCGATCCTGATTTGCGGGTGGGTTTGTTGTTTGGCCACGGAGATCATTTCACGGCCGGTCTGGATTTGCCGCAATGGGCGCCGGTATTGGCGCAAGGTCGCCTGGCCGATTTACCGCAAGGCGGAATCGAACCGTTCGGACTCGATGAAACAAGACGATTGAGCAAGCCGCTGGTGATCGCCGCACAAGGCGTCAGTTTTACGGTTGCAATGGAATTGATGATGGCCGGCGATATCCGGGTGGCATCGCGCACGGCGCGTTTCGCGCAACTCGAAGTACAACGCGGTTTCTTTCCTTGTGGCGGCGCCACGGTGCGTTTGATGCAGGAAATTGGCTGGGGCAATGCGATGCGTTATTTATTGACCGGCGACGAGTTCAGCGGCGAAGAAGCCTATCGCCTGGGTTTTGTGCAGGCATTGGCCGAACCCGGCGAACAATTCGATTGCGCCCTGAAGATCGCGCGCAGCATTGCGAGCGCGGCACCTCTGGGCGTGCAGGCCGCGTTGGCGTCGGCACGTCAGGCAAGACACGAAGGCGATATCATTGCATTGAAAGCCTTGATGCCGATGTTGCCCGAGATATTGAAAACCGAAGACATGCACGAAGCGATTGCGGCATTCAAGGAAAAGCGCATGCCGGTTTTCAAAGGTGCGTAATCGGCCAATGGTGCTGGCCACGGAGGGTTTATGTCGAAACGCTTGCGCAGTCTGAGTGGCCTGGATGCCGGCTTTTTATATCTGGAAAATGCCGGCACGCCGATGCACGTCGGCAGCGTAATGTTGATCGAAGTACCGAAGACGCGCTCGAAGAAAAAATATGATTTCCAATCCGAACTGATTGCTCACCTGCAGGATCGCCTGCCGCGTGCAGCGGCATTGCGCCGTGTGCTGAAAGAAACGCCGCTCGATTTGGCGCATCCGATGTGGGTGGAGACCGATACGGTCGATATAAAAAAGCATGTGTTGAAAAAAACCTTGCCTGGCAATGGCGGCATGAGCAAATTGCATGCACTGACCGGAAAACTGCATGCCGCCTTGCTGGATCGGAAATTGCCGATGTGGCAATTCGTCGTCATCGAAAATGTCGAGCCGGGAGTCATCGCGTTGTATTCCAAAGTGCATCACGCCTTGCTTGACGGGCAGGGTGGCGTCGCGTTGGCGCAAGTACTGCTGGATATCGAAGCGAGAGCGCCAAAGAAAACTGGCAAGAAGAAAGCTGCGGAAATAATTCCGACATCGCGTCTACGCAAACGCGATGTCACCAAGACCGCGGTGCGTTCAACCGTCAACCAATTCGCCAAATTGTTACGGGCATTGCCAAGCACGCTAAAACTTGCCGGCGAGATGACATCAACCAGCAAGTTGAAGAATCTGCGCGATAGCATCTTGCTGGCACCGCGCACACCGTTTAACCAGCAGATCAGTAGTGCCCGCAGCTTTGCGACGGTCTCGGTTCCGATCGATGTCGTTAAGCGCGTCGCGAAAGGGTTTAATGTCAGCTTGAACGATGTCGTGATGGCGATGTGCGGCGGCGCCTTGCGCGAGATGCTGAAGAAATCGCAGCAATTGCCGAAACAAAGTTTGATTGCCGCGATGCCGGTGTCGTTGCGCGAGAGCGGCAATACCGACGTCAATAATCAGGTCTCGATGGTGCAATGTTTACTGGCGACCGATATCGCCGATCCGATCGAACGCCTGCAGGCGATTCGAGCGTCGACCGCGCAAATCAAACAACGCGTTGCCGCTTTCAAAAACATGATCCCAACCGATTTCCCCGGTTTGGCGGCCCCGATCTGGGCCTCGGGTCTGTCGCGCCTTTGGGCCAGTGGGCGGATCGCCGAACGTCTGCCGCCGTTGGCCAATGTCGCCATTTCCAACGTGCCGGGCCCGCCGATTCCGCTGTACCTGGCCGGTGCGAAGCTGAGACACTACTATCCAATATCCATAGTGACGCACGGTTTGGCTTTGAATATTACGGTACAAAGCTATGCTGGCTCGCTGGAATTCGGGATCACCGCCTGTGGCGATATTGTCCGGAAACCGGAAGCGCTTGCCGCTGCGTTGTCACGGTCCCTATACGAATTGAATGAGAAATTGCCTGAATGAAACCTCCTGCCGTACGCCCCAAGACACATCAGTCGTTGAAACCGCCGTCATGGTTATGCATGGCTCTGGAAGGTCGCGCGGTTTTTGAATGGGGTTCGTATCTTGCTGCCTGGCCATTATTGAAAAATGCGCCACGTGGCGATGGCCATCCGGTCCTGGTATTGCCGGGTTTGGCGGCCGGTGATCGCAGTACCTATCCGATTCGCCGCTATCTGGATCGTTTGGGTTATGCCGTTTACAAATGGGACCAGGGTCTGAATTTCGGTCCTCGCGAACACGTGATCAAGGGCCTGGTTGAAAAAGTGCGGCAAATACAATTCGAGCATGATCAGAAGGTCAGCATCGTCGGTTGGTCTTTGGGCGGCGCGATGGCGAATGCACTCGCGTTGAGGATGCCCGAGCGCATCCGTTCGGTGATCACGATGGGCTCGCCATTGACCGGACATCCGAAAGGTACCAATGTCTGGCGAATTTTCGAATTGGTCAGCGGGTTTCGTCATGACGATCCGCGCCTGATGGAATTGGTCGCCGGACAACCGAGCGTACCGACCACCTCGATCATGAGCAAAACCGACGGCATCGTGAACTGGCGCATGAGTCTGGCGCCGGATCACCATATGGCCGAGAACGTCGAAGTCAGTGCCACTCATCTCGGCATGGGCGCCAATGCCGCCGTGCTATGGGTGATGGCGGACCGACTCGCGCAGCAAGAAGGCCAATGGAAACCGTTCGATAAAAAAGCGACGCCGTTTCATTCGCTATTGTTCCGCGACCCGCATCGTTTTCGTTTGGCCGATTTGATCGCGCCCTGAGTTTATTTCAGGAATTAAAAAAGCCCTTGGTTTTCACCAGGGGCTTTTTGTTTTTTGTCTGAACTGAATTCTTAAGCGGTATAAACATCCGCGTAGGGATCGTGTTCGCCGGAACCGCCTTCGGCCAGACGAATCTTCAATGCCAGGCCATCGCGGGAGTCGGCTTTGCGCAAGGCTTCTTCCAGTTCGATCTTGCCTTCCTTGTAGAAACGGAATAGGCATTGGTCGAAGGTCTGCATGCCTTCCTGCAAGCTTTTGTCCATTGCTTCCTTGATTTCATGCACTTCGCCGCGGCGAATCAAATCGCGAATCATCGGCGTGTTGATCAGCACTTCGGTGGCAGGCAAACGCTTGCCGTCTTTACCGACTACCAAACGCAACGAAATCACCGCTTTCAAGTTCAGCGACAAGTTCATCAGGATGTTTTTGTGGGCCGATTCCGGGAAGAAGTTCAGAATCCGTTCCAGGGTTTGGTCGGCGTTGTTCGAGTGCAAGGTCGCCAGACACAAGTGACCGGTTTCGGCGAATGCGATCGCCGATTCCATCGTCACCGCATCCAGGATTTCGCCGATCAGAATAACGTCCGGCGCTTCCCGCATCGCGTTTTTCAGTGCATTGTGGAAGGCGTGGGTATCGAGACCGACTTCGCGTTGATTGACGATCGACTTCTTGTGGCGATGCAGGAATTCGATCGGGTCTTCGATAGTCAGGATGTGGCCGGTATTGTTGGAGTTGCGATGATCGATCATTGCCGCCAGCGAAGTCGATTTACCGGAACCGGTTGAACCGACCACCAGGACCAGACCGCGGGACTCCATGACGATGTCTTTCAATACTTCCGGCAGTTTCAATTGATCGATGCTGGGGATTTCGCTCTTGATTGCGCGGATCACCATGCCGACTTCGCCGCGTTGCTTGAAGCAATTTACCCGGAAGCGACCGGCTTCCTTGACCGCAATGGCCATATTGAATTCAAGGTCGCGTTCGAAGGTTGGGACCTGGCCTTCATCCATCAGCGAGTAGGCGATTTTTTTCACCATGCCAGCGGGCAAGCCGGTGTTGCCTAGCGGATAAAGTTTGCCTTCGACCTTGATGTAAACAGGCGCTCCGGTGGTTAAAAACATATCCGAGGCGTTCTTTTCGGTCATCAATTTAAGGAAATATCCAATATCCATATCCAACCCCTGTATGTCTCGTTGATTCAGCTGCGTTCTGCTATAACAATAGCCTTAGCGCTTCCATCTGTCCAAAAATACTTATGACATTATCTACTTTAAAAATCCATATAGTCTTGGTGTTTTTACTGGTCAGCTCCACAGTTTGGGCGCTCGATCCACCTGTAGCCGAGCTTTCGGCAGCACAAACCGCCATCACTCAGGCTGAACGGCAATCGCCTCGTGGAACGGCCGCACAAACTTTGCAGGCTGCGAAATCACAGCTGGGCGAGGCACAAGTCTTGAGTGGCAAACGCAAATATCGCGATGCCGGCGATTTGGCGAAACGTGCCCAGGTGACCGCCGAGTTGGCCAAGGCGCAGGCCGAGCTGGCTAATGCGCGTCAGGGCGTAGATGAAAGGGCCGGTCGAAATGCGGATCTGCGTCGGCAACTTTTAATCAACACGGAGCGTTGATATGAAGCGAATGCTAGCCAATTTTCAATGGACGCTACTGGCCTTTTTGCTCTGTATCAGCTCGAGCACGGCCGTTGCGGCACCTAAAACCAATCCGGATGTTGATCGTTTGAATGCCAGCCTTTCAGCACTGGATGCCGATCCGGCGCTCGGCGAATTGGCGGCGGTCGAGCGGTTGAAGGCGCGTCAGGCGGTCAGCGATTTATTGAATGCCAAGAGCAAGGCCCGCGAACAGGCCTTATACATAGCCAGCAAGCGCGTCGAAACCGCACACGTGGCGGCACAGGCTGAATTATTGATGCGTCAAGCCGAGCAGCTTGATCGCGAGCGAGATCAAATCATGTTGCAGGCTTCGCAGCGCGATGCCGAGATGGCGCGCAGAGAGGCCGACCAGTTGCGACTTCAAAACCTGGCGCGACAAGAAGAGGCCGAACGCTTATCGCTGGCGGTGGAAGAAGAACGGATTGCGCGCGAACAATCCAATGCCGATGCACAGTTATCAAATGCACAAGCTGTGCAAGCCCGCAAACTGGCAGATGCGCGAGCGCGCGAAGTAGAGCTGGCACGCAAGGAAGCAGAGCTCGCCAGTATTTTGGCATCCGACAATGTCAGTGATGGCGATGCCTTGCCACCGATGCAGCGTCGAGGTTCCAGTACGGTTTACACCTTGGCCGGCAATTCGTTCGCAAGCGGTAGTGCAACTCTCACTCCTTCGGCCGTCAGTAGTTTGAATAAGCTGGCAGCTTTGCTTCGAAATGGACAAGGCAGTGTTCGTATCGAGGGGTTTACCGATAGTCAGGGTACGGATATCGCGAATCTTGCTTTATCGCAACGACGCGCTACGGCCGTCATGGTGGCCTTGAGAGCCGGCGGCGTTTCGGCAGCTCGCATGAAAGCAAGCGGGAAGGGCAAGGCACAGCCTGTTGCGGACAATGGCAGCGCTGCCGGGCGCGCGCGCAACCGCCGGGTCGAAATCATCGTAAATTAGCCATCGGATTCAATCACTTATAAAGCTTAGCGAAAGTTTTACATTGCTAAGTACTTGAATTTCAAGGTTTGTGAAGAGAACGACGTCGTAACCCCATTCAGCTATAAAACATAATAAAAACAAACACTTAAGAAAGTGCTTGCGAGCCTAAAAACGCAGGAGTAGCGTCAATATCCCATGGGACGCTGTTGTCTCATGGCGAACCGAGCCAGGCCGATGCAAGCAGAAAAAGTCCACTACTGCAAAAGCACCGCACAACTTGAAGTGCGTCTTATTCTGGATACTGACTGCAACAAAGACCTGCCCGACCTGAAGTCCACACGCCCCGTTTCGACGGGGCGTTTGCGTTTTTGCATGGAGGTCAACGATGTTTGAAAGTCAACCACAGTCCGATGTTGAAGCAATGGTAAAAAACGATCCGGAATTTCGTACATTGCTCAACCGACACCGACAGCTCGATAAGCAGGTCCTGGATGCCGAGCTAGGCGTGCTACCAATCGATGACACCACTTTGGTCAAAATGAAAAAAGAAAAACTTTACGCCAAAGACAAATTAACGCGACTGTTCGACCGTAGATCCAACTGATTCACCCGCGTGGTGGCGATCATCCCGTCCTCGTCGGGATATCGCCACCCGCAATTTGATTTGCCCTCTCGTAAGCCCGCCCAGGCCATGCAGGCCGGCCGCAGGGTACAATGTCCCGTCTATATCAACCCAAAAAATTTTATGACGGTGCATCAAAGCGTTCTTGAACTGATCGGCAATACACCAATCGTCAAAGCCCGGAATCTCGATGCCGGCTTGTGCGAGATTTATCTCAAACTCGAATGCACAAACCCGGGAGGTTCGATCAAGGACCGCATCGGCCTGAAAATGATCGGCGCTGCCGAAAAAGCCGGAAAGATCAAACCCGGTGACACGCTGGTCGAAGGCACCGCCGGCAATACCGGGATTGGCCTCGCGCTGGTCGCGCAGCAAAAGGGTTACAAGCTGATTCTTGTCGTGCCGGACAAAATGAGCCGCGAGAAAATTTTCAATCTGCGTGCGATGGGGGCCGAAGTCATCCTGACCCGTTCCGATGTTGCGAAAGGTCACCCGGATTATTACCAGGACATGGCAGAACGTATCGCCAATGAAACGCCGGGCGCGTATTTCATCAACCAATTCGGTAATCCCGACAATCCGGCCGCGCATGAAGAAGGCACCGGTCCGGAAATCTGGGGGCAGATGGATGGCCAGATGGACGCGATCGTTTTCGGTTGCGGCTCTTCCGGCACGATGACCGGCCTCTCGCGTTATTTCGCGAAGCAGGCACCGAATGTCGAATTGATTCTGGCTGATCCAGTCGGTTCGATTCTGACGCAATACATCAACGAAGGCGTGCTCAGCACGAAATCGGGAAGCTGGCTGGTCGAAGGTATCGGCGAGGATTTTCTGCCGAGCATTTCCGATTTCACCCGGGTGAAAAAAGCTTATTCGATCAGCGACAAGGAGAGCTTTCTTGCGGGCCGCGAGCTGTTGATGAAAGAAGGCGTACTTGGCGGTTCGTCGACCGGCACCTTGCTCGCCGCCGCATTGAAATATTGCAAGGAACAAACCACACCGAAAAAAGTGGTGGTGTTCGTCCCCGACACCGGCAATAAATATTTGTCGAAAATGTACAACGATTACTGGATGCTCGATAACGGCTTTATCGAACGCAAAACCTACGGCGATTTGCGCGATTTGATTTTGCGCCCGTACGCACAGCGCGACACTGTCGTGGTCGGCCCGAATGATTCGCTGACGGTCGCCTACCAGCGCATGAAGTTGTACGACGTATCGCAATTGCCGGTGATGGATGGCGACAAGATCGTCGGCATCATCGACGAGAGCGATTTGCTGATGCATGTGTATGGCGACGAGCCGAAATTCCTGCAGCCGGTCAGCGAAGCGATGGTCAGCAAGCTGCATGTGCTCGAAGTAACCGCATCGATGGAATCGCTGCTGCCGGTATTCGATCGCGGCCATGTCGCGATTATTGTCGACGGTCCGAAATTCATGGGTCTGATTACCCGCATCGATTTGCTGAATTATTTGCGTCGGCGTTCGCAATAAACGTCGCAAACATACGCGTAGGAGGGCCCTTGGGCCCGACTTGCCAAACAAACATCGGAATCAAAATGAGCACCAACAAAAACCACAAAATCGGTACCCGCGCCATTCACGCAGGCCAATCACCGGATCCATCCACCGGCGCCGTGATGACGCCGATTTATGCGACCTCGACCTATGTCCAGCAAAGTCCCGGTGTGCATCAGGGTTATGAATATTCGCGTAGCCACAACCCGACGCGCTTTGCCTACGAGCGCTGCGTTGCTTCGCTGGAAAGCGGGGAGAACGGTTATGCGTTTGCATCCGGCCTTGCCGCCACGGCAACCGTGCTGGATTCGCTCGATGCCGGCAGTCACGTAGTGTGCATGGACGATGTTTACGGCGGAACATATCGCTTGTTCGAACGCGTGCGTCGTCGTTCCGCGAATCTGGATTTTACCTTCGTCGATTTGAACGATATGGTCGCACTCGAAGCAGCGGTAAAACCGAATACCAAATTGATCTGGTGCGAAACCCCGACCAATCCATTGTTGAAAATCGTAGATATCGCGCGTCTGGCCGAATTCGCCCGCAAACGCGGTATTCGTCTTGCGGTCGATAACACCTTCTCATCACCGATTCTGCAGCGTCCGCTCGAACTCGGTGCTCATCTGGTCATGCATTCGGCGACGAAATATTTGAATGGCCATTCCGATATCGTCGGCGGCATGCTGGTGGTCGGTGACGATAAAGAGTTGGCCGAGCAAATGACCTTCCTGCAAAACGCGGTCGGTGGCGTGCAAGGCCCTTTCGATAGCTTCCTCGCACTGCGCGGCTTGAAAACTTTGCATCTGCGGATGAAAGCGCATTGCGAAAATGCCGGTGAACTCGCTGCCTGGCTGGAAAAACATCCGGCGATCGAAAAAGTTTTATATCCGGGGCTTGCGTCGCATCCGCAACATGCACTCGCGAAATCGCAGATGGATGGTTTTGGCGGCATGATCAGCATTTTCCTGAAAGGCGGGCTCGAAGCCGCGCGCCGCTTCATGGAACGCACCGAATTATTCGCCTGTGCCGAATCGCTGGGCGGCGTCGAGAGCCTGGTCAATCATCCTGCGATCATGACGCATGCTTCGATTCCGGCCGATCGTCGTGCCGCACTTGGCGTGACCGATAATCTTGTTCGCCTGAGTGTCGGTGTCGAGCATGTTGATGATTTGCGAGCCGAGCTCGATGCCGCATTGAATTGATGTTGATTCAAATCGCAGCGCTCATCACCCATGAAATGCCAAGAAACTAGCCAATGAGTTTCCGCTACTCGATCGATTCGGCCGTTTATCGCGATGGTATGCTGTACGGTTGGGGCTGGTATTTACACGATGCCGCACCGGCAAAGCGCATCACGCTGGAACTGCGAAATGCCGATGGCGCGGTGACACAACTGCGTTGCGGAATCGATCGCACGCGCGGAGACGTGGCGCACGCGTTTCCGACGATACCGCACGGCACATATGCCGGCATTATTTTTCAGGGAAAAATTCCGAAAAACTTTAGCGGACAGGTTTCGCTGAAAGTCGAGCTGGCTAATGGCGAATGTCTTGAACATGATGTTCCCGGCTTTCCGCAAAGTTACAGTGGCGAAAGCTTCGAGCCGCGGATGGTGGGCGGGCAACTTAAACGAGGCTGGCGCCATCTGCGGGCCGGCCGTTGGCCGCATATCTTTGACCGCCTGCAAAAATTCGGCAGTGATGGTGCGCAAAAAATCCGGGCGCTAACCCGGAAGAAGTTGAGCTTCGCGAATGACAACTTTCTGGTTTTGATCATCGACCATCAGCTTGGCGGTGGCGCCAACAAGTTCAGTCAGGACAAGATAACGGCTCTGCAAAGCCAGGGCTTTGACACAGCCCTGCTGACTTTCAATCTGCCAAGATTGCAGTACGAAGTGTCGTATCAAAAGAAAGGCATAGTCGATCGTCAAGCATTTCTGGATGTGGCTTCCGCATTCGCACTGCTTTCGCAATCGAGAATATCGGAAATCATCGTCAATGACCTGGTGTCGTACCCTGAGCCCGAGACCATTCTGCAGCGGGTTAAATCAATCAAGTCACTGCAAAACTGCAAGCTGAGTTTTTACCTGCATGATTTTTTTGCGGTCTGCCCTACCTGGACCTTGGTAAATGCGGATGGCGTTTTTTGCAAAATACCGGAGCCCGAGGTTTGTCGCCGATGCCTGGCTTCATTGCCGGTATATTTTCCTTCGTTTATCGAAGAAACCGATATTGCGAATTGGCGAGCCCCCTGGCTGGACTTCATCAACGCGTGCGATCAAATCGTGGCGTTCTCGCAATCAACCGTGGATTTGTTCCAGAAAGCATTTCCCGATTCGCCGGGATTGAAAAACGCACTCGTACAACCGCATCAACTTACCGGCAAGACTCTTGCCCGGGTTGTACCGAATTTCGAAGGCACTTTGGTCATTGCAGTGATCGGCAATATCAGTGTCCAGAAAGGTGCACGCGTCATCAAGGAAATGACCCGGTTGATCATGGCACGCAAGCTGGATGCAAAAATTGTGATTTTGGGCGCGCTCGATGAAATGGAGCCTTCGCCATGTCTCGAAGTGCTGGGGCCGTACCAGGCCAGCAATCTGCCGGATTTGTTGCAAAAGCAGCGAGTCGGCATTTGTCTGTTGCCATCGATTTGTCCCGAGACCTTTTCCTATGCCACCAGTGAAATCATGCAAATGGAGCTTCCTCTTGCGGTTTTCGACCTTGGCGCCCCCGCCGAACGCGTGAGGGAGTACCGATATGGCGTTATCATTGACACCCCCACGGCTGAAGCAGCGCTAACGGCCATCTATAAGCTCCGCGACCAATTGGCAGAAACACCCATTGAACACTCCCGCAAATAGTAAAAACAAATCTCCGAAGACGGTGGTTTATACCTCTGCCGCACTGAACTATTTGCCGAAAGTCCGGAAATTGTTTGCTTCTGTAAGAAAACATCATCCGGAATTTGAACTGGTGCTGGCATTGGCGGATCGCTTGCCCAAGACGATGGATTTCTCCAGGGAACCATTGGATCGGGTGATCACCGTCGAGCAATTGGACATACCGGATAGAACCCGCTGGATTTACTTTCATACCCTGGTGGAACTGGCAACGGCGATAAAGCCGTTCGTGATGGCCAGCTTGTTGCGTGAGCCCGATGTCGAGCGCGTTATTTATCTCGATCCGGACATGGTTCTGTTTTCGCGAATAGACGATATCGTTTCGGTTTTAGGCACGGCCAATATTGCGTTGACGCCGCATCAAACCGAACCCGAGACGACCCTGGAAGCGATTGAAGACAATGAAATTTGCAGCCTGAAGCACGGCATCTATAACCTGGGTTTTATCGCCGTCAGCAACACAAATGAAAGCAGGCGTTTCGCAAAATGGTGGTCTGACCGGGTCTACCACTATTGCGTTGCCGATATTCCGAATGGTTTGTTTACCGATCAACGCTGGATCGATTTTGCACCGGTGTTTTTCGATGGCGTACATATCCTGAAGAGTCCGCGATTTAATGTGGCGACCTGGAACCTCACGACGCGCAAGCTGGCCGGCGACGAAACCAGGGGCTACACCGTCAATGGCGAGCCGCTCGGTTTCTATCATTTCACCGGTTTCGACAGCGGCGCCCATCGGCTGATGGCAACGAAAAATGCACCGGAGAACGACGCGGTGACCAGCCTGGTGGATTGGTATACCGAACAGACGCGTTTTGACGAGCTTGATCCCATTTCGCATCAAACCTGGGGTTTCGCGAACTATGATGATGGAACCCAGATACCGCTGTTGCATCGACGATATTACCGACTGCGTCAGGATTTACGAGGCACGTTCACCGAACCATTCCAGGTTGGCACCGATATGTCGTTAAAAAGCTGGATGGTTCACCAGGGTCCGGTAGAACGGCCCGATTTGTTTGCGGCTCCTTCGTTGTCGATAGTGGGGGCAGCGCCGGAAGAAACCGTCAAGCGGAACTCTAATCGCGGATTCAAGCGGATGTTTTCGGCGATTTCGCAGTTTTTCAGTTCGTCGGATTATCGAAACGAAATTACCGGCAATCTGCGAGTCGTATGGCAGCAAAAAGGCTTTTTCGGACTGTTGTCCTATATTTTCAAATTCTGAGTTTCCAGCTGTAAGCTGCCCGTCGTCATTTAAAATTAACCAACCAAGTAATCTGTGAGAACTGTTATGTCTATGAAGCAAGCAACTTTAGTAAAAACCCTAGGCCTTACTCTGGCCAGCGTAATGGCATTGTCTGCCTGCCAGGATGCAACGCTAGAATCCGCGACGGCACCAGCACCGGTCGTTGATGCTGCTTCCGAAGCGCCAGTCGAGGTCGCACCTGCTCCCGCGCCGGCGCCGGCGCTTCTGGGTGTCGTGCCTAGTGCCAGTCTTGCGAGCAACGGACGAGCAAGTTCATCGGTAACGAGCTGCAATGTCGAATTGGTCAATATGAAATCCATGGACGGCGAAGTTCCATCCATTTCAAAAGCGGCCGACATCAACATCGTCGGTTGGTTTGTTGACGAGAAAGCGGCAAGCATTGGCGACCCGCTGGTGTTTAAAATCAGCAATGCGGATCAAACCCAATTTTGGGATGTGCCCGTCGTAAATCGTACCGAACGGCAGGATATCGTGGCGGCGTTTAAAAACAATGCGAACTACTCGAATGCCGGATTCGACGTTGTGCTCAACCTGAGCCAATTTCCGGCCGGTCGTTACAATGTTTATCTTTCCCATGCGACCACCGACACTGAACAACTGTGCGGTCAGGGACGAAGCATCGTCATCGAATAAGATTAAAAAAACCCTTCAAGTGAATGCTTGAAGGGTTTTTCGTTAAAGCATGTGGCAGGCTTCAAAAGCTGGAGCGATACGGCTCGCTAGGTATGCTTGCGCATTAATGGCTCATCGCGAGATAAAATCCCGCAGCCAAAACTCGGTACTCAATAATCGCCAAAGCACTTCCGGATCATTCGAGCGTCCCGGCTGCAAGCGAGTGCTTAATTTTCTCTCGAGTGTTTTTCTGTCAAACCAGCCTTGCCGAACGCCTTCTCCATCAAGCAAACAGTTTCTGATTTCGGCGGCATGCGTGGGAATACGAAAGAGTGAATTCAAAGGTGCCGGATAGCCGAGTTTATGGCGGCGTAAACGTACGGGTTCCGGCAGGATATTTCGCATCGCGCGCCGTAACAGACTCTTTGTCCAGCCATCGCGGATTTTTTCGTTGAACGGCAGGCTGAACATCAATTCGACGAGGCGGTGATCCAGAAACGGAGCACGTCCTTCGATGCCGAAGGCCATCGTACAGGCGTCGAAATGGTGCAGAACTTCAGGAAGCCCGGTGACAGTGAATTCCTGCCAGAGTGAATTATTCAATCGGCTGCGATAGGGTGATTCGCGTGTTGGCTTAATCGCAGGTCCGGCCGATCGCTTCAGTTCGGATGGCAGCACATCGGCTGCAGGCAATGTCGATGGAAAGTAACGTTGTTTGATTCTGCGTGCCAGCAGTTTTCGAAGAGAGGCATGTCGGATGCCGCTGATGGCCGACAGGTCCTGCAATTCCGTATTGAGTGCCGAATAAGATGCCGACTCGAGACGCCAGCGATCCCAGAGCGCGTCGAGAATAAATCGGCCATAGCCGCCGAGGATTTCATCACTGCCTTCGCCGGTCAGTATCACCTTCACGTGCCGCGAAGTGTCCTGCATCAAATGCCAGGCAGCATAGCGACCACGTGAAGGACAGGGAGCATCGTGATGCCAGGTGGTGCTGCGAATAGTTTCCAGCAAATGAGTCGATGGCGGCTGGAAAAAATGCGGCAGCAACAGCTTATTTTCCTGCAACACCATCCTGGCGTAATCGCTTTCATCGCAGGATGGATCATCGTATTGCAGCGAGAAAGTCTGCATCGGCGTAGTGATTTGCGCCGCCACCAGCAGCGCCACCGAAGACGAATCCAGGCCGCCGCTGAGCGTTGCACCGACCGGAATATCGCTGCGTAACCGCAGGCGCACCGCATCATCGAGCAAGGCCAGAAATGCTTCCTCGGCATCGGGTCTGGCTATTTCGGTTCCGGGTTTGAACAACCAATATTTTTCCGTGTGAATGTTTTCCCGGTGAATAGTGCAGATATGGCCTGGCAGTATCTGGAAGATGTTTTTGAAAAATGTCCGGTCCGAACAATCCGGATTCACCCCATGTAAAAATCCGACCAGTTCCTGTTGCTGAATTTCACGCTCTTCACTGAAGACACTGAGAATGGCTTTTGCTTCCGAAGCAAAGGCAATGCGATTGCCGCGTACGCTGTAATAAAGCGGCTTGATGCCGAAGCGATCACGAACCAGTACGAGTTCCTGCGTGCTCGCATCCCAGATCGCAATCGCCCACATGCCATTGAAGCGTTCGAAACAGGATTTCCCCCAGATCCGATAAGCCCAGAGCACGACTTCGGTATCGGTTTCCGAAACGAAAACAATGCCGAGTGCCTGCAGCTCCTGCTTCAATTCCACATAGTTGTGAATGGCACCATTGAATACCAGATGTAGTTGACCATCGGGCGTTGCCATCGGCTGGCTGCCGCGGGAACTCACATCGAGAATACTTAGCCGGCGATGACACAGACCGATATTGTCTTGCTGCCAAAAGCCTTCACCATCCGGGCCGCGATGTTGTATCGCATCGGCCATGCGTTTCAAGTCTGCATGATCGACCGTTTGGCCATCGCGATACCAGATACCTGCAATCCCGCACATCGCCTGACCTTTTTTCGGTGATGGCCGAAAGTACCGGAAAGACTGGTGTTAGACAATGTTTGTTGCGACGGTCAAAAAAAATGGCCGCAATGCGGCCATTTTCTTAAACAGTGTTGAATCAATTACAACGCTTTTTCCAGTTCCGGAATAATCTGGAACAAATCACCGACCAGACCGAAATCGGCGATTTCAAAAATCGGCGCGTCACCGTCTTTGTTGATCGCGACAATCGTGCCTGCATCTTTAATGCCGGTCAGATGCTGGATCGCACCGGAAATGCCGATCGCGACATACAATTCCGGCGAAATGATTTTGCCGGTTTGACCGACTTGCAATTCATTCGGCACATAACCGGCATCGACCGCAGCACGCGATGCACCGACGGCGGCGCCCATCTTGTCGGCCAGTGAATAGATGATCGAGAACGCATCGGCCGAACCGAGCGCACGACCACCGGAAACAACTTTGCTGGCGCTTTGCAGGTCAGGACGATCACTCTTGCCTTGTTGCAAACCGACGAAGCGGGTGTGGCTTGGCAATGCAACGCTGACATTTGCTGCTTCAACAGCTGCACTGCCGCCGTTACCGGCTGCAGGCCAGGAAGCGGTACGTACGGTCGCAACAACCGGTTTGTCGTTCGGTGCAGTTACGCTAATGATCGCATTGCCGGCATAGATCGGGCGCTTGAAATTATGGCTGGATTCCACCGCCATGATGTCGCTGACCTGTGCAGTGCCGAGCAATGCAGCCACGCAAGGCATCAGGTCTTTGCCGAACGTGGTCGATGGGCCAAACACATGCGAATAACCAGCAGCAAGACTGGCGATTTGCGGTGCCAGAATATGTGCAATCGAATGGGCGTTCGCGGCATTGGCAATCGTGATGACTTTGCTGACGCCGGCAATTTGTGCGGCCTGTGCAGCAATCGCGTCAGGTGCATCGCTCAATACGACGATATCAATCGATTCGGCGGTCATTGCCTGTGCGCAGGTCACGCAGCGGGCGGTGGCGGAATTCAGTTGGCCGTTCAAATGTTCGGCGACGATAAGAACTTTGCTCATGATTACACCAAACCTTTTGTTTTCAATGCAGCGACCAATTCGGCCACGTCTTTCACCATCACGCCCTTGCTGCGCTTGGCAGGCGGCGCGTAATGCGTGGTGCTGAGGAAATCGCCGGACTCGACACCGAGGTCGGCCAGTTGCAAGGTTTCCATCGGTTTGGATTTTGCTTTCATGATGTCGGGCAGTTTGATGAAACGCGGTTCATTCAAACGCAGGTCGACCGTGATCACCGCAGGCAAATCGACTTCGAGCGTTTCCAGGCCGGCATCGACTTCGCGAGTGACCGTTGCCTTGTTGTCGGCGATTTCCACTTTGCTGGCGAAGGTCGCTTGCGGACGGTTCCACAACATCGCGAGCATTTGTCCGGTTTGGTTGGCGTCATCGTCGATCGCTTGCTTGCCCATCATGACGAGACCCGGTTGTTCTTTCTCGACCAGTTTCAACATCGCGCGAGCGGCGGTCAGTGGTTGAATCGCTTGATCGGTTACGACATGAATCGCGCGGTTAGCGCCCATCGCCAAACCATTGCGAAGGTGTGCCTGGCAATCGGCCGGACCAATCGTGCAAACGACGACTTCGGTCGCGATGCCTTTTTCGCGCAGACGCAAAGCTTCTTCGAGTGCGATGTCATCGAAAGGATTCGGCGAGAGTTTCACGCCTTCGGTGACGACGCCGGAATTGTCCGGCTTGACCTGGATGCGGACGTTGTAATCGACCACACGTTTATAACCCACCAAAATTTTCATGAGGCTTTCCTGCGTTGAGCGAGAATCCGTCCGATGGCTGTTGCACAGACGGCGGTAAAGAGGCGTCTATTGTACCCGTTTGGCCTTTGCCGGGGCCAGATTAGGAGCTCAAAAGGCTGGCAGCAAAGCGTTCGGCACTACCGGGTGCATGTTCGAAGAATAGGCTGGGCTCGGTGAGCTCGAGCTCTAATAACATCGGGCCCTGGCTGGAGGGCAGCAAATCCACGCGGGCATAGGCCAGGGACTTGAATGGCATGGCCGCCAGAACCTTGTGTGCGACCTCGAGTTCGTCGCCACCGGGTTCGCGTGCGGTGATCGCTTCCGGGGCAAACAAGTGGTCGGTCGGACCTTCATCGAGTTGCAACAACGGCCCCTTGCGAATCGCGTGCGAAAAAATGCCGTTGAAGAAGATCAATGCCGTTTCGCCTTTGCTGTCCACTTCGGCGAGGTAGGGTTGAATCAAGGCGGAACGTTTTTGGTCCAGCAGTCTCTTCACATGTTCGACGGCAGCAGTTCGATCTTTTGCCAGATAGCGTTGGGTATCGCGTGAGCCGGCACCGACCGCCGGTTTTACGACGAATTCGGCGTAGTGCGGGAATGTATCGGCGGCTTGTCCGGGTTCAATAAAAACAGATTCGACGACCGGACATTTTTTCTTCGCCAAATCGGCAAGATAATGTTTGTCGGTATTCCACTTCACGACATCGGCCGGATTCAGCATTCTGGTTTGCTTGGCGGTGCTTTTGCACCAGGCCAAAAATTCCGGCAGGCGCTCGGTGTAGTCCCAGGTCGAACGCAATACGATCGCATCGAAACGTTGCCAGGAAACACTGAAATCGTCCCAGGCCAGAATTTCAACCGAAGCACCAGCTTTGCGCAATGCATCGGCAAGCGGCGCCAGATCTTCGTCCAGAGCGAAAGCGGCGATGGCGGTAACGAGCGCGATTTTCATGGAGAGATTGTAGCGCGACGCGCGCCATGAGGGTGCGCGCTATCCGACAAATTCTGAGGAAAAAAAGACAATCGTCTTCCCGGCGAAAGCCGGGATCCAGAAACATCCATTAACTTATGACTATGCGAATCAAAATTTCCGGTTTGACGCGTATCTGATATCAGGCTTTGTATTTCACTTCTGGGTCCCGACTTTCGTCGGGAAGACGCTTAGAATTTAATTTTCAGCAGCTCTTTCACCCACAAGGCATACAGTGCACGTGATGGATGCAAGCCGTCCTCGGCATAAAATTTCGGATCAGCGCCGATTTCACGCGTGACTTTACTGATATCGACCCAATGCACGCCAGCCTGTTTCGAAACTTCGGCGTTGATCTGATTGTAGTTGTCGAGCTCACGCGCGATTTGTGCAACATCGCGACCGGATTTTTGCCCGAATTCGGTGATGCCCCAATCGGGGATCGATACGACAAACACGTGCGAGGTTTTATTGCCGGCGTAGGCAATCGCGCGTTTCAACAAACCGGAAAATTCTTCGCGATAATTCTCGGCGCTACGTCCGCGATACTGGTTGTTGACGCCGATTAATAACGACACCAGATCATAAGGCGGACGAATCGTACTATTGCTTTCT
Organism: Arenimonas sp.; assembly: GCA_036676335.1. Taxonomy (GTDB): domain Bacteria; phylum Pseudomonadota; class Gammaproteobacteria; order Xanthomonadales; family Xanthomonadaceae; genus Arenimonas. The sequence goes on along the minus strand of JAKFDD010000017.1, from coordinate 271,502 downwards.
GCCTCATCCAGGGCATCCGACAACTCATCGGTTGTCCAGCCGGTTTTCGCGATAATGCCGGGATCAGCAATGTGTACGCCATTCGCGCGGAGTGCATGCGCCCATTGCATTGGCCAGCTGTCTTCGACCGCCAGCGCTTCACCAATCGTGTAAGAGTCGCCTAGTGCCAAATAACGCAAGGACTCAAGCATTGCCTATGCAACTTCGCGTTGTTTGATTTTTTCTTCGTAGCGTTCCAGCAGGCGTTCAATGCGAACGAAGACTTCGCGCAACGTGTCGGCTTCGGGCAATAAAGTAATGCGGAAATAATTTTTATAGGCAACGTTGAAACTGGAGCCAGGCACCACGAGCACGCTTTCCTGTTCCATCAAATCGTAGGCGAATTGATGGTCGTTGAAATGCTCGGCGATTTCGCCGGTCACGCCGACAAAGCCATACAACGCGCCTTGCGGCGCGACCAGGCTGAGATGCTTGCTGTTCGCGCAGGCTTCAATCGCGGCACGGCGCGATTCATACAGACGACCGTTTTCGCTCGTCAATTCGCTAATCGTATTGATGCCTTCGAGTGCGGCCGGAATTGCATATTGGCCGGGCACATTCGCGCATAAACGCAGTGCGCCGAGTAGATCCAGTGCGTGGTGATAATCACCGATACGGGTCGCTTCGCCGCTCAGTACCATCCAGCCGACGCGCCAGCCGCAGGCGCGATGCACCTTCGACAAGCCACCGAAACTCAGGCAAGGATGGTCACCGGCCAAAGGTGCGAGAGCTTCGAATTTTGCATCGTCGTACAAAATGCCGTCGTAAATTTCATCAGCCATCAGCAGCAAATTATGTTTGCGCGCGATCAGCACCAATTTTTCCAGCAGTGCTTTTGGATAATTGGCACCGGTCGGATTGTTCGGATTGATGATGACCAGGGCGCGTGTGCGCGGTGTGATCAAATCTTCGATTTGTTCCGGGTCGGGCAGGAAGTTATTTTCCGCCGTGCAATCGTAATAACGCGGAATGCCGTCGTTCAAGATGGTCGCGGCGCTCCACAAGGGATAATCCGGACTCGGCAGCAACACTTCGTCGCCGACGTTCAGCATCGCGCGCAATGAAATATCGATCAGTTCGCTGACGCCATTGCCGACAAAAATTCTTTCGGGCGTCACGTTCGGTGTATTGCGTTGTTTGTAAAACACACTCAAAGCTTCGCGCGCCAGCGGCAGGCCTTGTTGATGGGTATACGGATCGCTTTCCGGCAAATTGGCCGCAATCGCTTGCTGTAAATGTTCCGGCGCACGGAAACCGAACGCGCCGGGATTGCCGATATTGAGTTTGATCAGGCTGCGGCCATTGGCTTCGAGCTCGCGGGCACGACGGGCCAATTCACCACGGATTTCATAACGGACATCGCGCAGGGTTTCGCGCGTAACAAGGGGCTGGGGATGCATGGACGGTCAGGAATTCGGGAACAAAAGAGTCTGTGAAGACTACCTGAAAATGTCCGAGCTTTCAGCTGTGCTTTTTTGTCCGTAAGGCCAACAAAGCCAGGGCCGCAATTGTCCCTTCCCAGGCCAGTGCGAACCAGAGATAGGGCGTGCCGGCACCGATCATCAGCATGCTAATCAAGCGGGCCAGACCCAGGCCGCCATAGCTGGCAAGGCTTAACAGCAAGCCGAAACGCTGACGTTCAGCGGAAAAACAGTTCAACAACAATAGGCCGAGACCCAGTTCCAGTCCGCCGTACATTGCCCTGATTTCCACTTGTGCCTGCGGATCGATGGCCTGAATGCCAACACCCGGCATCAGCATGTCGGGCCAGCATAAAAACAGGATTCCGAACGCGACAAAACCGAGTCCGGCGATGGTGATAACGACGATATTGAGATTTTTCATCGGGACAAAATACGCCCGTGGTCGTCAAGACCAGGTGCAGGAAGGGCTAGAATAGGTCCAATGCAGATCAATCCCGAACATATTCCCGCCTTGCGTCAGATGGGTTGGCCCAATGATCCGACCCTGAATGCCGCAGTCGAAGCGGCCACCGGCAATCGAGTCGCGCGGGTAGTGGGGCAACATCGCAGTGCTTATGTGGTGGCCACTGAAATTGATCAAAGCCTGCGGGTGCAGCCACCGGCGCCCTGGACCAGGCCACGGGTCGATCCGGAAATCCGGGCAATTGTCGGTGACTGGGTCGTGCTCGATGAAGACTGCAAAAATATTCTAAGTTTGCTGCCGCGACACTCGGTCTTGAAACGCGCGGCTGCCGGCGAGCATTACAAGGCGCAATTGATCTCGGCCAATATCGATCACGTGTTGGTCGTATGTGGCCTGGATGGCGATTTCAATCCGCGCCGAATCGAACGTTACCTATTATTGGTGCAAGCCAGCGGTGCCGGACCGGTATTGGTGTTGACCAAGGCGGATTTAACCGAACACGTTGAAATGGCCTTGGAGAGCTTGCAGGAAATCGTGCAGGGCGGCATTCCGATTTTTGCCGTGAACGCAAAAGATGCCGATAGTTTGAAAGTACTGCACCCATTTTTGGGTGTTGGAAAAACCGCTGTCTTGGTCGGTTCTTCCGGTGCCGGCAAATCGACCGTGACCAATAGCTTGCTCGGCAGCAGCAAGATGAAAACCCAGGAAGTGCGCGGCAATGATTCGCGTGGTCGTCATACCACAACACATCGCGTATTGATCTCGTTGCCACAGGGCGGTTGCCTGATCGATACGCCCGGCATGCGCGAGTTGAAACTCAGCGGCGATGAAGATTTGAGCGAAGGCACGTTCGAAGATATCGACAGCCTGGCAGCGCAATGCCGGTTCAGCGATTGCGGTCATAGCAATGAACCGGGTTGTGCCGTGCTTGCCGCATTGGCCGATGATAGTCTCGATGCCGAGCGTTACGCGCATTACCTGAAATTGCGAGACGAGCGCGATGCAGCGGCAACCTCGCTGGCTGCAAGGCGCGCAGAAGCGAAAGCGGCCAATGCGGCCTTCAATAAACGGACAAAAGACAAATACGGAAGACGTTGATGAGCGCGAGCGACCGCACGTTGAAACACCATGCCGCACTCGATGCGAGATTGGTGGCTGCGGTGCGCGGGATTCGTCTGCTGGATGCGGTGAGTTGGCCGGCGCAGGCACAGGAGCGCTTTCTTGCCGACTGGCGCGTTGGGCGTATTCGGCTGCCGAAAATCGAATATCCAAAAACGGACTTCAACGAGGTCCGCAAGGAAATCGAAATCGTTTCGAATGCGGCAGACCCTGATCATCCGCTTGGACGCTATCTGCAATTGACGTCGGAAAGCTGGCGTATCGCGACCCGTTTGCTGGATGTGCTGGGCAGTCATCGTGTGACTGCGTATTCAACGCGCCTGTTCGGCAGACCGGTGGAAATGCTGCCAGGCAATGGTCCGACCAATCTCGATGCCGCCCGTCATTTTATCCATCTTGCCGACGAGCTCGATCAGGAATTGCGCGAAGTCGAACCCGATTACGTGGTGTCGGCCGAGCAGATTCAGCAGGAGCTGCAGGTTTCGATTGATGCATTTTTCATCAACCACAAGGTCAAGGTAGAACTGGATCCCAATCTGATCGCGAAGGCGGCTGCCAGCCCGTCCCGCATTCGCTTGCGGACGAATACCGGATTCAGCCCCTATGATCGAAACCAATTATTGATGCATGAGGCATTCGTACACACGCTGACTGGCCTGAATGGGCGCGAACAGCCGGTGTTGAAATCGATGGCGCGTGGCGCCCCCCGCACCACGGCAACCCAGGAAGGATTGGCGACATTGTCGGAAATGATGAGCGGTTCGATGGATATCGAGCGCATGAAGCGGATCAGTTTGCGCATCATCGCGATCGACAAGGCAATTCACGGGGCCGATTTTATCGAGATATTTCGTCTCTTTCTCGATGAAGGGCAGTCCGACACCGATAGTTTTACCTCGGCCCAGCGCGTATTTCGCGGTGTACCGCTCGGCGGCGGCGCTGCGTTCACCAAGGACACGGTGTATTTGCATGGCTTGCTGAGTGTGCATACGTTCTTCCGCTGGTGTCTGCGTCATCGCAGCCTGAAAAGGGCACGGCACCTTTTCTGCGGCAAGATGGCACTCGAGGATGTATTCGCAATGGACGCCTGTTTCGAATCCGGCGATATCGCGGCACCCTTGTACCTGCCGCCCTGGATCCAGCGCGCCAATGGCCTGGCCGGCATGTTGGCGTTTTCGCTGTTCGCCAACAAGATCAAGCTCGACAATGTCGAAGCCGACGATCTGGTGCTGGGTTTGCAGTGAACATACTCCTGCGTTAACCGGCGCAACACATTTTCGATACACTTCAGAACGGACTTCCAAAGAAATCATCATGTCAGATTCAGATAAAAACGCGTTCAAACAAGCCGCACTCGACTATCACAGCCAAACGCCGTTCGGAAAAATAAAGGTAGTACCGACCAAGGCGATGGTCACGCAGCGAGATTTGTCGCTTGCCTATTCGCCCGGCGTCGCGCATGCCTGCGAAGCGATTGTGGCCGATCCCAGTCAGGCGTCCAGGCTGACTGCACGCGGCAATCTGGTTGCCGTAATCACCAATGGCACGGCGGTATTGGGGCTCGGCAATATCGGGCCGCTGGCCGGCAAGCCGGTGATGGAAGGCAAGGGAGTGCTGTTCCAGAAGTTTGCCGGCATCGATGTGTTCGATCTGGAAATCAACGAAAACGATCCGGATAAATTGGTCGACATCATCGCCAGTCTGGAACCGACCTTCGGCGGCATCAATCTGGAAGACATCAAGGCGCCGGAATGTTTTGAAGTCGAACGCAAATTGCGCGAGCGTATGAAGATTCCGGTGTTCCATGACGATCAGCACGGCACGGCGATTATCGTCGGTGCCGCGATTTTGAATGCGCTGTTCGTGGTCGGTAAAAATATTGCCGAAGTCAAACTGGCCACCAGTGGTGCCGGTGCGGCCGGTATCGCCTGCCTGGACATGCTGGTGTCGCTTGGTGTGAAGCCGGAAAATATTTTTGTCTCCGACGTCGATGGCGTGTTGTACGAAGGCCGTCCGAATCTGAATCCGGAGATAGCCCGCTACGCCCGCAAAACGTCGGCCCGTGTATTGGCCGATATCGTCAAAGACGCCGATATGTTTCTGGGCTTGTCGGCTGGTGGCGTATTGAAGCCGGAAATGGTCGCGACGATGAAAGATCGCCCGATTATTTTTGCGTTAGCCAATCCGAATCCTGAAATTAATCCCGACGATGCGAAAGCCGTGCGTCCGGATGCGATTATTGCCACTGGGCGCTCCGACTATCCGAATCAGGTCAATAACGCCTTGTGCTTTCCGTATATTTTCCGTGGTGCACTCGATGTTGGCGCAACCGCGATCAATGAAGAAATGAAACGTGCCTGCGTTTATGCGATTGCCGAATTGGCGCGCAAGGAAGCCACAGATCTGGGCAGCGCGTACAGCGGCGAAACGCCGCGTTTCGGTCCGGATTGCCTGATCCCGCGTCCGTTCGATCCGCGTTTATTGGTATCGCTGACACCGGCAGTCGCGAAAGCCGCGATGGACTCCGGTGTCGCCACGCGACCGATTGCCGACATGAACGCGTACCGCGATCAATTAAGCCAGTGGGTTTTCCGCAGCGGCTTGCTGATGAAACCGGTATTCGACAAGGCGCGTGCGCATAAGCAGCGTGTGGCCTATGCCGAAGGCGAAGAAGAAACCGTATTGCGTGCCGTACAGACCGTGGTTGATGAAGGCCTGGCTTATCCAATTCTGGTCGGCCGTCCGGCCGTGATCGAGCGTCGTATCGCGCGTCTGGGTTTGCGTATTCGCAACGGCGTCGACGTGCAAATCACCAACATCGATGATGACCCGCGCTTCAATGAATACTGGCAGCTTTATCACGAAATCATGCAACGCAAAGGCATTACCCCGGCCGCTGCGAAAGCCGTTGTGCGCGCGCGCGACACCGTGATTGCTGCACTGATGGTGAGACGTGGTGAAGCCGATGCCATGCTGTGTGGCGTGGTCGGCCGCTATGTCCGCAAATTGAAATATGTAAAGGAAATTCTCGGTGTCGAACCTGGCGTCAAGGGTTTGTCGGCGATGTCGGCAGTATTGAACGACAAAGGGGTATTCTTTTTTGTCGATACCCATGTGCAAGCCGACCCGAATGCCGAACAGATTGCCGAATCGGTCTTGCAGGCGGCGTATCGCCTGAATCTCTTCGGCATCAAACCGAAGGCGGCCTTGATCAGCCATTCGAATTTCGGCTCAAGCGACACGCCGAGTGCACAGAAAATGCGCGACGCACTGGCAATCCTGCATCAAAAAGCGCCGAAACTCGAAGTGGAAGGCGAGATGCATATGGATGTCGCCTTGATGGAAGAAATGCGCGCGCGGATTTTTCCAAATTCGCGTTTGTCCGGCAGTGCAAATTTGTTGGTACTGCCGAATCTGGATGCCGCCAATGCGACCTACAATTTATTGCGTGTGATGACCGACGGTGTCGGTGTCGGCCCGATCTTGATGGGCCTGGCGAAACCGGCGCACGTATTGACCGCTTCTGCTACGGTAAGACGTGTGGTGAATATGACGGCAATTGCGGCAGTCGATGCGATCGTGCGTGATGAGCGAGGCGGCTGAGGTCGGTAATATTTTCCTACATGCAATGCTTGCAAACGCTGATATTCATTTCACCGATCATCTATATTCTGAACATCTAACGCGGAGTTTTTATGTCACGTATCGCCATCAATTCAGTGTTCGCGCCTTCGGCTATCGGCCCGTATTCACAAGCGGTTCGCATCGGCAATACCGTGTATTTTTCCGGCCAGGTGCCGCTGGATCCCGCGAACGGCGAGCTGGTGCAAGGCGATATCGCAACCCAGACCCGTCGCGTGTTCGATAATCTGGAAGCAGTTTGCACGGCGGCTGGTGGAAGTTTCGACGATATCGCCCGGGTCGGTATTTATCTGGTCGACCTGAACGATTTTTCCGAAGTGAATACCGTGATGGCGGAATATTTCACCGCGCCATATCCGGCTCGTTCAACGATCGAAGTGAAAGGCTTGCCGCGCGGCGCCCAGGTCGAAATCGATGCCGTGATGGTTTTAAGCTAAGGCACACTTGGCGCGAAACGCTTCCAGCACCGAAACCAAATTAACGCCCGCCGGTGAAGTAAGACTGTCCACGCTGTCTGGCGTGGGTCCGAAAATTGCCGAAAAACTGACGGCACGCGGTTTGGTCACGCTGCAGGATTTGTGGCTGCATCTTCCGCTGCGTTACGAAGATCGCACGCAAATTACCCGCATCCATGATTTGATTCCCGGGGAGCCAGCACAGATCGAAGGCCGGGTCGAAGCGGTCGAACGCGGTTTTCGTTATCGACCGATATTGCGGGTCGCGATTGGCGATGATTCACGCTCGACATTGACGATTCGTTTTTTCCATTTCAGCGGCGCGCAGGCGCAGCAATTTATTATCGGCCGTCGCATTCGTTGTTATGGCGAAGCCAGGCCGGGGGCGCATGGGCTCGAAATGGTACATCCGAGCTATCGCTTCCTGCTCGATAGTGACGACGCACCTTTGCATGACCGGCTTGATCCGGTCTATCCAAGTATCGAAGGACTCGGGCCGCAAACGATTCGAAAATTAGTCGATGAGGCGCTTCGTCGTTTGCCGCCGGCACAAGAGCTGGAATTGCTGCCGAGAAAAATTTGCGAAGATTTGCAATTACCAAGCTTGCGCGAAGCCTTGATTACTGCGCATCGGCCGCCTGCGGAAACCACGATTGATCATCTGCGTTCCGGTCAGCATCCGGCGATTCGCCGTTTGGCTTTGGAAGAAATGCTGGCGCATCACTTGAGTTTGCAGCGGCAACGCATTGCCTTGCGTTCGCATGGTGCGTTGGCGATCAAGAGCAAAGGTAGCCTGCAAAAGAAATTACAGACGGCATTGCCATACAAGTTGACCAATGCCCAGCAACGCGTATTCGAAGAGGTCGGTCGCGATATGCACGAGCCGGTGCCGATGTTGCGCCTGGTGCAGGGTGATGTTGGCAGCGGAAAAACCGTGGTCGCGGCGCTTTCTGCATTACGTGCGATTGAAGCCGGCAAACAAGTCGCCTTGATGGCGCCGACCGAATTATTGGCCGAACAGCATCTGGCCAATTTTCGTGCCTGGTTCGAACCACTTGGAATAAACGTAATGTGGCTGGCCGGAAAAGTGACCGGCAAAGCCCGTACGGCAGCGCTCGCACAACTGGCGTCCGGCGAAGCGCAAATGATCGTCGGTACTCATGCGCTGATGCAGGAAAAAGTTGTGTTTCATTCGCTCGCTCTGGTCATTGTCGATGAGCAACATCGTTTCGGCGTACATCAGCGTTTGGCCTTGCGAGATAAAGGTATTGATGGCGAGCTGGTGCCGCATCAATTGATCATGACCGCAACGCCGATTCCACGAACACTGGCGATGTCAGCCTATGCCGATCTGGATGTCTCGGTGATCGATGAAATGCCGCCGGGCCGGACGCCGGTGCAAACCGTTGCAATCAGCGCCGAACGCCGTGATGAGGTGACCGAGAGAATTCGGGCCGCCTGCAAGGAAGGTCGTCAGGTTTATTGGGTATGTACGCTGATCGATGAAAGCGAAGAAGTGCAGGCGCAGTCGGCGCAATCGACTTTCGAACAATTACAGCTGAGTCTGCTCGGTATTCGCATTGCGTTATTGCATGGCCGCATGAAGCCGGTCGACAAGCAAAGCGTGATGGCGAAATTCAAGGCCGGCGAACTGGATTTATTGGTGGCGACGACCGTGATCGAAGTGGGTGTCGATGTGCCGAACGCCAGTTTGATGGTGATCGAAAATGCCGAGCGTTTGGGTCTGGCGCAATTGCATCAATTGCGAGGACGCGTTGGCCGCGGCGCGCAGGCATCGAGTTGTGTGCTCTTGTACAAATCACCGTTGTCGCAGATGGCGCGTGAACGTCTGGATGTGATGCGCAGAACCACCGATGGTTTCGTGATCGCGGAAAAAGATCTGGAGCTACGTGGGCCTGGTGAATTGCTGGGAACGCGGCAAACCGGTATCGCGGGTTTTCGTATTGCCGATTTGAGTCGCGATGCCGCCTTGTTGCCGACCGTACATCGTGTGGCCGGCATGTTGCTGCAGGACAATCCGGAGCTGGCCGATAAAGTGGTGGATCGTTGGGTCGGCAGTGCGGCGCGATTTGCCGGCGCGTAACCCCATCTTGTAAACCAAAGCCTATAATTGAGCCATGACAAAAAAAATCCCGTTATTGATTGATACCGATCCTGGCGTTGATGACGCGCTCGCATTATTGATGGCGTTTGTATCGCCTGAACATGAAATCAAAGCATTGACCATTGCCGCAGGTAATGTCGGTCTGCAGCATACGGTCGCCAATGCATTGAAGCTGTGCGAAATCGCGAACGTCAGCATCCCGGTGTACGCCGGCTGCCCGGTGCCCTTGGTGCATGCGGCCGAAGATGCCGCCTATGTACACGGGCTCGATGGTTTCGGCGATATAGATTATTCGCCGGCATCGCAAAAACCCGAAGATGAACATGCGGTGCAGGCCATTATTCGATTGTCGAAAGAATATGCGGGTGAATTGGTACTGATTACTCTTGGGCCGTTAACCAATATCGCTCTGGCTCTGCGGCTGGATCCGGAATTGCCGAAACGCATCAAGCGCGTGGTCGTGATGGGCGGTGCAGTCACGGGAATAGGAAATACCTCGATTACGGCCGAATTCAATATCGCGTTCGACCCGGAAGCGGCCAAAGTGACGTTCGAAGCCTTCCCGATGATGGATATCATTGATTGGGAGGCCGTGCTCCGGCACGGTTTCCTGCACAGCGATTTCGAGTCCTGGCTGGCCGATGGCGATCACCGGGCAGCGTTTTACGATACGATTTCCCGCAAGACCCGGGCTTGGTCGGAAGGTAAAAGGGGCCTGCACTGGCACTCGGCCGACGCCCTTGCGATGGTCGCGGCCTTGTATCCGGAATCGATCGAAAAGGCCGAAATCCGCTATATTACGGTCGAAACCGAGGGTCATCTGAGCCGCGGCTCGACCCCGGTCGATTGGGCCCAAAGAAGCGGAAAACCGGCCAATGCCCGCATTCTGATGCGGTATCCACAGGCCTTGTTCGAGGCCAAAATCCGCGCCGCACTAGGGCTTCACTGATTTTTGGCCGGTTCGGCTTGCAGAAAAGCGAGAATACCGGCTAAAATAGTCCTCTTTTTCGACGCGTTCGTTCACGGAATTTCCCATGAAAGCAGATATCCATCCAAATTACCGCGCTGTTGTGTTTCAAGACACGGCTGCAGGCTTTTCGTTTCTGACCAAGTCCACCTTGGGCAGCAAAGAAACCATCAAATGGGAAGACGGCCAAGAATACCCGCTGATCAAAGTGGAAATTTCTTCGGCTTCGCACCCGTTCTATACCGGCAAGCAAAAGACCGTCGATACCGGTGGTCGCGTGGATAAATTCCGCAAGCGCTACGCCAAAGCAGAATCCGATACCGCTCCTGCTGCAGAATAAGTTCTTATTCACAGCGTTGCTCCACGGCCACCTCACGGTGGCCGTTTGCGTTTATGGCGCGGAAATGTTGCACAAGTTCACACACGGTGACTGACTAATTTCATGCTGCTATGAGATACTTCATCTCTTGGCGCTTACGTGTGTAATGCGCTGCCATTCATTCCAACAGCATCGAATAACAGGAGCCTGCCGTGTCCGATAACAAGAGCGTCATCCTTAACGCCGGCGGTAAAAACGTCGAGCTTCCCGTCCACTCCGGCACCCTGGGTCCGGATTGCGTCGATATCGGCAAACTCTACAAAGAAACCGGTAATTTCACCTACGATCCGGGCTTCATGTCGACCGCGAGTTGCCGTAGCGCAATCACTTATATCGATGGCGATGCCGGCATCTTGATGTATCGCGGTTATCCGATCGAACAACTGGCGAAACATTCCAACTTTTCCGAAGTCTCTTATTTGCTGATGCACGGTCATTTGCCGAATGCACAGCAATTCGCCGCTTTCGAACACGAAGTCACGCATCACACGATGATGCATGAAGCTTTCCGCACCTTCCTGTACGGTTTCCGTCACGACGCGCATCCGATGGCGATGCTTTGCGGCATGCTGGGTTCGCTGGCTGCGTTCTATCACGGCGATCTGGATCTGGATAATCCTGAAGAACGTCGTCTGGCTGCGATTCGTTTGCTGGCGAAAGTCCCGACCATCGCCGCTGCCTGCCATCGTTATTCGATCGGCTGGCCGATCCGTTATCCGCGCAACAATCTCGAATACGTCGAGCGCTTCCTGCACATGATGTTTGAAGTGCCGAGCGAGCCACTTGCAATGAAACCGGTCGCTGCAAAAGCACTCGATCTGCTGTTTATCCTGCATGCCGATCACGAGCAAAACGCTTCGACTTCGACCGTGCGTTTGGTCGGCTCCACCGGTGCGAACCCGTACGCTTGTGTCGCGGCAGGTGTGGCTGCCTTGTGGGGGCCTGCTCACGGCGGCGCTAATGAAGCCGTGCTGGACATGCTGAATGAAATCGGCCGTCCGGAAAATGTAAGCAGTGCGATCGACAAAGCGAAAGACAAGGAATCCGGTTTCCGTCTGATGGGCTTCGGCCATCGCGTGTACAAAAACTTCGATCCGCGCGCAAAAATCATCCGCGAAATGTGCCACGAAGTGCTTGCCGAATTGGGCGTCAACGATCCATTGCTCGAAGTGGCCATGCGTCTTGAAGAAGCGGCATTGAAGGACGAGTATTTCATTCAACGCAAGCTGTATCCGAACGTCGATTTCTATTCCGGCATTATTTACAAGGCGCTGGGCATTCCTACCGAAATGTTCACCGTGATGTTCGCGATCGCCCGCACCGCCGGTTGGGTATCGCATTGGTTGGAACAGCAAACCGATCCGGAAAACAAGATCGGCCGCCCGCGCCAGATTTACACCGGTTCCGATACCCGCGATTACGTGCCGATGGACAAGCGCTAATCGATTTGAAGTTTGTAAAAAAGCTCCGAAGAATCGGGGCTTTTTTATTGCGTTGAACCAGGTGCAAGACATTCCTTGCCGTTCTTCATCATTAAAAGCTAGAGTAGTCCCAGCATCTAATTCAAGGGGAAAGATATGCGTTTCGTGACAACCGTTTTGTTGGTGGTGCTTTTTTCCGCGCCCGTGTATGCCCAGGACAGTAACGAAGCTTCCGAATTGGACAGTGTGATGGTAACTGGCAGTCGAATCAGTAATGAAGATCTTGACGGCACGCCGGCAATTTCGATTACCAAGCAGGGTGATTATCTACTGCAAAAAATCACGCTGATTAATGACACGCGCAGCGAAGAGGGCAGGAAGCAGGAAATCTATGCCACGATTGAAAAAATACTTGCGAAAACCGGTGGCAATTATCAGTTGTTGTCCGTTGAAAGTTACAGCGCCGTCTTGAACAAGAATAATTACAAGGTTGATTTGAGCAAGGATAATGCCCGGCCTGATGTAAGTCGCGTCACTCTGTACATCAGGGCGAGCATCACGGGAAATACCGAAGATGGCGAGTCACTGGTATCCCGTTTGAGGAGCTTTGCCCGCGACTCCGTGAAGATTGGCAGGACCGAGATTGAGGTTGAAAAAAATACGGCACTCGTCATGAACAAGCCCGAGCGATACCGTTACGAGGTAATTGCGGCAATTTCCGAAGACGCGAAAAAAATCACCACCGGTTTGGGTGCAGGTTGTGAAATCAAGCTCAGTCGACTCGATAGCAGGATCGAATGGGGCAGGGCTTCGGCAACCGAGTTGTTGCTGTATATCCCGTATTCAATGGAAATTTCCGGCTGCACTGCCGGCGGTAAATAGCGATTGTCGGTTTGTAAATAAAAAAGCCCCGAAGATTCGGGGCTTTTTTATTGACCGGAAATCTGCTGGTTCAATTCTTCCAGCCGTTCGGGTGTGCCAACATCGGTCCAACGGCCTGCATGATGCTCGCCACTCACTTGATCATGATGCATCGCGTGGCGAAGTAAAGGTGCAAGTTTAAAGCGCGGCGGGGTTTCATCCGCACCTTTTGCATCGCCAATGATTTCGCGCCAATTCGAAAATAATTTCGGTTGATAAATACCGATGCCGGAAAAAGTGAGTTTGCCCGTTCCGTCACTTTCCACTTTTCCGTCGGCATTCAAAACGAAATCGCCCTTGGTGTTGTGCACGGGATTGTCGACCAGCACCAGATGCGCCAATCCGAAAATGGTTTTCGGCAAGGTGGCGTAGTCCACATCGCTCCAGATATCGCCATTGACCGCGATAAAAGTTTCTTCGCCGATTAATTTTAGCGCTTGCAACATGCCGCCACCGGTTTCCAGTGGCTCGGGGCCTTCGTAGGAATAATGCAAAGTTACATTCCAGCGCGAACCATCGCCGAGCGCCGGTTCAAAACATTCCGCCAGCCACGAAGTATTGATCACGATATCGCGGACACCAAGTGCAGCGAGTTTTTCGATATGCCATTCGATCAAACGCTTGCCGCCGACGGCCAGCAACGGCTTGGGAATGTGGTTGGTCAGCGGACGCATGCGTTCGCCTTTGCCGGCCGCGAGAATCAGCGCTTTCATGCGAGCGGCAATCGGATATCGCGTTCGCCCATCACGCGTTCGAGTAATTCAATCAAGGGCATGGTTTCCGGATAGCGCAAACCGACATCCCGAGTGTATTGCCAGACCAGCGGAAGATCGTTCAAATAACCGGCTTTGCCATCGCGGTACCAGAGCCGGCAAAAAATGCCGAGTACTTTCAGATGCCGTTGCAAGCCCATCAAATCAAAACCGCGTTTGAAAGTTGTCGAGTCGACATTGGTCAGTTCGGCTTTGACGCACTCGAGCCGATAATTCTCGACCCAGGCATCAATACGATGTTCCGGCCAGGCGATATAGCAATCCCGCAACAATGAAACCAGATCGTAGGTAATCGGGCCTTTGACGGCGTCCTGGAAATCCAGAATACCCGGATTATTTTCTTCCAGTATCAATAAATTCCGGGAATGATAATCGCGATGCACGAAAACCTGCGGCTGCATTTGCGCGCTTGTGATCAGGTATCGGAAAGCCGATTCAATGACATCCCATTCTTCGCACTCGGGCGTATAGCCAAGATGCCGTTTCAGAAACCATTCCGGCATCAATTCCATTTCGGTAACCAGACGACTTTCGTCATAGGACGGCAAGTCATCGCAGGCGACATGCAGCTGCATTTTCAATATCGCCTGCATCGCATCGCGATAAAGCGCATCCACGCTTTGTTCGTTCAGATCCGGCAAGTACAAACGATTGCCAAGGTCTGCCATCAGGATAAAGCCCAGTTCGGCATCAAAAGCGCGAATCTCGGGCGCGTGCAAACCGGCCTTGCACAAGCGTTGTGCAATATCCAGCCAGGGCCGGATGTCTTCCTTGTCCGGCGGCGCGTCCATCACGATCCAGGTGTTGCCGCCTGAAAAACTGCGCCAGTAGCTGCGAAAACTGGCATCTGCCGACGCGCGTTCCAGATTTGCTTCCGGGTCATTGAGCGCCTGTTGCGCCCAGAGCAAGCGTTCGGTTTCTCGATTTAGCGTTGTCATACGTTGAGTAAAAATGAACAAAGCGCATTGTGACAGAGCTGCTACGCTGGCGCGACTGCAAGTGCTTTCGTTAAGATGTGGCGATATCGAGCGGAAAACCCACTATGTCCAAAGTGTTACCAGTACTTTTATGCGGCGGTTCCGGTACCCGGCTTTGGCCATTGTCGCGCGAAGCCTATCCGAAACAATTTCTCCCGTTGGCGGGTGATTTCAGTTTGCTGCAATCGACCTGCATGCGCCTGCATGGTTTGCCGGGCGCCGAAGCGCCATTGCTGATTAGTAACGAAGAGCACCGATTCATGGTGGCCGAGCAATGCCGTCAGATTGGCGTCGTTCCGCAAGCGTTGATGCTTGAGCCCGTTGGCCGCAATACCGCGCCTGCGATTGCCGTGGCGGCATTGCACGCGATGGCAACGCTGGAAGACCCGATCATATTGGTCCTTCCGTCGGATCATGTATTGCGTGACGAAGACGGATTTCGTCAAGCGGTGCTCGCTGCATTGCCAGCAGCGGAAGCGGGAGGTTTGCTGACTTTCGGCATTGTACCGACGGCTCCGGAAACCGGTTTTGGTTATATCAAGGCAGTGACGGGTGAAGGTGTCCGTGCTGTCGAGCAATTTGTTGAAAAACCGGACCAGGCGACTGCCGAGAAGTATCTGGCCAGTGGCGAATATTTCTGGAATAGCGGCATGTTCATGTTCCGCGCTTCGCGTTTCATCGAAGAACTGGAAAAATTTGCACCCGAAATTTTGAAGCATTGCAAAGTTGCAGTTGCAAGCGCAAAGCGCGATGCCGATTTTCTGCGTCTCGACAAAGAGGCTTTTTCCGCCTGTCCGGCCGATTCGATTGACTATGCCGTGATGGAGAAAACCCAGCACGCGATGGTATTGCCCATCGATGTCGGCTGGAGTGATGTCGGCTCGTGGTCGGCTTTGTGGCAGGTGGCGGATCAGGATGGCGAGGGCAATGTACATCGCGGCGATGTGATGTCCGAGAATTGCCGCAACACTTTTGTCTGGTCCGACAATCGCCTGGTCAGCACACTTGGTCTGGAAAACATGATCGTGGTCGATACCGACGATGCATTGCTGATTGCGCATCAGGATCACGTTCAAGACGTGAAAAAAATCGTCGCGCGTCTGAAATCCGATTCGCGTTCGCAGGCAATCCATCACCGTCAAGTCTATCGGCCCTGGGGCAGTTATACCTCGGTCGATAGTGGCGAACGTTTTCAGGTCAAGCGCATCATCGTGAAACCAGGCGCGGCTCTGTCATTGCAAATGCACCATCATCGCGCCGAGCACTGGGTTGTCGTTAGCGGTATTGCGCGGGTTACCTGTGACGAGACTGTAATGACATTGACCGAAAATCAGAGTACTTATATCCCTCTGGGTAGCAAGCACAGACTGGAAAATATTGGCGACGAGGCACTTGAATTGATAGAAGTTCAGTCTGGCAGTTATTTGGGCGAGGATGATATTGTCCGATTTGATGATGTTTATGGGCGCGTCTCGTAGGAAGTGACACATCATAAGTACGGCACCGCACATACGTAAGCTTCAAGGCAGATTAGGATTTCCGGGATGATCCAGGTATTTTTCCAATCTTATGGTCTGCAGTTACTCACCACGCTGGCCCTAAGTTGGCTGCTGGTGAGGCTTTCGATGTCGTGCGCGCCATCCCTGGGATTGCTCGATCATCCGAGTGGACGCAAGCATCACGATGCACCTACACCGGTGACCGGCGGCATTGGGATTTTCGTAGCGCTTGCGGTCAGCTTTCTGTTGTTTGGAAAATTCGACCTCCAGCTAAATATATTTTTTATTGCGGGCGCCATACTGTTATTCGTCGGTGTGCTCGACGATCACTATGATTTAAGTTCACGCATTCGTTTTTTTGTACAAGCGATAGCGGCAGTCATCATGATTTATTTTGCCGGCTTGCAGGCCAATGAAATTTCCGATGTCGTCGGTATCGGCGGATTTCATTTAGGCTGGATGACGCCACTGTTTACCGTGTTCATCACGATTGGCCTGATTAATGCCCTGAACATGGCCGATGGCAGCGATGGTTATCTGGCGGGTCAGGTATTGGCGACATTGGGACTGTTCGCGGGCCTGGCTTTTTATGCCGGCAACTCGGTGCTGGCTGCTCAATGCATGGTATTCGCGGCGGCGGTACTGGGCTTCTGGTTACTGAATATGCGTTTTCCCTGGCAAAAGCGGGCCAGGGTTTTCCTGGGGGATGCCGGTAGTACTTTTCTGGGTTTCGCCGTGGTGTGGTTCGCTTTGCAATTAACCCAGAATCCTGAACATCCAGTGACGGCGGTATTGCCCCCCTGGATGATTGCATTGCCGGTGCTTGATTGCGTGGTTTTGATGCTCGACAGAATGCGCCAAGGCCGTTCGCCATTTAGCGCCGACCGGAATCATATGCATCATTTATTGCTGGATGCCGGTTTCACACCGACCGGTATCGCGATTGCAATGATGATAGTGTCTATCGGAATCGGCTGCACGGCGGCTCTGGCGGTCAAATACGACGTGCCGAGGACTTGGGTGGTGTTGGCCTATTTTGTGCTGATTGCGGCATATTGGTTGTTCAGCGCAAACCGTCAACGTGCCGTGTCACAACTTCGTTATTTTCGAATAGGCAATAAAAAAAACGATAAAGTGGTCGTGTTCAATGAAAAGTAAATCAGGGATAACAACTTAACGTGATTGATCTGCATTGTCATATGTTGCCAGGGATTGACGACGGCGCCCCCAATTTGGAAGTAGCGCTGGCGATGGCGCGCGCAGCAGTGAAAGACGGTATCAAGACGACGGCATGTACGCCGCATATTTATCCTGGCTTGTATGAAAATTCGCAAAGTCTGATTGCAAAAGCCATTGCCGACTTTGAATTGGAATTAATCCGCCACAATATTCCGCTTAATTTGACTATCGGTGCCGACACGCATTTGGTCCCGGATCTATTACTCGGGATTCAACAGGGCAGGATTCCCACGTTGGCCCATTCAAGATTCCTTTTGTTGGAGCCGCCGCATCATGTGGCGCCACCTCGGTTTGAAGAGTCAGTATTTCAACTGCTGGCTGCCGGTATCGTGCCGGTTATTACCCACCCCGAACGCTTGACCTGGATCGAAACCCATTATTCGAAAATGGCGAGTCTGGTTAACGCTGGGGCCTGGATGCAAATTACGTCCGGCAGTCTGACCGGACGTTTCGGTCGCAGGCCCAAATACTGGGCTGAGCGTATGGTAGACGAGCGCTTGGTACATATTCTGGCGACCGATTCGCACCATATTGATAAGCGTCCGCCCTTTCTTGCCGAAGGCCGTGATGCGGCTGCGCAACGCTGCGGTGAAGCCGAAGCCCGGAATATGGTCGAAGTCAGGCCGCGTGCAATTCTGGACGACCTGCCAAAAGCGGAAATACCGCCATTACCTGAACGGGAGCCATCGCAACCTGCAAATTTACGCTGGCGTAGTTGGCTGGGCTTGGCATAATGAACATTCTTGTACGGGATTAAGTTGTCATGAACAGATTATGGATGTGTTGTGTTTTTATCTTTTGTCTGGGAATGTCCTGCTCTGGCATTGCGGCCGAAGAAAGAAAGTCCGGGCAAATTACAGTTGCAACTGCCGGCGCCAATGAATTGCCGCCGCCTGACACCACCACGACAGTCGGTGTCTACAAAGGCGTGTCGGAATACCGTATCGGGCCGCAGGATTTGCTAGAAGTCAATGTATTTCAGGTGACCGAACTTAATCGTACTGTGCGAGTAAATACGTCAGGTGATATTTCCTTGCCTTTAGTTGGCGTGATGAAAGCGGGTGGTCGCACGGTGCAGGAGCTGGAAGCCGATATTGCCAAAAGCCTCGATGCGAAATTTCTGCAAAATCCGCAGGTAACGGTTTTCGTCAAGGAGTTCACCAGCCAGCGCGTTACCTTGGAAGGCGCAGTAAAAAACCCTGGCATCTATCCATTGACCGGACGTACGACATTATTGCAAGCCATTGCAATGGCTCATGGCCTTGATCCCCTGGCAGATCTGAAAGGTATCGTGATTTTTCGTGTAGTGGATGGGAAAAAGATGGGCGCACGCTTTGACATGAAAGCAATCCGTTCCGGCACTGCTGCCGACCCGCAGGTATATGGCGACGATATAATCGTGGTTGATCAGTCTGGCTCCAAAACCGCTTTCCGCCGCTTGATGGAAAGCCTGCCGATCTTCAATATGTTCACTATCCTCTAACCGGAAACTTAGCGTGTCCAATAATCCACACGACCCCCAGAATGACCCAAGGCGAGACTTGTTTCCTGCACCACATCAAGGACAGGAAGGGAGGCATTTGACGATTGCGCGAAACCAGGCAATCAGTGTGGATACACGTCTGGGTGACCCTGTTGCAGAAACCGAAGACAATATTGATCTTTTAAGTTACTGGCATATTTTATTAAAACGTCGCTGGACCGTGCTGGGTGTGTTGGCAATTGTTTTTTTGACCAGTCTGGTCGGCACTTTGCTGACCACTCCGATTTACCGAGCCACCAGCATTCTGCAAATTGATCGTCAGACCATCCAGGTCATGAATAATGTGCAAGGCGTTATGCCGGCCGAAGACAGTTATGCCGATGATTTCTATCAAACCCAATACGAATTGTTGAAAAGCAGGGCCTTGGCACAGCGTGTAGTTGCACAACTTGGCTTGGTTGAATCGGGCCAATTGGAAAAAATGCAGCCTGGCTCGCCTTGGCAAAAATTAATGGGCTTGTTCGGTCGTGATACCGATAACACTCAAAATACTGTTCATCCATCCAATGCGTTGCCCGGTAGTGATAAAGCGGCAAGAGAAAACGAACTGGCCGGCACTTTTGCTGTTGGGGTGAATATTGAGCCGATCCGTAATTCACGCTTGGTACGAATTCATTACGATAGCCCGGATCCTGCTTTCTCGCAAAAAGCTGCGAATGCTATTGCTGAGAGCTATATCTCGAGAAATTTGGAACACAAGGCGGGATCTACTACCTACGCCAAAGGTTATCTGGAAGATCGACTGAAAGAGTTGAAGATAAAACTGGAAGACTCCGAACGTAAATTGGTCGAGTTCGCCCAGAAAGAGCAGATCATAGGTACTAGTGGAAGCGAGGATGGCGCTACGCTGACCCAGCAAAACCTGCAGTCCTTGAATGCCGCTTATGCTAAAGCTCAGGAAGAACGGATTCGAGCCGAAGCGCGTTGGACTGAGGCACAAGCCACTAGTGGTTTGAATATGGCCATGAATGCCGGAAGTACACCAAATACATTCGTATTGTCGTTACAGGAAAATCGCAGCAAGTTAATGGCTGAGTATCAGGACAAGCTAAAGCTCTACAAGCCGGCTTATCCAGTCATGGTGCAATTGAAAAGCCAGATTGACGAACTGGATAAGCAGATCGCGACTGAGGCCGGAAATATGCGCAGTGGCGTAAGAGCACAATACTTGGCTGCTATCAAAGCAGAGAGCATGCTGGCAACACAACTCAACAGTCTAAAATCCGATGTGTTGGACCAAGATGGTCGCAGCATTCAGTACAATATTTTCAAGCGTGAAGTTGATACCAATCGTCAGCTTTATGATGCATTGCTGCAGCGGTACAAGGAGATTGGTATTACCGGCGGTATTACCAACAACAATGTTTCCATCGTCGATCGTGCGCAAATGGGTTGGAAATTCAAACCTGATTTGTTGCGAAATTTAATGGTTGCCATGATGGTTGGCTTGGTAATGGGCTGCTTGCTGGCACTGGTATTCGAGTATCTGGACGATTCGCTGAAATCGCCGGAAGATATTGAAAAGATTCTTGGCCTCTCTATTTTGGGCGTTATTCCAAAACTAAAAGAACCACAAACGCCTACCAGTGCATTGACGGATTTGCGGGGCGCGTTCACCGAAGCCTATCGCTCGGTTCGAACCGCCCTGCAATTTTCTACCGACAAGGGCGTGCCAAGGGTTCTATTGATTACCAGCGCATCGCCGGGTGAAGGCAAGTCCACAACGGCGCGCGCGCTCGCCCAAAATATTGCCGAATTGGGTCGTCGGGTTTTAATTGTCGATTGCGACTTAAGAAATCCTTCACTACACAGGCATTTCAATGCCGATAATTCCACTGGTCTTACCAATTTCCTGGCCGGCGCCATCAAGCCGATGGATCTGATTCAAAAAACAGATATACCGAACTTATCTTACTTGTCGACTGGCCCATTGCCGCCGAATCCTGCTGAATTGCTAATGGGCTCAAAATTGGTATCGTTCCTCACGGTAGCAGTTGAAAAATTCGATCAGATTATTATTGATGGGCCGCCTATTCTAGGTTTGGCCGACGCTCCCATTCTCGCCAATCGTGCCAGTGCGACACTGATTGTGGTCGAGGCCGGAGAAACTCGCGTGGCTGTTGCCAAGAATGCGATCAAGCGCTTATACGCTGCGCGTGCACACTTGGTCGGTGCGATCATGACGAAATACAGTGCCAAACAGCATTCGGGTTATGGCTACGGAGCGGGTGATTACGATTATTACTCCTACGGCGGTGTCGCCAAGGAACGCTTGACCAAACAATGACCGTTCCGGCGCTCGAGCAGGCAATTACCTTCCTCAGTCGCGCCGACTTGATAGCCACTGCCCGCCAGCAATCCTTGCCGGCGGGTGTCACCGAAATTCTTAAAATAAGTTCTGGCGATAATGAAGCGTTATTGGTGGCACAAGAAAGCTCGCGCTTTTCGCAAGATGATGTCCGACAAGCTGCTCAGTTCTACGTCCAGCAAATTCTGTTTGCACCGGATAGCGATCACTATCGGGTCTTGGGCGTTGATCCGGATGATGCTGAAGCCAAGATAAAATTGCACTACCGGCTGCTAGTGCGTTGGCTGCATCCGGACAAGAACTCCAGTGATTGGGAAGTAGTGTTTTCCGACCGTATCAATCGAGCCTGGCATTCATTACGTACCCCCGAACGTCGCCGCGAATACGATGCACAGCTTAAATCACAATACTTCAATAGACCGATTTCAGCCGAACCAAGCCGTGAACTAAAGCCGTCGCAATTACGCAGCAACAATGTTGACGAGCGTTTCATGAGTTCGCGTGCTATCAAACGGCTACCGATAGCCGTGTTTGGGCTGCTCGGTGTTAGTGCCGTCTTTGCATTGTGGTGGCTCAGCCAACTCCAGCCGAACCTGCAGGATCCAGTCATTGCGGATATCGAGCCCGGTGCGCAACAGCAGCCAATCGAAGCACCACGAGCAGTCACGCGACAAAAAAACATACCGTCTACTTCGAAGCCGACAATATTGCCGGCAACCATGCCGGTAGCGACAATAGAAAGCGCACCGAAAGTGCCGGTTGAAATGACCATGGCCGAAAAGGTGCCGACGCAAAGTGATCCCAGGCTTTCAGTCGTCGCTGTGGCTAGTCCAGTAATCAAAGCGCCTGAAGTAGCGCCTCCGGCAAAAACCTTGATGCCTGCCATCGTGCAAAAAAACATCCAGCCTTCGGTAGTCAAACAAAAAAATACACCACCAGAAAAGAGCTTGCCTGAATTGGAACCGAGCTTGGTAAAAACACAGGGCAAAGTAGAAAAGGCAGGCCAGGCGGTTGTGCAGAAAAGCAAAGCAGCGAAATCAAAACCGGATAATACCTCGGCTCTGGCGAACGCAGAAACTGTCTCTGTAAAGCCAGTGAGCGTAGCGCTCTCGAACAGTACGATAGAAGCCAAGCCAGCCAAAAGCCACGATGCCAGCGTGAAGCAATTTTTGCAGCAGTTTTCGCGCGTGTATGCCGAAGGCGATTATTTCGCATTGCATAATTTGTTTACGAAAGATTTGAGCATCCTGAGCGCGCCGCCGCAACGCAGCGTGTTGCGCAGCTATCGCCAGTTATTCGAGAGTAGTCAAAGCCGGGAAATTGCCCTGGACCACGTAACCTGGCTGGCCACTGAAGAAAATATCGTTGTCATAGCCAGTTACCAGGCTCAGGTTTTGCCTCGCGGCAAAGCGGAGACCGAGTCCAGCAGTGGCGACATTCGACTCGATCTTCGCATGGAAAACGGTCAGCTGAGAATTATTCGTCTGCAGTCGGATACAAAAAATGGTTGACAGTTCGAAACGGAACCCCGGATTTGTTTTGCAAACCTTGTTGATAGCATTGCTGATCGGTCTTGCATGGAGAGTATTCAGTCTTGGCATGGCCGATGCAGAAAGCCGTAATTCGCCGGATCATGCACTGCAGTGGCGAGCAAAACACTCCTCGGCGCTTTTTTTATTGGCCGAACAACAGGTCAAGAGTCCTGCTACGTATAACGAGGCTGAAAAAAATGCGCTAGCGGCACTTCATGCGTATCCGCTAGAAGGCCGGGCCTATCGTGTTTTGGGTCAGTTAGCAGAAGCCAAAAAGAAGCCGGAGCAGGCTTATGAGCTTTTCCGGAGAGCGGTTCGATATAGTCCGCGAGATATAGAATCTCATCTGTGGTTAATGAATCACGCCTTGCAGACCGAAAATGCCGATGCCGCAGTGTTCCATCTTGATAGGATGTTGCGTATACGGATCGATTTACTTCCGCAACTGGCGCCAACCATTGCTGGGCTTGCGGCGCACCCAAGTTCGCAGACTATCCTGATTCGCTATCTTGCAAAACGACCCACCTGGCGCGAACAAGCCATTGGATGGATCGCAACACGTAAAGATGCGGGCCAGATTTACGCCGTTTTTTTCAATCGCCTTACGAAATCCGGGGGGGGGTTAAGTGAAGTCGAACAAAAGGCGTGGCTGAATGCACTTAATCAAAGCCAGCAATGGTCGCTGGCATATTTGAATTGGGCTATGCAGCTATCAGCAACACGTCAACTTGAACTTGGTAATTTATTTAACGGCAGTTTTGAGTATGAGCCACTCGGTGGCGAGTTCGATTGGCAGTTCGAACATATCCCCGGCGCAGTGACCGATCGTGTATTTCGCGAGGGCGCAGCGGGCGAGCTAGCCTTGCGAGTCAGTTTTGATGATCGCCGGGTGCCGTTCAACCACGTGAAGCAAACATTGGTGCTGCCAGCCGGCCATTATCGTCTATCTGGCAAGGGTCTTGCCGAAGACTTGCGGTCCGAGATTGGTCTGGTCTGGTCCGTGAAGTGCTTGGGGAATGGCGATAGCCTGGCTCTGAGTGAACCTATGAAGGGACGCAGCCAAGGTTGGCAGGCGTTTTCCGTGGACTTTGTGGTGCCCTCGAATGAATGT
The DNA here is from genome assembly GCA_036676335.1 of Arenimonas sp. GTDB lineage: Bacteria > Pseudomonadota > Gammaproteobacteria > Xanthomonadales > Xanthomonadaceae > Arenimonas. Next base: position 247,565 of record JAKFDD010000017.1, on the reverse strand, counting down.
CCTGCTCAAAGATTGTCCTTAATGCTTCCGACAAGGGTTGCATCCGAGCAGGAGATCGGCGGTTCGGTCTGGTTTGATGGCTTGAGAATCCAGAGAATTCAAGGGTTTACTGAACAGAAAGCCAATAAACCATCCCTTTAAAACTTGCATGTTCATGAAAAACACCGCTATTATGCAATTCAGCGTATTTCCGCCCCCCGGAGGCTTTATGAAAAAAACTATCCTTATAGCTTTATGCGCAGGCAGTATCAGTCTAGCTTCATCGCTATCGGCAGCCGAAGGTGTTGCAATACTTGATGAAATCAAAGGCAGCGTACTGGTGAATCAGGGTGAAAACTTTGTTCCAGGCGTTGAAGGTCAATCACTCAATTCCGGTGACCGCGTGATGGTGACCAAAAACGGTAACGCCATCATCGTGTTTGGTAAAGATTGCCAAACCGAAGTCAAAACCGGAACAATTGTCACCATTCCGGAACAATCAATCTGTGAAGGTGGCAAGCTCGTTACCCAATCATTGGAACCAGGTGCAGGTACTGCTCCAGGGACAAGCGGTACAGGTGTTGGAGCTACCGGCAGTGGTAATGCGGGTATCTATACTTTAGCTGGAGTTGCATTGGCAATTGCAGCCTATGAAATACTGAAGAGCCCTTGATTTGATGGCATCCGCAAAAATATAAGTTAAGAAGGCCGCTGAAAGCGGCCTTCTTTTTTGGAAAATCCGAATGTTGAATCAAAAAATTGTTTTTTTCCTGACCTTGATGGTTTTATTTCTTGCGGCCTTGCTTGGGGGCGGGCAGGGATTCTTTGGTGATGTACTCGCACAGCTAGCGGCAATAGGCTTGCTGATTGCATGTTTGTTTAACAAACAATCGGAGCTTAAAACAGCAAATAGTACGACCCGCATCTTATCGTTTTCATTTATAGCAATTGTTCTCTTTGTACCCTTGCTTCAACTGTATCCCTGGGCGAGCTCAACTGAATACGCGATTGCTATGCAAGGTGACTTGCAAGAAGTCGGCGTAAAGTTGTCGAATGGCAGTTCTTATAAAACCTATGGTGCCGAACGGGCATTATTCAGCTTACTGCCGGCGATCGCTATTTTTATTGCCTGCTTGCAGTTACCTAATAATTATCGTTATCGTTTTCTGATCGCGTTGGCGGTCATCGTTGTGATCAATATTGTTATCGGTTTTGCCCAGTTGGCCCAGGGTTATAACAGCCCATTGCGTGTTTACGCGATTACAAATGTCAGCGAAGCCGTAGGTTTTTATGCCAATCGCAATCATTTCGCCAGCTTGTTGATGATGAGTTTTCCGATAGCGGTTGCAACTACGGCATGGTGGATCTACAAGCGCACAATCAAAACTTCGATATCGCCAATGTGGGTTATCGGCAGCGGCTTTTTTTGCATTCTCATTATTCTCGCCATGGCGGTTGCACGCTCCCGTGCTGGCTTGCTACTCGGGATGGTTGGAGTATTACTGGCTTTGCCGGCAATGTATGCGTTGCCAAATCGAGTCGGTATGAAGCGCTTGTTTGGCGTTGTAATGTTGCTTGGCATCATTGTCACTATCCAGTTCGGCTTGTTAGGAATTTTGAAACGATTTGACAGTGGCATCGTCGATAAGACCAGGAAAGAAATGACGATAACAAGCATCGAAGCAGGCAAAGCCTTTGTCCCCATGGGGTCTGGCCTGGGAACGTTCCGGCAGGCTTATGCGCCTTTCGAAGCGCGTCATGAGGATCAAATAGACAATGCCTTGACCAATCATGCTCATAACGACTATGCCGAGCTTTGGCTTGAGGCAGGTTACCCGGCATTATTGGCGATAAGCATTTTCTGGCTATTGTTTATTGTGGCGGGATATCGAGTATGGCTCATGCAAAAGCAGGGCGATTCATTCGATGTTTTACTCTCGCGTATAGCATGGATTGCTGTGCTGCTTGCCCTGATGCATTCCTATATTGATTACCCGTTACGAACAACCGCCAATGCCAGTGTGTTTGGATTATTGTTGGCGCTCACCCTGGTTAACAGGATCCCGACCAGGCAAGGAAAGTCGGCAATCAATTGACTCGAAATCCCCGGCAATCAGGGCTGTCAGGATGCGTAATATGCTGCATTACGCTAAAGTCCTACCTATCGACAGCGTCTTGTCAAAATTGATAAGGTCAGAAAATGCGATCCTTAGACACTATTAAAATCGGCATTGTAGGACTTGGATATGTGGGACTGCCGTTAGCCATCGAATTTGGCAAGCATTTCAATACGGTTGGTTTTGATATCAGCCTCGATCGTATTCAAGCCCTGCGAGAAGGCCATGACAGCACGCTTGAAAGTACACCGGAAGAAATCAGAGAGTCAAAAAAACTCTCATTGACGACTGAAAGTAAGGATCTGCAGTCCTGCAATGTCTATATCGTGACAGTGCCCACTCCGGTCGATGATTCCAACCGCCCGGACTTCAAGCCGCTGGAATCGGCGAGCAGCACCATTGCGCGAGTTTTGAAAAAAGACGATATCGTCATTTACGAATCCACCGTATACCCCGGCACTACGGAAGAGGTCTGCGTTCCCATCCTGGAAAAAGTATCCGGCTTGAAATTCAATGAAGATTTCTTCTGCGGTTATAGTCCGGAGCGAATCAATCCCGGCGATAAGCTTCGCCGACTGACCAATATCAAAAAGATCACTTCAGGTTCGACGCCTGCCGCCGCTGATTTTGTCGACTCGCTTTATCAAAGCATTATCACCGCCGGAACCCATCGCGCACCTTCGATGAAGGTAGCAGAAGCCGCGAAAGTGATCGAAAATACCCAGCGTGACGTCAATATTGCATTGGTCAACGAGTTGGCGATGATCTTCAACAAGATGGGTGTTGATACCAATGCCGTACTGGAAGCGGCTGGTACCAAATGGAATTTTTTACCTTTCAGGCCCGGCCTGGTTGGTGGTCATTGCATCGGCGTGGACCCGTATTATTTAACCCATAAAGCCACGGTGCTGGGCTATCACCCGGAATTGATTCTTGCAGCGCGCCGTATCAATAGCCGGATGGGTTTGCATGTTGCCTATCAAGTCATGCGCCTGATGACGAACAAGCGAATACACGTTCTGGGCTCGAAAATCTTGGTGCTTGGGCTGACCTTCAAGGAAAATTGCCCCGATCTGCGCAATACACGAGTTGTCGATATCGTGCATGAACTGCAATCGGCACACGTCCAGGTCGATGTTTATGACCCCAATGCGAATGTTGAAGAAGCGAAAAACCTGTTGCAGATAGATTTACTGGGAACGCCGGCACTCGATACTTATGATGCCATCATAGTGGCGGTAGGGCATGCGCAATTCATCGAGCTGGGCGTTGAACAAATTCGCAAGTTCGGTAAAGCCAATAGCGTGATTTTCGATACCAAATCGGTATTTGAAGCCGGGCAGGTAGATGGACGTTTGTAATGCACGTAGTGACCACCAATAAATCATAAAGCGAAACATAAATGAGAAATTACGAAGCGAGAAAACGTATTTTAGTCACCGGCGGCGCCGGGTTTCTTGGTTCGCACTTATGCGATCGATTATTGGCAAGGGGTGACGAGGTCGTATGTGCCGATAATTTATTTACCGGCAGCAAACGTAATATCGAACACTTGCACAGCAATCCGCGTTTTGAATTCATGCGGCACGATGTCACTTTTCCGCTCTATCTGGAGGTGGATGAAATTTACAATCTCGCTTGTCCGGCATCGCCGATCCATTATCAGCATGACCCGGTGCAGACCACGAAAACCTCGGTACATGGCGCAATCAATATGCTGGGGCTGGCAAAGCGTTTGCGTTGTCCGATATTCCAGGCATCGACCAGCGAAGTGTATGGAGATCCGTCGGTACATCCGCAGACTGAAGCCTACTGGGGTAACGTAAATCCGATCGGTATTCGTTCTTGTTACGACGAAGGCAAGCGTTGCGCCGAAACCCTGTTTTTTGACTACCACCGTCAGCACGGTCTCGATATTAAAGTAGCTCGCATATTCAATACCTATGGTCCACGCATGCATCCGAATGATGGCCGCGTGGTTTCGAACTTCATCATGCAAGCCTTGCAGGGATTGCCGATTACGATTTTCGGCGAGGGCCAGCAAACCCGATCTTTTTGCTACGTCGATGATTTGGTCGAAGGGTTCCTTCGTTTCATGAATACCGAGCCCGGTTTTACCGGCCCGGTTAATCTCGGCAACCCCGGTGAATTCACGATCCGGCAATTGGCCGAAAAAGTCATCGAGCTCACGGGTTCGAAATCGCAACTGGAATTCAAACCACTGCCTTCCGATGATCCACTGCAGCGACAGCCCGATATTAGTCTCGCACAAAGCAAATTGAATTGGGCGCCTGAAGTACAACTGGAAGCAGGCCTGCAAAAAACCATCGCCTACTTCGATGAATTACTTGCGGGCAAGTTGTCTTGAAAGACCAAACTATCCTAGGTCGAGAGAAACGCTGATGTGCGGCATCGCGGGCATATTTTCATATTCAGCATCTGCCCCAGACAGCGATCGCGATGAATTAAGAGCCATTCGCGACCATATGCAGACCCGTGGCCCCGATGGTTTTGGTGAATGGTTTTCTGGCGATGAACGTCTTGCGCTGGGCCATCGAAGATTATCCATTATCGACTTGTCCGATCGGGCCGCACAGCCGATGAAAAGTGCCGAGGGAAGGTATGTCATCAGCTTCAATGGTGAAATTTATAATTATCGTGAGTTGCGTCAGCAATTAGAGGCCCGGCGCTGCGAGTTCAGAACGGAGTCGGATACCGAGGTTTTGCTACATCTGTATGCCGAAAAAGGCGCAGCGATGCTGCAGGACTTGCGTGGCATGTTTGCATTTGCCATCTGGGACAACGATAAGCGGAGCCTGTTTCTGGCACGTGATGCCTTTGGCATAAAACCCCTGTATTACGCTGACGATGGCAAGACATTCCGGTTTGCTTCGCAAGTGAAAGCATTGCTCAGGGGCAATGTCGACACCAGCTCCGAACCGGCTGGTCATGTTGGGTTTTTTCTTTGGGGTTCGGTACCGGAGCCTTACACCTTATTCAAGAGTATTCGTGCATTGCCACCTGGTCATAGCATGCTGGTTGATGAAAAAGGCAGTCAGGCACCACAGGCATTTTGTCGAATTACCGATATGCTCATGCAGGCTTCCCATGCTGCCATTAGCGGCGATCGGCAGACGGCGCTACGCGAGATAGCCAATGCCATTCATAACAGCGTGATTGCCCATCAAGTGGCAGATGTGCCGGTCGGTGTCTTCCTTTCGGCCGGCATTGATTCCTGCATGATCGCATCTGCCGCAGCAAGCCAGGGCACAAACTCCCACGCTATTACATTGGGCTTCAAGGAATTTTCGGGAACGGCCAATGATGAAGTGCCATTGGCAGAAGAAGTTGCGAGACAGCTGGGAGCATGGCATCACACGATAATGACGTCGCGCAGGGACTTTGATGACGAGCGCGAGAAATTATTGGCAGCGATGGATCAGCCCAGCATCGACGGTGTGAATACATGGTTTGTTGCGCGAGCAGCCACGCAAATGAATATTAAGGTCGCACTCTCTGGGTTGGGCGGTGATGAGTTGTTCGCGTCCTATCCTAGCTTTCATCAAATTCCGAAAATGCTTCGATATGGAAAGCTGTTCAATGCCGTGCCCGGCCTTGGTAAAGTGACAAGAAAGATTTCCGCGCCAATTCTTTCTAGAGTGACATCGCCCAAGTACGCTGGCCTGATTGAATTTAGCAATGATACTGGTGGCGCCTATCTTTTGCGTCGCAGCTTGCATGCCCCATGGGAGCTTGATAAGCATCTTGATCCCGGTTTTGTGAGACTGGGTTTGCAAGAATTGAATACTCGGAAAAACCTAAATGCCACAACAAACGGAATTTCGAATGGTCGCTTGGCGATCTCCGCGTTGGAGATGAATTGGTATATGCGAAATCAATTATTACGTGATGCCGACTGGGCTGGCATGGCGCAGTCACTGGAAATACGCGTGCCATTCCTCGATCTTGATCTTTTGCGGAAAGTTTCGCCCTGGTTTGCAGTTTATCCCGATATCAGTAAAGCTGAAATTGCTGCAGTTGCAGCTCCCGCATTGTCTGTGCGTATTTTGAAAAGACCCAAGACCGGATTTTCCGTGCCGGTGCGCGAATGGATTAAACCGGAGGGCGTCGCCATGCAGCAGCGAGGTTTGCGTGGTTGGGCACAATACGTGCATCAATATTTTTCCGGGGATCTGAGTTAATGCGAATTCTTGTATTAACGACCGATGCCTATGGCGGTCACGGCGGAATCGCACTCTATAACCGCGATGTAATTGACGCACTGGCACTTATGCCGCAAGTCAACGAAATCGTCGTCATTCCCAGGACCATGCCGCTCGAGCCCGAAGGCATTCCGTCAAAAGTGCGTTTCTTGAAAAAAGCTGCGAATAGCAAGTTTGGATTCATCAAAGCGGCACTCTTCGCAGCGACCAGTAAATACGATTTGGTAATTTGTGGGCATATCAATCTTCTCCCATTGGCGGCAGTGCTCAATAAAAAAATGCGCGCCCCGTTGGTGCTCATGACATACGGCATTGATGTTTGGCAATCGCCTTACCACATGGCGAAATATTGGCTCGGAAAAGTAAGTGCGATCTGGTCAATCAGCGAAATAACTACGGAGCGTATGTGTGAGTGGTCGGGCATACAGAAAATTAAATTTGCCCAGTTACCAAATGCCATCCATCTCGAACGCTACGGGGCTGCCGAAAAACGCAAGGATTTAATAGAACGTTATGACCTGAAAAATAAAAAAGTTCTGATGACGCTGGCGCGATTGAGTGCAGCGGAGCGCTACAAAGGAATCGATGAGGTGTTTGAAGCGTTGCCAAGTCTGCTTGAGCAAGAGCCCTCGATAGTATATTTAGTCGTGGGAGATGGTAACGATCGACAACGTTTGCAGTCCAAGGTGAATGCATTGGGTTTGCAAAATCTTGTTGTATTTACCGGCTTCATCGCCGAGGAAGAAAAGGCCGATCATTTTCGTCTTGCCGATGTTTTTGTGATGCCGGGACGGGGCGAAGGTTTCGGTTTCGTATTTCTGGAAGCATTGGCGTGCGGTGTGCCGGCTGTCGGCAGCAAGCTGGATGGAAGTCGTGAAGCCTTGATGCAGGGTGAGCTGGGTGAGCTGGTCGATCCATTAAGTCAGCAATCTATTCAAGCAGGAATTCTACTTGCCCTTTCGAAGCCAAGGGAAATCCCGGCCAAGCTGGATTATTTTAGCTGGCCGAAATTTCGTGAACGCCTCGAACAGGCAGTAAACTCTATGGTAGATAAAGCCAAGAGGCCAGCATGACCCTACACAAAGCAAAACGCACGGCATTGATTTGTGGCATCTCCGGTCAGGATGGCAGCTATCTTGCTGAGCTTCTGCTTGGCAAAGGCTATCGTGTCATCGGAACTTCACGTGACGCCCAGATGAGCAGCTTCGCTAATTTACAGCGCTTGGTTGTTCGTGATCGGGTGGAAGTAGCCTCGATGGCAATGAATGATTTTCGCAGTGTTCTTAATGTATTGGCTCGCTACCAACCCGACGAAATTTATAACCTGGCCGGCCAAAGTTCAGTTGGCTTGTCATTTGAACAACCGGTCGAAACACTTGAAAGCATCAGTGTAGGTACCTTGAACCTGCTCGAGGGAATTCGTTTCCTGAATCGCGAGATTCGTTTGTACAACGCCGGGTCCAGCGAAAGTTTTGGCGATGCAGGTGATACTGCTGCCAATGAAGCGACGCCTTTCCGTCCACGTAGTCCGTATGCGGTGGCGAAAGCGGCTGCTTTCTGGGAAGTGGCGAACTATCGTGAAGCCTATGGCTTGTTTGCCTGCTCGGGCATTCTGTTTAATCATGAATCGCCACTACGCCCGGAGCGTTTTGTCACCCAGAAAATTGTCAGGACCGCTTGCCGCATTGCGGCTGGCAGCAAAGAGCGTTTAAGTTTGGGTAATGTCGATATTCAGCGTGATTGGGGCTGGGCGCCTGAATATGTCGAGGCGATGTGGCAGATGCTGCAATTAGAGCAGCCGGAAGATTTCGTAATCGCCACCGGGCAAACATCGGCTTTGGCAGATTTTGTCGCGATCGCATTTTCCGAAGTTGGTCTGGACTGGGAAAAACACGTCGACACCGATCCTAATCTGATGCGGCCAACCGATTTGCGGATTAGCCGCGCTGACCCAAGTCATGCCGAGAAAAAATTGAAATGGAAAGCGAGGACAAGAATGCCGGAGGTGGTGAAGAAGATGGTGGTAGCTGAAGTATCCAAGGGGACTCAGATTGAATCCGAATAAGATAGAACGACGCTCATTAGCTGCTTCAGTTTTTCTGTTGTCAGCAGCTGTGTGCCGTAGGCTTCCGGCATTTCGTGGGCGGAACCGTCTTTTCTTGATGTTATATAAAATTCTGGGATTAAAGAATAAACACCTTCATGTCATCGCCCAATTGAACAACCCTGTCAGTTTCAGGGCAAATCTGGATACCCACAGCTGGTTGCAACGCCTCGCGTTTCTGAGCGGAAGCTATGAAGCAGATACAGTGACATTTTTGAATCGACTCCATTCAAGTAAAAATTCAGTCGGATACATGCTGGACATCGGCGCCAATATAGGATTGATCTCTGTCCCGTTTGCCTTGATGTCTCGGAATCAAGTGCAGAATAAGATCAAGGTGGTTTCAGTTGAAGCAGTGCCGGATAATTTTAAGGCGTTGACTGCAAATATTGCCTTGAATGAGCTGGAATCTTCAATAAAAGTCATTGGCACTGCGCTGGGCGATACCGCCAAAACAATTGAAATTCAGGTAGAAGGGAATTTGGCGGCTGGCGGGGGAACCGGCACTGCCAATATTCTTCCAGATGGCTCCACTTACGATTGTGTACGCCAGAGACTCAAGCTGCAAACGCTGGATCATTTATTGGAATCCGGCGACTTACCTGCAAACTGCTCTGTGGTTAAAATTGATACCGATGGTTATGATCTGAAAATATTTCAAGGAGGCGTGGTGTTTTTGTTAAAAAACAGACCCGTGATCTTCGGCGAGTTTGCGGCTCACTGCATGAATTGGCATAACCAATCGATATTGGATGTTGTGAATTTCGCTGAACAACACGATTACCTTGTGTGGCAAAAGCTTTCATCCACATGGAAATTCTCGAAATCCATTAATCCGGAAGTTTTCAGTCAAGACTTACTTCTGGTTCCTAAAGAGAACAGAGAAAATTTTCTTTGGGCTCTGGCTGCACAATAATTATGAATAATGACACCCAAGAAGAATATTTCGGTCACCAGCACATCACGGTTATTGAGCCACCCAAGGGCTGGCACATGCTCAATTGGCGCGAGCTCTGGGCCTATCGCGAATTGCTATGGGTGCTGACTTCACGCGACATCAAAGTACGTTACAAGCAAACGGTTTTGGGCGCGGCTTGGGCCATAATCAGACCTGTATTGACAATGCTGATCTTCAGCGTAGTGTTCGGCACACTCGCAAAAATGCCTTCCGATGGTTTTCCGTATCCGGTATTTGTTTACGCTGCTCTGTTGCCATGGACGTTCTTTGCAACCGCGATAAGTACTTCGGGGCAATCGCTGGTCAGTTCTACCAATCTGGTCAGCAAGGTATATTTTCCGCGGCTGATTATTCCTTTGTCATCGATTGGCGCCGGCCTTGTGGATCTCGCCATTTCCACTTCCATTCTGCTATTGATGATGCTCTGGTATGGTGTAGGTTGGAGCATGAACCTATTGGCGGCCCCAGCTTTATTACTAGCCGTCATTTTTATCGCGCTTGGCGTTGGCACCTTGTTGTCTGCGCTCACGGTGGCATATCGCGACTTTACCCATTTGACGCCTTTCATCGTTCAGATATGGATGTATATGACTCCAGTAATTTTCCCGGTCAGTCTGGTGCCGGAACGCTGGCAATGGTTGTTGTACCTGAATCCCATGACTGGCCTGATCGAAGGATTTAGATCTGCTTTCCTCGGAAAAGCCTTTGATTTGCAGGGGCTTGGCATTTCTTTCGTGATGGCAGTCGTAATATTTGTCATCGGCATTACTTATTTTGAAAAAGTCGAGCGGCGCTTTGCCGACATAATTTAATGACTAAACCAGCGATTCAAGTAGAAGGTCTTTGGAAAGAATATGTCGTTGGTTCGGCACAGCGAAGACACTCCACGTTTTACGACATGCTCGGACACTCGCTGAAAGCGCCGTTTAACCGCATGCGTAAACTCGGTGGTGACATCGACGAAGCTAATCGTTTCTGGGCGCTGAGTGATGTCAATTTTGAAGTACAAGCCGGTGAAGTGGTTGGTGTTATAGGACGCAACGGCGCGGGGAAAAGCACGCTGTTGAAAATTCTGAGCCGAATCACTGCGCCCACGCGTGGGCGTATTCATGTGCGTGGAAGATTAACCAGCTTACTGGAGGTAGGTACCGGCTTCCATCCAGAGCTTAGCGGGCGCGAAAACATATTTCTTAATGGTGCAATCCTCGGTATGAGTCGCGCTGAAGTGACTAGAAAGTTTGACGAGATTGTCGCTTTTTCGGAAGTCGAAAAATTTATTGATACACCGGTCAAACGTTACTCGAGCGGTATGTATGTGCGCCTTGCATTCTCGGTAGCGGCCCACTTGCAAACGGATGTGTTGATAGTGGATGAGGTGCTTGCCGTCGGTGATGCAGTTTTCCAGCGTCGGTGCCTTGGAAGGATGGGGGAGGTTGCACGAGACGGCCGTGCAGTGTTGTTTGTGAGTCACAACCTGGCGGCAGTCAATGAGCTTTGCAGCCGAGCTATTTTATTGAATGGTGGCGAGGTTCTTTCCGACGGACCGACTGCAGAAGTTGTCAATGAGTTCGACAAGAAGAATGTTGAATGGATTGAGACACGCAGTGGACAGAAGGAACAGAAAAAATCCCTTTCGATAACACGGGTGGAAGTGCTTTCGCTGGATGGAAACGATCTGGTAAATATGCAGACGAATTCCGGATTTCGGGTTCGCATTCATCTCGGCGTGTATTCCGAAAATGTTGGCGTCGAATTGCAAATTGGCATATACGAAGAGCAGGGTCACCGATTATCGATGGTGAGCTCGGCAGAGAACTTTGGTTCCCGATCACTTGCCAGGGGTGGCCATGTACTCGATTGTAACTTCAAGCCTTCGGCGCTTGCTCCGGGACGATATCTCCTGAATGTTGCAGTACTCGAAGGTCAGCAACTGGTGGATATAATCGAACGATGCGCAACATTGAATGTGGTGGCGAGAGCCGAACATGGCAAAGCCGTGGGTCCAATGTTGTTTGAATTCGAATGGTCGCAGCAGGACAATCCCGAGACTTCGCGGCTTAGTAATGAACCGATAGTTCCGGTGCCATGATCAGGAATTTGGCGGTTACTTCAGATAATTTTCTGATAGGTGGTCGCGAGACTTTCCTGCAAGCGAATATTCGGGCGATACGTATTCAAGAAGACGTCAAAACGGTGCTCTTGGCGGACCGTATTCATGCAAGCGCGGCTCTGAGTGATTTTGTTACGTGCCATGAGATCGGTGCTTCTCAAGGCGACTCACTCAAGCACTGGTTGCATGAAGGCCGGGAATTTTTAAGCAGAAATCAATGTGAAATGATTTGGGCTCATCATTACTGCACACTCAATTCATTTTTGCTTGCTGCATACTTAAATTTGCCCTTGCACGTCACATTGCATGGCTCATTGGCTAATCATGGACGATACGATCGTATTGAAGATGTGCTTGGATTGACGCTTGCCTTGCACCGTAATGTTTATGTCACGGCTGTTAGCCAGGAAATAGTCGATGAGTTAAATGCAATGCTTCCCGAAAAAAAGGAAATCGGTGTTTTTCACAACAAGGTGATCCTGCCATCTAAAGAGCCAGCCCGAAAAATGGAAGGCCACACCGGCAATGCAGTAGTAGATTTAGTTTGCCTGTCACGACATGAAAAGACGGGGCACATCAGGGCCAGTATTCAGGTCTTAAGCGCACTACTGAAAGTCGGGGTTGATGCAAGGCTTTCAATTTGTAACGAAGGCATGCTGCCTGAGGCCACTTTCCCGCTCCCCCGGGTTGCAATGTTTCTGGCGGTATCGAAGCTCGTCGGAAGAAAATGGATATGCAAGAACCCAGGCGTCCTAAGTGCTGTTATTCGCACCAGGCTCTTGCCAGCCGTAAATGATGCAGTGGCCGAGATGCAGCGGGCAGATGCAGTCTTGGGAATGGGGCGCGTAGTCCTTGAAGCAATAAGCGCAGGCAGGCCTGCTGTTTTGGTGGGCTACGATAGCCCCATTGATTTATTGACGCCAGATAACTTTTTCACATACCAATATGCAAACTTTAGCGGCCGTGGAGCAGTGGCAAGGCCAATTAATGAAATTGCCAGCGCATTGGCTGAAGAGTTGTGTGCTGGACATCCAGACTGGTCAGAAGCAATCTCTGCCATCGATATTATTCGAGGTTGGCCCGACACGAGGGCGCATCACGAAAAAGCGGCTAGCTTTGGTAGAGTTCAATTAACCAATGTAGAGCGTTCTATTGTCGAGAAATATCTTATGGGTAGCGTTACTAGTACAGATATGGTGGCTCGCCTGATTTCGGGGCTTTCGGATGATGAAAGAAACACACTTGAAAAACTGAGAACAGATTCAGTCTGAATAACTATTGCGAAACGTCGACGTGGGCTAACCATTGAATGTAAAGGAATCTGTGAGGCATATGAATGAGTGATTCTTCGAAATTGTTTGTTGGAATTACAACATGGAACAGTGAAATTCTGTTGCCACTTTGTCTTGAGTCCGTGCGTCGTACAGCGCCCGACGCCGAGATTGTAATTTTGGATAACGAGTCCAACGATAGAACTCTTGAGATAGCGAAGGAGTTTGGTATACGAAGTGTGGTAAAGCGTTGCAATCAACCAGATGCACTTGATTGCTTGGCAAGTATGTCAACGCGCCCCTACACGCTTCTAATACACTCGGATGTAGTGCTTATTTCGCCGAATTGGGTTGAAATAGTGCTGACGAAATTCACTGGAGATGTTGCACTGGTTTCTCCCGAGGACATTGGTTGTGGGCCCTTTACACGCCCATGGGGTAAAGGAATGCCGGAAAGCTCGTTTATGTGTTTCAAAACGGCAGCTTTCGACAAGATCAAGGTCAAGCGATGGTTTCGACGTTTTCGCATACCTTACTTCCGGAAATATGTGGACTTCTACGGAGACCACGTAACATACAATTTGCCGCGACGACTCGAAGAGGCCGGCTTGGCTTGCTTGCTAATGTCTGTACATACATCCGAGCGTTTATCTGAGCCTTTTTATGTGCCTGACTTTTCTTTACGGCATTGGCGGTCTGAGTTTGGTCATTTACGCTACGGCCTAGGTAATTTTTATAGTCTGGATGGTATCGTAACTCACTACCATAACTGGTACGACCGCAGGGTAGACAAGACCAAACAGTTTGACCCCCATGAGACTCTTGAAATTAATGGCGGTGGCGTTCCTGTAGCTTTTCTCAAGGCTTACACCGAGAACTTCATTAATGATTACAGGAGCGAAAGACTTGTGCTACCGGATTTCATTCAAACAGTGGCTGTGAAACCATGAGTGTACTTGGCAGGTTTAATCTAGTCAGACGTTACCGGGAACATGCTTACCGACGCTTGGCAAAAGATGCAGTTCGACATGAATACGAACGACAATCTATTTTGCGTGAAGGTTATTCAAGCCAGTGCGGCCAGGACAAATGGCTGGCCGAGATCTTTTATCCCGGATTGCGGCATGGCGTTTTCGTTGACATAGGTGCACATGACGGGGTCAGTTTCAGCAACACTCTTTTTCTAGAGTCCCGACTCGATTGGACTGGATTGGCTATTGAGCCATTGCCAGATGTTTTCCAAAAACTGACTGCCAATCGTATGTGTACCAAGGTCAACGGTTGTATATCCGCACAAAGTGGGTACGCAAAATTCCGCAAAATTACCGGCTATTCCGAAATGTTAAGCGGATTGGTCGACCATTATGATCCGCGTCATCAAGACAGAATCATAAAAGAGCTACGCGAGCACGGTGGAAATTTCGAGGAAATATCAGTTCGTTGCTATCGACTGAACGACTTGCTCGACGAACACGGCATCCATGATGTTCATTATATGAATATCGATGTCGAGGGTGCGGAATATGACATTTTGCGCAGTATAGATTTTCAATCGCACAACATTCATATTTGCGGTATCGAGAATAATTATCGCGACCATCGCATTCCGAAATTTATGAAGCGAATGGGTTATCAGATGGTGGCCGTGGTGGGCGATGAGTTTTATGTCAAGACAAAGCGGTGAACTTACGGTTGCGAGTGCGTTCAGATATCTGCGCAATCTTGCAGGTGTTCTTTATTTCGACTGGATGCGCTATAGGCATGCGTTGAGAGCAGTAGACGCAGGCTATCTTGCACTATGCAATCGTGGAGAGTCACTTGAACGTTCACCCGACGGAAAGGGTTTTCGTTGCAACTGGCAATGGACCTCGGATTTACATGCGCCGAAATATCTGTCGGGCTTGGGTTTGTGTTTGATGAAGCGTGCACTCGCCGACCATCGAATAATTCGTAGGGTTTCGCCTATAAAGAACAGTATAAGACCTGATATTTGTTTTATCATCGGCCATCGAGGTCTGGACAGGTTGCCGCATTTACTTGCGACACTGGAAAGCATTGCAGGCCAGGCCGATGTCGTCATTGAATGCATTGTCGTTGAGCAAGATGTCGATTCGAAACTTGTCGGAAAGTTACCGGACTGGGTGCAACATGTTCATACACCGCCGCCCGATCCGGATATGCCGTACTGTCGTTCCTGGACCTTCAATGTCGGCGCCAGACATGCGAGTGCCGACATATTGGTGTTGCATGATAATGACATGCTGATTTCAGCGGACTATTCAGCGCAGATCCTTGAAAAGGTCCGTAATGATTTCGAAGTGGTCAATCTCAAGCGTTTTATCTTCTATCTAAATGAAAGACATTCTGCACTGGTATTCAAAGACCTTGCCGAGCTTGAAAAGCATGCGCCCGAATCCATACTGCAAAACAGTGAAGGCGGCGGCAGTATAGCCATCACAAAAAAAGCCTATGAATCCATCGGCGGTTTTGATGAAAGTTTTATTGGCTGGGGTGGTGAAGACAATGAATTCTGGGAACGAGCGCATGGGCTGAAGCTATGGACATATGCATACCTGCCTTTAGTGCATCTTTGGCATGCAGCGCAACCAGGTAAACAGCAGAGTGATAGCCAGACGCTTAGACATTACAGAGCATTGTCGGCCATTCCTGTAAAGTCCAGAATTAAAGCATTATGCAGTTTAAAAAGTGGACAAGCATCCGGGCCTGTTGGCTGGAAAACTCCTGGATGAATGCAGTGCTGATGATAAAACGTATTTTCAGACAGATATACAGGTTGGAAGTGATTTCATGCAGCCATTCGTATTGTCGGTCATGCATTTATCTCGATAGTTTTTGCAAGGAAGTAACGTTGCATGCCAGGAGAAAAACATGAATGAACAAAACTCAATTCGCATATTCGAAGATTCCTGGCTTAGAGATATTATCCAATGCCCAAGCTGTTGCAGCCAACTCACTTTTGGAAGCTCAATCGTATGTATAAGCTGTGGCTTCGTCGATAATTCAGGTAAGGATTTACGTATTTCGACATCACGTGATGTGATATTCAGTTTCAAGAATTTACCAGCGACCTCCCCTGAAAACATACTTGCTTCTGTTGAAACTATCGGGCCGACTCTGACCTATCAAGGACCGCTGGCCATTAGGGACTCGAGAGAGTTGATGTCAGAGGTCTCAGCTCGATTGCCTAACGGCGGGGTAGCGCTTGACCTGGGTTGTGGTCCAAGAGATCAGGCTGCTTGCCTTGAATTTCTTGGGTTTAAATATGTTGGCGTTGATTATGGAAACGATGCAGCTGATTTTTTGGCGGATGCGCACTCGCTTCCTTTTGTAGATGAGAGTTTCGATTGTGTGTTTTCATATGCGGTGCTTGAGCATTTACACAACCCATTTCTGGCGATTAAAGAGGTTTCGCGTGTTTTGAAAGAAGGGGGATGGTTCATAGGTACTGTGTCACAGGGCGAACCATTCCATAATTCCTATTTCCATCATACGTCGTGGGGTCTGGCATCATTAGTAAGCAGCATGCCAGAACTAAGAATTGTCAGAATTTGGGCTTCATCCGACACACTGCGTTCATTAGCATCGATGGGGCGATACTCGAAAATAATCAGAGGAGCGCTTGGAATATTGCACTACTTAAATTTAAAGTTCCCCTGGCTTACACCAAGGAAGATGCGATGGCCAATGAAAGATAAGGAGTTGGACCGTCTATTTAGGGCGGGCAGCATTTGTTTTGCGATCCAAAAGCATGCTGAACGAGCACGGGAAACATTGTAAATGTGCGGCATAGCAGGATGGCTATTCAATCCAGGCTCAGAGCCAGAAGCTATTGTGCTCGACAGGATGGCGAAAGCCATTCGTCATCGCGGCCCGGATGACCGCGGTTTTTTTCGTAATGCAGGCAAAGGTATTGCGCTTGCGCATCTGCGTTTGAGCATTATTGATTTAAGTAGTGCAAGTCATCAGCCTATGCTCGACACTTCGGCAGACATTGCGTTGGTTTACAACGGCGAGCTATACAACTTCAAGAAATTACGCAGCGAACTGCAATCGCTGGGCCATGTTTTCGCATCGCAGGGCGATAGCGAAGTGGTGCTTAGAAGTTACCTGCAATGGGGCGCGCAGTGCTTCACGCGCTTTGCCGGGATGTTTGCGATTGCACTCTGGGATGGCCGGACGGGAACGTTGCATCTGGCAAGAGACCCAATGGGTATGAAGCCGCTCTACTACACGAGACATCACGGCGGATTTGCATTTGCTTCGGAGATTAAGGCCTTTGCCGAGTTGCCGGATTTCAAACTATGGCCGAGCAGTCTGGGATTACAGCAGTTTCTGGAGTTTGGTTATGTGTTTGATGAGAATCAGACATTTCTGGAAGGCGTATATAAACTGACGCCCGGCCACCGGGTGGAAATGCGTGCCGGCGAGAAGGAAAAAATCATAAGCTATTTTTCAGTGCCCGCTCCCGATCCAAGCGATACGCGCGTCGAAATGGAGCGCGTGGATGAATTGCGCGATGCTCTATCCCAAGTCACTACCGAACATTTAATAGCCGATGTTCCGGTTGGTTTGTTGTTGTCAGGCGGCCTGGATTCTAGCGTTATTGCCGCTCTGGCAGCAAAACAAGGCTCGTTGTTGACGATCAGCATGGGTTTTTCCGACTCGATCATTGACGAAAGACCATATGCGAAACAGGTCAGTGATTACATTGGCTCGCGACATCTCGAAATTTTGATTACGCCTGCGCAGGTGATGGAAGAAGTCGAAACCGGTGCCTGGGTATTCGATGACTTATTCGCCGACTGGGGCACGATGACAACACGTCTGATGTATCGCCGTTGCCGCGAACATGGCATCAAAGTGGTGTTGGTCGGCGAAGGAGCCGACGAATTATTTGGCGGCTACGACATTTTCGATGTGCCGAAAGGTTTGAATGCCTGGCAGCGTTTTCGCCTCTATCAACGCTATGCGGGACGTAGGTACGGAAATTTATTCGGCGAATTTAGCCGGGCGATTGCGGAGTATCTTGAGACGGGTCACGAGGATGCTTTCCATGCCGTACGATTGTTCGAATCACGTCGTCAATTGCCTAACCAGTATGTGATGAAAGTGGACAAGGCCAGCATGGCCGAGAGTATCGAGGCGCGCGCGCCGTATCTGGATCGACGAGTCGCCGAATTAGCATATCGTACGCCGCGCGAGTGGCTGCTTCGCAATGGCGAGAACAAATATCTGTTGCGTGCCATGGCCAGACGTGAAAAATTAATTCCTGGCAACATCAGTCAACGTGCGAAGTTTGGTGCCCCGCTTGCCGCGAGCTGGATTGATGACAATCCGGCATTCCGGGCATTTGCCCGAGAACGGATTCTGGCAGGGCACTGGTCTCAGCGCCTGGGCCTGGAGCCAGCGATGCGTAGCTATTTCGAGCGGGACCGTAAAGGTTATGGTTTTCCGCGAGCATTATCGATTTTCAGTAACCTGGCTTGGCGTCTATTATTGCTGGAGTTATGGTCGCAACATTATCTTGGACGTGAAGCGAAATGATCGAGAATCTGGTCAGCACGATTATTCCGGTTTACAACCGTGCCGCAATGCTGCGTGAAGCGGTAGCTAGTGTCTTGGCGCAGACCTGGCGGCCGATTGAAATAATTATTGTTGATGATGGATCGAGCGATAGCACTGTACATGCGGCTGAAGATTTGCAGTCACAGCACCCTGAAATCACGCATATTCTCCGGCAGAAAAATTCGGGCCCGGGTCCGGCGCGACAAGCGGGCGCAGATATTGCGCAAGGCGAATTTGTCCAGTTCCTTGATAGCGATGATTTGTTACTGCCAAATAAATTTGAATTGCAAATAAAAGGTCTGAGAGACGATGCCGAAGCAGGTATTTCATACGGGAAAACCTATGTTCGTGTAGATGGCGTCAGACAACAAAGTCCTTCGCAAGGGAGCGGTGAAAAGCATCGTGATTTATTTCCCCAACTATTGATTACCCGGCTTTGGGAAACTTCAACGCCGTTGTATCGCAGTTCTGTTCTAACTGAAATTGGTCCATGGTCCGCAAGACGACAGCTTGAAGACTGGGAGTTTGATAGTCGGGCCGGGGCAGCAGGGATTAAACTGCATTATTGCGATCAATTCATAGCGGAATATGTCAATCATGACGAAGGCAGGCTCTGCCACTTGTGGATGACCAATGCTGATGCGATGCGCGATCGTATTTCTGCTTATGTAGCAGTTTTATCAAACGCTCAAAAAGCCGGCGTCGTACGTGAATCAAAAGAAATGCAGCAGTTCGCCCGTAGCCTTTTCTGGATGGCCAGGACTGCCGGAAGTTATGGGCTTGCAAAAGAAGCACGGCAGCTTTTCGATTTGGCGCGAACAGTCTCCTTAAAGCCGGGACGGGATTTTCAATTGTTTGGCCTTGCTGTCAAATTGTTTGGATGGAAATTATCGAGCCGAATGGCTGAAGCATTATTGGGGCGGCGACAATGAATGCGTTGCCCCAAGTTTCCGTCGTGATGTCGGTCTATAACGGAGCCGAGCATCTGGCTGAAACGCTTGAGAGTGTATTAGAGCAGAAAGAGTGTGGCTTTGAATTTATAGTAGTCAATGATGGATCGACTGATGCCACTGCTCATATTCTTGATGACTATGCGGCACGAGATAATCGCCTTCATGTGATTCATCAGAAGAATACAGGTTTGACCCTAGCCTTGATTCGCGGTTGTGCACAGGCAAGAGGCGAATTTATTGCAAGACAGGATGCTGGCGATATTTCATTGCCCGGAAGAATGAAACGGCAGTGCGAATTTTTGCAAGGCTTTTCCGATGTCGTCATGACAGGATGTGCCGTCCAATTCTCAGGGCCGATGCGTGAGCCACTTTACCAAACCGCAAAACCGATGATGCAGTTGGACGATGGATTGCGACAGTTGAAAATCGAACATCTGCATGGCCCTCCACATCATGGAGGCACGATGTTCCGGAGAGATGCATACCAGAAAGTTGGTGGATATCGTGCGGCATTTGTCGTGGCACAGGATATTGATTTATGGTTGCGGTTGTCCGAACTTGGTCGCTGTCTAGGAATGAACGAAGTTTTGTACCAGGCGCGTCTGGAAGCAGGAAGTATCAGTAGTCGTCGTCGTGAAGAACAATTCCGTTCAGGTACTTTGGCTTTGGCGTGTGCTCGTCAGCGACAAGCAGGCGGCAATGATCAGGCTTTGCTCGATGCTTATGTACCCGAAACTCTGCCGAAGACTATTGTCGGCAGGTTTGAAAAGGCCCGGTTCCACTATTTCATTGCCTCCTGTTTGACTGGGCATGACCGTATGGCCGCAAAACGCTACTATCGACGGGTGCTGAAAGAAAATCCATTGCATCTGAAGGCACTTTTCCGTCTTATTACGAGCTGACATGAAACCACCTGTATACAACGCTAGCTGGCCAGAGGATGTGCAAGCCCTGTATCAACATGACATGCAGGAAATTTGGGACCGAACGCTATCGCCGCAGATATGGAACCAGTACCACAATCAGCTAGATTATTACCTGGACATAGCAGGCAAGGCTCCGTTGGCTATTCTGGATGTAGGCTGTGCCCAGGGCACGCTTGCCTTGAAACTAGCAGAGTCCGGTCATCATGTTGTTGCGGTAGATATTCGTTCACAATTTCTGGAATACGCCCAATCGCGGTATACACAAGGTGATATTAAATTTCTCACGGCGAATGTGTTGGAGGATGATTTGCCAGGCGGGCAGGATCTGATATTTGCGAACCAGATTATCGAGCACTTGGTTTATCCATCCGAGCTATTACAGCGTCTGAAATCTTTGCTCAAGCCAGGCGGTCGTCTGGTGGTAACAACTCCCAATGGCGATTATGTGAAGAATTCTCTGCCAAGCTATCGTGATTTGGGCAATCCCAAAGAGTGGGAACATATGCAATTTACCGCAGATGGTGATGGACATTTCTTTGCATACCGAAATGGAGAGCTCGCAGAAATTTTCAAGTCGGCGGGTTTTTCTGATATTAGCGTAAAGTTTTTCGAAACTCCTTTTATATCTGGACATATGAAGTTACGTTATCTGCATGGCGTCACTCCGACATCGTTATTGCGCGTTGCAGACCGTTCTTTGCTAGCTTTTCCATGTGTGAAAAAGAAAATGACGCATCAACTCCTGTTAATGGGCTCACGCCCATTGGATGCATGATGCTGTCGTTTCTTGAAAGAAAACTTGGCACGTTGGTTGAGGTTCTGCTTGATCGGCTACGCGCGACGTTGCTTTCCTTGCGTGGTGCTCAGATCGGGCGGCGAGTCCGACTTGGCAAGCGTACTGTGATTCAACGGCCATGGTGCTTGTCGATCGGTGGCCGATCGCAGCTTGAGCATCAAGTGCATCTCAAGGCTACCGGCGATATAACCGAAATTAAAATTGGCAAGGAAGTATTCATCGGATTCAATTGCGAATTTGATATTTCCGACAAGCTGATTATTGGCGATCATGTGCTGATTGCACCGGGATGTTTCATTACCGACCACAATCACAGACATGCCGCCGATAGTCTGATTGCTGCGCAAGGCTGTGAAAGCGCGGCTGTCACACTCGAAGACGATGTATGGCTGGGGGCGCATGTGGTGATCTTGCCGGGCGTGACAGTGGGTCGAGGTGCAATCGTGGCTGCGGGCGCGGTGGTTAATCGCGATGTTGTTGCGATGAGCATCGTTGCGGGCGTGCCGGCGCGCGAGATAGGCAAAAGGAGTTGATGGTGCAGCATAATTTGCCGGTTAGCGTTGCGATTCCAACATATCGTCGTGAAAAGGTGTTACTTGAGACTCTCGATTATCTGCTGTCACTAGAAGTCCAAGCCGCGGAAATAATTCTAGTCGACCAAACAATCGAACACGAACCCGCAACAACGGCCAAGCTGGTTTCGTTGAATGATACTGGCCATATTCGCTGGATTAGACTTGAGGCACCATCCATAACCCATGCGATGAATTCTGCATTACTGGCTGCAAGTGAACAGATTGTTTTATTTCTGGATGATGATATTCGACCAGAGTCCGACCTGATTTCCGCACATTTCGCTGCACATCAAAAGCATTCGAATGTTTTGGTTGCAGGCCGTGTTATCCAGCCCTGGGAAGAAGGGAGTAGCTTTTCTAGTGACCAGCATTTCCATTTTGCTGCGTTGAAACCGGCATGGATCAAGGAATTTATGGGTGGAAATTTTTCACTTCGTCGTGATCACGCATTGTTGCTGGGTGGTTTTGACGAAAATTTCGTCCGTGTGGCCTATCGTTTTGAAGCGGAATTCGCCTATCGTTTACTTGCATCCGGCAAGCGTATCTATTTTGAACCCGATGCATGTCTGCATCATCTCAAGGAAAGCGCCGGTGGCACCCGCACGTTTGGCGAACACCTGACCACGTGGCGTCCGGATCATGCGGTAGGCGCCTACTATTTTGCATTGCGAACGAAATCGGGTGGCCGCTGGTTGAAAGATTTTATTTCACGTCCTCTACGCGCATTATCGACGCGGCATCACTTGCGCCGTCCATGGTGGATACCATTGACACTCGTCGCCGAACTTCGTGGAATGCTCTGGGCGGTGAGGCTGAATATGCGTGGCCCGCAGTTTGTACAAATGGAAGCTGATCATGGTTGAAATCTCGTTCTTGCTACTGTTTGTTATATCGCTTATTGCCATGACCAGGTGGCGCTTGGGCTTGGCGCTTTGTGTTTTGATTGCGGTTTTTCAGGAAATCATGCGCAAGCTGGCGCCTGATCAGCCGGTCTATTTCGTGATGTTCGTTGCCATAGTCTTCGGTGCCGCACTTTTTGGCGCGCTGTTAAAGCGAGTGCCGTTGCTGCCCAGAAGTATTGCGGGCTGGAAACACAATGTCGGCGCGCCTTTTAGTTTGTTTTTGATGCTGATTTTTATACAGGCGGTGCACTCTCTTTTTACGCTCGAGAGCCCGGTGATCACAGGTATCGGGTTGCTATCCTATCTTGCACCGATACCTGCCATTGTGTTGTCGTACCAGTTCGCTTTACGGCAGGGTACCGAGGGTATTCGGCGCTGGATGCGGTTCTATGTTGTCGTCACCACTTTGGCGATTGCAACGGTATACCTTGAGTATCTTGGCTTCGACTGGAAAATACTCGGTCAGGTCGGTAGCGATATGCTGATTTCATATGGCCTCAGCCACTACAAAGGTAATTCAGGAATTTTCCGAGCTACTGAAATAGCAGCATGGCATGCGGCCACGATAGCCTGTTTTTCTTTCGTACTGTTCTGGGGGAAGCGTTTTACCTTTAGCAGAATCATCATGGCCTTGTTGTTTATTGCTTTTCTAGTGGGTTTAGGTGCCCTGACCGGTCGTCGTAAAATGATTATTCAGATCGCCATATTTCTTTCCACCTATATTGGCTTGATTACCTGGTTTCGACGCGGTAATGGAAAGTTGGCGGTATTGGTATTTGTCATTGGTGTGGTGAGTTACATTGGTGTGGCAGGCTGGCTGGCCCCCGATCCAGGTGATCCTGGATATGTTGCTCGAGCTGATTTCGTGGCCGGAGAAAACTCCAATATCATTCGGGAACGTACTCAAACCGTATTTGCAGATGTTCCTGCCCGCATAAAAAAACTCGGGGTGGAACCTATCTCATGGGCTGTCGCCGAAGCGGGTTGGCTTGGCGCTGGATTGGGTGTTGGCAGTCAGGGTGCGCAACATTTCGGTGGTAAAGGTAGTGGTGCGGCTGAAGGTGGTCTTGGCAAATTGACATTAGAGCTCGGTGTGCCAGGATTATTGCTGGTTATCTGGATGTTCATCGCTTTCACCCGTTATATCTGGCGTCTGCTCGCTTACCTTTCCCATTCATCACCCACTTATGCCAATCTGGCCTATGGACTGGTCGCTTTTATGTTGGCAAATGTCGCTGCATTTTCCGTGGCGACACAAGCCTATGGCGACGTGTTTATTTTGCTGACACTTGGACTTTCGTTAGGGTTTCTATTTGCCTTGCCGACACTCTCGCAAGCACAGGCCAGAGATCGACAAATGCCATCAATGCAGTCGGCCTAGTGGGCGCTGGCATTCGTAGCCAAATGAGTGTTATCAGCAACCTTCATCTTTGTGATTGAGGATGTCAGTTTGTTCCTGAATGAAAATGACAATGTCGATAACCAGTCAGTAATCGGAACAATCGGTGGCCTCTAAAGAAATACTCGTAGGTAATCGGCAAATAACCGATTATTTGTGTTAAATCTTGTGTCGCCTTTTGAGGCTTTGCCAAGCATGTATGCAATGTGTAGATATCGGCGTATTTTGTTACAAGCTTTGACAGACTAGTGTCATAGCAGGGGATATTATTATCAAAGGTTGCCACGTAGCTTGATCTAACAAGCCCCCCTATGCGGCTCGCAGAAGTCCAATAGTTCTGTGCTGACGGAACAGACAGAATCGGTCATGGCGAAGAGTCTATGTCTGAATTAGCGCTAATGTTCATACTTGCAATAGCTGCCCTGGCATTCATGAACTGGCGGCTTGGTCTCGTGTTGTGTGTATTAACGGCGATATTGCAGGATCCATTGCGTAAAATGACGCCGGGTCAGCCGGTATATTTTGTCGTACTTGTAGGTGCAGTATTTGGTGCAGCCTGGCTGGGTGCATTAGTGAGCCGGGTAAAACTCTCACCGAATAGCATCGATGGTTGGCGTCAAAATTTAGGGGCGCCGTTTGCCTTATTTGTCTTGCTGGCAGTTTTTCAAGCAGTCCATTCTCTTGCGGTTTACCAAAATCCGACGATGACAGCGATCGGAGTGCTTTCCTACTTTGCACCGATACCAGCGGTCGTCTTTGCCTACCAGTATGCGATGCGGGAAGGCATGCCAGGAATTCGCCGATGGATGAAATCCTACCTGGCTATTGCGATCGTCGCATTGTGTACGGTCATCGTTGAGAGCTCCGGTGCAAGTTGGTCAATACTGGGTGAGGTTGGCGAGGGCGTTTGGATTTCGGGGCAAGGTGCCTACTACAAAGGCAACTCGGGTATCTTCCGTGCGGCTGAAATCGCTGCCTGGCATGGTGCAACCGTGGCCTGCTTCTCGTTTATTGTGTTGAACCGCCGTCGTTTTTCATTGCCAAAAATAATTTTAATAATTGCGCTTGTGGGGTTCCTGCTCTATATAGGTGCATTGACCGGTAGACGGAAAATGATTGTCGAGATTTCGATTTTCATTTGCGCATATTTCAGTCTTGGTATTTGGTTTAATAGTGGTAAAGGTAAGCTTGCGGTATTGGTTGCATTGCTGGGTATCGTGTCCTATATCGGGGTTGTTGGTTGGGTGGCACGAGGTCCGGGAGAACTTGTGGAAAAGTCCAGTCAACTGCAAGATGCGCCGCAGAGTGGCTTTGGCAAATATTCAGCGCGTGCAGAAACCGTATTCGAAGATCTACCGATACGACTCAGAAAAATGGGCTTGCAGCCAATTGAATGGGCAATTGATAGCCATGGTTGGCTTGGTAGTGGCTTGGGAATTGGAAGCCAAGGCGCTCAGCACTTCGGCGGCGAAACTAGTGGCGCCGCCGAAAGCGGACTTGGGAAACTGACGGTCGAGTTGGGCGTGCCCGGGCTGTTGCTGGTATTTTGGTTAATGTTGGCAATGGTGCGTTATATCTGGAAATTACTCGGTGTTTTGTCTCGAGAGTCTAGGTACCATGCAAATTTTGCTTATGGCCTGGTAGCTTTCTTGCTGGCCAATGCTGCCACTTTTTCAATTGCTACCCAGGCCTATGGTGATATATTCATTTTATTGTCACTAGGCATATCGCTGGGCTTCTTGTTTGCGCAATTAGGCCTTGCAAGACAATTGTCGACGGCGCCTGTCGAACCCCGAGTTTGCAAGATCATCGAATTTGTCGAGCCCTACGAACCTAAACGTCACTATACGGCTGATAAAGATCTCGATGAGCTCTGGGCCCTGAATGCCGAACTGGAATTGCGTCGCGAGAAATATCAAGCCAGATTGAAACTGAAAAATGCGGTTGCCGAGGAATGGTGTTAGCAGCTACCCAAGGCAGACGCTTATAAGATTACGGCGGTCGTAGTAAACTTGTTGCAAGCCTTTTCCCGGATAAGAGATGCTGGCAATACTTAGTACGCACCCAATTCAATATCAGGCACCGATCTGGCGTGGCCTGGCAGCGAAAGCTGAAGTGCCGTTTAAGGTGTACTTCATGAGTGATCAAGGTATCAAAGCCAGCTTTGATCCAGGCTTTAATCGCTCTCTGTCGTGGGATATAGAGTTGCTTGATGGCTATCCACATGAATTTCTATCGGTACACACAGGGCCTCGTCAAGACGGATTTGGATGGTTAAAACTGAAGCCGGGCTTTGGTGCAATGCTGAAAGCACAGGGCGTAAAAGTACTCTGGGTGCAAGGTTGGCAAGTGTGGGCATATTGGCAGGCGATATACGAGGCCAGGAAGGCCGGAATCCAGGTGTGGTTGAGGGGGGATACCAATCTCCGCAGTAACAAAGGCGGACTGAAGCAGCATTTGAAACGGTTTTTATTGAAACAACTTTTAAACAAAGTTAATTATTTTCTTACCGTTGGAAAGGCAAATGAAGCCTTCTACTTGCAATTAAATTACAAGCCGCAACAAATGGTTCGAGCACCTCATTGCATCGAGAATAAACGTTTTCGAGAACAGGCCGGAAAACTCGAACCTGAGCGTGCAAAAATTCGCGAAGAGTGGGGAATACCGGAAGACGCATTTTGCTTTTTATCGGTCGGGAAGTTCATTCCGAAAAAAAGACCATTGGATATTGTCGCCGCACTTGCGAAACTACAACAAACGCAACCGCAAAAAAAAATGCATATGCTTTGGGTTGGCGCAGGTGAATTGAGTGATGCCTTGCATGTGGCTTGCGATATCAAATACGAAGCCGGCAAGTATTTTCAGAAAAGTCAAAATACCGACAAGCCTGCCGCCAGTTTTGCCGGTTTTCTGAATCAAAGCGAAATCGCACGTGCCTATGTGGCAGCCGATGCACTGGTCTTGCCCAGCGATGCCAAGGAAACCTGGGGTTTGGTAGTCAATGAAGCTATGGCCTGTGGATTACCGTGCATCGTGAGTGGAGAAGTGGGCTGTGCCGATGATTTAATACTGCCGCATTTTCCGGAGTACTGTTATCCGATGGGTGACATTGATGCATTGGTTGCATCAATGAGTGCAATGATGGAACACGTGCCATCAGCAAAAAAAGTGCAGGACATTATCGAAGCCTATGATTGTGAGCGCACCGTAGAAAGTGTGAATGCGTTATACGGGCGGCAGTTTGAACCCAAGTCGAAGTCGGGAACTTGAAGCATGCGGATACTGCATGTCGTGCCCAGTTATCTGCCAGCAGTTCGTTATGGCGGACCGATTGTGTCCGTGCATGCACTTTGTGCTGCCTTGGTTCGCCGTGGCCATGAAGTGGAAGTCTTCACCACCAACGTCGATGGCGATGGTGTCAGCGACGTGCCAATTGATCAGCCGGTTTTTATTGATGGCGTGAAGGTAAATTATTTCCCGGCATCGAAGCTTCGGCGTTTATATCATTCGCCAGTTATGGCCTCTGCATTATCATCTGATATGCATCGCTTTGATCTGATTCATCTGCATTCGGTTTTTCTGTGGCCAACCTGGGCCGCGGCCCGGGCCGCACGCAAGGCGAATATTCCGTATGTGATATCACCTCGCGGCATGTTGGTAAAAGATTTGATTCGTAGCCGCAACCGCTGGCTTAAAACAGCGTGGATCGCGCTTATTGAGAAAAAAAACTTGCGCCATGCCGCCGGCATACACAGCACTTCGAGGATCGAAACAGACGAAATGCTGGCGCTGGATTTAAAACTGCAATCACGGCCATTTGAAATTCCAAATGGCGTGGTATTGCCGGAATTAAATCTGCGCAGGTACTCGGATGCCAATACTCCATTTGTGCTTTCGCTAGGGCGCATCAGTTGGAAAAAAAGGATAGAACTTTCATTGGAAGCCGTTGCCAGAGTGCCGGGGCTGAACTTCGTGATAGCAGGCCCGGATGATGAACGTCTGGTGCCCGTATTGAAGCAGACAGCCGACGAGCTTGGTATTGCAGACCGCGTGAGTTTTATCGGAAGTGTTTCTGGCGTTGAAAAAGACGAATTATTGCAACAAGCTTTAGCCTTGATGATTACTTCATTTTCCGAAAACTTCGGCAATGTTGTACTTGAATCGATGGCGGCAGCGCGACCGGTGCTGTGTGTGCCGCAAGTTGGAGCAGCGGAAATTGTTGCTTCCGCAGATGCCGGTAGCGTAGTCCAGCCGGAAGTGGGTCAGTTGGCGACTGTGCTGCGTGATTGGCTGGCGAACCCGAGAGCGGCAGATTTACTCGGTCAACATGGCCGGCAGTGGGTGGAATCCTATTATTCCTGGGATACCATCGCCGAGCAGATGGTATCTTCTTATGAAGCAATTTCAGAAAGTTATAAATGATGCATAGCAATCCAAAAAATATTTTGGTCACGGGCGGTGCAGGCTATATTGGCAGCCATGCCTGCAAGGCATTGTCTGCCGCTGGCTTTACACCGGTGACGTTCGACAATCTGGTTTACGGGCACAGTGAATCAGTACGATGGGGACCATTGGTCAACGCGGATTTGCTGAATCAAGATGCCATCAGGCTTGCCATCAGCGAATATCAACCTGTCGCTGTAATGCATTTTGCCGCTTTTGCCTATGTTGGCGAATCAGTCGAAAACCCCGGCAAGTATTATCGGAACAATGTGGTTGGCTCGCTGAATCTGATTGAAGCCATGCGTGATGCCGGAGTCGACAAGATTATATTTTCCAGCACCTGCGCTACTTACGGCATGCCGCAACAGGATTTGATTTCGGAAGCCCATAGCCAGCATCCGATTAACCCATACGGATCATCCAAACTGATGATTGAAAGGGTGTTACGTGATTTTGATCATGCGCATGGTATACGTTCGATTTGTCTGCGTTATTTTAATGCAGCCGGTGCAGATGTCGATGCGGAGATTGGTGAAGACCATGATCCGGAGACACATCTGATTCCTCTTGTGCTGGACGCGGCTGCTGGCTCGAAAGAAAGCGTCACCATGCATGGAGATGACTATGCAACGCCGGATGGCAGTTGTATCAGAGACTATATTCATGTGTCGGATCTGGCGGATGCACACGTACTGGCATTGCTCTCGTTACTGAATGGTGCAGAAAGTGCTGCTTATAATCTTGGCAATGGGCATGGGTATTCCGTCAGAGAGGTTATTGCGGCAGCGCGTAATATCACCAAAAAAGAAATACCGGTGACTATCGGACCAAGGCGTGCAGGTGATCCGCCGCGCTTGGTCGGAGATGCCACGCTGATTAAACAAGCCTTGGGCTGGTCGCCAAGATTTTCTGATCTAAACGACATTATTGGCAGCGCATGGCGCTGGCACCAACGTGAAAGAGTAGTGATTTGACGACTTCAATCCCTGTCAGCGTGATGATATTTACACTCAACGAGCAGATCCATTTGCCCAGTTGTCTGGATGCATTGGCCTGGTGTGACGATATCATTGTGGTGGATTCATTTAGCACTGATCAAACGCAGGCTATCTGCGAGCAACGAGGCGCGCGTTTCTTCCAGAATCCGTTTTCCGGATTTGGCAACCAGCGAAACTGGGCGCTGGACAATACTTCTCCAAAAAATAAATGGCTGCTGATTCTCGATGCCGATGAACGCGTAACGCCCGGGCTGGTTGTCGAGATGTCGGCCATTGCAAAACAAGATCCCGAGCAAGTTGGCGCCTATCAATTGCGTCGCCGTTTTTATATGTGGGGAAAGTGGCTTAAGTACAGCAACCTGTATCCAACTTGGGTGGTAAGGTTTATCCGTCTTGGTCGCGTCAGGTATATCAATCGGGGGCATGCTGAAACGCAGGAAGTGCTGGGTGAAATCGGAAACCTGGACAATGATTTGATTGACGAAAATTTGAAGGGTATAGACGAATGGTTCGATCGACAAAATCGTTATGCTAGCAAGGAAGCGGAATTCGAGCTCGATCAGGAAAAAGATGGCTTGCGTCTTTCAGAGATATTTTCGTCGGATTATTTGGTTAAGCGCGCTGCCTTGAAAAGATTGTCCGGAAGGATGCCGGCCCGCGGCCTTGTTTATTTTTCATACAGCTATTTTTTACGCCTGGGTTTTCTGGATGGCAAAGCTGGCTTCGTTTTTTGTTTGATGAAAGCCTGGTATCAAAGCCAAATTGCAATAAAAAAATACGACAATCGCATCAATGGGAAAGCGCATGATGCGACCTGAGTTTGAAGTTCTGCGGATCTCTAATGGAGATGGAAAATAATTTATGGGTTTTATTCTCGGTATCAATGCGTTTCATGGTGATTCGTCGGCTTGCTTGATTCAAGACGGGAAGATCATCGCAGCAGCAGAAGAAGAACGTTTTCGCCGGATCAAGCATTGGGCCGGGTTCCCGAGTCAGGCGATTGCGTATTGCTTGAGACAGGCGAGTATCGAACTGTCAGAGGTCGAACACATTGCCATCAATCAGGATTCGAAAGCGAATCTTGGAAAAAAATTGGCGTTTACCCTGCTCAAGCGTCCCGATCTCAGCATGGTGCTGGACCGTATCCGCAACAAGCGCGAACGTGCTGGTGTGGCAGAACATTTGGCCAAGGCTTTTCCGGAAAGTAATTTCGATGGCAGAGTCCACGCGGTCGAACATCACGTGGCCCATCTTTCTTCGGCATTCCATGTGTCGCCGTTCGATCAAGCCGTCGTGGTGTCGGTAGATGGCTTTGGTGATTTTGCCAGTGCGGCCTGGGGTGTCGGTAGTGGCATCAATATTCATGTCGAAGATCGCGTGTACTTTCCGCATTCGCTCGGCATTTTTTACCAGGCACTAACACAATATCTCGGCTTCCCGCATTATGGCGATGAATACAAGGTGATGGGTTTGGCGCCGTATGGCGAGCTGAAGTATCTCGATAAAATGCGCGAGATCGTGAAACTGGAATCCGATGGCAGTTTCAAATTGAATCTGGATTATTTTCGCCACCATAAAGAGAAGGTCGAATACGAATGGGAAAACGGATCGCCATCGGTCGGCATTTTGTTTTCCGAGAAATTAGTTGAATTGCTGGGACCATCGCGAAGTCCGGATCAACCACTCGAGCAATATCACAAAGACCTGGCACGTTCGGTACAGGCCATGTACGAAGAAGCCTTCTTTCATTTATTGAATATCCTGCATGCCAAACACGGTATTGACCAGCTTGCCATTGCCGGTGGTTGCGGAATGAATTCGGTCGCTAACGGCAAGGTGACTTTGCACACGCCGTTCAAGGAAATCTACGTGCAGTCGGCTGCTGGCGATGCCGGTGGCGCAATCGGTGCGGCTTATTCCGTTTGGCATGATCTTGGCGGCCCTCGCGGTCCGGAAATGGATCACGCTTATCTTGGGCCTGAATCGAGCAATGATGAAATCGAGGCCTTGCTGACATCGCGCACCAAGGAAATTGCCGAACAAGACTGCACTCTGCAAAAATACGATGACGAAAAACTACTTTGCGAAAAAGTGGCGGCGAATGTAGCTGACGGACAGGTCATTGGCTGGTTTCAGGGGCGCATGGAATGGGGTCCGCGAGCCTTGGGCAATCGCTCGATCGTTTGCGATCCACGTCGGGCCGATATGAAAGATATCTTGAATCTGAAAATCAAACGCCGCGAATCCTTCCGGCCATTTGCGCCGTCGATATTGCGTGAGTCCGTCAAAGACTGGTTCGAGCTTGATGGCGAAGTGCCGTTCATGATGCAGGTCTACCAGATTCGTGCCGAACAACGCAGCAAGATTCCCGCGGTCTGCCATGTCGATGGCTCGGGCCGTCTGCAAACTGTCTATGAAAAAACCAACCCTCGTTACTATCGTTTGATTCAGGCATTCAATGCCCTGACTGGCGTACCGATGGTTCTGAATACTTCGTTCAACGAAAATGAGCCGGTGGTGTGTACACCACAAGAGGCACTGGATTGTTTCTTGCGTACGAAAATGGATTGCCTGGTGCTGGGTGATTGGGTGGTTGAAAGAAGCGAGACTGCGGCAAGGTGACAATCGTTTTCGTAAACCGCTATGCATATCCGGACCATTCGGCGACGAGTCAGATCATGTCGGATTTAGCGGCCAGCCTTGCATCGAGCGGCCTGCCGGTTGCGATGGTGGCAAGCCGGCTTTGCTATGACGATCCGGCAGCACGATTGTCCTTGCGTGAACAATGGAAAAATGTCGATATCCATCGCGTTTGGACTAGTCGCTTCGGCCGCGGACATTTGCTTGGCCGTTTGCTTGATTACCTGACTTTCTATCTGACATTGCCCTGGACTTTGTGGCGGGTCTTGCGTCGTGGCGATATCGTGATTGCCAAGACCGATCCGCCGCTGGTGTCCTTGCTGGTTGCCTTGATTGCCAAGTTACGTGGAGCCGTACTGGTGAACTGGTTGCAGGATGTTTTCCCCGAGCTTGTCGTTGCGATGGGCGAGCCAAAAATCCCCCGTATGCTCACTCGTATTCTGCAAATGCTTCGCAATAAAAGTTTGCGGCTGGCAGCAATGAATGTCGTGATCGGTGCGCGCATGTCGGAATATTTTCATTCCCAGGGCATTGCGACAGAGAGGCTTCGAGTAATTCATAACTGGGCGCATGAAGACGATATTTCTCCGAAGCAGTCATCGCAAAGCATGCTTCGTCAGTCATTAAATTTGACAGACAAGTTTGTGGTGGGTTACTCGGGCAATCTTGGGCGCGCGCATGATATGGAAACTATTTTTGAAGCGGCCTGGCTATTACGTGATTCAAGCCAGATTGTTTTTCTGATTATTGGCGGTGGTCACGGCTATGAACAATTGCGCCAGAGTGTTCAAAAGGCAGGGCTTGCATCGGTAATATTCCAGCCCTATCAGCCGCTTGAAAAATTATCTGATTCGATGGCGGCCGCCGATTTGCATTTGGTAAGCCTGCGCCCCGAGTTGGAAGGCCATATCGTGCCGAGCAAGTTCTACGGAATTGCAGCGGCAGCGCGCCCGGTCGCTTTTATTGGCGATGAAGATGGTGAATTGGCGCGGCTGATAACAGAATATGGCTGCGGCTTCTCGGTCGAGCAGGGCAATGCTGACGAACTGGCCAAAGGTATTCTTCGATTGGCCGCCGATGTTGAATCCTGCTATCGCTACGGTCTTGCTGCCCGCCAACTATTGGAGAATCAATTCTCCCGTGCCTATGCCCATAGGCAATGGCATGATTTACTGCAGCATTTAGATAACAATAAGACACCAGACAATGCGGCTGGGTCGGTCAAAAGGACATAGAACGTGAAAAAAGCCTTGATTACCGGTGTAACCGGCCAGGACGGTGCCTATCTGGCAGAACTTTTGCTGGCCAAGGGCTATGAGGTGCATGGCATCAAGCGGCGTGCATCCTCGTTCAATACCGATCGCGTCGATCATTTGTACCAGGATCCGCACATCTCGAATCGCCATTTTGTGTTGCATTATGGTGACTTGACCGATGCGACCAATCTTATTCGTATCATCCAGCAAGTACAGCCGGACGAAATTTATAATCTTGGCGCACAGAGCCATGTGCAGGTATCTTTCGAAACACCGGAATACACCGCCAATTCCGATGCGATGGGCACATTGAGACTGCTCGAAGCGATTCGCATTCTGGGTCTGGAAAAGAAAACCCGTTTCTATCAGGCCTCGACTTCCGAGTTGTACGGCAAGGTGCAGGAAACGCCGCAAAAAGAAACCACGCCGTTTTATCCGCGTTCGCCTTACGGCGCCGCAAAACTTTATGCCTACTGGATTACCGTGAACTATCGCGAATCCTATGGCATGTATGCCTGCAATGGCATTTTGTTCAATCATGAATCGCCTTTGCGTGGCGAAACTTTCGTGACCCGGAAAATTACCCGTGCCTTGTCGCGAATTCATCTGGGCCTGCAGGACTGTCTTTATCTGGGCAATCTGGATGCGCGCCGCGATTGGGGCCATGCCCGTGATTATGTCGAAGCCATGTGGCGCATGTTGCAGCAAGAACAAGCCGAGGATTTCGTGATTGCCACCGGCGAGCAATATTCGGTACGGGATTTCGTCAATCAGGCCGCAAAAGAATTGGGTATCGGCATTGCCTGGCATGGAAAAGATGCCGATCAATACGGCGTGGTAGAAAGTGCGCCGGCAGATTCAAGCGTCAAGGTCGGCCAGAAAATTGTCGCCATCGATAGCCGTTATTTTCGCCTGGCCGAAGTGGACACCTTGCTGGGCGATGCGAGCAAGGCGAAGCAAAAGCTCGGTTGGCAGGCCACGACCTCGTTTGCCGATCTGGTGAAGGAAATGATGAGCAGCGATCTGGATATCGCTCGTCGCGATGCGATGGTGAATGAAGCAGGTTATCGCGTTTCACATCATCATGAGTAATGCGTAGTGGGCTTATTAAGCACAGCGAAGTTTATTGTTGGACACCCGCTTAATCGGGCTGGACGCATCGCTGCGCTAGCCAGATTTTTGCGTTGGCAGATTTCATCGCGATTAATGCCTTATCCCACGGCCTTGCCATTCGTTAATCAATACGCGTTATTCGTCGAGCGCGGCATGACCGGTGCAACCGGCAATTATTATTGCGGCCTGCATGAAGCCGATGATATGGCGTTTGTGCTGCATTTTCTGCGCGCCGACGATGCCTTCTATGATGTCGGCGCGAATGTCGGTTCGTATACCATTCTGGCCGCTGCAGCTGGAGTGAAGCGCATAGTCAGTTTCGAGCCTTCGCCTTTGACCTGCGAACGTTTCGAAAGAAATATACTGCTGAATCGATTGTCGGATTCTGTGGAACTGCAGCGTTGCGCCTTGGGCAACGAGAATGGCGAAGTCAGGTTTACCAAAGATAACGACACCGTGAACCATGTCGCTGCGAGTAATGACGATTTTAGTCGGACGGAATTGGTACAGATGCGACGTTTCGACGATTTCTATGTATCGGGCAGATCGTCATTCATCAAGATCGATGTTGAAGGTTACGAGGCGTTTGTTTTATCCGGTGCAACGAAAGCATTGCAAGACCCCGGCCTGATGGGAATATTGATTGAAGATAACGGTAGTGACCAACGTTATGAAAGCAAACAGACGGTAGGCGATATCTTGAAATCTTACGGACTAAAGCCGTATCGCTATGACGCAATAAAACGGGAACTTGTTGCTGCTTCCGGAGAAATGGGGATGTTCGGAAACCTTCTGTTTTTGAAAAATTTTGACGATGCCGTCGATCGGATCAAGACTGCGGGCAAGTTTCGTTTAATCAACGGGTGGATCTAAAGATGCAGAACGATAGCCGTATTTTTGTTGCAGGGCACCGGGGGCTGGTCGGTTCGGCGATTGTGCGCCGCTTGCAGAATGACGGCTGTAATAATTTACTTCTGCAAACACGTGCAGAACTTGATTTGACCAATCAGGTGGCCGTCGATGCTTTCTTTCGGGACCAGAAGCCGGAATTCGTTTTTCTGGCTGCCGCAAAAGTGGGCGGCATTCATGCGAACAGTACTTACCCGGCCGAATTCCTGCGTGACAATTTGGCAATGCAAACCAATATCATTCATTCGGCTTGGCAACATGACGTCAAAAAACTTTGCTTCCTTGGCTCGTCCTGTATTTATCCCAAGCTGGCGCCGCAACCGCTGAAAGAAGAGTATCTGCTGACCGGGCCGCTCGAACCGACCAATGAGTGGTATGCAATCGCGAAAATTGCCGGCATCAAAATGTGCCAGGCCTATCGTCGCCAATATGGTTTCGATGCCATCAGCCTGATGCCGACAAATTTGTACGGACCGGGAGACAATTTCGATCTTGCCAATTCGCATGTCTTGCCTGCAATGATTAGAAAAATTCACGAGGCAAAACTACGCGCCGATAATGAAGTTGTCATTTGGGGTACCGGTACGCCATTGCGGGAATTCCTGCATGTCGACGATATGGCAGATGCTGCCGTCTTCCTGATGAAAAATTATGCCGGTGAAGATTTCCTCAATGTAGGTGTCGGCGAAGACATCACGATTATGGAATTGGCGAGAATGGTGGCCGATATTGTCGGTTACGATGGCAAAATCGTTACCGACCCGAGCAAGCCCGATGGTACGCCACGCAAACTGATGGATGTGGGTCGATTGCATGCACTGGGCTGGCAAGCGCGTATCCCGCTGCGCAGGGGTATCGAAGATGTATATGCGTGGTATGTAAACAATCTGGCAGTCGCTCAGAAAGAAACCAAAGCATGAATATTCTTGTTACAGGTGGCGCCGGCTATATTGGATCACATACGGTTTTGGCCTTGCTGGAACGTGGCCATGAAGTGTTCGTGCTGGATAATTTCAGTAATAGTTCGCCGAGGGTGATGGAGCGCTTGGAGAAGCTCGCTGGAAGAAGTATTGCCCTGCATCGCGCAGACGTTCGCGATACCGCTGAAGTTGTCGATATCTTGAGAACAAACAGTATTGAGGCAGTTATCCATTTTGGTGCGCTGAAGGCGGTTGGCGAGTCCTGTGAACAACCGCTGCAATATTTTGATAATAATGTCGGTGGTACGCTCTCGCTATTGAACGCGATGCGTCAGGCAGGCGTGAATCGTTTTGTCTTCAGTTCGTCGGCAACCGTGTACGGTGATACCAATCAGAACCCGATTCCGGAAACAGCAGCGCGATCAGCGACCAATCCTTATGGGCGCAGCAAGCTAATCATTGAAGATATTCTTCAGGATGTATGTGCAGCGCACCCGGAATTTCACGCGGCAATATTGCGATATTTCAATCCGGTCGGTGCGCATCCGAGTGGCTTGATTGGCGAAGACCCGCGCGGCACGCCTAATAATCTGATGCCCTATCTTTGTCAGGTAGCGGTCGGGAAGCGTCCTTCACTGTCCGTGTTTGGCAATGATTATCCAACGCCCGACGGCACCGGACTTCGGGATTATTTACACGTGATGGATTTGGCGCGGGCACATGCCGATGCCGTCGATTATCTGCATAAAACGAATACGAATATCACGGCAAACCTCGGTGCTGGCCGGGCGTATAGCGTGCTTGAAGTGATACGTGCATTCGAACAAGCCAGCGGCGTTGAAATCCCCTACGAAATCACCGGACGTCGTCAAGGCGATGTAGCTGAGTTATACGCAAATCCGGGCCTTGCGAAAGAATTGCTTAAATGGCAGACCGAATACGATTTGGCCAGGATGTGCGCCGATGCCTGGCGCTGGCAATCGAATAATCCGAATGGGTATGAGGATTAATTTGGCTTGGCCCATCTGGGCTCATGAGTCCTGGCAGTCGCAAGAAAGGAATTTACTTTTCAAGCTTGCCGGTGAACATCACGGACAGCTCACTCACGTGATTGAGTGCCGACGTTATTGTGCCAAAGCGCTTCGGGTATAGCTCGACAATCCGTTCAGCAATTTGCCGGAGCGATTTCGATTCAGCT
The DNA here is from genome assembly GCA_036676335.1 of Arenimonas sp. Taxonomy (GTDB): domain Bacteria; phylum Pseudomonadota; class Gammaproteobacteria; order Xanthomonadales; family Xanthomonadaceae; genus Arenimonas. Next base: position 210,189 of record JAKFDD010000017.1, on the reverse strand, counting down.
ATGGCCGCCAGAACTACCTGTGCGATAAGCCCGTCTTCGTTTAATGTTGGGCAATTGTCTTCGGCGATAGTCTGAAGGTCCTCGGCTCGCAGCGGCCGTGATTTAAACGTTGTTTGTCTGAACTGGGCTTTAGTGGTTCCCCGTGCGTCGTAAATTAGGGTATCCCAGCGAAAGATATACCTATCGTCGATTACTGTAGCCGATATCCTGCATGTCACTTTGTCGCCAACATTGACTGTTGCCGCGTGTTCCATCGGGAAGAAGGCGCGGCCATAAACCAGTTCAGGCAGAGTAGGTGCATTTGAATATCCCAGGCCTTCTGCGACGTCACCGTCAAACCAGAGATAGAGCCCATGCAAGATACCTTCTCGTTCGATCGTCCATGCAAGCTGGCCATCTAGATTTTGGCTGTCCACTTTGCGGTAATCAATTTCGCCCCATTGCTGCGGCGAAGACAATAAATTTGCTTCTGGCACAACATCGGGTCGTGCTCGCCACCAATCGTTCACAACGAAGTTTCCGCCTGCTGAAAAATCGATACCATGCGGATTTTTTTGCCAGGGTGAGTCGACCGATTCGTATTCTTCATGTGCCTGTGCAGGTACGGCGAACAAACGGTCACGCATTGAAATGATTTGACCGCCTGGCTTTAGATGTCGCTCGCGGGCATCGATCATTGAGGCAATATTCGAATTGTAGAAAGGCAGTGTTCCGTGCAGATCCGCGATCACGATATCCACTTTTTCCGGCAGTTCGATTTTTGTTGAAAGCCCCTGAATCCATGTAATTCGATCCTCGTAAGCGGAACCTTTCGCACATAATTTGGCTACTTCAATCGCGTCGTCGCGCTCGATGGCATAGACCTTTCTGGCGCCGAGTTGACAGGCAATAAAGGAAAAAAAACCGAAGCTGGTGCCGATGTCCAGTACGACGCTCTGTCCGGGAACAATGGCTCGTCGAAGCGCTTCAACGAACGGTTCAGTCCGGGTGGTGTCGTTTATCATTTGCCCGTAGTTTCGCAGCGAATAGTTATCGGCGTTATGCATGCGGGCCTTTAGTCTTGCTACTTCGATTCCGTTACTTTCCCACTTAGTCCAGCATGGTTCAGTACCAACTGTCTAACTGTCGCAAGTTCAGCATAATTCCTAGGATAATCGAGTTGATAGAAAATACCCAATGACGACATTTTCGACAGCTCGTCGAAGTGCGAAGTCAGCATCTTTTTATCTTCTATATCCAGTAGAAATGAATTTTTGATCAGTTCGACCAGCGCCCTTTGATGGCTGAGCTTGGTGAACTTGATGTCCGTGCAGTCCGAATCCGGGTCGCCCAGAAAGTAGATCCGGTGCAGCTTGCACAGATTTTGATGGTGAGCCATTTTATTGCCGGCCGGGAAGCGCAGCTTAGGTGTGTAGTCCAAAGGGTCTTCCGATGCGGCCTCTGCGCCCAGAACAGCCATTTGGCTGTCGTCCCACAGTCGAATGGAGGGGTGACTCGGTGCAACAAAATAGTTAGTGCCGATCAGTTTTATCAGTAAACCGTCATCGGTCAGAAACGGATGGCCATTGCTGGAGAAGCTGGCGGCAAGTGTCGATTTGCCGCGGCCGGAAACACCTACAAAGGCAATTGCCTGCTCGTCGATGACTACGGCACTGCCATGAAAGACAAGCTTTGCCCTGCGGCTTTGAACCAGCGGGACCACCTGGTTCAGGTAAATTTGTTTTATCGTCGCAATAGCGACGTTTGGCGCAGGCCAACAGCGGACGGCAGAACTTTCCGAATCAATCTTGAAGTCAGCCAAGTCAGGGAATCGCAACAGATAGTCGTTGTCTACTCGATAAAAACGGCACCAGTCAGTTGCGTTTGCGTCAGCCCATTTGTGAAAGGGCTCAAACGAGAAGGCTGCTTGTTCTCGTGTTGCATCTATATACAATTCGTCAACAAACATACCCCCCCCTTTTTAAGCTAACCCCCATAAAGCTTTGCAGACTCTCTGCTGTGCTTCATTCATTTGTGTAAAGGCCGGGGGGTCTAAGCTTTAGAGCGCCTGAGGGTATATTAGTGAATTGTCTGCTCCATGGTTTATATATTGACAACTATTAACCTAGCGATTAGGGCGTTCGAGACTTTGAATTGTGAAATCTGGTTACATTGCTGTTTACGGATGCGATAACTCGAAAAAACTGCGGCATTTCTAATGAATGGTTTTTACGATGCCGAGCAGTGCGTAATCGACTTGTTTATAGCCTTCAGCATGGACTGACACTGCCTCGGGCATAATTAATTCGACTTCATCGGCCATTACGCCAAACTGCCTGCCGTATCCAAATGCATGACGAAAATCTGACTTATAGTTGAACAGGTACAAGCCGATACCGAAAGGATGCGTGCCGATTCTGACGATATTTTCCTTGAGCTCTCGTTCAGACGACATCACCATCATGCCCATGCCACCATCGCCGTTTACCGAGCCAACGCCTTGGGTCATCAAACGGACAGAGCCATACTGCTTCAAGTTTGGGCTGGCATAAGCCTTTTTCTTGGTGGCAATGTCGTTTTTATGCGTATTTTTCATGCTGAATCTCGTAGAGAAGGTTTTCAGGCCGTGGTGCAGCGAGAGGAGCTTATGGTTAGCTTACACCCAAGGTTGCATCGCAACCAAAAAGCCCCCAGAGCTGCCATTCGAACATACCACTTTCGGTAGCGCCTTTTTGGGTTGCTAGAAATAGTTCACATAAATTTACATCGTTTACCCAGGATTGCCGTCTAGAGGGTATTTCGCGGCAGAATTGGCTCTCCATGTCCTGAAGGTACTTTCTGTAAGTCACCATGAAGTCTGCCTTGGTCATGCGGTTCAGGATAACTTGCGGTAACAGCCCCTGCATGGCCCTGCGGTGTACAAACTTGTTCTGCTGGCCTCTAAGGCGTATGCGGTCGGGGCTGGCGAACGAAAACTGGGCCAATTGCAAATTAAAGAAGGGCCATCTTAGTTCCAGGCCGTATTTTGCGGCCATCCTTTCCTCGGACTCGCGAGCCTCGGCATTGGTCGGCGAAAACACCATTTGCCATCTTGAAAACTGACCGATTTGGTTAAATTTCCCGGGTAACGCGGCATGCAGATCTTCGCGTCTGCTCATCGCCCGCGCCTGCATTTCAGGGGATAGCCAAGATATGTTGGTTTTACCGAAGGGGTGCCTTTTGGAGAATTGCGCGCGAACGGTGTTCTTGAAACGTTGTGGCAACATCGGCAGCGTTCCGTACCGGGCCAACCAGAGCAGGCTTTGCAGCGCGCCGAAATCACGCCTGTCTGCGACCCAGCATTGAGTAAACGCCCCCCACCTTCGGGCCCGTATTTCTTCTGCGTAGTAGCTTCGGCCGGCCATTAGCCACTCGTCGCCGCCGACACCAACCAGTAGGGCCTTGGAGCTATTCAGTTTGACCTGTTCGCGAATGCCGATGGCCATGCCTGCATTCGGGTAAGGCGGCACTTCGCCATAGTCTTTGGCCCAAGAGCGATGCCAATCCAATGAAGGCTGCGAGGGTGTTATTTTGTGAACAGGCCTATCGAGGTGTGAACCGACAGCCGCGACATAATCCAACTCATTGGCTGCCTCGTCATCATGAAAATCCAGTGTATAGCCCTCGATGCCGGGTGCTGGTAATCGAGAGTTTTTTTCCAAATGGTCTGCGGCGGCAAATAGGGCTGACGAATCCAGGCCACCACTGACTTCAAAGGCTACATTTTGATGTGAACGGGAAGAACGCCGCACCGCATCGATAAACAAAGCGCGATAGCACTCGATATATTCCTCATCGCTATCGAAGCTCAGTAATTCGTTCAGTTCTGGTTGCCAATATTGGCTTAACAGGAAATTACTCGCGTCAATTTCGAGACGGTGCGCTTGCGGTAATCGGTAAATGTCTTTCCAGAGCGTTTCGTCTTTTGTGCACCACTGGGCCATAAAGTAATCGACCAACATGTTTTCATTGCAGATTTTAGGAACCCAGGGCAATTCAAAAAGTGCCCGTAGTTCGGAAGCAAATGAAAGCGTTTTTCCGTTCCAGTGATAATGAAATGGTTTGTTACCCATACGATCGCGGATGCAATGTATTTTTCTTTCGTATTGATCCCAGATGACAAAGGCAAAATCACCTTCGATGTGTTTCAGGCAATCAACACCCCACAATTGAAATGCCTGAATAACCAGCTCGGCATCCGAACGGTTCCGCAGTCGGCAGCCTTGTAATTCAAGTCGATGGCGTAGTTCTTCCCAGTTATCCAAGCGGCCATCGATGATCGACACATATCTGCCGTCCTCGCTCGGACATGGTTGAGTTTCTTCGAGGGATTCTGTCGTCGTTCGCAGCATGCAATGACCAAAGGCGACAGAATCAGTCCGCCAATATTTTGTGCCGTCGGGCCCGCGATGCGATATCGCTGCGGTCATTTTTTCAATGAGTCCGGGCTCAACGGGTGCACCATCAAAATGGATAATGCCTGCAATGCCGCTCATATCGTTTCCGAGGCCTGCTTTCTTGGTAGTCTTTATAATACGGGTTAACCGTTATTACTTGGGAAGCAATGATTCGATCCTGGCTAGCAGCGACCTTGCGCGGCGAGATGCCTGTATTCGACCAGGCGAGGCTTGGTAGTGTCGATGACGTTCTGTCGATGGCGCATGATCATGGCGTCGCCATGTTGCTGTACGAGCAAATTAAGCACAATCCGGATGGCAGAATTTATCCGCAGGCATTGCTGGATAGACTCGCCGAAATCGAACGCAATGAAGTTGCGTCGGAATTGTTTCGTCTAGCTGAAGCTCGTGCAGCATTGTCATGTCTGCAAGGGGCCGGGATTCCGGTACTTGTGCTTAAAGGGACTGCGCTGGCTTATAGCTTGTACCCTGAGCCATATCTTCGACCTAGAACGGATACTGATCTACTGTTTCAAGATGCGAAAGCTGCTGAAGCAGCTGGTGTTGCATTGGAAGCTATTGGTTATGAATGCTTGTCGTTGATGCCCAAGCCAGACAAAAACGCCATTTCATTTGAAGTAGCCTATCAGCGAACCAGTAAACACGGCACATCCCAAATAATGGACATTCATTGGGCTCTCGCCAACAACGCGCTTTATGGGGCACGTTTCTCGAATGCAGAATTATTAACTGAGACGCGCGAAATACCTGCGCTTGGAGCGAACGCCAAAGGTCTCGGCTTGGTACATGCAATGGCGCACGCCTGCATGCATCGTGTGGCCCATATACCGGAAGGACAGGGCGATAAATTAATCTGGCTATACGATATTCATCTGCTGTCTTCCCGATTTACAGAGCAAGATTGGGCTGATTTTTTATCTATCGCCAAACAGCGTCAATTGGCCGGTGCCTTCGGCAGTGGCCTGCAGGAAACCGTTACAACCTTTAACACGGCATTGCCTGCGGAGGTGCTGCCCTTATTGCTGAAGCTGGCAAAAAAAGAACGTTTCAAAGTCAGTAAGGCAACAAGCTCCGCTTACATTGATTTGCATGGATTGTTTTGGATGACTCATGGCCAGCGTTGGCATTGGTTTGTGCAGACATTGTTTCCGCCGGTCGAATATATGCGCCAACGGGATGGTCTGGTGAGTGCATACGGATTACCAATGGCTTATGCAAAACGTATTTATAAACGAATATTCAAATAGCGCGATTTCCGAATAAATCAGGTGTCGGAAAAGGCCTTATGCTTCAGCTCGTTTTGTCCTAGCGCACGGCCTTCCAGTTCCACCCAGGCGTGTGCATCGAATTGACCTTCCTGCAGACGGGCTCCGAGTTTCAGTTTGGCATCCAGGCCACGGCGACGAAGCCACCATTGCAGCAGCATCGCTTGTCGAAGGCAGGTGGCAGTGACGGCACCCCGGCGTCCGGCGATATTCGCAACCAAGGCAAGCCGCTCTGCTGATTCAAGGGCAACGTCATCTGCTTGAATAAATCGGGAAGTTTGTGATCGGCGCAGCATCCAGGCGTGGCTGCGATTAAAGCCGAACAAATGCAGCATTGTCGATACGAATGGCAGCAAGATAAGCATGTATACGAGCCATCTTTTTTCGCGAAAGCTTAGTTCACGCCAGCGTGCCCAAGCCCTACGCATCAGCGCACTTGGACCAATCCGGCCTTTGCCATTTCATCGACTAAAGACAGCAGGTCAGATTTCAGTTGCTCGGGCGTGACGTCGTACTCGGCGCAAAGAATATCGAACACATGTTGCAAGCTGTTGCCTTCCCCAAGTAGCGCCCAGATACGTGTGCCGACTTCATTGAGTCCGAAGTAACTTTCGCTGCCGAGATTTAGCAATACGGCCTCACCGCCGACTTCCTGAAAAAGCACGTCGTCATTGGGCTGTGCTTGGTGCGCTAAGGTAATATGCGGCATAGGCTTGTAGCTCCGATGTGCGACGAGCAGTATTCATGGTGTCCGGGCATTTGTAAATCTTGGTGGGGTCAATGCTTGTAAACTCTGGGCAACTGAATGATTGTGGGTCTTGTGTAAGGTAACGATTGTGAATTTACCGTGAGTGAATGATGCCCTTTCCCAGTGACCTGCAATTTCTATTTAAACAAACCCGACCTTACCGGACCAAGGTCTGGACGGCGGTTTTTTTGCTGATTATGGAAAGTACCATGTTGTTGGCCATGCCGTGGTTTGCCGGGCAAGTAGCGGCCGCTTTGTTGGTACGGCAGGTTCCAACGGCTTTATTGTTCTGGTGGCTGTTGGTGATGGCGCTGCAAGCTATGGTTAGCATGTCCCAGCGATTTGTCATGGGCAGCATTAACCAGAGAATCACGGCCGACCTGGGCACCCGTCTGTATGACCATTTGCAGGCTTTGCCGTTGCCCTGGCATCAGCAGCGCAAGCGCGGAGAAGTATTGGCGTTTATGCATAACGATGTTTGGTATGTCAGCCAATTTATTTCGAATTTTTTGATACCGCTGTTGCCGATGCTGCTGAGCTGCGCCGGTGCGTTGATAATGCTTTGTCGAATCGAGCCAATGCTGGGCCTGCTGATTGCCGTCGTGATGCCGATATTTATCATCGCGATCAAACTGGCAACGCGATCACTGCGTCCGTTGGCTAGTAGCACCAACGAACAAATGGCGAAATTGTCCGGAATATCGGAACAGAATTTAAGCAGCTTGCCGCTTATCAAGGCATTCACCCGCGAGCAGGAAGAAAGCGCACGCTATGGTACGCAGACCGAAAAGGTTTTCGACCTCGAAATCCGGCAATTACGCATCAATGCCGTGCTGACTCCCGCCATTCGTTGGGTAATGGCAGCCTGCGTGATTGGCCTGTTATGGCTGGGAACGTCGCAGGTCTCACAAGGAAATTTGACGCCGGCGGAATTGATCACCTTGTTGCTCTACGGACTATTGCTGACCACGCCATTAAGCCAGCTGGCCGATGTCTATGGCCAGCTGCAAATGGCGCGAGGTAGCGCCGCCCGCCTGATGGAGGTATTGAACGAGGACGTCGAAGTTGATGCCGGCACCCAGGAAATAAGCAAACTGCATGGCGATATTCGATTTGAAAATGTCGATTTCAGCTATCCGGGCCGCCTGGCATTGCTGAAAAAGTTTACATTACACATCCCGGCAGGGCAGACGTTGGCGTTAACCGGGGTCAACGGCGTGGGTAAGAGTACGTTGGCGCATTTACTGCTGCGTTTTATCGATCCGGATGAAGGAAATATTTTGATTGACGGTATCAACACGCGTGACATTCCGCTCAAGTCACTGCGTTCGCAAATCGGCTTGGTCAGTCAGCAAGTATTGTTGTTCAATGCCAGTGTCGGTTTCAATATCGGTTACGGCAAGGTAGCGCCGAGTCACGCACAAATTGAAGCTGCAGCACGTGCAGCACATGCGCATGAATTTATTCAGGCATTGCCGAACGGCTATGACACCATTATTGGCGATGAAGGTGTCCGCTTGTCGGGCGGGCAAAAGCAGCGAGTGGCTTTGGCGCGCGCCTTGTTGAAAGACCCGGCGGTTTTGATTCTCGACGAAGCGACTGCGATGTTCGATCCGGAAGGCGAACGTGGTTTTATTTCCGAGTGTCACAATTTGCTGCACAACAGAACGGTGATCCTGATTACCCATCGGCCGGCCAGTCTGGCATTGGCGGATCGCATCATCCGGTTGGAAAACGGACACTGGAGCGATGTTCAAACCAGTGTTACCACTACCCATTAATTATTCAGAGATCAGATTCGGCATGACTGCAACGACCACACTTTCACATCTCGATAATCTGGAAGCCGAGAGCATCCACATTTTTCGCGAAGTGGCGGCCGAGTTTCAGAACCCGGTCATGCTGTATTCGATCGGCAAGGATTCGTCGGTCCTGCTGCATTTGTTGCGCAAGGCGTTTTATCCGGCCAAACCGCCAATCTCCCTGCTGCATGTCGATACCACCTGGAAGTTTCGCGAGATGTACGCGTTCCGCGATCGCGTCGCCGAACTTTACGGTGTCGACCTGAAAGTGCATATCAATCCGGACGGCATTCGCGACGGCATTGGCCCGGTCACGCATGGCTCGGCCGTGCATACCGACATCATGAAAACCCAGGGTTTGAAGCAGGCGCTGGATTTGGGTGGCTACGATGCCGCCATTGGCGGCGCCCGTCGCGACGAAGAAAAATCACGCGCGAAAGAACGCATCTTTTCGTTCCGCAACGCACAGCATCGCTGGGATCCGAAGAACCAGCGTCCGGAATTGTGGAGTTTGTACAACACGCGTATCCAGAAAGGCGAGAGCGTTCGGGTGTTTCCGATTTCCAATTGGACCGAACTCGATGTCTGGCTGTACATCTATCGCGAAAATATCCCGGTGGTGCCTTTGTATTTTGCGAAGGAGCGTCCGGTAGTCGAACGCGATGGCGCCTTGATCATGGTCGATGACGAGCGTCTGCCATTGCTGCCGGGCGAAACGCCCGCGCTGAAAAAAGTGCGGTTCCGCACCTTGGGTTGTTATCCATTATCGGGCGGATTCGAATCCGAAGCCGATACGCTGGAAGCGATCATCCAGGAAATGTTGCTGGCACGGACTTCCGAACGCCAGGGTCGCCTGATTGATTCGGATGTCGGTGCCTCGATGGAAAAGAAAAAGCAGGAGGGTTATTTCTGATGAATATCAAAGCAGAAATCGCCGCCTATCTGAAACAGCACGAAAGCAAATCCTTGTTGCGTTTCATCACCTGCGGCAGCGTCGATGATGGCAAGAGCACACTGATTGGCCGCTTGCTGCACGACACCAAATTATTGTTTGATGATCAACTCGCGGCATTAAGCAAAGACAGCCAACGCCATGGCACGCAAGGTGACCAGTTCGATTACGCGCTATTGCTGGATGGTCTTGAAGCCGAGCGCGAGCAGGGCATTACGATTGACGTCGCGTATCGTTATTTCAATACCGAACGCCGGAAATTCATTGTCGCCGATTGCCCGGGCCACGAGCAGTACACCCGCAATATGGCAACCGGCGCGTCCACTGCCGATGTCGCCATCGTGCTGGTCGATGCCCGCAAAGGCTTGCTGACGCAAACCCGCCGGCATAGTTATATCGTCAGTCTGCTCGGCATCAAGCATGTCGTGCTGGCGGTCAATAAAATGGATTTGGTCGATTTCGATCAAACCGTTTTCGACGATATCGTTTTGCAATACCAGGCATTGGCAGAGCAATTAAAAATTACTTCGGTGACCGCGATTCCGTTGTCGGCTTTGAAAGGCGATAACGTAATTCTGAACAGTCAGGCGATGTCCTGGTACACCGGGCCAAGCCTGCTGGAGCATCTGGAAACGGTTGAAGTCCAGCCGCTTGATTCCGGAAAAGGCTTTCGCTTGCCGGTGCAATGGGTATGCCGGCCGAACCAGAACTTCCGTGGCTTCGCCGGTAATATAGCGGCCGGTGAAATCAAGGTCGGCGACGATATCGTGGTAACGCCATCCGGCGTGCGCTCGAAAGTGGCATCGATTATTCGCGGCGACCAGGAAGTGACCCAGGCGTATCGCGGGCAATCGGTCATCATTAGCTTGAAAGATGAAATCGATATCAGCCGTGGCGATGTGATCAGTACGGCCAGTAATGCACCGCCGATTTCAGATCAAGTCGCCGCGCATATTTTGTGGTTAAGCGATTCGCCGCTGATGCCGGGTCGTGGTTACTGGTTGAAGTTGGCGACTCGCACGGTCAGTGCGCAAATCAGCGAGATCAAACACAAGATCGACGTCAACACGCAGGAGCATCTGGCTGCGAAAAGACTGGAATTGAACGAGGTCGCTTACTGCAATTTAAGCTTCGACCACGCGATAACCTTCGAAAATTACCAGGACAATCCGACGCTGGGCAGTTTCATTTTGATTGATCGACAAACCAATGCGACCGTGGCCTGCGGCACGATTGATTTTGCCTTGCGTCGCGCCGCCAATCTGCATTGGCAGGCGATTACGGTTGATAAAACCGCGCATTCCCTGATCAAGGGACAAACGGCGCATTGCCTCTGGTTTACCGGTTTATCGGGTTCGGGCAAATCGACGATTGCAAATCTGGTTGAAAAGCGGCTGCATGCCCTGGGTCATCACACTTATTTACTCGATGGCGACAACGTACGCCATGGCTTGAACAAGGATCTCGGTTTTACCGAGGAAGATCGCGTCGAAAATATCCGGCGTGTTGCCCATGTCGCGAAATTGATGACCGATGCCGGTTTGATCGTGCTGGTGTCGTTTATCTCGCCATTCAGGAACGAGCGCGACATCGCGCGTTCCCTGTTTGCGCCAGGCGAATTTTCCGAAGTCTTCGTCGATACGCCGCTGGAAATTTGCGAGCAACGCGATGTGAAGGGTTTGTACGAAAAAGCGCGGGCCGGAAAAATTCCGCATTTCACCGGCATCGATTCGCCGTATGAAGCGCCGTTGGATCCGGAGTTCCATTTACAGACGGCCACAAACAGTGCCGAAGTGTTGGCTACGAAGATCGTCGACGAGATCCGGCAAAAATAAACAAGCGCGTAAAAACAAAACCCCTGCCGAAGCAGGGGTTTTTCAATGCAATCGAATAATTACTTTTTCCTGATCGTACTGACGATCCAGAGTAGCAATACACTGCCGCCAACCGCCGCGAAAAAGCGCATCACATTGCCGTTCAAGCCAATGCCAAAGTAGTTGATGATCGTGGACGCCAACATGGCGCCACAGATACCAACCACCGTCGTCAGAAGAAAGCCGAGCTGTTTGCTGGTGGACATCATCGAGCGGGCGATAAAACCCGCCAGGAAACCGATGATGATGATCATCAGCCAATTGTTGCCGAGTAGATTCATGACGCGTTCTCAGCAGCAGCCGTGGTCGCCGAATGCAGTATGGCCCGCTTGCACGCCAACGCCGCGGGTCAAACCTTTTTCACTGGCCTCGTAATGATCGCCGATCACTTTAGCGACTACCGAAGTCACGCGCTTGCCGGTTGGAATGTGCAGGAATTCATTCGGACCGTGGGCATTGGAATGCGGACCCAATACGCCGGTAATCATGAATTGCGCGCCCGGGAATTTTTCGCCGAGCATGCCCATGAACGGAATCGTGCCGCCTTCGCCCATATACATCGCCGGTGCGCCGTAAAACGCCTGACTGGCCTGGTTGATGCTGTTTTCCAGCCATGGCGCCAATAAAGGTGCGTTCCAGCCGGTCGAAGATTTTTCCACTTCGAAAGTGACTTTGGCGTTATAGGGTGGATTTTCCGTCAGCACTTTTTGCAAGATTTCCGAGGCTTTTTTCGGGTCCAGAGTCGGCGGCAAACGCAGCGATAATTTCACGGCGGTGTACGGACGCAAAACGTTACCGGCATTCGACAGGCTTGGCATGCCTTCAACGCCCGTGACCGAAAGCGCGGGACGCCAGGTTCTATTCAAAACCAATTCGGTCAAATCCGAATTCATGGGCTGCATGCCCGACATCAGCGGGAATTTGTCGTAGACCGCGGTATCGAGAACTTGCGAACAGGATTTCGCTTGCTGGAAACGTTGATCGGGAATCTCGACGAATAAATCCTCGATCAGGATTTTCCCGGTTATTTGATCTTCAAGACGTGACAGTAGTTGTCGAAGAATACGGAAACTCGAAGGCACGATGCCGGACGCATCGCCGGAATGTACGCCTTCTTCGAGCACGCTGACTTTCAGATTACCGCCAGCCAAGCCGCGCAGCGAAGTGGTGCACCAGAGTTGATCGTAATTGCCGCAACCCGAATCGAGACATACGACGAGCGAAGGCTTGCCGATTTTTTCGGCGAGATGGTCCACGTAATAAGGCAAATCGTAGCTGCCGGATTCTTCGCAGGCTTCGATCATCACGACACAACGGCTATGCGGTTTGCCTTGTGCTTGCAAAGCACGAATGGCCGTCAACGAACCGAAAATTGCGTAGCCATCGTCGGCGCCGCCGCGACCATACAATTTGTCTTCTTTTAATACCGGTTTCCACGGACCGAGATCGTCGGCCCAGCCGGTCATTTCCGGTTGCTTATCCAAATGGCCGTAAAGCAGAACGCAATCATCGCCGGTGCCCGGGATTTCGATAAAAATAAGCGGCGTGCGGCCTTCAAGGCGCACCACCTCGACGGTCATGCCGGCGATGTCTTGTTGTTTGGCCCATTTGGCCATCAAATCTACCGCAGCATCCATATACCCGTGCTTCTGCCAGTCGGCATCGAACATCGGTGATTTATTGGGAATGCGAATGTATTCAACTAATTGCGGGACGATATCGCTGTCCCAGGCGTCACTCACTAAACGATCCGTTTTTGTCGTATCCATAAGGGTTCCTAATCACAGACCGCCATTCTAGTCCTCATCAGGCCCAGCCGCACCTGCCATAGGCATCCTGTAGGGAAAATCCGACATTCATGCTGGTGAATCCTTGACCTGACATCGGGCGTTCCGGCGATAGGACGGAGTTACGCGAATCGACAAACTATCTCCACCGAAACGGCGAGGCCGCAACGGACTAACCCACTCAGGAGATTCACATGAACAAGTTATTCGCTATCGTAAAAACATTTGCTTTGACGGCCTTGCTCGCCACATCCGCTTTCGCCGCCGAAAAAGTCAATATCAATACTGCCGACGCCGCAACGCTCGATCGCGTTCTGATTGGTGTTGGTCCAAGCAAAGCCGAAGCGATTGTCATTTATCGCAAACAAAACGGTGCATTCCGCACTGCCGATCAATTAACCGGCGTCAAGGGAATTGGTCTGGCCACGATCGAAAAAAATCGTGACCGAATCGTCGTCGGCGGTGCAGTTGCAGCGCCTGCCAAAGCGGCTCCGGCGAAAGCAGGTGCTGCGAAACCGACCGCTGCCAAAGCACGTTGAATGATGCTGCAAAGATTAAGCCGCGCTGTTCCAGAGCGCGGCTTTTTTGTTTGAATTCACGGAGACGTTATGGAAACGACGATTCAAGAAACCAAAGCCGAGGCTCAGTCAGCAACAGAAAATTATTCACCAGCGATAAAAGGTCATGTTTCAATTCCGGGCCAGGCCTATTTGCTGACAACGACAACACTTTTCAGGCGACCGGTGTTTCGGGATGTGGATGCGGCGAGAGCTGCTGCATCTGTCCACACGATGAAATGGGTTTGGCGCGACAGTAGAGTGCTTGCCTGGGTATTGATGCCGGATAAATGGCAGGGACTGATTGTGCTTGGACAGAATGATGAATTGCGTAAATTGATTGGACGTTTCAAAAAAGCGACCGCTCAAAATAGCGGTGGTCGATTCAAAACGAATGGCTGGCTTTGGGGCAATGGTTTCCACGAACAGGCGCTGGAAAAGGACGTCGTACTTCGAGATGCAGGAAGATATTTGATCACTCATCCGATCAGAGCCGGCCTGGTCGATGAAATAGGCAAATATCCGTATTGGGATGCGATCTGGCTGGAGCCGGCAAACGATCATCTCGCATGGCCAGGCTCGCGCAGGCAAGGAGTCCTGAAGTAAACTGCAGGCATGCATATACAACTTATCCCTGCCAATGAATACCAGCGTATACGCTGGAAAAACGGATTGGGATGGACGCGGGAAATCACTCGATTTCCGAGCGCGGGCGACAACTGGGTGTGGCGATTGTCGATTGCCGAAGTCGATAAGGACGGACCATTTTCCGCATTCGAAAATATTGATCGCGAATTGGTGCTGCTGAGTGGCGAAGGCATGCGCTTGAATTTTACCGATGGCGAATCGGTAATCTTGAATCCTCCGCATGACAAACATCGTTTTGCCGGTGAACGCGAAATTAATGCCGAGTTGATCAACGGCCCGACCCAGGACTTCAACGTGATGTGGCGACGTGATCGCTACGAAGCCCAGGTATTGCATCGCCCCCTGGTCGGTCCGATGGTTTTTTTCAGTGAAAAAAACGTGACTTGGGCGATTTACATGTTGAGAGGCATCGCGCAATTCAAGGATCAGCCGCAGCTTTTGCGAATGCAGCAGGGCGATAGTGCGCTTTTATTGCCGGATGAAACCGGAGGCCGTTTGATTCTGGACGGCGGCGGCGAAGTGTTGCTGGTGAAACTGCAGGAATTGCAGCCTATTTAACGATTATCGCAAGTAAACACTGCACCATCTTCGACCTTGACCGGAAACACGACCGTCGGGGTGTAGGCCGGCGCACATAAAGCTTCGCCGGTACGCAAATCGAATTTCGCACCATGACGAATACATTCGATACTGAAGCCTTCGACCGGACCGCCGGCCAATTCACCGCCGTCGTGGGTACAAATATCTTCGATCGCGTAAAACTGTCCGTCGATGTTGTAAACCGCAATCGCGGTATCGCCATCGAACACGACTTTGTATTCGCCTGGCAGGCATTCGGCAGTGCTACAGACTCGGAGCCAGATCATTTTGAAAATTCCAAATTCAATAATTCAGCAGCGTCTAAATCCAATCGCCACTGAAGTGGCTCCCACATGCAGGCCATGTTCACAATTCTTTGGTCAGCAGTTCGAAACGCAAATCATCCCGTTTGGGGATCCCGAAGCGTTCGTCACCATACGGAAAGGGCTTGTGAATACCGGTGCGGGCATAACCACGGCGTTCGTAAAAGGCAATCAGGCTGTCGCGGATATCGATCACCGTCATTTCCATGCGCGGGCACTGCATTTCATCGCGCGCCTGGCGCTCGGCTTCAGCCAGCAATAACTTGCCGATCCCGGAACCTTGCAGGCCAGGACGCACCGAAAACATGCCGAAGTAACCGGCAGAACTTTCCTGTTTTTCAATATGGCAGCAGGCGAGCAGTTCGCCGTCTTTTTCGGCCAATAAAATACGGTTATCCGGTGCAGATAAAGTTTTTTGCAGGCTCTCGGCATCTATGCGCTGGCCATCGAGCATATCGGCTTCGGTGGTCCAGCCGGCACGGCTGGCATCGCCACGATAAGCCGATTCGACCAGAGCAATCAGGGCAGGAATATCTGCAGTTTGTGCGGTACGAAAACTCAACATAATGAAATCCTATCCGAGTAATTTTCTGACTTTATCAATCGCTGCTACCAGCGCATCGATTTCCTGCTCGGTATTATAGAAAGCAAACGAAGCGCGACAAGTCGCGGCGACACCGAAATAATGCATCAACGGATGCGCGCAATGATGGCCTGATCGTACTGCAACGCCTTCCAGATCCAGCAAGGTCGCCAAATCGTGCGCATGGGCACCCTCGATCAGAAAGGAAATGACCGCGGCCTTTTCCGAAGCTTCGCCGAAAATGCGCAGGCCCGGGATTTGTCTCAATGCATTCGTGGCATAGGCCAGTAATGATTGTTCGCGCAGATGGATGTTTTCCATGCCGATCGCTTCAAGATAATCCACCGCTGCACCAAGGCCAATCACACCGGCAATATTCGGTGTGCCGGCTTCGAATTTATGCGGCGGATCATTGAATACGGTTTTTTCGAAACGCACTTCCTTGATCATTTCGCCACCGCCAAAAAACGGCGGCATCGCTTCCAGATGTTCACGCTTGGCCCACAATCCGCCGGTGCCGGTCGGACCGCACATTTTGTGGCCGGTAAAGACATAGAAGTCGCAGCCGATCGCAGCGACATCAACTTTACGATGCGGCAATGCCTGCGAGCCATCGATCACGGTTGCAATGCCGCGCTTGCGGGCCTCGCGGCTGATCACTTCGACCGGATTCACGGTGCCCAGTACATTCGATACATGCGTGACGCCGAGAATTTTTACTTCCGGTGTCATCGCAGCCCAAAGTGCAGGTAAATCGATTTCACCGTTGGCGGTAATTTCGGCAACGCGAATTTCGCCGCCAGTACGTTCGGCGATTAACTGCCAGGGCACGATATTGGCATGGTGCTCCATTCGCGACAGCAAAATCACATCGCCGGCTTTTAATCGAGGTAATGCGTAACTGTAAGCGACCAGATTGATCGCCTGGGTTGTGCCAGATGTCAACACCAATTCATCGGCTCGCACATTGATAAAACGCGCCAGCTTCTGGCGTGCCGCTTCGAAGGCTTCGGTCGCTTCCATGCCAAGCGTATGTACGGCGCGGGAAATATTGGCATTGTGTTCGCGATAAAAGCTATCGACGGTATTGATCACGACCGACGGCTTTTGCGCGGTATTGGCCGAATCGAAATAGATCAATGGCTTGCCGTTCACGCTGCGGTTCAGCACCGGAAAGTCGGCGCGAATTTTCGCCCAGTCGGTACTCATGCCTGCACCTCGATCGCCTGCAATACTTTTTCCAGACTTGGCGCGACCAAATTGACGAGTTCATCGTTGGCCAATACTTGCAAAGTTTCCTTGCAGAACGCATTGGTCAGCATCGTTTTGGCCTGCGCTTCCGGAATGCCGCGGGCGCGCAGATAAAACAGATGGCCGGCATCGAGACGACCGACGGTCGCACCGTGGCTGGCCGCGACTTCATCGGCGTGGATGATCAGTACCGGCTGCGTATCGATCTCGGCATTATCGGACAGCAATAAATTTTTATTGGATAAATGCGCGGCAGCACCATCGGCACCTTTTTCAATCAGGATACCGCCATGAAACACGGCACGGCCGCGTTCGGTTGCCAGGCCGCGCCATAACAAATTACAGGCAGTATTTTGCGCGATATGTTGAATATCCAGACGGGTATCGATATGGCGACGACCGCCCGCAATCAGGCTGCCATTGGCATGAGCCGCTGCGCCATCGCCCAGCAATTTCACCTGCAGATCGTGGCGGGAAAGATGCGCGCCCAATTCCAGATCCAGGCGACGAAAAGTCGCATTGTTTTGCAATGAAGCTTCGGTGCGAAGGAAATGGCTGGCGCCGTTGTCGTCTTGTTGAATGCGTGCATGTGTCAGTTCGGCGCCATCGTGCAATGCAATATCACAGAGATGATTCGACAAATGTTGATGCGAATCTTGTGAAATATGATGCTCGATCAAGGCCAGTTTCGCATTTTTGCCGAGTTCGATGCTGTGGCGATAATGAATTGCTAGATCCAGTTCGGTTTTAGCCGTTACAAAAACGACATGCAGACAAATGGCGGCATGGAAATTGTCGCTTACGGCGACCTGTATGCCTTGGCGAGCAATCGCGGAATTTAATTTGGCAAAAATTTCGTGTGCGTTCGTGAAGCGAGAATCTACGTTGGCACTTGCCGTTGAGTAGGTTTGAACCGTTAAGCCATTCGGTAAATCCGACAATGCAGAATTGGCCTGGTCGAATACGCCATTCACGAATACGATACGCGGACCGGGAATGGCTTTGATCGCTTCGGTGGTGGCGACAGTCAATTCAGCCAGCGAAGACGAAGGCGCAGAAAATCGGCGTGACGACAATGCACGCAGGGACGTGTATTTCCATTGCTCGCTACGTGGGCCGGGCAGGCCGGTCGCGACTGCCTGGTCTAGTGCAGTCTTCGATGGCGCCTGCTCGGCAAATGCAGCTTGCAGGGATTCAAGCAGAGCACTCATGGCGCGACGCGATCCTTCACCCAGGAATAACCGTGCGCTTCGAGTTCCAAAGCCAGCTCGGGGCCGCCGCTTTCGACAATCTTGCCGTCGGCCAACACATGCACGACATCGGGTTTGATGTAATCGAGCAGGCGCTGATAGTGGGTAATCACGAGGAACGCGCGTTCGGGCGCGCGCATCAGGTTGACGCCATCGGCGACGGCTTTCAGGGCATCGATATCGAGACCGGAATCGGTTTCATCGAGAATCGCGAGTTTCGGTTCGAGCAGGGCCAGCTGGAAAATTTCGTTGCGTTTCTTTTCGCCACCGGAAAAACCTTCATTGACCGCACGATGCAAAAGTTCGTCTTTCAGATGCAGTACCGACAGTTTCTCGCGCACCAGCTTCAGGAACTGCATTGAATCGATTTCGGCTTCGCCGCGATATTTTTTCTGGGCATTCAAAGCCGAGCGCAGGAAATAGGTATTGTTGACGCCGGGAATTTCGACCGGATATTGAAAAGCCAGGAACACGCCTTCGGCGGCGCGTTCTTCCGGTTCGAGCTCAAGCAGATTCTTGCCCTGGTAGCTCACGCTGCCCTCGACGACTTCGTAACCCTCGCGTCCGGACAGGACATTGCCGAGCGTGGATTTACCTGCACCATTTGGACCCATGATCGCATGCACTTCGCCAGCCTTCACTTCGAGTGATAAACCTTTGAGGATTTCTTTGCCAGCAACGCGGACACGGAGGTTTTCGATTTTTAACATTTTCAGTTCTGCAATTTTCTTGTTTGATTAATTAGAAATAACGGAGCGTGCAAAAGCGGATTTAGCCGACGGCGCCTTCAAGACTGACTTCCATCAGTTTCTTGGCTTCAACCGCGAATTCCATCGGCAATTCCTTGAAGACCTGTTTGCAGAAGCCATCGACGATCAAGGACACGGCATCTTCTTCGCTGATGCCGCGTGAACGGCAATAGAAAAGCTGGTCGTCGGAAATTTTCGAGGTTGTCGCTTCATGTTCCACGGTCGAGCTGGAATTCTTCACTTCGATATACGGAAAAGTGTGGGCGCCGCATTTCTTGCCGATCAACAACGAATCGCATTGCGTGTAATTGCGCGAGGACTCGGCGGTTTTTTCGACTTTGACCAGGCCTCGATAGGTGTTTTGTCCACGGCCGGCCGAAATACCTTTCGAAATGATTTTCGATTTCGTACGCGCGCCGATATGGATCATCTTGGTGCCGGTATCGGCTTGTTGCTTGTGATGCGTCAACGCGACCGAATAAAACTCGCCGGTCGAATCATCGCCGCGCAACACGCAGCTCGGATATTTCCAGGTAATCGCCGAACCGGTTTCGACCTGGGTCCAGGAAATCTTGCTGCGATGACCACGGCATTCGCCGCGCTTGGTCACGAAGTTGTAAATACCACCGACGCCGTTTTCATCGCCGGGATACCAGTTCTGCACGGTCGAATATTTGATTTCGGCATCGTCCATCGCAACCAGTTCAACAACCGCCGCATGCAGCTGGTTTTCGTCGCGTTGCGGTGCGGTGCAGCCTTCCAGATAACTGACATAGGCTTTTTCTTCGCAAATAATCAGCGTGCGTTCGAATTGCCCGGTGTGGCCGGCATTGATCCGGAAGTAGGTGCTCAATTCCATCGGGCAGCGCGTGCCTTTCGGAATATAGACAAAGCTGCCATCGGAAAACACGGCGCAATTCAGTGCGGCGAAATAATTGTCGTGTACGGGCACGACGCTGCCGAGATATTTTTTGACCAGTTCCGGATGTTCGCGAATCGCTTCGCTCATCGAACAGAAAATCACGCCGGCTTTTGCCAATTCGGCCTTGTAAGTAGTGCCGACCGAGACCGAATCGAACACCGCATCGACTGCGACACCGGCCAGGCGGGCACGTTCGTGTAGCGGCACGCCGAGTTTGTCGTAGGCTTCCAGTAATTTCGGATCGACGTCGGCCAGGGATTTCGGTGCGTTTTTCGGTGCGGCGTAATAGCTGCTGGCCTGGAAATCGATTTCGGCGATCTCGAGCTTGGCCCATTCCGGCGGTGTCATCGTCAACCAATGACGATATGCCGCCAAACGCCATTCGGTCATCCACTCGGGTTCGTCTTTCTTTTTCGAAATAAAGCGCACCACGTCTTCGTCCAGACCCGGTGGCAGTGAATCCATTTCGATATCGGTAATAAAGCCGGCGCTGTATTTGCGCTCGAGGACTTTATGGATTTCGACGTTTTCAGTATTCATGCATCACCTCACGCCTTTGCCAGATGCAAAGGGATTTCCTTATTTGATTTTTTAGTAGTGGCAGGCAGCATTTCGGCCAGACTGACGCCACGCAATGCATTCGCGACCACATCATTGATCCGTAACCATTTGCTGCGTACACCGCAATGCGGTTCGTGCTCGCAGTTCGAATGCTCGCCGCTGCATTCGGTCATGCCGAGCGGGCCTTCGATGGCTTCGACGATTTGAATCAGCGAAATCTGTTCAGCCGGTTTCGCCAGACGATAGCCGCCGGTACTGCCGCGGAAGCTTTGAACCAGACCCGCCTGCGTTAGCGTTTTCAGCAATTTGCTAACGGTAGGCAGCTCCAGATGGGCACGCTCCGCCAGCTCGGTCGCGTTGTGCACGCGGTTGGGTCCGTCGGCCAAGGCGCTAAGCACCACAGTCGCATAATCGGTGAGTTTGGTAACACGCAGCATGACGGGCGAGTCCGTTATATAGGACTAAAATTGTACTATATAAAGCCCCTGACCTCAATAAAAGTCTAGCTTTCAGACCTGCGCATCAGTCACAAAAAACATGCTTGACATGCTGTGTTGTACACAGTACTGTGCGCCACATGAGTGATATAGACGCTTTCGGAAAATTGGAACTCGAGCTGCGGCGCGGCGTGGTGGTATTGGCCACGCTGTCGCAATTACGCACACAGCGCTACGGGTATGAGCTGCGGCAGGCCTTGGCCGACAAGGGGATGTCGATCGAAGAAGGCACGCTGTATCCATTGCTGCGCCGCCTGGAAACACAAGGTTTGCTCGATAGCGAATGGAAGCTAGAGGGCGGGTCGCAGCGGCGTTATTACTCGCTGAATGCCGACGGCCGGATATTGCTCGAGAAGCTCAAGGAATCATGGCAGGGCATGAACAACGCAATGAATGAACTTTTGAAAGAGGACTGACAATGAACGCGAATGACGTGATCGAATCCTATGTCACCGATGTAGCGGTGAAGTTGCCGCGCAAGCAACGCAACGATGTGGCGTTTGAATTGCGCGCACTGATCAATGAGGGATTGCAGGACAAAGCCGAAGAAACCGGCCGCGTTGTCGATGTCGACATGGCGATCGAGTTTTGCCGCGCATTTGGTCGCCCCGACGATGTGGCCGCTCGTTATCGCCCGATTTTGACCATTATCGATCCCGCCGATGGTTATGCTTTCATGCGAGCAAGCATCATTGGCATGGTGATTCTCTCCTGCCTGCTTTTGTTGAAAACGTTTTCGTATCCGAACGAACCTTCGGTGGCATTCCTGTCGATCCTGGGCCATTGGTGGGCACAAACGGTGAATGCATCGATTTGGTGGCTGGGTCTATTGGTTGCCGGTTTTGGGATGGCTTCGTGGTCACGTCGCCGCTCGCCGCAAACCTCGCAATGGAAACCGAGTGCGAGTGATCGATTAGTCGGTGGTCGCGCGGGCTTGGTGTTCGCCATCATCGGCATCCTGTTCGGGGCGCTGATATTGCTTGAGCCAACCCGGATACTGGATTTCTTTTGGAATGGCCAGGCTGCGCCCGCAGCGTATGCAGCGTTAACCTACACCGACACGTTTCTCGGGCGCCAGGCACCGATACTGTTTGCGTTAATCCTGTTGAACGTGCCGATCATGGTGTTCGCGATCGTGCAAGGTCGCTGGCCTGCCGGCACGCGTCGTTTCGAAACCGTAATGAGTCTGGTCAACTGCGCGGTGATCGTGTGGGCCGTGATGGATGGTCCGATGCTGATGACGTCGGTGGCCGATCAAACCGCGAAATTCTTCATGTTGTTGATCGTCGTCATCACGCTGATCGATCTCGGTATCAAGCTGCTTCGTCGCGTCAGGCCAAGCCCAAAGCAGCAGGTTCAAGTTCAGCGATGAGGAAGTCATTAGCTGCGTCCGTCCACATCATTTACCTAGGCGGAATGAATAGATGACGACTGTCATCCCGAAGTTGTGACAACAGGAACTACCGGGCTTTCAGCCAGAATGGGAGCCTGTGTCTGCGGTCACAAGATCGCATGGATGACGAGATCGACATGGAAAAGCGTAATGAACAAAGCATTCTTCATTGGGCACTACTGGGTTTAGGCGCACTGGTCGTATACAAGCTATGGCAGTCAGGTCGCAGTATGTTTTGGACGGCCTTCGGCATTGGCTGGGTGGTTTATTGGACTGGTGGCTGGCCTTTCTTCTGATCGGTGCAGCAGGTCACAAAAATAGGGTGGTGCCGGCAGGTACTGCCCATATAAGCGCCGATCAGCGACAATAGCGGCCTTGTCGTTTTGAAGTCCCTCATGTCCAGCCTATATATCACCCGGCTATCGCCGATTCACGGTAATGGTGTGTTCGCCATTGCGCCCATCAAAAAAGGTACTCGCCTGATCCAGTATCAAGGCTCGTTACTGACGCACAAACAAGTCGATCGCATCTACGCCGATGATGTGGAAACCGGCCACACGTTTTTATTTACCTTGAACGAACACTTCGTGATTGATGCCAATGTCGGTGGCAATGACGCGCGCTGGATTAACCACAGCTGCGACCCGAATTGCGAAGCGGTGATTGAAGAAGACGATGACGGCAATCCGACACTGGACAAAGTCTTTATCGAAGCGATGCGCGCGATCAAGCCGGGCGAAGAGCTGACATACAACTACGGTATCGTGCTTGAAGAAGCGCATACGGCGCGCTTGAAAAAACTCTGGGCCTGTTTGTGCGGTTCGAAAAATTGCACCGGCACCATGTTGCAGCCTAAGCGCAAGAAGAAAGCCAAAGCTTAGTGCTCGCTCCCGGCGATTTCGAGAATCGTCGGGACTTCCAGAATAATTTCAAACTTTGGGAAGTGGCCTTCAAGAGGGCCGTATGACAGCTCGTTAGCAAAAAATGTTTGTGCTCAGTTGTAAAAGAGAATAAGATTGATTCTCATTAACAACAACCGCCGCAAGGATTGCCATGACTCGCCGCTTCTCTGAACCTTCCCGCCGCCTTGTTTCTGTAGCCATCAGCTTGGTGCTCGGAACGGCATCGGTATCCGCATTTGCTATTGAAAGCAGCGATGCCTTGGTAACACCGGATACCGGCACCAAAGCGAAAGAACTGAATGCGGTCGAAGTGCAGGGCAATAACAAGCCGGAAGTCAGATCACCGAAATACACTGCGCCCTTGCTTGATACGCCACAAACCATCAATGTGGTCACGAGTGAAACCATCGAAGAGCAGAATCTGCTTTCGTTGCGCGATATTCTCAGTACGCTTCCCGGCATCACATTCAGTGCCGGCGAAGGTGGCGGCGGTTATGGCGACAGCATCAATTTGCGCGGCTTCAGCGCCAATACCGACATCACGGTCGATGGTGTTCGCGACAGCGCCCAATACTCGCGTACCGATCCGTTCAACCTGCAGCAACTGGAATTGGTGAATGGTGCCAACTCTGTATATTCCGGAGCGGGTTCGGTAGGCGGAACGATCAACCTGGTCAGCAAGATGGCGCATAAGGGCGAAAGCAATATCGCCACCGCTAGTCTCGGTACCGACAACTACTATCGCATGACCCTGGACAGCAATCAGGAAATCGGCGAGAACGCAGCCCTGCGCCTGAATTTGATGGTGCATCAGAACGATGCCGCGGGTCGCGACTTCGAGAATTACAAACGCTGGGGTTTCGCGCCTTCATTCGTCATTGGACTTGGCACCGACACGACATTTACATTGAACCTGCATCATCAGCATGATGACAATCTTCCGCAATACGGCGTGCCTTTCTACAACGGCGCTCCATTGCCTGGTGTTGATTCCAGCAATTATTACGGTTATCACAACATCGACAAGCAAGTCATCGATTCCGACTCGTTGACGGCGATTTTTAAACATCAATTCAGCGACAATCTGTCGATCCGCAACCTGACCCGGTTCTCGAAAGTCGACCAGCTGTCGATCGTCGATGCGCCGCAAGGTGTGGTTTGCATGCCGAACAACCTGACTCCACTAGGCGCTTCATGCACCGTGAATGGCGTTGTGACGCCACCAGGAACATTTCGTCCCGGCATCACCAATCCACGCGGCTTTGTTCGCGATACCAGCAACACGGCATTGGTTAACCAGACCGATTTGAACGTGCAATTCAATACCGGTTCGGTCGAGCACAATCTGGTGGCGGGTGTGTCGTTCATGCACGAAACATTCGAACTCGATAACTTCCGTTTATTCCGCAATGCCGACGGTTCCACCACCGGCCTGCTGTTGCCGCCGATGGATCTTTACAATCCGGATTCTTTTTACGCCGGTCCGATCAATTCAACACTGGTCGCAAAGAGCGACGGCGAACAGGACAATGCGTCGGCATACATATTCGATACGCTGAAGTTCAACGAGCAATGGCAGCTCACCGGTGGCTTGAGGTACGAACATAACTCCGGCAGTACCACGGCTTATACAGTTTCGACTACGCTGCCAAATATCGGCACCATTACCGGTGCTGCGGCACCGGCAAAGAACAGTGACAATCTGTTTTCCTATCGCGCCGGTTTGGTCTACAAGCCGCAAACGAATGCCAGCATTTATCTGGCCTACGGCAACTCGAAAACGCCTTCGAAGGCATCGGTCAATGGTACTTGCACGACAGCCAGCACGACCGGTACTGCCAACTGCAATGTCGATCCGGAAAGCGCACTTAATTACGAACTCGGTACCAAGTGGGATTTCCGTGGTGGCAAGCTCAGTCTGACAGCTTCGATCTTCCGGAATGATCGCGAAAATTATCGCGTCGCCGATCCTGATCCGACCAACCTGAGTGGCGAGCAGGCACTCGATGGCCATGCGCGCGTCGATGGATTCACCGTTGGTTTATCGGGGCTGATTGCCGACAACTGGTCCTTGTTCGCCAACTACACCTATCTCGATAGCGAAGTGTTGCGCAACGTGTCGGAATATTGCCTTGCCAATCCCGGCGTCGGTTTATGCACTGGCGGCAATGCAAGCGACCCAGACTTCGTTGCCGGCGATCCGTTACTGGCCACGCCAAAAAATGCGCTCAGCCTCTGGACCACCTACGATCTTTCCCGCAAATGGCAGCTCGGCTATGGTCTGACTTATCAGGGCGAAATCACCGTGCAGCAACATTCGGCAACCAAACCGAGCGGCGAGCTGGATACCTATGGCGGTTACACCACACACCGCTTGATGGCAGCTTGTCGAGTGACCCGTGATTTCACTTTGCAATTGAACGTGAATAATGCGACTGATCGTTTGTACTACACCCGTATTCGTAACAATGGCTGGGCAACACCGGGTGATGCAAGATCGGTAGTATTGAATGCGAGTTACAGTTTTTGATTGGCGTGCAGATTGATAATGACTAAACAAATCCCCGATCTCGCGATCGGGGATTCTTGCGTAAGAGAGAACTTATATGTTGCTACATGTCCCGAATGTACTGACTGCAGAACAAGTAACGCATTTTCGCAATCGACTGGCATCGGCAGCCTGGGCCGATGGCCGCATCACTGCCGGTTATCAATCCGGCAAAGCCAAGGACAACGAGCAGCTCGCCGAAGACGATCCGGTCGCGATCGAACTTGGCGCCATGGTTCGTGCGGCGCTGAAAAGCAACGATAATTATTTTTCCGCCGCATTGCCGCGCGTGGTATTTCCGCCGCTATTCAATCGCTATCGCGGCGGGCAGGCGTTCGGCTTCCATGTCGATAACGCGATCCGTTACGACCGTACCGGCCAACTGGTGCAGCCGGTACGCACGGATTTGTCGGCAACCTTGTTTCTCAGTGCGCCGGAAGAATACGACGGCGGCGAATTGATTATCGAAGATACCTATGGCGTGCAAAAAATAAAATTGCCGGCCGGCGACATGGTCCTGTATCCGGGCACCAGTTTGCATCGCGTTACACCGGTAACCCGCGGCGAACGACTGGCATCGTTTTTCTGGATACAAAGCATGGTGCGCGATGATGGCGATCGACGCCTTTTGTTCGAGCTTGATCTATCGATCCGACGTTTGACCCAAAGCACACCGGACCATCCTTCGTTAGTGCAGTTGACCGGCGTGTATCACAACTTGCTACGTCGCTGGGCCGAGGTCTGATTCGTGACGGCTAAGGAAAATATCGCGAAAAAACGCCGAAGCTATTGGCTGAAACAAATGCATCAGTGGCACTGGATCAGTTCGGCCGTGTGTCTGGTAGCAATGCTGGGTTTTGCAATTACCGGCGTTACGTTGAATCACGCGGCGCAAATTTCCGCCGAGCCAACGGTCAATACGATAAAGAAAACCTTGCCGGCCAATTTGCTGGCATCGTTGGCATCACCTGCGTCGGACAAAGCGCCACTGCCACCTGCTGTTGCCGATTGGCTCGAGAAGGAGGTTTCGCTCAACATCGAAGCAGTGCCCGGAGAGTGGTCCGAAGAAGAAATCTATTTCGCGTTACCGCGAGCTGGCGGCGACGCATGGTTGAGTGTTAATCGCACCAGCGGTGCCGTTGAATACGAACTTACCGATCGTGGCTGGGTGTCGTATTTCAACGATTTGCATAAGGGTCGCAACACCGGTTCAGCCTGGATCTGGTTTATCGATGTGTTCGCGGCAGCCTGCGTGATCTTTGCCGGCACCGGTTTGTTTTTACTGCAACTGCATTCGCGTAATCGTTCCGGGACCTGGCCCATCGTTGCGTTGGGTTTTGTGATCCCGGTCGTACTGGTCATTCTTTTTGTTCATTGATGAGGTCGTCATGAAATTTTCTGCTGCTATTTTTTTACTCTGTGCGCTGATGGGCACACCGGCATTTGCTGCCGAACTTGCTGTCAGTGTCGAAGTGCCTGCGTTGAAAGTGGCCGGATATCACAAGCCCTATGTTGCCGTCTGGATCGAGAAAGAAGATCAATCGGTCGCCGCCAATCTGGCCGTCTGGTATCAAACCAAAGAAGGCAAGGAGCCGGGTACCAAATGGTTGCCGGATCTGCGGCAGTGGTGGCGCCGTAGCGGTCGCGAGCTGGAAATGCCGGTCGATGGAATCAGTGGCGCAACTCGTTCACCCGGAAACCATGTACTGCGTTTCAATAACAAGAAAGGCGTTCTGGCGAAATTGCCTGCCGGCAAATACGCATTGGTGGTGGAAGGCGTGCGTGAGGAAGGTGGTCGCGAATTGTTGAAAATTCCTTTTGTCTGGCCAAGTAAAGCAGCGCAAAAACTGAAGGCGCAGGGCAGTCATGAACTCGGTGCGATCGCGCTCGATATCAAGCCTTAAATAATTTCGCCGTCTCTTACGAAAAATTCCTTGGAGTTCACTATGAAAACCAGCTTGAAATTCACCGCAATTGTTCTGGTGATCACAATTCCTTTTTCAGCGCAGGCACACAGACCCTGGTTATTGCCATCGGCGACGGTCACCACACCGAATCAGTGGGTAACGGTCGATGCGGCAGTCACCACCGACGTGTTCGTGTTTGACCACAACCCGATGCCAATCAATAACCTGATCGTGACTGCGCCCGATGGCAGCACGATTGCTCCGCAAAATATTTCGAATGGAAAGTTGCGCACGACTTTTGATTTGCAGCTTGTGCAGAACGGCACCTATCGCATCAGTAACGGCAGCAGCAGTTTGAATGCGAGTTACAAGGTCGGCGAAGAAACCAAGCGCTGGCGCGGAACCGCCGAGACCTTTGCAAAAGATGTGCCGGCCGATGCGCAGGAATTGCAGGTAACACAAGCCCAGTCGCGCGTGGAAACTTTTATCACCGCCGGCAGGCCAACCGCTTTGAAAAACAGCGATAGCGGTCTGGAGCTGGTGCCGGTGACTCACCCGAACGATTTATTTGCCGGCGAAACCGCGAATTTCAAATTCACGATTGACGGAAAACCCGCTGCCGGTTTGGAAATTGAAATCCTGCAGGATGGCAGTCGTTATCGCACCAAACAGGATGAGATGATGCTGAAAACCGACGCCAGCGGTGCCTTTAGCGTGACCTGGCCAAGTGCCGGCCGTTACCGGCTCGAAGTGGCAACGACCGATGACAAGACCAGCATTCCGCAGGCCAAACAACGCCGCTTGAGTTATGTGGCTACATTCGAAGTGCTGCCGCAATGACATGATCGTGGGAGCGCCGCCAGGCGCGAATAAATCTGTCGTAAGCTCATTCGCGCCTGACGGCGCTCCCACGACAGCAGGCTGAATAATAATGCGACGAATAATGATTCCCCTCATTTTGTGTTTGCTTTCCGCTTGCGCAAGCGTTGACGGATCAAAGATCGAAACCCTGTCCGGCGAAGCGATGGGTACGACATGGACGGCCAAATTTGCACATTCGCGAAATTCGCCTGATTTAGATAAGCTGAAAAATGGTATCCAGAAACAATTGGATATCGTTGATGCGCAAATGAGTACCTGGAAACCGGACTCCGATTTAAGTCGCTTCAACAGCGCTCCTGCCGGCAGTTGGCAAACCTTGCCGCCGGAATTATTCGGAGTGCTTGAGCAATCGTTGAAGCTGGCTAAAGCTACCCATGGTGCTTATGACCCGACGGTTGGCCCACTGGTAAATTTATGGGGTTTTGGCCCCGGCCCAAAAACACTCGCAAAACCCGATACAAAAAGGCTGGCCGAGGCACGTGTCCGCGTAGGTTGGCAGCAAATTGAACTCGATCCGGCAACTCGTCGCGCGCGCCAGCCCGGCGATGTTTCCGTGGATCTATCTTCGATAGCACCCGGTTTCGCAGTGGATCAAATCGCTCGCTATCTCGAAAGCCAGGGTCTGCAGAATTTTCTGGTCGAACATGGGGGTGAATTACGCGCGCGTGGTCATCGTCCTGGCGGCAAAGGCTGGCGCGTTGGAATAGAACAACCAGACAGTGATTCTGTCATTGCCAAAGTGATCGTGCTGAGCAATCAGGCTTCCGGTTCATCCGGCGATTACAGAAAATTTTATGAACTCGACGGTAAGCGATATTCGCACCATATCGACCCGCGCACAGCTGCGCCGGTGACGCATGCATTGGCTTCGGTCACGGTGATTGCGAGCGATTGCCTGCAAGCGGATTCCACCGCGGCCGCCTTAAGTATTCTCGGTCCGGAACAGGGCTATGCCTACGCAAAAGAACATCAAGTGGCGGCACTATTTCTCGTTCGCACCAGCAATGGCTTCATCCAGAAAATGACGCCCGAGTTCGAAAAACTGCGCTGACTGTTTCCTAGCGGGTTTTTTGCAGGTTCTTGAACGGCGCCAGATCGAGGTTGGTGATTCCGTATTTATCGGTTAATGCCTGCATGGCTTTCGCATAGCTTGGCGTGCCTGGTTTATTGTTCTTTGTCGTATTGGCGCGTTCAATAAAAAATTGTTCGTAGCCCGCCGGTGTAAACGTCATGAACACGCGGACAGGTTTATTGGTCAGGTTGGCATGGGCGTGGGGAGTACCTTTGGGAATATACACAAAGGAGTTTGCCGGATAGGTAACCACCTGGCCGCGAATGCGTAGCGTCAAAACGCCTTCCAAAACGAAAAATGAAATGTCGGTGCGTGCGTTGCTTTGCAGCGTGGTGGCGTAACCCGGTTTTTCAAACAAGACCACTTGCGAAATACTGCCCTGGGTTTCCTGGCCGACGGATTTGATAATGACTTCACCCACGGCCAGATCCAGGCGGACGCCCTGGCCCGGAAGTTTCACGATCGGCGCCTGTTGCGCGCTGGCCGTGAAGCAGGTGCTCAGCATCAGTGCAGCAGCAAACAGGGAAACGGGGAGTTTGTTGGCGAATTTTAAAGTCATTATTGGATCCTCAAGTCGCGTAAGCCTATCGCATAGGGCCTTTTTACGCACGTATCGGGAGCTTTACTGCTTGAACGATCACGATGCGGACATCAAGGTCCGGCCCAAAATCATGTCGGCAGCGCGCTCTGCAATCATCATTGTCGGGCCATTGGTATTGCCGCCGATAAGTTTCGGCATGACTGAAGCATCGACAACGCGAAGTCCTCTTACGCCGCGCACGCGACACTGGGAATCAACCACGGCATTTGCATCATCATGGCGCCCCATCTTGCAGGTGCCAATCGGGTGGTAAATCGATTCGCCTTTGCGACGGATAAAGTCGTCAATCGCGGCATCATCTTGAACCTGTGCGCCGGGCATGATTTCTTCGCCGCGATAAGCCGTGAAAGCGTCTTGCGCCAGGATTTTGCGTGACAGATGCAGGGCTTCGCGCATGACTTTGATATCGAAGCCTTCGGCATCGCTTAAATAACCCGATTCAATTTTGACCTTGTCATTCGGGTCGGCACTGTTCAGTGAAATACGCCCGCGACTTTTCGGACGCAGGAAACAGGCGTGCAGGGTGTAACCAAATCCGGGCAAACGCTTGCGACCATGGTCATCCAGTTGCGCCGGCACAAAATGGAATTGGATATCCGGGCGTTCGTCTTCGGCCAGTTGGCTACGGGTAAAGCCACCGGCTTCGGCGATATTGCTGGTGCCGGCACCTTGCTTGAACAAATAAAAATTCAGGCCGATCGCAATATCGTTGGTTCTGTCGTAGGTCACTTTTTGCGTGCAGCGTTGCAAGGTGCAGACATCCAGATGGTCCTGCAAATTTTCGCCAACGCCTGGTGCATCGACCAGCACATCAATGCCGTGTGCCTGCAAATGTCCGGCCGGACCGATGCCCGAAAGCATCAGTAATTGCGGTGAATTGATTGCGCCACCCGACAGGATCACTTCGCGTGCAGCTTTGATTTCGTGCGCACCCTTTTCATTGATCGCATAGATCACGCCGGTGGCTTTGCCGTTTTCAAACAAGACCCGGCTGGCTTTCGCGTGTGTAATGACGGTCAAATTTTCCCGGTCGCGTACCGGTTTCAAATAGGCTTCGGCCGAAGAGCTGCGGGAACCTTTGCGGGTCGTGGTCTGATAAAAACCAAAGCCGGCTTGTTCGGGGCCATTGAAATCAGTGGTCTGCGGAAAACCGGCTTGCTGACTGGCTTTGACAAAGACTTCAGACAAAACATTTTTATGGGTAGGGTCGGACACACCGAGTGGTCCATTACCGCCGTGCAACTCGGATTCGCCGCGGCTATTGCCTTCGCTACGCTTGAAATATGGCAGCACATTATTCCAATGCCAACCATCTGCACCGAGCTCGGCCCATTCGTCGTAATCTTTCGCGTGGCCGCGGATGTAACACATCGCATTGATCGAACTGGAGCCACCGAGTACCTTGCCGCGTGGCCACCAAAGCGAACGGTTGTACATATGTGGATCAGGGGCGGTGCTGTAATCCCAGTTCACGCCTTTCTTGCCGACCAATTTCGCCAAACCGGCAGGCATATGAATAAACGGATGCCAATCACTCGGCCCCGCTTCAAGCAAACACACGCTGATATTGGGGTCTTCGCTTAACCGATTGGCCAACACACAACCGGCGGAACCGGCACCAACAATGATGTAATCGTACACAGGCATTCTGTCTTTATTCCGTAACGCAGCGAGGCTAGGCGCTTGGGCTAGAGTAATTGCTCCATTAGGTTAAAAATTGCCCTATCGGCTAAGCTTAGCCCTCATAGTGTGATGGCGAACGCAGGATGCATGACCAACCCAAGCGTCTAGGCTTGCGAGATCTCAACAAGGCGATGACCGAAGTACCGGCCTTGCCGATTTCGGCCATCTATTTTTTCTGCCTGCTGTGTGGTTATTACCTGCTGCGCCCGGTTCGCGATGCGTTCGGCGCCAGCCCGGAAGTGGCAGCGGTTTTTCCGCATTGGTTGATCGAATGGGCAGGAACGCACGGCATCGCGCTCAGCGATCTGACCCTGCAGATATTGTTTACCGGCACCTTCATCTCGATGTTGGTATTGCAGCCGGTTTACGGCGCACTCGTTAGCCGTTACCCGAGGCGGGTGTTTTTACCGATTATTTATGGCATTTTCATTTTATGTTTGATCGGTTTTTACGCGGTGTTCGATCGGGAAATCGCAGGTCGTGGTGCGGTGTTCTTTATCTGGGTAGCGGTGTTTAACCTGTTTGCCGTGTCGGTGTTCTGGAGCTTCATGTCCGATATCTATACCGAACAGGCAGCGCGTTTGTTTTACAGCTTTATCGGCGTCGGCGGTACGCTGGGCGCCATTGCCGGCCCGATGTTGACCAAGATCTTGTCGAAACATCTCCAGGTATCGCAATTATTGCTGGTATCGATTTTCTTTCTGAGTATTTGTCTTGTTTGTATCCTGTTTTTGCGTCGTTATGCCAAACGTGCCGAACAGTTGCGACAACAGAATAATGACGATACGGCGATTGGCGGTAGTTTCTGGGCCGGTTTCCGGATCGTGATGAGTACGCCGCTGCTGCGGTACATGGCGATCCTGATGTTTTTCGGTGTCGGTGTCGGTACCTTGTTGTACAACGAGCAGGCCATCATCGCCAAACAAATCGCCAGCGACGAAATGCGTACTGCCTATTACGCCAATATCGATTTCTGGATTAATGCGGTGACGCTTTTCATCCAGCTGTTTATAGCGCCGTTCGTGCTGTTCCGTTTTGGCGTAAAGCCATTGCTATTGCTTCCGGCGGCGGCAATCACGCTGGGTTATTGCCTGCTTGCCGCAGCTCCGTTACCGATACTGGTGGCGGTGGTGCAAATCATCACGCGGGCCGGCGAATTTTCACTCAATAAACCAGCGCGTGAAACCATTTATACGCGGGTTGATCGCGAGACCCGCTACAAGGCGAAAGCGTTTATTGATACGGCGGTTTATCGCGGTGGCGATTTGGCATTCGTATGGTTGCATAAATTCATCTCCGCCTTTGGCTCGGTCGCGGTCTTTGGCGTCGGCATCCTGGTCGCTCTGGGTTTGAGTTTCGGCGCATGGAAAGTCGGTCAGCAGCAAGAAAATTTACGAGACGATAATAAATAGGCCATGTCTGCCAAAGCGAAAAAATGGTTTGAACGTTCCATCAGATTTGTTTTCCTGGTGGGCATTCTTCTCGCTTTCTGGGCCTTCGTCTGGGAACCATCGCGATTAACCGAAAGACAGTACAGCCTTGCTTTGCCGGATTGGCCCGTGGCCTGTGCGAATTATCAGGTGGCCGTGGTTTCCGACATTCATGCCGGTGCGCCGTATGTCGGTTTGGAAAAAATAGACCGCATCGTCGCGATGATCCAAAAACAAAAGCCGGATCTGGTGATATTGCCGGGCGATTTCGTGATCCAGGAAGTGCTGGGTGGAAGTTTTATAGCGCCGGAACAATTGGCGGAGCATCTCAAACCCTTGCTTGCGCATACAAAAGTTTATGCAGTCCTGGGTAATCACGATGCCTGGCTCGATAGCAAACGTGTGCAGCTGGCATTCGAAACCGCCGGTATTCCGGTGTTGGAAGATCGCGCCGTCGCAATCACGAAAAATGCCTGTCACTTCTGGCTGGTGGGTTTGAGCGATTACATCGACGGCAAGCACGAATACCCCCAGGCATTTGCGATGGTGCCGGAAAAGATGCCGGTTTTGGTGTTTACCCATAACCCGGATGCTTTCCCGGATATCGAAAATCCATTCTCATTGATGGTCGCCGGTCACACGCATGGTGGTCAGGTCGTGTTGCCGTTTATTGGCAGGGCCGTAGTGCCTTCCAAATATGGCCAGCGTTATGCGATCGGCCATATTGAAGAAAACAATCGCCATTTGTTTGTAACGCCGGGAATTGGCACCAGTATTTTGCCGGTTCGTTTCGGTGTGCCGCCGGAAATATCCTATTTGCGATTGCAATCCAATCAAGGAAATACGCAATGAATCAGGTCAGCTTGTTCACACGTTTAGCCAAAGCCGCTTCGCGTTTTACCGGACGTGCAATCAGTTTCAATCTGGCGATTCTGGTGATCGTCCTATGGCTGATAACCGGCCCGATATTCGATTACAGCGACACCTGGCAATTAGTCATCAATACCGCGACCACGATCATCACGTTCCTGATGGTGTTCCTGATCCAGAACACCCAAAACCGCGATACCGAAGCGATACAAATCAAGCTGGATGAATTGATCCGCTCGACGCAAGGTGCGCATAACGCGTTGCTGGATCTGGAAGAGCTCGATGAAAAAAACCTGGATGAATTCCGCGAAAAATACGAGGCACTGGCATCAAAAGCAAGAAGCCAGATTGCCGGTGGTGGCAGTGACAGTGGCTCGCCCGATGTCGATGCGAAAGCATGAACAATGAGTATTCGTTAATATTGGTTGTGCTAGCTTGAATGCACCATTATTGCGGGGTGTGCCATGAGAAAACTTGTCAAACTGGGTTTTGTATTTTTGATATTGTCATTGTCGGCTTGCCAAAGCGCGCCGGAGGCCGGTGCCGAAGAATCGGGCTCGACCGCCGAATTGCGTAATACCCTGTGGAAATTGACCGAGCTGGGCGGCGAATCTGTCCAGACAGCGGAAGGTCAACGCATGGCGTCGTTAACCCTGACTTCGGAAGCATCGCAAGCGCGCATTGTGACCGCATGCAACCAGGGTTCAGCAGGATACGAAGTGAATGGCAATGCGATTAAATTCAATATCGCCATATCCACGAAAATGATGTGCGAGTCTGCACAAATGAAGCAGGAAAAGGCCTTTTTCAAAGTGATCAAAGACACTGCTCGCTATGAAATAAAAGGTGAAACGCTTGAACTGTATAATGCCGATAATCAATTATTGGCCAGGTTTCATTCGGAATACCTGAAATAAAAAATGTCTGATGAACACATCAAGCCGTATGCCAAACCAGCAGGTGGTTGGGATTCATTAAAGCGGTCCTGGCAAGCGTTGCGTGATGAAGGCATCGTGACACGTGGCGCGAAAGCCTTGTTGCGAACCAATCAAAATGAAGGCTTCGATTGCCCCGGCTGCGCCTGGCCGGACCGCAATCCGAATTCAACCTTCGAGTTTTGCGAAAATGGCGTAAAAGCGGTTGCGGCCGAGGCAACTTCCAAACGTGTAACGAATGAATTTTTTGCCAGCCACACCGTGGCTGAATTGGCATCGCAAAATGATCAATGGCTCGAAGCACAGGGCCGCCTGACCGAACCGATGCGTTACAACGCTGATACCGATCATTACGTTCCGGTGAGCTGGGATGAAGCATTCCAGACGGTTGCAGAACAACTCAATGTGCTCGCGCATCCGGATCAGGCGCTGTTCTATACCTCGGGCCGTACGTCGAACGAGGCAGCGTTTCTGTATCAGCTGTTCGTGCGCGAATTCGGCACCAATAATCTGCCGGATTGTTCGAATCTTTGTCACGAAGCTTCCGGTGTTGCCTTGACCGAACAAATCGGCAGCGGCAAGGGTTCGGTGTTGCTGGAAGATTTCGAGCAAGCCGAAGCAATTTTTATCTTCGGCCAGAACCCCGGCACCAATCACCCACGCATGTTGGGCGAATTACGCGGCGCTGCGAAACGCGGTTGCCGTATCGTGGTGTTTAATCCGTTGCGGGAACGTGGCCTGGAGCGATTCGCCAATCCGCAAAGCGCGAAAGATATGTTGACCGGATCGAGCACGCCGATTGCCTCGAATTATTACCAGTTGAAAATTGGCGGCGACCTGGCTGCGGTTAAAGGCCTGATAAAAGCCGTGCTGGAAAACGGCGTACTGGATCGGGATTTCATTGATCAACATACGGCGGGTTTCGAAGATCTGCTCGAGGATATTCAAGCCGAAACCTGGGAATCCATCGTCGAGCAATCGGGATTAAGCAAGGTCCAGATAGAAGAGGCCGCGAGTATTTACGACGCAAGCAAGGCGACGATCTTCTGCTGGGGTATGGGTATCACGCAGCATCAGCGCAGTGTCGCGACCATTCAAATGCTGATGAATTGCCTGCTGCTGAAAGGCAATATCGGCAAGCCCGGCGCCGGCCCGTGCCCGGTGCGCGGACACTCGAATGTACAGGGCGATCGCACGATGGGTATCTACGAAAAGCCCGGCGAGGAATTTCTGGATCGGCTTGCTGCCGAGTTTGATTTTGAGCCGCCGCGTGCATACGGTTTCGATGTTGTCGCAAGCATTGAGGCGATGTTGGCCGGCAAGGCGAAAGTGTTTTTTGCGATGGGTGGTAATTTTGCAGCGGCAACGCCGGATAGTCATCGTACAGCGCAGGCATTACGCAGCTGCGATTTAACCGTGCATGTATCGACCAAGCTCAATCGCTCGCATCTGGTGCATGGCAGGCAAGCCTTGATCCTGCCTTGCCTCGGTCGCAGTGAAATGGATCAGCAGGCGGGCGGTAATCAAGCCGTCAGCGTTGAGGATTCGATGAGCATGGTGCATCTGTCGTCGGGCCTGAAAAAACCGGCATCGCCGGACTTATTGTCCGAGGTCGCCATCGTGGCCCGTCTTGCAGCAGCGACACTGAAGAAAAGCAAAACCCCCTGGCTGCAACTGATTGAGCATTACGACCGTATCCGCGATCGCATTGCTGCGGTCATCCCCGGTTTCGAGAATTTCAATGCCCGTGTCCGCGTGCCGGGCGGTTTTCATTTGTACCATCCTTGCCGTGATCGCGTGTTTCCCAATGGCAGAGGTCGCGCGATTTTTTATCCGCATGCTTTGGGAAAGCTTGCAGCGAAAACACCGAACGATATTTTCAATTTGATGACCGTGCGTTCACATGATCAATACAACACCACGATTTACGGTCTGGATGACCGCTATCGTGGTGTACACGGCTATCGGCGTGTATGTTTCATCAGCCCGGCGGATCTTGAAAGGCTTGGTTGGCAAGCCGGTATGTTGGTGGATATCACTTCCGTATGGCATGACGGCGAACGCAGCGTACAAGGATTCATTCTGGTGGAATATGCGATTCCGGAAGGTTGTCTGGCGAGTTATTTTCCGGAAACCAATCCACTGGTGCCGCTCGATAGCGTTTCCGAACGCGCCGGTACGCCGACTTCGAAATCGATTCCGGTCCGGCTGTCGTTAAGCTCGGCAGAAACCATTGCGTCATGAGTAATGCCGACCAGCAGCCAGCATTGCTGACGCGAACAGCGATTCGCATTGACCGTGGTCAGCGAACCGAATTCAATGATCGGGTAATCGAGGAAACGCCGATCGCGATGCTCTATAACGGCGTCTCACATGCGGTGATGATGGCGACGCCAACCGATCTCGAAGACTTCGCACTCGGGTTTTCTTTGAGCGAAGGCATCATTGAAAACACCGGGCAGTTTTCATTTATCGAAGCCGTGAAAAGTGACAAAGGCTTGAGCCTGGAAATGACAATTCCGCAGGCGCGGTTTGATTTGCTCGACGAACGCCGACGCCATCTTGGCGCCGCCAGCGGCTGTGGTTTGTGCGGTATCGAGTCATTGCAGGCGGCCATGAGGCCAGCACCGAGAGTCGATTCGAACCAGAAAATCGGCGTGAACGAAATCAGTGCGGGAATCCAGGCGTTAAGTGAACGCCAGCCACTGAACAATGAAAGCGGAGGCGTTCATGCGGCCGGTTTCGTGCACGCCAATGGCATTCTGGTGCGCGAAGATGTCGGACGCCATAACGCGCTCGACAAATTGATCGGCGCATTGGCCAAGCAAAATCACGGCGAAGGTTTTCTGGTGTTGAGCTCGCGCGCTTCCTATGAATTGGTACATAAAGCCGCTATGGCGGGCATCGCCATCGTCGTTGCGATATCGGCACCGACATCGATCGCGATTCAGCTTGCAGAAGCTTGCGGTATCACGCTCGTGTGTTTCGCCCGCGGCGAGCAGATGAATGTCTACACGCATGCGGAGCGATTGATCTAGGATCTTTCGATGGCTGTGTCAGCGGGCACTCAGGTCCCGCATGTCATTTATTGCGCCTTGACTGCTTTCTGATATTCCCCGAGCGCGCTCAGTAAATCATAGACGGAGCGATTGAAGTGAATGTCACGAGGGGCGTTCGAAGACAAGTGGTATTCCGCCGTAACCAGTCGGCGCAATACATCGAGCCGCTGCTTTTTGTCCAGTTCCTGATGTTTCAACTGGAGGCTTAGCAGCAGGGCTTCGTTAGGGAAATCGCTTATTGCCTGCATCAACAATGCATTGGTGTTCGGATCAAGTTTTACGATTTTGTCTTTATCGACAGTAGTGCCGGCGGATGGCGTCTGGGCAAGCATTGCACCAAGTACACGGCTGCTGGCAAAGCGAGAAGAGCGGTAGCGTTTCCAGCCCAACTCATCCGACACGGCAAGGCCTTTTTGATCCTTCGCTTTTACCTGCAACGCAGCAAGAATTTCCAGTGCGCCGAAATCGCCATTGGCGCTATTGGCACGGAATTTCAGTTCAGGCTCAAAACGGAGCAATAATTGCTCCGGAGTAGCGAGCTCGAGATCAATCATTTTCTGAAGCAGCAGACGTGCGACATCACTATCAACTGGCATGCTGCCCTTGTCTGTCAGCAAGCCGCATTTGTCCAGAGCAGACTTCAGCTCGCCCGCCTTTTTCTTGCGAATTTCACCGAGTTTGCCTGTTCCCGTTGTTCCCAGTTGTGCCGACATTTTGTAGTAAAGATCGTCGCTGCTTTCCTCGGGAACGAGAAACCAGGAAGACATGCATTGAATCTGCACATTGAACGGATCATCTTTAAGTGCCGTCTTTTTCAGTCGCAGCAATGCTTCTGTCAGCATCTTGCGTGCTGCGGCATTTGAACTATTCACCACCAGCGCACTGACGAATTGCTGCAGGTCAGGGCCATTGAGCTGATCGAGTTGCTGGTATTGCCTGGAGAACCTTGCGAGTGAATCTGGTTTGTCCCAGATTTCAGCCAGGGTGTCGCCGAGTTTCCTGCTGCTGCCTTGCGGCTTTTCAAGCAATTTGATTGCCTGAGCATCATTGCCGGTTTTGATATGGCAGTAAGCGGCCAGATAGCGCAAATATTCCTTGAGGTCGCCGGACTTTTCGACTGCGGTCCAGGCTTGGTTTGCTTGTATGCAATCTTCCTGACGCATGTAATGCATGGCGAGTTCGAGCATCACCAGCGGATGTTGGTTGCTTTTTTGTTCCGCGATTTTCATCCAGCGAAAAGAAGCTTCCGGAAACATTGTCCAGGTGCTGTTCGAGATGGAAAAGTAAGCGGTCCAATGGCCATTCTTTTGCGCGTACTGGTCGAATTCGCCAATCACCTGATCGTATTTGCCAGCGGCCAATTTGTCGTAGGAAGCCTCCTGGATCTTGATGATGTCGGGCCAGCCTGCATTGACGCGGGCGTATACCTTCTCGTTGCTTTCCGCCGCGTTTGCGGTCGGGATCGTGAAGCCGAATGCAAGCGCCAGAACGACGAA
This sequence comes from Arenimonas sp., assembly GCA_036676335.1. Lineage (GTDB taxonomy): Bacteria > Pseudomonadota > Gammaproteobacteria > Xanthomonadales > Xanthomonadaceae > Arenimonas. Next base: position 170,627 of record JAKFDD010000017.1, on the reverse strand, counting down.
TGAAAAACAATCCCGCATGCTGGCAAAAATCATGAGTCCGTGACCTGTCGTGAAAGGATTTGAATCTTACCTTATCGGCATTGGAATGAAGACCCGCACAAGTCCTGGATGGACAAATTATTTTGTCGGTTTCGGACTCATCCACATCCGAATTTCGGCATGGAATACCTTGTCGCCGGCCTGGTCGAGCACATCGACATTGACCGGCAGGTCGTAGCCGCTATCGCGGGTTTCCATTGGAATCATTGGAGTCGCGATGCCGCGCAATGTGCCGCTGGCTTTTTTCAGATACGAGACCGTCATGCCTTTCGGAATCCAGCGCATGCCTTTCGGCAAACTCGCGTCGGTCATTACGCCGGCACACAACTCGGCCAGATTGCACAAGGCAATCGCATGCACGGTGCCGATATGGTTATGCACGGCACGACGATCCTTGATGATCGCTTCGCAACGGCCATTTTCCAACAAGGTGAACTTCGGTGAGATGCTGCCGAAGTAGGGCGCCTTGAAACACACGGCTCGCGTGAACATCCAGTGGCCAAGCGGATACTTCGTGAATTTTTGATAGGTGCGAAGTAATGAGGTGGTGTAGGTTTTTTCGTTCATTACCGGATGTCCGAATAGTATTCAAAGTACTGTCCCGGCCGTAGCCGGGACAATTATCAACTTTGTTATGCGTTACGCCGCTCTGTAACTTTCCTGCGGCTTGTCCAGATCCCGCATGCCGGCCGATACCAATTCGGACGGATCGAAATCGTCGACCGAAATCGCATCCCAGGTCAGTTCGCGCAATTCTTCCAACTGGAGTTTTTCTTCGGCGGTAATCCAGCCTTCGCGAACGCCTTCATCGAGTTGATCCTTGAATTCGAGCGCTTCGATATCGCTGTTCTTCAGGGCCTTCAAGAATTTGCGTTCGACCGGTTCGGCAAGAATCACTTTTGCCAGCGAGGCATTGATGCGGCCGGCCGGATTGTTTTCGCAAGGTGTCAGAAACACGCCGTCGGCCAGACGATCACGCGCATCACAAGGCGACATCAACAAGGCAGCGGCGCGACGACCCAGGCGATCCGATGGTTCCTGTGCACGACGGCCCCAGGGGAATACCAGCAGCCACATCAGCCAGGCAGCAGGACGGATCGGGAAATTACGCAACGCACCCGAAAGCGCGCGTTCGATCTTGAATGCAGAATCGTGGAAGGCATACGCCAGCAAGGGTTGTTCGGTTGCAGGACGGCCATCGTCTTCATAACGTTTCAGCATCGCACTGGCGATATACAACTGGCTGAGTACATCGCCAAGACGGCCCGATAATTTTTCCTTGAACTTCAATTTTCCGCCAAGCAGCAACATCGAGGTGTCGGCTATCAAGGCAAGATTGGCCGAATAACGATTTAACTTGCGGTAATAGCGCTTGGTGTACGCATCGCCCGGTGCCGAGCCGATTTTTGCCGAGGTCAAACCAAACCAAAAACTACGCACGGCATTGGAAATCGCGAAACCGATATGGCCGAACAGGTTTTTGTCGAACTCGGGCACGCGTTTGCTTTCATCCGGATGTTGCGCCGCCTGCATTTCCTTCAATACCCAAGGATGGCAACGGATGGCGCCTTGTCCAAAAATCATCAGACTGCGCGTCATGATGTTGGCGCCTTCGACCGTGATGCCAATCGGTGCGGCTTGCCAGCCACGACCCAGATAATTTTTCGGACCGAGAATCACGCCTTTGCCGGCAGTGACGTCCATGCAATCGCGGGCGAGTTCGCGTGCCATTTCAGTGCAGTGATATTTCGCGATTGCCGAAGGCACTGCCGGTTTTTCACCTCTGTCGACTGCCGCTGCGGTGGATTGCGCCAGCGCGCTAGTGGCATAGGCATTGCCGGCAATACGGGCGAGGGCTTCTTCAACACCTTCGAAACGACCGATCGACAAACCGAATTGTTTGCGGATACGGGAGTAGGCGCCGGTGACGACGGCGCCTAGTTTCGATGCGCCGCTGGAAGTCGACGGCAAGGTAATCGCGCGGCCAACCGACAGACATTCGACCAGCATGCGCCAGCCGTGGCCGATATAGTCTTCGCCACCAATTAATTGCGACAGCGGCAGGAACACATCTTTACCGAAGATCGGTCCGTTCTGGAACGCGCAATTCAGCGGGAAATGACGACGGCCAATATCCATGCCGGGGGTGTTGCGTGGCACCAAAGCCAGCGTAATGCCGCGATCTTTTTCATCGCTCAGCAAACCGTTTGGATCGTACAAACGGAATGCCAAACCTATGATCGATGCTACCGGTGCCAGCGTGATATAGCGTTTTTCGAAATTCAATTTGACGCCCAATACGCGTGCACCATTCCATTCGCCTTCGCAGACGATGCCGTAATCGGGAATCGAAGTCGCATCGGAACCGGCGGTCGGACCGGTCAAGCCAAAACAGGGAATTTCGCGGCCATCGGCCAGACGCGGCAAGTAATAATCTTTTTGTTCCTTGGTGCCGTAATGCGCCAGCAATTCGCCTGGGCCCAGCGAGTTGGGCACGCCGACGGTCGAGCTGAGAGTCGATGACAGCGAAGCCAGTTTCGAGATGACGCGATGATGCGCGAAAGCCGAGAAGCCGAGACCGCCAAATTCCTTGGAAATAATCATGCCGAAGAATTTGTTTTTCTTCAGGTATTCCCAGATTTCCGGCGATAAATCGGCGCGCACATGCGTGGTTTCCCAGTCATTGCACATTTTGCAGACTTCTTCGACCGGGCCGTCGATGAAGGCTTGTTCTTCGGCGGTCAACACCGGCTTCGGTTGTTTCAGCAAGACATCCCATTTCGGATTGCCGGAAAACAATTCGCCTTCGAAACCGACAGTGCCGGCTTCCAGCGCCACTTTTTCGGTGTCCGAAAGCGGCGGCAGAATTTTGGTGTAGAAACCAAGCAAGGGCTTGGTGATGAATTGCTGGCGGAAAGGCGTCAGCAGCAATGGCAGCGTGAACAGCGCCAGCATTACGCCGCAAACCACGGTGGCAATAAAGTTGCCGCCGAAAATACCGACAGCAACCAAAGCGGTAGCGGCGACAGCGGTAAAGATCGCCAGCGAAAAGCGGTGATAGGCCGCGATGCCGACAATCAAAAGCAGGACAAGAAAGGGAAGGGCGATGCTCATGGTGAAACTCCGGTTACCGCATAAGGCTGTGGGGATAGTGTGCGCTTGAAATTGAGTAATGTGTCATTGAAAGCATCATTATCATCGCCCGCCACCATGTGGGTGGCGTCGGGCAAATGATGATGCAATGCGTGGGGTACCAGCTCGAGGAAATCGGCAACGGTGTGTTCCGAAACGATATCGCTTTTGCCGCCGCTGATAAGCAAGGTTGGCACCTTGATCAGACGTGCGGCTTCACGGATGTCGTCTTGTAGATGTTCGCTGTCTTCGACGAATTCGGCGAGCATGCGACGATCCCAGTGCCACATCAAACGACCCTGGTGTTCGCGCAATAAAAATTGCAGTTGCTTGCTGCTTTTACGTTCGCGACGATGCGGCAAATAACTGGCAATTACATCGGCCGCATGTTCGTAGGAATCAAAGCCATAGGGAAACGCATTCATGAAAGCCATGATGCGAGCGACACCGGCAATCTCCCATCGTGGCGTAACGTCTACCAAAACCAGCGCAGAAAACGCATCGTGTTGTGCCTGCACCATCATGCCGGTCAAGCCACCCATCGAGGCGCCGACCAATAAGGGTTTTTGCTTGAACTGTTTCGAGAGCAGATGCACATCTTCGGCGAATTGCTCGGCGCGATAATGCAGTGTGTCCGGATTGCGTCCCGATTCACCATGGCCGCGCATGTCCCAGGCAATTGAACCCACGCCTTCGCGCGCAAGTGCGTATTGAGCACCCGCCCAGCTTTGTCGAGTTTGTCCAAAACCGTGCGCGAACAAGACGCTGGGATCATCGCCGGCGTGCACTTCTTCGCCAATCAGCGCAACGCCGTCGTCTGTCATCCATTGATGACGAGTAGAGGCAACACGAATTTCAGGCATTGGGCAGGTTTCCATACGGGCTAGTATGTTTGATTGGATTTGACCTTGTCAATACCTGAGCGTATGGTTCTTGAATATTCACGTTTCGCTATACGCCTCCGTACCGTTAAACTATGCACCGTATGGTCAATCAATTAGAAAATTCGGAAAAAATGGACAAGCCAGCACGTTTGAGCGCCGAGGACTGGGCGATGGCCGCTTTGGATGTTATCGCGGAAAGTGGTTTGGCTGCCGTGGCGGTCGAACCGCTGGCAAAACGTCTGGGTGTCACAAAAGGAAGTTTCTATTGGCATTTCCCTTCACGCGATGCACTGCTAGTGGCTGCGCTTGAGCGCTGGGAAGTGATGGAACAGGAAGCCGTGTTCGGAAAACTGGAAGCCATTTCCGATCCGCGTTCACGTCTTCGCGATTTGTTCTTGCTGGTGGCGCATGAACTCAAGCCACACAAAATTTACAGCGAATTGCTGAAAGCACTCGATCATCCTGCCGTGCAGCCGGTACTCGCTCGAGTCTCGCAACGTCGCCTGGATTATTTGACGGCCAGTTTCCGGCAAGCCGGTTTGCCGCGTATCGAAGCGCAGCATCGTGCGCGTCTGACCTATGCGGCTTATGTCGGCTTTCTGCAATTGTCCTTGCAGCTGGCGAATCCACGTTTGCATCACGATGAATTCGAAGCCTATGTCGGTCACGTAATGACGACGCTGATTCCTTGATGTTTCGGTGCGCTTGAAGCGCGCCTAGAAATCGCCAGTAGCGCAATACTTTCAAACAAGGTCAGGCCGGCCCAAGTACGGCCGCTTCGCGGCCATCGCGCCATTCCCATTGCGTTTTGATAGCACCAAGTTGTTGCAGGTGACGGAAAATGGATCGAACGGTGACTACCTTGTATTCCCCCGATAAGCGAGCGCCGACCGAATGATCGGTGAACACCGTGTTGGCAGAAAATAATCCGCCAAGTATTCGTTTCGAATAAGCAATATTGATTACGTCTGGGGTGAAGCCTTGGGCTTTTTCGAGTGCTTGTGCATTCATGCGTCCGGGAGCTGTCATGGTCGGTAATTGCGCCGCCGACAGCATATCCAATACCCATGCGGTAGAGTTTTGGTATTGTCTTGAATCGTAACGGGCAATGACGCTGTAATCAGGATCAAATACCGACAGCGCATTTTTCGAGTTCAATAAAACAGACAAGCGTTCGGCTAATTCGGGTTCAAGCCAGACGATACGCGTGTCCTGGCTTTGCAAGTCATCCAGAAAAAAATTCACCAGGCCCTGGGCATAGATATTGGAATGCGAAGAGCCGCATTCATTCAATAAATGCACGACCGTCCAGCGGCCATCCTGGTGGTCGCGCACCGCAAAACCGACATGCGAATAATGCAGGCCGTATTTTTTCAAATCAGTACCATGGCGTGCCAGCATCGCGACCGGCGCATTGTTTTTTTCGAGTTGCACCAGAACGCGTTGTGCGGTTTCGGCGGCAGAGGCAATCGCACGTGGACTAGCGGTTTTTTCCGAGCATTGGGTGCCGGCGAATACGGGCGTGCATAAAACAAGTGCGAACAATATTAAAAAGCGTTTCATATTCACAATCTCCGATGGTGAATATGCGCCCGGCAAATTTCGTTCGGAATAAACGCGAGCGCTTTGCTACCGGCCATCAATAAATAGCCGGCACTGACTGTAGTGACGATTAAAGTACCGCCGACGATTACACCGGCAACATGCAGAGCTTCGGAGGCAACAAGAACGGTAACCGACACACCTGTGGCGACGCTGACAGCAACAATTTCGATGACTTCGCCAATTGGGCGAAGTGATTTCACCAGCAGGCGTGAACCAGCGGGAACCAATTTCAAGCTGGCCGCGGTAATTTCGACCGAAGGCGCCAATGAAATCGCAGAGGCCTGACTAGGGGAATCAGATTGCGGCTCGGCCTGCACCGGCAAAGCGAGTACAAGCAGAGAAGTAAGCAGGAAAGTTTTCATGGCGCCTCCGTGGAGCCTAAAACTAGTCCAGGCACGAAAATTCGCAAATTAATTAGACAAGGGCTAGGCTTTACCATCTTCACGTCTATTTAAACGCTACCTATGAGCCTTCGAATCGATCTTATTGCTGCGCTGAAGCGCTTATTGAAAGCCCAGGGCATCACCTATGCCGCCTTGGCGAAGCAGCTGGATTTAAGCGAGGCGGCTGTCAAACGCATGTTTTCGCAGCAGGCCATCAGTCTGGCGCGGCTAGAAGAAATTTGTACCGTGCTGGATGTCGGGCTTTCCGAATTGGCGACGGAAACCAAGATGGGCGGCCCGCCGCCCTTGGCGGAGTTAAGCGTTGAGACCGAGCAATTACTGGTGGATAACCCGTCCTATTTACTGGGTTTGTATCTGACCCTGAATCGCTGGAAAGAGGATGAGGTGCTGGCTCGCTACGAGTTCACGAAGCCGCAATGGATCGGGGTGCTGACGAAACTGGATCGCCTCGGGATTATCGAATTGTTACCGGAAAATCGTTATCGGCTGCGGACAGCTCGCAACTTCCGATGGCGCAAGGACGGCCCGATGGAGCGCTTTTTTATCGGGCGCCTGCTGCCCGAGTACTTCAACCGCCCGTTTTTGGGTCCGAACGAGAATCTCATCCTGCTGAGCGGCATGGTGTCGCCAGCCTCGGCGGCCAAGATCGGCTTGCGCTTGGAGGAGGCAGCAGAAGAATTCGACAGTATGCTGGTTCAGGATGCCGTTTTGCCGACAAATCAACGGGTTGGCGTCAGTCTGGTATTGGCGCAACGGCCCTGGTCATTGCATTTATTTGACTCCGTAAGACGCAAGCCAAGCCCCTGAGCGGTTACAATTAGTACCTCGTTTCGAACCAGGTTTTGCAATCCTGAAAAGGGTTGCCCGGTCGAGCCACCATTTCCCTATAGCTTGAGAGTTTTTCCAATGTCCACATCACTTGCTGCCCTAAACCAATGGGTCGAATCTGTTGCACGTTTAACTCAGCCCGAGAAAATTCATTGGTGCGACGGCACGGAAGCAGAAAATAAATCGCTGGTAGATTTAATGCTGACCACCGGCGATTTGATCAAACTCAATGAACAAACCCATCCGAATTGTTTTTTGCATCGCTCGAGTCCTTCCGATGTGGCTCGCGTCGAGCACCTAACCTTTGTCTGCACCCCGAACAAGGAAGACGCCGGCCCGAATAACCACTGGATGTCGCCGGCCGATGCCCACGCGAAGATGGACGAGTTATATGCCGGCTGCATGCGCGGCCGCACGATGTACGTGGTGCCTTATTGCATGGGTCCGATTGATTCCCCGCTGGCACGTTGCGGCATAGAAATTACCGACAGTCCATATGTTGTTGCGAATATGCGCATCATGACCCGCATGGGTGAAGCCGCATTGAAACGCATTGAACGCGAAGGCAGTTTCGTCAAAGGTCTGCATTCGATCGGTGACTTGAATCCGGATCGCCGTTACATCATGCATTTCCCGGAAGAACTCGCGATCCAGAGTTTCGGTTCCGGTTACGGCGGCAATGCACTGCTCGGCAAGAAATGCCATGCACTGCGTATCGCTTCGTATCAGGCGCGTACCGAAGGCTGGTTGGCAGAACACATGTTGATCGTGGGCATCGAAAATCCGCAAGGCGAAACCCATTACGTGGCCGCCGCTTTCCCGAGCGCTTGCGGCAAGACGAATCTGGCGATGTTGATTCCGCCGGGTGGATATAAACAGGACGGCTGGAAAGTCTGGACGGTCGGCGATGATATTTGCTGGATGCGTCCTGGCACCGATGGTCGTTTGTATGCGATCAATCCAGAAGCCGGCTTCTTTGGCGTGGCGCCGGGAACCAGCGTCAAAACCAATGCCAGCGCAATGGCGATGCTTAACAAGGACACCATCTTCACCAACGTGGCCGTGACCGCCGATAACCAGCCCTGGTGGGAAGGTTTGCCTGAAGGCGTGCCGGTAAAAGATTGGCAGGGCCGCGATTACGACAAAACGAATGGTCCGGCCGCGCATCCGAATTCGCGCTTCACCGTTTCCGCAAAACAATGCCCGAGTTACACCGATAAAGCCGAAGATGCGCAGGGCGTGCCCTTGTCGGCGATCATGTTCGGCGGCCGTCGCGAATCCTTGGTGCCGCTGGTATTTGAAGCACGCAACTGGACGCACGGCGTATTGGTCGGCGCTTCGATGGCGTCGGAAACAACCGCCGCCGCCACCGGTGCCGTCGGCGTCGTGCGTCGCGATTCAATGGCGATGAAACCATTCGCTGGCTACAACTTTGCCGATTATTTCTCGCATTGGCTGAGCTTCGACAAGCCCGGTGCCAAGTTGCCGAAAATTTTCCACGTGAACTGGTTCCGCAAAGGCAACGACGGCAAATTCATGTGGCCCGGTTTTGGCGACAATATGCGCGTGCTCGAATGGATGCTGAAACGCGTTACCGGCCAGGCTCAGTCGAACGAAACGCCGATTGGCCATCTGCCGCTGGCCAGCGATTTGAATCTCGATGGTTTGAACATGGAAACAGCGACGCTGAACCAGTTGCTCGACGTCAACCACGAAGCCTGGTACGAAGAAATGGAAGCCATCGGCGAATATCTGCAGAGCTACGGTGATCGTACGCCGAAAGCATTGTTGGACGAGCAGAAAAAAATTGCCAAACAGTTGGCGTAATCTTTTTTTGCGCAGCATTCCCGGTTCGCCGCCCTGGTCGGGTGTCGAGCCGGGAGAAAGCTGGCCGGCCAAATTGGACTTTCAGCGATGAAAGTCTTTTTTTGCCAATGTTATGCATGGCGGTTGCTCTGCCCGTTGCTGCCGAATGAACGAATACCGGTGCATTCGATCGATCATGCGGGTCGGGTTTTTAGGGCGAATCATGATTATTTCCCACAAACATAAATTTATTTTCTTCGCTATCCCGAAAACCGGAACTCATTCCGTACGTCAGGCTCTTCGCGAGCATATGGGCGCCGAGGATTTAGAGCAGGTCGGTTTGTTTGTCCAGAAAAGGTTTTCTTTCCCTGAGTTGAAGGATTTTACGTCGGGCCATGTAAGCGTCAGGCAAATACGGCCGGCTTTGGGTGATGCAGTTTTTAACGATTACTTCAAATTTGCATTCGTCAGGAACCCGTTCGATCGGTTTGTTTCCTATTGTTCCTTCATGAGTCGCGATACCGGCGCTTTCGCGGCCAACCCAAAAGAATTCATGAAGTATATTCTTACCCAGCTTAAGCCAGTCGACCATCTGCTTTTTAAACCGCAATACGAGTTTATCGTTGACCAGAATGAGAAACTTGCCATTGATTTTGTCGGGCGCAATGAATCCATGCAGGATTCTTATAACGAGGTATGCTCAAAACTGGGAATTCCGACGGCACAGCTGGGAGTAGTCAATAGTTCTCGGCATCGGCCTTATATGGAATACTATGACGACGAAACCTATTCACTAGTCGCGAATCAATACAGCAAAGATATCGATATGTTCGATTATCAGTGAGTCCATGAAAACGAATCCGCGAAAAACCAATGCGATGAGATTTCTAGGCGAGGTAGATGTTGCCGAGCTGGCGAAGGCGGCTGCAGAAATTCCGGCTGCCGTATGGGATGCGGAAAACAGCCATAAACCAAACAAGTTCGAGGCATTGGACAAGACGCAGCATATTGTTTTTCGCTTCGTTAAAAGCGTGCAGGATCACAGAGATTCCTACGATTTGCCGATGTGGAGTGACTGGAGCGATAAAATTATGCCTGTCATGGAGCAGGCAACGCGTTCTTATGGGTATAAAAGAGCGATTTATCCGCGTGTAATGTTCGCGAAAATGGATCCAGGCGGCGTCATCCATCCACACGTGGATGCAGGCCCCGCAGCCGGTTTTCCGCATAAAATCCACGTGCCCCTGCAGACCAATCCCAAGGTTGATTTTTATGTCGAGCCGAATCACTACCATTTCGAAGTCGGCAAAGCTTACGAAGTGAACAACCGGGTGACGCATGCCGTAAAAAACGAAGGCGATACTCCGCGAATTCATCTGATTTTCGAATATTACGATCTCGATCAACCCGACACTTTTTGAATGATTCAAGCAGATAGCTTGAATGCCGGGAGCCGGCAATTGCCGGCCTTGAGGCTTCTTTCATGAAAGCATTTTACTGCCATCATTTTGTATTGCCGTTACCTGAAGGCCACAGCTTTCCGATGGAAAAATACCGTTTGCTGTATGAACGGGTGAAAGAAAATGCCGATATCTGGAATATTGAATTGGTCGAACCCGTCGCGGCGACGGATGAAGATTTATCGAGAGTGCATTGCCCGGATTACATTCAACGAATGAGTCTCGGAAACCCCGGCGAGCAGGAAATGCGGCGAATTGGGTTTCCCTGGTCTGCACAAATGGTCGAGCGTTCGCGGCGTTCCTCCGGCGCTACCATGCTGGCCCTGGAGTCTGCGATCGCTGACGGTACTATTGCGGTGAATCTGGCGGGTGGTACGCATCATGCCGCCTATGATCGTGGCGGCGGTTATTGCGTGTTTAACGACAGCGTGATTGCCGCGCGTTACGTGCAAGCCAAGAAAATAGCAAAGAAAATCCTGATCGTGGATTTGGATGTGCATCAGGGCAACGGCACCGCCGAACTGTGTCGGAGCGATCCGAGTATTTTTACGTTTTCGATTCATGCCGAAAAAAACTATCCGGCGATCAAGCCGGCTTCCGATCTTGATGTTCCGCTCCGCAACCAGACTGGCGATGCCGAGTATCTGGATTCGCTGGCTTACTTCCTGCCGATTGCGATGCAGAGATCCGAACCCGATGCGGTGATTTATCTTGCCGGCGCCGATCCTTATAAAGAGGATCGGCTCGGTTATTTGTCCTTGAGTGCAGTCGCATTGGCAGAACGTGATCGTTTCGTGATCCAAAGCTGTCGGGCCGCCGGTTTGCCAATGGCCATCTCGATGGCAGGCGGCTACTGTCCGCAGATAGAGAAAATTGCCGATATCCATGCCCAGACCGTGCAACTGGCCGCCAGCCTGATTTAAACCATTCGCTGCGACTGAGCATCATAGCGTTTATGCTAAATGCCGCCGTGACTACCGACTATCTCCAGACCGAAGTGCTGCCTGATGCACGCGAAGACGATTTCGTCCTGGTGCGGGCGGCAAGCAATGGTGACCAGAAGGCGTTCGAACAGCTTTATCGCAAACATTCGAAACGGCTATTTTCGGTGCTTTGGCGCTTATGCGGTGGCCAACAAACCCGTGCCGAAGATTGCCTGCAGGAAGCCTTCGTCAAAGCGTGGCAAGCCTTGCCGACATTTCGTTATGAAAGCGCTTTCTCGACCTGGCTGCATCGTTTGGCAGTGAATATTGCCCTGATGGAATTGCGTTCTCGCAGGGGAGCGGAAGATCTGGAGCAAGACGACGCCATCCTTGCATTTGAAAAAACGACAGACACGGCTAACCACCAAACACGGCTGCAAATGGATTTGGAACGAGCCGTTGCCGGCCTGCCCGAGCGGGCACGCGCGGTACTGGTTTTATTCGATATTGAAGGTTGGACTCACGAAGCCATCGCGGAACATTGCGATATGGCGGTCGGAAGTTCAAAAGCACAACTGCATCGCGCCAGAAGTTTATTGCGCGAAAAACTGGGAGCTTATCGTGACTAATCATTCACTAAATCTACCAAGCGACGCCGAATTGCGTTTGCAATTACGCGGGCTTCCGAAAGAGCGCGAACTTGAACGCGATCTTTGGTCAGCCATTCAAGCCGACATTCAAAACACTTCGGTGAAGAAAAATCGCTGGAACTGGACCGGTTTCGCAATGGCCGCCAGTCTGGCACTGATCGTGGCTGCCGTTTTGCCGCTGTTCTCGTCGGGTCAGTCGCTCGATTCAAATGACTTGAAGGCACAGGTCGTATCTACGGAATTAAAAGCGATGGATGCCGAATACCAGGCGGCATTGAAAGAATTCTCGACGGTGGAATTGGCGCCCGAAGTAAAGACAGAACTTCAGTTGCTTGATGACTCGGCCGACAAACTGCGTCAGGCAATTAACCAAAGCCCGCAATCCACTTATCTGCTTCCCATGCTGCGACGTACCTACTTGCAGCGTTTGCAGCTCACCCAACGTGCACAGCTTCATTTTACTTAGGATTTTTTTATGAAAACTTTTAGACCCGTTGCATTCACCGTTGCCCTGGCTGCTTTCGTCAGCCCGCTTGCTGCATTTGCTGCGACGCCCATCAATCAAACTCGAGCCCTGAATGCCGATGGCGAGGTCAGGGTCGAAAATATCAGCGGCTTGATTAAAGTACGCGTCTGGAATGAAGCCAAAGTACAGATCACCGGTTCACTGGGCGAAGGAGCGGAAAAACTGGTCGTCGAAGGCGATGCTCGAAGCTTGCTGATCAAGGTGAAATATCCGCAAAGCAAAGGGTGGTTCAACTTGGGCGGTGGGGTTCGTATCAAAGAGCCGACCCGCCTGGAGTTGATGGTGCCGATCAAGGCTGCGCTGGCACTTGAAGCCGTAAGTGCCAATATCGATGTGCAGGGTAGTGCAGCACCGCGGATGACAATTAATAGTGTCAGTGGCGATAGCACTGTACTGGCTTCATCCCCCGGAAAACTTTCGGTGGAGAGTGTCAGCGGCAATGTCGTGCTGAAACTCACTAGCCCGCAAGTCAGCGTCAATACTGTCAGTGGCGACGTCAAAATGCTCGGTCATCTGAAAGGGCGTCTTGATGTCGAGACGGTTTCCGGCAATGTCGAGCTCGATACCCCGGTGCTTAACCAGCTCAGCTTTAATTCGGTATCCGGCGACGGGCGCTTTCATACCGGTCTTGCCAATGATGGCCGCATTAAAATGGATTCTGTCAGTGGCACTTTGCTGCTCAGTTTGCCCAAGACCAGCTCGGCACAATTTAAGGTGGAAAGCTTCAGCGGTGACATTTCCAGCGCAATCGGCAAAGTTGTTAAGGAAGAGTATGGACCCGGCCAAAGCCTGGATGCTCGTTTGGGTGAGGGTAAAAGCCGTGTGGATCTCAATACAATGTCCGGCGATGTCACCATTGAGCTGAAGTAAGCCACTGAAATTTAAGAAAAAAACAAGAAATTAGAATTTTTGCACCAGACATTTTCTCGATTTGGGTACTAACGCACGCTTTACCCCCTCCTCACAGGTTTGGCAGTACGTAAAAATTGCGTTATGCTCGCTGAGCCAGGGTGTCTGACCAATCCGGACAGTCACCCCGAGGCTTTATCCTAGAACTCATTTAGAGTCACTAACTCTAACGTTGGAGAGAGAGTAAATGTCTAATATTAATCAGCTGTCTGGTGCGATCAAATTCGCATTATTTGTCGGCGCTACAGCTTCCATGGCCTCCGTGTCTGCTTTTGCACAAGACGAAGCCAAGGAAATCGAAGCGGTCGAAGTAACTGGTTCACGCATTAAGCGCGTTGACGCAGAAACTTCGCAGCCGATCCAAGTTATCACTCGTGCAGATATCGAAAAAACCGGTTTGACGAACGTTTATGATATTTTGAACAATATCACTGCATCGGATGGTTCTGGTTTAAGTACTGTTACCACCCAAACCAACGGCAGCGATGGCGCACAAACGATCTCCCTGCGTGGCCTCGGTGCTTCCCGTACCCTGGTACTCGTTGATGGTAAGCGCTGGGTTTCCGAAGATGGCATCGTGGACACCACGACCATTCCAGTTGCAATCGTTGAGCGTATCGACGTTCTGAAAGACGGCGCATCGGCCATTTACGGTTCCGACGCAATCGCAGGCGTGATCAACATCATCACCCGTAAAAATTATGACGGCGCACAAGTTGGCCTTTCCTACGGTCAATATGCTCCTGGCGACGGCGCACAAAAAGCAATCGACGTTACCGTTGGTGCTTCAGGCGAGCGTACCAATGTCGTAGTCGGCGCAAGCTTCACCGAATATGAGCCAGTGTTCGCTGGTGACCGTGCGATCTCGCAACATTCACGCCCTGGCTGTACCACCCCTATTTCGAATAGTGGTTGCGGTTCGTTCTTTAGCGAAAACGGTGTTTTCGTCGGTCCTTCGACCCCGTATTTGTCCTGGACCCCGGGTTCGATGGGTACCATCGCTGATCCGAGCCAGTACCACACCAATGCCCTTTCCGACCGTTATAACTTTGCACCGGTCAACTACCTGAAACAACCAAGCAAGATCACCAACCTGTTCTTCTCGGGTCGTTTTGACATCACCGAAAACGTTTCTGCGTATGCACGTGCTTCCTACACCAAGCGTGCTTCGTCCCAGCAGTTGGCACCAGTGCCACTGACGATCTCCAACTACGGCAGCTTCGGACCACAATGGACCTTCGGCGCCACCGCTGACAACGTATTCAATCCGTTCGGCGATGATGTCAACTTCATCGGTTATCGTATGTCCGGTGCAGGTCCGCGCCGTATCATCTCCGACCATGATGCTTTAGGCATTCAATTGGGCTTGGAAGGTACTTTCTCGCTGGGCGACCGTAGCTTCTCGTGGGATTTGATGGGTCAGCGCAACGACTATCAATTCGACAACCGCGGCGAAAACTACGTCAACCTGTTCAATCTGGAACGCGCACTTGGCCAGTCTGGTTATGACGCTGTTGCAGATCAGTTCTTCTGCGGCGCTTCGCTGGCTACCGCAATCCAGGGTTGTATGCCTTTCAATATTTTCCAAGGCCCTAGCTTTGGTTTGGGTCAAACCGTTGCTCCAGGTCGCGTGATTACGCAGGCTGACGTTGATGCGATGCTTGATTATGTTACCTATACTCAAGTGGCTACCCGCGGCTTCACCAGCGTTGACTACACCGGTAACTTGACCGGCGACATGTTCGAACTGCCAGGCGGCATGGCCGTATTCGCAGTCGGCTTCGAGTCACGTCGTGATACCTACTTCGTACAGCCAGACACCTTGGTGTCCAGCGGCGGTAGTTCGGATAACTTCAACGAACCTACTTCGGGTGCAGTCGAAGTTGACGAACTCTACGCAGAATTCGTGTTCCCGATCGTGAAAGATCTTGCGTTCGCAAAAGAACTCGAATTCAAGGCGGCTATCCGTCGTTCGAACTATGATTCCGAAGGCTTGATTGGCAACGATATCGTCACTCCTGATATCGGCAATCCAACCAACACCCAGTTTGGTCTCCGTTGGAAGCCAATTGATGACTTGTTGATTCGTGCTTCGGTCGGTGAAACTTTCCGTGCTCCTGGCGTAAGTCAGTTGTTCGGTGGTGGTTTCGAAAGCTTCCCGCAGGCTGATGATCCTTGTAATACTGCTAACTGGGCCAGCTTGACAGCTACACAGCAAACCGCTTGCGTAAACAACGGCGTGCCAGTGGGCGGCGCACCACAACCTAATGCACAAGTTCGTTCCTTGGGCGGTGGTGATCCAACCTTGCAACCTGAGTTTGGCGATAACAGAACCGTTGGTCTGGTTTACAGCCCGAGCTGGTTCGAGGGCTTCGATATTGCCTTGGATTACTGGAAAATCGATCTGAATGACTTCATCGTCGCATTCGGCGCCCAGGAAACCATGGAACGCTGCATTTTGTTGGGCGTCACCTCGGCTTGCCCAAGCACAACGCGTGCAGCTAACGGTCAGGTTACTCAAGTCCGTACCGCTCAAGGCAACGTTGCTAAGTTCGTCACCTCGGGTTACGACTTGGGTCTGGCTTACCGTTGGGATGCCGGCAATTGGGGTAAATTCACCTTCAAAACCGACACCACCTACGTAAAACAAGCTGACTTTACCGATCAAAACGGTACCACCACCGATTCGACCGGCCAATACACCGGCAGCCCGAATTGGGAATACCGTACAACTGCCAACATTGCTTGGAGCAAAGGTGACTGGACCGTTAACTGGACAACCCGTTATATGTCTGAGTTAGTTGAAAAGTGCCGTGCTTCGGCCGTCGTCGGTGCTTGTAATGACCGTGGCGAAACCCCGAGCGGCGGTCTGGCTACACGCAACAACTACATCGGTGCTTATGCCGTGCATGACGTCAACCTGGGCTGGAAAGCACCATGGGACGCACGCGTGTCGATCGGTGCGCGTAACGTGTTCGGTAAAGAACCAACTGCAGTCAACCGTGCGTTTGCACATAGCTTTGATGGTGCCTATGATCTGCCAGGTGGCGCTTACTGGTATGCTCAATATCGTCAAGACTTCTAATAATACAGTTGTGTAATTTGAAACTCCGTGGCGAAAGCCACGGAGTTTTTTTTTGCCCTGGCAAGTTCAATCGTGAAGCAATGTTGAATGTTAATATTGGCGCCATGAACGAAATAAATACGCCAAGAAACTTCTTGTGCACAATCAATGCCGAGGGCGAATATCTTTTCTATTCATTGAAGGCGTCAGAGATCGAGCAGGCCAACTTTCTCGATATCCATAATCTGAAGCTGGAAGCTGTATTGCCCGAGCGCATACCTGTTCGCGACTTCGTTCCACCAGCGCAGGCGTGGCCGCTGCGATACATATTTCATACGGCATTTTGCGGCTCGACCCTGCTTTCCAGAGCGCTTAATCAAACGCCAAGAGACCTGGTTCTAAAGGAGCCTGATGTTTTGATGAAAATATCGAGCCAGTCTTTATTGGTCGGCAATGAAAATATAAGCCCTTTCTTGCTGGCTAGTTTGAAAGAGTTGTCGCGACCGTGGGCTCCCTCCGGTTCGGTCATTATCAAGCCCAGTAATTCCGTGAACAGATTGATTTTGGAAATTTTGGGTCATTATCCGGGCAGGGCAATTTTGCTATACAGCAGTTTGGAAGAATTTTTGGTGTCTTGCTTCAAGAAACTGCCGCATGCCGAGCAAAAAATTCGCTGGATGGCGCAACATTTGATTCACCACACTGAATTACAAAAGAAATTGAATGTAGGCTCGAATCACCCGTTTGGTTTTATCGAGTCTTGTGTGATCGCTTGGTACTCGCAAATGGAATACTTTGCCAAGGCGATTGAGCGCGACACGAACGATCAAATACGAATGCTGGAA
The DNA here is from genome assembly GCA_036676335.1 of Arenimonas sp. Lineage (GTDB taxonomy): Bacteria > Pseudomonadota > Gammaproteobacteria > Xanthomonadales > Xanthomonadaceae > Arenimonas. The sequence goes on along the minus strand of JAKFDD010000017.1, from coordinate 153,552 downwards.
ATGAAAGATATGCTCGCAAAGCCATTTGAAGCAGTGCATGCAGCATCGCAATTCTTTGGCTTGGACAGGACCCTGACAGAATTGGAAGCAAGCGTTAGTCGCGAGTTCAGCCGGAATTCCAAGAATCTGGATAAGGCGTATACCGATACCGATCGGTCGCTTGAAGCGAACAGGGTTAAAATCGAATATTCATCAGTGCTGGCTGAAGCACTCAAATGGGCCGAAGCAAATATAGCGCCCGTTGCAATTATGCCGGGACAATGTAAATCATTGATTTAACAATCTCTTTGAATCGATGAACTTCCACTTTAATTGGCAAATAAATGTCTAAAAATACGAAAACTATAGTTGACGAGAAAATTGAGTACATCAAACGCTTGATCAAAGAGGGAAAGCCTGAGTTCGCACAATTTGAGAGTGCGAAATTGGTCGCGCAATACCCCGACAATGTAATGGCCTTATGTTTAATGACGTATATCTTTTACATCATTAATGATCCAAAGAATGCGTTGCGCTATGCAAAACTGACGTATGCCAAAACCACTCCGGAAAGTACCTGGAATGAAATCGTAAGTGCCAGTAACGCACAGCTTTTGGTCGGAGAAATAGAAGAGGCGCACAGCGTTTTGCGTCATCTGGATTTGGAGAAAATTACCAATATCAACGATTTGAGCTATATCGCGAAACACTACGGCAGCCTTGACCTGGTTGAAATGGCAGCAAAAATATTTGATCGGATTTCGGAGGAGCAACTGGACTTCCATTCAAGACAGATGTACGGCGTGGCAAAGCTGTACCTTGGTCAATTCAGCGAGGCAAGAATCGAGTTTGAAAAAGCAATTCAATTGAACCCGCTGGATGGTGTTTCTTACAACCAACTGTCGGTGTTGAAAGTCGCGGAGAAACGATCAGAGCGAATCGCCATGATGGAAGCTGCCTTGAAGGATCCGAAGCTGGATCCCGTCAGCAGATCCTACATCCATTTCTCCTTGTTTAACGAGCTCGATGCGAACAAAGCATATGGGCCTGCCTGGGAGCATTTGCAGAAAGCAAATCAAGTTCGTCGAGCTACAATTCATCACGATGCGCGCCACGATGTAGATGGAAGCCGAAATATTATTGCTGCATACAAGCAGTCACCAAGCAACCCTTTCAAGGCGCAAGATGAAACGGTTCCGATATTTATCGTGGGCTTGCCGCGAACGGGCACAACGTTGCTGGAAAAAATTCTAAGCTCGTTTGACGAGGTCAAACCCTGTGGTGAATTGAGGGCATTCAGGCGGGAATTGGAACTTGCTACCAATTCAAACTTTATCACTCCTTTCGGGCTGGGTTTCCAAAACAATATCCGGAATCTTGATTACGAGCATATTGGTCGTGAATATCTTCGCAAAAATCGCTGGCGTCACGAAGGCAAAAAATTCTTTACCGACAAAGAGCCGAGTAACTATGTTTATGCCGGGATAATTGCACGGGCATTGCCAAATGCGCGAATTCTCCACATTCGACGCAATCCGATGGATGCATGCCTGTCCAATTACAAGCAGTTCTTCGGGCCCTCGAGTTTCACATATAGCTACGACTTGTCGGAGCTCGTCGAGCACTACAAAATTTACGAACAAATGATGCAGTTTTGGTCGACGCAAGTACCTGATTCTATACTCGAAATAAGATACGAAAACCTGGTTGATGATCCTGTTGGACAAGCCGAAAGGATTAGGCTTTTTTGCGGCCTCGAAGATAACAGAGACAGTAAGCCGGAAAACAATGGCTACGTAACATCGACCTTGAGTGCGGCACAAGTTCGCGCCCCCATTCACAAAGGTAACGTAAACTCCTGGCAAAAATACCAGCAGCAATTGCAGCCGGTTTACGATGCCTTACAAGAATATATAGCCAGCTACGAGAAGACACTCGGTACAAAGCTCGATCATTGATCTGTGGGATCAATACTTGATTTTTACAAATCCACTTCGTATTTTACGAATGGAACTGCGCCGTTATCGAGTGGATTGTTGTCCGTTCCCTTGAATGGGTTGGTGCCGGAGCTGTTGATGTTGTCGGCACCGACCGATAATTTGCCACGCCATGGTGTTTTCCATGTGACGCCTGCACCCAGACTTTTATAGCTGTTGGGCTGGCCCGGGATTTGAATATTCGAACCAGTGATTTCACCACCGAAATTTCCGCGGCCGGCACTGATCGTGACTGAATTGGTTTGCCATTCGTCCGGCAAGGTCTTTCCGGTGAGTTGCGATGCGGGAATAACGCGAGCTTGCGCGATTGTGCCGCCGAGATTGAGCCAGGTTTTTTGTCCGAGCGCAATTTCACCATTGAGATTGATTTCTTTCTTTTGGACGGCTGCAGACGTAATCCGCGGGTTATTGTTCACCATCGCCGGATTGTTATTGCCGGTGAAAGCATTGAAATTGAACTGCGACCAATTGCCGCCCGCAGACAGCAGAAAATTCTTGTAACGCAACTGCGATTGCATGATCAACTCTGGTCTCGAGCTGCCAAAATTACTATTGGGGTTGAGCAGATCACCGATGCGGCAATTTTGCGCGAGGTTGTCCAGGTTGTTGAATAAGCCAGGTTGACCATTACAAACCAGGCCGAGCCCAGGGTTGTTTGAAAGACTGAGCGAGGTGCTCAACTTCAATTGTGAGGTCAACGGTATATTCAATGTTGCCAACGAGTTCGCTGGGCGAATAACCGTGCGGCTATTCGATGAGCTAATCGAATTGGAATCCACCAATAACACGCCTTCGAGCTTGTTATTTAGGCCATTCCAGATCGGCAGCATGGTTTGTGCCTGACGATCAACCAGCGGAGATTTAGCCGAATTTTGCGCGACAGCCGACGTTGCCATGGCGGCAATGATCAAGCTGGCTAGTAGGCGCAATTTCACGTTAAAACCCCTCTCTGGAGCACTATTGGAGCATTTGAAACTCGTAAAGTTCCAATGCTTACCATACTCCATTTTACGGTATTTTAACCAATTATTGCAGCAAGCCAGAGCCAGGTGCACTGGGGGTGGGGATGATGAACAGGGTTTCTATGTTTTCTTTAGTAAAAACATAGGCTTGGCCGCAGAAATCGCAGTGAACTGTGGTTAAATCCTGCTCCAGAGAAGACATGGCCTCGTCGACACCCAGGCTTCGCATCACATCTTCCACCCTGGACCTAGAACAGGAACAGCCAAATTCCAAGTCTTTGTGGTCCAGTAACTGTACGTTTTCCTCATGAAACAGACGCCACAGCAGGGTTTCGTGATTCGTGTTCAAAAGCTCATCGTTTTCCAGGGTTTCGAAAAGCGCCGAAATCCGATTCCAGGCGTCTTCGTCATTTGTCTGATTTGGCAGCAGTTGCAATAACAGACCTGCAGTATGTGTTTCAGTTGCCGCCAATAAAATTCGTGTCGGTAATTGTTCCGATTGCAGAAAATAATTTTCGAACGCAGCCGCCAGGCTATCGGCTTTAAGGCTGACGATCCCTTGATAGCGGACCGGTTCGCGAGCGCCAGGTGCGAGCGTTTCGATCGTGATAGCAAGCAAGGAACCATCGCCAAAAGATTGTGGCGTGAGTGCCATTGGCAATGGCTCTTCGTAATGCGCGATACCGCGCAGCGTTCCTTCTGCAGTGCATTCGGCAAACAGTGTGCGAAGTGCACCGGTGCCCCGGAGTTGCACGCTGAGACGGCCTTCCACTTTTACATGTCCTGTGAACAAGGCCGCAGCGGTACAAGTTTCGCCTAATCGATGCAACACGCCATGGGGGTAAGTCGCGCGAGCCTGGATTGCCTGCCATGAATGTTCCAGTCGGACCCAAACCCCGCGCACGCCAGCGCGGTCCAACATGAAGCGATGAAGCGAATCGTAATTCTTCTCTGTCATGGCCTCATTTTAACGGGTTTTGCCGGCTTCCGTGGGCGTTCCATGACCGTGATCACATCGACATATCTTGGTGTATTGCCAGCCCTGGTTTAGCATGTCGCATTGACCACGCAAATATTCGCGACCTTTTGGGCCAGTCCGCTTTATGACCGTTTTTAAAACCAAGCCACGCCGTTCACGTGGACGAAAATTCTTACGCTTTATTTTCCTGTGGCTGCCATTGCTGTTCATACTGATATCGATTTCGCAAGTGGTGCTGATGCGCTGGGTCGATCCCTTCGGGTCGAGTTTCATGGTGGGTCGCCAGGTCGATGCCTGGCTCGAAAAAGATTGGGGTTTTCGGGTTTCCTACGAGTGGAAAGACGAAGATAAATTGTCCAGGCATTTGCCGATTGCGCTAGTCGCTGCCGAAGACCAGAAATTTCCGGATCATGACGGCTTTGATTTTGAGGCGATGGAAAAAGCCCTTGAGCACAACAAGAAAAGCAAAAAAATAAAAGGTGGCAGCACGATCAGCCAGCAAGTCGCCAAGAATCTGTTTTGCTGGAATGGTTCCGGCTTTACGCGCTATTTGCGCAAGCCATTCGAAGCCTGGTACACGCTACTGATTGAAATATTCTGGCCCAAACATCGCATTATCGAGGTCTATGCCAATATCGCCGAGTTTGGAGATGGCGTGTATGGCGCAGAATCGGCGGCTAAAAAATTCTTCGGGAAGTCGGCAAAAAACCTGAGCCCGAATGAAAGCGCGCGCCTCGCCGCTGTGTTGCCAAACCCGAAAAAATACAATGCAAAAAATCCCGGACCTTTCGTCAATCGGCGCGCGCGCTGGATTCAGCGGCAAATGCGGCAATTGGGTGGTCCCGGTTATTTGGCGGAAGAGCCCGATGAGGAAGAAGTAAAGCCAAAGACAAAACGAAAGAGAAGATAGGCTAGACCTGCACCGATTAATTGCGCCGAAATAAACCCGACCACGTCATCGGGGCGGATCCCGGCAAAAGTCCGGGTCAGAGATCGCGCAATCGTCACTGCCGGATTGGCAAACGATGTACTGGCGGTAAACCAGTAAGCGGCAAAAATATAACTGGCGACCAGAGCGGGAATTTGCGTAGATTTTTGTTTCATTGCCAACAAGATCGTGATCACAAGACCAAAAGTTGCGATCGCTTCGGATAAATATTGGGAAAACCCGGTGCGCACGCGAATGCCGGGCTGGATCAATGTTTGCTCGAACATCGCATGCGCCAATAACACACCGAGCAGCGCTCCGGAAATTTGCGCAATCAGATAAAAGAATAATTCGCGATTGTTCATTTCGCCATTTACCCGCATGACCAGACTTACTGCCGGATTGAAATGTGCGCCGGAAATTGGCCCGAGCGTACTGATCAAGACATACAAGATGCCGGCAGTGGCGGCGGCATTGGCCAGCAAGGCAACCGCATTATTTCCCTGCGATAAATCGACGCCCATGATGCCGCTGCCGACAACGGTCGCCAATAAAATCACCGAACCCGAAAATTCGGCGAGTGCTTTATTAGGCAAACTCATGCCAGTGAATCCAGTAAATTTTTAACTCGCGCAGAAATTTCATCGCGAACGGCACGGTAATTGTCGTCATCCATGTTTTTCGGATCGGGCAGACCCCAATCTTCGCGCAGTTTTGCCGGAACCCATGGACAGTTATCGCCGCAGCCCATCGTGATGACGGCATCGAATTCGCCTTCAATGTCGTCTAACGATTTCGATGCATGTTTGCTGAGGTCATAATTCAGTTCGCCCATGAAGCGAATGGCTTTCGGGTTTATCACACCCGAGGGCTTGGAACCGGCACTCTGCGCATCCACGGCGTTACCACCATGGATATGCGCAAAAGCTTCTGCCATTTGGCTACGGTTCGAGTTTTCGACACACACAAACAAGATACGTTTCATATCAACAGGCTTCGCAGGTTACAGATGTTTTATTTGAAGTCTCGCAGGGCGCGCCTTGGCAACAGTTTTCGGTCAGAAATGCTTGCAGGGAATTCATGCGTGAGTAATCCGCACGAATACGGATTACTCGGCCTTCACGTTGATCGAGCACCAATCCAGCCGATCGCAAAATGTTCAGATGGGCGGTAAGTGTCGCCGGAGGAATACTCAAAGCTTCGCGTAAATCGCCGACGGCCATGCCGGGATCGCCGGCTTGTATCAAGAGGCGGAAGGCAGCCAACCGGCTTTCTTGAGCCAATGCCTTCAGCGCGGTAAGAGCAGTAATATCGTCCATATTTCTATAATTCCAGAAATATGGAAGTATGTAAACCTTTTCGATAAAACCTTTACCATTCAGCCATGACATCTAACGATAAAATCACCTTGCTGGTAGCCGCTTATAACGAAGAGGCCAGCTTGCCCGCCCTGCATTTGCGACTTTCCGAGGCCATTAAGGTCTGCGATGCGACTTTCGAAATACTGTATGTCGATGATGGCAGTACCGATTCGACTTGGAACATGCTCGAAAAAATCGCCGAATCCGACTCCCGGGTTGCCTTGATTCGACTGTCGCGCAATTTCGGGAAAGAAGCGGCGCTCACCGCGGGTTTGGATCACGTCGCCGCCGATAGCAACGCCTTGATCGTTCTGGATGCCGATGGTCAGGACCCGCCCGAACTGATTCCGGAGTTCATCGCGAAATGGCGAGAAGGGTTCGATGTGGTCTATGGCACACGCTCCGAGCGTGAGGGAGAAACCTGGCTCAAACGTGCGACGTCTGCCGCGTTTTATCGCGTGATCAATTCGCTTTCCAATATTTCGATTCCGGCCGATACCGGCGATTTTCGCCTCTTGTCACGGGATGTGCTCGATGCCCTGTCGCAAATGGGCGAGCGCCAGCGTTTCATGAAGGGCCTGTTTGCCTGGGTGGGCTTCAAACAAACCGCATTGCATTACACACGGCAGGCGCGAATCGCGGGCGCAACGAAATTCAATTACTGGCGCTTGTGGAATTTGGCGCTCGAAGGTATCACCAGTTTTTCAACGGCTCCCTTGCGATTGGCAACCTATATCGGGTTGCTGACGGCATTTTGTGCATTTGCTTACGGTATCTGGATCGTTGCGAAAACTCTGGTCTGGGGTGATTCCGTACAAGGGTGGCCAAGCATGATGACGGTCATTCTATTGCTTGGCGGCATGCAGTTAATGGCCTTGGGCATGGTCGGCGAATACCTCGGACGTTTGTATATGGAAACTAAACGGCGGCCGCTGTATTTAATCGCCAAACAATATCCAGCGCCGCGCAAGAGGCATATGATAGTTGGCAATCACCGCAACCCGAATGGAGGCTGATATGCGTAATGCCCAACAGATTCTGGATCAAAAAGGCCACCGTATTATCAGCGCAGCGCCTACTGCGACTGTCCGCGAAGTGATCGGTTTGATGGCCGAACACAATATTGCTGCGATACTGATCATGAAAGGAAACGAACTGGTCGGAATTATCACGGAACGTGATTACGCACGAAAAGTCATTCTGCTCGGAAGGAGTTCGGCCGACACACCGGTCAGCGACATCATGACCAGTCCGGTTATCTGCGTATCGCCGAGCGACACTGCACAGAAATGCATGAGCCTGATGACCGAAAAAAAATGTCGCCATTTGCCGGTGCGCGACAACGGCCAGATTGTAGGCATGGTGTCGATTGGCGATTTGGTAAAGGCCGTGATCGAAGATCAACAGCAGGAAATCGAGCAATTGACGCAATATATTAGTAGTTAGCATCAAGGGTGCGCGTGTTACGTCGACTGCCACTGTTTGCTGCGCTGATTCTCTGCAGCACTGCGGATGCTGCAGAAAGTCAGAAACAGCAGTCGGAGCTTGGAATTAAGGTGTCGCTAACTCAGCTGATTGCCGCACCGGATGCGTATGACGGAAAAGTAGTATCGGTGTCCGGCTTCGCGTATATCGAGTTTGAGAATAACAATCTGTGCGCAGCTCCGGAGCCAGGCGCTTCGCGAGCTTGCATCTGGATCAATTATTTCGACGGTCCGGTTAAAACTGACGCGGATTTTGCGCGATACCAGAAAATCAGCAAGAAATGGTCAAAGTACAATCGAAGACATATTTCGTTGCGTGGAATATTCGATGCGTCCGACACTGGTCATTTGGGCGGCTCATCCGGCGGAATTGGTCATATCACCAAAGTGTCGGTATCCAGCACCCATAGCAGATAGCGGAACTTCGGAAGCTGGCAAAGCACCAGCCAAGACGCACCTATAAAAGCACCTGTCTGCTGATCGCCACGAAATGACTGGCGCTGCCCAGCATCACGAACACATGCCAGATCGCATGGGTGTAGCGTATTTTCTTGCTCATGTAAAAAACGGTGCCCAGCGTATAAAAAATCCCGCCGACGAATAACCAGATCAGCGTGGTTATATCTATGTTTTGCAGCATCGGCTTGATCGCAAACACAACCATCCAGCCCATGCCGATGTAAATCAATGTCGATACCAGCTTGAAACGGCCGGTGTAATACAGTTTGAAGATAACGCCGGCGACAGCCAAGATCCAGACAATGCCGAAGAGCCACCAGCCACCGTGACCGCGCAGACCAATCAGGGTGAACGGCGTGTAGCTGCCGGCAATCAAAATGTAAATTGCGCAGTGATCAAACACCTTCAATTGCTGTTTGGCATTTAGGTGCGGAATCGCGTGGTACAAGGTTGACGCCGTGTACAACAACAAAAGCGACATCGTGAAAACAATGGCGCTAATGAGTTGCCAGGGGTTGCCTTTCAAGGCCGCCAGCGTGATCAGGACGGCACCGCCAGCGACACTGAGTATCGCGCCCAGGCCATGAGTAATCGCATTCCATATCTCTTCGCGGATGTCATGCATATCAGTCATACGTTACTCATCGCCTTGATATTGCCGGTGCACGCAACGTGCATGAATATTTTCGAGGTGTCCACCTAATTGCAGTCCGCGATGAGTTCATTGTTCATCGTCCATATGCAGGTGATGTAAAAGCCGGTGGGCGAAAGGCGCTATCAGTAATGCGGCGATGCCGATGAAAAACAAACCGGAAAACAAGGCATAGCCGGAAGAAAATAACTTGGCGGTATCGCTGTCCAGCGAATCGACCGGCCCCATGCCGCCCAGAATCATGGAGGCATTCAATATCGAATCTACCCAGTTTAAATGCCCGAGCAGGTGGTAGCCGAGTACGCCGATACCAAGTGCTATCGCGATCGCAAGAAAAGAAAACAAGGTATGCAGGATCACCCGGCGATAAAAAAGTCGCCGGCTCAATAGCGGTTTTTTCCTGTGCTCGTACATGGCGTCATCCTTCCAAAGGCAAAGCCGACACAATAAGCATAGGTCTCGAACACGCTGCTTTCAACGAAAACAGCGCGTCGAACATCAATCCATGCTGACGGCGTAAGCGTGTTCGCGAGTCGCCGCAAAGGTGAAATCGGGCCAGCGCTCCTGGGTCAACTGCAGGTTGACGCGCGAAGGCGCCAGATAAACCAGTTGTCCGGCAGCATCGATGCCGAGGTTCATCGCGTTCTTGTCGCGGAACTCTTCCATTTTTTTCGCAGTGCCACCGCGTACCCATCGCGCCGTAGCAACGCTGATCGGTTCGAAAATTGCGTCAACGCTGTATTCGTCTTTCAAGCGGTACGCCACGACATCGAACTGCAATACACCGACGGCACCAAGAATCAGATCATTGCTCATCAACGGACGGAAGAATTGGGTCGCGCCTTCTTCGGATAATTGCGCCAGACCTTTTTGCAATTGCTTGAGTTTGAGCGGATCGCGCAAGCGGGCACGACGGAATAATTCCGGTGCGAAATTCGGGATGCCGGTAAAGCTCAGCGACTCGCCTGCGGTAAACGTATCGCCAATCGAAATTGTGCCGTGATTGTGCAGACCGATTACATCGCCCGGATAGGCAGTCTCGACAATTTCGCGGTCGCTCGCCATGAAGGTGAGTGCGTTCGCCAATTTCTGTTCCTTGCCGCTGCGAACATGAAAGGCTTTCATGCCGGCATCGAAGCGACCGGAACAAACACGCAGGAACGCGATGCGGTCGCGATGCTGCGGATCCATATTGGCCTGGATTTTGAACACGAAACCGGAAAAGCTTTCTTCTTCCGGTTGAATGTCGCGTCCAGTGGTGCTGCGTGGTTTTGGTGCAGGTGCATGTTCGACGAAAAAATCGAGTAGCAATTGCACGCCGAAATTATTGACGGCCGAGCCGAAAAACACCGGGGTCTGGTGACCGGAAAGATATTTCGCCTTGTCGAACGGATGCGATGCGCCTTCGACCAGTTCAAGTTCGTCGCGCACTTCCTGCAACATCGCGACGCCAATGCGTTCGGCCAGTTTCGGATCATCGAGCGAAGGAAAGATGGTGGAGTCCTGACGCGTGAAATTGCGGCCTTGCTCATAGATGTGGACTTCGCCGGTAATCAGATGCACGACGCCTTTCAAGCGCGAGCCCATGCCGATTGGCCAGGTGATAGGTGCGCATTGAATACCGAGTACCGATTCCACTTCATCGAGCAATTCGATCGGCGACTTGCCTTCACGGTCGAGCTTGTTGATGAAGCTCATGATTGGCGTGTCGCGCAGGCGGCATACTTCCATCAATTTGATCGTGCGCTCTTCGACGCCCTTGGCGCAGTCGATCACCATCAATGCGGAATCCACCGCCGTCAACACACGATAGGTATCTTCCGAGAAGTCGGCATGGCCTGGCGTGTCCAGCAAGTTGACGATCCGGCCTTCATACGGAAATTGCATGACCGAAGAGGTGACCGAAATGCCGCGTTCTTTTTCCAGCGCCATCCAGTCCGAAGTGGCGTGTCGCGCGGCCTTGCGCGACTTCACGCTGCCGGCCATTTGAATAGCTCCCCCGAACAACAATAATTTCTCGGTCAGCGTCGTTTTACCGGCATCGGGATGCGAGACGATCGCAAATGTGCGGCGTCGGTGGGTTTCGTTCAAATGATTGGACATGGGTCGGGGCCGCTAAGGGCTTTGAAGACAAGGGCGGCATTATATCGCAAGCCCAAGCGGGCCGTGCCGGCTACGGCAGGCATGCTTGCAATCTATTGTTAGAAAACAACTATTTCGACAAGGGTAAAAATCCTTGCGGCCCTACCATTTTGAATGGAATGGATACCAGGCGCATGCCGGTATTGATTTGCAACACGAAGTGCAGGTGCGGCCCACTGGAAAAACCGGTATTGCCGGAATAACCAATCACATCGCCAAGACCTACGCGTTCGCCGGGTGCTACCAGCACTCCGCCTTCCTTTAGGTGCGCATAAAGCCCCATGCTGCCGTCATCGTGCAGGATTCGAATAAAGTTTGCCCTGCTGGCATAGAGTTTCGCATCCTGGCCACCGTGACCATAGTTCGCGATAGTTTCCATCACGATGCCAGGACGTGCTGCAAGGACTGGGGTGCCTTCAGGGACAATGAAGTCGACGGCATAGCGATTTTGTTCGTCATGATGCGAGTATTCGCCGTTGAATTCCTGGCCCAATTCCCAGCGACTGTTCTCATCGACGGGCAACGAGTAGGTCAAGTCCTCCGGGATAGCGTGTGGATCGCCGGGAATGCCCAGACTTTGCAAATCGCGAATCATCGGTGCGTTGCCATCGATGGCTTGCAGGCGGGTCACCAGCATGCGCTGTTTAGGTTCCAGCACATAGGTGACCGGAAGTGCCGGCAGTGCTTCCATGTTGCGAGTCGATCTGCCGGCGCTTAATTGCACCTGCATTGGGCCAGACAGACGGTTATTCACATATACATAAATGATGCCGTCGTTCGAGACAAACTCCACTTCGTTCGCAAAACTAAACGACGATGCCTGGCCGGCAGCTGCAAGACGCTTTGCAGGTTTCGCATGTGCAGTAGCTTTATTCGAAGAGGATTGGTTGCGCTCAAAAAAAAATGCGGGCTTTAGCAAAAGGCCGACAACGAGCAAACCGCAAACCCCTGCAATGCAGGCAGATAAATGGCGAATATTCATCCTGCAAGTTTAGTGCGAATCGCGGCAAAATACTCGTCGATTGGTTCCGGTTTGTGAATGCCGAAACCTTGCACATAATCTACGTTCAGCTTAAGCAGGATCTCCGCCAATGCCTGGCTTTCGCAATGTTCGGCCGTGGTTTTCTTGTTGAGTACCTGGGCGATATCGGTGATTGACTTGATAACAGCCATCGACAAGGCAGAGCTTTGCAAGTCGCGTACAAAGCTGCCATCGATCTTGAAATAGTCCACGTCGAGATTGCGCAAATAATTAAACGAACAAAAACCGGTGCCAAAATCATCAAGCGCAAAACGACAACCCAGTGAACGCATGTCGTTGATCAGGCTTTGTGCCCGGGATAGATCACGGACGGCACTGGTTTCCGTGATTTCGAAAATGATTTTTCGGGCAGAAAAACTCGAGGTGAGGATGCGGGTTTTTAGAAATTGCGAAAAACTTTCATCGACCATCGACGCGGCAGTCAGATTGATCGAACAGCCACTGACGGTCGCGGCATCCTCGGGGTGTTTTTCCATCCAGTCCAGCACGAGCTCCACAACATGGCGGTCGATCTGAGTACCTAAATGGAAGCGCTCGGCCGCCGGGATGAAATAACCGGGTAACAGGCGTTGTTGGGTATGCGGGTCGCGCATGCGGACGAGTACTTCGAAATAACGTCCGGGTTCGCCGGGGTGCTTCAATGAGGTAATGCTTTGGCAATCGATTTCGAACAGGTTTCGATTGAGTGCTTCACGAATGCGCACAGCCCAGCGCATGGCTTCGGTACGATCCTGCGATTCAGCCGTATGCTGACTGGAAACAAAAACCCGATTGCCGCCGAGCTCTTTTGCAGTGAAGCAGGCGGCATCCGCTTGCGAAAGCAGGGCTGCGAATTCGCTTTGGCCTGGCCGCAAAGTCACCATGCCGATACTGGCAGTAGTCGAAATAACATTCGACGCCCAGCCGATGCGAAATGCCTCTATCGATTGCAGAATGCGTTGGCAGCGAAGCTCGGCCTCCTTTCCTTCGCAAAGCAACAGCAGGGCAAACTCGTCGCCGCCAATACGAAATAGACGGTCGCCGGCATGCAGTTTCGTAACTAGCAGAGAAGAAATGCCTTGAATCAATTCATCGCCGGCTGCGTGGCTTGCGGTGTCGTTGACGAGCGTGAAATGATCCAAATCAAGATAGGCAAGGGTTTGCGGAAGTCCGCTTCGATTAAGTGCTTCACGAGTGGCTTCTTCGAATGCGGTGCGATTGGGCAGGCCGGTCGCACTGTCGGTCGTCGCGCGGCGAATCATTTTTCGAGTGGCAATGCGATTCTCGTGATTGGCCGCTACCAACACGAGTGGAATGATGGAAATCAGACAAAGAAAGCTGAGCAACAATGCAGCGTCAAGCAATTCATCCGGCGGCTTGAAACCTGCCATGCCAAACCCGGTCATCGAAGTCAGAATCAAAATCGTTATGGTGATACCTACAGCCGTCCAGACCGGTTGAAAGCGAATGGCGCTCCATATGATCAACGTAATCGGCAAGGCCGTCAGCCCGAGTGCGTAACTGCTACCGCTGGTGCCACCAATGAAGACCAGGGCATAGGTGGAAAACAATAAAATCGACCAGACGATCTTTTCCCGTAAATTGGCGTAATCGCTACTCAGGGGCTGATCGGGATTTGTCGAAGGACTGGCAGTTAACAAAAATACCGACGGAGCAACGCTGATAATTCCCAGCAAATCGCCCATGCCCCATTTGGCAACGGATGGCCAGAGTGTTGCGGCATCAATCATGTTGGAGACGTAAAGGCCGGTCGTTCCGATCAGTGCACTGACACTGGCCATGATGATGCCGCCGCGCAACAGCACAAAGCCACTGCGGACGGAAATAAACGTATGCAGATTTTTCCGGCGAACGTAATAAGCGCCCAGGCAGCCGCCTATCGCATTACTCAGGATTGAAAATACCAGAAAAGAACTCGGTACCGGGCTGATGAAAATGTGCATCAAGGTGTTGGCTATGATGAGCGGAACAACCCAGCGCAAACCGTAACGAACAAGAAAGCCTAATGCCAAACCCGATGAAGGCCAGAATAATGCCACTTGTCCTGGCGCATGAATAAACGCCTCGGCAAGATAGGCCCCGAGCAAGTAGAGCATGATAAAAAGTATTACACGCGCCATGCATCACCCTTGCATAGTTTCACTTGGTCTTATGCGCCGTAAGCAGAAAGAAATCAAGGTGTCCATGACGCCTTTATATCAGCATTCAATGACGTTTACTGCAAGGCCGCCGCGCGAAGTCTCTTTATATTTTTCGGCCATGTCACGACCAGTGTCACGCATAGTCTTGATGACCTTGTCCAGTGATACCCGATGCTTGCCATCGCCGCGCAATGCCATGCGACTGGCATTGATCGCCTTCACGGCGCCCATCGCATTGCGTTCGATGCAGGGAATTTGCACCAAACCGCCAATCGGATCACAGGTCAGACCAAGGTTGTGTTCCATGCCGATCTCTGCAGCATTTTCGACTTGGCCCAGGCTGCCGCCCAATGCCGCTGTTAGGCCACCGGCGGCCATGGAGCATGCAACACCGACTTCGCCCTGACAGCCAACTTCGGCTCCGGAGATCGAAGCGTTTTCCTTGTACAAAATGCCAATCGCAGACGCCGTGAGCAGAAAATCATAAACACCCTGTTCGCTGGCATTGGCACAAAAACGGTAGAAGTAATGCAAGACCGAAGGAATGATGCCGGCGGCGCCGTTAGTAGGCGCCGTCACTACGCGACCGCCAGCCGCGTTTTCTTCATTTACTGCGAGCGCATAAAGGTTGACCCAATCGAGCACAGTCAACGGATCTTTCATGGCTGCCTCCGGTCGCATCACCAGATCGTTATGCATGGCCGGTGCGCGACGTACGACTTTAAGGCCGCCAGGCAAGATACCTTCTTCACGAATGCCGCGGTTAACGCAATCTTGCATCGCCAGCCAGATTTCTTTCAGGCCTGCGATTATTTCGGCTTCGCTGCGCCAGGCTTTCTCGTTCTCAAACATTAATTGCGCAATCGTCAAATTATGCTTTTCACATTGCGCCAATAATTCATCACCACTGTGAAAAGGATATTTCAATGGCGTCGTATCGGCGACGATGCGATTTTCGGCAGCTTCATCCTGATTGACTACAAAGCCGCCACCGACCGAGTAATAGTCGCGAGTCGCCAATTCATTGGCATCGGCATCGTAAGCAGCAAAGCGCATGCCGTTGGAATGAAATGGCAGTTTTTGCCGCTTGTTGAACACAAGATCGGTTTTTTCATCAAATACGATTTCATGCGTTCCAAGAACGCGCAATTTCTTGTTGGCACGAATGCGTTCGAGTGTTTCGGGAATAGTGTCGGGATTTATTTCATTCGGCCAATGGCCTTCAAGCCCCATCAAGACAGCCTTGTCGGTGCCATGGCCGCGACCGGTCAGCGCAAGCGAACCGAAAAGTTCAACGCGAATGCGGGCAGTGCGTGCCATCAAATCACCATCGCGCAGCCAGCGTTGCGCAAAGCGCACGGCAGCGCGCATCGGTCCAACCGTGTGCGAGGACGATGGGCCAATGCCGATCTTGAATAAGTCGAAGGTACTAACCGCCATGATGAGCTTCCGTTTGTGATGGCGTATTGTATGCTCTTCGGCCGAAAACACGACACACAAAGCCATGTCCGATTTAATTCTGTTTCAGCGCGACCATTGTCATCTTTGCGAATTGGCCTGGGACGTGTTGGCGCAGGCTCGCGTTGCAGACTTTGAGTCGGTTTGGATAGAAGGTGACGACCATCTGGAAAACCGCTATGGCCTGCGTGTGCCGGTGCTCAAGCACACACGCAGTGGTATGGAGCTGGACTGGCCGTTTACAGCTGAACAAGTCGTCGGACTTATGGTTTCGTAGTCACTGCCTTCGCTTTGATGGCTGGTGTTGCAATCGGCGACAGCACTAATTTTGTATTAACGGTAACGGCATTTGGGATTAATTCCACGTCATCCCAATCACCAATGCCAACCTTGAAATCCAGTCGCTGCACTTTTGCAGATCCGAGTAATTGAGGTTTTGCCCCTGGGCTCCAGGTGAACGTCAAAGGCACCGCTTTTGAAATGCCGCGCAAGGTCAGTACGCCATCGGCAACAAAACGATTATTGCCTAGCGCGCGGAATTTTGTGGCGACATAGCGTGCTTCAGGTTGCGCTTTCGTATTGAAAAACTCCGAGCCCAGCAACATTTCGTCGCGTTCGGCATTTTTTGTGTTGGCACTGGCAAGCGTGATCCGAACATCAAAACTGCTTTGCGCCAGTTTTGTCGGATCAAAACGAATGTGGGAAGTGAATTTTGTAAAACTGCCCGTAAACACTTCGCCTTGATAGCTACCGGAAAAACCAAGGCTTGAGCCAGGTTGCTGGGCATAGTCTGCCGAGAAGGCGGTGCCGGAAAAGAACGCAAAAAACAAAATTAAAGCACGCATTGTGAACCTCAGGATTTTTTTGCAAGCCAGGGCAGCATGCGGGTAAGGGTATTGTCTTTATCAAGGTAATGATGCTTTAAGGCAGCGCCGGCGTGCATCAGCATTAATAGAGCAAGAACGTAGAAAAAAGTTTCATGGGCTTCGCCAGCCAGTGCTTTCAACTGGGGGTCGTAACCACTTAATTTTGGCAGCGAGAACAAGCCGAAATATTTCAACGGAAAGCCGGCTGCCGAATTATAAAGCCAGCCACTGATCGGCATCGCGAATAACAAAACATAAAGTGCGCCATGAACCAGCTTGGCAGCCCATTCCTGCCATTTCGGCGTATTGGGAACAGGATCAGGCGTCACCGACAATAATCGCCATGACAGCCGGATCGCCGTCAAAGCCAGCACGGTCAAACCAAAACTTTTATGCAAGGCGTAAATCTGGATTTTTTGCGGGCCATTCGGAAGGTCGTCCATGTTCATGCCGACTGCGGCCAGGCTCAGGATCAGAATCAGGGTGAGCCAGTGCAGACCGATACTCAAACTACCCCAGGTTTCGGAATTATTTTTTAGCGCCATTTTCCTGCTCCGTGGTGTTTTCCTGCTTGCCGGGAGTTGCTTCCAGTTCAATCATGACTTTGACTTCATCGCCAATCACTTTGGTCCAGGCGTCCATGCCAAACGCTTTCCGGCTAAGTGTTGCATTCGCGGAAAAGCCAATCGTTTTCTTGAAATTCAAAGGGTGTCGTTTCAAGGCATTCAAAGTGAAATTAAGGCTGACGGGTTGGCTTATGTCGCGAATGGTGAGTGCACCATGTGCGATGCCGGTGGTATCGGAAAGCTTCTCGATGCGTTCTGAAACGAAGGTCGCGTTTGCAAATTTGCCGGCATCAAAAAATGTACCGTCGAGAATTTTTTCCTGCCAGTCGGCATCGCCCAGATTCAGGCTTGCGATCGGAATGCTGACGCTTATCGATGATTTGCTCCAATCTTTCTCATCGAACCGCAATTGGCCGGTACTGCCGGAGAAGGTGCCAATCGCGTTCGAGAAACCCGCATGCGACACCATGAAGGCAACACGGGTATGCACCGGGTCGACAGCAAACGATTCAATATTGGCACGAGCATTGCCGGTGAGTAGAAAAAAAATGATTGCAAGCGGTTTCAATTTCATCGGGTTCTCCTTGCCGCATTCTAGCGCCATGTCTTCGTTTAATTGGCAGGCCGGGCGAAACGAATTGTTGCAGTCTAGGAACGTCCGTATGTCTGGTGGCTGAAGCTATTGCCCAAATTGGCAATGTTTGAAACGATTAAGCTTGAACTACGGGGAAGTCTAATGCGTTTATGCCTATTGTTTGGGCTGATTTTCTATTGCTCATCTGTGTTTGCGATCTTGCCGGAGACACCACAGTTTCGTCAGTTATCCGTTGCGGATGGCTTGCCTTCCAGTACGCTGTATGCCATCTCGCAGGACAAGAAAGGCTATCTGTGGATTGCAAGCAAGGATGGTCTTGCCCGTTATGATGGAGTTGGCTACAAAATATTCCGTCATGCGCCAGGAGACGACAATGCCCTGCCTGGCAATGTTGTGCAGGCGCTGCATATTGACGACCAGGATCGTCTATGGATCGCGGTCGAAGGTCAGGGCATGAGCCGGTTAAACGCCGAGCGCAGCGACTTTACTCATTTTCGCAGAAGCAGCCATCCTGAAATGGGTAGCGATGATATCTGGACGATGACTTCGACCAAAGACGGCAGTTTGTGGTTTGGCAGCTATGGCGGCGGCCTGCATCGCATGGACAGTCACGGCCGCATCCAGCGCTTCATGCCGATAAAAAACGATGATGCTTCATTGCCAAGCGATACTGTGCTGTCATTGACGGCAGATACAAAAAACCGTCTATGGGTAGGTACCACAAAAGGACTGTGCCTTTGGGATGGCAGGAAATTCATCAAAATAAAGGTCGGCGAAATTCTCGACACCTACATTATGCAGCTGGTTAGTGATGTCGATGGCAGTGTCTGGGTTGGTACATCAAAAGGGCTTGTGCATTTATCGCCAACAGGGGTTCAGATCGGCGCTATCTTGAACGCCGGGAGACCTACAATCGGACTCTGGCAAGACAAGCAAAATGCAATCTGGTTTAGTGATGGACAGAAAGTGTATCAGTGGCGTCAGCAGCAGTTGCTGAGTTACACGCCCGACGGGCAGATCCCTGCAAAAATTTATGGCGTGTTTGAAGATCACGAAGGCGGTTTCTGGTTTCCGACCCAAGATCGCGGGCTATTGCGCTTGCCCGCTGGTTGGCGAAATTTTTCCATTTTTCGACATCAATTCGATCAGGAAAATTCGTTATCTGGCTCCATTGTGCGTGCAGCATCGGAGGCAGATGCCAGTCATGCCTGGTTGGTAAGTGACGATGGGGGGCTGGACAAAATTGATCTTTCCAATGGACGTATCGAACGCATTTTACGTGATACAAAAGTTTGGGCGTCACGTCTGTGGTCGGTCTTGCAAACGCGTAATGGCGCCGTTTGGATGGGGCACTCCAACGGCTTGACTCGGTATGATCCAGCTACTGGCACTTTGAAGCATTTGATTGGAGCAGATGGAGGGCGAGGTGCTCTGCCAGGTGCTGTACGTTTATTGACGCAAACTTCAGATGGGTTGCTGTGGTCCGCCTCCTATGGCGGAGGCATACAGGCTTTTGATGAAACTGGGCGTGTGGTACATCGGGTCGTGCCTAGTGATAGTGAACATTTATCGTTTGCAGATCCCGATCAATTTGGCATAAGTCCGGACGGCGATTTATGGATTGCGACATCCCATGGTTTGCTTCGCTGGAATGATGACTCCGAAAATTTCACGGAGATTATCGGCAGCCCAAATGAACGTATCGATGCTTTCAGTTTTTCTGCAGCCGATACAGTGTGGGTGCATCGTGTCGGCACGCTTGAAGCATTTCATTGGGATGGTGCGACTCTTCAAAGTATCAGGCAGGTAACTAGCGACGATGGCTTGCCACCGGTGGAAGTCGGTTCAATGCTGTCGGATCGCAGTGGCAATCTATGGTTGACGACAACCCGAGGTTTGTTGAGGTACAGCGTATTGACTAACCAAATACGCATATTTGGCGAACGCGATGGTTTACCGAGCCAGGAATTCGACATGCAGCCGGCCTTGCTCACTTCGCAGGGGCTTGCTTTGGTCAGCACGAACAAAGGCTTGGTCGTATTTGATTCTTCTCGAATACGTCGTCATTCGTCGTTATCGCCATTGACGCTAGACGGCATATCGCTACATCGTGGCGAGGATAAATTAAATCTGCCTACGACATCGTCCAGCATTCGGCTTCAAGCGGGCGATAGGGACTTGAATGTCAGTCTGAGGCTACTTTCTTTTGCCGATTCGAGCTCGCATAGCTATCGTTTTTTGTTGAAAGAATTTGACAACGACTGGGTCGATGTTGGCGCATCCGGCCAGCGAACTTTTTCAAACTTGCCACCCGGGAATTATCAACTTCACGCAAAGGCTGCGGATGCCGAAGGGCGCTGGTCGGCACCATTGACAATGAAGTTAATCGTATTGCCACCATGGTGGCAAACGAACTGGGCACTCACGATTTGGGGGCTGCTCGCCGCATTGCTTTTCCTGACATCGGCATGGTTATACCAGCGTCTGATGCAGCGAAAGCATGCGCAGAACTTGCGTGACCAGGAGCGAGAGCTGGCAGAGCAAAACTCGACGGCAAAGTCCCGCTTTCTTGCGACACTCGGCCACGAAATTCGAACACCGATGACTGGCGTGCTCGGAATGGCTGAATTGCTTCAGGCAAGCGAATTAAATCCGCAACAACGCCATCGTGTAAATGCCATTCAAAGCGCTGGCCAGCATCTTTTGCATCTGGTTAATGACGTGCTCGATTTAGCACAGATCGAAGCGGGGAAATTACGTTTGCACGATGAAGCTTTTGATGTGAAAGCCTTGATGCAGGAAGTGGCTGAGTTTCTGAAGCCGTTAGCAGAAAGAAAAGGACTGTTGTTCAGCAGCATCCTGGATGAAAACGCTCCGCATTTTTGTCGTGGTGATATCGGACGTGTCAGGCAAATTTTGCTGAATCTGGGTAGTAATGCAATCAAATTTACCGAGCAGGGTCAGGTAATGATTCGATGTGCGGGATTGCCGACGCAAGGTTTGCAATTGCAGGTATCAGATACCGGTCCTGGCATGAGCGAGGAGCAGCAGTCGCGATTATTTCAGAGATTCGAACAGGCTGACGGAAGTCGGACAAGTCAGCGTTATGGTGGCAGTGGCTTGGGGTTGGCTATTTGCCAGGAGTTGGCGACCGCCATGGCTGGCAATATCCAGGTCAAAAGTAATCTGGGTCAGGGAGCACTATTTTTAGTCGAACTACCTTTGCCTGAAATCGAAAATTCGATGCCTGAAAATAGTGTTCACCGAAAAGTCACGGCCCGGATGAATCTAAGTCTGAACATTTTGCTGGTTGAAGATGAACCGGTAGTGGCAGAGGTGCTGGTAAGTTTATTGGAAGCAATGGGGCACCGCGTTACGTATGCGCAACAAAGTTTGCAGGCACTTTCCATGCTGGCGGTTGGAAGTTTTGATCTCGCGATGCTGGATTTGGATTTGCCAGGAATCGATGGGCTCGAACTGGCCAGGTTGATCAAAATTCAAGGATATCGTTTGCCATTGGCGGCAATCACCGCACGTGCGGATCCACAAGCAGAACCCGCCGCAATTGCGGCGGGGATGAATGCATTTATTCGCAAACCCGTGAACACGGATGATTTGCGGACATTACTGCGGAAACTCGAACTTACTGATCGTTCGGTATTACCAGCCACAACACCAGATAAACCAGAATGCCCGGAAATGCAGCCGACATAATCGAGCCTATAACGTAAACAACGCGCAGTAGATTCGGATCGAGGCCAAAATATTGAGCAATGCCACCCATCACGCCGGCAATCATCTTGTCCTGGTTGGTGCGACGAAGTAAACGAGTGTTTTCCACGACTGTTCTCCTGTTGTGTGTCGCCAATTTAGCAAGCATAGATCGGCGATACATGTGCTGGAAGTGAGAGTGACCAAGGATGGGCGTTGGTTACTCTCGGCACATCAATGACAACATTGAACGAGTTTAAAAAATATCCTCGAAATCGGTTTTTTCGCCACCAGGCACTTCCCAGTTGTAACCGCTCGAAATCAGGCGATCGTAATCTTCCTGCTTGAAGTATTCGGTCAATCCGCCAGCACCTTCAGGCAACAAATTGCCACTGGCACTAATGTTTGCTGTTACTACGCCGGCGGGTGGCGTCAAATCATTTTGCGGTACATCCTTCAATGTCGCGCTCATGTAGCTGATCCAGATCGGCAGGGCTGCCCGGCCACCATATTCTCCGTAGCCCAGAGGTTTGAAGTTGTCTTTGCCCACCCAGACAGTAGTAACCAAATTGCCGCCGAAGCCGCTGAACCAGGCGTCGCGATGATCATTGGTTGAACCGGTTTTGCCGCCAATGTCTTCGCGTTCGATTACTTTGGCTGCGGTCGCGGTGCCGCGTTTTACGACATCGCGCATCATTGAACTAACCAAGAATGCAGTGCGTTCGTCGATGGCGCGAGGTGCCAGAGCCACTTCCTGCGGGCCAACAAAGTTCGGATCTTCCACTTTCGACTGTTGTGTAGCGACTTCTTTTTTAGGGCCGCCGGCGCTGAAATCGAATCCATCGACAATAGTGGCCGTGCGAATATCCATTGACGTACGTTGTGTGCAGGCACGGCACGCATTAAGTGGTCTCGTCATGGCGATTGCAACGCCGTTTCGATCGATAATTTTTTCGATGAAATAGGGTGTCACTAAAAAACCACCATTGGCGAATACCGTATAACCACGAGCGATCGACATGGGTGTCAATGAGGCGGTGCCAAGCGACATCGAAAGATTCGGCGGCAATTGATCTTTGTTGAAACCGAATTGGCTAATGTAGGTTCGGGCGAAATCGGTGCCGATGGCGGAAAGCAGGCGCACTGAAACCAGATTGCGAGATTGCACCAGCGCCTCACGCACGCGAATCGGCCCGGCAAATCGTCCACCGTCATTTTGTGGCCGCCAGACTTTGCCGTTCCCGTATTTAAATTCGACCGGTGCGTCGTTGACGATACTGGCTGGGGTATAGCCACGTTCAAATGCTGCCGCATAAACAAATGGCTTGAAACTGGAGCCAGGTTGTCGTGTGGCTTGAATGGCGCGATTAAAACTATTTTGGTTAAAACTGAAGCCGCCGACAATCGCGCGCAATGCGCCATCTTCCGGTTGCAGTGAAACCAATGCTGCCTGCGCAGCAGGAAGTTGCGACAGCGTGTAGTTCTGATTTTTTTCGTCTCGCATCAGTCGCACTATATCGCCACGCTTCAACAAGGTGGCCGGTGAGCGGCCAGTCCATTTGCTGGATGCGCTGCTCAACAAGTATTCGGTACCGTTGTATAGGACCAATTTGGCATCATTGCCGCTGAACCCGGTAACGATGGCAGCAGGGAAGTCGGAAATAATCGGAACAGTGCGAGCTTTTTCAATGTAGAGCGCAGTGCTGGCATCTTCAGGCAAATCAATATGAGTTTCTGCACCACGCCAGCCATGGCGATGATCGTATTCGAGCAGTCCGGTACGGACGGCCTTTTCGGCATTGATTTGATCGATGCTGGTGACGGTTGTGTAAACCCTGAAGCCGCTGACTAGCGCTTCTTCACCGTAACGATCCAGCATTTCACGGCGTACCATTTCGGCCAAATACGGCGCATTCATCTCAACCTTGGGTTCATGGCGCTTTGCAGTATTTGGCGCCGAATTGGCAGCATCCAATTGAGCTTGGGTGATGTAACCCTCTTTCAGCATTTGTCGTAAAACGTAGCCACGACGCTCCATGGCCCGTTTAGGGTTCACGATGGGGTTGCCGGAGGACGGGAACTTCGGCAGCGAGGCTAGAGTGGCGGTTTCCGCAAGGGTCAATTCACTTAATTTCTTGCCGTAATAGAACTCGGCCGCAGCTGCGATACCGTAGGCGCGGTGACCGAAAAAGATCTTGTTCAAGTAAAGGCCAAGAATTTCATCCTTGGTCAACTCGCGTTCCATTTTCAATGCCAGCAGCATTTCCTTGAGCTTACGGCCGTAGTCGTAATCAGCATTCAGGTAGAAGTTACGGGCGACTTGTTGGGTGATGGTGCTGCCGCCCGGCACGCGCTTATCGTCAGTCGTCAAGGTTAACCAGATTGCGCGGCTGATACCTTTGTAATCCAGGCCTTCGTGTTCATAGAAACGCGCATCTTCGCTAGCTATGAAGGCCTGTTTCACCTGGAGCGGCACATCCTTGATGTTTACCGGGTAACGGCGGGTTTCGCCAAATTGCGCAATTAATTTGACATCCTTGGTATAGACACTGAGCGGTACCTGCAATTTGATGTCTCTAAGCTCTTGCACATCCGGCAGCTTAGGTACTAAATAGAAGTACGTACCGACCGCTACCGCAAGTCCAATGACAGCTAAAACCAGTCCAAGAAGGAAAAGTTTGCGCAATAGTCGAAAAAAAACGGCCATCCTGGGCCTCTCCTGAAGATTTACTTATTTTGAAAGACGGAGTATAGAACGTGCTGAGCTTCACAGTAAAAAACCCGTTATTTGGGGCTTTCAGTGGCCGGTTTAGCCTAGAAAGTGCGTCAAACAAGTTAGTAGGAAGGGGGCATTGGTAACTTATTTAAAGAAATATTGGCCGGGGGCATTGCCAATTGGAAAAAATTTGTTATTTAATGTAACTACACACGAGTTGCGTGTAAGCGCCTGTCGCTAGGGGAGAAATCGTGGGTCTTCTTGGAAATGCTAAGACACCGTTAGTTGGAGTTGACATCAGTTCAACAGCGGTCAAGTTATTACAGCTCAGCGAGTCCGGTGGTCGTTACCGGGTTGAGCACTATGCCGTCGAACCGCTGCCACCCAATGCGGTGGTAGAAAAGAATATCGTCGAAGTTGAGGCGGTAGGTGAGGCCATCAAACGTGCCGTAGCACGCTCCGGCACCAAGCTCAAGCATGGCGCGGCAGCGGTCTCCGGGTCAGCTGTCATCACCAAAGTCATCCCGATGCAAGGGGATTTGGAAGAAGACGAGCTTGAAGATCAGGTTCAGGTTGAAGCATCTAACTATATTCCCTATCCAATTGACGAAGTCAGTCTGGATTTTGAGGTTTTAGGTGCAGTGCCTAATAACCCTGAAATGGTTCAGATTTTGCTTGCGGCCTCTCGTACCGAGAATGTCGAGGTGCGTCAAATGGCATTGGAGCTTGGCGGGCTAACAGCTAAAGTTGTCGATGTTGAAGCATTCGCGATGGAAAACGCATTCAAGCTGGTGTCGGACCAATTGTCAGTCCCTCGTGATGCCGTAGTCGCTTTGGTCGACGTAGGCGCCACCATGACAACGCTGAATGTTTTGCGTAATCAACGCAGTATCTACACCCGTGAGCAAATATTCGGCGGCAAACAGCTAACTGACGAAGTTATGCGTCGCTACGGCTTGAGCTATGACGAAGCAGGTCAGGCCAAGCGTCAGGGTGGGTTGCCTGAAAGCTATGAAATCGAAGTGCTTGAACCGTTTAAGGAAGCCATGGTGCAACAAGTGAGCAGGCTCTTGCAGTTCTTTTACGCGGGCAGTGATTTCAATCGTGTTGATCAAATTGTGTTGGCAGGTGGCTGTGCCTCGATTAACGGTATTGCTCAGTTGGTGGAAGAACAAATCGGGGTTCCTACTGTAATGGCGAATCCTTTGGCGAACATGTCATTGGGCCCTAGAGTACAAGCGCATGCATTGGCTCAAGATGCGCCTGCCTTGATGATTGCATGTGGCCTTGCGCTGAGGAGCTTCGACTAATGGCCAAGATAAATCTATTGCCGTGGCGCGCCGAGCGCCGCAAACAAAAGCAAAAAGAATTCGGCACCATGTTGGGTTTAGCTGCTGCGATTGCCGTTGGCTTGAGCTTCCTGATCGTGATGTATTACAACGGTCAGATCAGGGGACAAGAGAATCGCAACAAATACCTTACAGATGAAATAGCCATAATTGACAAGCAGCTTGAAGAAATTCAGGGTCTGGACAAGAAAAAAGCGGATCTTTTATCGCGGAAGAAAGCGATTGAATGTTTGCAAGGTCGGCGTTCTTTGATGGTGCATTTGTTTGATGATCTGGTTCGGACAATTCCAGACGGTGTGAAATTGACCGGTATCGAACAAGATGGCAGCAAGTTAACAGTAAATGGAAGCTCGCAATCCAATGCCCGTGTTAGTGCCTATATGAGAAACCTGCAAGTTTCTGGTTGGATGGGGCAGCCTGAGTTAACCATTATTGAAGCGAAAGGCGGCGATAAAGGATTGCCATATCAGTTTATTTTGGTGACCACAATTCGTAACCCAAATACAGTCGCTGAAAACACGGAAGAATCGTCTGAAGTTGCCACTGCTACAGCTACTGGTGCTGCAGCTTCGCCTGCAGCTGGTGATGAGCAAGGCTCCGATGATTGCGACTTGGATTCTAGTGCCAGCGGGGAGGCTAAATAATGAGTAAGAAGAAATTTGAACTCAGTTCGCTGGACGTCAACAATATAGGCTCTTGGCCATTTCCTGCCAAGATTGCAGCTTGTGTTCTCATTGGCGCAATAATTGTCTTCCTTGCCTGGTATACGTTGATTAGTTCTAGGCAGGAACAATTAAAATCTCTCGAAGCTACCGAGCAGGGGCTTAAAGATACATTGCAAGAGAAACAAGGCAAAGCAGCGAATCTCGAGCCACTCAAGCTGCAACTGGTGCAGATGGAACAAATGCTCAAGCAGATGCTTCGCCAGCTGCCTAGCAAGAATGAAATGCCTGATCTAATCGTAGACATTTCGCAGACTGCGCTTGCCACTGGCATTAATAATGAACTGTTTGAGCCACAGCCAGAGACTAAGAAAGAGTTCTATGCTGAGAAGCCGATTAACTTAAGAATGGTCGGCAATTATCATCAATTCGGTGCTTTTGTGAGCGGTGTAGCATCTTTGCCTCGCGTCGTAATTATGACGATGCATGATATTTCGCTGAAACCTAAAAGTGCGACGGACCCGTCTTTGATATTGAAGGGTACGGTAAAGACCTATCGTTATCTTTCAGAAGAAGATGATCCAGTCGAAGCTGGTGCAGCTCCTGCTGCGAACAAGACTCCGGCGACTCCTGATGCAGGAGCAAGCAAATGAACAAGAACATAAAGCTGTTGCCGAAATTACTTATCGTTTGTTCGCTGGTCGTTGCTTTAACTGCGTGTACTCGAAGTGATTCCGAACTGAGAACTTGGGTGGCCAAGGTAAAAGCCGAGCCGGCGCCGCCTCTTGAGCCTTTGCCGGTGATGAAACAATTCGAATCGTTCGAGTATGCAGCACAAGATTTACGAGATCCGTTTTCACCGCCCGTTCCTGACAGGAATGCAGGCAGCGGCCCACGACCAGATCCAGATCGTCGTAAAGAAGTACTCGAGGCATTCCCGCTCGACAGCCTTGATATGGCAGGAACACTTGGTTCAGGCAAGTCGCTTGTGGGCTTGCTGACAGCGCCAGATAAAGTCACATATCGGGTGAGGCCTGGGAATTACCTTGGGCAGAATGACGGGCGTGTGATTGCAGTATATGAAGATCGGATCGAGTTGGTTGAACTTGTTCCAGACGGGGCCGGCGGGTGGTTAGAGCGCCAAGCCAAAATTGCCCTAGAAGATAATTGATTGGGGGATAGCATGATGACCACAAAGACAAACAACGGAGTGAGCATGAATAAGCCACGAGCATGGATGAACACCGTGGCACTACTGGCTTTTGGCCTGTTAGCTGTCATGCCCGCGATGGCCGCGAATGTCCTCCAAGATGTTCGATATGCCTCAGCACCAGGTGGCAAAGTAGACATCACTTTGCAATTTGCCGAGCCTGTTGGTGACGTGCAAGCCTTTACTACGGACAATCCGCCGCGAATTGCGATTGACTTGCCGGGGACCACGAATGGTCTCAGTACTCGTCGAGTCGCTGTTGGGGCCGGCGCCACATCGTCAGTGTCTGCTGCGGAAGCTGGCGGAAGAACACGTGTCGTTGTCGATTTGTTCAGGCCAGCTGGTTACACCACGCGTAGCAACGGCAATTTGCTAGTTGTAACTGTTGATGCTGGTACACAGGGCGGTGCTTCTGCTGCGATGGCTGCTGGTGACCCAACCAAACGTTCAGCAACCTCAACAGTGTCTGTTTCAACAATAGATTTTCGCCGCGGCGAAAATGGTGCAGGCCGGATCATCCTCAAGTTTGATGGTGATACCGCTAATGCCGACATGCGTAATGAAGGCAACCGGATCGTCGTGGATGTGAGCAATGCTCAGATCCCTGAAAGATTACGCCGGAAGCTTGATGTCACCGACTTTGCAACTCCCGTTTCAAGCCTGGAGCCAAATACGAATGCCGGTGGAACACGATTGGTGATCAACACCGCCGGCAACAACGACACGATGGCCTATCAAACAGGCAATGAATACATCATCGAAGTGACGCCAAAACGTACGGTTCAGATGGCTGCAAACAAAGCCACAGCTGTTCGTTCTGCTGCTGGTGCGGTTTCCAGTGCTGGAGTACAACGTTACGCGGGTAAGCCAGTCACATTTAATTTCCAAGATATTCCAGTGCGTACCGTTCTCCAGTTGATTGCCGAGGAATCAAATTTGAATATTGTTGCTTCTGACAGTGTTCAGGGAAACTTAACGCTGCGATTAATCAACGTTCCATGGGATCAAGCTTTGGACATAGTGCTTCGCGCGAAATCACTCGATAAGCGTCGCGATGGCAATGTGGTTTGGGTGGGTCCTCAGGAAGAGCTGGCAAAATATGAACAAGCCAGAGAAGATGCCCGCATTGCTTTGGAAACGCGCGCAGAAACAATCACAGAATATATTGCTATCAATTATGGCAATGCTGAAGAAATCGCCAAGCTGCTGACAGAAAATAGCAAAGGTGGCCAAGGCGGTGGTGGTGGTGCTGGTGGCCAAGGCGGTGCTCAACAACAACGTGGTTTCCTGTCTGCAAGAGGCAGTGTGAGTTTTGATACTCGTACAAACACCTTGCTGCTTGTGGATATCCCGAAAAAAATTGAAGAAATCAAACAGCTCTTGCAGATTCTTGATCGTCCAGTCGACCAAGTACTCATCGAAGCAAGAATTGTTGTCGCCGATGAAAGCTTTGCCAGAGATTTGGGCGCCAGATTTGGTATTGGCGGATTTGACTCTGGTCCGGGTCACAGATTCCTGAGCTCGGGCTCCATACTCAACAACTCGGCGATGGATGGCGCAATTGGTGGCACAGACCCTATCCCGAGAGTCCTCAATTCGGACTTGGGTGTGCCAGCAGCACCTTCCATTGGATTCTCTATCTTAGGTTCGTCAACCTACATCGACATTGAACTGTCGGCACTGGAAAAAACGGGTCGGGGTGAAATTGTTTCCAATCCTCGCGTAATTACGAGTAACCAGAAAGAAGCGATTATTCGTCAAGGGCAGGAAATTGGTTATTCAACAACACAGCCTTCAACGGGCACCGGACCTCAAACCTCCAGCGTTCAGTTTAAGGAAGCGATTTTGGAGCTGAAAGTAACTCCAACAATTACGCAAGACGGTCGCGTGTATTTGTCCATCTCGGTTAAGAAGGATGACGTTAGTGGTTTTGAAACACTAGCTAATGGCGATCGAGTGCCATCCTTCAACAAGCGCGAGGTGAATACGGCAGTATTGGTTGAAAACGCACAAACGGTGGTTGTGGGTGGGGTTTACGAGTTCCGTAATCGTGATGATGTCGCCAAAGTACCATTCCTGGGTGACATTCCATTTCTCGGCAATCTCTTCCGTAACAAAGGAAAGTCTTCCGAAAAGGCCGAGTTGCTGATTTTCATCACTCCGCGTGTTCTGCAAACTAGTGCACGTGCGCAGACTCAGGTTTTGACTCAGCCTGAATTCCGTAATTGATTGGTTTCTTTATCGCATAACAAACAGGGCCGCATATGCGGCCCTGTTTGTTTGTAAGATAGGCATGTCAAAACATTTCTCATAGGCAGTTCATATGGAACGTGTGTATTTATCAGTCAATCAAATTCTGTTTAGCGAAGGGGATCAGCCGACCGTTGCTTTCCTGATTGAATCAGGCGAGATCGAGGTATCGACAATCCGCGATGGCGAAAGCCTGATACTGAGTAAATTATGTGCAGGTGACTTACTCGGCGAGATGGCGGTCATTGACGATGCACCTCGTACTGCAACTGCGAAAGCTTTAACGGATTGCGTGTTGTTTCAGATTGATCGCACGCAAATTTCAGAGCGACTGGCGAGCACCGATCCGATAATTCGTGCATTGCTGGAGGGCCAGCTCAAACGATATCGGGGTGCGTTAGCTGCGATGCAGGGTAAAAGCATTGCGCAGGACGATGGGGTTACTGCCTCTGAAGCTCTGGGCGTTGGCAAAATCCGACTCGAATCGCAATTGCGCGAAGCCTTGAATACCGGCGGTCTTGATGTTCGCTATCAGCCGTTACTACATGTGCAAACAAATAAAATTGCTGGTTATGAAGCACTCGTGCGCTGGAATCATCCGGAACGCGGACAAATTTCACCGGTAGAATTTGTCGCTCTGGCCGAGGAGACGTCACTGATCGTGCCGGTGGGTGAATACGTTTTTGATACAGCCTGTGCGGCAGTCAAAACGTTTATCGAGCATGGTGCAGATCCGAAACCATTCATTGCCGTTAATGTTTCAGCCAGGCAGCTTTCGCACCCGGGATTGATCGAACGTATTGTCGCGAGAGTCGATGCGGCAGGTGTGCCGAAAGGTAGTTTGAAAGTGGAAATCACCGAAAGCCAGGCCCTGAATTACGACATGGTCGAGAAAGTGATAGCGCTTTGTCATGGCCATGGCATCAAGGTGGCTTTGGATGACTTTGGCACTGGTCATTCGCATCTGACCCATCTTCATAAACTTGAATTCGATACCATGAAGGTTGATCAGGCATTTTCGCGCAGCATGCTGGAACACCCGCGTTCGATGGCCATAGTCGAAGCCATTGTAGCGATGGGCAAAGCGATCAATGCCGATATCGTCGTGGAAGGCATCGAGACCGAGGAAATGCTGCAGGCATTGCGGGAATTGGGCTGTGACTACGCTCAGGGTTATTTGATCGGGAAGCCGCAGACACTCGAAGAACTATTGGCTAAATGAGCTGAGAAGCCCGTTTTAACAGGTTTATGCCCGGCCTCAATGGTGTAAGCTTGGGCCTTTATTATCCATTGCATCGGGGATTCAGATGAAGTCACTAACCATGCGCGCAATTGCCATGCTCGCGTTTTTTCTTCCGTCCATTGTTAATGCAGCTGCGACATCATCTGGTATTGATCAGACAATCGAATCTTTAGTCCTGCCGGTAACGGATGCAGTTGCTGCAGCGGTTTTCAGTGCAGTGACGATTGGCGGCGTGGAAGTTCCCCTGATACTTGGATGGCTAATAGCGGTCGCGTTATTTTGTACTTTCTATTTCCGCTTTATTAATTTCCGCGGTTTTCTGATCGGTTTTCGTTTGATTCGCGGTGATTACAGCGATGGCAAGTCAGATGGCGAGACCAGCCATTTCCAGGCGTTGGCAACGGCACTCTCCGGAACCATTGGTCTTGGCAACATCGCCGGTGTTGCATTGGCGATTTATTTGGGTGGCCCAGGTGCAGCATTCTGGATGATTATTGCCGGTATATTGGGCATGGCATCTAAATTTTGCGAGTGCACGTTGGGCGTCAAATATCGTCAGGTCAATGCAGACGGCACTATCTCCGGTGGCCCGATGTACTACTTGTCGCGCGGTATTGCGGAAGAATATCCGCGCTTGAAACCGCTCGGAAAAGTGCTTGGTTTTCTTTTCGCGCTATTCTGTATTGGCGGTGCCATCGGTGCGGGCAATTTATTCCAGTCCAACGGCATGATGCAGGCATTGATGCTGATTACCGGTGGCGAAGAGGTCAGCCCTTTGAGAGATTACGGTTGGTTATTTGGTCTGCTTTTAGCATTCCTGGTCGGTATCGTGATCGTTGGTGGCATGAAAAAGATTGCCAGCGTGACCGATAAACTGGTGCCGGTTATGGGCATTATCTATTTGCTCGGCGGCTTGGTCGTGATCATCGCCAACATAGAAAGTCTGCCGGCCGCCATCATGACCATTTTCAATGGTGCATTTACTCCGCAAGGAATTGCGGGTGGTGCAGTCGGAGTATTGTTGATTGGTTTCCGTCGCGCTGCTTTCTCGAATGAGGCGGGCATCGGTACTGCGGCGATTGCCCACTCGACTGTAAAAACGAAACATCCGGTTACCGAAGGCCTGGTTTCCACGTGGGAACCCTTCATTGATACGGTGGTAATTTGCACGATGAGTGCCTTGGTGATTGTCATTTCCGGTGTTGCTGCAGTTCCTGGCGCCGGACCTAATGGCGTTGCCCTGACTGCGGCGGCGTTTGGCAGCGTGGTAAGTTGGTTCCCGTATGTTTTGGCCGTTGCAGTATTTTTATTCGGCTATTCGACCATGATTTCCTATGCCTATTACGGTGAACGAGCCGCAATGTATTTATTCGGCAACAACAAAACCGTGTCTACTGTTTATAAATTCATTTTCATTCTTGCCACCCCGATTGGAACGATCGTCAGTTTTTCGCGTTTGGCGGACTTTTCCGATGCGGTCTACTTCCTGATGGCAATTCCGAATGTCATCGGCATGTATTTGTTGGCGCCTGTAGTCAAACGTGAGCTGGCGGACTTTATGCAGAAACTGAAATCCGGCGAAGTAAAAAACTATCGCGAAAACCCCAATATCCTCATTGGTTCCCCTTGAGGAAGAGTGATGCAAATGTCTTCTGATTCTGCAACCAAAAAAATGCCATTACATCTCAAAATGCTGATCGGTTTCGTCGTCGGCATTGTCGCCGGGGTGCTCGCCCATATTTACGCATTCGAGCAGCAATGGCTGACTACCTTTATCGAATGGGTGACGCGTCCCGCCGGCGATATTTTTCTGCGCCTCTTGTTCATGCTGGTGATCCCGCTATTGTTCTCGGCACTGATACTGGGTGTTGCCGAGCTGGGTGATTTGCGCAAGCTCGGTCGCATCGGTTGGCGGACTTTGGGCTATACCGTGATTGTGTCTTCGCTTGCTGTCTTGATCGGCGTCGGTTTGGTCAACGTGATTCGTCCGGGCGACGGCATTGATCAGGCGACCCGCACCGAATTGCTGGAGGGGGCGGCCGAGCGTGCCGCCACTGTCACCAGCAATCCGGCCGCCGCGCCGGCAACAGGCATGCAGTTGCTCGTTAATATCGTGCCGAAAAATATCGTTGAAGCTGCGTCGAAGAACGATATTCTCGGCGTCATGTTTTTTGCCCTGATGTTCGGTATTGCACTGTGTGTCGTACGCACACCTGCGGCGCAGACATTCCAGCAGGCGGTGCAAGGTGTATACGACGTCGCGATGTGGCTGATCGACAAAGTGATTCGTCTAGCGCCGTATGCCGTTGCTTGTTTGATGTTTAATTTAACGGCCGAATTGGGCTATGCCGTGCTCAGGCAACTCGCAGCATTTGTTGGTACAGCAGTGCTCGCGATGGCAATGCATCAGTTTATCGTTTATCCACTGATACTGAAGTTCGGTGCCGGTGTTTCGCCTGTGGCATTTTTCCGAAATATCCAGGAAGCGATGTTGACGGCGTTTTCGACCGCATCCAGTAATGCCACGTTGCCGACTTCGCTAAAAGTCGCAGAGGAAAACTTGAAGCTTCCTAGTCATGTCAGTCGTTTTGTACTGACTGTGGGAGCTACAGCGAATCAGAACGGCACTGCCTTGTTCGAAGGTGTCGCCGTCCTTTTCCTCGCCCAATTTTTTGGCGTCGATTTAAGCCTTACCCAGCAATTCACCGTCGTGATGATCTGCATTCTCGGCGGCATTGGAACTGCAGGTGTGCCGGCTGGATCGATTCCGGTGGTCGCCCTGATTCTCGGCATTGTTGGTGTACCGGTGGAGGGCATCGGCCTGATCCTGGGCGTGGACCGTTTCCTGGATATGTGCCGCACCACCTTGAACGTGACCGGTGATTTGGTCATTGCGACCGCCGTAAGTCAGGGCGAAACCGAAACCAGCCCTAACGTCACTGCCTGATAAGTTTTTATACGTCAATCGCGACATATTGACCGGTCTCTGAGAAAATACGCTGCCCGACGACCCGGGCAGCCCTTTTCTGAATGAGCCGCCCCATGCCGATTACCCAGCCGACCCGTCGCGATCTTGCCAATGCCATTCGTTTTCTTGCGGCCGACGCCGTAGAAGCCGCCAAATCCGGTCATCCGGGCATGCCGATGGGCATGGCAGACATCGCCGAAGTGCTCTGGAACGATTTCTACAGCCATAACCCGAATAACCCGAAATGGTTTAACCGTGACCGTTTTGTGCTGTCCAACGGCCATGGCTCGATGCTGCATTACGCGCTTTTGCATTTATCGGGTTACGACCTGCCAATTGCCGAGCTGAAAAATTTCCGCCAATTGCATTCGAAAACCGCCGGACACCCGGAAGCGAGCGAAACCCCGGGCGTAGAGACCACCACTGGTCCGCTGGGGCAGGGTTTGGCGAATGCGGTTGGCTTTGCACTGGCCGAGAAGTTATTGGCGCAGCGCTTCAATCGCCCCGAATTTTCGATCGTTGACCATTTCACCTGGGTATTCCTGGGAGATGGTTGTTTGATGGAAGGTATTTCGCATGAAGTGGCTTCGCTTGCCGGCACTTGGGGTTTGGGCAAGCTGATTTGCTTCTGGGACGACAACAAGATTTCGATCGACGGCAATACCGATGGCTGGTTTACCGACAATACACCGGCACGTTTTGAAGCCTATGGCTGGCAGGTGATTCGTGGCGTGAATGGACATGACAGTGTTGAAGTCATGCAGGCGATCAAAACCGCGCAGGCGGAAACCGATAAACCGACCCTGATTTGCTGCCGTACCGTGATCGGTTTCGGTTCGCCGAATAAAGCCGGCAAGGAATCGGCCCATGGTGCGCCGCTAGGCAAAGATGAACTTGAAGCGGCACGCGCGCAATTGAATTGGCCGCACCCTGCATTCGAGGTGCCGGAAAATATCTACGCCGGTTGGCGTGCAAGTAACACCGGTCTGGTGCGCGAGGAGCAATGGAATCGTTTGTTTGATTCCTACGCAAAAGCTTATCCGGCTGAAGCGGCAGAATTAACGCGTCGCTCGCACGGACAATTACCGGAAACATTCGCCGACGATGCGAATGCCTATATCGCGAAATTGCAGAGCGAAGGTCCGGTCGTCGCTTCGCGTAAAGCATCGCAAATGGCGATCGAAGCTTTCGCGCCACTATTGCCTGAATTGATTGGCGGATCGGCCGATCTTGCGCATTCGAATCTGACCTTGTGGAAAGGCAGTAAATCGGTCACGTCAAATGACGCCAATGCCAATTACGTTTATTTCGGCGTGCGCGAATTTGGCATGACGGCAATCAGTAACGGCCTGGCCCTGCATGGCGGTTTCCTGCCTTACGATGCCACCTTCCTGGTGTTCTCGGATTATTCGCGCAATGCCTTGCGGATGTCGGCATTGATACCGGCACGCACCATTCATGTGTTTACCCATGACTCGATTGGTCTGGGCGAAGACGGCCCGACCCATCAACCGGTCGAGCATCTGGCGTCACTGCGTTACATCCCAAACAATGATGTATGGCGTCCGTGCGATGCCGTCGAATCGGCGGTGTCGTGGAAAAAAGCGATTGAGCGTAAAGACGGTCCGACCTGTCTGATTTTCTCGCGGCAAAATCTCGCTCATCAAGCACGCGATGCCAAACAAGTGGCCGATATCGAACGTGGTGGTTACGTGTTGCATGATGCCGCCAATTTCGATTTGATTATTATCGCAACAGGTTCCGAAGTGGAACTCGCGATGCAAACGGCAAAACAACTTGATGCCGGCGGTATCAAGGCGCGCGTAGTCTCGATGCCA
Source organism: Arenimonas sp. (assembly GCA_036676335.1). Lineage (GTDB taxonomy): Bacteria > Pseudomonadota > Gammaproteobacteria > Xanthomonadales > Xanthomonadaceae > Arenimonas. Next base: position 117,994 of record JAKFDD010000017.1, on the reverse strand, counting down.
AGTACCAATGCTTTCGACAAACAGGACAGGGCTTATCGCGAATCGGTGCTGCCATCGGCATGTCGTAAACGCATTGCGATTGAAGCCGGTGTCACCGATTACTGGCGCAAATATGTCGGTATTGATGGTGCCGTTATCGGTATCGACAGCTTCGGCGCCTCGGCACCCATCGATGCACTGTACAAGCATTTCGGTATCACCGTTGATGCCGCGGTTGCTGCGGCTAAAGCGCTGTAATTCCAATGACTGAAGCCTTGGCGTTTCTGCAGGAGATCGCCGCGATCTGGTGGGTCTGGCTGGTCGTGGCGTTTGTGATGGCCGGTTCAGCGGCATTCTCGGGAATGTTCGCGCTCGCGTCGGGTACGGCTTTTGGCACCCATTACCACACGCTGACTTCGCGCCAACGCTGGATGAGCCGCTTCGCTTTATATAGCGCGATCTTGACTTGTTTTTTTACGACCGTGGTCGGCTTTGCCGCAGCGATTTATTGCGTGGTCTTGTTGCTACGATAATTCGCGGCAAATTATTTTTGCCCAATACTCGACCAAGTAAAACACTACTTTACTTCTCGGGTTTATTCGACAGATAAACGGCGCTGGTGCCATCACCAGCGCCAATACTTTTTCCTATTCATCAATCTTGTAATTCACCGGTACCAAAGCAAGGGCGGGAATCGCAATGCCTTGATGCATGGCCGGGTGAAAACGCCATGTCGCCAATACATGCTTCATCGCATTTTTATCAAGCTCGCGATAACCGCTGCTCTTCTTCAATGTGACATCGATCGGTTTACCCGTAGCATCGACTTTCACCAGCAACAACACGGTGCCTTGTTCACCATTGCGCAACGAGATTGCAGGGTAGCGAGGTGGTGGAGCGTATTCGGTGCTCAAGCTGATAGGGCCACTGGGTGGATCGATAGCCGGACCGACGATCTCCTTACCCGGGGGATCAACGTATTGCACGTCATTGGCACCGCCGTTATCGATGATGATGGGCGGAGTAATTGGCTGATTTTGGGTCGGTGTTTGCACCAATTTCACCTCGACCGGCTTCACCTCGGGTTTGCGATCTATTGGTGGTGGTTCCGGAATCGGCGGTATTTTTGGCTTGATGTCTTCCGGCACGATGACGACATCTTCCGCCACCGGCAATGGCGGCGCGTAAGTCATCGGCGCCATCAACATCATCAACGCGGCCACATGGATCGCCAGTGCGGCCGCAATGCCGCCAATGCGTGGCGGGCTTAGAGGTTCGTTTAATAAAAGTGTGGCGTGGGTCATGGAACACCTCCTGCGTTGGGTGCCTTCATTAACGTGCCATTGATAAATTCGGGGTTAAACTGAACGAGTGGTTAAACCCATTGAGTGATAAGGTCTGCGAAGTCGCAACTTCATTGGGTATTCATTCGCCAAGTGCAGACTGGCCTCTCTGAACAGGAGTTTTCTCATGAAATACCGTCATATTTTATTAGCCTTGGGCTTGGCATTTAGTTTTAATGCCCAGGCGTTCGATAGTTATGCATTTGGTTTTAGCCCGCGTACCGGCGATGTCTGGATGGACGCACAGCTCGGCGAAATGAATGTTTACGCCCGCGGTGACCGCAACGCCTTTATCGATGATGTGGTGGTGAATTTCGGTGCCCCGCGTTATGTGGTTACCCAATATGTTGTCGATCGTCGCTGGGCACCTGGTGATGTTTATTACGGCTGTGCGTTGGCGCACCAGTTACGGGTTCCCTGCCTGAATGTGCTGCGTGATTACGATAAGAACCACGGCCAAGGCTGGGGCGTTATCGCCAAGCGTATGGGTATCAAGCCAGGTTCTGCCGAGTTCCATGCCTTGAAAGGCACTGTTGGAAAATCCAACGGCAAATTCAAATCGAAAGGAAGCAAAAAGGGTCCTGTGATCATTGGCAGTGACAAGGATCATGGCCCCGGTAATTCCAACAAGGGTGGCAAGACGAAAGATGCCGACAAACCAGGCAAAGGTAAGGAAAAGAAGGGTAAAGGCCATTAATGAGCAAAGGCTCTGAATGGGTGACCCATCGCGGCGGCTGTCATTGCCGCCGCGTTTTATTTGAAGTGGATGCGCCTGCCGATATCACTGTGCAGGATTGCAATTGCTCCCTGTGCCGCGCCACCGGTTTCTTGCATTTGATTGTGCCGCTTTCAAGATTTCGATTACAGAGCGGACAGGAATTCCTGACCGAATACACTTTCAATACCGGTGTTGCTAAACATCTTTTCTGCAATGTCTGCGGCATCAAGAGTTTTTATATTCCGCGCAGCAACCCGGATGGCATTGATGTTAATGCCCGCTGTTTGGATGCCGGAACGGTTAAGGAAATGACGATTGAAGCCTTCGATGGCGATAATTGGGAAGCCAACGCGGCGGATTTGGCGCATCTTTCGCAAAGCTAGCAGCGAAGCGACCTACAACACCGTAAAATGGCCGGATGAATTCGGCCTATTTCAACTCACAAGCCCTCTCCGTCGCGCCTATGATGGACTGGACTGACTCACACTGCCGCGCTTTTCATCGCATTTTGGCCCCGCATGCGCGCTTGTATACCGAGATGGTGCACGCTCAGGCCGTGATTCACGGCGATCGAGATCGTTTGCTGGGGTTTGATCAAAGCGAACATCCGCTTGCATTGCAGTTGGGCGGTAGTGATCCGGCACATCTTGCCGAAGCCTCGCGTATTGGCGAGCAATGGGGCTATGACGAAATTAATTTGAACGTCGGCTGTCCGTCGGATCGCGTGCAAGCGGGCCGTTTCGGTGCCTGCTTGATGAAAGAGCCCGGATTGGTCGCCGATTGCGTGGCTGCAATGCATGCCGCCGTGAAAATTCCGGTGACGGTGAAATGTCGTTTGGGTGTCGATGAACTCGAAACCTACGAACATTTTTCAAGTTTTATCGATACCGTCTCGCAAGCTGGTTGCAATTTCTTTGTCGTGCATGCACGCAAGGCCTGGCTTAGCGGTTTGTCGCCGAAAGAAAATCGCGAAATTCCACCATTGCGATACGACTGGGTTTGTGACCTGAAGAAACAACGTCCCGATTTGTCGGTAGTGTTGAACGGCGGGTTAAGTACAGTGGATGCGAGTCTGGAAGTATTGCCGCAGGTCGATGGTGTCATGATCGGGCGCATGGCGTATCACGAACCTTATCGCTTGCATCAACTCGATCGCGCAATCTATGCGCCCGAATTGCCGCAGGATTCACGCGAAAGTCTGTTGTTGAAATATCGACCTTACGTTGAACAACAGTGCTCGCGCGGCATCGCGGTGAAACACATTACACGCCATATCCTGGGTTTGTTTCATGCACAACCTGGTGGGCGCATGTTCCGTCAGGTTTTGAGCGAGAGGGCACACAAGGCGCAGGGTTGGGAGATTATCGAAGAAGCCATGCAGGCGACGCGGATTTGATTTTTTGCAACCGCACTACATCTGCGGCGGCGCGGCCAATTCTTTTGCGCTCAGGAAACCATCTTTATTGCGGTCTTGTTTGCCGAACTGCAATGCCAGCCGGTCGTGATGTTCTTTCAGGGTAAAAGTTTTTGCTCTCGGAACCAACTGCTCTTCCGGCGTTAAAACACCATCGGCATTTTTGTCCATTTGTTCGAATGCCCAACTCATCGCTTTTTGAAATTCGATTAGCGAAACGCGCTTGTCACCGTCGGCATCGAAGCTGGCAAGATAGTCATTCTGATTTTGTGCCGATGCAGTACATGCAGCAAGCATCAGTGCCAATGCACCGATGCCGAGCGTGATTTTTTTATGCGCGAGCAGGTGCGAGTGCATAACCTTTCAGCCTGAAGGAAAATTCTTCCAGTGCGGCGATGCCGGAGCTTTCAGCTTCCGCACACCAGACCCGAAGTGCATTCATCTTAGCATCGACTTCGGCCGACTTGAGTTCATAGATGGCCAGCAAGCGCTCGCGATAAGCCATCAGAGTCGCCAATTGCGGGCTGTCTGCAATGAAACGGTGCAGTTTTTCACGATGAGTGTCGTCCAGCCATTTACCTTCGCTGCGGAAGGCATTGCGTAAGCGGCGCGGTAAATCCTTGGCATCCTGCTTGAACTGCGGTTTCAGTACGACATGGAAATAATCGGTCGCGACCTGCCAGCGATGGGTCATGATCGCGCGCAGTGTTTCGGCATCCGGCACGTGAATGTTCGGGCGAACATCGAGTCCGGGGGCAACGCGCAACACTTTGGCGAGATGCAATTTGGACAAGATGCTGATCACGAACCAGCCGATATCGAACTCGTATTTACGCAGTGCAAATTTTGCCGAGCTCGGGAATGCATGATGATTATTGTGCAATTCTTCGCCGCCAATCCAGACACCCCAAGGCGTGAGATTGGTTGCGGCATCGCTGGTGTCGAAATTGCGGTAGCCCCACCAATGGCCGAGGCCATTGATGATGCCGGCGCCATGGAATGGCATCCAGCACATATGCAGGGCCCACACGGTCAAGCCGGGTGCGCCGAACAGCGATACATAGACGATCAACAAAATCGAGACGCCCAGGACCGGATATTTCGAATATAAATTTCTTTCAATCCAGTCGTCCGGTGTGCCTTTGCCGTATTGCTCGAGCATGTTTTTATCGAGCGCGGCATCGCGGTACAAATCGACACCGCGCCACAACACATTCGACAAACCTTTGACACGCGGGCTATGCGGATCTTCGTCGGTTTCGCATTTCGCATGATGCTTGCGATGAATCGCTACCCATTCCTTGGTCACCATGCCGGTGCTCAGCCAGGACCAGAAACGGAACCAGTGCGTAATGATCGGATGAAAATCAACGCCACGATGGGTCGCACTGCGATGCAGATACAAAGTACTGCTCATCATCGTCAGTTGGCAGACAACTAATAAAAAAAGTGCCATCTGGCCGTAACTGGCTAACGTGAATCCGTGCGTCAGCCAATCGAATAGGGCGGTGGGCATGTAATGAAGCTCCGTGTGTAAATGCATCTGGAATGCGAATGATGAGGCTTTGATTAGCCCTCGTCACCCTTCATGGGGGTACGGACGCCTGAATTCAATTAAACTGTGAATCACATCCAGATAAACTGTTCAGTATGAAAAAACTTCGCTTGGCTACCCGGAAAAGTGCGCTGGCACTTTGGCAAACTGAACACGTTGCTGCGCGATTGCGCGCTGCTTATCCTGAACTGGAAGTCGAATTGGTGCCGATGAGCACGCGCGGCGACCGGATTCTGGACAAGCCTCTGGCTGATATTGGCGGCAAGGGTTTGTTCCTGAAAGAGCTTGAAGTGGCGATGCTGGAAGGCCAGGCCGACGCCGCCGTGCATTCATTGAAAGACGTGCCGATGGAACTGGATGGCCCTTTTCAATTGGCGGCCATTCTTGAACGTGCAGACCCGTTTGATGCTTTTGTCTCGGTCAAGATTTCCGATTTCGATGCCTTGCCTCAGGGGGCCAAAGTCGGGACATCGTCATTACGTCGTCAGGCACAATTGCGCGCGCGCCGAGCCGATTTACAAATTCTGGATTTGCGCGGCAATGTGAACACGCGTTTATCCAAGCTCGAAAATGGCGAATATGACGCAATCATTCTTGCCTGCGCCGGTCTCGATCGACTCGGCTTGTCGCGCTATATCAGGCATCGCCTCGATGCGCCTAGCTGGCTGCCTGCAGTGGCGCAGGGTGCAATCGCAATCGAATGTCGCGAGGGTGATGAAGAAACCGCAAAAATTCTTCATGTTCTTAACCACAAAAAAACACAATTGTGCGTCGAAGCTGAGCGCGCGATGAACCGAATGTTGCACGGTAGTTGCCATGTGCCCGTAGCCGCTTACGCTACGCTAGAGGGAAACATATTAAGCCTGGAAGGATTAGTGGGTTCTGCCAAGACTGGCCAATGTGTGCGCGCGCACGCGGTTGGCCATTCACATGATCCTGCAGGCTTGGGCCGCTTGGTAGCAACCGAATTGCGTTTGCACGGAGCGGATGAATTAATGAAGTCATGATCTGCATGACATAACACGCGACAGGTGCACGTATGCATTTTCCAATGTTCCATTTGGCATTTCCGGTCAACGAATTGGAAGAAGCGAAAAGTTTTTACCAACATGTTTTTGGCGCAACGCTGGGGCGTCAGCGTGAACAATGGTGTGACATTTATATGTTCGGTTGCCAGATCACGCTGCATCAGCAGCCGGCACAGGTGATTCCGAAAGAAGATCAGGGCGTCCGGCATTTCGGTGCCGTATTGACCTGGCAGCAATGGGAAATCCTGTCGCAAAAGCTGGCCGAAAAAAATGTCGAATTCGAACTGCCACCTGCGATCTCGAATATCGCACAACAAAACGAGCAGGCCAAAATGGCTTTGTGTGATCCAAGTGGAAACATTATCGAGCTGAAAGCGTATCGCTATCCGAAAACGGCGCTAGAGTTGATATAGGCCGGGCCATGCCCACGCCGTGTTGTCGATAGTCTGTCATGTCGCATATCGAAACAGATCCGCGCCTGATAAAACTCACCGAGCTTTGCCTGGCTTTGCCCGAAGTGTCTCGTGCGGCGATAGGCGATCATTTCGATTTCAGGGTGCGAAAGAAAGTATTCGCCTACTACCTCAATAGCCATCATGGCGACGGTATTGTTTCCGTCTGCTGCAAGTCCGAGTTGGGCGAAAATGTGGATCGTGCCAATCGCGAACCTGACCGCTTTTACTTGCCGGCATACATTGGCAAGCAAGGATGGTTTGGACTTCGTCTGGACAGCGGGCCGATTAATTGGGATGAAGTCGATAATATCTTGAAACTTAGTTATTGCCTGGCAGCCCCCAAAACCTTGGCCAAACTGGTTAACCCCTGATTTTTGGCGCGCCAGAGAAGTTTGTGGGGAGTTGTAAATTCGCAGCACGAAGCGACGTTATGGTCTAGTGATTTGCTACAATTGCCGCGGCAAACCAGGGGCCCGGATATGCAAGTTGCCAAACCAAAAATTTCCATCATTATCGAGTGGGAAAATGTAAAGCTGTCGGAAATGGACCGCTGCCGCGAAATGCTGCGCGCGATGGCAATCCAAATTCCCGAGTATTTCGACAAACAAGCAAATACTTCGTCGTCGGATACTGTTCCTTCAGCTGAAATTCTGATTTTGTACGATGCCGGTGCGTTCGATGGCGGCTTTATCGAAGATATCGTTGCCACCGAAATTCCGCGAGGCACCAGACATTGCCAATGGCGAATCATTGCGGCCGGTAGTGAAGGTTATTACGGCCTCAAAAATATCGGATCGCGCGAGGCACAGGGCGATATTTTGGTGTTTATCGACAGCGATCTAATTCCAGAGCCGAAATGGTTGGAAAACATGTTGTCGCCGATGCAAAACGCCGATTGCAAGGTCGTCGCGGGCCATGCCTACGTTACCCCGGACGACATGATGAGTCGCACTTTCGCCTTGACCTGGTTTTTCCCGTTGCGTGCAAGCGAAGCAAAAATATCGCCGGCAAAAGGCTTCTTTGCCAACAGCGTTGCGTTTCGCCGCGAAGTCTTTCTGGCGCATCCTTACGAGGTCATTCCCGGTGCTTCGCGCGGTGCTTGCCGATTGCTGGCAAAAAAACTGGCTGCTGAAGGTGTACAGATTATTTCCAATACCGGTGCCCAGGCTTCGCATCCGCCGCCAAATGGCTTGAGCCATTTTTTATTGCGTGCTGTCGTACAGGGCCGGGATGATTTGTTGATGAATCAAACCGAACAGAGAGCGGGCAAGGGCACAATTTTCCATTCGATTTCACGGATTGGAAAATGGCAATTGAAGGCTTTGCGACGGATCCTGTTTCAGCATGGCACAGTCGGCATGCCGTTCTATCAGGTACCTTTTGCAATGTTTATTGCCAGCGTTTACGGCTTTTTGTTTTTCATGGGCGACATTGCGACCCGCTTGTTTCCGAAGCGGATGAAATCCAGTTTGCACATCTAAGGTGCCCATGCTGGTACTCGAAACCGAGCGGCTTAATCTGCGTTGGTTGCACGACAGCGATGCAGAATTCATTTTGGATTTGCTCAATCAACCTTCCTGGCTGAAATTCATCGGCGACCGTGGCGTACACAACCTGGACGATGCACGCGCCTATATCCATAACGGTCCGCTTGCCATGATCGAGCAGCGCGGCTTTGGCTTGTATCTGGTCGAAACAAAATCCGAACTTGCCCCAATTGGTTTGTGTGGCCTGCTCAAGCGCGACACACTGGACGACGTCGATATAGGATTTGCCCTTCATCCGGATTCCTGGGGGCAAGGTTATGCCAGGGAAGCAGCGCAGGCTTGCGTTGACTACGCCCGCGACCAAATAAGTCTGGACCGCCTTGTTGCGATCACGCTGCCGACGAATCAGAGTTCGATAAAGTTGCTTCGTGCGCTAGGGCTGCAGTATGAAAAGGACGTGACGCTGGGTGATAGCGATGAGCAGTTGCAGTTGTTCGGGAAAAATTTCCGTTAGCATTCGATCGTTTGATTATTTGCGGGAGTCAGTGATGGCAGAACTTAAAACCAGGCCCACGGCACAAACAGTTCAGGAGTTTTTGGCAAGCGTTCTCGACGATCAACGAAGAGCGGATTGTTTCAGCATGGTTGATTTGATGAAAAAAGCCACCGGCTGCGAGCCTGTCATGTGGGGTGCGAGTATCGTCGGCTTTGGGAAATACAAATATGCTTACGAAAGTGGTCGAACAGGCGAATGGCTGGTGATCGGGTTTTCGCCCAGGAAGAATGATTTGACGCTTTACATCATGCCAGGCTTTGAGAAATACGACACGTTGATGCAAAAGCTCGGAAAACATAAAACCGGCAAATCCTGTCTGTATTTGAAACGGCTGGCCGATGTCGATCAAAAGGTGCTCGAGCAGCTCGTAGTCGCGTCGGTAAAGACGATGGCGAATAAGCGACTGGAATAATCGTTCTTTACGATCGAGCGGGTTTGCTAGAATTGGATTTTTATCGTTTGGGAACCCCATGCTCACTCGCGACCTTGATGCTTTTTTCAGCTTTGCAAAAACCTGCGAGCCGCAATTGCCGAGTTGTGCAAAAGGGGTTTATCTGGTCACTCCGGAAAAGTTTTCGCTCGCAGCCGAGTCGGCGCAGGATAATGTTTACATGGATATGCAACAGGCAGTCCAGAGCGACGTAGCGTTAGCGCAACATTTGAATCTGGTGCAGGCACTATCCAAACATTTGCCAGCGATTGCATTTTCCGGACGTGCGGAAACGCCGGATGCGATATTTCCGAATAATGTTTTTGCGACTGCGAACAATAAAATCATCCTGGGGCATATGCGGCATGCGGTTCGTCAGGCAGAAGCCGAGCGAACCGACATTCTCGGTTTCTTTCGCGATGTGCTGGGCTACCAGCTGATCGATTTGAGAAAACAACCCGGCATCTGCGAATTGACGGGATCACTGATCATTGATCGTGCCCGCAATATCGCTTATTGCGGCTTGAGCGAGCGCTGTGATGAAGCCGGAGCAAGAGCAATGCTTGAAGCGTTTGGCTTGCAAGCCTGCCTGATGTTTGATCTCGCCCCTGGCGAATATCACACCAATGTCGTGTTAACGATACTGGCCAGTCGCGGTGTGATCATTGCCCCGGATGGTTTTTTAGATGCGCATGTTAGTAATGCTATCGCCGAGTTCTATGCGCCCAATGCTGTCGTGTTGTCGCAGTCGGAAAAAAATGCCTTTGCAGCCAATGCGATGAGCTTGAGCGAGGATGCGGTCTGGATGAGTCGGATGGCAGCAAATTCGCTCAGTGATACTAACCGTGCGATTTTGAAAGAGGCCGGTTTTAACGTGCATGCAGTTGATATATCGGAAATCGAGAAGGCAGGCGGTTCGCTAAGATGTTGTATAGGCGAGATTTATTGATCAATGACATTGAATGGTTTGCAACGACCTGAACCAAATTCAGATAGGATTCACCCCAAAACCACCACACTGCACTCATCCCGTTTGGCCTGATCGGCCTGAGACCTTAAACTACCGCCATGAATCGTTTTATCGCTCCTGCCGTCATCCTGTTCGCTGCCCTGGTTGCAGCGCCGGTTTCGGCTGATCCGCGTAAAGGCAATGGCAATAGTGACCAGCCTCGGGTCGAAAGCAAATCCAGCCTGACTGACTCTGTACGCCGGGTTGAACGCCAAACGGGTGGTGAAGTGTTAAGCGCCGAACCGATGCAAAGAGATGGTCGCCAGGTCAATCGCGTCAAAGTGTTGACCAATGATGGCCGTGTCCGTGTCGTGCAGGTCGATACACAACAAAACCGCGGTAAAAAATCCCCACCAGCTCCTCGCACACAAAATACTGCGGATAGTAAGGATGGCGGTGATCCTAATCAGTTTTAATCCGGCCCTGAGACGGCCGGATTCCGTCACAGGAGACGCAAAATGCGCATATTGCTGGTAGAAGATGAAGCTCCGCTTCGCGAAACCCTGGCCGCCCGTTTAAAACGCGATGGCTTTGCGGTAGATACCGCGGCCGATGGTGAAGAAGGTTATTACCACGGCAAGGAAGTGCCATTCGATATCGCTGTCATTGACTTGGGTTTGCCGAAAATGTCCGGCATGGATCTGGTCAAGAAGCTGCGTGAGGTCGGGCAGAAATTCCCCATCCTGATTTTGACTGCACGTTCGAGCTGGCAAGATAAAGTCGAAGGCCTGAAAGCCGGCGCCGACGATTATCTGGTCAAGCCCTTCCATGTAGAAGAATTATTGGCACGGATCAATGCATTGCTGCGTCGCGCAGCCGGATGGAGCAAGCCAACACTCGATTGCGGTCCGGTGCGTCTGGACCTGTCTTCGCAAACAATTACCGTCAACGGACTTGCCGTCGATTTGACCAGCTACGAATACAAGGTGCTGGAATATCTGATGCTGCATGCCGGTGAATTGGTATCGAAAGCGGATTTGACCGAGCATATTTATCAGCAGGACTTTGATCGTGATTCCAACGTGCTCGAAGTGTTCATTGGTCGCCTACGGAAAAAACTCGATCCCGATGGCGAGTTGAAGCCGATTGAAACCGTCCGCGGTCGCGGATATCGATTTGCCATTCCACGTAGCGAATAAACACGCATGGCGTGGCGCACGCTCTCGCTCAATTCAAGACAATTACTGGCGGCCAGTCTCGGACTGGTCGCTTTTTTAGGTCTGACCGGATACGCACTGGATCATGCTTTCCAGGAAACTGCGCTGAGTAATCTGCAGCAGCGGCTCGATAACTACGCGCGGGCCTATTTACGAAATAGCGATTTTGATTCGGACGGCCGCTTTAAATCACCGGAAGCCTCGCCGCCGGACCCCCGTTTCGATCGCCCCGGCAGCGGGCTGTACGCAGTAGCCGTCGGCAATGGCTTTCGCTGGGAGTCCGCATCAACATTAGGTCGCAGTATCCCGGCCCCCAATGCGATTACTCCGGGCGAAGCCATGATCGTGGGCCCGCAAGTCTATAAACAACCCGATGGTGAAGAGCTGAAATTATTCCGCTTGAGTCAAACCACGATTTGGGAAACCGGCTCGGGTGAAATTCAGCTGACCTATGCCATTTACGAAGACACCTCGGCGTTGGACGAACAAATCGCCGTATTCCGCCGCGCACTTTGGAATTATCTCGGACTTGCCGCCATTTTATTATTGCTGTTGCAAACTCTTGTGCTGCGTTGGAGTTTGTTGCCGTTGCGGCATCTGGAAAAAGAATTACAGCAGGTTCAACGTGGTTTAAGTCAGCGGCTGACTGGCCAGCATCCGCGCGAACTGGAACCGATCGCAGATAGTCTGAATGCCTTCATCGAAAGCGAACGTAGCGGTCTTGATCAAAGCCGCAATACCCTGTCCGATTTGGCGCATAGCCTGAAAACACCGTTGGCGGTTTTGCGCGCGCGTCTTGATGCCGATGCCTCGCATGAAAGTTTGCGTGAGGAAGTCAAAGCGCAAACGCATCGCATGGATGAGATTGTGTCGTATCAATTATCGCGCGCTGCGCGGAGTGGTCACGCATTGTTTTCTGCGCCTATTGAAATTGAACCGCGTGCTTTGGAAATCGTGCAAAGTCTCGAGAAGGTTTACAAGCACAAAGGCATCATTTGCGAATTTGAAATTGACGAGGCGGCGCGCTTTTATGGCGAGCTTGGTGATTTGCAGGAATTACTCGGCAACCTGCTGGAAAACGCATTCAAGTGGGCACGAAGCTCGGTTTTGTTAACCGTAAAAGTGGAGCCGGCGCCGACCAATCGCAGGCCAGGTGTTTCCTTCTGTGTTGCAGATGATGGCCCGGGCATTGCACCGGCCAACGTCGAACGTATGCTTCAACGTGGCATGCGTGGTGACGAACGCGTGCAAGGCCATGGTATAGGTTTGGCCATCGTGCAAGACATCGTGCACGCTTACCGAGGCGAATTGATGATTGGGAAATCGAGAGAATTGGAAGGCGCCGAAATTTCGATTCGGATACCGCCGGTATTTTGATGTGTCGCCGCACTTGCGGCGATTTGGAAATCCAGCGCTTTAACTTAGCGGAACATTCCCGGCAGCATCGTATGCCAGCGTGGCGATACGGTACGAGGTGCAGTGCTGCGTGCAGTACGAACCGGAGTTGGTCTTGTCGCTGCTGCAGGAACGGTACTCACGGTATCGTTTTCCTGCTCCGTTTTGGCCTGTGCAGTCACACGAGTCTTTGGGCAGACGGTCGGTTCATCGCCATTGGTGCTGGCAGCAGAGAAAGCCGGACCGGCAATCAGTAGCAGCAAAAATAGATAGACAGATGATTTCATTTGGATCGTCCCCAAAGCCCTGGTGCCATTAAGATGCACGTGCGATGCAAAAGGTTGCAAAGCATCCGCATTTTAGCCCGATTTTTTTTGCAAATGTGAGTTAGATGTTATTTTGCAGCGCAGCATAGTCACAGGCCTGAAGTTCCGGCAGACTTAGCCCCGCATGAGTGCCGTCCTTAATTCGCTACCCCCCATTCATATTCGCGGCCCGGCTCTTCGGCGTGCCCTGATTGCGGGTGCAAGGCGTGTTATTTCGCAGCGAGAGGCGCTCAATAAAATCAATGTCTTCCCGGTGCCCGATGGCGATACCGGCAGTAATCTGGCCTTCACCTTGGGCAATGTGCTGACCGGTGCCCTGAGTCGCCGTACCCCGGGGGCGGGCGATTTGTTAAGAAGAGTGGGCGATGATGCGATCGACGGGGCGCGCGGAAATTCTGGCGCCATTTTGGCGCAATTTTTTACCGGGGTAGCCGAAGCGGTCGGTGTAGTTCGCGGTATCGATTTTGCAATGATGTCGCGTGCTGTACAGGCCGGAGCAAAATCTGCCAGGTATGCATTGGCCGAACCGAAAGAAGGCACCATTTTGAGTGTGATCACCGCCTTCGCCGAAGCGCTGGAGGCGCGTACCGATATCACCGATGCGAAAACCTGGTTCGATAAAGCGCTGCAAAACGCCCGCAAGGCTTTGGCTTACACGCCACAACAATTGCCGGTCTTGCTGAAAGCCGGCGTTGTCGATGCCGGCGCCCAGGGTTTTGTCGATATGCTCGAAGGTATCGATGAGTATTTGAAATCCGGACAATGGGAATTGGTCGATAGTGTTCTGGAAAATCGTGCCGACCTCGAAGCGGCGCAGGTCCACGGTGACCTGAGCGATGAAGATCCCGAACATCGTTTTTGCAGCGAATGTTTGCTGATTGGCGAAGGCCTCGATCGCGCCAGTTTGCGTGCCGCGGTGACGGATCTCGGGGCTTCCTGTGTCGTTGTCGCAGGTTCGCATTCCCGTTTGCGATTGCATGCGCATGTGGCGAATCCAAAAGCCTTATTCGAAGTGGCGGCACGATTCGGCCGTGTGGAATCGACCAAGGCCGATGACATGCATGCACAAAAACGCAGCAGCCAAGGTACCGGTGGCGTGGTCGTGATTACCGATAGCGCCGCTGATTTACCGATAGGCATTGCCGAGCAACTGAACATTCATGTCGTGCCGATGCGCTTGAATTTTGGCGATGACGATTATCTCGACAAAATCGGCCTGACGACGGCGGAGTTTTATCGAAAACTACGTACCGAAATCGTATTGCCGAAAACCAGTCAGCCTTCTCCCGGTGATTTTCGCAGGCAGTTCGAATTTCTGCTGTCGCATCATCCCGCTTTCGTTTACGTTGGATTGTCGCGTGCAGTATCAGGCACCATTCAGTCGGCCGAAACGGCGACACATCGTGGTCACGCCGAACGAAGTTTTGTTTTTGATACCGCCAACGCTGCCGGCGGCGAAGCCTTGCTTGCGATAGCTGCAGCGGAAGCGGCACAACGCGGCGAATCCGCCGAAGCGATCATGGCTCTACTGGAAAAGCTGAAACCGAAAACCGAAACCTGGGCGATTGCACGCGAAATCAGCCATGCCGTGCGCGGTGGCCGAGTACCACGCTGGGCAAAAGTCATTGCCGAATGGCTGGGTTTGACGCCGATGGTGAAAGTGACGCCGGAAGGAACATTAAAACCGAATTCCGCTTTTTTCGGCAAAAAAGATATTCCGAAACGTTTTGCACTGTTTGTCGCCAAATCCATCGATCTCGATAAAAAGTATCGTTTGATTGTTGGACATTGCGATGCCGAAAAAGATGGCGAAGAGCTTCTGGCCGAGCTGAAAAAACTGATTCCGCATGAACATGCCTGGTGTGTTGAAACCGGCCCTGCCGTTGGTGCACATGCTGGCCCGGGCGCATTGGTAATTTCACTGCAGCCAGTGCCGTAAGTGATATCCATGCTCGATATTCTGATTTTGCTGTCGTCTTATCTGCTCGGTTCGATTTCCGGCAGCTTGCTGCTGGGCCGTTTTCGTGGCGTCGATATTCGCAAACAGGGCAGCGGGAATGCTGGAGGTACCAACGCATTTCGTACGCAGGGCTTCAAATTCGCATTGGGCGTCGTGTTGATCGACGTTGGCAAGGGCGCGTTGGCTGCTTATCTGGCTTTGCGTTTTTCATCAACAGGCTACTTTGATGCGATTCCGTGGGTGGCTGTTTTTTGTGCCGTGCTAGGGCATGTCTGGCCAGTGTTTCATGGCTTCCGTGGCGGCAAAGGTGCGGCGACTCTTGTCGGTGGCGTGTTGCTGCTTTGGCCGATCGCAATTGTCATCGTGGTGCTTGTCTGGTGCTTGTGTCTGACGATTACCGGTTACGTCGGTTTATCGACCGTATTGGCCGGTTTTAGCTTGTTGATCTTTGCATGGATAAGCGAAGCGGCCATGCCGGTCCTGATATTTTCAGGATTCGCTGCACTCCTGATGTTGTTTAGCCATCGCGGCAATATGCAGCGACTTGTCCAGAAAAATGAATATCGATTTGATAAAGCCATGCTTTGGCAACGTGCCTGGCGCGCATTGCGCGGGAAATCTTCATGATTGATCGCGCACTCCTCGGTTTGCTTTCTAAGCAGCCTGTAAGTGGCGTAACGCTTGCAGAACAACTGGGCGTGAGCCGCGCTGCGATCTGGAAACGCATTCAGCAATTGCGTGAAGCCGGCTTTGAAATCGAAACAAAATCCGGCCAAGGCTACTATCTGACGCATGACTTGGATTGGCTGGATCAGAATTTGATTTGCAATCGTTTGAGCGCGGATGCCAAAAAACAGATCGGTGATTTTCATATCGTCGAGCAAATCGATTCCACGAATTCTTGGGCGAAGGTCGCAGCTAAAAAAAAGCCTGGCACGGACGTGTTTCTGGCGGAACGGCAAACGGCTGGACGCGGCCGCCTTGGCCGGCAATGGACTTCACCGATGGCGGCAAATATCTATCTGAGTTTGCGGCGTCGTTTCAATAAAGGCTTGCCGGCTTTATCCGGATTAAGTCTGGTAGTCGGCGTCATCCTGGCTAAAAGTTTGCGTGCACAGGGTTTTTCCGATATCGGGCTGAAGTGGCCAAACGACATCTATGCTTCCGGAAATAAAAAATGCGGTGGCATTTTAATCGAAGTGTCGGGCGAGGCGAATGCCGAAATTAGTGCAGTAATCGGCATTGGCCTGAATGTCAGAATGCCGGTGCATTCGGCAAAAAAGATTGATCAGGACTGGACCGATTTGCAACGGCAAGCTGACGGCAAGATATTGTCACGAAATCACATATTGACTGCCTTGCTAGATGAATTGTTGCCCGGTCTGCAACGTTTTGAGGAAAACGGTGCTGCCGAATTTTTAGCGCAGTGGTCCGATTACGACATGCTGTTGAATCAGAGCGTCAAATTGCTCGATGGCGTTCATGTGCAAACCGGCCGCGTATTGGGGATTACCGATCAAGGCGCATTACGCTTGCAGCAAGATGGTGTAGAGCGGCATTATCATTCGGGCGAAGTCAGCGTGCGACCCTTGTGAGTGCTATGAGTCTATTGATTGATTGTGGAAATACCCGCTGCAAAATGACTCGTTTGCTTGAGGATGGCTCGTTGGCGCCTGTGCTAGCCATTGCGAATGATGCGGAAGATTTGATTGAGCAGTTGCGAATGTATGCTGGTGCGGATGCAGGAAATGAGAATTGCTTTTTTGCGTCGGTCGCCAGTGCAGAAATCAGTACGGCAATAGAGTCGGCATTGGTTGAAGCGGGATATTCGTTAACACGCGTAAAAACTGAAGCCGAAGCATTGGGCGTCCGCATCGCCTATCCAAATCCACGGCAGCTTGGCGTCGACCGGTTTCTGGCATTGTTGGCAGCTTATCAAAACAAGCAATCAGTATTGATCGTGTCTGCCGGAAGTGCGTTGACGGTCGATGTCCTGCAGTCAAATGGCCGACATCATGGCGGCATGATTACCGCGACTGAAACCATTATCCGCAATGCTATGGAAAGCCGTTTCTCCAATTTCAGGAATTTATCGGGATCGGCCAAGGGTTTTTCCGACAATACTGCCGATGCATTGGCTAGTGGTGCACGCTATATGGTGCTTGGCATCATCGAAAAGAGCTGGCGTGAAGCTAGCCAGATGCTGAATGAACCGAATTTACCATTGCTGATCACCGGCGGTGATGCGGAAGCTTTATTGCCGTATTTGCCGGATAATACGATCCATCATCCGACCCTGGTACTTGAAGGCTTGGCGTTGTGGGCGGGTTATCTGGAATCCAACTGAATTATGCTTCGCAGTATTTTTGTATTTTTAATTTGTCTGCATCTCGGCACGGCGAGCTGGTGGCTATTGCATCGCGAACCGAAGGCAACGGCACTGCCATCAAGAGAAAAAGATACATTGACGCTTAGTTTATTGAGTGAAGTAGAGCGCACCCGGCAAACCGGTGCGGAGGAATTGAATGAGGCCCCGCAGGATCTGAGCGCAACACCACTATGTTTAAGTATTGGCGCATTCGATACACCTGCCGATCTGCGTGCCGCGATGAATTTATTGACGCCGATCGCCGGACGCATTCAATTTCGCGAAATGCAGGCGGCGGCTTTGCAGGGTTACCGGGTGTTCTTGCCGGCAGCAAAAAGCCGTGAAGAAGCTTTGCAATTTGCCAGGCAATTGGCGGCCAATGGCTTGCGTGACTATTACGTAGTTACCGCCGGGCCGCAGGAAAATACCGTGTCGCTGGGCATTTTTCGCGATTTGCAAAATGCCGAGGCACGCAAGGAATCCGTCGTCAAACTGGGTTTCAATCCGGTGCTTGAATCACGCACGGAACAGGCATCGCAATGGTGGATCGATGTTGCGGTTCCCGAGGATTTCAAGCTGGACTCGGTGCTGCCGATTGGAAAATTAAGCGCAAACAAGGTCACTTGCCAGTAGTTTTATGCACAAATTTGCATAAAACAGCGCAGAATTTAATCTTTTCGGTTTTCGATTCCGGCACTTCACGTTAGAATAGCGCCCTGTTGCCGGCATAGCTCAGTTGGTAGAGCAACCGCCTTGTAAGCGGTAGGTCCCCAGTTCGAATCCGGGTGCCGGCACCAAAGAATAATACGCCCGCTCTACGCCGCGTATCAGACGAAACGAAGTCTCGTGTCGCCAAATCGGCGCTATAAAAGCACTAAGCGATCGTCCGAATATATACGAGGCCCAATCTCAGCCTCTGAAACGCCTTTCTGGTAACCTAACGGCCCACGAAATCGCCGGATAACCCATGTCGCAAACTCGTTCGCAAATTGTCTTGATCGGCGCTCCAACCGATATTGGTGCGGGCCACCGCGGTGCTTCGATGGGGCCGGAAGCATTACGAGTTGCAGGCTTGGAAAAAGCGCTGCGCGAGCGGGGTTTCGATGTGATCGATTCGGGTAATTTAAGTGGCCCGGTCAATCCGTGGCTGCCGCCGGTGGATGGCTATCGTCATCTCGATGAGGTGGTTGCATGGAATCAAAGTGTGATGCAGGCGATGAGCGCGGCACTCGAGAAAAAACAATTGCCGATATTGCTGGGCGGTGATCATTGTCTTGGCATCGGCAGTATTACTGCGGTCGCGAATTATTGCCGCGCGCAAGGAAAAAAATTGCGGGTTATCTGGCTCGATGCCCATGCCGATTTCAATACCCATGAAGTAACGCCTTCCGGTAATGTGCACGGTATGCCGGTGTCTTGCCTGTGTGGTCTGGGTCCGCAGCCATTGACGCATCTTGGTGGCTTCAGTCCGGCGATGAATGCCGAAGACATTCGCCAAATCGGAATTCGCTCGGTCGATGCCGGCGAGAAAAAACTGGTCAAGGAATACGGTCTAGATATTTACGATATGCGCTATATCGATGAGATCGGTATCAAGCGCGCGATGGAAGAAGCGCTGGAAGATATTGACGGCAATACCCATATCCATGTGAGTTTCGATGTCGATTTTCTTGATCCGGCGATTGCGCCCGGCGTCGGTACGACCGTTCCAGGCGGCCCGAATTATCGTGAAGCGCAGTTGGTGATGGAAATGATCGCGGATGCAGGAACTATTGGTTCTTTGGATATCATGGAACTGAATCCAGCCTTTGATGATCACAATAAAACCGCACAATTGGCGGTCGATCTGGTTGAAAGTTTGTTCGGTAAGTCGACCTTGATGCGGGATTCAAACTGAACCCTCGACAACGATTTTCAATGTCCTAAACAGGAGTTGAATTACAGCGGAGGTTTCTCGGATTTTGAGATGCGCTTGGGCTAAAA
The DNA here is from genome assembly GCA_036676335.1 of Arenimonas sp. GTDB lineage: Bacteria > Pseudomonadota > Gammaproteobacteria > Xanthomonadales > Xanthomonadaceae > Arenimonas. The sequence goes on along the minus strand of JAKFDD010000017.1, from coordinate 98,831 downwards.
TTTGATCACACCTTAGGAGACAGTTATGAAACGCATGAAGCTCATTTTGCTGGTTCTAATAACTACTTTTGCATTGAATCTAACTGCCTGCAATACCGTTGAAGGCGTCGGCAAGGACATCAAGAAAGTCGGCGATGAAATCGAAGAAGCAGCCGATAAAAAGTAACCTCACCTAATACTGGCGAACCCTTATGGCAATTGAAGCAGGCTTTATCAAGCCAGTAGTTGATGCGATTTTAGGATTGGTAAAAAAAGGTTCCGAAGCAAAGTTGCAACACGATGCTGCGAAGGCGGTACGCGAAGCCATACGTGAATTATTGCTGGCCGATCCAAACGAAAATGCGGTGGAAGCCAAGCTTGCCATTGCCAAGGCTGCCGGTCTGATATCGCATGATGTGCTGTTGGCGGATTCCATGCTGGAAAAAGTGAAATCCAACAAGAAGAAAATGCCGTCGAAGCCATCAACCAAAAAAGCGGTCACGAAAACTACTGCGACTAAAAAAGAAGCACCGAAAAAGACGGCAAAACCAGTGGCAAAAAAAACGGTGAAAAAATCGGACAGGTAATCATTAAAAAGGCCGCTCATTGAGCGGCCTTTCTTTTTGACTAAAAGATAATCAGTAGTCGTAAGGGTCGGGCACGAAACCAATCGGGAAGGCGTCTGGACCGCTTCGGTCACGATTGCGGTAGCGATAGTCGCGAATGATGCCGCGTGCTACCAGTGCTTCATAGGAATCGTAGTAGATCTTGCTGATCTGATTCGGATACGAGCTTTCGCGTTCAAATGTGGTTTGACGGGCAGGATCGTAACGACGTTCGCCATGACCGGTCCCCAGTTCCTGGCGCGATTGCACCTCGGCCATAGAGCGTTGCGATTTCATCGCAGGCGCTGCGGCGGCATCGGAAGCGGCACCGGCCTGATTGCGTTCAGCGGCTTTTGGCGCATAACGGTCATCACGACCACGATAGCCATAGTCTTCTTCATAATCGTTGTAGTGCTGATAACGACGCTCACGGAAAACCGCAACACCAATCACGCCAACATTGTCGGGTCGACCGGTACGGGCCGCATAACTGTCGGGGAGATCGGTAAAACGGAACTGGGCGACATCCTGCATGCTTTTCCGCCAGCCACGAATTTCCATGCGCTGATATGGCGCAAGCACATAACCGGTTTGCGAGGCGCTGGCAGTCTGGCCGCTGATTGCATTCACGCCATCGACCGAGAGTACTGCCAGCACACGTTCGCCGGTCTGGTTTTGCAGTACGACCGAATAACGATGACCAGGTCGGCCTGCGACATAGGTGTGATCGCGATTGAAATAACTTTCCAGCGTGGTATAGCGGTCCATGTCTCGAATTTGGACGTCCACCAGATGCTCGTTTGCCTTGGCAGAGCAGGCAGACAGGCCAAACATGGCAGACATGGCGACTAGGGTGGATAACAGGCGTTTCATAAAGGCACTCCTTTGTTGTGCGCCCATCTAAACGTGCAGGGTTCGAATGCGGGGTTAGGGCTTAACCGGTTAAACTAGACGCGTTTAATCAGGGTTTATCGAAATCATCATGCCAACTCGCGTTCTTACTGGAATCACTACTTCGGGCACTCCACACTTGGGCAATTACGCAGGCGCGATTCGCCCGGCGATAGCCGCCAGCCTGAATCCGGATACCGAAAGTTTTTATTTTCTGGCCGATTATCATTCACTGATAAAAATCGCGGATCCTGCCCGTGTACAACGCTCGACATTGGAAATTGCCGCGACCTGGTTGGCCGCTGGCTTGAATCCGGACAAGGTCTGGTTTTACCGGCAATCGGATATCCCGCAAATTCCCGAACTGACCTGGCTACTCACCTGTGTGGCGGGAAAAGGGTTGCTCAATCGCGCGCATGCGTACAAAGCGGCCGTTGATATCAACACTGCCAAGCAGGAAGACGAAGACGCCGGCATTACGGCGGGTTTGTTCATGTATCCGGTTCTGATGGCGGCGGATATCGTGTTGTTTGGCGCCAATAAAGTGCCGGTTGGCCGTGATCAAATCCAGCATATCGAAATGGCAAGAGATTTCGCCGCGCGCTTCAATCATTTGTATGGCGAGCATCTGGTGTTGCCGGAAGCGGTGATCGAAGAATCGGTTGCGACTTTGCCGGGTCTCGATGGCCGCAAGATGAGCAAAAGTTACGACAACACGATCCCCTTGTTTGCCAGCAAGGCGGAATTGAAAAAACTGATCGCCGGCATCGTGACCGATTCGCGTTTGCCAGGCGAACCAAAAGATCCGGATAACTCGCATTTATTTACCTTGTATCAGGCGTTTTCTTCAGCCGAGCAAAGCACGGCTTTTCGTCAGTCACTTATCGGCGGTTTGTCCTGGGGCGAAGCCAAGCAGGCCTTGCTGGAAACGATAGATGCCGAAGTGGCTCCGATGCGCGAGAAATATGAAGCCTTGATGGCCAGGCCGGAGTTGATCGAACAACAACTACAGCATGGCGCGGAAAAAGCACGTGCGATTGCAGCGCCTTTGCTGAAAGACCTGCGTTATGCGGTCGGATTGCGGAATCTTGGCGACACTATATCGAAAGCGAAAAAGAGCATTGAGAAAAAAACCTTGCCGGTATTCAAGCAGTACCGTGAAAACGACGGCAAGTTTTATTTCAAATTTCTGAATGCCGACGGCGATTTGCTATTGCAAAGTCTTGCATTCGATACGCCGAAAGATGCCGGAAAATATATTGCCGATTTGAAGTCCGGAGTCGCCGTTATTAGCGAACTTGATTCAGTGGCAGTTTTGGGGCATGGAGTTTCTGCGATGGATATCCATAGTGCTCTCGACGAGTTACGCGCTGCAGACGAGAAAGCTTGATGGCAAATCTTTCGTTGATTTTGTTCGCCCCCTGGTTTGCTATCCTGACCTGGTGCTACTGGAAATTTCCGAAATCGCATATTATGAACGCATCGCGCCGGCGATTTGACGTCGTCGCCATCATCGTTGCTTTGATTGCCAGCGGTTTGGCGATGCGCTGGGCGTATTCGTTCGACTGGTCAGATGCCGGGCCCTTGTGGCCGCAAGTCGTCGCCACGTTATCGGCATATAAAGCCTTTTTGGTCGTGATGATCGTGGCGCTGTGGATTCGCGCGAAAAAATACAAAATAAAAAATTAAACGTGGGGCGCTGCTCGCTGCGCCCCTACATAAAAATAAAAATCAACGCGCGCGCTGTAAATCATCCAGCAATGCACGCAGGAAGCGCGCAGCCTCTCCGCCGGTGCAGGCGCGATGATCGAAAGTCAGCGAAATCGGCATGATGCGATGGGTTTCTACTCCGCCGAGTACCGGCACCAATTCATGGAATAAACGACCGGCACCGACAATGCATACGCAAGGCGGTGTCACCACAGGGGTCGCGTACTTGCCGGCGAATACACCGAAGTTCGATAGCACGATAGTGAAATCGCGTAATTCCTCCGGTGGAATACTGCGGGTTTTCACTTGTTCGCGGATGCGATTAATTGCCTTGCGGGCATCCTGGGCATTCATGTTTTCGCAATTACGCAATGCAGGCACGAACAAGCCATCATCGGTGTCGACCGCAATGCCGATATCGACTCTTGAATGACGACGCAGCGTGCCTTCCTTGCCGTTGAACCAGGAGTTCAGGGCCGGCACTGCTTGCGAGGCGACCACCAAAGCACGAATCAGACGAACGGTAATATCTTCACCGGCTTGCCAGGAATGAATGTCGGCATCGTCCATCAAGGTCGTTGGTACAACTTGCGCGTGTGCCTCGGACATCACGCGAATCATGTTGCGGCGCACGCCGCGAATGGGATGATCGACATCGAGCGGGGCATCCGCTTTCTTCACGACCGGGGCCGTTGAAGCTGCGCGCATTGCAGGCGCAGGCGCAGCATCATTGCCGAATAAGGAAGCAGTCGCCATCGGTGCAGCTTGTGTACGCGTAGCTACTTGTGGTTTTGCACTGCCATTGGCGGCGGCATTTTTGACATCGGTCATCGTGACAACGCCATCGGCACCCGTTGGACTTACACGAGCAAGGTCAACGCCTAATTTCTTGGCCAATGCACGTACCGCCGGTACGGCCTTGACGCCGCCAATGGCCAGTGTCTGTTCACTGCGAATCGCGTCGCTGCTTTGCATTGCGCCGACAACAGTACCGGCATCGGCTGATTTTGGTACTTCTTCGGTAGGCGCAACGACGGTTGGCGGAATCGCCGAATTTGTTTGTGGAGGTTCTGCGTGTGCATGCGCCGCGGCGCCGTGCTGATGCCCGGTATCTTGAGCTTCAGCACGCTGTGGGAGGCTCATATCCATTTCAAATTCCACCAGCATCGCACCGGTGTTGATCACATCGCCCGGACCGCCGGCAAGCTTCAGAATTTTTCCGGACACCGGCGATGGGAGTTCAACCACGGCTTTCGCCGTTTCCATCGACACCAGCGGATCATCGAGTCGAATCACGTCGCCGACTTTTACCATCCACTCGACAATTTCGGCGTCCGGCAAGCCTTCGCCGAGATCTGGAAGGTAAAATATTTTTTTATCGCTCATATTTGAATTCTCGAAATTATTTGACGCAGATTTAATTGCGTATGCCGATTAGCTGACGGACAAAGTCCGCTTCACTGCAGCCAATATTTTTTCCACGCTCGGCAGATATTTCATCTCGAGGCGGAACAGCGGAATATGGGTGTCGTAACCGGTGACGCGTTCCACGGGAGCGTGTAAATCGTAGATGGCTTCTTCGGCCAGGCGTGCTGCGATTTCGGCGCCGAAGCCGGCGGTTTTTGCGGCTTCATGCACGATTACGCAGCGACCGGTTTTCTTCACCGATTCGAGAATGGTGTCGAAATCCAGCGGCTTCAAGCAGGCAACATCAATCACTTCGGCACTAATACCTTCTTTTGCGAGCGCATCGGCGGTCTCCAGCGTTTCCTTGATTTGCGAACCCCAGCTGACCAGGGTCACATCACTGCCGTCACGCAACACGAAGCAGACATCGAGCGGCAGTGCTTCGCCGTCGTCCGGCACTTCTTCCTTGTACTGGCGATAAATTCTTTTTGGTTCGAAGAAAATCACCGGGTCCGGATCGCGAATCGCCGCCAGCAATAAACCATAGGCACGCTGTGGTGATGAAGGCATCACGACACGCAAGCCGGGGACGTTGGTGAAAATCGATTCGTTCGCTTCGGAATGGTGTTCCGGTGCGCGGATGCCACCGCCCCAAGGCACGCGCAGCACCATCGGGCAGGTCAGGCGACCGCGGGTGCGATAACGCATGCGTGCCGCGTGACAAACGATGTGATCGACCATCGGGTACATGAAGCCGTCGAATTGCGCTTCGGCCACCGGCTTCATGCCTTGCGTTGCCAAACCGACTGTGAGGCCGGCAATCGTGGTTTCATCAAGCGGCGTATCGAGTACGCGTTGGTCGCCAAATATTTGTTGCAGACCCGCGGTCGCACGAAATACGCCGCCGTTTACGCCGACGTCTTCGCCGAGCACGATCACGTTCTCGTCGTGTTTCATTTCATACGCGAGTGCCTGGGTAATCGCTTCAATCAGGGTGATCGCAGCCATCAGCGTTTCTCCCACGCAATCGCGTCGGCACGCTGGGCGAGAACATCCGCCGGCATATCGCCATAAAGATAATCAAACATCGCTTCGACCGGTTGAACCTTCGTTTCGAGATAGGCGTTTACTTCCTCATCGACCAGTCGCCCGCATTCCTCCTTCCAGGCCGCTTCTTCGGCTTCGCTCCACATTTTTTCGTTGATCAGATAAGTACGCAGCCGCGAAATGGGTTCGCGTTCCCAGGCGGCTTTGACTTCGGCATCTTCGCGATAGCGACGTGCGTCATCGGCGGTGGTGTGATCGGACAATCGATACGTCACAAATTCAATTACGCTGCCGCCGTGGCCATTGCGTGCAAGTTTGAGCGCATGGTCCATTGCACCACGTACCGCAATGATGTCGTTGCCATCGACCTGTACGCAGTGCAGGCCGCCGGCGATACCTTTTTGTGCCAAGGTCTTTGCACCGGTCTGCGCCTTGCGCGGCACCGAAATCGCCCACCCGTTATTGATAATGCACAAAATAAACGGCAGCGTATAAGCGCCGGCAGAATTGATCGCAGCATAGGTATCGGTTTTCGATGAGCCGCCATCGCCAACGCAACATACCGCCACGCGTGGTTCGTTACGCAATTTGAAACTCAGTGCCGCACCGGCGGCATGAAGACATTGAGTGGCGATCGGTACACACCAGGCATAATCATGCGGCGGACCGGAAAAATTATTGCCGCGTTCATCGCCGCCCCAGTACATCAAGACGTCGCGTGGTTTTACGCCTCGCATAAATTGCGCGCCGTATTCGCGATAACTGGGTGCGAAAACATCGTCGTAGTGCATCGCACTGCCGATGCCGATATGGGTGGCTTCATGGCCCAGACAAGAAGCGTATGTGCCCAATTTGCCAGTGCGTTGCAGCGCAACGGCTTTGGTATCAAAGCTGCGTACGTACAACATGTGTTTGAACAGTTCGAGAATATTTTTCTTGTCTTTCGCAAACTCCGGTAAATCGTCGCCGTTCAAGCGACCATCGGGGCCGAGGTACTGCTGATATTCAATTTCAAAATTGGCAACTATTGGCATCGTCAAAGCCCTCCCAGGCAATCTGATAGATAACAGTCATCACACCCTAAAGGCAAGACGTTCGTAGGCGAATGGATAAAAAAACCCAGCCGAAGCTGGGTTTTTTAACGAATATCGAACGTAAATTAATTGTTCGGTATCTGTGGTGGCGAAATAACACGCAATTGATCGATAAACAGGGAATAACTGTCTTCGTTATTGCCAGCCGACGGGTCAGCGGTAGTTGCGGAAATGCCGGCGCCAACAATCAAATTGCTTGAAGCCATCGATGCCGGCGCAGTGAAGGTCAGGACGAATTCCGGACGCGTACCCCGCGCCATCGTCAAGCCTGCATCCAGAGCGCACAGGAAGCGTGCAGTTGGATAACCGGCATCCAGGGCACATGTCCAGCCACTCGGCACCGTCGTGATTTTGAAAGCGCCCGCAGGTCCATTGGTGGTAATGGCAACGGCAACACCGCTGGCAGCATCGGGACCGTAGTTGTCTGCCACTGTATTGATACGTGTTTTATAGCCGACGTAAATCTTGGTCGCGCCGCGAGTACGGATAGCCAGATCGGCTTTTTGACCAATGACCGTCACGAAATCCGAGCTGATGTTGTTGGCACTTGCGGTGTCGCCTTGTTCGGCTGAAATCGTTGCGCTCAAAGTGAGGTCGCCATCTTCAAAGGTAGCCGGTACCGGTACGCTGACGCTGAAGTTGGCATTACCGAGTGCCGCAAAGGTCAATGTCGTGCAATCGATCGTGGTGTTGGCCGCAGCAACAACAGGCGCTGCACAGGTCCAGTCAACTGGCGCCGTTACGTTCACGCCATTGATGGCGGCATCCAGAACAAGGCTGACCACTGCATTATCGGCCGCAAGTCCTTCATCGAGATTGTTGGCGTCGACGGTGAAAGTCGTTGTGCTGCCGGCATTGATGCTGGTGTCGGGGTTGCTGACGGCTACGCCCAGATCAATATCGCCGAATGCTTTCGATTTCACGAACAATACAACAGGATCGTGATCGGAAACCCGAGTCGGTGCCGCACCATAAATGCCGTAGTTGATCACGGCGAAATCCGAGTTGATACGGGCATGTTCGCCACGAACGTCGTCTTGCATTAACAGTGCTTCATTGACGACGGCATGGTCGAGCGATTGTGCATTGCCGTCGAACGAGAACGAGTAACGCTGGTCGGCAGCATCAACGGTGGTCATATTGGTCAACGGAGTAGCGACCACGAAACCGGAATGCAATGTCACTTCCGAAGCAGGCACTTCCTGGCCGGTAATGATGCCCATCGAATCAACAAATCCGTCGTTGAATTCAAACGCATTGAAATCGCCCAGCAGAATGATTTTTTCATCGGGGTTTGCTACTTGGCGTGCATGAACAAGATTTGCCAGAGACTCGGCCTGTTTCAGGCGTTTCGCACGGACGCGATGGCCTTCGGTAGCCCAGCCATTGTTGCCGGCCGCAGTGTCGTTGACGCCGTTGAGCGAACGCAAGTGATTGATCATCACGGTGACCGGGTACGAATTGCCGTTCGCGTGATGAATGACGGCTTGCACACGAAGTGTCGGACGGTCATTCAAGGTACTGGTCGAACTGTCGGGGTTAACGAATAACTCGCCGTCGTTTTCCTGCACAACTTCCAAGACTTCAACACGTGGTGTTGCGCCGCCGTCGACGATTTTGGTGCTGATCAGGAAGCCGACGTCGATACCGCCGACGTCATTGCCTTCCACCAGATATGGCACGTATGCCGGCGCCGTGTTGCACGCGGGCACCGGGTTGCCGGTTGGCACCTGGCCATTGTTGATCGTGTCGGCCAATTGCGTCAGCACACCGATATTTTCAACTTCGACGACACCGATAATGTCGGGCGTTTTCAGGTAGCTACAAATGGCTTCGGCAGTTTTACCCAGCCGGTTGTTCAAGGCCGTCGCAGTCAATACTGGATCGCTGATGCCGGGTTCGTCGAGTGTGTCGAAGAAGCGGAACAGGTTGAAACCTGCCACGGTGAATTCATCCGCCGCAGCATCGCTGACGGCTGTTGGTGTGACGGTTGAAGTCAATGTTTGTCCGGCATCAGGATAGAACTTATAGAAACCGAAACCGAAATCCAGAATGCCCGTGATACCGGTCATGATATCGCCGGCATTCGGGTTCATATTCGCGCCGCCCAAACCTTTGCTTTGCACAACAATCAGTTCGAGATTGCCGTCAAAAACCGTCACGCCTGGCGCTGGTACAAATGTATCAAGCACGCTGACGCCGGGTTCGCGGAATGGACGGGCAACGCCCGGCAACACGCCATGGAAATTACCGGAGCTGGTTGATGTGGCGTTCGGCTCGTTTTCGTTGCCGCCGGCCGGGGCAACAACGGTCAGGTTTGGAATGACGCGCATGCCTTCGTAGCGTTCAGGTGTTGGAAGCGCACCGTCGGCAGCTGTCAGCGTGATTGGAGCAGGTAATGGATTGCCTGTGCTCAAAACTGAAATATTGGTGATGGTGCCAAGTTCGGTCAGTTGGAAAAATTCAACGACACTGCCGGAAACTTGTGCGAGATCGCCGAGAGCAACAGTAGGCGTGCTGCTGGTGAACACAAAAATACCCTGCGACGTCGCAGGATCGGCATCGACTTCGGCATCGGCGGTTTGCATGAAGAAACCAGTGTTGCGCAAGCCAGTCACAATACCGCGTGTGGTGACAGTGCTGCCAACTATCGGCGATGCGTCGCCATTGCCTTGAATAGCGTGAATTTGAGTCAACACTATGTCGTCATTGGTGATGGTAAGCACGCCCGTGCTCGGTGTTCCGAGTGAGGCGCCGCCAGTAGTGTTGCTAAGTGTCAGATTGACAGTTTCATTCGGCTCAACGGTCGAATCATTGATTACCGGTACGCTGAAAGTTTTCGAGATTTCAGTGTCTGCAAAATTGAGTGTGCCACTCGAAGCGGTGTAGTCATTGTCGGCAATCAACGCCGTGCCGTTACTGGTGGCGTAATCGACGGTTACCGCGCCCGAGCTGCCGCCAGTGCGGTTGACCGTGATTGTCGCCGAACCGCCATTTTCAGCGATCGAATATGTGGCTGAGGAAAACTGGAACGAGCCGGGCAAAGAACCTGTAGGGGTACCGGTGATACTGATGTCATCAATGCCTATCCATTCATCGTTACCCGCCGCATTGGCGGTGATGATGCGGACTTGTACGAGAGCCTGATTGTCGGCCGCAGCCGGCAAGGTAACCGACACCGGGGTTACCAAGGTCGCAAGGCTCGGGCCGGAACTGGCATCGGCGACAAAACCCGCGGGCAAATTGATGAAGTTGCCACTGCTGCCAACCCGGTATTGCAGCGCTACTGGCTGAATGGCATTGTCGATCGAACCATCGATGTCCCGAAGGTTGTAGGCAACATTGACCAAGCTTTGCCCGGTGGTATTCAAGTTGATAATGATATTAGGGGCATCGGCCGTGCCGGAGCCGGTCAAGGCAATGACGTCATCGGCAAGATCGAATTCGGTAACGCCGCCGGTAGCAAATGTATTGGGTGCGGTTTGGTTGGCATTGACATCAACGGTTATCGTGCCTTCGCCGACCAAGGTTTGCGGATCTACCCCAGTAGCCGAAGTTATATCGTCGCCACGGTAGCCAGTAATGCCCGGAATGCCTGTCCAGACATCATTGGTGGTGATTAAACCGGGATTGCTCCAGTTCTGTGTAAACGGCAAAGTCTGTGCCGTGTTATCGGCAAACGCCAAGCCAGGCACCAGCAAACAAGCAGCAAAAAGTTTTATCCAGCCACGCATACCCGCTTCCCCTGTAATTTTTAACAACGTCATGTGACCCGCGAGTCTAACCAAGGTTTGCTTCGAAAACATGACGAATTTTTATTCGCAAAGAATTTGTGAGGAAGATGCGCTAAGCTGTTGATACTTCGTTTACCAGTGCACGCTCCAATGAACCAACCCCCAAATCAGCGCCCGATTGAGCAGGAAATCACCACCGACTTGCGCGAACGCCTTAGTTATAGCGGCTATTTACAACTCGATATCTTGTTGTCAGCACAACAACCACTATCGAAACCAATGCATCACGATGAATTGCTGTTCATCATCCAGCACCAGACATCCGAGTTATGGATGAAGTTGGTGATTCATGAATTGACTGCTGCGATCGCACATTTACGGGCGAATAATCTGGATCCGTGCCACAAGATTTTTGCGCGCGTGAAACACATACAAAAGCAATTGACCGAGCAGTGGTCGGTGCTGGAAACGCTGACACCTTCCGATTACATGGGTTTTCGCGATGTGCTTGGACCTGCTTCCGGTTTTCAATCCTTGCAATATCGCGGCATCGAATTTTTATTGGGCAATAAAAACGCCGACATGCTGAAAGTGTTCAGCTACGATCCGGAAGGTCAGGCTTGGCTGAAGAAAATTCTGGATGCACCCAGTTTGTACGACGAAGTCCTGCGTTATTTGTATGACCACGGCCACGCGATACCGAAAGAATGCATCGAACGCGATTATTCGCTGGCACATGAACGGCAGGAGGCCCTGATGCCGGTGTTCGAGCGCATTTACGAAGACACCAAAACCCATTGGGATGCTTATCACTTATGTGAACAGCTGGTCGATATCGAAGTGAACTTCCAGTTGTGGCGTTTCCGTCATATGAAAACCGTCGAACGCATCATTGGTTACAAGCGCGGTACCGGTGGCAGCTCGGGAGTCGCTTTCCTGAAGAAAGCTCTCGATCTGAGCTTTTTCCCTGAGCTGTTCGAAGTCAGGACCACGATCGGCCCGAGTAAATGACGCGGCGCAACAATTGTTAAATTAGACGCGAAGCCGCTTAGCGGTTACATTCCCCCCTGATTTCAAGATCGGGGGAGCTCCCCGGTCCTGCTCTAGAAACCAGGGAGAGTGTTAATGAGTGGTACCACAAATAATAATTCGGATAATTTCTTACCGCCGCCACCGGGCGAGTTCCTCGGCCATCCAAAAGCCCTCTGGAATTTGTTTGGTTCGGAGTTCTGGGAACGCTTCATGTATTACGGCATGCGCGCCATGCTGGCTGTGCACGTCGCCGCTGCATTTTTCGCGCATTTAGGTCCTGATGCTGACGCGCAGGCAAGTGTTACCTACGGTGGTTTTACCTCACTGGTTTACATGACCGGTATTGCCGGTGGTTTTGTTGCTGATCGAATCCTGGGTTATCAACGATCGATCATGCTCGGCGGCGCTTTGATGGCCGTTGGCAGCTTTATGTTGATGGCGCCGGATCTCACTACTTTCTTGATGGGTCTTGCCGTGTTGGTTGTGGGTAATGGCCTGTTCAAACCGAATATTTCGACGATGGTGGGCAAGCTGTATAAACCCGGTGACGCCCGTCGTGATTCGGGTTTCACCATCTTCTATATGGGCATCAATGCCGGCGCCCTGGTTGCACCAATCGTCTGTGCTTCCTGGATCGGTGCAACTTACGGCTACCGCTGGGGTTTCTTCACCGCCGGTATCGGCATGATCCTCGGCATGGTGATGTTTCAGGTATTCAAGGCCTGGCTTGGTCATGTCGGCGCAACCCCGGCGGGCAAAGAAGGCTTCGGTTCGGTAATTAAGGTTGCCATTGGCGCTTTGCTGGTCGCGGTTCCAGCCTTCTTCCTGCTCGACAAGTCCTGGCAGAATGGCCTTGCCGCCAATTTTGCCGAAGGTTCGGCAATGTTCTGGCTGCTCGATTCGCTTGGCGTATTGGGTATGTTGCTGGTTTTGATGATGGTCGGTCTGGCGGTTTATTTCATCAGCAGCGGTATTAAGAGCGGCGAAAAAATTCAATTGCACCGCTATATCGCGATGTTGATTTTGTTTGCCGCCAATATCCTGTTCTGGGCATTGTTTGAACAGGCCGGCTCATCGCTCAACTTCCTGGCACGTGACTTTGTCGATATGCCGACGATCTTCGGCTATCACTTGCACTTCACGATCTTCCAGTCGGTCAATCCGGTATTCATTATCTTGCTGGCTCCGGTCTTTGCGATGATGTGGCCTTGGCTCGACAAGAAATCGATCAATCCTTCGATCCCGCGTAAATTTGCGATTGGTCTGGCAGGTGCGGCACTCGGTTTCTATCTGCTGGTTTTTGCATTGCAGAACATGGCCAATGAAGCCGGCCGTATCAGCTGGATCTGGTTGACCCTAACGTATTTGATCCACACCATTGGCGAACTTTGCTTGTCGCCGATTGGCCTGGCGATGGTCACCAAGTTGGCGCGTCCAAAAGAAACCGGCCTGGCAATGGGCGGCTGGTTCTTGTCGATTGCAATGGCGAATTACGTTGCCGGTTTGCTGGCTGCTCAGGCAGCAGGTGGCGGCGAAGAAGCATTGGGCACCACCATGCAATACGCCAGCGTGTTTGACAGCATGTTCATGACAGGCATCATTATTGCGGCAGCGTATTTCCTGCTCGCACCGGTGATCAACAAACTGATGCATGGCGTGAAGTAATCGGATATACGTAAATGATAGAAACGGCAGCTTCGGCTGCCGTTTTTTTAGTCGAATAACCTTCTGCAAAAATTGTAAGCGAGTAGGCAATGAGTTCAGGTACAACGAGTCAACATGTTTTCACGCCGCCGCCACCTGGCGAATATCTGGGGCAGCCACGCGCCTTGTGGATGCTTTTTGGCGCGGAATTCTGGGAACGCTTTTCCTACTACGGCATGCGCGCCATTTTAGCGGTGTATGTCGCCAGTGCATTTTTCGGCATGTTGCCCGAAGGTGAAGCCAAGGCGCAGGCCAGTCTTACTTACGGTGCCTATACCGCATTGATCTATGCGACCGGTATTTTCGGCGGTTTTATTGCCGATAAATATCTCGGTTATCGACCCTCGATCATGCTTGGTGGCCTGATGATGGCAGCAGGTTTGTTCCTGTTGCTGATTCCGAATCTGAATTGGTTCCTGATCGGTCTATCGGTGATTGTAGTCGGCAATGGTTTGTTCAAGCCGAATATCTCGACCATGGTCGGCATGTTGTATTCACCGAGCGATCCGCGTCGCGATTCCGGCTTTACTACTTTCTACATGGGCATCAATGCCGGTGCGTTTTTTGCACCGATTATTTGCGGTACCTTGATTGGTGCAAAGTTCGGATACGAGTGGGGCTTCTTCGCGGCCGGTTTGGGCATGATCCTCGGACTGCTGGTGTTCCATTTGTTGACCGGCTGGTTAGGTCACGTCGGCGAAGCGCCGGATCCAAAATCAACGGCTTCACGCGTATTCAAGGTCACCGTCGGCTGTTTGCTTTCGGTGCCGGTCGTGTTTTTTGCGCTTAGCCAGAAGGAATTGGTTGGCTATGTCTTGCTGGGACTGATGGTATGCCTTGCGTTTTATTTTATTGGTAGCGCTGTCCGCAGCGGCGACAAGGTGCAGCAACACCGTTATACCGCGATGCTGTTGTTGTTTCTGGCGAAGATCGTATTTTGGGGCATGTTCGAGCAAGCCGGTTCTTCGCTGAACTTCTTCGCGAAAGACTATGTCGATGCGCCGTTTGATTTCACTTTGTTCCAGTCGGCGAATCCGATTTTTATCATCGCGTTGGCACCGGTTTTCGCGTGGTTATGGTTGAAGCTGGAAGCGCGCGGCATGAATCCATCGATCCCGCGCAAATTCGCGATAGCACTGATTTTGGTTGCGCTGGGTTTCACCACGTTGGTTTGGAGTATCGGCAATCTGCAATCGGCTGCCGGCAAGATTCCCTGGATCATGTTGGCGATCGCCTATTTCATCAACACGATGGGCGAGCTGTGTTTGTCGCCGATTGGCTTGTCGATGGTGACCAAGCTGGCTGCGCCGAAGGAAACCGGCATGGCGATGGGGGCCTGGTTCATGTGTACGGCGATTGGTAATTTCGCTGCCGGTGCGATTGCCGCGCAGGCCAGTGGCGGTTCCGGCATCGAACAATATGTGACGACTTATTCGCAGATTATTTACGGCGGCTTTGGTCTGGGTTTCGGGTTTCTGATTTTTGCGCCGTTGATTAACAAGATGATGCATGGCGTGAAATGATTGCTGTTCGATGCATAAAACAAAAACGGCAGCCTCGGCTGCCGTTTTTTTATGGAGGTCGGGCCTGGAAGGCCCTCCTACAAAAGCGTGATCTGGTAGGAGGGCCCTTGGGCCCGACAGGAATTACCCGTGCACCGAGAGTTCGGCCGCTGCCAATTTATCCAGTAATAAATTCAGCAGCACGCGTTCCTTGTCGTCGAAATTTGCCAGCAGGGCATTCTGTAATTGCTTGGCGAGCGGGGCGACCTGCGAATAAATTTTTTCGCCAGCCGCGCTCAGGCTAAGAACCGATCGGCGTAAATCATTTTTATCAAACTGCCGTTTCAAACGCTTTTGTTTCAGCAGTGAAGCAACGGCACGACTGACGGCAACTTTGTCCATCGCTGTGCGTTCAGCTACTTCATTGGCAGACAGGTTCGGGTAGCGTCCCAGGATCGCAATGATTCGCCATTCAGTAATGCCCAGATTGAAACGCTCGGCGTATAGCGCAGCGATATCCTGGCTGATGCGGTTGCTCAGTACCGAAAGCCGGTAGGGCAGAAAATGCTCAAGATCTAACAGGTCGGCAGTCATCGTTTTATTGCAATTAGTTTCATATGAAACTATATTATGGCACACGAATTAGTGATCAGGAATCGACAAAAATGAACGCCCAACCCAACCTCGGCATGCAAGTCACCACCTTTGAAAACCCGATGGGAATCAACGGTTTTGAATTCGTCGAATTTGCCGCACCGGATGCCGGTCTATTGCATGCCCTGTTCAAGCGCATGGGTTTCACCG
Source organism: Arenimonas sp. (assembly GCA_036676335.1). GTDB lineage: Bacteria > Pseudomonadota > Gammaproteobacteria > Xanthomonadales > Xanthomonadaceae > Arenimonas. The sequence continues at coordinate 83,322 of JAKFDD010000017.1, read as the reverse complement.
CCGTAATGAAACACAAGTCGCGCGCTATTACCGTTTATCGTCAGGGCGGCGTTAATTTCCTGGTCAACGAAGATCCAAATTCATTTGCGGCGACTTTCGCGAAAGCGCATGGTCCATGTGCCTGCGGTTTTGCGATTCGCTTCAAGCATCCGGTCAATGAAGTTTTCAATACCGTTTTGGGCAATGGCGGCGAAGCAGTGACCGAACAGGAAGCCAGCAAAGTGGTGCAAGCGCCGGTTGTGAAAGGCATTGGCGATTGCATGCTGTATCTGGTGCAGGACGGCAAGGATATTTATGCCGATGACTTCGTTGCGATTGAAGGTGTTAATCAGAACCCAGTCGGATTCGGTCTGACGTTCATTGATCACCTCACGCACAATCTTTACTTCGGCAACATGCAGAAATGGTCGGATTATTACGAGCGTCTGTTCAACTTCCGCGAAATTCGCTACTTCGACATCAAGGGCGTGAAAACCGGCCTGGTTTCGAAAGCGATGACGGCACCGGATGGCATCGTCCGTATTCCATTGAATGAAAGCAACGATCCGAAATCGCAAATCAACGAATACCTGGACGCCTATCATGGTGAAGGTATCCAGCATATTGCCTGCTTCACCGACGATATCTATACGACGGTCGAAACCATGCGTGCGCAGGGCGTCGAATTTCTGGATACCCCTTCCAGTTACTTCGAAGTATTGGATGAACGCATTCCGAACAATGGCGAAGATATTCCGCGCCTGGCGAAAAATAAAATCCTGATGGATGCCGATCCGGAAACCAAGCAACGCAAGTTGCTGCAAATTTTCACTACCAATGCGGTCGGCCCGATTTTCTTTGAAATCATCCAGCGCAAAGGCAATGAAGGTTTCGGCGAAGGCAACTTCCAGGCGCTGTTCGAAAGCATCGAGCGCGACCAGATGAAACGCGGCGTGCTGTAAACAAAGAAAAGGATTTCCATGGGCATTCAATACCAATCCGGCTTCGGCAACGAATTCGCCACCGAAGCGGTCGCAGGCGCTTTGCCGGAAGGCCGCAATTCGCCGCAAAAAGTCGCGCATGGTTTATATGCCGAGCAGATTTCCGGTACCGCGTTTACCGCGCCACGGCACCAGAATTTGCGTAGCTGGTTTTACCGAATTCGTCCGGCAGCTTTGCATAAACCTTTTGAATTGAAGGCGGCCGGCAGTTTTCACAATCGTTTCGACGATCAACCCGTCACGCCGAACCAGTTGCGTTGGGATCCAAGACCCTTGCCGACAACGCCCACCGATTTTATCGACGGCTTGTTTACGGTGGCCGGCAATGGCGGCCCATCGGGTCAAAGCGGTATCGGGATTCATCTGTATGCCGCCAACAAATCGATGCAGGGCCGTTTCTTCTATAACGCCGACGGTGAAATGCTGATCGTGCCGCAACAGGGTCGCCTGAAAATTTCCACCGAATGCGGCGTGATCGAAATCGAGCCGCAGGAAATTGCAGTGATTCCACGTGGCATTCGTTTCCGTGTCGAACTTCCCGATGGAATGGCGCGCGGTTATATCTGCGAAAACTTTGGCGCCCATTTGCGTTTGCCCGATCTTGGGCCGATTGGTTCGAACGGTTTGGCGAATCCTCGCGATTTCCTGACGCCGGTCGCGGCCTATGAAGAACTCGAAGGCGATTTTGAATTGCTCGCAAAATTCCAGAGCAATTTATGGTCGGCAAAAATCGCTCATTCGCCACTCGATGTCGTTGCCTGGCATGGCAATTACGCGCCGTACAAATATGACCTGAGAAAATTCAATACAATCGGCTCGATCAGTTACGATCATCCGGACCCGAGTATTTTTCTGGTGCTCAATTCACCGAGCGATTCGCCCGGCGTAGGCAATCTGGATTTCGTGATTTTCCCGCCACGCTGGCTTGTTGCACAGAATACTTTCCGTCCGCCGTGGTTCCACCGCAATGTTGCCAGCGAATTCATGGGTCTGGTTCAAGGCCAATACGATGCGAAAGCTGGTGGTTTCGCACCGGGTGGCGCATCCCTGCATAACAGCTTCAGTGGTCATGGTCCGGATGCGGCAACGTTCGAAAAAGCATCGAATGCCGATTTGTCGAAACCCGACGTACTGACCGATACGATGGCTTTCATGTTCGAAACCCGAGCCGTTATCAAGCCGACGCAGCAAGCCTTGCAATGCGCAGAATTGCAGCAGGATTACTGGCAGTGCTGGCAGGGCTTGAAAAAGAATTTCAAAGCGTGATTCTAACTATCTGACTGGTTCTGTCTTATGCTTCGTTTAATTCGATAAACGAGGTTTGCATATGCGGCTTGTCCTGTTTTTGATAATCGCCAGTCTTTTGGCTGGCTGTATTAAATCCAACTGGATACACGAGCGAAAATCGACCGGTATCTTTGATGACACAGTTGAAGATAGTGCCGAGTGGGGCACGTACGAATTAAGCAAAGAAGATTTCGAGGCGGCGAGAAAATCGGAATTTCCCGATCTGGCCAAGCCAGGTGATTCGAGCCCCTTGATGGTGGCCCTGGCGAAAGAATCGAGTGGAACCGGTACGACAAATTGTCGTGATGTGGAAGATCCGTTTAAATGCATTTTGGCTGCATCTGAACAGCGCAAGCCATCGTATTCCTACCTGACGCGTTTCGGAACGGACTCCATGTATGGATGGGGCATGGCATCGAGAGCCGATGGCGGTTTGATCGTTTTCAGTTACGACAGCAGTCCATGCGGAGGTGTTTCATGCGGTTATTCGCTGGCGTATCGCGTGTGTGAAGTCAAAGCGGAATTGGTCAAACAAAAATCCCGCAGACAAAAGACAGTTTGTCTTAAGCCGCTGATTAGTTTTTAGAAGGTAGGTCGGGCCTTGGCCCGACACAAGCAAGTTCAAATGATGCCGATGTCGGGCCAAGGCCCGACTTACTCAACCCAAGCCAATCGCTTTTTCCTTGCGCTCGGCCAGGCGTTTTTCCAGATAATGAATATTGGTGCCGCCTTGCTGGAAGCCGATATCGGCCATGATGCGTGATTGCAAAGGCACATTCGTCTTGATGCCATCGACGACCATTTCCGACAGTGCGACGCGCATGCGGGCAATCGCCTGTGCGCGGGTGTTGCCGTGCACGATCAGTTTGCCGATCATCGAATCGTAATTTGGCGGAACTTTGTAACCTTCGTAAATATGCGAATCGACGCGCACGCCCGGACCGCCCGGTGCATGGAAATGCTTGATCAAGCCCGGTGATGGCAGGAAAGTTTCCGGATCTTCGGCATTGATGCGGCATTCGATCGCATGGCCGCGAATGACGATATCTTCCTGCTTAAGTTTCAGTTTTTCACCGGATGCAATCAGCAATTGTTCGCGGACCAGATCGACGCCGGTAACAAATTCGGTGACCGGATGTTCGACCTGGATGCGGGTATTCATTTCGATGAAATAGAAGCGGCCGTTTTCATACAGGAATTCGAACGTGCCGGCGCCGCGGTAACCGATGCGCACGCAGGCGTCGGTACAAATCTTGCCGATTTCGGCGCGTTGTTCTTCGGTGATGCCTGGTGCCGGCGCTTCTTCGACGACTTTCTGGTGACGACGTTGCATCGAGCAATCGCGTTCGCCTAGATGAATCGCATTGCCCTGGCCGTCGGATAGCACCTGGATTTCGATATGGCGCGGGTTTTCCAAAAACTTTTCCATGTACACCATGTCGTTGCTGAAAGCCGCCTTGGCTTCAGCTTTTGTCGTGGTGATCGAAGACAGCAGCGAAGCTTCTTCGCGCACAACGCGCATGCCGCGACCGCCACCACCGCCGGCAGCCTTGATGATGACCGGATAACCGATTTCCTTCGCCATGCGGATGCATTCGTCGCCGTCTTCGCCAAGCGGTCCGCCGGAACCCGGCACGCAAGGCACGCCGGCTTCTTTCATCGCACGGATGGCTTCGACTTTGTCGCCCATCATGCGAATCACGTTCGCAGTCGGACCGATGAAAATAAAACCGGAAGATTCGCAACGTTCGGCGAAGTCGGCGTTTTCCGACAGGAATCCGTAGCCAGGATGAATCGCCTGGGCATCGGTGACTTCGGCAGCGGCAATGATCGCCGGGATATTCAAATAGCTTTCGGTCGATGGTGCCGGGCCGATACAAACCGATTCATCGGCCATTGCCACGTGTTTCAGATTCCTGTCGACCGTCGAATGCACGGCGACCGTTTTGATGCCTAGGGCGTGACAGGCGCGAAGAATTCGCAGCGCAATTTCACCCCGGTTGGCGATGACGATTTTTTTCAACATGGTTGTTTCTCGTTTTCTTTACGCAATATGGAAAGTGAGCGTTCGAGCCGCGAATGGTTTTTGTAGAACCCACTCACGGTTCAATGCTTACGAAATAACAAACATCGGTTCGTCGAATTCAATCGGCTGTCCGGTTTCGACCAGAATCGCACGCACGGTACCCGAGACATCGGCTTCGATCGGATTGAACATTTTCATTGCTTCAATAATGCCAAGCGTGTCGCCGGCTTTTACGGTTTGACCGACTTTGACGAAAGCGGCCGAATCCGGGTTTGGCGATGCATAGAAAGTGCCGACCATCGGCGAACGAATCATGTGGCCGTCGGGCACGTCTTTCGATTTTCCGCCATGCGATTCGCTCGAGGGCGCGGCATGTGCAACTGGCGCTGCGGGAGCGGCGGCACGCGGTGCTTCGACATGATGCACGACCGGCGCAGGTGCTACGCCACCACGTGGCATACGGGCAAGACGAACGGATTCTTCGCCTTCCTTGATTTCAATTTCGGAAAGATTGGATTCTTCCAGTAAGTCGATCAGTTTTTTGATTTTGCGAAGGTCCATTATGGCCTCGTCCTTTTGTTGGGATGTGATTAGGAGTCCGCGGCCGTATGCGGGCCGTGGGAAATGAAAAATTCGAGTGCATAGCTGTAACTGTCCGCGCCAAAGCCGCAGATCACTGCCAGAGCCATGTCGCTGAAATAGGAATGCTTGCGGAAAGGTTCGCGTGCATGCGGATTCGATAAATGCACTTCGATAAACGGAGTCTTCACTGCAGCAAAGGCATCACGCAACGCGACGCTGGTATGGGTGAAGGCAGCCGGGTTGATCAGGATAAAGCTGGTGCCGTCCGAGCGCGTTGCTTGCACACGATCCACCAGTTCATGTTCGGCATTGGATTGGAAGGTTTCCAGTTCATGACCAACCTGCGCAGCTCGTAGGCCGAGACGGCTATTGATCTGTTCCAGCGTGGTGCGGCCATAGATACCCGGCTCGCGTTCGCCGAGTAAGTTTAAGTTTGGACCGTGTAAAACCAGAATCTTTGCCAATGCGCCTCTCCCCAGGGCAGGGCAGTGTGCGCGATAGATGGCAATTTGTCCAGACGATAGCTGCGTTTTCGCAGCAGATAGCAACCGTTTGATTTTAGTTAAAAGGCTCTAATTCAAGGCTTTGGGCGGTTTCACAAAGTCTTTGAGCTCATCCAGATCGGCAAATTCGCCGCGTTTTAGTTTCAGCAACTTTCCATCCGGGCCAATCAGGACGCTGAAAGGGATAATGCCAGCTTTATTGCCTAATTGGGTAGAACTGTCGTTTTTGTCGGCTTTTTCCAGAAATTGCGCGTAATTCAGCGGATTTTCCTTCAGATAGGTCTGCACATCGGCAGCTTCATCCAAGGCGATACCTACGAGTAGTACGCCTGCAGCATCCTGCGATTTGGCGAATTTATCGAGCAAGGGCATTTCCATCAAGCAGGGGCCACACCAGGTCGCCCAGTAGTTGATTAAACGATAGCGACCGTTTCCCGGAAGTTTGACCGCTTTGCCTTTCAGATCGGTAATCTCGAGATTGGCAATGACCGCTTTCGAGTTCTCGACAAACTGTGGTTCTGGCTGGGTCGCTCTTTCGCGTGCCGCCACTTTCCACTCGTGCGATTTTGACCACAGTAGTAAGAGACCGGCCAGCAAGGCGGCAATCAGGCCGATGCGGATAATCTTGCTCAGCATTATTGTTGTTCTTCGCGCAGTGCTTTATCGACGATGCCGGGCGTCAAAATAATCGGCAACACCTTTCCTTCGCGACTCTTTGGCGAATACACGACGTATAGCGGCACGCCGACGGCTTTGTGGTGTTCCAGAAACTTCGTGATTTCCGGATCGACATTGGTGTAATCGCCGACCATGTAAACCGTATTGGTTTCTTCGAGCAGTTTTTTGAATGAGGGGCGGGAGAAAACTGCGGCTTCGTTCGCTTTGCAGGAAATGCACCAATCGGCCGTCATATTGACGAAAATTTGCCGACCGTCTTTTTGCAAGCTCGCGAGCGCTTCGGCGGAGTACACCGCATGTGTTTCTGAGGAAACTTGCTTGGTCGGCGCTTCCTTGATTTTATAGATCGCAAACACGCTATATGCCGTCGCCAGCAAACCAAGCAGCACAAACACGCGCGAGAATTTCTTTTCGCTATAACGCGTGCGTTCCCACAGCCACAGTGCAAATGCGAATGCCGTCGCGCCGGCGAGTATCAACAACACGCCCATCGAACCGCGTTGTGCCGCGAGTACTGATACCAACCAGGCCGCCGTCAAATACATCGGGAACGCCAACACTTGTTTCAGTGTTTCCATCCAGGCGCCTGGTTTCGGCAACATTTTTGCGAGGGCTGGAATGTAGGCAATCAACAAGAACGGCAATGCCAAGCCCAAACCCAACGCCAGAAAAACACTGATCGCTAGAAATGGCGAAGCAGCGAATGCAAACGCCAGCGCGCCACCCATCATTGGCGCCGTGCACGGACTGGCGACGACGACGGCCAATACGCCGGTGAAAAAGTCACCTCTGTGTCCCTTGCTTTCGGTCAGCTTTTGCCCGACGCCTGCCAGACCTGCGCCAATCTGGAATACGCCGGATAAACTCAAGCCGACTGCAAGCATGACTAACGCCAGTACGGCGACAACTACCGGTTGCTGCAATTGAAAGCCCCAACCCAATGCGAGGCCGGCGTGTCGCAAACCAATCGCGACAGCACCAACGACAGCGAAACTCAGCATCACGCCGAAGCTGTACCAGAGTGCTTTCTTGCGGGCATTGCCATTGTTATCGGCGCCTTCGACCAGTGATAAAGCTTTCAATGACAATACCGGCAACACGCAGGGCATCAGATTCAGAATCAAGCCGCCGCCGAGTGCCAGCAGTAATGCCTGTATCCATGCAATCGCATTGAACGGCGCCGATGTTTTTGCTGCTTTTGCGTCGCCAATTTTTCCGCCAGCGGGTAATGACAGTGCAATGTTGCGTGTCATTGGCTTATAGCAAATGCCGTTTTCCTGGCAGCCGATAAAGGTCGTTTTCAATGTGATGTTGTGCGCTTTCGAATCTTTCAATAGCAGCGGAAGTTTGGCTTCAACCAGATCAAAAAATACCGAGACATCGCCGAAATGTTCGTCCTTGTGCTGCTTAGCCGGCGGCCATTCAATGTCACCAGCGATCACGCCATTACCGTCACTGATGATTTCAATCTTGGTCTTGTCGCGATACAGGTAGTAGCCGGGTGCTGGCGTAAAACGCAACAGCAATTCATTCGATGTATTGACGATGGCTTCAAACTGGAATGCCTGCTCTGCAGGCAAGGGCAGGCTGTCGGTAGTGATTTTTGCGCCGCCGAATAAATTCGCGGGTTTGTTTGCATCTAAATTCAATGCGGTTGGATCGGTTTGGGATGCAGATGGCAAGGCGACCGTGATTGTTTTTTTATGCGGTGGATAGCACACGCCGACATCGGCACAGCCCTGATATTTCACAAGGAATGAAACATTAGTTACGCCATCGGCTGCGGCACCGGTTTGAATGCCGATGACTTCGTTGCGATAGGTTTGCACATCACCGAAGAATTGATCTTTCTTATGCGCGCCTTCGGGCAATTCCAGTGGATTGGTTTTGAAATTGCTTTCGACCGCGTTCACGCTCATGCGATGCCGGTAAAGATAATAGCCGGGTGCAATTTTCCAGGTGAATTCGATCTTGTTGCGCGAGACGGCTTTTGCACTCAAGGCAAATGCCTGGTCGATCGGCAGCAGGTCTTTTTCATTGACTGCGTACGTGGACGGGGCAAACAACAGCGCGCTTAACAACAGCAATAGCGTACGCAACATTCAGATTCCTTTGCTCAATCGGGGTGCCGATGACCTGCTCGCTATATTGAGGGCCGACGGTCAAACACAAGAGCGCAATTGTAGGGCTTTGGTTGCAAAGGCAGAAGCGAAAAGCCTTGTTTCAGTGACGCTGCAAACAAAAACGCCGGGTTTCCCCGGCGTTTTCTTCTTGAGAAGCTGAATTAGTTAAGTTGGCAGCTGCTCGGTTTGGGCGAATTAAACAGCGCCGAGGTTGCCCATTCCGGGTGGTCGATGAACGGATTGCGATTGCCCTGGAAGCTGAAGATCACTTCGTTGCGGGCACGTTCGGCGGCATCCGGTGGATCGGCTTGATGCCATTGCAGTAAATCGGTCAGCAAGCCCATATAAGCCGGCGATGCCGAAGTGATCACGATTTTGCTGCGGTCGTCGGTCATTTCCAGATCAGGCTCGTTTTGGCCGGTCACGGTATGGGTGCCGCCTTCGTAGCGAATCGCCATGTACAGCACGGCGCGAGCCAAGTCGCCTTTGCGCTTGCCCCAGGCTTGGAAAGTACCGCTGTTGCCATCGGGAGTTTTTACCCAATTCGAATTGCCCGGGTAAACGCCACTGCCGCCGCCACTGCCATTGTTCACTTCGGTCACGCGTTCCGCACAACCGGAAGCCAATGTGCAATTGCCATACGGCTTGTTGCCGCGATCCGAGTTGTAAGTGGTATCCGACAAATACAGCATATGCGTGTCGGTATACGGGCCATGCGGCAGACCCAAATTGCCGGTCGTGCTGCCAAAGCCCAGCGAGTTCGGCCAGGTGTGTTCACGGTTATAAGTCAGACCGGTACCGGTACCGGCGCGGCCCGACACTTTCGGATAACTGCGATTGCGGTAAACATCCAGAATATTGCTGGTGTTGTTTGGATTTTCATCGGCGATTTCCAGAATGCTCCAGACACTGGTGCCGGTGCTGCTGGAATACGGATACACGGTGTGGCCACGAATGGTTTGATGCAGTGAGCAACGCAGTTGCGAAGCACTGCTGGTATTTACATGGCTGTAGTAACCGGTCAGTGCATTTGCAACTGTGAAGTTGATAACGGTGTTGCTGGCAGGCGATGCATTTGCGCTGTCCTTGATATTCGCGGCGACCGCCGTGAACGTGCAGGTTTCATTGCTGGCCAGTGCGCTGTTATGCGATATCGTGAAACTGGTTCCCGAGCTCGGGTAAGTCAATGCATGTGCACCGCTTTGACTGCAGTTCAGCGTGAATGCACCGGTATTGGCGGTGACTAATTCGCTGAAATTGACCTGGATATCGCTCGATGCGGCAACGCCGGTTGCACCGTTCGCAGGTGTCGTCGAGGTCACGGTTGGCAATACGTTTGGTGCGGTAAAACTTTGGCCGTTATTGCAGGCACCAAAGGTTTGTGTCGCCGGAGCACGCCAGGTGAAACTCGACGAGCCGGTGCCGGTTCCACCGAGCTGCAGTGATCTGCCAGGTGCGGTGTTGTTATCTTCAAGAACCGAAAGATTGGTGCTGGTGATGCCGGCGGCCGGGCCGTTGGAGGCTTTGATCGCACCCTCGTAGCTGAGGAATTTCACCAGCTGGCCGCTGCCGTTTACCAGGGCAATTCCATCAGAGGCGCCGTTTTGAATGCCGTTGCTTGGATAACTCAGTACGGCGATTTTTACTGTCGCGCCGCAAGTCACATTGCTGCCGACTGGCAATAAATCATTATCGTAATACGTAGCGGCTGTTGGGCTGCTTGTGCCGTTATAAAGATAGATACGGTAAGTACTTAAATTTTCGCCGGCGGTGGCAATGACTTCGATTTTTTCACCGACGTCGCCAGTGGAGGTTGAATCGTCGTAATGGAATTCGTTGATGAACACTTCTGCATTGACATTGAAACTGGCACACAAAAACAGACTCGTGAGCAGGCTGGCTGCTCCTGATTTTTTAAGCCGCATAAATTGTCCCCGTTAAAGAAATGACGCTTGCATTATTTTGCCCGCCAATTGTGACAGGAAATGTTGTGATTTGTGTCACATTTGCACACAAGATGTTGTGTTGCGCCGCAGCATGTCGAGCCATAAAAAATGCCGGGCAAGCCCGGCATTTCGTACAGCTAGATTGATGGTCTATCGAATGTTCTGACGCGGCGGTTTTGGCGTCGGTGTCGGGCGATTTCTTTTCATATTATTGAAAGAAGCTGTATTCAATGTGCAACTGGCTGGTTTGGCCGAGGTGAACAAAGCTTCGGTGCCCCACTCGGGATGGTCAATAAACGGATTGCGATTGCCCTGGAAGCTGTAGATCACTTCGTTGCGAGCCACTTCAGCCGCATCCGGCGGATCGGCTTGGTGCCAAAGCAGCAAATCGGTCAGCAAACCCATATAGGCCGGTGAAGCAGAAGTGCCGACAATCAAACCAACGGTATCGGTCAATTCCAGATCCGGTTCGTTTTGGCCGGTCACGGTGTGCGTGCCGCCCTCGTAACGAATCGCCATGTACATCACGGCACGCGCAACATCCCCCTGGCGCTTGCTCCAAGTTTCATACGCATTGCTGTTTACCCAGTTGGAATTGCCGGGATAAACACCTGTGCCGCCACCATTGCCGTTATTGACTTCGGTTGCGCGTTCGCTACAGCCCGCTCCCTGCGTGCAATAGGAATACGGACTATTGCCACGATCAGAGTTGTAGTTGGTGTCACTCAAATACAACATGTGGGTGTCTGTATACGGACCATGTGGCAAACCGAGATTTCCGGTGGCGCTGCCAAAGCCCAGTGAGTTTGGCCAGGTATGTTCGCGGTTGTATGTCACGCCGGTACCGGTGCCAGCACGATCGGAGACTTTGGTGTAACTCCGGTTTTTGTAGACATCCAGAATGTTGCCGGAATTGTTCGGATCTTCGTCGGCTATTTCCAGAATGTCCCAAGTGTCGGTCGTACTGGCGCTGTACGGATAAACCGTGTGACCACGAATCACGGTATTCAGTGAGCAACGCAATTGTTCGGCATTACTGGTATTCACACTGTTGTAGTAGGAAGAAACACTACCGCCGGCAATTTTGAAACTGGCAACCTCATCTTCCGACATAGCGAGGTTAGAACTGTCGGTAATACCTTGTCCGACGATAGTCAGAGTGCAGGTCTCGCCAGGTTGCAACAAAACCGGGCTTGCCAATGTAATTGCTCGGCCGCCGCCATCGACCATTTCTAATTGCTTGTATTGAAGCAAGTTGGCGACGAGACCCGATGCGGTGCATTGCAGGACGAATGCTTCGCCGTCGGCCTTGACCATTTCGCTGAAAACAATTCTGAACTCGGTCGCTGTTGGTACACCGACTGCATTGTGGGCAGGGGTTGTCGATACTACGAACGGTGCCGCGTTTGGCGGCGGAGCGACGGTAAAATTCACGACAGTATTGGCGCCAGGACTGGCGCCGCCGGTATCGGTAATTTGATCGGCATGGATCGTCAGTGCGCAGCTATCGCCGTCCTGAAGTGCCGGGCTGCCGGTGATCGAAAAGCTGGAGCCGCTTGTGGGGAAACTCAACGCAACAGTTCCTGACAGACTGCAACTCATGGTGAATGCGGTTGCGGAGGCGTTTACGTTTTCACTGAAGGCTACGCTGAATTCATTTGCGCCTGGCAGCACACTGCCATTATTCGCAGGTGATGTGTTGACGACCGTCGGCAAGGGATTAACGACGGTGAAATTCACGACGGTATTTGACGCTGGGTTGGCGTTTTCGGAGTCGGTAATTTGACTGGCTTGTACCGTCAATGCACAGCTATCACCATTTTGAAGCGCCGGGCTGCCGGTGATCGCAAAGCTGGTGCCGCTGGCTGGATAACTCAGTGCAATTGTTCCAGACAGGCTGCAGCTCATCGTGAATGCGGTCGCGGTGGCATTGACGTTTTCACTGAAGGTCACGCTGAAGTTCGTAGTGCCGGGGAATACCGAAGCCGCATTGACCGGATCAGTCGAAGTGACCGAAGGCAACACATTCACCGGAGGACCAAGATTGAACGTCTGGCTGTTATTGCAGGCGCCGAAGGTGTCTGTGGCGGAAGTATTCCAGCTGAAGTTGGCGTAGCCGGCACCGGTGCCACCCAATTGGAGTGAAGTGCCTGCCGGAGTAGTGCTGGTTTCTGAAACCGGCAAATTAGTGCTGCTAGTGCCGGAGGCCGGGCCATTGCTGGCAGTGGCGACACCTTCGTAGCTAAGAAATTGAACTACCGTGCCGCTGCTATTTACCAGTGCGATGGCATCATTGGCTCCGTTTTGTATTCCATTCGTGACATAACTTAATACCGCGATACGTACTGTGCTGCCGCAGGTAACATTGCTTCCGCTTGGAACGGCATCGCTGTCGTAAGTGATTGCTGCGCTAGGCGTGCTGCCGTTGTAAAGATGAATGACATATGTAGTCAGGTCCTCACCCGCGGTAGCAACAACTTCGATTCGTTCGCCTACATCGCCAGCTGCGGTCGCATCGTCGTAATGGATTTCGTTGATGAACACTTCGGCATGCGCCGACAGGCTTGCAAGGACAAAAAAGCCCCCGAGCAGACAAGCTGCCCCGATTTTTTTAAACGACATGCATTTCCCCGGGTAAAGATATTGACGCGGACTGCGGATATTAGCGGGCGATTATGACAAAAAGCCGGGCGGCAAACGTTAGCTTGAGGTTCGGGTTTCAGTGTTTTTGGCTTCTGCCCTTGAAAGCCGCCCTATGCCGCCCCCATAAAGGCTGCAACTAAACGTCCCTGTCGGGGTGTTTACGCGTTAAAATTAGCACTCGGCAGGGTAGAGTGCTAACAAAGACCCCCAAAAACATTAAGAAGTCTCGTAAGTATCTGTTTTTATTGACCTAGAGGAAGCTATGAATATTAAACCGCTCTTTGATCGCGTCGTTATCAAGCGTATGGAAGAAGAAAAACTGTCCGCTGGCGGCATCGTAATCCCGGACTCGGCCACTGAAAAACCTATCAAGGGTGAAGTGATTGCCGTCGGTGATGGCAAGGCACTGGACAACGGCAGCACCCGCGCGCCGAAAGTCAAAGTGGGCGACAAAGTGTTGTTTGGCAAATATGCCGGCACCGAAGTCAAACTCGACGGCGTCGAATACCTGATCGCCAAAGAAGACGACATTTTCGCCATTTTGGGTTGAGTAGGTCGGGCCCCGGCCCGACGTACGTGACTCCGATAAACATTTAGAGCGTTGGGCCAGGGCCCAACCTACACAAGAATTTATTTTTGAGGTAATACATCATGTCAGCTAAAGATATTCGTTTTGGTGAAGATGCCCGTTCACGTATGGTGAAAGGCGTCAACATTCTCGCCAACGCAGTGAAAGCAACCCTAGGTCCTAAAGGCCGCAACGTTGTACTGGAAAAAAGTTTCGGCGCACCGACCATCACCAAGGATGGCGTTTCGGTAGCGAAAGAAATTGAACTCGCCGACAAGTTTGAAAACATGGGCGCGCAAATGGTGAAGGAAGTCGCTTCGAAAACTTCCGACAACGCCGGTGACGGTACCACCACTGCGACCGTGCTGGCGCAAGCCATGATCCGCGAAGGCATGAAGGCCGTTGCCGCCGGCATGAACCCGATGGATCTGAAACGCGGCATGGACAAAGCCGTTATCGCTGCCACCGAAGAACTGAAAAAAATCAGCAAGCCTTGCAACAGCAGCAAGGAAATTGCCCAAGTCGGTTCGATCTCGGCCAACTCCGATCACAACATCGGCGAGTTGATTGCCAAGGCAATGGACAAAGTCGGTAAGGAAGGCGTGATCACCGTTGAAGACGGTTCCGGTCTGGACAATGAACTCGACGTCGTCGAAGGCATGCAGTTCGATCGCGGCTACCTGTCGCCTTACTTCATCAACAACCAGCAAAGCATGGCGGCCGATCTGGAAGATCCGTTCATCCTGTTGCACGACAAGAAAATTTCGAACGTGCGTGAATTGTTGCCAGTATTGGAAGCCGTGGCGAAAGCCGGCAAGCCTTTGCTGATCGTTGCCGAAGAAGTCGAAGGCGAAGCCCTCGCCACTTTGGTCGTCAACACCATTCGCGGCATCGTGAAAGTTTGCGCAGTGAAAGCACCTGGTTTCGGCGATCGCCGCAAAGCGATGCTGGAAGACATGGCAATCCTGACCGGCGGCACCGTGATTTCCGAAGAAGTCGGTCTCGCATTGGACAAAGCCACGATCAAAGATCTCGGCCGCGCCAAGAAGATTCAAGTTTCGAAAGAAAACACCACGATTATTGATGGCGCCGGCGAAGCTGAAGGCATCCAGGCCCGCATCAAGCAAATCAAGGCGCAAATCGAAGAAACTTCTTCCGATTACGACAAGGAAAAACTGCAGGAACGCGTTGCCAAATTGGCCGGCGGCGTTGCAGTGATCAAAGTCGGCGCTGCGACCGAAGTCGAAATGAAAGAAAAGAAAGCCCGCGTTGAAGACGCATTGCACGCAACCCGTGCAGCGGTCGAAGAAGGTATCGTTCCCGGCGGCGGCGTTGCATTGATCCGTGCCCTGACTGCGATCGGCAACCTGAAAGGCGCGAACGACGATCAGAACGTCGGTATCGCCTTGACCTTGCGTGCGATGGAAGCGCCTCTGCGCGAAATCGTCGCGAACTGCGGCGAAGAGCCATCGGTTGTGTTGAATGCCGTCAAAGCCGGTAAAGACAACTACGGCTACAACGCAGCGACCAGCGAATACGGCGACATGGTAGCGATGGGTATTCTGGATCCAACCAAGGTAACCCGCACTGCATTGCAAAACGCTGCTTCGATTGCCGGTTTGATGATCACCACCGAATGCATGGTGGCAGATGCTCCGAAGAAAGAAGAAGCCGGCGGTGGCCATGGTCATGGCGGCGGCATGGGTGGTATGGGCGGTATGGATTTCTAATCCGGCGCTTCACTCGCGACAAAACAAAAAACCCCGCTTCGGCGGGGTTTTTTATTTCATGTTCGGCGCACGTCACACTGTGGTCACAATTCACAGCATGTAACTTGCTGCACTACCGCTTTGCCGTTACCGTAGCACGATAAGTGCCCGGGACGTTCATGAAGCAAACCGCATCATTGAGATTGAAACAGGAAGTAGCCGATACCTATCGACTTGCGATGATCGGTGGCTATTTCTATCTCGCGGGATGGCTGGTAGTTGCCATTTATGGCGAGGCATTCACGCATAGCCCGGTGATTGCCTGGGGTCTGACAGTTCTATTTTTATGTTTGGCAATCGTTCGTCGCTTGCATAAGCCGCCAGTCGAGCATGCCGACGCATCAACTTTGAATCGCTGGTTGATGTTGCACTGGAGCATTGTGTTGACCACCACGACACTTTTCGGTGTTTTGTTTCTGTGGACACAAATAGATCCGCGACTGGCTGCAGGCCATACCGCGGTTTTGCTTTCAACGATGGGTCTGGCAGTTGCTATCGCGCATGCTTTCAGCATGCGTTTGCGCTTTGCGATTTTATGCGTGGCCGTGATGTATTTGCCCGGTCTCATTGCTTTATGGCTTACCCCAAAAGATCCCGCCAGTGCCTGGGTGATGACGATCTATTTGATGTATGTCGCGGCTACCTTGTGGAGAAGCCATAACGAATACCAGCATCGTCTGGACATTGACCAGCAGTTGCGGGATCAACGTGATTTGTTCGAGCATCAAGGTCGAATCGATGCGCTGACCGAACTGGCAAACCGGCGCTTTTTTACCGAGTCATTGATGAGCATGTCGCAGAAAGCCAGGAGCACCGGCCAGTCATTGGTATTGATGATGCTGGATCTCGATCATTTCAAAAATATCAATGACCAGTATGGCCATGCCGTTGGCGACACCTGCCTCTCGATATTTTCGACACGATTGAAAAACCAGTTCAATATCGATGGCGAACATGCGGCGAGACTGGGTGGCGAAGAGTTCGGAGTATTGCTTCAAGGCCAGTCGCTAGAGGTTGCGATTCGCCGTGCCGAAGATTTTCGTTCGATGTGTATGCGTGATCCGATTCAAGTGGGCAGTGTCAGCATGCCGATTACGGTAAGCATCGGCGTTGCCGAATTCGATCCGAATGAACATCGGGATGGCGATGGTTTGTATCGCGCCGCCGATAGCGCCGTCTATCAGGCGAAGAATTCCGGTCGCAATCGGGTTTGCAGTCACGAACCGGAAGTCGCGTAATTTTTATTGTCAGCGTTTATTGCCTTGAACGAAGCCAGCAAATCCCTGCAAGAACGAACCCAGTAATTTACGGGTTGCTTCATCGTTGATTTCGCCGTTTTCGTCGATGATTTGATGCGCTCGCGACAACATCAGGCGTCCGCCTGACCAATGTCGCGCACCGAGTGTTTTCAAAACGGGAAGCCAGGCATTTTGCGAAAGAATGGTGCCGAAGCCACCCGGTGACGCCCCCATTACGGCAACCGGGCGATCACCGAATATTTTTGGAATATCCGAGCCCGGGCGGGATAACCAATCGATTGCATTTTTGAACACGCCGGGAATGCCGTTGTTATATTCCGGTGTTGACAGCAGCAAGCCGTCATTCACCAGGATGCGTTCTTTCAATGCGGTTACGGCTGGCGGAATGCCTTCGCGTTGCTCCAGATCGCCATCGTAAAGTGGAATGCCGTGCAAGGTGGCGATTTCCAGTTCAACATCATTGGCAGCGAGCGATTGCGCGACTTTCAATAGTGCAGTGTTGTAAGACTGCGCGCGTAAACTTCCGGATATTCCGAGAATCTTTGTCATGAACGAACTCCTGTCAGGTTTTCAGATGCAGGCCGGAGGGGTCGGGTGCAAGCAGTCGTTTTAACGGTGAGCTTTCTACTTCCGGAAAATGGCGATGGTTATTCCAGTCTTCGGACGCCTGGATTATTTCTGCGGGCGTACGGGCAACGAAATTCCACCACATCAGAATATTTTCCTTGAATGGTTCGCCACCGATCAGCAGTAATCGCGCCGCACTGTCGCAACTCAATGCAATTGTATTTCGATCCAGTCCCAGATAAAGCAAAGTCCCGGGTTCGATCAGCTCGCCTTCTACATTCATCATTCCGCTCAAACACAGCACGGCATGTTCAAACGCGGGATTTAATTCGAGATTGGTTCTCGCACCGGCATCGGTTTTGAAATCCATCCCGACCATCGGTGAATAGACATGCGTGGGGGCGGTGAAATTGAATGCAGTGCCCACCAGCAAAGTGATTTTGAAGCCATCGCTTTCGATAATCGGCAAATCGGGATAGTGTTTGAAATCGGGCGCACGATGGCGTTCTGCTTCCGGCAATGCGATCCATAACTGCGTGATATGCACTCGGCCAGCATCATCGTTGAGTGACTCTTCCGCATGTGCGATCCCGTTTCCGGCTGTCATTAAATTGACTTGCCCCGGTCGAATGATTTGTTCGAAACCCAAACTGTCTCGATGCAGAATCTCGCCTTCGATCATCCAGGTAAATGTTTGCAATCCGATATGCGGGTGTGGCCCGACATTAAGGCCATGGCCGGCATCAAAATCGGCCGGACCGACATGGTCGAGAAAGCACCAGGCGCCGACCATTCGACGTGCCTTGGTCGGCACCGCGCGACGTACGATGAAACCTTTGCCGACTTCGGCGCTGTGTGCGGTGATCCGCTCAAGCTGGTGACCGGCGATTGTATTTTCGGAATTGCTCATCTTCTCGTTCATCGCCAATTGAGCGAAGTGGCGATGCGTACTTCGCCGGTAAGAATTTTGTGGACTGGGCAAGAATTGGCGACTTGCAGCAGGCGCTCGCGTTGTTCGGGGTCAAGTTCGCCTTTCACCAAAATTTTTCGGGCAATGTCATTGCCAGACGCCGGTTTTCCAGATGGATTGAATTGCAGTTCGACTTCCACCGATTGCAAAGGCCATTGCTTGCGAGCGGCATACATCTGCAAGGTAATCGCGGTGCAGGCACCGAGACTGGAAAGCAACAGACGTTCGGCCGAAGGGCCGGCATTTGCGCCTCCGAATTCGCTGGGCTCGTCTGCCAGCCATTCGTGTTCGAGATCGTCGGTCAGGGTCACCAGGTAGGGCGTGGTGCCGGCATATGCACGGACAGTTGAGATAGTCGTCATGCGAATGACCTCGGGTGGGTTGAGAAGATGTTAGCACCAGTCAATGAAGGCAATGGCCTTATTTCCGCATCAGTTTGTTGCAACAGTCGATCAATATCCGCGCGGCGCATGCAGATGATACATGCGCATCGTGCCGTAACTTTTTGCTGCGGGAATCTGGCCGACATAGTCGCAGGCATAGGCATTCGGTTCGAGCGCCAGCCGGGCGGCGAATTGCTCGGTCACATAGACTTCGCCAGGAGGCGTAACGGGTTCGATACGGGCGGTACGACTAACATGCGCGCCGAAATAATTCGTCAGATGCAACACCGGATCGGTGGTTTCGAATACCGGACCGAAATGGCCGCCGAGACGCAATGCCAAAGTATCCGGCAGTCCATAAGCGTCGAGCTCAATCTTTGCCATCGCTGCCTGGAGTTCCAGTGCGCATTGCGCGGCAACCGGTGCATCGCTGAGCACGACAAACAGGCCGTCGCCCCAGGTGTTGCGATAAAGCACGTGTTCGCCATAGCGTGCGAGTACTTCGCCGAGTGCACCAAGGACATGTTTTACGAAAGCGGGAATCTGCGATTCGGTGAGCTTGCTAAAGCCGCGAACATCGCCAAACAGCATTGCCTTAAGTTCGCGCTGTCCATCGGCAACCGGCATGACCACGGTATTGGCGGCCGTTGTATTGGTTGCAGGAGCAGGCGTAATGACTTCCAAAGCGCGTCCGGCATTGCGCCAGGTGCGTACATCGAAACCGGTGCCCGCCATACCTTCAGTTTCTATGCCGTCCCAAACCGCCATTTGCAAAACATCGGCATCGAGAAAGCGTGCGCGCAGCACCGCCAAACCCATGGCTACGAATGAGCCATAAGCAAACACCCAATCGTGGCCGAGATAACGGTCTTCGGTGGCATAAGTCACCGAAGCGGCACGTTGCAGGCAGGCTTCGAATCTTGCTACCCAATGCGGGCCTGCGGGTGCAACGGAAATTTCAATGAATTCATCGTGTGCAAATGGCAGCACTACTTGCAACTCGGCGCCACGTGCAAGCAGGGCTTCGGCGAACAAAATGTCGCCGCCACTGGCCAGTGGGCCATAACCAAACCCGACGCGATATTTTTCCAGGCGTTCGGCAATTTGTTTTGCGACGGCGGCTTCTTCGGAAGCGGGAAAGCGACCATGGGCGCCGGGCGCAGCAATCATGTGGCCGCTGTATGTGATGACGGTCGGCGAGGCGAGTGGGTCGAGTACGTCATCGCTGATACCGCGAGCGGCACAAATCATGCGCAACTGGCGACGTGTCGCTGCACGCGCCGCGAGATCGTGGCCTGCGTTTGCAGCGCGTTCCAATGCAATGCGTGCGGTTGCCGTATCGCCGAGCACCAATGCGGCTTCGGCTTCGGAAGCGGGCTGGTAATAATCGTCGTCCGTACTGCCGGTATTCGTCTGGCAAATCGCCAGCACTTCACGCGCAATATTTTCGGCAGCCGTTGTTTGTCCGGCGAGCAAACGCAAGCTGGCAACATTGACGCCGGGATAATAGTTCAGGCTGCGCCGATATAAAGTTTCGTATAAATCCGCGGCATGCGAGAGCAAAGTTTTGCGTACTTCACCCACTGTATCGAGTGCATGATCTTTGGCGATGCGTGCTTTCAACGCGGCAACGTCGGCATCGTCGGAATTTACCAATCCCAATCGTTCGAATTCGGTTTCCGCGTTCGCGGTAGCACCCGCTTTCGCCAGATTGAGTACGGCACGATGACTCAAGCGCAAATCACCGGGATGTTCTTCGAGGCCACGCAGAGCAGTATCGAAAGCGAGCAATAATTCACCGCGCGCTTCAAGCTGACGGACTTGTGCGAGCCAGGTCTTGGAGTCAGTCACGACGATCGATTATTGGGAAGCGCAACGCATGCGCAGGATCGAACCATCCATGACTTCGCCATCGGACATCGTCAGTTTCATCATCGTGTCATCGATGATTTCATAGCGGTAAGTGCCGGTGTCACCGCTTGTTGTATCCACTGCCATGAAATCCCAGCCACCCGAGACTGCTTTTACGCGAGAGACGATATCCCAGGGTTGTGCCTGCGGATGATTAACACGAATCAGCACTGTATCCGGGCCGGTGCGAATCACGTCATAGCGAATCGTCATGCCGTTATAGGGCTGGCACCAGGTGCCGAGTATGAAAGCGATGTCATTACGTTTCGGAAATTTGCTCACAGGCGCGGCCGGTGCGGTAACTGTGGCAGGCGCGGGCGCTGCTGTAACGGGCGCCGCCTGGCTTTGCGTAATCGGTGGCGCCGTGGGTGTTGCCGGAGCCGGTTCGTATTCATCCGGTTCCAGAACCATGTTGGGTTCGTCCGAATGCGTTCCACTATCCGGTATTGTCGTAGCGGGTGTCGGTTCGACGGCGGCTTGCTGTACTGGTGGATTATTTTTTCCGGTGTACCACAAGGTGCCTGCAATACCTGCTGCCAATACGGCAATCACGGCAATAGCGATCAGCAATGGCGAATGCGATGTTGTTGGAATGGGTGCCGACGCAATGTGCAAAGGTGCCGATCGTACCGGTGCGGAGTCAGACGAATTCATGGCCTTGATGGCGGCCACCAAAGGCATCAGGTGTTGCTCCATCGGTGTCTTCCAGGCATCTACCCATTGCGCAGAAGAAATATAGAATTCCAGCGAGCCCGAAGGCGTGACTTCGCGAATTCGCACCGGCAGTACAACTTTTGTTTTGCTGACCGCGCGTTCGACTTCCTTGCGGACAAATTGCGAATCGTTCGATTGATCCGACAGCACGAGTACCAATGCCTTGCATTGTTCGATTGCATTGATGATGGCGTGGCCGTATTCCACACCGGGCGCGACATCGCGCGGTGCTACCCAGCAATGGATGCCTTGGCCTTCCAGAAAACCGACGATGCGGAACGCAGCATCGCGATCGGCGGTGGCATAGCTGACAAAGATATCGGGCATCGCCCGTCCCATTGCGTTATCGAAGTGAAAACCAGTCTAGCCGAACCTAGGAAAAAGGCAACGGCAGCAAGCCGTCGGAATTACGAAAGCACGGTACGGAAATCTTTAGTCAGCATTGACCAATCGATAGGTGTTTCGTCCGGCTGCCTTGGCCGCATAAAGTGCCTGATCGGCCAGGTTCATCAGCGTTTTTGCATCAGGCGTTTTTTCACAATAAGCCACACCGATACTGGCGCTGATTTGAAGCGTAATGTCGTCTATCACTATCGGTTGCAGCAGTAGCGACATCAGTTTTTTTGCTATTGCTTCGCCGCTGCCTGCTCGGGAATTTTCGATCAGCACAATAAACTCATCGCCACCCAGGCGTGCAATCAGGTCATCTTCTCTGATGCAGGACCGCAGGCGCTGGGCGAAGGCCATGATCACTGAGTCACCGATTGGGTGTCCGTAGTTGTCGTTGATCGACTTGAAGCGGTCGATATCCAGACAAATCAAGGTTATTGCAGTTGCATGACGACGACTACGAGCCAGTACCAGGGACATCTGCTCGTCAAAATGGCGGCGATTTGCGACGCCCGTCAGGCTGTCAATGCGTGTGAGCTGATCAAGTTTGGCTTCAGCATTCTTGAGTGCGGTAATGTCGAACGTGAGCCCATAAAAGCCCTGTATTTTGCCGTTGGCATCGCGCTCGGGGACGTAGTTCGATTGGTAATTGTATTGTTTGCCGCGAAGAATGGCGGTCCCTTCAAAATTCTGCGAAATGCCTTGCAAGACATTTTCAACATACTCTTTGATGTCGCCATAAAATTTGTCGCCGTGATACTCCTGCAAAGTTTGGCCAATCAGGGATTGCGGATCAACATCGAATACTGCCCCGAAGTAGGCATTGGCAAACAGGTAGCGCTGGTTCTTGTCGATATGCGTAATGATCGCGGGAATATTGTCCGTGACCGCCCGCATACGGCTTTCGCTACGCGACAAAAGTTGTAGCGCTCGCATTCTTCCGCTGATGTCGCGACCCGAATAGACAATTTCCGGGGGTCCACCGTCATCGGGGCTTGGTACCAGACGTGCCAATGCTTCGATCCAGACATAGGAACCGTTGGCGTGTTTGGCGCGATACATGATGGTCGCCGAGCCGCCATTTTCGCCAAGGTCTTTAATGCCGGAGACAAGTTTTTCAACATCGTCCGGATGTACCAGATCCCAGCGATGTTCCATCAATGTCTCGGGTTCGCGCCCCAGCATGTCTTTGACCGAAGGCGACACATATAGCCGTTGCCCATCGAGTCGCATCCGAACCACGAGGTCGCGCGAATTTTCTGCCAGCATGCGGTAGAGCGATTCGCTGTGCCTAACTTGCGTAACAAGCTCTTTTAAGCGCGCGCTTGAGCGGCGTTGATTGACAAACAAGATGCACATCACCAGAAACAGCACGATGCCAAGCAAGGCAACAATCGTGATGAATCGTCTCTGCACTGTCGATGCAGCCTCGCGTTCGGCATTCAGGACAGCGGTAGCCTCAAGTCTTTGCAAATTGAATTTCTGCTCTGCATATTTAAGACGTGCATCGAAGTCGTCTGCCGCCAACCTGCGATCATCAGATTCAAGCAGTGCGCTCAATTCGACCAAGCGTGCAGTCAACGTTTCCATCTCGGCGCGAGGCCGCTCCCGTCCCAGCATGCTGGTAATCAATGCTCTCAGTACACGACGCTCGTCACGGTAGAGTTTAAGTTCACGAAATGATTTCTCCGCAATTCGCAGTTCAATTTCCGCAGTCGCATAATTTCTCCTGTTCAATTCCGCCAGGCCGAGTACCTCGTGGCCCAAGCCGGTAACCTGCGAATTATTCAACTGTGTGGCTAGTGCGAGAATTTTTTTGCCACTTTCAAGCTGAGTTGCAATTTCTCCTTTGGCCCGTGCAATCCGGGCGATTTCGACATACAACTCGGCACTCAGTTTGGGATCTTGAACTTGTTGGGTTAGCGCGATCGCTTCTTTTAGAATGGTTTCGGCTTCGGAATTTCTATCCAGGAGAGCCAGTGCACGCGCCCGATTTCTCATCAGCCGAATGCGAATCGGCAATGACAGATACTTGCCCAATACAGTCAAGCCGCGAGCCGCATAATCGGCCGCAAGAGCGTTTTTCCCCAAACTGGAGCTAAGCGAGGAATAGGCTAGAAAAACATCGGCACTTAATTCCGGATGCGGGTGCAGTGCCAGCAGTCGCTCCGCATCGCCCAATAAATCCTCGCCACGCGTGAAGTCCTGTAACGCCATATGTCCGCGGCTCTCGGCAATCAGGCCGCGAATCTGCAATTCCGGCAAGTGGGCTTTCTCGGCTGCCAGGCGGGCTTTTTCACCCGCAGCGATTTGGCATTTCCAGTCGGCTATCACGCGGCAAGCATTGGATTGCGCCAGCAATAGCAGCGCCAGCTCCCGGTGATTTTTTTTTGTCGTAGCGGTTTGCAATTGTGCCGGCAACTCTGCAAGCACTCCTTGCGGGTCCACCAATGCGCGAATTTCCATCGGATGTCGGGTGACTTGCGAGGTTGTAATCTCGGCCTTGACGGCGAATGTCACCGCTGCAAGCAATGCAGCAAGCACGGCAAAACTCGAAAATCGTCGAATAACGAACGTGTTGCCCATGCAGATACCGGAGGGGGGTTGGGTATGCCAGGCAATCATAGCCTAACGACAAGAACAAACCCAAGTGCTGAGCAAGGCCAGCAGCAATGCCTGTGGAATTAAACCCGGTCTAATTTAATGGTGGTGATGCGTATCGTGATTGTGACCTGCATGCTCGCCGGAATCACAGGGCGTGTTGCCGCAAGGCGAAGTTTCCATTTGCAGGGTCAGGTGATGTATGTCGAATCCTGTCTTTAATTTCTCGGCCAAAGTTTGCCTCAGCCGTTGCAAATCTTTTACATCATCATTGGCGACGATATGGGCGGTCATCGTTGGCGATTGGCTGGCAAGAGACCAGATATGCACATCGTGCACTGCAGCAACGCCCGGTGTTTTCAGCAATACCTCGCGAACTTCCGACAAGGCAATATTGTCGGGCACACCCTCCAGTAAAATATGCACGCTGGCCCGCAACAATGACCAGGTTCGCGGCAATACCCATAAACCGATCAGCACGGCAAGAATCGGGTCGATAATCCACCACTGCGTGAAATAAATAATCACCGCAGCAAGCGATACGGCGAGTGAGCCGAGCATGTCGCTCCAGACTTCCAGATACGCGCCTTTCATGTTCAAACTTTCTTCACTGCCGGCTTTCAGCAAACGCATGGATACAAGATTTACGATAAGACCGAGAACGGCAACCACCAGCATGCCGATGCTGGCGACTTCAGGCGGTTCGACAAAACGACCGATGCCTTCCCAAAAAATATAAGCGGCAACGATAAATAACAACGCGCCATTTACCAGTGCGCCAAACGCTTCGAAACGCGCATAGCCGTAACTGCGTTTTGCATCCGGTGGTCGGCGGGAAAGACGCACTGCCACCAGGGCAATCACCAGCGCCAGGGTGTCGGTAGCCATATGCGCTGCATCCGACAACAAGGCCAGACTATTGGTCATGAAGGCGGCAATAATTTCGGCAATCAGGAATGACGCCGTCAGCGCCAATGCCCACCACAGAGGCTTCTCGTGTTTGATCGAATTCGAACCGTGGTTATGTGCGTGCTCGGACATCGCGTTTGCTTGTGAGCCGTAATGACATGTCGGCATCATAACCAGCGCATTGACTGCAATACTATTCCAGTTCTGGAATATTCTATGAATAGTATTTACAAGGTTTACGCATGCTACACAGCAATGATCGAAACCCATGGTCGGTGTTTCTCATCTTCTTACACCTCGGCTTGACCTCATTCGGAGGTCCAATCGCACACTTGGGCTATTTTCGCGATGAGTTTGTTTCACGACGGAAATGGCTGAGTGAACGGAGTTATGCAGACCTGGTAGCGCTGTGCCAATTCCTGCCCGGACCGGCAAGTAGCCAGGTTGGTATGGCATTGGGTCTATATCGCGCAGGTTATGGCGGAGCCTTGGCTGCCTGGATTGGTTTTACGCTTCCATCTGCGATTATTCTGATTCTGTTTGCAGTGGGCATTTCCAATTTCGATGATGCGGTCTCGCTCGGTGTGTTGCATGGTTTAAAAGTGGTAGCCGTTGCAGTTGTGGCTCAAGCGGTGTGGGGTATGGCGCGCGTCTTATGTCCGGATCTCATGCGAATTTTCATGATGGTGGTTGCTGCCGGTTTTGTTTTGCTCGTGCCATCTGCGTGGGGACAATTTGGCGTGATCGCAATCGGAGCAGCAACGGGACTTTTGCTATTAAAAACGGCACGTGTTGAAGAACACGAAGAGTTGCCCATCCTGGTGAGTCGCAGGTACGGCGTAGTCAGTCTGTTCTTGTTTATTACACTGCTGATCGGTTTGCCTGTCCTGTCATACTTGGTGCCGAATCAAACCATCGCCGTGGTTGATGCGTTCTATCGTGCCGGTTCTCTGGTATTTGGCGGAGGCCACGTGGTACTGCCATTGTTGCAAGCCGAAGTGGTTCCCTCCGGATGGGTCAACAATGAAACTTTTCTTGCAGGTTATGGCGCTGCACAGGCAATGCCTGGTCCGCTGTTCACGTTTGCTGCATTTCTGGGTGCATCGATGAATATCGCGCCGAACGGTTGGGTTGGCGGCGTGGTTTGCCTGTTCGCCATCTTTGCGCCATCGTTCCTGTTGATCATCGGAGCCATGCCATTTTGGGAGCGCTTGCGTCGAAGCGTTCGCGTACAAGCAGCATTGTCCGGGATCAATGCAATGGTGGTCGGCCTGTTGCTTGCCGCGTTGTATGACCCGGTATGGATAAGCGCTATCCATCAACCACAAGACTTCATTCTTGCGGCTCTTGCTTTTGCAGCATTGATGTTTTGGAAATTACCGCCATGGCTGGTGGTGGTTGGAAGTGCAGTGGCGGGCTGGATGCTGACATTGATTTAGCAGATGCCCAGGTTGTTCCTGATAAAACGTTTCAGCTTTTCAGCAGCAATTTCAAATCCTCGGGAATCGGCATCGGTTTCAACGCACTAACATTCGCACCACCGGTATTGCCAATCGGCACCCAGAGCTTGCTGAAAATCAGTGCAGCAACTACGCGAACACATTGTCCGAAAATTTCCCGCGCATCTTTCCGCATATAACCGATACGCAACATGCCCAAATGGCTTTTGATATGTGGCCAGGTGTATTTCTGGCTCAGGATGTGTGCGCGTTCGTAATGATGAAAGGCAAGAATCAAGTCGCCAGCGTTTCGTGCAGCGAGCGCCTGCTGCATTTCATTACGAAAGGCATTCAGTAAATTTGAACGGTGCGGAATGGCATTCATCGAAGAAAATCAGAGCAAGCAGATGGGTGTATTTATCCAAATATTATCAGCAACTTATTCCATAAAAGCGGGTATTTCTCACTTATGCCGCCAACCGCAAAACTCGACATATTGTGTTGACGCTCCCGGCTATTGCCGATATCTTGTGTCGGTCGGTCCCGTCCTCGCGGTCGGGTTAATAGGGAAGCCGGTGTGAATCCGGCGCTGCCCCGCAGCGGTATATGGAAACGAAAGTCGTCACACGCACTGAGCCAAGGGCTTGGGAAGCGACGATAAGTAGGCGAAGCGATCGAGCTTCAAGTCCTAAGTCCGAAGACCTGCCGACAACCGTGTGAAGCACACCGCACGGTATCGGCCCAGAAGTCTCCGGGGGGAGATCGCCGTTGTCGTTATCACCGTTCGTGGTGCGGCATTCTGTTTTTCCTCCCGTTATTTCGAAGCCCGCGAGAGCAGAGCTGCATCGATGGAATGATGTTGCTGCTCCCGTGTTCGCAATCTCCGTGGGAGAGATCGCGATGTGCGCCTTACGCACTGGAGAAAAACATGAATCAAGTTACCGACATTGATGTCGCTCGCACATCCGAAAATGGCAAGACACATACACAACAAGAAAACGCCAACACCCAATTTCAACTGACACCGCCGCCGCATACCGGCGTGATGGCAGTCACCAAGCGTAATGGCCGCCGCGAAACCGTCGATCTGAACAAGATCGTTCGCGCGATTACCCGATGCGCGGATGGATTGTTTGCGATCGATCCGATGCGGGTCGCGACCCGTACCATCTCGGGCTTATACGATGGCGCCACTACGCGCGAACTGGATGAGTTATCCATTCGCACCGCGGCTTTGCTGACTGCCGAAGAACCCGAATACGGCCGCCTGGCCGCCAGATTGCTGGCCGGTTTCATCGAAAAAGAAGTGACCGGCCAGGAAATCCATGCGTTCTCGCAATCCATTGCCCGCGGCCACGAGCTGGGTCTGATCAACGAACGCCTGCTGAATTTCGTGCAGGCGAATGCCCGGAAATTGAACGACTCGCTCGATAACAAACACGATGCCTTGTTCGATTATTTTGGCTTGCGCACTTTGTACGATCGCTATCTGTTGCGGCATCCGACCGCGCGCACGGTGATCGAAACGCCGCAGCAATTCTTCCTGCGGATCGCCTGTGCGCTTAGCGAAGATGTCGCAGAAGCACTCGCGTTATACCAACGTATGGCAAGACTGGATTATTTGCCGAGCTCACCGACGCTGTTCAATGCCGGTACCACGCACGAGCAATTGTCTTCGTGCTTTCTGCTCGATTCGCCGGACGATTCGCTGAGTTCGATTTACCAGCGTTATGGCGATGTGGCGCAGCTGTCGAAATTTTCCGGCGGCATCGGTTTGTCGTTCTCGCGCATTCGTTCGCGTGGTTCGTTGATCCGCTCGACCAATGGCTTGTCCAATGGTCTGGTGCCGTGGCTGAAAACGCTGGATGCCTCTGTCGCTGCCGTGAATCAGGGCGGCAAGCGCAAAGGCGCTGCCTGCGTCTATATCGAAACCTGGCATGCCGATGTCGAAGAATTTCTCGAGTTGCGTGACAACACCGGCGACGAAGCGCGTCGAACGCATAATTTGAATCTGGCCAACTGGGTCTCCGATTTATTCATGCGCCGCGTCGAAGCCGACGGTATGTGGTCGCTGTTCGATCCGAAAGTGGTGCCGCATCTGGTGGATTTGTGGGGTGAAGCGTTTGAGCAGAGTTATGAAGCCGCGGAAATTGCCGGCCTGGCAACAAAGCAAGTGAAAGCGCGCGAACTGTATTCGAAAATGATGCGTACGCTGGCACAAACCGGCAATGGCTGGATGACCTTCAAGGACAAATGCAATCGCGCCAGCAATCAAACGGCGAATGCGAAGAATGTGATTCATCTATCGAATCTTTGCACCGAGATTCTGGAAGTCACGACTTATGATGAAACCGCAGTCTGCAATCTCGGTTCGATCAATCTCGGCCAACACTTGAACGAATTCAATGAATTCGATTTCGATAAATTGGCCGAAACCGTGCAGCTGGCTGTTCGTCAGCTGGATCGCGTGATCGACCTGAATTTCTATCCGATTGAATCGGCGCGGCGCGGCAATCTGCGCTGGCGTCCGGTCGGTCTGGGCATGATGGGTTTGCAGGATGTATTTTTCCGGATGCGACTGGCGTTCGATTCGGAAGCGGCGCGTAGCTTGTCGGTGAAAATCGCCGAAGAAATTTATTATCAGGCCTTGTCGACATCGACCGAATTGGCATTGGAGCGCGGCGCGCATCCTTCGTTTGCCGAAACCCGTGCAGCGCAGGGCGAATTGCAATTCGATGCCTGGAATATTTCACCGAGCAATACTGCGCGCTGGGATGGTCTGCGCGAGCGAATTCGCGAGCAAGGCCTGCGTAACTCCTTGCTGATCGCGATTGCACCAACGGCCACGATTGCCTCGATTGCCGGTTGCTATGAATGCATCGAACCGCAGATATCGAATTTGTTCAAACGCGAAACCCTGTCCGGCGATTTCCTGCAGGTCAATCGCTATCTCGTAGAGGAGTTGAAGAAACTCGGCTTGTGGACGCCGGAAGTACGCGACCGGATCAAATTGGCCGAAGGTTCCGTGCAAAACATGGCGGAAATTCCAACTGAATTGCGCGAGGTGTATCGCACGGTTTGGGAAGTGCCGATGCGTTCGCTGATCGACATGGCGGCCGATCGCGGTGCTTTTATCGATCAATCGCAATCGCTGAATCTGTTTATGGAAAGTCCGAACATCGGCGCGCTCAGCTCGATGTATATGTATGCCTGGAAACGCGGCATCAAGACGACTTATTACCTGCGTTCAAGGCCGGCAACCCGTATTGCAAAAACCACGGTAACCAGCACCGAGCAAGACACCGCGGCGGTTATTTGTTCATTGGAAAATCCGGAAAGCTGCGAGGCCTGTCAATAATGGGCGCATCCTCACATCTGCTTGATCCCGGTTTCGCATTGACCTTGAGGCCAATGCGTTACCCGGCCTTTTACGAAATGTACCGCGACGCCGTGCGCAATACCTGGACCGTCGAAGAAGTCGATTTTTCGCTCGACGTGAATGATCTTCGCAATAAATTCGGACCGGCCGAGCGCCACTTGATTGAACGTCTGGTCGCCTTCTTCGCGACCGGCGATTCGATTGTGTCGAATAATCTGGTGTTGAATCTGTACAAGCATATCAATGCACCGGAAGCGCGCTTGTACCTGTCGCGACAATTGTATGAAGAAGCCTTGCATGTGCAGTTTTATCTGACCTTGCTCGATACCTATTTGCCGGAACCGGAAGCGCGTGCTAAGGCATTCGATGCGATTGAAAGCATTCCGGCCATCCGCCACAAGGCCGAATTCTGTTTCCGCTGGATGGATTCGATCAATCAAATCGACCGGATCGAAACCAAAGCACAACGCCGTCAGTTCCTGTTGAACCTGATTTGCTTTGCGACTTGCATCGAAGGCCTGTTTTTCTTCGGTGCCTTTGCCTATGTCTATTATTTGCGTTCGCGCGGCTTGTTGCATGGGCTGGCCTCGGGCACCAACTGGGTGTTTCGCGACGAAAGCGGGCATATGGCATTCGCGTTCGAAGTGATTCGTACCGTGCGGGAAGAAGAGCCCGAGCTGTTCGACGATGAATTAAGCGAACAGATCCTGGCAATGCTGACCGAAGCGGTCGATTGCGAAATGGTGTTTGCGCAGGATGTACTCTCCTGGGGTGTTGCCGGACTGTCGATCAAGGATATGCGGCAATATCTCGAATACGTTGCCGATCAGCGGCTTGCACAATTGGGTTTGCCGAAACATTTCGGCGCCCGCAATCCGTTTCCGTTTATGGAATTGCAGGACGTGCAGGAACTGACCAACTTCTTCGAGCGCCGGGTGTCGGCGTATCAGGTCGGCGTTGAAGGCGATGTTGCGTTCGATCACGCGTTCTGAAAATTGCAACTAGATCTAACTCGCGCGGATTTTTTTTTCCGCAAACCAGAGGCTGATAGACGGGACAATAAGCCATTGCAAAACAGGCCCGAGTCCAACATCGAGTCCCGGAAGGAGGGGCATGAGGTCTGAATAGGTCCATGCCCCTTTGGCAAGATTCGCGTACTCGCTGAACATCGTATAGATCAAACCAGCCGCGACGACTGTTGTCTTAATCAACATGGAGGTTTGCTGCGGCCAGTCCCGTTTATTCAATAGCACCAAAGCGAGGACTAGCGTCGAAATCGCGATAATGACGTCGCCTGCCGTGCAATGCAGAACGGCGAAAACTATCTCGTTGATGGTTCCGGATTGCCAGACGGTATAGAGCGGAATCTGCAGCATTTCCCAGAGCAGATGCAATCCGGTATTTGCCAGCAGGTAATGGCGCAAGGCATCAACAGTAGTGTTGTTGGAATTCATGCTTTCGTCGGCGTACTCGCTGCTTTTATTCTGATTTTTCCCAGTCTCAACGCATTGCTCACCACCGACACCGAACTCAGACTCATCGCGAGCGCCGCGATCATAGGCGATAACAATAATCCGAACACCGGATATAAAACACCGGCCGCGATCGGCACGCCGGCGCTGTTGTATAAAAACGCGAACATCAGATTCTGTTTCATATTGGCTACGGTCGCATTCGATAATTCGATAGCCCGGACAATGCCTTCCAGGTCGCCTTTCACCAGCGTCACTTGCGCGCTCGACATCGCGACATCGGTGCCGGTGCCCATCGCGATGCCGACATCGGCGGCGGCGAGCGCAGGCGCGTCATTGATGCCATCGCCGGCCATCGCGACACGGCGGCCTTCCAATTTGAGTTTATTGACCAGCGCCAATTTGTCCTGCGGCCGCACTTCACCATGCACTTCATCGATGGACAGTTTTTCGGCAACCGATTTGGCCGTGGTGACGCCATCGCCGGTTGCCATTATCACGCGAATGCCGATTTCCCTTAATGCATCCAGTGCCTTCGATGTCGACGCCTTGATCGGGTCGGCAACGCTGAGCAGCCCGGCTAATTTGCCGTCAATTGCAAGAAACATCACGCTGGCGCCGGTCGCGCGTCTTGATTCTGCTTCGGCTTGCAGGCTGGAAATATCAGCGCCGATATCACTCATCAATTTGGCATTGCCCAGGTCCACAGACTTGCCGTCGACACGACCACGAACGCCGATACCGGTACTGCTTTCAAAGGTTTCCGGTTTCGACAGCGTCAGATTTCTTTTTCGTGCTTCGGCAACAATGGCGGCGGCGAGCGGATGCTCACTGCCTTGATCCAGACTGGCGGCCATGCGCAGAACTTCATCATCGGCATGGCCGGAAGCGGCAAGCACCGAATCAAACATCGGTTTTCCGACCGTCAGCGTGCCGGTTTTATCGACGATCAAGGTATCGATTTTCCGCAGATTCTCGATGGCTTCGGCATCGCGAAACAAGATGCCCATATTCGCGGCACGACCGGTCGCGACCATGATCGACATCGGCGTTGCCAGGCCGAGTGCACAAGGACAGGCGATGATCAGCACCGCGACCGCATTCAATACGGCGTAGACCCAGGAAGGTTCGGGTCCGAACATGCCCCAGATAAAGAACGTCGTGACCGATGCGGCAAGCACCGCGAGCACAAACCAATAGGAAACGGTGTCGGCCATGCGCTGCATCGGTGCGCGCGAACGTTGTGCCTGGGCGACCATCTGCACGATCTGCGCCAGCATGCTGTCCGAGCCAACACGCGTCGCCTTCACAATCAGCGCGCCGCTGATGTTCATCGTGGCGCCAATCACCTTGTCGCCGATATTTTTCGACACCGGCATTGATTCGCCGGTCAACATGGATTCGTCGATGCTGCTCTGGCCCTCCTGCACTTCGCCATCGGTCGGTACTTTTTCTCCGGGTCGGACGCGAAGCCGGTCACCGACATGCACGTGATTCAATTCGATGTCTTCTTCGCTGCCGTCGGTATTGATTCGACGTGCGGTTTTCGGAGCGAGGTTCAACAAGGCTTTGATCGCGGCGGAGGTTTGCGAGCGCGCTTTCAGTTCGAGTAGTTGACCCAGCAAGGTCAATGAAACAATGACCGCAGCGGCTTCGAAGTACACGCCAACCCGGCCATGCTCTTGAAACGACGACGGGAACCATTCCGGAAACAAGGTGCCGGCGACACTATAGGCATAAGCGGCAAACACGCCGATGCCGATCAGAGTCCACATATTGAAATTGGCGCTGCGAATGGATTGCGCGCAACGCACGAAGAACGGCCAGCCAGCCCAGACTATAACTGGAGTGGCGAGTGCAAATTCCAGCCACGTGCGAGTGTCCATTGCCAGCCACGGCCAATCATGGCCAAACATCGCGAGTATCAAAACGATCACGCTCAACGGCAAGGTCCACCAGAAACGCCGTGAAAAATCTTCCAGCTCGGGATTTTTTTCATCTTCCAGCGAAGGCATTATCGGTTCCAGTGCCATGCCGCATTTGGGGCAGGTGCCGGGCTGGTCCCGTACGATTTCCGGATGCATCGGGCAGGTGTATTTTGTTCCTGCTGCAGGAACTTCGGCAGCATGACTTGAGGGGGATAAATATTTTTCCGGCGATGCCTGGAATTTCGTCTTGCAGTGTTCGGAGCAAAAATAAAAATACTGCCCAGCATGTTCCAGTGAAATTTTCTCGCCGGCCTTCATGCCGCAGACCGGATCGGTATGTGGTTTTTGATCGTCGTGGCCGTGTGCATGCGAATGATCGCTGCCGTGCTGGTGGTTCATTTCATGATTCCCTTGAGAGAGCCGCAACGATCGGGCAATTATTGATTTCACCTTGTCCTGGGCAGATGTCGATCAAGGCTTCGAGACCTTTGCGAATCCGTTCCAGTTCGGCGAGTTTTGTTTTTACCGACTGCAGATGCAGTCTGACGGCGGCATTCACGCCCGACATGTCGGCCTGCGAATTGCTGGATAGCGAAAGCAGGCTGGAAATTTCCGAGAGCGAAAAGCCCAATGTTTTTGCCCGGCGGATAAATTCCAGTCGCGCAACATCGTCGTCGCAATATCGGCGATAGCCGGAGCCAAGACGTTGCGGCTTCGGCAGCACGCCTTCTTTTTCGTAATAACGAATCGTGTCGATGCTGATGCCGGTCAGCTTGGCAAGTTGTCCGATATTCATGGCTTTGTCTGGCATAAATACTTCGATCAGGGCGCGTGCCGAGGTTCGCCGTCGCTAAAAATGCAGTGGCAGGTTTCGTTCTGGCAAAAGTTGGTTTGCGTATGGGGTTTCGCGTCGGCCTTGCCGGCGGTCAGCGACAGCAATAGCAGAAAGGCTGCGATAAAAACGGCAGACAGGAATCGGATTGTCACGGCAGCACTCCTCAACGAATGATTGGCGGTGTGTGCGAGGGATTTCGGTTTCGGCATCCTCGCCACAGCCCATATCAACGGGCTGTGGCTAGTTTGCACTCTAGAGCTTACTCCAGAGTCAAGTGTTTTATGGAATTATTCCGATATTCGGGTCGCCGGCAACCGTTTGCTCAGGTTTTCCTGCGGATCGGCTTACCGAAGTTCGGATCTGTGCTCACCCGACTGGCCACTGTGCCTTTCGGATTTTTGTACCAACCCGGATCGGCGTAACTTCCTCTCGGTAAATCATCACGCACTTTCACGACGGTAAACATGCCACCCATTTCGATATTCCCGAACGGGCCTTTGCCGGTCATCATCGCCAGCGTATTTGGCGGCCCCGGCATATGGCCACTGTCGGTATGGTCCTGATGTTCGGACATGCCGTTTTCACCCATCGCCATATAACCCGGCAACATGGCACGAACTTGCTCTTCCAGACCTTGTTGATTGACGCCAAGCGTGTTTGGAATTTCGTGCCCCATTGGTCCCATCGTGTGGTGCGACATATGGCAGTGGAATGCCCAATCGCCCGGCACTGCGGTGAATTCGATATCGCGCACTTGCCCGACGCCGACGATTTCGGTGACTTCGCTACGCCATTGCGAACGTGGCCAACGGCCGCCATCGCTTCCGGTGACCTGGAATTGCACGCCATGCATGTGAATTGGATGATTCCACATCGATAAATTTCCGACGCGGACACGCACGCGCTCGCCGCTGCGTGCGACCAGTGGATCAATCGCCGGAAATGTTTTGCTGTTGAATGTCCACAGATCAAAATCCTGCAACACCGATGGGTCGGGACGACGCGTGCCCGGGTGCAGCGCGAAATTGTGCAAAATAAAAGCGTAGTCGCGATCGATCGCAACGGTTTCACCGGCTTTCGGATGGATGATGAATAAACCCATCATGCCCAATGCCATTTGCGTCATCTCGTCGGCATGCGGGTGATACATGTGGGTTCCGTGTTGCCGCAAAGTAAATTCATAGACGAATGTCTCGCCTGGCTTGATATGCGGTTGCGTCAGACCGCCAACGCCATCCATGCCGCTGGGTAACAATATCCCGTGCCAATGCACGGATGTGGATTCCTTCAATCTGTTCGTGACGAAAATCCTTACGCGATCGCCTTCGGTGACTTCGATAGTCGGACCGGGTGTCGAGCCGTTATAGCCCCAGCAAATCGCTTTCGATCCCGGTGCGAATTCGTGCTCGATTTCTTCGGCAACCAGATGGAATTCCTTGACGCCATTATTCATGCGATGCGGCAATGTCCAGCCATTGAGTGTGCGAACTCGTCCTGGACGGGAACGTGCTGTCGTAGTTTCGGTTTTTTCAGGCGACACGTTCGGCATCACATGGCCTTCATGGTCTTGTGCGCGTACCAGTGGAATGCTGGCGGCACTGGCCAGTCCGGCGCTTATCAGCATATTGCGACGGGTAAATTTCATGGCTGTGCTCCTTCGTGCCGATGTTCTTCGGTTTTTTCTGTATCCGGTTTTTTATCTTCTTCTGCAGGCTCTGTCACCGCATCTTCTTTTTCGTCATCCGCTTTCATGTTCGACATGTCGTGACCGCTATGGTCCATGCCTTCTATGCCGTCTTTCGGTTTCAAAATATCTTCAACGCTCGGTGTCGTTTCTTTTTTCGATGCGTCACTCGGCAAGCGTTCGCCGACACTGCGGGTCAGTTCGACACGCGACTGCCAATAGTCGCGAACGGCTTCCAGATAACCTTGGTAGGCATCGTATTCTCTGGCTTTGGCCTGGATTAATTCGAACACGCCAATCAGCATGAAGTTCTGTTCCTGCTGGCTGCGGGCCAGCACGGTTTCGCGTTGCGGTATCAGCGAGTTTCGGTAAATGCCGATGGATTCACCATGCGCACGCACGGCATTGGCATTTGCACGAATATCATTTTCGATCGATAGTTCGGCCTGGCGTAATCGCGCTTGTGCATCGGCAAGCAATGCCTGTGCTCTGGCCATTTTGGCCTGACCTTGATTGAAGATAGGCAATTCCAAATCGAGCGATGGTCCGCTTAATCGGGTGCCATCGGCTTCTTTTTCGCGTTCGTAACCGACACCGGTGGCACCGAGCCAGCGCCAATTTCGGGTTGCCTTGTATGAGGACTGCATGACGACAAGTTGTTGTCTGGCCGCAAGCAGCTGCAGATTTTTTTCACGGGCGATGGCGATCAAGGTTTCCGGCTCGTCTTCGCTGGCAACGGGGAGCGGCAGACGGTCAAGCGCTGCCCATGGATACTCATTACTATCGAGCCCCATCAGATTATTCAATGCAAGTCGTCGTTGCGCGGCTTCAACCATCGCAGCACCAGCATCTAGTCTCGCCTCGCTGGCCGCCGCGCGTTCCTGATTAAGTTGCAGTTCGCTGATGTTGCCTGCCGCGTAAAAACGTTCGGCCAATTCCATCGATACATTGCTTGCATTGGAAACCGCTGTACGCATATCGGCGACTTGCTGAGCACCGACATAGGCGTACCAGGCCGACTCGACGTCCAGTGCGACATCGAATA
The DNA here is from genome assembly GCA_036676335.1 of Arenimonas sp. Classification (GTDB taxonomy): domain Bacteria; phylum Pseudomonadota; class Gammaproteobacteria; order Xanthomonadales; family Xanthomonadaceae; genus Arenimonas. Next base: position 46,731 of record JAKFDD010000017.1, on the reverse strand, counting down.
CGGCTTTCGCAGTATCGAAACGTGCGCGTTCAAAATCGGCATGGGCGAGTCTTGTGCGAGAAGGCAGCAGAATCAAGTCGGCCAGAGGCAATGAAAATCCGAGCGTACGTTGTACGCCATCGCCCGGACTCTGGTTCTGGCGAAGCAGCGAGATGGACGGATTGCTGATTTGTACGGCTTCAAGTACATCCGAACGCGCCAGACCGAGACGCGCATATTCCTGCTGCAACTTCGGGCTGCGCAACATGGCAATTTTAACTGCGGTGTCCGGGCCGATCGGCGACAGAATCCATTCATTGATCGTCGCGGTGTCGGCAGGCGAATTTCGATATTCGGACCATTCCGCCGACGGCCCGCCGCGTTCTTGCAACAGCGAATTGATCGAAGCATCGGGCGGCTGCGTTCGCAGACTGGCGCAGCCTGTCAAAGACAAGGCAAGCAGCAGGTTGAATATTGTTAATTTCGGTAACTTGTTCATGGAAATAAATCCTGAATTGTGCGGCCATGCTTGATCAATAAATTATCAAGCAAGCATGATGTGTCGGCGCTTGAGCCGGTACATGAATATTATTTTGATTAGCCCGAAACCAGCATGACGGAGCCTGATGGGCACATGAGCTCAGGCGATCGGAGGCCTTAAACGTTCGGTGAATGGCACCGATACCAGATGGATATCGGTATCCGTGAAAGTTCGACTATCAATCGGTGAATGCGGAATGATTTCAAAAACGGAGAGTGCGACAAAGGCGAAATGCATCAGGCAATTATTCGGCGAACATTGCGCATAAGGGCAGCAAGGTTGTTTATCGTCAGCGTTACCTGCATTGTCTTGATCAGAAACGGCTGCATCGGCAGATTCCATTGTCGGCTCGTGACAGGGAGCGTGTTCCGACATGGCCATTTTGATTGGTGCCTGGCTCGGCAGGCTGCGTGAATCATCGTGGCTACTCTGCAGCATCTTGATCGCATGCACATTGTCGGCGACTGGTGCGCACAAAAAGACCAGCGCCAAAAAAAGCTGGCCAAAGATAAGCAGGTTCATGCGCGGTATCATGGCGGAAACATAGCATAACCAGGCCACTAATTCAGCCTGACGCACCATCTCAAGTCGACCGGCAATGCAGGTCGGCGAGGCCAAACTGAACTTCTTCGGTTGTCGCCGGTCTCAAGCCCGCTTAGCCAAAATTCATGCGGTTGCCAGCAGGATGACAACCAATATTTACATCAACAGGGGTTCACAATGCGTTTAGTGCTTTCGATAGTTTTATTGCTCGGGTTGCAGAGTTTTCCGGTTTTGTCGCAATCCACAAAGCTGGAGGAAGAGATTGTCGAAGACACGACGCCATTGCCGGACGACATAAAAATGATGGAGGCGATGGTTGTGACCGGGTCGCAACCGGGGCCGGGGATGTGGAAAGTCTCGAAAGGCGACAATGTCATGTGGATTATGGCGACGCAATCGCCGCTGCCGAAAAAGATGGATTGGGTTTCGCGCGATGTCGAGAAAACGATAGCGCAGTCGGATGAAGTGTTATTCGAAACCAGTGTCAGCGTTTCAACCGATCGCGGGATGTTCGGCAATATGTTGTTGATTCCGTCTTTGTATGGTGCGAGAAAAAACCCCAACGATGCAGAATTGAAAGATGTGTTGTCGCCGGAGCTGTATCAGCGCTGGACCGTGTTGAAAGCAAAATACATCGGCCGTGATAAGAGCATTGAAAAATGGCGCCCGATTTTTGCAGCGCAGGAGCTTTATGACAAAGCCGTCGAAAAGTCCGGCATGAGCTCTGACAATATCGTCAGGCCCGTGGTGGAAGATGCCGCCAAGGAATACAGGAAAAAGATCATTCGACCAAAGATCGAAGTCAAAATAGAAAAGCCGAAAGTGGCAATCAAGGAGTTTTCGAAGAGCTCGTTGGCCGATATTGAATGTTTTGCCAAAACGATGGACCGACTGGAAACCGATCTAAGCGCCATGATTGATCGTGGCAATAATTGGGCAATCGGTGATGTAGAGGCACTAAAGAAGTTGGCCTTTACCGACCAGAATCAATCCTGCATCGCTGCCCTGACGAACGCGGCTGTTGCCCAGAAAACCGGTTTCGCCGACATCCGGCAACGTGCCAAGACAGCCTGGTTGGCTGCTGCAGATACCGCATTGGCGAAGAATAAATCGACCTTTGCGATCTTGCCGATGAGCGACATGCTGCGACCAACCGGCCTGCTGGCATCCTTGCGTGCCAAGGGTTATCAGGTCGAAGAGCCTTGATTCGAAAGCGCCTTCAGCTGCAATGCCCAATGTAGCTGGTATTTTGCATTTCAATCGTCGCCGGCTTTAAGGTCGGCGATTTAGCCAATTCGACATACTTTTCGGCTACCCTAGGCGGACTCATCCATTCGTTCTGGGGTTGCTGTGGTTAACGAATCTGATTCTCTCGCACGCAAAGTTGCTGCGCTCGATACCAAGACCGCGATAGAACGTCTGGATTTGCGCAATCCTTCCGAAGTTGCTCGTTTGCTAGCCAGCATGCCGCCGGCTCGCGCCAACAGCATCTTGTCCGCGATGAGCGATGAAGCACGCGAACGCATTATGGCCGCTGCGCCTGCAGGCACCGACTGGATGGACTCTCAGCGTTATCCGGAAGGCAGTGTCGGGCGTTTGCTCGAAGACCCGCCTGCCGTTTTTCGGAGTGGCACCAGCGTGGCATCGGCAATCGAGGTTTTGCGGGATACCGTCAAGCAGCGAATGGTGACGTATTTATTCGTGGTAGATCGCGACAATCATTTGCTGGGCGTGGCGGCATTTCGCGAATTGCTTTATGCGGAAAAAATGCAGACGCTCGATGAAGTGATGATCCGCAATGCTTTTGCCTTGCGCCCGACCATGCAATTGGTCGATGCGATGAAAGAAGTCGTCACGCGCCACTATCCGGTTTATCCGGTCTGCGAAGAAGACGGTACGCTGGTCGGCCAGGTCCGTGGCCAGGTCTTGTTTGAACAACAGGCGTTCGAAATTTCGGCGCAAGCCGGTGCCATGGTCGGTGTCGAGAAGGAAGAACGTCTCGCAACACCATTGATGCGCAGTTTCAAATTTCGCCATCCCTGGCTGCAGATTAATTTGCTGACGGTGTTCGTCAGTGCTGCGGTTGTCGGCATGTTTGAAGATACGATCGACAAGATCGTCGTGCTCGCGATGTTCCTGCCGGTACTCGGCGGGCAAAGCGGTAACCTGGGTTGTCAGGCGATGGCCGTGCTGTTGCGCGGCATGACACTCGGAGAATTAAAAGGCATGCCGATTGCCAAGTTGATTGGCAAGGAAGCCGTGCTCGGCCTGATGAATGGCCTGGTGACAGGTGCGTTGGCCGGTGTCGCGATGTACATAGTTGCAGGCCGTGAATCGGGCTCCAATCCGTTGGCACTCGCCGTGATTACGATGGGGGCGATGGCGTTCAGTTGTATGCTGGCCGGTATTTCCGGCACCAGTATTCCGCTAATACTCAAACGTCTCGGGGCCGACCCGGCGACGGCCTCCAGTATTTTTCTGACCACGATTACCGATGTTGTCAGTATGGGCACGTTCTTGAGTGTGGTTACTTATTTCCTTATCTAAACAGATACTGTCGCTGACGAATACCTTGTGACGCAGGAGTGTTCAATGAGAAATTGTTCATCTAATCGTTTCGTCTTCGCCAGCTTTTGCCTGTTTTTATTTTTCCCCGTCATTGCTCAGGCAAAGGTGACTGCCTCCAGTGACAATCATTTTATCGTCGAGAACGAAGTGACGGTGTCGCTCGATACGCAGGCCAGCTATCGCTTGCTGGGCAAACCTTCGCGATGGTGGAATTCCGAACATACCTGGTCCGGCAATGCAAAAAACATGAGTTTGCAATTAAAAGCCGGTGGCTGCTTCTGTGAAACATGGAATGGCAATTCGGTGATGCATGCGCAAGTAATACTTGCCCAGCCCGGCAATGTGCTGCGATTGCAGGGAGCGTTCGGCCCCCTGCAGGACATGGCGGTCAGCGCCGTTTTGACTTACACGCTGACAAAAGCGGAAGCCGGAACGAAGGTGCAGATGGTTTATCGTGTCAGCGGCAATGCCAGTCATAACCTCTCTTCGCTCTCGCCAATCGTAGACAAAGTCCTTGGCGAGCAATTGGAAGGCTTCCGGAAAACGGCCAGTCGAGTGCACTGATCGCAGATGGATGCTTGCAAGCTGTTGATCGGGGCAATATGCTGCAGCGCAACGTGCAAGAAAAATGTTGGTGGGTAAGACTGCCAACACTCCTAACATGGGGGAGGGAGCCTAAAGCCCGAAACTGCATTGCAGCTTCGGGCTTTAGTTTTTCTGAAGCAAACATCGCTGTGCCACAATTCACCCATGACGGATTTTGAATCAACATTGCAGGCCTTGGTGCAGCGGCATCTGGATCGCCTGGTCGCTGCCAGTCACGGCAAACTCGACAAGAGTGAAATCGAAAGGAAATATGCATCGCTGGCAGTCGTCAGCGATTTTGCGATCGATACCCTGTGTCAGCAACCCGAACACTGGGATGAGCTGGAGGCATCGGAAATTCCACCTCTGGAATTATCGTCCGATGACGACAGTCAATGGCCGCAGCAGATCCGTCGTTGGCGCAGATTGCAATCCACGCGTGTTATCTGGCGAGACCTGCACGAGTTCGATAACGTCGAAGCAAGCCTGGGGACCATTAGCCAAGTGGCCGACATCGCCCTGGGCGAATCCGTACGCGCCATCTCGGCGCTTTTTGTTTCGCGCTATGGCGAAGTGAAGAATGCAAATGGCGAGGCACAATCCTTCGTCGTATTCGGACTGGGCAAGCTCGGTGGCGGCGAACTGAATTTTTCTTCCGATGTCGATCTGGTCTATGCCTATCCTCAGCAAGGCGAAAGCGATGGCGCCCGCAGTCTGGACAGCGAAGCGTATTTCACGCGACTCGGGCAGCGATTGGCGCAGCTATTGGGCGATATCAGCAGCGACGGGTTTTCGCATCGCGTTGATTTGCGTTTGCGGCCTTATGGAAATTCGGGACGATTGGCGTTGAGCTTCGCCGCGATGGAACATTATTTCCAGACCGAAGGTCGCGACTGGGAACGCTACGCCTGGGTGAAAGCGCGGCCAGTCGCGGGCGATATTTCGGCCGGCGAGCGTTGTCTCGAATCGCTGCGTCCGTTTGTCTATCGCCGTTATCTCGATTACACCGCGCTTGATGGTTTGCGTGAAATGAAAGCGATGATTGCGGCCGAAGTGGAAAAACGCGAGCTGGCCGACCATTTGAAACTCGGGCCCGGCGGTATTCGTGAAATCGAATTTTTGGTGCAGGCCTTGCAGTTGATTCACGGTGGCCGTGAACCCGGCCTGCGGCAACGATCCTTGCTGAAAGCAATGCAGACTTTGGTGCAGGCGGGGCATTTGCCTGAAACCACGGCGGAAAAATTGAAAGAGGCTTATCTGTTTTTGCGTCGTGTCGAAAACCGTGTGCAAATGCTGCGGGACGAGCAAACCCATAGCCTGCCGCAAGATGCATTTACTTGTTATCGCATTGCACGTGGTCTGAATTTCTCGAGTGCCGACGAACTTGAAAATGCATTGCAAGTGCATCGCGATGTCGTATCGGAAGAATTCTCGCGCCTGTTGGCGTCCAAGCGTCACAAGGCTAAAGTGAGTGCCTATATTGATTATTGGCGAGGTCTTCCGGACCAGTCCAATTCGCAGCAATTATCGGATCTTGGATTTAATAATAGCGATGATTTACATCAAGCCTTGCAGGATTTCTGCAAGCATTCCACCGTGCAAAGCTTCAACGAGAAAACCCGTTCGCGTCTCGATCATGTATTGCCGTTGATTCTCGAAGCGGCTGCAAAAAGCGTTGCACCGGAGGCTGCGATGACGCGTAGTCTCGGGCTATTGCATGCGATTGCGAAACGAACCAGTTATCTGGCCTTGCTCGAAGAAAAACCGGTGGCATTGCAACGGCTGGTCGATGTGGTGGCACGCAGTGCCTGGTTGTCCGAACGTCTGGTCGAACATCCCTTGTTGCTCGATGAATTGCTCGATCACCGTGTTGCGCAGGCATATCCGGGCAAGCAGCAGCTGCAAACGCTTGCAAAGCAAGCATTGGCGGTTGGCGATACCGAGCAGGCATTAACCGGTTTGAACGAAATGCGGCAAAGCCTTTCATTCCGGATTGCCCAGGCCACGCTGTTTCAACAACAGGCGGCGAGCGAAAGCGCGGAGCAATTGGCCGAACTGGCGGAAGTTATTTTGCAATCCGTTCTTGAATTGGCGAAAGCGGAAATCCGCGGGCCGCATGGTGTGGTCGAAGATGCCGGTTTCGCGATCATCGGCTATGGCAGTGTCGGCGCAAAGGAATTGGGTTTTGCTTCCGATCTGGATCTGGTGTTTTTGCACAATGCAACGCCGAGCATGATGTCGAATGGCAATCGACCGCTGGATGCGCTGCGTTATTTCGCGCGGTTGGCACAGAAAATAATCAGTCTGATGCAAACGATCACGCCGGCCGGTCGATTGTATGAGGTCGATATGCGTTTGCGTCCCGATGGTGCGAAAGGTTTGCTGGTGTCGAGTCTGGATAGTTTTGGCGAGTACCAACGCGAGCGAGCGTGGACATGGGAGCATCAAGCGTTGGTGCGCTCAAGATCATTGGCGGGAGACGAAGAGGTTTGCGCCCGCTTTGAAGAAATACGAATGCAGGCTTTGCAGGCGCACCGCGATCTGGCTCAGATCAATGTCGACATCGTTGCGATGAGACAACGAATGCGCAATGAGCTCGATCGCAGCAGTGGTATTCGTTTTGATCTCAAACAAGGCCTGGGTGGCTTGGTCGATATGGAGTTCTTCCTGCAGTCGCGGGTATTGGCGATGGCCAATACCGATGCCGAAGTATTAAACGCACAGCGCTCCCCCGATATTCTGGCAGTGCTGGAATCCATTGGTGACGTCTGCAATACGGATTCGCAGATGCTTCGCTCGCATTATGAAAATCTGATTTCACATTCGATGGTGTGTAGCCTCGACCAGAGACCACGCATCATCGATATGCCGGATGAATTGAAAATCCAGTGCGAGCAGACCTTAAATATTTATACCGCCAAGGGGCTGGATTTCAGATCGTAGGGTGGACGCCGCCCCTCATTTTTGATATCCGTAAATTGGTGGGCAGTGCCCACCCTACGGCTTAAAAAAGTGTTTCAGTTGCTCGATTACGCCCGGCATTGTGTCCAATGCGGTAACCGGATAATCATTTAATTCTCGCGCTTGCTTTTTGATGCGACCGATTTTTTCCAGTTGATCCAGAAATAATCGCATTCTCCCGCGTGCACGTTCCGGTTGGGCAATATAAACAGGCAGATCCGTTGCACAGGCTTCTGAAATCATATTGACCGAATCGGGGGTCAGCACGATGCGGTCAGCATGGGCCAATGCAGGTCTGTAGATATTTTCGCCGTCGCTATCGTCAAACCAGATCGGGAAGTCCGAATCCGAAAAACGCTGGCGAATTTTGTCGGCGAATAATTTCGGTGTTCGGCGCGAGCCACAAATAATCAGGCTGCCGCCATGTTTTGCCAGATCGTATTCCAGATGGCTGAACATCACCTCAAGCAGTCCTTCATTGAAAGATGCCATGCGGCTGGGACCACCGATCAGCACGAGTGTGCGGGGCGAACTCCACTCTGCCAATGAGGTGTGTTGCTGGCGCCATTGTCGCAAGGCTTCGGCGTCGACTTCATGCAGACTTCCGGTTACGTGGATAACATGGTTGCCGCGTACATCATCATGGCGGGGCGCGATGATCACATCCCAATGTCGGGGGTTGATGCGCGGATCCAGAATTTGGATGGCAACACTGCCGTGCTGCTTCAGGATCCGGGTCGCCAGCGCAGCCTGTCGGCCGCAGCCGATCACAAATCGCGGCGGATTTTTCAAGGCATGGGCAAAATCGTCACCCAATGTAAACGGCAGCAATACCAATAATCGCGGTGCAAACCATCTGGCATGGAACGACGGTTGCACGGTCTTTTCTACGAAACTCCAGCCCAGGCGATTTGCCAGTGCAAGCGCCTGCTTGCGGTTGCCGGCCGCGCCGTCGTGAATTACCCAACAATGATCTGGCGTCTTGGTCATCGCCGGAGATTAACAGAAGCCCGTTGTAATGGCTGCTGCAACAATACGTTGTAGCAGCCAGCACTATCAAAAATCGAAATTGGCCATACACTTATGACATTCGTAAAACTCGTTTTGCTTTGGAGATGTACCGATGTCCGTGTTGAATGATGCTGCACTTGATCAATTATTTCGTACCGCCCGTACCCATAACGCTTTTCTGGACAAGCCGGTAACGGATGAAAAGTTGCAGGAAATCTACGAGCTGATGAAGTGGGGCCCTACCAGCGCCAACTCTTCGCCGGCACGCTTTGTGTTCGTTAAATCCGGCGAAGGCAAAGCCAAAATCGGCCAGGCCATTTCCGATGGAAATCGCGACAAGACTCTGATTGCACCTGTCACCGTGATTGTGGCCACCGACTATGCGTTCCATGAAAAACTGCCGCAATTATTTCCGCATACCGATGCGAAAAGCTGGTTTGTCGGCAATCAGAAACTGATCGATATCACGGCGTTCCGTAATGCCACCTTGCAAGGCGCCTATTTCATGATGGCAGCACGTGCGCTGGGTCTGGATTGCGGGCCAATGTCGGGTTTCGATAACGCCAAGCTCGATGAATTGTTTTTCGCAGGAACTACGATCAAATCGAATTTTCTAATCAATCTGGGCTACGGCGATGTCGCCGCCCTGTTCCCACGTTCGCCGCGTCTGTCTTTCGACGAAGCGGCAAGCATTGCCTGATCCATTGACACCCTGATATTTCGCAAGGAGATTTTTATGTTGAAACCTTTATTACTCAGTCTGGCCTTAGTTGCCAGCATCGGCAGCGCACAGGCCGCAACCAAGGCGTACACGATCGACCAGAAGCACACGCAGGTTTATGCGAGCTACGTGCATTTTGGCTATTCAAACATCGCCATCCGCTTCAATACCGTTGAAGGCGAGTTTTTGCTTGATGCTGAAAAGCCCGCGAACTCTTCGTTGAATTTGAAAGTGCCCATGAGCAGCCTGGATACCGGGGTTGAGGTTTTTGACGGCCATTTGAAAGCAGAAGGTTTCTTCGACGTCGCAAAATTTCCCGAAGCCACTTTCAAGAGTACGAAAGTGACGGAAGCCGGCAAAGACAAATTGAAATTGGTCGGTGACCTCACCATTCATGGCGTTACCAAATCGGTGACATTTGATGTGACCATCAATGGTATTGCACCACATCCAATGTCCAAGAAACCGACTGCAGGTTTCGATGCCGTGACCAAGATCAAGCGTACCGATTTTGGTGTTGGTAAATATGCGCCAAACGTGAGCGACGAAGTGACCTTGCGCATTACGATGGAAGCCTCCGAGGCAGCACAATAAAATGTTGATTTACCGCCCGGCGAATGAGCGCGGAAAAGCCAACTTCGGTTGGCTTGATTCAGCGCACACGTTTTCTTTCGGTCACTATCAGGACGATGCCTGGATGGGCTTCGGTCCATTGCGTGTGATTAATGAAGATCGCGTTTCGCCGGGCGGTGGATTTCCAACCCATGGCCACGCCGATATGGAAATTATCAGCGTGGTTCTGGAAGGCGCCTTGCAGCACAAAGACAGCATCGGCACCGGTTCGGTCATTCGTCCGAACGAAGTGCAAAAGATGAGTGCCGGTTCCGGCATTCGTCATAGCGAGTTCAATGCCTCGCAAACCGAGCCGGTTCATTTTCTGCAAATCTGGATCATGCCGGACAAGCAAAATATTGCGCCTTCGTATGAACAAAAAGCCTTTCCGATCAGCGAACGCAATGACCGTTTGCGCTTGGTTGCTTCGGGCGATGGCGCCGAAGGTTCACTGAAAATTGCCCAACAGGCCGGCCTTTACAGCGCATTGATGAGCCCTGGGAAAAGCCTGCAGCACCCACTGAAAACTGGCCGGCTGGGCTGGGTACAAGTCGTTTCAGGCCAGGTCAATGTGAACGGACAGGTTTTAACCGCAGGCGACGGCATCGGACTGCGCGATGAGGCCGAAATACAGCTTCAGACTAGGGATCAGGCGGCCGAGCTTTTGCTATTCGACCTGCCGCGATAGCGTTGATGCGGTTAGAATAGCGCCATAGATCAAGGATGTTTTATGACCGCCGATTCGACGCTTACCGCCGCCAATACCCAAAACCGTTACGAAGTGACCCGCGACTCTCTGCCTTTGAGCTGCCCGACGCCAGCGATGGCCTTGTGGAATTCGCATCCTCGCGTGTATTTGCCGTTAGAAGAAGAAGGCAAATGCGTATGCCCGTACTGCGGTGCCGAATACGTTTTAATCGATTGAGATGAGTCGCCTCACCGTCGTGCAGTGTTTGCCTGCATTGCACAGTGGTGGCGTCGAGCGCAGCACGCTGGAAACCGCGCGCGCATTGGTACAACGCGGGCATCGTTCAATCATCGTATCTGCCGGCGGCCGCATGCAGGCGCAGTGCGAAGCAGAAGGCAGCGAGCATTTCAAATGCGAGATCGGCAAAAAAAGTCCGCTGATACTTCGCTCCATCTATCAATTTCGCGAATTCCTGAAAGAGCTGAAGCCCGATATCGTGCATGCACGTTCGCGTTTGCCGGCATGGTCCGCTTTGTTGGCGATGCGAAACCTGCCGCAAAAGCCAAAATTCATCACCAGCGTACATGGTCTGAATTCACCGGGGTTCTATAGCGGCGTGATGTTGCGCGGCGAAAAAATCCTGTGTGTTTCCGAAACCGTAAGAAAGCACGTTCTCGCTACGTGGCCAAAAACCGATGGCAAAAAAATATCGGTTATTTCTCCGGGCATAGATCCAAAGGAATTCCCTTATGGTCATCAGGTCGATGCTCAATGGTGGGAGAACTTTCAAATTGAATACCCGCGTCTGCAAGGCGGAAAATTATTATTGCTACCGGCCAGGGCCACGCGCCTGAAGAGCCATGTGATTGCCTTGAATTTATTGGCGGCGCTGCGACATGAATTTGGCGATGTGCGCTTGTGCTGTCTCGGGGCCAATCAAGGCGGGCGTGAGCGATATCTCGATGAGTTGAAACGCTATGCCGAGCGTCTTGGCGTCACGGCATTTGTCGAATTTACCAAGCCAGTCAAGGCAATGGCCGATGCGTACGCGGCCAGCGATTTGGTCTTGCAGCTTTCGAGCAAGCCGGAGGCCTTCGGGCGCACCGTGATCGAAGCTTTGAGTATTGGAAAACCGGTGCTGGGTTGGAGGTTGGGTGGAGTCGGAGAAAATCTGCAGCAGTATTTTCCGCAAGGCCTTGTCGAACCTTTTGACGAGGCCGCATTGGCGAAATCGGCCAAAAATATTCTCGGGCATGAGGTTTATCCCGAGCTACATGTCTTGCCAAGTTTGTCTGCGATGCAATCGAATATGATGACTGTGTATGAACAACTCTGCGCCTGATTCTATTTCACACTGGACACCTTATTGGGTGTTGGCCTTCGTTGCCTTGTGGCCGGTGACGGGCATAGCAGAAGGCGTCATGAGTTTGGGCGCGGTGTTCGGTTTTTTCTTGATGCTGTGGCAAAAAATTTCCTATCGTTCGAGCTGGTTAAGTCGTGAAGCCTGGTTAATGACCTTGGCTTTTTTTCTTGCGTACTGGCTGCCGGAATTATTCTCGGCCTTCGATGCGATCAATGCGAAACGTGCCTGGCGCGAAGTACTGGTGGACTTACGTTATCTGCCGTTTCTCTGGTTGATTGCCTTATCTGTTTCAAATGAAAAAGGTCGGAATTTAATATTTTCCGGATTGGCCGTGATCAGTTTGTTCTGGGCGATTGATGGCATGGTGCAGGTGCTGACCGGATTCAGTCTTGGCGGTGCGATGACCGAAGATCGCTTGAGCGGAATTTTCGGCTCCGACAATTTGAAGCTGGGTTTGGTACTCGCAGTGCTTTCACCGTTCACATTGGACTGGGCACATAAGCGTGGAGGAATCTGGGCCTGGTGCGCGGCCGCCATGCTGGTCGGAACCGTGATTTTGTGGGCAGGCGCACGGGCCGGTTGGGTCATGTTCGCTATCGTGTTGGTGGCAAGCGGTTGGCATGTCATGGGTAAACGGAAGCTGGCGATTTTCTTTCTGGCTTCGAGTCTGGTGTTGTTGCTGAGCTATTTCGCATCGCCGGAATTACGTGTCCGCATCGATCGTACCGAAGCAGCCTTGTTGGGAGGAACTCAGGATTTTGATCATGCGCTTTCAGGGCGTATCAGCATTTGGCGGTCTGCACTCAAAATGACAGCGGATCATCCGGTGAATGGTATTGGCGTACGCAACTTCCGCGATGTTTACGAACAATACGCGCTGCCCGAAGATCCGTTTACCAGTGGTGAGCAGGAAGGCGCCTATCACGCGCATCATTGGTTGCTGGAAGTGTTGTCCGAAACCGGAGTAATCGGTTTGCTTTGCTGGTTGCTCGGTTTTTGCGCGATGTGGCAAGCCTGGCGTTGGTCGCCGGTGCGCGCACGTGAATTTGCGTTTGTGCCGATGCTGGCCTTGGTGGCCATATTATTCCCGGTAAATACGCATCTGGCTTTCTACGCGACTTTTTGGGGCGGTTGCTGGCTGATGTTGCTGGCCATCTATGCCGGTTGCCTGGGCGCAAAGGATCGCTTTCAGCCATCGCATTCGGAAGCGGCATGAATACGCTTACTGCAGTCGTGACCACTTTCAACAATGCAGCGACTTTATCGAAGTGTCTGGAAAGCCTGCGCTTTTGCGATGAAATCATCGTGCTCGATTCCGATTCGAGCGATGCAACCCGCGATATCGCCGCGCAATACTCGGCGAAAATTTACATCGAGGCTTTCAAGGGTTACGGTCCGCAAAAACAATCGGCGATCGACAAGGCGGGTTCCGAATGGGTATTGCTACTGGATGCAGATGAATTCGTCGATGCGGATGCTTCAGTAATTATCCGTAATGCAATCAAGACGGATGCTTGCGATGGCTTTCGTTTGTCGCGTCGCGAATGGCTTTTCTGGCAATGGCCGCACGCATTGACCCGCCCGAATTGGCAGTTGCGTTTGTTCCGAAAAGCCAAGGCGGCGATGAACCGTGTCCCGGTGCATGCAGCGCCGGAAGTGCAAGGCCGGGTAGAAAATCTGGCGCTGAATTTTTATCACTTTGGTGAAAATAATCTGGCCCAGAAAGTAGAGAAAATAAATCGTTACTCCAGCGGCTTGCTCGAACAGAAAAAAACCGATCGTTTTCTTGCAGCAAGAATCCTGTTTTATCCCGGGTTTGTGTTCTTCAGGTTTTATGTTCTGAAACGCTATTTCCTGAATGGTTGGTCCGGCTACCTGGCTGCAAGAACCCAGGCGTTCTATGCGTTCCTGAAATACGCCAAGCGTCTTGAACAAAAGAAACAGCGGGAGCAGGGTGAATCATGAATGCTCCCTGGTATTGCGTTTTCATTCGGCCATTTTTCTGGCTGGCAATGCTGAGCGCCCGATTGCCGCAGAAAACCTTGTTGCGCGTTGCGAAATTATCCTGTCTGGCGTGCTGGCCATTTCTGTATCGTCGCCGTCGCGTGGCATCGACGAATATCGAATTGTGTTTCAAAAACCAGCCCCTGTCGGAGCGGCAGGATTTATTCAATCGTAATTTACTGGCAACGGTTACCGGAGTGTTCGAGCTATTCCGGGCCTGGTATGCACCCTCCAGAACTTTATCCGGTCTTGCGGATATTCACGGAATGGAACGGCTTCAAGCAGCGCTGGCCGAAGGCAAGGGCGTACTGTTGTTGACCGGGCATTTCACTCATACCGAATTGGCCGTGCGTTTTCTGGGCGAGGCGTTGAATAAAAAAATACGCGTTGTGGTGCGGCGGCACAACAATGCCTGCATCGAGCATGCCTTTGAAGATGCCAGGTCGAAAGTGTTCGGTGGCAGTATTGAAAAGAAAGATATGCGTGCATTGTTAAAAGCATTGCGTGCAGGTGAAGCCGTCGTGTATTCGTCGGATCAGAATTTCAATTATCAAAATACCTTTGTGCCGTTTTTCGGTGTGCTGGCAGCTACCTTGACGGCAACGCCGAACATCATTGAACGCAGCGGTGCGGCAATGTTGCCGCTCTGGTTTTATCGCGACGCCGTTGGCCGTTACCAAATTACCATTGCCCAAGCCTGGGACGATTGGCCAAGCGGTGATGCGGTCGCCGATACCCATGTCTATATGCAAAAACTGGAAGCGGTAGTACGCCAACATCCCGAACAATATCTTTGGGTGCATAGAAGATTTAAGACCAGGCCGCCAGGTTCACCGGATATCTACACGTAGGAGGGCCTTCTAGGCCCGACCTTTCGTACATCACCATTCGGGCCTAGAAGGCCCTCCTACGAATAATGTCCGGACTTGCCTTCCGGCGTCCTTTTGAATCGCTGATGTACCCAGAGATATTGTTCGGGTGCCCGGCGAATCAATTGTTCCATCGTGGCCATGATGCGAGCGGTATCTATCGTTGCATCCTTGCCCGGAAAATTTTCCAGCGCCGGCCATATTTCCAGACTGTAGCTGCCGTCGGCATTGCGTTGATGAAAAAACGGTAGCACAACCGCGCCGCTCATTCTGGCCATTTGATGGGTGGACGTCAGGCTATAGGCAGGTTGATTGAAAAACGGCACGAACACGCTTTCACCACGACGGGTTTCCTGATCGGGAGCAAACCAAAGGACACCGCCTTGTTTCAGACAGCGCAGGGCAGGTCTCAGTTCGTCGCGGCTGAACATCTGCTTTGTGTAACGGGCGCGGGCTTTTTTAACGGCCCATTCCAGCGCATCTGATTCGTGCGGACGATACATGCCATTGATTTCAACATCACGGCATAACAGTCGTACGCAAATTTCCAGCGTGGTGAAATGTGCCGATACCAAGATCACGCCTTTACCAAGAGCTTGCGCGGCCTGCAGATTTTCCAGACCTTTTAGCGTGTAAGCAGGATCGTTCGGCGCCAAACGTCCCCACCAGGCTCGTAAAAATTCAAATACACCGAGTCCAAGCGCCGTGAACATGTCGTGCAGGATGCGCTCGCGTGCGGTTTCATCAAGCTCGGGAAAACACAGCGCAATATTGGTGCGCGCATTGCGACCACGCCGCCACATCAATGCCTGCATCAAGCGTCCCAATGCTTTACCGCCGATGGTTTGCAAGCGCGATGGCCAATGTGCAAGCGTCCAGCCAAATGCGATCGCTATCCAGTTGGGCCAATGTCGAGGGGCGAGCGGAGGACGATCGCTTGTATTTTCTTCGGTCATGCTTAAATTCTAACGCGCTTTTCAGTCCTCTCGGATATGCTTAGCGCATGAGCCTGACATTTTTACAGCGCATCAGCCTGGTCATTTACTCGATGGTGATGTATGCGTTGACTCCCCTGACCCTGATTCATCTGGTTTCGCGCGGTTTCAATCAGCGCGAATATTTCCAGCGCTGGAGCGAACGCTTCGCGATGTATCGCTTGCCCGCCGAGGCGCCTTGCCTGTGGTTGCATGCAGTTTCGGTCGGCGAGGTGAATGCAATCACGCCGTTGCTTAAGCGTTTGCGCGAGCACTATCCCGATACGCCATTATTGATTACGACCACGACGCCGACCGGATCGGCGCGGGTGAAAAGTTTATTCGGCGACCAGGTGCAGCATGTGTATTTGCCGTACGACACGCCGGGCGCGGTCAATTATTTTCTGAATTATTTCCAGCCGAAAATCGCAATCATCATGGAAACCGAAATCTGGCCGAATCTGTTCGCCGAAATCGGAAAGCGGCATATCCCGCTGTTGATCGTCAATGCACGATTGTCGCAACGATCGATGCGCGGTTACCGGATCATTTCCAGCCTGATGCATATTGCGATTAAAGCGGTAACGCAAGTCGCCGCGCAATCGAGTGCCGATTTGCAGCGTTACCAAAAACTCGGCATCAAGCCGAATCAAGGACAGGTCACCGGTAATCTGAAGTTCGATGTTGAATTGCCGACTCAATTAACCGAGCAGGCAAAACTTTGGCGTTCCAGTTGGGGCCGGCGTCAGGTCTGGATTGCTGCCAGTACGCACCCGGACGAGGAAGTGCTGGTGATCGCAGCGCATAAGCGAATACGCGAGCAATCTCCGAATGCTCTGCTGCTGTGGGCACCGAGGCATCCGGAACGTTTTGAATCGGTATTGGAATTGGTCAATGCCGAGCGTTGGTGCGTAAGCAGTCGTACCGTACATCAACAGCCGAATGCCGATTCGGATGTCTTTATCATCAACACGCTCGGCGAGTTGCTGGCTTTTTATGCTTGTGCCGATGTGGCGTTTGTCGGGGGCAGTTTTCAGGCTATTGGCGGACACAATCTACTGGAGCCGGCATCGCTTGGCGTACCTTCCGTAGTCGGGCCACATACGTTTAATTTTGTCGATATCACCCAGATATTGCTGGAGGTTGGCGCGGTACAGCAAATAGAAACGCCGGATGAATTACCCGATGCGATTTTGCGTTGTCTTTCGGATAAAAAGCTGGCCCAGCAATGCGGCGAAGCCGGTCGCAAGCGTATAGAGCGGGAACGCGGTGCACTCGATCGAACTTTGAAACTCATCGAGCAATATCTAAAACCATAAGGCGTTCAAAAAAAACGGCGCCGTAGGCGCCGTTTTCAATAAGGTGAAAAACAAATATCAGTTATTGCCCAACGCTGCTTCCGCATCGACAGTCAGACTGCGATTCACGTTCTGCACATCGCTCAGTTCCAACACACCTGCGGCTTGACGCAGACGCAAGGTGTTCACCAGGTAGGCGTGGCGGGCGCGGGCATATTCGCGCTGTGCGGAATACAACTGTTGTTGCGCAATCAAGACGTCAACAATCGTACGAGTACCGACTTCCAGGCCTGCTTCACCGGCTTCATAAGCCGCTTGTGCAGAGACAACGGCAAGACGGCGTGCTTCGACTTCGGCTGCACCGGCTGCCAGTGAGCGGTAAGCGCTGCGTGTCAGTCGGGTGATGGCGCGTTTTTGCTGCTCGAGTTGATCGGCAGCGATGTCACGCTGGTTAATCGATTGACGGACGCGCGATTGGGTTGCGAAGCCACTGAAAATCGGAACGCTAAATGTCACGGCAATTCGGGTTCCGTCAGATGAACTTGTCGGAGGAAAAGAGCTCGAAGTTCCCCACGTAGCACCATCAGAATAGCCAGCAGTGGCGGATAAAGTAGGCAAATGCGCAGCACGAGCAGTGGCGACATCTTTATTTGCGGCCACAAGTGCCAACTCTTTTGATTTCAAAACGGGATTCGATTCCAATGCCAACTTGACCCATTCTTCGAGAGTGCGAGTGTCATCGTTTTGAGGTTGGTAATTTGGCGCCAGCCCTTTGATGTTTTCAATCGGCTGGCCGGTAATTTCCGCCAGTGCTTCACGCGCATCATCCAGCGTATTTGCAGAGGTAATGGCATTGGCGCGTGCACTGTCGTAACGGGCGCGTGCTTCGTGCACGTCGGTAATTGGAGCGAGTCCAACTTCAAGACGCTTTTCGGCTTGATCCAGCTGGCGTTTGACGGAGCGTTCTTCCGCACGTGACGAGGCAAGCGTCTCAATGCCGGTTAGTACGTTGAAGTAGGCGTCTGCCAGTCGGATCGTCAGATTGTCTTCAGCGGCGTCAAGATCGGCAGAGGCTGCCTTGGCACGTGCTTTGCTGGCACCTAGACGTGTGTAATTACTGTGATCGTAGATTGACTGTCTGATATTCAGCCCGAGATCACGGTCACGGGTATTCGAAGTCGACGAGCTAGGAGCAAAGATGAATTCACCCGGGTTATCGGGGTCTTCAATGTTGCCGATGCCAGTGCGATCACCTCGGGTGTTGGTTAAAGTGGCATCGGCGCTGATCTGCGGTAACAATGCCGAACGTGATTGCACAATGCCTTCACCAGTCGCGTTTTTCTGCGATTCTGCAGCCGATAATTGCGGATCACTTTGGCGTGCCAAGTCATAGGCCTGAAGTAAATCAGTGGCCTGCGACTGCGCGCTGATTCCGGTCAGTAGTAAAGCTAAAGCGAGTGGGTGCAAACGCATAGTGAATCCCTTGGATATTTATAGAGTAAAACTGGGTGTGGGTTCTGCACCGCGTAAATACGGTACATCGGTTTCAAAAATACTTTCTTCGTGGAGGCTTTCGCCGCGATGGGTGACACGTAGCGCTTCTTGCACCGGTGAGTTGCCGCGAATAATGAACATGCGGCCATTTGGCTTGAGCCATTGACCGAAAATTTCGGGAATGTGGGTAACGGCAGCCGTCACGGCAATCGCATCGAATTGGCGATCATTTTTCCAGTTCAGCGCATCGGCACATTCCAGGCGGACATTGCGAATACCGGCATTCAATAATTTTTGTTTTGCCTGCTCGATAAAGTCGGCATGAATATCGATGCTGGCAACTTCACGTGCGAGATGCGACAGGCAAGCGGTGACAAAACCGGAGCCGGTGCCGATTTCGAGTACATCGTCCTGCGAACTCAAATCCAACGCTTGCAGCAAACGACCTTCGAGCACGGGTTTCATCATGACTTCGCCATGTGCCAACGGCAGTGCGATATCGGTATAGGCCAGATTGCGATTTTCAACAGGAACAAAATCTTCACGTTGCAATTTGTGCAGAACATCGAGCACGCGCGGATCGAGCACATCCCAGGGGCGAACCTGTTGCTCTACCATTGCAAATCGGGCTTGTTCGAAATTGACTGACATACCTGTGGTCCTTAGTGCGCAAAGAGACGTATTTTACGCTCGAAGCGGCTGGGCTGGTGAAAATAATGCCGTAATACCACACCAGCACTCAGTGCCGGAAGTCATCGGGACCAGAGTCATGGGCTTCATGATTACGGTTTCTTCGCCATCGAATTTGCGTCGTGGTCACGTTTTGCATACGCACGAATGAAGACGTTGACCACTTCTTCGGCATGCGCCAGGCGTTCTTCTGCCGTTGGCAACGGGGCTACGCCCACCATCACGCGCATATGTCTTACGCCTTTGAGCATCACGAAGAAATGCTCGGCCGCTTTGCTTGGATTGGGAATGTCCAGGTCGCCAGTCTCGCAACGCTGGCTCAAAAACATCTCCATGTCTTTCAATGTACGACGCGGCCCGACGGCAAAGAAGATCTCGGCAAGCTTGGTGTTTTGTCCGGCTTGCGCGCCCATGATGCGAAATAGCTGGATCGCGCATTCGTCCATCGTCAGTTCCAGAAAGCCCTTGGCGATCAGCAATAAAGCTTCGCGCAAACTCAATTCCGGGTGCAGCTCGAAGGCCTGGTGCGGCAGCTGGTGTTCGCAGAATTCCGCCACGGCCGCGCCGAACAAGG
This sequence comes from Arenimonas sp., assembly GCA_036676335.1. Lineage (GTDB taxonomy): Bacteria > Pseudomonadota > Gammaproteobacteria > Xanthomonadales > Xanthomonadaceae > Arenimonas. Next base: position 27,256 of record JAKFDD010000017.1, on the reverse strand, counting down.
TGTCCTTATCGGTGAAATGGCTATAAAGCGTCAGTTTCGAGACACCGGCGGCCTGGGCAATCGCGTCCATGCTGACGGCATCGTAACCCTTGGCCGGGAACAGGGTTTTCGCGGCCTCCAAAATGGCGGCGCGTTTTTCGAGGTCTTTGGGTCGACCGGGGGCATTGGGGCGGGAAATGAGGTTCATGGGGGAATATTGTAAATAGTTATTGAACTGAGCGGTAAACTAAATATACTATACTCCGAAGTTCAGTAATAGAGACCCGACATGAAACTGCATCGCACGGCTGGCGTCATTGCCCTTATTTCCTCGCTTTTGCTGCTGACAGCCTGCAAAGACGAGCCTCTTGCTGAACCAGCACGCCCTGCCTTGGTCGTGCAGCCCGGCGCCGGAATTGCCGCCGCCAGCGTCTATTCAGGCGAAGTGCGCGCGCTCGAAGAGCCGCAACTTTCGTTCAGGATTAGCGGAAAGATCGCTAAACGCTTTGTAGATGTGGGTACTCCGGTGAAAGCCGGACAGGCGCTGGCGCAACTCGATGCCAGTGACGTCAATCTGCAGTCGCAGTCGGCCCAGGCAGCCTTGGCGTCGGCGCAATCGGATCTGGCCTTGGCCAAATCCGAGCTCGAACGCTACAAGGCCCTGGTCGATAAACAAGTCGTCAGCCGTTCCTTATATGAGACACGTCAATCGGCCTATGAAGCCGCCGCCGCCCGAGTCAGGCAGGCACGTGCCGGCGCCAATGTCTCGGCGAATCAAACCGCGTATGCCATTTTGCGTGCGCCGAAAGATGGCGTGATCGCACAGCGCCTGGCCGAAGCAGGGCAGGTCGTTGCGGCCGGACAAACCATTTTCGTATTGGCGACCGATGGCGCCCGCGAAATCTCGATCAGTGTTTCCGAACAATTCGTCTCCCAATTCCAACCCGGCCGCAAAATGCATGTCGAGTTGTGGGCCGCGCCAGGAAAAATATTTCCGGCTACCTTGCGAGAAATTTCTCCTTCGGCCGACCCGCTTGCACGCACCTTTGCAGCAAAGGTCAGCTTCAAGGCCGATGGCGTGAAAGCCGAAGTCGGTCAAAGCGCCCGCGTATATGTGCAAGACGAAACCGACAGCAAAATGAGTTTGCCGCTTTCTGCAATTCACCAATTGAATGGCAAGCCGGCGGTGTGGGTGTTGCGAAAACTCGAGCCGGCGAAAGATAAGACGCTAGACGAAGAAGAGAAAAAATTATTTGCCGAAAAAACCCTGCGCGAACAACAGGTGCATTTGGTGCCGGTGCAAATCGGTGCCTATGGTGAGACCAGCGTGCCGATTTTGTCGGGCGTGTCGACGACTGACTGGGTAGTTATTGCCGGCGTGCATCTATTGCGCGAGGGCCAGCCAGTACGTGCTGTAGACAACAATAATCGTGAAGTTGCAGCGAACTTCAACGCCACTATGACCCATGAAAACACGGCGAACTGAGTTCATCATGAGTAACTTTAATCTCTCGGCCTGGGCGCTGAATAATCGCACCCTGGTGCTCTTCATCATGATGGTGCTCGCCGTAGCGGGCATCTTCAGTTACCAGCGTCTGGGTCAGTCGGAAGATCCGCCGTTTACCTTCAAGATCATGGTCGTTCGCACCATGTGGCCGGGTGCTACGGCGGAAGAGGTGTCGATGCAGGTTACCGACCGCATCGAAAAGAAATTGATGGAAACCGGCAGCTACGAATTTATCCGTTCGTATTCGCGTCCGGGCGAATCCCTGGTGATGTTCATGGCCAAGGACTCGATGTTCTCGGACAAATTGCCGGAACTGTTTTACCAAGTCAGAAAAAAAACCGGCGATATCAAACCGACATTGCCGGAAGGCGTGATCGGTCCGTTTTTCAATGATGAATTCGGCGATACCTTCGGCAATATCTATGCCTTGTCCGGTGACGGTTTCGATTACGCGACGCTCAAAAATTACGCCGAACGTATTGAACTGGAATTGCACCGAGTTCCCGACGTCAACAAGGTCGATCTGCTCGGTTTGCAGGACGAAAAAATCTGGATCGAATTATCCAATACCAAGTTGGCAACGCTCGGCATCCCGATGGACAAGGTGCAGGAAGCGATTGACCAGCAAAATGCCGTTACGCCGGCATCTTTTTTTGAAACCGGCAGTGATCGGGTCCAGTTGCGCGTCGATGGCGCTTTTGACAGTGTCGAACAAATCAAGAATTTTCCGATTCGCGTCGGCGATAGAAGTTTGCGGCTGAGCGACGTTGCGGATGTCAAGCGTGGCTTCACCGATCCTGCGCAGCCACGCATGCGTTTCATGGGTGAAAATGCGATCGGTATTGCAGTGTCGATGCGCCCGGGCGGCGACATCATCGAGCTCGGCAAAAATCTTGATGCGGACTTTGCCCGCCTGAAAGACAGCTTGCCGGTTGGCATGGAATTGCGGAAAGTTTCCGATCAACCTGCCGCAGTGTCCAATTCGGTCAGCGATTTTGTACGCTCGCTGGCGGAAGCCGTCGTCATCGTGTTGGCAGTGAGCTTTTTCTCGCTCGGTAAACGTGCCGGCGCCGTTGTCGCGCTGTCGATTCCGCTCGTATTGGCGATGACATTCGCCGCGATGGCGTACTTCGATATTGGCTTGCACAAGATTTCGCTCGGCGCCTTGATTCTTTCGTTGGGTTTGCTGGTCGATGACGCAATCATCGCGGTAGAAATGATGGCGGTAAAAATGGAGCAGGGACTGGACCGTTTCAAAGCAGCCAGTTTTGCCTATACCAGCACCGCATTTCCGATGTTGACCGGCACTTTGATTACCGCCGCAGGTTTTTTGCCGATAGCGACTGCACAGTCGGGCACCGGTGAATACACGCGTTCGATATTCCAGGTCGTGACGATTGCATTGATCTTGAGCTGGATCGCCGCCGTTATTTTTATTCCGTATCTTGGCGATCGTTTGCTGGCCGATCCGAAACCGTTGGCGCACGGTCAAACGCATCACGAAGTTTACGATACGGCTTTCTACAAGAAATTCCGCCGCCTGGTTGCGTGGTGCGTGAATTACCGGAAAACCGTTATTTTGGTGACCGTGCTGGCGACGGTCGTTTCGGTTTTCCTGTTCAAATATGTACCGCAGCAATTCTTTCCGTCATCGACCCGGTTGGAGTTGATGGTCGATCTGGAATTGGCCGAAGGCGCCTCGTTGGAAGCGACCGAAGTGGTGGCAAAACGTTTTGAAAAACTGATCAAGGATCGCAGCGAGCTGGATAATTTTGTCGGCTATGTCGGTACCGGCTCGCCACGTTTTTATTTGCCACTGGATCAAAAACTGCCACAGGCGAATTTTGCCCAATATGTTCTGACGACGAAAAGCAATGCCGAACGCGAACAAATCAGGAAATGGTTGATCGAAAAATTCAAGACCGATTTCTCCGATGTGCAGGCACGCATCAGCCGCCTGGAAAATGGCCCGCCGGTCGGCTACCCGATTCAATTCCGGGTGTCGGGCGAACATATCGACAAGGTGCGTGCATTGGCGCAGCAAGTGGCGGTGCAAGTAAGAGCCAATCCGAATGTCGACAATGTGCATCTGGATTGGGACGAGCCTAGCAAGGTCGTTCGCATTCATATCGATCAGGAACGTGCGCGTGCGCTCGGCGTCAGTTCGGCACAAGTCGCCTTGTTCCTGCGTGGCTCCTTGTCGGGTACGCATGTCAGTACGTTCCGGCAAGGCAATGAGCTGATTGAAATCGCGCTACGCGGTCCGAATCAGGAGCGCGAAAGTTTGTCCTTGTTGGGCAGTTTGGCAGTGCCGACTACCCATGGTCGCGCGGTGCCGTTATCGCAAATAGGCACGCTCGAATATGGTTTTGAAGAAGGCATTATCTGGCATCGCAATCGTTTGCCAACGGTGACCGTGCGCGGCGATATCTACAAAAACATCACGCCACCTGAAGTGACGGAACAAATTCTGCCGACACTGAAATCGATTCGCGCAAGCTTGCCGACCGGCTATTTGCTGGAAACCGGTGGCACGGTTGAAGATTCCGGCAAAGGTTCGAAATCGGTGGCCGCCGGTGCGCCATTATTTTTGCTGGTCGTATTTACCTTGCTGATGATCCAGCTGAAAAGTTTCCGCCGTACTTTCATGGTCTTGCTGACCGCACCTCCGGGCTTTATCGGTGTGACCTTGTTCCTGTTGATCTTCCAGGTGCCGTTTGGTTTCGTGGCGATGCTGGGCACGATCGCTTTGTCGGGCATGATCATGCGTAACTCGGTGATTCTGGTCGATCAAATCGATCAGGACATTCTGCATGGTAGTTCGCCAACTGATGCCGTCATCGATGCGACTGTGCGTCGCTTCCGTCCGATCGTATTGACGGCGCTGGCTGCAATGCTGGCGATGATTCCACTTTCACGCAGTGTGTTTTTCGGACCAATGGCAACTGCGATTATGGGCGGCTTGCTGGTTGCGACAGCATTGACCTTGCTGTTCCTGCCAGCCTTGTACGCGGCCTGGTTCAAAGTGCCGGCACCGGATATGAAGCAGTACAGCTGATGGTTTTTTTGTAAACGGTTTTCGCGACCGGATCTGCCTGCCTGGCTCCCTCCCCCTTGTCACAGGCAGATTCGGAACGCGATTTTTAATTTTGTTGTAGGAAGGCCTTCCAGGCTCGACATGAACTAAATTGGGAAAGACGATGCAACAAATCGAAATCACGGTACAGGAAAATGATCGCGTCGCAGCGACTTTCTTTCCGGCGAATCCGGAAAAGAAATTGAATCGCAGCGTGATCGTTGGTCCTGCCGCTGCGGTCGCACAGACTTATTACACCGGGTTCTGCCAGTTTCTTGCAGAGGCCGGTTTTGATGTGATGAGTTTCGATTTCCGTGGAGTGGGCCAATCGAAAACCCGGGATATCCGCGAGTATCGCGATATTGGTTTTCTCGCTTATGCCGAACATGATTATCCGGCTGTCGTGAACACGATGCTGGAGAAATTCCCGGATCAACCTTTGTATATCGTTGGCCATAGCGTCGGCGGCTGGATGCCGGCACTGACCAGAATCAGCAGCAAGATCGACGGCCTGATTACCGTTGCCGCCTTGTCCGGCTATTGGCGATTGATCGCCGCACCGCAACGTTACCTGCATTTTCTGGCCTGGTATCTGATCGCGCCGCTGGCCATCCGAATTTACGGTTACTGGCCGGGTTGGGCCGGAATGAAAGCCGATACCTCGGCTGCGCTCGGACTCGACTTTGCGCATTGGGCAAAAAAACCGGGTTTCATTTTCGATGAACCGCGCATCAATGCGACCGAGCATGCCAATCGTTTTCTCGGCCATCTGCACTTATTCCAGATTGCCGACGATAGCTGGGGGACGCCAGCCGCCGTGAAAGCCGTTCATGATCGCTATCCGAACGCCAAAACCCGCGCAATCGAAGTGGTCGAGCCGAAGAAATACGGCATACCGTTTATTGGCCACTTCAATTTCTTCCGCAGCGCCCATCGCGATACCTTGTGGGCGCTGGCCCTGAAGCGCCTGAACGAGTTCGGTTAAATATCCGATTCCACTGGCACCTACCGTCCCTTCATGATGAAATAGCGCCTGAAGCGGGGGTGCCGCACAGCTGGCTGAGAAATACCCTTTGAACCTGATCCGGTTAATGCCGGTGTAGGGAAGCTCGCAAGTCTGGTCCGATCGGGACTGTTCTGGCATCGCCGTTTCGAATCACTCAAAGGACGATGCCATGAATGCTTTACCCAGTGAATTATTGCGCCAGGCGCAAGAGCTTTCCGAATCCGTGACCAAGCCGTTCACCGGCTCGAAGAAGATTTACGTACAGGGCTCGCGTGACGATATCCGCGTACCGATGCGCGAAATCGAATTGACCGATACCCGCAAGATTGTCGGCGTCGAAAAAAATGCGCCATTCTGCGTCTACGACAATTCCGGTCCGTACACCGATCCGAATGTATCGATCGATTTGGCGCAGGGCTTGAGCCCGTTGCGCGCAAAATGGATTGAAGAAAGAAACGATACCGAATTGCTTTCGGGCTTGAGTTCGGAATTCGGTCGCTCCCGCGAACACGATGCGAAACTCGATCCCGTGCGCTTCGGCAATCGTCCGATGCCGCGCAAGGCAAAGGCCGGCATGAACGTGTCGCAAATGCATTACGCACGCCGCGGCATCATCACGCCGGAAATGGAATTCATCGCGATTCGCGAAAACCAGAATATCCAGGCGATCCGCGAAGAGCATTTATTGAAGCAACATGCCGGCGAACATTTCGGCGCGAATTTGCCGAAACTGATTACGCCGGAATTCGTGCGTTCGGAAGTCGCCTGTGGTCGCGCCATTATTCCGGCCAATATCAATCACCCGGAAATCGAACCGATGATTATCGGCCGCAATTTCCTGGTAAAAATCAACGCGAATATCGGCAACTCGGCCGTCAGTTCCGGCATCGCCGAAGAAGTCGAAAAACTGGTCTGGTCGATGCGTTGGGGTGGCGACACCGTGATGGATCTTTCCACCGGCAAGCATATCCACGAAACCCGCGAATGGATTATCCGCAATTCGCCGGTGCCGATCGGTACCGTGCCGATTTACCAGGCGCTGGAGAAAGTCGATGGCCGCGCCGAAGAACTGACCTGGGAACTGTTCCGCGATACCTTGATCGAGCAAGCCGAGCAGGGCGTCGATTACTTCACCATCCATGCCGGCGTATTGCTGCGTTATGTGCCGCTGACCGCCAAGCGCGTGACCGGTATCGTGTCGCGCGGTGGTTCGATCATGGCGAAATGGTGCCTGTCGCACCACAAGGAAAATTTCCTGTACACGCATTTCGAAGATATCTGCGAAATCATGAAAGCCTACGACGTCAGTTTCTCGCTCGGCGACGGCTTGCGTCCGGGCTCGATTGCCGATGCCAATGACGCCGCACAATTCGGCGAACTGGAAACCCTGGGCGAGCTGACGAAAATAGCGTGGAAACACGACGTGCAAACCATGATCGAAGGCCCCGGCCATGTGCCGATGCAATTGATCAAGGAAAACATGGACAAGCAATTGCGTGAATGCGGCGAAGCGCCGTTCTACACACTCGGTCCGTTAACGACCGATATCGCGCCCGGCTACGATCACATCACCAGTGCAATCGGTGCTGCGATGATTGGTTGGTACGGTACCGCGATGCTTTGTTACGTCACGCCGAAAGAACATTTGGGCCTGCCGAATAAAAACGACGTGCGCGAAGGTTTGATGGCCTACAAGATTGCCGCGCATGCGGCCGATTTGGCGAAAGGGCATCCCGGTGCACAGGCACGCGATAATGCCTTGTCGAAGGCACGCTTCGAATTCCGCTGGGAAGACCAGTTCAATCTGGGGCTTGATCCGGATCGCGCCCGCGAATACCACGATGAAACCCTGCCGAAGGACGCGCATAAAGTCGCGCATTTCTGCTCGATGTGCGGGCCGCATTTCTGTTCGATGAAAATTACGCAGGATGTTCGCGATTACGCCGATGCCCAGGATATCGAAGCTGCCGAAGCACTGGAAAAAGGCATGGCCGAGAAATCGAAAGAATTTTTGGCACAGGGTGCGGAAGTCTACAAGCCGGAATAGTATATTTACGGCTTAGGCATCACTGCATCGGCATCAACTTATATTCAATGGCATTCATCACATGAAGTTAGAGCATCCATTTATCCAATTACCATTGAAGTTTGATGCAGCTTTGCTTGCGCAGGAAATTTCCGCCATTGATGAATCCGCATGGTTGCCGCACCCGCAAGGTTTTGTCGGCAATGACGCGTTGACATTAATTACTCCCTACGGCGACAAGAAAAGCGATTTGCTCGCCGGACCCATGCAGCCCACCGAGTATTTGCTGCAATGCCCGTATTTGATGCAAGTGATGCAGACGATTGGCGGTGTATGGGGTCGTACGCGACTGATGCGGCTATCCGGACAGGCTGAAGTCGAGCGACACGTGGACGTGCATTATTACTGGCGCGAACGTATGCGAGTTCATGTTCCGATCGTGACTCAGCCAACGGTTCGCTTTTCCTGTGGTGATCAGGAAATCAATATGGCGGCTGGAGAGTGCTGGATATTTGATACCTGGCGCTGGCATCGGGTTTTGAATGATAACGAATTGGCAAGAATCCATCTTGTTGCCGATACGGTCGGCGGCGAACAATTCTGGTCCTGGTTAAGCAACAGCAAGCCATCGCATATCAGTATTCCCGGTTGGGCGCCAAAGCTTATCGGCAAGAAAAATGATCATGCTGCGGTGCAATTGCGCTATGAAAGTACCAACATGCCCGATGTAATGTCGCCGTGGGAAATGCGGGATATCTTTAATTTCCTGTTTGGTGAAACTGTTTCGCATCCAAGCCTTGGCGATCTGGCCAGCATCACCATGGATTTGTGCATGTCCTGGAGTGCGCTGTGGTCCGAATTAGGTAGCCAGGAGTCGGGCTATCCAAGATATCGCCAGTTGCGCGACCAATATCTCAAGGCGATTGCTCCGTATACCGATATCAGCTTGTTGAATGGTCACAAGCTGGTTCACGCCATTAGCCAAAGCTTGCTGTCGTTCTGCGTGACGAATGAGCAACCGGTAAATTTTGTCGAATACAGGAACTCCGGCAAGGACGCCGCTTCTTCTATTCCCAATGCAGGTATTGCAAGCAAGGAACCCGCTCCGACACGAGATCAAGCAACGATCGAAAAGCCCTTGATTATCGTCAGCTCGCCGAGGTCCGGGTCGACAATGTTTTTTGAAGCGCTGTCCAAGTGCCCGGATCTATACACCATTGGCGGTGAAAGTCATCTGGCGATCGAGTCGATCGAAAGCCTGAATCCGTCCACCAGAAACTACGATTCCAATATTCTCTCATCGGACGATTGCACGCCCGAAATTGCCGGCAGGTTGGTCGGGAATTTCTACCAGAATTCACGCAAGCACGATGGCGCAAGGCCGCAAAATGCGGAGCCAATCAGGCTGCTCGAAAAGACGCCGAAAAATGCCTTGCGGATTCCTTTTTTGACGAAATTATTTCCGGACGCCGGGTTCATCTATTTGTATCGGGATCCACGCCATGTGATTTCGAGCATGATCGATGCATGGCAATCCGGCCGGTTTCAAACCTATCCGCAATTGCCGGGCTGGACCGGGCAACCATGGTCTTTGTTGCTGGTTCCAGGTTGGCGGGATTTAATCGGGAAGCCACTCCATCATATTGTTGCGTATCAATGGGCGACCACTTCAAAACTGTTGTTGGATGCACTGGAATCGCTCGATGCAAACCGTATTGAAAAAGTGCGTTATGAAACGTTCGTTTCTCGGCCACAAGCGGAAATAAATCGACTTTGCGATTCTTTCGGTTTGCGTCCAAAACTGGATTTAGAGGAGCTTCCGTTATCGCAACATACGTTGACACCGCCGCATCCAGACAAATGGAAACGTAATGCCCACTTGATAGACGAAGTGTGGCCGTTGATAGAAGAGCAGGCCTTAAGAGTGGATAGATTCATGAAGGACGTCATATAACCAAGTGGAAGTTTTTTCCCGGCAGCGATATTGGCGCCACAGAGTTGAGGCAAATGGTTCCAACTTTCGATAAGCAATAAAAAAGGCCGCGATGCGGCCTTTTTTATTGCTGCAAGAATAGCTCAAAACAAGGGTTTTTCAGGCAGTGAATTGTAGCGATTGACGGCTTCGACGATCATTTTCTTGGCTTCATTGGCATCGCCCCAGCCATTGATCTTGACCCATTTGCCTTTTTCCAGATCTTTGTAGTGTTCGAAGAAATGGCCAATACGTGCCAGCGCCAATTCGCCTAAGTCATTGGCATTGGTCACATGGTCATAACCGGGAAATACCTTGCTGACCGGAACGGCGATAATTTTTTCATCGCCACCGGCTTCGTCGGTCATCAATAACACGCCGACCGGGCGCACACGGATAACGGAACCGGGAATCAACGGCACCGGCATCACGACCAGGACATCGGCCGGATCGCCATCGCCGGAAAGGGTGTGCGGGATATAGCCGTAATTGCAGGGATAACGCATCGGCGTGGTCAAAACACGATCGACGAAGATCGCGCCACTGGCTTTGTCTACTTCGTATTTGACGGGCTCGGAATCCTTCGGGATTTCGATGATAACGTTGACTTCATTCGGTACATCTTTGCCGGTAGGCACTAAATCTAGGGGCATCTTGGCTTCCTGCGGTTTTCAATGCGCGCAGGATACGGCAAAAGCGCCGAGCAATCACTCTTTCCGCAGCAGAATATGTGTCCAACTTCGCGCTTTATCTGCGTTCACCTAGTGCAAGTAGGTGCCGAAAAGCCTATATTCCAACGGCGGTTCCCTTTTTTACAAAAGCAGGCTAGATTGCCGATCGGAAGGAGACTTTATGCGAACAGATGCGGTGCTTGACCCTGACGCGATTGAATTATTGCGGACCCTGGATAAACAAAGACCTGGATCGTTTAGAGACTTTGTGCGCATGTTTGCGACTGAAGCTCCGATTCGAGTAAAGAAGATTGAAGCTGCGTTCAAGGCAGCAGATGCCTCTGCAATGAATCAACATGCACATTATTTGCGCTCCGCCTGCCTCGCACTCGGTGCTGGCCAGTTATCGGCCACTTGCAACAAGCTCGAGCATCTCGATCCGGCAAAGATGACCGAGGACAATTCGGACTTTTATCTGGGACCATTGCATGCCCAATTACGCGACGCGATGATTGCCTTGCTGGAACTGTCGGAAGTCGCCTGAAATAACCTGTCGTTGCGAATCCCGCAAAAAAATCCCCGCCGAAGCGGGGATTTTTTATTTGTTCGTGCAGTTGGGTTTTAGCGATTTCAGTGCATTCATCATGCCGCTCTTGTTCTGACCTTCTGCTACCAAATCCGACGTCTGCACAACGGCGATCAGGCCGCCGGTAGCAAGCGTGCAACCGACAATAAAGCGTTCGTAACGGTCCGAGCCTTTTTCGGTCTCGACATGGCGCCCTTTCAATATTTCGCCATTATCAAGTTTGAGTTCAACGTCTTTCGAACTTTTTTTATAACCGATTCCGACCTCTTCCTTGGTCATTTCATTTTCCAGCAGCGGAACCAGTATCGATCCATCCACCCCTTTGTAAAGCTGCACGAGGAACAAATCGCCGTTTGCTTCCGCGAGCAGGACTTGCTTCACTTCGTCGCTCAAGACCGAAACCGAAGGATTGAGAGCAGATGAATGCTCGAAGGAAATACTGTCAATCGAGTAGCTCGCGATCGCTTTTTTCTCGAGAGAAACCTTGATCTCGCCCTTCTTGGTTTGAATGATTTTTTGTTCGCCGACATCGACTTCATGGGCAACACCGTCGATCTTGAGTATGTAATTGCCGGCAACGGCCATTGGCGTGATGGCCAAGGCAAACAAAGCGCATATCCATTTGTTCATTCGAAATTCCAGGCAAGAAGTAATCGTGTTTAAGAGTAGCAAAAAAAAGCCCCGCCGAGGCGGGGCTTTAAATTCAACCACAGGACATCAAAGTGTGGTCAGCATCGGTACCAGCAACAATGCCACGATATTGATGATCTTGATCAGTGGGTTGATCGCCGGACCCGCAGTATCTTTGTACGGATCGCCGACGGTATCGCCGGTAACGGCAGCTTTATGGGCTTCCGAACCTTTGCCGCCATGATGGCCTTCTTCGATGTATTTCTTGGCATTGTCCCAGGCGCCGCCGCCGGTGCACATCGAGATGGCGACAAACAAGCCGGTCACGATCGTACCCATCAGCAAGCCACCGAGTGCATCGGCACCGAGCGTCATGCCGACAATGATCGGAATGAACAATGGCAGCATCGAAGGAATGATCATTTCGCGAATCGCCGCTTTCGTCAGCAAGTCCACGGCTTTGTCGTATTCCGGTTTGCCGGTCCCTTCCATGATGCCCTTGATCTCGCGGAACTGGCGACGCACTTCTTCGACCACCGCACTTGCCGCGCGACCGACCGCTTGCATGGCGAAGGCGCCAAACAAATACGGAATCATGCCGCCGATCAACAAGCCGATCACTACGTCTTTATTGTCGAGCGAGAAGTTAACGGCATCGACGCCGAACTTTTCGTTGAGCTTGTGCGAGTAATCGGCAAACAAGACCAGTGCCGCCAAACCGGCCGAACCAATCGCGTAACCTTTGGTTACCGCTTTCGTGGTGTTGCCGACAGCATCGAGCGCATCGGTAATTTTGCGAATTTCCGGACCGAGTTCGCTCATTTCGGCAATGCCGCCGGCGTTATCGGTAATCGGGCCATAGGCATCGAGTGCCACGATCACACCGGCCATCGAAAGCATCGAAGTCGCGGCAATCGCGACACCATATAGGTCGGCAATTTCATAGCAACCCCAGATCGCCAGCACGACGGCCAACACCGGAGCGGCAGTGGATTTCATCGAGACGGCCAGACCGGCAATCACATTGGTGCCATGGCCGGTTTCCGAAGCCTTCGCCACATCTTGTACCGGTGCATATTCGGTCGCCGTGTAGTATTCGGTAATCACGACCATCGCGGCAGTCAGACCGAGGCCAATCAAGGTGCACCAGAACAGCGGCATGCCCAAATCTTTACCAAACATTTGGTCGGTGACGAAATAGAAGGCGACCGCTGCGATGATGCCGGACACTGCCAAGCCGCGATACAAAGCGTTCATGATTTTGCCGCCATCGCGGACTTTCACGAAGAAGGTACCGATGATCGAAGCAATGATCGAAACTGCGCCGAGGACCAAGGGATAAATCACGCCGGGCGCGTTGTAGGTATTGAATGCAATACCCGCGACCAGCATCGAAGCAATAATCGTGACCGCATAGGTTTCGAACAAGTCTGCTGCCATACCGGCACAGTCGCCGACATTGTCACCGACGTTATCGGCGATCACGGCCGGGTTGCGTGGATCATCTTCCGGAATTCCGGCTTCGACTTTACCGACCAGATCGGCACCGACGTCGGCACCCTTGGTGAAGATACCGCCGCCCAAACGGGCAAAAATGGAAATCAGCGAACTACCAAAAGCCAAGCCAATCATCGGCTCCAATGCGCCTTTCAATGACTCGGCGGTAATGCCTTGGCCATGCAACACGTAAAGCAGGAAGCCGGCAACGCCGAGCAGGCCCAGGCCCACGACCAACATGCCGGTGATAGCGCCGCCTTTGAAGCTCACGTTCAAGGCCGCATTCAGATTTTGTGTGGCGGCTTGCGCTGTCCGTACGTTCGCGCGTACCGAAACAAACATGCCGATAAAGCCGGCAGCACCGGATAAAATGGCGCCGATGGCAAAGCCAATCGCCGTTTCCCAGTTTTCCAATGCAAAGCCGATCACGAAGAACAGCACCACGCCTACCATTGCAATCGTCATGTACTGACGACGCAAATACGCGCCTGCGCCTTCCTGGATGGCCATGGCAATTTTCTGCATGCGCTCGTTACCGGCTGGTTGAGCCAGAACCCAGCGGGTCGTAAAAATGCCATAAAGAATAGCGATGGCCGCACAGGCCAACGCCAGCTCGAAACCGTATTGCTCAAACATGCCTCTTTACTCCCCAGAAGTTAAACACTAAGCAGCCAACAAAAAGCGGCCGAAAGCCGCTGAACCCGAGTATCGCAGAGGAAACAGGGGAAATACCAGCCGGTGGTGGTTTTTGAGGATATAGAAGCCTATATATCCGGTTTTGCTGGCTTGCTTAGTCGCCTTTCGCCCGGTCTTGCTGATATTCCTGAACCGTACTCATTTGCAAGCTCGGTTGGCCATCGAAGAAATCGTCATCCCGGCCAACACGGATGTAATAGGTCTGGCCTGCACGAAGTTCCAGTTTTAGAACGTGTTTGGTTGATGGGTCGGCCATATAGTAATAAGTGCCGGGTGCCAGTACTTGCTCGAATTTTTCGCCCTTTTTGAGCTTGGCGAGTTCCTGGTTATTGCTGGTGAGTGCATAAGCCTTGCCACCATCTTCGCTTGAACGGTAAAAAATAACCTTGGCGGTATTGTCGGTATCGGTGGTTTGGGCCTGGGAGACAAGGCTCGTAAAAAACAGCAGTGTGCATAGACACAAGATAGTAGTGATTTGTTTCATGGCACTTCCCCGGTGAGCAAACAATAACTTGCGTTTTCAGTATCGCAATCAAAAAAAGAGCTAAGACTCGAAAGCCGGTATCGGTAAAAATCCCGACCCTGCTTTTTTTTATTATTTGGATCATATCGATTTTTTCAGCATACCAAGAGCTGAGTTGTGCCAAAGGGCGTTCATATTTATTAATGGCTGACAGAACATCGATTTTAATGGCAAAAAAAAAAGCCCGGTTTCCCGGGCCTTTTTACTTGTGCATTGGACGCCATGGCGTTCAAGTAACACCGATCTTGATTATTCAAGGGCTTTGGATGGCTTAAGCTTGGCGACTTCCGCTTGAAAATTAACGGCAGTAGAAGGGCTCAGGTTTGGACGTCCAGCCATGAAGCCCATGGTGATTTCGCCCATCATGAAATAGGTTTCGCCTTCTTCGGCTTCGATTGTGGTGACATCTTTCGTTTCCGAGTGAACCACGTAAGTGTGCGTGCCTGGTTCTACCTGTACTGCGAAGTAGTTGCCGTTGCGCAATTTACCGAGTTCGGTTTTGTCTTCGCGAACGATAAAGCCGATCAATGCGCCCAGGCCGCGCTTCGGACGGAAGAAAACGACCAATGCCTTGCCCGGTTGCGGGGTTCCCACTACGTCGGTGATTTCCTTCGGCAGCAATGAAGCAGGTGCAGCGGCAACTGCAGGTTCCGCAGCCGGAACAACGGCTTGCTCTGCGACTACCGGGCTGGCCTCAACAGTTGCGGTCGGTGCGACTTCGGTCGTGGCTTCTTGTGCAGCGAGCGACGACATGCCCAAACCAAAAATCAATGCGGCAGTAATAGGTAAAACAATTTTCATTTGGATTCTCCGTTGGTGATTTGAATTGCATTTTCTGGGTTTGTTGCAGAATTGCCAGATATGACTGGAACAGGATTGCTGGTCACAGAGATCGCAGTGTCTGTTGCAACCAATGCCTGTACGAGAGTTTGCGGCGGCATTTCGATATTTCCGCCTTGCACGAAGCCGGCGAATAATCCGACGTAAGGAATTTGTGACACAACGAGTGCGGTCGTTGCTTTGCTGCTGCCTTGGTAAGGTTGAAATGAACGCATTTTTATTCTTTGGCCATTCAGATCAATGTATCGAATCGTAACCAGCAACTCGCCTGCCTTGCCAAAGCCTTTTGCTTTCTGCGCATGAATAACTTCGCCGGTGGCAGGTGTGCCTTTTACGATGAGGATTTTATTGTTGATCAGCACATCCTCGGCTACCGTGAGTTGGAACTGTTGGCCCGGGACGGCAGTTTTCGTGCTTACCAAAGTATCCAGAAAAAACTTTACCGGTGTGCGTGCGGGTATGAAGTTGTCCGGGACAACGGTTGTGGCCACTGCGTCGCTAACGATGGCGGGATGATTGGCTTGCGAATCAACCGCTAGTTTTTCCAGTGGTGTATCGGCCGCTTTTTCTTCGGTGCTTTGCGAGAAGGACTGCGTGGAAAAAAATATAAACGCGAAGAAAAAACCGGACTGCAATATGATTTTCATGAAAGCGCTGTTGATTGACAGCCGCCATTATCGAATAAAAATTATTGAGTTGAAAGCCTTGTTTTCCGGGCTCTGCAGGATTGATGAAGCAACACCTGACATCAAGTACTTACGGTGATTACTTGTCACAAGTTGTCACGCAAGACGGTCTGAAAATTGAATGCAGTGGCGCAGAAAACCAATCTAGCGTTTGCGTTGTTCAGGCAAGTGAAGGTAGTTCGGTAGCCCGTTCTTTTGATAAGGCACCGGCGCTTCGCCGGCAATTAACGGGGCCAAATAAGTCCTGCAAGCTGCGGTAATGCCATAACCGTCCTTGCGAATGAAGCTGGCCGGCATTTTCTTTTCGTGGTTCGCAATTTTTTCCAGCGATGCCGCTTCGATTTTCCAGCGATAAGGCTTGTTCGAAATACGCTTGATGATCGGCATCACGCCATTCATGCCTTTGAGGGCATATTCGACCGCTGCTTTGCCAACCGCAAGCGCGTGCTCAAGATCGGTCTTCGACGCAAGATGACGGGCCGAGCGTTGCAGATAATCCGGTACGGTCCAGTGCACTTTCATCGCCAGCTTGTCTTTCACCAGGCCGGCAATCAATGGGCCGACGCCGCCGAGTTGCGAATGCCCGAAGGCATCCTTGCTGCCTTCGGTTTCGGCGAGAAATTTTCCGCTTGTATCGCGCACGCCTTCGGATACGACGACAACGCAATAACCAACGCGATTAACGGTGGCTTCGACTGCCTGCAGGAATCTGGCTTCGTCGAAAGCAATTTCCGGAAACAAAATAATATGCGGCGCATCGTTTTTGTTTTCTCCTGCCAGGCCGGCTGCGGCTGCCAACCATCCGGCATGGCGACCCATCACTTCGTAAACGAAGACCTTGGTCGAGGTTTCCGCCATCGCGGCCACGTCCAGACTGGCTTCAAGAATTGATACCGCCGTATATTTAGCGGCCGAACCAAAACCCGGGCAGCAATCGGTAACGGCCAGATCGTTATCAACCGTCTTTGGAACGCCAATGCAAACCAAGTCATAGCCCGATGCTTTGGCCAATTGCGATACTTTCAACGCGGTATCGGCCGAATCATTGCCGCCGTTGTACAGAAAATAACGAATATCGTGCTTCTTGAAGACTTCTAGCAGGCGTTCGTATTTCTCGCGATCCTGCTCCAGCGATTTCAATTTGACGCGGCAGGAGCCGAACGCGCCGCCAGGTGTATGCGCCAAGGCTTTGACATCGGCCGCACTCATGCGGCTGGTGTCGATCAGTTCATCGCGCAGGGCACCCAAAATGCCATTTTTCGCGGCCAGTACCGGAATCTTCTTCGCGCGTGCGGCCTGAATTACCGCGCTGGCGGTGGCATTAATCACGGCGGTAACTCCGCCGGATTGTGCATAAAGGAGCTTTCCTTTGCTCATAATAATCAATCTCTTACTGTTGTTTATTGACTTGATCGGCTCGGGCCGTTAGCGTGACGAGGTCCGCACGGTGAATCATGGGCTCTACTATATCTAATTAGGAGCGATGACAGCCGTGCGCTTATTTTTCTGGAGTTTTGCATGCGATTGGTATTGTTAGGGGCGCCCGGCTCGGGCAAGGGTACTCAGGCGGCGCGTCTGCGCGAACATTTACAAGTGCCACATATTTCGACAGGTGACTTATTGCGGGCTGCCGTAGCCGCCGGAACCGAGCTTGGCATGAAGGCCAAGGTCGTGATGGCTTCCGGCAATCTGGTCTCGGACGATATCGTGCTGGGCATGCTCGAAGAGCGTTTGTTGAAGCCCGATACCGCCAATGGTTTTATTCTCGATGGTTACCCGCGTAATTTGGCGCAAGCCAACGCGCTGGAGAAATTGCTCGAAAAAATCAAGCAGCCGGTTGATGTTGCCGTACAACTCGATGTGAATACCGATTTGCTGGTCGAGCGTATTGCCGGCCGTGCGAAGGCCGAAGGTCGTGCCGATGATACGCCGGAAGCCGTTCGCCATCGCTTGAATGTCTACAACGAATCAACCGCACCGGTGGTCGATTTTTATCGTAATCACGGCAGTTTGGTGCATGTCGACGGTGTTGGTGGCCTGGACGACGTGTTCAATCGCATTATTGCAGCCATTTCCCACACGCATGATGTGGGCTGATTCAGAAAACAAAGCGAAACAATGAAATTACATATTCTTGGAATCTGCGGCACCTTCATGGGTGGCGTTGCTGCATTGGCGCGCGAGTTGGGCCATGAAGTCGATGGCTCGGACCAAAATGTCTATCCGCCGATGAGCACCCAATTGGAGCAATTGGGAATTACGCTGTCTTCTGGCTACAAAGCTGAAAACATAACCGACGATACGCAACAAGTCATCGTTGGCAATGCCTTGTCACGCGGTAATCCTGCGGTTGAATATGTATTGAACCAACAGCTCAATTATATTTCCGGCGCCGAATGGCTGCGTGAAAATGTATTGCCGAAACGCACGACATTGGCAGTAGCCGGCACACATGGCAAAACCACGACGACATCGATTCTGGCCTTCTTGCTGGAAGCTGCAGGTCGAGATCCCGGCTTTTTAGTCGGCGGAGTGCCGGAAAATTTCGGCGTGTCGGCCAGACTCGGCAAGGGCAGGGAATTTGTCGTCGAAGCCGATGAATACGACACCGCATTTTTCGACAAGCGCAGTAAATTTGTCCATTACCGCCCAACCATCGCCATTCTGAATAATCTGGAATTCGATCACGCCGATATTTTCGACGATGTCGCGGCGATTCAACGTCAGTTCCATCATCTGGTCCGCATCGTGCCCGGTAACGGAAAACTGATCGTAAACGGTGAAGATAAATATCTGGCTGAAGTATTGAGCATGGGCGCATGGGCGCCGGTCGAACGCTTCTCGCTCGATGCCAATACCGAATGGACGGCCCGCCTGATCGAAAACGATGGCTCCGATTTTGCCGTGATCTATAACGGTAAAGAACTGGGCGTTGTGCAATGGTCTTTGCTGGGGCGTCACAATGTATTGAATGCCTTGGCTGCGATTGCCGCCGCCAATGCGGTCGGTGTCGACATTGCATCGGTGTTGCCGCGTCTCTCGGAATTTCAGAGCGTGAAGCGTCGCCTGGAAAACATTGGCAATATCAATGGCGTGACCGTGTACGACGATTTTGCCCATCATCCGACCGCCATTCGCACGACACTGGAAGGCTTGCGGGCAAAAGTAGGCAATGCCCGCATCGTGGTGGCGATGGAACCACGCAGTAATTCCATGCGACTTGGTTCACATGCGGCTGAAATTGCCCCTTCACTGGATGCCGCCGATGCCGTGGTGTTTTTGCACCGCCCGGAACTGAGCTGGGATGCCGGTAAAGTAATCAGTGCCTTGCGTGGCCTGGGTCAAACCGCAATGACTGTCGATGCCTTGATTGCCGAGCTGAAAGCCCTTGTGCATGAAGGCGATCACGTCGTGTTCATGTCCAATGGCGGCTTCGAGGGTGCGCCACGCAGGTTTTTGGCTGCTCTGGGTTAATGATTAAAGGTATTTATTCAGGCGATTCCAGCCAGAAGTAAAATATCGTCACACAGCTTACGCACACAATCATTCGCGCTAAACTATTTGCGTGAACTATGCAGAGCTCCCGCTATTTCCGTTGAATACTGTCCTGTTTCCGGGAGGCGTGCTACCGCTGCGAATTTTCGAGCCACGCTATCTCGATATGGTGAAGAGCTGCATGCGAAACCAGCATGGTTTTGGCGTTTGCATGATTATTCAGGGCGAAGAAATCGGTCATAACACCGCATCGGCTGCCTTGGGTTGTGAAGCGCGGATCATCGATTTTGACCAGACTCCGGACGGCTTGCTCGGCATCACTGCATTGGGCGAACGTCGTTTCCATGTCGAGCAAGTGAAAATACGCAGTAATGGTTTGATCGTCGGCGAAGTATCCTGGCTGGACGAATCCTGCGACATTGTGGTGGCACCGGAACATTTTGTGTTGTCGCAAATTCTGCAGCGGGTATTGGATAAAGCCGAAATTTCTTTCGATAAGAAACAACTGGAAAATGCCGACTGGGTCAGTTGGCGTCTGGCGGAATGGCTGCCTTTGTCGAATCTCGAACGCCAGGAGTTATTGCAGGAATCGGATGCCCAGCTTCGATTGCAGAATTTGCTGGAAAAAATTCCGAACTTCCAGAGCATCTAAAATCCGGATAATGTAAAACCTTATCCACGCGCAGACGTGGGTCCAGTAATGATTTTTACCAAAGGCAGTCATGTCAAATCTAAAAAATAAAACACTTTTTATCACCGGTGCTTCGCGCGGCATTGGTTTGGCGATAGCGCTGCGGGCAGCACGCGACGGTGCGAATGTCGTTATCGCGGCAAAATCGGATGTACCGAATCCCAAGCTGCCCGGCACCATTCACTCGGCGGCCAAGGCGGTTGAAGAAGCGGGCGGCAAAGCGCTGGCGATCCGTTGTGATATTCGCGAAGAAGACCAGGTAAAGGCCGCGGTCGAAAAAACAGTCGAAACGTTTGGTGGAATCGATATTTTGATCAACAACGCCAGCGCCATCTGGTTGCGCGGTACGCTCGATACGCCGATGAAACGCTACGACCTGATGAACCAGGTCAATTCACGCGGCACTTTCATGTGCTCGCAGATTTGTTTGCCGCATCTATTGAAGGCAGAAAATCCGCATATCCTGACTTTGGCGCCGCCGATTAATCTGGACCCGAAATGGTGGGCGCCGCATACCGGTTACACGCTGGCGAAAATGGGCATGAGCTTCGTTACGCTCGGGTTGGCGGAAGAGTTCAAAGGGAAAGTTGCCGTCAATGCATTGTGGCCGCGTACCGTGATCGCGACCGATGCAATCAACATGATTCCCGGAGTTGAATTGTCCAAATGCCGTACACCGGAAATTCTTTCCGATGCTGCGCATGCCATTCTCACAACGCCACATGCACAATTAAACGGCCAATTTATTCTCGACGAGGATTTTCTGCGTGAACGCGGCGTCAGTGATTTTGATCGATATGCCGTGGATCCGACGCAAAAGCTATTGCCGGATTTGTTTCTCTAAGGACGGCCGATGAAATATCTCCATGCGATGGTCAGGGTTCGTGATCTTGATGCATCAATGCGTTTCTATCGCGATGCGCTTGGCCTGGTGGAAACGCGACGGAAAGATTATCCGCAAGGACGTTTCACCCTGGTCTATCTGGCTGCGCTGGAAAATCCCGAAGTCGAAGTAGAGCTGACGTACAACTATGACGACGAAGATTACGGTGGCGCCCGTAATTTCGGACATCTGGCATTTGCCGTGAATAATATCTACGCGACTTGCGAGAAACTCCAGCAGCACGGTGTCGTCATTAATCGACCGCCACGAGATGGCCGCATGGCATTCGTGCGTTCGCCGGATAATATCTCGATCGAATTACTGCAAAAAGGCGAGGCACTCGCACCGCAGGAGCCATGGACGTCGATGCAAAATGTGGGGAGTTGGTGAGTGGAGGCTTGTACTTTCTGCGACATTATCGCGGGCCGCAGCGAAGCCAGTTTTGTCATCAGAACCGAGAGTTGTGTGGCGTTCTGCGATCTACGCCAACCTCATGGTGTCGAGCATGGTGCCCATATATTGATTGTTCCCAGACAGCACATCGAAACTTTGGATGAAATGGACGATGACTCGGCAGCAGACTTAATGAAGCTGGCGGTTCGAATTTCCCGGGTATTGTTCAGTGAATTCGGTCGCGAAGGTTTGACGCTTTGGCAGTCCAATGGCGAGGCGGCGTTTCAGGAAGTGCCGCATGTACATTTGCATTTGATGACACGGCGAACCAAGGATGCTTTGCTGCAGATTTATCCGGAACTGCCGGTAGATACGGGCAGGGATAATCTCGACCAACTCGCAATGCGAATTCGAAATCGTCTGGATGAACCTGACTGAATCAGATTGAGTTAAGCAAGCGCCTGTCTCAAATCCTCGATCAAGTCGTCCGGATGTTCCAGGCCCACGGATATCCGCAATAGATTCTGCGGAGAGACTGGGTTCGGACCTTCGACCGATGCACGATGTTCAACCAATGATTCGCAGCCACCAAGTGAAGTGGCATTGATGAATAATTTCAATTTACCGGCAAACGCCAAGGTTGCTTCGCGGCCACCTTTGACATGCACCGACATCATGCCGCCAAAATCATGCATCTGCGACACGGCGACACCGTGGTTTTTATGCGATGCCAAGCCCGGGTAATTTACTTTTTCGATAGCTTCGTGCGTACTCAGAAACTCCGCAATCTTTCGGGCATTGCTGCAGTGCCATGCGACGCGCGCTGCCAGCGAACGCGCACCACGCAAAATCAGCCAGGCGCTGAAAGGCGACAGGATATTACCGGTGATATGACGGCGATGCGCCGCTTTTTCATGAAGCGCATCGCGTTTTGCGAATACCAGTGCGCCGCCCATCACATCGCTATGGCCACCGAAATATTTGGTGGTCGAATGCATTACGACATCGGCACCTAGCGAGATTGGTTGTTGCAAGATCGGTGTGGCAAATGTGTTGTCGCAGACAAGGCGAATATTTTTTTCCTTGCATAAATCGGCAATGGCTTTGATATCCGAGACTTCAAGCAAGGGGTTCGACGGGGTTTCCAGCCAGATCCATTGCGTGCTTTCCGATATCGCGGCGCGCACGGTTTCGATGTCGGTCATATCGACCGCGCGTAAAGTCACGCCGCGTTCGGGTAAAAATTCTTCGCCCATAGTCCGCAAGCCGCCGTAACAGTCTTCGGGAATTAAAACTTCACAGCCAGCAGGCAGGCATTCCAGCAAGCCGTTCATAGCCGCCATGCCGGAACCGAATACCAATGCCGCTTCTCCGTGTTCCATCGCGGCCAGACATTCTTCAAGGCGTGATTGGGTTGGATTGGCTTCACGTTGATATTCAAATCCGGCAACACGCTCGCCGGCCGGGCCATGTTGAAACGTCGTCGCCAGATGAATCGGTGGCGATAACGCACCGGTTTCCCTGTCTGGTTCGCCGCCAGCATGGATAGCCAAGGTTTCAATGCGCATTGAGTGCTCCCACAATTAAATCGCGGTTTCTTAATTCGGAAATGAATTGATCTTCGTTTTCAAACACGAAGGCATCCAGTCCCGCCAGTTTGGCGCCATCGACATTGCGAACCTTGTCGTCGACAAACAAAGTCGAATAGGGTGCAAAACCCAGTCGCTGTACGCATTGCAGGAATGCAACTTCATCAGGTTTGGCAGCGCTGATCGAACCCGAGCAGACGAAGCGTTGACGAAACAAGGGCATCAATTCGGGAATGATTTGCGATGCATTTTGATAGAGCCAGTGCGGATTATTGCTGAAGATGCCGAGTTGTACCTGCTCGGATAGTTGTTCGCAGATTCTCAGCATGCCGGGACGAACGCGTGTTGCCTGTTTTCGTGCGGCTATAAATGCATCGCCGGGAATACTCAAGCCCCACTCGGTGCGCAACAAATCCATATAGGTGTCCAGATCAAACTCACCACGATCGGATTTTGCTTCCAGCCCACTGGCAAAAACGGCATCGTTTACATATTGCTCGGTCGCGCCGGTCATTTCCGCCAGTGCACGACAACGAATCACGTGGCTGTAATCCACCAGCACTTCGTCCAGATCCAGTAGCAGCAGTTTGGGTTTGATCATTTGCGTTTCTAGTTTCTGGATTCCATAAATGCTTCACGTGCAGCTTCAATCGTATGATTGATTTCGATATCACTATGCATCGAACTCAGGAAGCCGGCTTCATAGGCAGATGGCGCCAGATACACGCCGCGCTTCATCATGCCATGGAAAAATTTACGGAAAGCCGGTATGTCGCAGGTAGTCGCATCGGTAAAACTCTCCACTTTTTTATCGGTGAAAAACAAGCCGAACATCGCACAGCTTCGGTTCGTGGTGACGGAAACGCCTGCTTCGCGTGCTGCATTTTCCAGGCCATCGCAAAGCTGATGTGTACGTTTCTCCAGATTCTCGTAAAAGCCAGGCGCCTGGATCAATTCCAGCGTCGCCAATCCCGCAGCCATTGCGACCGGATTGCCGCTTAGCGTACCGGCTTGATAGATAGGGCCACTTGGCGCGATTTGCTGCATCAGGTCACGACGTCCGCCATAAGCGCCGACCGGCATGCCGCCGCCGATGATTTTTCCGAACGTGCTTAGATCTGGCGTGATTCGGTAACGTGCCTGTGCACCGCCCAATGCCACGCGGAAACCGGTCATCACCTCGTCGAAAATAAGTATTGCTCCATACTGTGTGCAGAGATTTCTCAAATGCTGCAAATAGCCTTCTTTCGGCAAGATGCAATTGGCATTGCCGACGATTGGTTCGACGATTAACCCGGCGATATCCTTGCCGACTTGTTCGAATAATTTTGTCGCTGCATCGAAATCATTGAACGGTAGTGTCAGAGTCAAGTCCGCCAGTTCTTTCGGCACGCCGGGTGAATCCGGAATGCCCAACGTCAGCATGCCCGAACCTGCCTTGACTAGAAACGAATCGCCGTGACCGTGGTAGCAACCTTCGAACTTCACGATTTTATTGCGGCCGGTAGCGCCGCGCGCCAAACGGATTGCGGACAGCGTTGCTTCGGTGCCCGAATTGACCATGCGCACCATTTCGCAGCTTGGTATCAGCCGTGTAAGCGTTTCCGCCATCGTGACTTCGAGTGCATTCGGCACGCCGAAAGACAATCCGTTTTTCATCACATCGGAAACAGCCTGCAGCACTTTCGGATGCGCGTGTCCTGCAATCATCGGGCCCCAGCTACCAATGTAATCGATATAACGGTTGCCATCGACATCAATGATGTAAGCGCCTTCGGCACGCGCCGCGAAAAAAGGCTCGCCGCCAACCGATTTGAATGCGCGCACCGGCGAGTTCACGCCGCCGGGCAATAAGGATTTTGCGCGTGAAAACAATTCGTGACTTTTATCGTTATTCATTTACTTACTCGGAAATGTGGTCAAAACAGGAAATAAATCTTGAAACTTCGAGCGCTGGATCGGCTGCATCGAAAACGGCGCCAATCACGGCAAGGAAATTTGCGCCCGCAGCGAGTGTCTGTGCCGCATTGTCGGCCGTTATGCCGCCAATGGCTACCATCGGTAAATTCAGTGACGCAGCTTGTGAAAATAATTCCAGACCGGCCTTGCGTGCCAATGGCTTGGTGCCGGATGCGTACACCGCGCCAAAAGCGATGTAGTCGGCGCCTTCTTCCGCGGCTTTTTCGGCAAACGCAAGCGAGTCGTAGCAAGACACACCGATAATTGCGTCCGAACCAAGCAGTTTTCTGGCGCTGGCGAGATCGACATCGTGCTCGCCCAGATGTACGCCGTCGGCCGACAGTTTGTGTGCCAGTGCTATATCGTCGTTGATGATGAAAGCAATGCCGAGCTTGCGGCAATGCTCAAGCAAAGTCTTTGATTGCGCGCGCATTTGATCGGCATTCGCCAATTTGTTTCGATATTGCAGAACCGCAATTTCACTGCTCAGCACGGGTAATACTCGTGCAAGGAAGTGTTCGCTATCGGCGTCGTCCGGTGTAATCAAATACAGGCCGCCGCTTGGCAAAAGAGTGTCGGGGTTCATGGCGGTGTCATTTGAAAAATGCGAGAATACCCGCGAATTTTAAAGGGTTTTACCGGGTTATGAGTGATTCAACAGCATTTCGTAGTTATATGTGTGTCGTTTGCGGCTTTATCTACAACGAAGCCGATGGTTTGCCTGAAGAGGGTCTGGCGCCAGGTACGCGCTGGGATGATATTCCCGATTCCTGGGTCTGCCCGGATTGCGGCGTGACCAAAATGGATTTCGAGATGGTGGAAATCTAACTCGCCGGTTTCAATTTAGTTTCGTGCGAATACTGCTGAGGTCCACCAGATAGTTCCGCACGGCTTCTTCATCTTCCGCATTCGGCACGAGTTGCAGGTATTTTGATAAATCTTCGCGAGCGCCTTTCACATGCCCGAGCTCGCGATAGGCCAGGCCGCGATCACGCAGGGCATCGGAATTGTCGCTGCTGATTTTCAATAGACGATCGGAACTGCGGGCAACGCGTTCCCAATCGCCGGCTTCCATGTATAAGCCTTTCAGATTGCGCAGCATGCGCGACAAAATCATGCGATGCGTTGCCGGTGCGAGTATTTGATACAACTCCTGGTCATCCGGCGGGTGGCCATTCATATGCGGCGTCGCACGCTCTTTCAGTTCCTCGACACTGACTGGGCGGCCTTTGTTGAATGGATCCATTACTAAAATACCGTCATCAACCGGCAAGCGCACGAGAAAATGGCCCGGGAAGGAAATGCCATCGAGTGCTAGCCCCAGTTTGCGCATCAATTCGATTTGCACGACTGCCAGTGAAATCGGAATGCCGAGTTTGCGATCGAATACTTCATTCAAGTAGCTGTTGCGTGGATCGTCGTAATGCGCGTGATTGCCCGAAAAGCCTTGTTCTTCGAACAAGTAACGATTAATGGCAGTCAGTTGCGAGGGTAAATCCAGGTCATCGCTGATATGCGGCTGCAAATCGGTCGCGAAGCGGCGTATTTGTTCGACGTAGAAACCGGCGTCCAGTTGCGGATATTCGTCGCGTGCAATCAGTAACGCAGTATCGAGCAAAGGCAGCTCATCGTCGTCATAGGCGGCGAGTGTGTTCCAGTCCGGCAGTAAATAAGAAGATGTCATTGATCTGAAGTGGTAGCGTCCTATTGGCAAATCAAGGTGTCGCGGTCAAGTCGATATCGGGAGAGATTTTCATTTCATCGCCGGTTTGAATTTTGAATAATTCAACGGAACCTGCATTCAATTCGAGCACATATAAAGCATCGCCTTCACTCGGATAGGGCGGGCAACGATCGCCGGCACTGCAGGGCGGAACACGTTGTTGCGCCGATACCAATTTACGATCTTTGCCGAAATACAAAATATCCAAGGGAATATGCGTGTTCTTCATCCAATAGGCTTGCGGCTCTTCGGTGGCGTGGATAAACAGCATGCCGGTATCTTTTGCGAGCTCGTCGCGAAACATCAGGCCGCGTTGACGTTCTTCGAATGTGTCTGCCACTTCAACCGTGAAACGCTGGCCGCGAATTTCAACCCAGGGCTTCGATTGCAGTGCAGAGCAGGCCGGCAAGGTGAAAACGAGCAGGAAAAGACTAAATAAGCGCATGAAAAATCCTCGATACATGACGCGACCTTCTCTATTGCGTGTTCGCTTGTCAAGAAATTTATTTTTCAATTAAGGCTTCTAAAAAGCATCTTAAATGTTTATAGTTCGCGGCCCTAAAGACGGCAGGCGAAATGCCTGAAGCTTCAGGGGAGGGTAAAAAAGTTTGATTTTGGGTGTTGACCTTCTTCAAATATGCCCTATAATGTGCGGCTCCCTTGAGCGAAACGCCTCGGGACGGATTCTTCGGAATCCACGTATATGATCTTTGACAGTGTGCGCAGGAAATTTGTGCGGGCGTCTGTAGAGCGGAGTGAAGTCCAATCTTGCAGATGTCTGTTAACAGCTTTAAGTCAATTTAAGTAGTAGATGTAACCATTTAGTAC
>JAKFDD010000016.1:0-7090 GCA_036676335.1 Arenimonas sp. | reverse complement strand
AGGTTATGTAGCGCTCAGCGCGCCATAGGTTGGCGGCTACTTTCGAGCTTTTGTATATTGCCGTGACTGTCGGAGTGGGGCAGTCAGAGCTGGATGAGAAAAGGTGCCTCGCGGCACCTTTTCTTTATTTAGTACCCTCAATTTCATTATTCGTGCAAATAAAGGCCGCCCGCAATGGAGCTGTCGATTCTCATGCCGTGCCTCAACGAAGCGGAGACCGTTGCAATCTGCGTAAGAAAGGCAGGTGCGGCATTGGCCCGCGCAGGGATCGATGGCGAGGTGCTGATCGCAGACAATGGCTCCGTCGACGGTTCGCAAGGGCTTGCCGTTACGGCCGGCGCGCGCGTCGTTCATGTCGATCAACGAGGTTATGGTGCCGCACTTCAGGGCGGAATCACCGCAGCGCGTGGGCGCTACATCATCATGGGCGATGCGGATGACAGCTACGATTTTTCGAACATCATGCCCTTCGTCGAGAAATTGCGCGAAGGTAATCAACTCGTCATGGGAAATCGGTTCAAGGGCGGCATCAAAACTGGTGCCATGCCGTTCCTGCATCGTTACCTGGGGAACCCGGTACTGAGTTTCCTCGGCCCCTTTTCTTCAAGGTGCCGATCGGTGATTTTCATTGCGGCTTGCGCGGCTTTCATCGCGACGCCATCTTGGATTTGAAGCTGAAAACCGACGGCATGGAGTTCGCAAGCGAAATGGTCGTCAAGGCGACGCTCGCTCGCTTGCGTATTGCAGAAGTTCCCACGACGCTTTCACCCGATGGGCGAGGGCGCCCGCCTCATCTCAGGACTTGGCGTGACGGCTGGCGCCACTTGCGCTTCCTGCTGATCCTGAGTCCGCGCTGGCTCTTTCTTTACCCAGGTCTTGCGTTGCTGACGATCGGCCTTCTATTGCAGGGATTGCTGTTTCATGGCGGCGTTCGCATCGGTGGGATAGCGTTGGACATCCACACCATGCTCTACGCGTCGGCCATGTCG
This sequence comes from Arenimonas sp., assembly GCA_036676335.1. Taxonomy (GTDB): domain Bacteria; phylum Pseudomonadota; class Gammaproteobacteria; order Xanthomonadales; family Xanthomonadaceae; genus Arenimonas. The sequence continues at coordinate 6,101 of JAKFDD010000016.1, read as the reverse complement.
GTATTGGGGCTACAAATGCTTTGGTTGGCGATCTTCGCGAAAGTGTACGGGGCGACGATTGGTGTAATGCGACCCCATACGCGTCTGGAATCGGCATTGAAGCTGTTTACGCTCGAGCGTGGCTTGGTGATTGGCATAGTGCTGTTGATAGGAGGCTTTGTCTTGTCGGCGCGGGCGGTAGGCTTCTGGGCGGATACAGGCTATGGGGAGTTGAACCCCCAGGCGGTGATGCGTATGGCAATCCCCTCGGTGTCCATGATGCTGCTGGGCATGGAATGTTGTCTTGCCGCTTTTTTTCTTGGCATTTTGAAGATGGGCCAGGCGGATCTTTCCGAACACGCAAGAGTTGGCGAACGGCTATCGGCGGACGTTGCATAAATGTCCAGTTTGCTCGGATACCAGCGGCAGAAGAGATTAGCTGCTGGCGCCGCTATCGTTGCCGTGTGTGCGCTCACGGTTGGCTGGTCACTAATCGCAGGTAAGGATCTCAACTGGGACCAGTTCAACTATCACTTCTACTCTGCTTATAGTTTCCTCACCGGGCGGCTGTCGCGCGATTTCATGGCCGCCAATTTGCAGAGTTACCTGAATCCGCTCCCGTATTTGCCCTTCTACGGCATGGTCCAGCACGGCTGGCATAGCGTGGCAATCACGTCTGTCCTTGCCTCCGTTCATGCGTTCAATATTATTCTAGCCTACCTAATAGCCAAAGAGATCAGCGTCAAGATCGATTCGGTCTGCTGGGCTCTCGCAGGTGCGGTGCTGGCATTTCTGAGCCCGGTTTTTCTGCTCGAGGCGGGGACAACTTTTGCGGACATCTCGACGGCCGTTTTAGTGTTGCTGGCCGTGTTGCTCGTGTTGAAGCAGGAACCAAACACATCTTGGTGGCGCCATTATGCGTTTCTGGCCGGCCTGGCTGGTGGCGCTGCTGCCGGACTGAAACTCACGAATGCGGTCTATGCGCCGGCGCTTGTCGCCATGCTCTTTTTTATGCCGTTTTCTGTGCGTGAGCGCGCGCGTGCTGTTGCGCTGCTTGCCCTGGGTGGTATCGCTGGCGCAGTGGCGACGCACGGCTACTGGAGCTACCTGCTATGGCACGAGTTCAAGAATCCGTTCTTTCCGCTTTTCAATGCCTTGTTTGCGTCACCCGATTATCCGTTGATCAATCACAAGCATGAACGGTTTTTGCCGCATGGCTTATGGGGTGTCCTACGCTTTCCGTTCGATGCTATGTCGACTCGAGAAAGAGTTTATGTCGAATCTGCTTCGCCTGACCTGCGCTTCGCGGCGCTGTATTTATTGGCGTTGATTGCTTCAGGGGCGGCGGTTCTTCGCCGGCTTGGAAAGTCAGTACCGGGAACTGAATCGCCGCAGTTCGTCGCTTTTTCTGTTTTTTGCTTGAGTGCGTTCGTATTGTGGATGTGGACATCGGGGAATGGTCGCTACGGTCTCGCTGTGTCCATACTGATCGGGCCGATGGCAGTCCTTTGGGCGAGCCGCACATTCGGCAAGCGCAAGCATGCGTTGGTGTTTCTCGCCGTGCTTATTTCGCTTCAGGCGATGCACCTGCAACAGGGACGATATCGTTGGCTAACGGGGCATTGGACTGAAAACTGGTATGACGAAATGGTGCCCGACAAATTGAAACAGGAACCGTATCTCTACATAAGCATCGGCCGGCAATCGCATTCATTTGTGGCGCCGTTTCTTTCACAACAATCGGCGTTCATGAATCCAGTCGGCCAGATGTCGGTTGATATAGAAGGGCCCGGAGGGGACCGGGTTGCCGCGTTGCTGAAAAACTATGATGGCAAGGCGCGGGTACTTAGTCGCATTCTGAGTGAAGAGATGACGCATGATGGCCCGAGTGATCTTTGGATTGCAAAGATCGATGCGTACTTAACCCGATTCGATATGGTGGTCGACTCGGGGCAATGTCTGACGATTAACGTTGATGGGCAACTTGATGCGCTTGGCGGAGATGCCACTGCAGGTCGTGAGACCTTCGATAGACCGCCTTACCGTCTCGTCACATGCGCTTTAAAGACGGTATCGCCGGATGACACACTAGCTTCGGAAAGAAGGCGCATGGAGACCGTGGTTGGAAAAATCATTGCATGGTGTCCGAAGATGTTTAAGCCTTCTTATTATGTGGTCGAGCGCAGAGTCAATGGCTGGGATGCTGTATTCGAAGATAGTGATGCAAGAGTAAGTATCAGAGGTTCGGCGATCTTTGTGCGGCAGAAGGAATCATATTCTGTTACGCCAATTGGAAGCGTCTCGGATTGGGAGTCTGGTGTTCATATGCAAGGTTGCATGACCCTCTTAAGGACGTCGAGAAATCGTGTGGATGATTGGATTGCGAATGAATAATCCGCGCATTGTTCGCCAAGTTGCATGCGAAACGGATAACGTGAGCAACAAGTGGCCAAGCGAAAATGCGTAGCACGTCGGTTGCACATTCGCCACGGCGTGAACTGGCGGGGTTTGCGCTTGTGGGGAGTAGCGCAGCGCTCGGGTACTTCGCGCTCGCATGTGCGTTGAAGTACCTTGGCATGGGCGCAACGCTGGCAAGTACCATCGCCTATTGTAGTTTCGTCCCAATCAGTTACTGGTGCCATCGAAAAATTACGTTCAGTTCACTTGGCCGGGTCGCAGTTGAATTCCAAAAATTTTTTGTATTGAGTATTTTCGGGATTGCAGTCGGCGTGTTTGTTCCACATGTTGTTACTGACGTTATCGGTTTTTCCGCTTGGGTCGGGTTTGCGTTGGTTTGCACGATTGTCCCCACCATCAGTTACGTCGGTTTGCGTCTTTGGGTGTTTCGGAAACGGCGATCAGAATCATGCTATTGAATGCCCAATACAACATTGCGGCCCCACAGTCGTTACCCGTAAAAATCGCGGCGCGAGCGCGCAGGAGAATGTACGACTGTTTTCTGAACTGCACCCAGCCGAAGAGTGGCGAGTCGATCCTGGATGTTGGTGCGACCTCCGAACGAGAGTACGAAGCGTCGAATTACTTAGAGGCATGGTATCCGGATAAGACGTGTATCACCGCAGTGGGGTTGGACGATGCGGCGTTTCTACAAACGCTGTATCCCGGATTAAGTTTTTGCCGCGCAAGCGGCCTTGAACTTCCATTTCGGACCGCAGCGTTCGATATAGTGCATTCCAGTGCCGTGCTCGAACATGTGGGCAATCATGCAGACCAAAAACAATTTATAGAGGAACTCGCACGAGTCGCTCGGCGCGCGGTTTTTCTTACGACGCCAAATCGATGGTTCCCGATCGAGTTTCATTCGCTTTTACCTATGGTGCATTGGCTTCCAAGACCGACTTTCAGAAGATTTCTGCGATTCATAGGCCATACCGATCTGGCAGAGGAAAAAAATTTAAACTTATTAGGGCGGCGCGACCTTGAAATGTTGAGTATTGGATTGAAGGGCTGGCATGTCCATCAGGGGTCAATATCAACGTTTGGTTGGTCTAGTAATTTACTAATGGGCCTCTATCGGGCGGATGACATCGGAGATTGACGGCCCGCAGCTATTGGTAAATGCAAGCGCCGTTAGGATGTGTGTCTTTTTTCAGTATTAGTTAATTATCCTTAATTAAGGCTCGGTAGGCATGCGCCTTCAACGCCTCCAGTTCTTTCGCCGCGCCTGGTAGATTTGCGAGGCCAACTGTGGAGCTTTTCTGATGCATAGCGACGTAGACGCTTTGTGTGATGATCTTATTCTGTTGTTTGTGCGGCATCGCCCAAACATTGCCGACCGGAAGACCTGCATGCCGCAGAAGTAATGCGCCGGCGTTGTAGGCCGGAATCTCCGGAGACAGAGGTAAAAATCCCTTCGTAGTGTCGAACATAAAAAGCGGGGTTTTAGAGTACTGATTATATAAATCGAAAGACGGCCCCCCAGGGAATAAGGTTCGATGTATATCCTTGTACACGTCGAGGGAGCCGAAGGTGGGGTAGTGGTCGCCATAGAAAAGTACGAGGCTCCGTTGAGGCATTGCCCTGAGTTTGTCCAGAAAAGAGCAGAGCATCCGTTCGTGGTCGAACACCATTGACGCGTATTGGGTCAGCGAGGTTCGGTACTCGTTTAAGGCTGGGGGAAGCGCCTCCGCAAGCCCATCAATTACCGGGTAGCGATTGGCCCGCTTATAGGGCTGGTGCGCCATCATTGTGACAGCGTGAATGAACTGAGGCCGGTCAGTGGAACGTAACGTATTCAGTATCTCGCCAAAAATGACTTCGTCATCAACATACTTGCCGCGCTTCTTCGGATTAGATAAATCCTCCAAACCTCTGTAGTGATCAAAACCAAGCATCTCGTACGCGATCGGGCGCATGAAGAAATTGCGTTTGAATGTATGTATCGCGAGTGTTTCGTATCCATCAGACTTGAATACTTCGGGTAGGCCGTGTTTGAGCGGACGTTTTAAATACATCTGATATGGAACGGAACCAATTGGGAATATCGAATTCGGGTATCCGCTAAGCACCTCAAACTCGACATTGGCTGTAAAGCCGCCCCATGCAGGTGTGACCATTTGAGAAAGTGGCGCGTCCTTAAGGCACGTGAACGGCCGGTCGAAGATCGCTAAAGGCAGAGTCGTAAACGACTCTGAGAGAATGACAACGACGTTTGGTTTGTTTGCATTACTCTGGAGCGGGGGCTCTTTGAGCAAATCGACTTTCTCGGCTTCCGCGCGTGCTTGAGCGGAGGGCGATGGGATTGCGACGAATTGCAGATTCGCAAGAAAAGCGTAGAAGGGGCCGTAATTGGCATGGTTAGCGCCTAAATCCCAAGTGATGTTGTGGATTTGCCCGGATAGGTGTTTGGGCGTTATGGGCATAATGATCCAGACGGCCCAGAAGATACATATCGCCGATGCGGTGGCAAAGCCGTACACGTAGTTGGATGTCCGGAAAATGTAACTACGTAAACGCCATGTCAGAAACGAACCTGATATCGCTGCTCCGAATATCGAGAGCATCAGCCCCGGAGATTCAAGATCAAGAAAATCAGTGAACGTCCCGAGATTTCCGACGAACCATAGATCCCACGGGAGCACCGGCATGTCCAGATACTGCATTTTTTGCTCGGACGCGATTGCGAGGCTGATCGCAACAACGCTCCCCAGGAGCATTGAAATCCATGGGGTAAAAACTGCTCGTAGGACGAGAAAGAGAGAGAGCCCGAACGCGAAGTTGAGCAATGCCACATCGGACATCAGTTCGTGAGTGGAACGAAATAGCCAACTATGGCGTAGCGGCCAATCAGCGCCGACCAGCATGTCCCAATGCATGGTGCACATTGCCGTTGTAATACCGCAGATCGCATTAATGCGAATGTGCTTAATGCAGGCGAAACGTGGCGTTTTGGCTTCTATGTCGGGCGAGATCATTGCAGCTGAGAAGGCTGTTCAGTTCTGCATTGCATAATGCGCACACCCACGTAAATGTGCGCCCATAAAACTCACATTTTGAGTGTGCGTGTCGCATTTCGTGCTGCTTTACTGCTTAGATTCAGGCTTGGGCCGCCTTGGCTGTCGACGTTGGGGGACTTGCGAGGCTCCATCGCACAATCGATTGTGCGATACGCCGTTTGAGTAGCACATTGAGGATCAAGGTTTTTTTGCGTCTCACGTAGGACGCAACGGCGAGAGTATCAGTGCAACTCGACTCGTCCGCCCTGTGCGCGGATTCGATCTGCTCTCACCTGTATGAATCGCTGGAACGACGGCTCGGTGCGATAGGCGCCGGAGGTGACGTAATCGATTGCCGAGGCGAGGTGGAAGGGGCCGACATAGGCTTCGACGCGAAGGACTTTGGCGCCGCGCTCGTCGAAGAACTGGATGGTGGGGGTGTAGGTGATCTGCTGTTCCCTGATCCATTCATCAGCCGCTAGTTTGCGGCCGTCCGGCGCGACTATCGGATTGCGATCGGTCAGCGTGAATCGCGCCATGTCGAGCCGATCGATCAACTGGCGCACCTCAGTTTTGCTGAAACCGTCACGATGCATTTCGTCGCACGCCGCGCATGAGCTGGACTCGAACAGCACCGCCAATGGTTTGTCGCCGCGCTTGCGCCGC
>JAKFDD010000015.1:0-1632 GCA_036676335.1 Arenimonas sp. | reverse complement strand
TTCATTGGCGAAGAGATGAAACACTGGGCGACTCAGCAATCCGAAACCTGATTCTGGTGTCCGGGCTGTCCGCTTTGGGTTGTGGATTCAACCGGCCGATGCAGGCAAAAATCGGCCAAAAGCAATGGGATGGACTCCTCCTCACTTCGGCATCTTGAGTGCCAGACTGAAGGTGCGAACCACAGTCAACAGTGAGAAGGAGTCCACACATGAAGCTTATGCGCATTGGGGTCGACCTGGCCAAGAACGTGTTTCAGATCCACGGTGTGGATTGCCATGAGAAGCCGGTCTGGCGGCAGCGGCTACCACGTGATCGCTGGCTTCAAACGGTGCTGGAAAAGGTCGAACCTGGTTGTGAGATCGGCATGGAGAGTTGCGGAGGGGCCCATCATTGGGCGCGGCAACTCGAAGCTCTCGGATTTCGAGTCAAGCTGATCGCCCCCCAGTTCGTTAAACCTTATGTCAAAAGCAACAAGAACGACGCGAACGATGCCGAGGCGATCTGCGAAGCGATGAGCCGTCCCAGCATGCGCTTCGTCGCCATCAAGACGATCGAACAACAGGATATCCAGGCGACGCATCGCATCCGGGCCGGCTTAATCGAACAGCGGACGGCCAAAGCCAATCAGATCCGTGGGCTGGTCGCCGAGTACGGTCTTGTTGCACCGAAGGAATTGCTGATGCTGCGTCGTGCAATACCATGCTGGCTAGAGGATGCGGATAACGGTTTGACGGCACGCTTTCGTCGTCTACTGGATGGTTTGTGGGACGACCTTCGTGCGCTGGATGGGCGTGTAAGCAAGCTCGACGGCGAGATCACTGCGATCGCGACTAACGAGCCGTCCGCCGTTCGCCTTCAACAGCTACGCGGTGTCGGTCCAATGATCGCCACAGCGCTCGTCGTCGCTCTCGGTGATGCCCGTCAGTTTGCCAATGGCCGACAGTTTGCCGCCTCGCTGGGACTGACACCGAGGCAACACAGTTCTGGTGGTAAGGATCGACTACTCGGTATCAGCAAGCGCGGTGATACGTATCTGCGAACATTGATGGTGCATGGCGCACGCTCGGCGCTACGCACAGCCAAATCCAAAGAGGATCGGCTCAGCCAGTGGGCCGTTCGTTTAGCCGAGCGATCGCATCCCAATGTGGCCGCTATTGCGCTGGCCAACAAAACTGCACGCATGGCTTGGGCGATGCTGCGTCACGGCACTGATTACCAACCGAATCAGGCAGCGGCCTGATCTATTTACCCGACGTGTTCTACGACAGAAACAACTCTTAACCACGATTGCGAAGCAACCTGAACGATGGCAAACCGGTCGAACCGGCGTCGGCAAAACCCTCGAATGTCCAAGTGCGAAAAGCACGAAAAAGCGATCGGGAGCCGGCGCGCGAATAGCCCATCATGGCCCTGCATCGAAACGATGCCATATTTAGAGGCCGAATATACGTGTGCAGTCGGCACGGGCGCCAAAGCAACGGGGCTTGCAATGAGGAGGAGTCCATATACGGGCGTTCGATTGCAGCAACCTACTTTCTTCATATTTCAAGGTTGGTGATTGGGCTAGTTAGCCTGTCTACCGACGGCTCCGAATTCAACCGGGGTCTTTATGTAAAATAAGAAGATATCTT
>JAKFDD010000014.1:0-287828 GCA_036676335.1 Arenimonas sp. | reverse complement strand
GACTGACTGCGTTGGATGTCGCTGTTCGGCCAACGAGTGGCTATTTGTTTGGATTTCCTATCGCTGAGGTTTTACTCACTCAGGTAAAGATATCGCTATTCCAACGCAGTGAGTCGGTATCGTCGGCATGGCAATCCGCGGAGAAGACATTGCCGGTCGGTATGGCGGCGACGAATTTTGCATGATGTTCCCTCACGCCTCGGCAGCCCAGACGGCCATTTGCCTGGAACGAATCCGCGAGAAAGTCGCGCAGTTGCGATTCATGACGGGTGATGCGGATTTTTCCATCACCGTGACTTTCGGCGTCGCGGATTTTGTAGAAGCCCACCTCGATGAAGACATGCTGATTGATGCGGCAGATCAAGCGCTTTATGTCGCTAAAACTACCGGCAGAAATCGGACTGAAGTGGTGCAATCGACTTAGTACCGAGCACGCGCTCTGCCCATTGCAGGATGTAGCTCGACACTAGCGGCCATTGCCTTCGAACGGTCGAAGTTGATCTTCCAATGAGCGCGTTCTTTCGTTCACGATGTTACCGGTGTGAAGCGTCGACTTTCTCTCGATGAGCATGACCAAACATTCGTCTTGCGCGATCGGGTTGTGACTCACACCCTTCGGGACGACGAACAATTCGCCCTCGGAAAGAACCACCGGCCCCGCTTCCATGTCGATACTCAGGGATCCCTTCAAGATGATGAATAGTTCGTCTTCGTTGTCGTGACTATGCCATCCGATCGCACCGTGAACTTTGGCGACTTTGATATAGCTCTCATCGACTTCGGCAATCACGCGCGGCGACCAATATTCCGTCAGTGTTGCGGCGATTTCTTTTGGTGACATTGCACTACGCATGACCGGCTTCTAATTGCGGTGGCTCTGGCAAATCGGCGCTTCGTGCGCCGCCTCGAACGAAGCGATTCTTCGCCTTGGCGTGGCGGAATATAAAGACTGAAGCGAGCAAGACTAATATGATCGTCACGATGGAGTTCTCGGGACCGAAAACGCCTCCTGTCAGCCAGGCCGTGCCGCGATACTCGCTCATGATCGGTGCCAGGCTGCGCCAGTCTTCAATGCCCGATAGCGGTATTCCGACGAGGATGATCGTGAAATTCCATGCAGCGTGATTTGCCGCCACAACCCAAAGATTGCGTGAATACGCGAACACCAGTGTCCAGAACGCACCGAGCAATGTTACCGACACCACCGTCGTGATTAGTTCCTGCGTGTTTGCGCCGCCCTCGAGGTTCTCGATGTGGCCAAGCGCAAAGATCAATGATTGCAACAATAACGCTGGAACAGTGCCCCAGGCATTTTCAAGGATTCTAAACAGTATGCAGCGGTAGACGATTTCTTCCAGAACCGCCGCAATCAGGATCAGTCCTGCAACGCTGAGCAAGCCGCTTTGTAATCCTTGATAGGCGGTCATTTCATAAGCCCCGATTGCAAAGAGCAATAGCATCGCGACTGCGATCAACAAGCTTCCGGACATAGCGCCGAAAGAAATCGCGAGCGGTGCCAGATGAAGTTCTTTTGCTTTGCGTTTCTCGAAAAATCGTACATAGGCCCAATAGGCCAGCACGAGAGATACAAAGATGCCGGCGCGTCGTATCAGGCTCGCCACCGAGTCACCGGGGTGGAATACGGATTGAATCGCAGGAAGTAACAGCAGTCGGAAGGATTGCACGGCGCCAGCGATAGCAGCGAACGCCAGCAGCAGTTTCAGGAAAACCTTTATCGCGATCCGCATGTGATTCAAGGGAGACCTCCATCTTTTTTAATGATTGCGACGATGTTATTGCAATCAAAAATGCATGGAAATCCACAAATACGCATGACATATATGCATAATCGCATGCAACTACAAACACAGAACTGGCGGCCGACCCAGGATGGAATGGAGCGATCTACGCGTCTTTCTGGCAATTGCCCGGGAAGGAACATTAGGTGCAGCCGCCAGGAAACTGGCACAGGCACAACCAACGATGGGTCGGCGTTTACGCACCCTAGAAGAAGCCCTTGGGCACAAGCTTTTCCAGCGGACCAAAGATGGTTTTGTCCTGACCGACGAAGGCTCCACTCTGCTCGGTCATGCCGAACGCATGGAAGAGGAAGCGCTCGCTATCGAAAGGCGGCTAGCCGGGCAAAGGCAACAGCTCGAAGGAGTACTCCGGGTAACCTCGTCTGATTGGTTTGGTGCACATATTCTCACACCGGTACTCGCGGAATTTTCCGTCCTGCATCCTAAAGTGACGATCGAGCTACTGACAGATTCACGCTTCCTGAGCCTTTCCCGACGCGAGGCTGATCTGGCATTCCGAATAAGACCTTTCAATGAACTCGATGTCGTATCGAGAAAGTTATTGCATATGCCCTACGCCGCTTTCATTCGCCAGGGGCTGGAGCATCCGGTCGCCGGTGACGGCGCAGGTTGCACGTTGCTGGCTTTGGACTCGACATTCGCAGGAACACCCGACGACAGTTGGTTGCAAAAGATGCTGCCGAATGCGCGCACGATATTCCGCAGCAACAGCCGCGACGTGCAAGCCAAAATGTGCGTCCAAGGTATGGGCATTGCGGTGTTGCCTACTCCTTTGGGAGACATTACGGCCGGAATCGAACGTATCGACTTGAAAGCCGAGCCACCGGGCCGCGACACCTGGGTCGGTTATCACCGGGACCTGCGTCGACTTGCTCGTCTTCGAGCACTGCTAGATCTGGTAATCATGCGGCTTGCAAGCTGATCTGCGGATTGTTTGAGACATAATATCTCCGCTTCGCATCGTTTTACGATAATAATATTGCTGTTAAACAATAATAGTGATATTGTAAAACGATAAGACCATAGGAGAGTCCACATGTCCCAAACTCAGCCCGCTGTGCTTGGCATTTCGCGAATCCTCATAAAAATCCTAAGCGCCTTCAACATACTGATGGGCGTGATGCTGGTCCTCGCCTTCCCGGCCAGTTTCTTCTTCGAGCCGGTGTTTTTCGAATTTTTCAGCAAGAAGCCGCCAAGCATTGATCCCACCTGGCTTATGCCGGTGCTGCGGATCTGGCTGGTGTTGGCACTTGGGATGATCGTAGCAGTCCATGTATCGCTCGCACGCCTATTGGCCGTAGTCGAAACGGTCCGCGTTGGTGATCCCTTCGTGCCGGAGAACGCCGTGCGGCTGAAGACTATCGCCTGGTGCACGCTGGCCCTCGAGCTGCTCCGTCTGATCTTTGGAATATTGGCGGCAGCGATGAATGCTGCAGGCTCGAATATCGACTGGAAATTCTCGGTGACCGGTTGGTTGGCCGTGGTTTTACTGTTTGTGCTTGCGCGGGTTTTTGAAGCAGGCACGAAGATGCGCGAAGACCTGGAAAGGATGATCTGACATGGCCATCTTCGTGAAACTCGACGATGTACTCCACGATCGCCGCATGACCCTGACCGAATTATCCGGTAAGGTCGGGATCACACTCGCCAATTTATCCATTCTAAAAACAGGCAAGGCGCGCGGCATCCGCTTCGACACACTCGAGGCGATATGCGTTGCACTCGATTGCCAACCCGGCGACTTGCTGCAGTTTCGCCAGGATGATGCAGACACTAGCGAAGTAACAGAGCCATGAACGGCATCACCTGGATTCACATTGCCGGCGGCATGGTCGCATTGGTGTCCGGAGCCGTTGCCGTCACCGCGCGCAAAGGCGGCAACATGCATATCACGGCCGGCACCTGGTTCTGCATCGCCATGTTCGTTCTCGGCATTACCGCATCGATTCTGGGACCGCTGAAGTCGCCACCGGATTCACCGATTGGCGGAATCATGGTCTGTTACTTCGTCGCCACTGCGTGGATGGCTGCACGCCGACGAGACGGCACGCCTGGTCTATTCGAAAAAATAGCCTGTGCGATCGTGATCGTAATCGCGCTCGCGATGATTGCCGGAGGCTTCGAACTTGCCCTCTCTTCCAACCCACGATCCGGACCGCCCGGTCCGTTCGTACTTTTTGCGATTGGAGGACTTTGCCTACTCGCCGGCATTGCGGATTTGCGATTCATCATTCGCGGCAGGCTGTCCGCCACGCAAAGAATCACGCGACATCTGTGGCGAATGTGCTTCGCCCTGTTCATCGCGACAGGTTCCTTCTTCCTCGGTCAGCAGGACGTACTGCCACAAATCTTGCGTGGCTCACCGATACTTTTCGTGCTGGCGTTTGCTCCGTTCGCTGTGATGCTGTTCTGGCTTGTACGGGTCCGGTTTTCGAAAGCGATCAAGACAAGTTAGCGCTGCAATCGTCAATTCACGTTGACTTACTTTCTTTCCCGGTCGATTTGCTCCTGCAGCCACGCCCTCGCCGGCTCCACCTCGCGAAAGATCTGGAACGTGATCCCCGAGCCTTTGTAGATGCGATCCCATTGAGAGCTCGCGATCTTGATCCCTTCAAGATCTCGTGTGACAAATGCAACGGCCACCATGCCTCGATCGCCACGCTGTTGAGCGGATCGGCGCATCGCTTCTTCGACATCGGGGGCGACAACCGGTGGCGAATCGAATGCGACCAGCGTGCCGAACTTCGGCGGCATTTGCTCGATCATCTCGATCATGTCGAGCGCGTATTGCTGTGCCGCTTCGAGATTGAACTCGTGCGACGACCAGACACTGATCACATCGCCATCGCGCGTAATTTCATAGTGGCCGATCTTTCGGAACATTAGCTGAGCGACAAATTGATGAACATGAGAGTGACAATATACCCTCTATCAAATTCTGCCCAGCTGTTGCGCGCATTCTATTTATCCGTCGCTCACCCAATATATTTGTCGCTCCCAGCACATTACCGTCACTCCCGCACAGGCGGGGCGCAGTGACTTCGAAATGCAGAAGCAATGACGCTGGGGCCCACCTGCGCAGGGAAGACATTTCAAATTTTTATTGACGATGTTTTTATTTGCGTCGCGATTACTTCAAATGCTTCCGAATCCTGTGTCGCGTGAGCAGATTCCATGCAACACCAAATGCAATCGTCAGCAACGGTATTAATGCAGGTTCGCTTTCGAGATAAATCATCCACGCCATCATCACGGCGCCGTTCACCATAAACTGATAGGTCAGGATGGAATGCACTTCCAGTTTCCTGAACGTTTTGTCGACGACCGGCTCGCTGGCTTTATGAAACAACGCAGCCGACGTAAGCCACATCGCGCAAAACAGCACACCCGATACCGCCGCTTCATAACCCCATCCAGCAACCAGTGCGAACACACCGATCCCAGCCTGGACGGTCGCGGCAGCGATTACTGCGTATGACATTCCCTGCGGCCGGAAGCGAGCAATCAAAGCGCCGATACACCAGACGAGCAGCACGCCAAAGAACAGCACATTGGCAATATCATTCTCTTGCTCTTTCCCGATGATGCCGACAGCGAGATTGACCCAAACGAGCAGAAACGAGGCCGCAACCGCCACGGCGAAACCCCCTCGATACGCAATATCGCCATTCATCCACACGCCGAATTCATAAGCACCGCAAGCGGCCAACAGCATGATGCCGATGATCAGGAAATCGAACCCGGTCCAATTCACTTCATTCGTAAACTGCATGGCAATCAGTGGCAGCAAGAACAATAACGTTGCCGTACCCCAGACCGGTATCCGCATCGGGTTCCCGCGCTGTTCACTACCGTTATCGGTTGGTTGCATCAAATCGTCTGCACCTGCTTGCATGATCTTGCCTCGCTTATTGCCGAAGTGGGCCAATCTTCGATTGAGCATGTGAACACATGATGTGCGGTTTGTGTAGTGAGGATGAAGCCAGAATGCACATAGGGTGCGCCGAAGCGCACCCTATGGTCTTTCGCACATGATTCAATGACGCGACAACTCAGGTTCATCAATCCCAATGCCAGACGCCGCGTGCGTCATAGTATCCGTGATACAGCTTTTTGTTCTTGTGGTTCTTGGCACGCCAGCCATAGGCCGGAGCCCAAGGCGGCGGAGCAGCCTTGCCTTTGTAGGTAGTGCTGCTAACGACACGATAATAAGTCGGGCTGTTGTTTTCATAAACCACGTAGACCGGCTCACGCGTCACGCGGTAATACGGTCTGCCCGCGTCGTAAATCACATCACCCAGGCTGACGACAACTCGAACGTCGGCTGCCTGTGCAGTCGATGGCTGGAACGTTGCCCAGGCCAATGTCGCGGCAAGCGTCGTTACAAGAATAGAGTTTCTCATGACTAACCTCCTTGGCTAACTTATGCATTGCCAAGACAGGATCGGCCGAACGGAATGAATTATTTATTAATTTCACGACTCGAAAGCGCCGGGTTCAGTCACGAGCAAGTGACATGAAACGCTGCATAAATTTCGCATGAACATCGTCAGCTCGCTGAACGGAAACCGCGATGTGATTTCTGCCGTATCACTGCTCAATCGGAATCAACGTATCGCTTTCAAAAAGATCAATCGCCGTTGCCGCTACTTGCGCGGTGTCGTAATACGCATACGCACCGACACCGACGGCGCCGATAATCGGAATCCAGCGTGACAATCCTTTTCCGAGCGCACGTTGGCTTATCTTCACACCGATTTTTTCTGCAATCGATTGCATCGCTTTGAGCGATGCCTGCTTGACCAGAACACGTTCGCCGACTCGCACGGTCAAGTCACGAAATGCCTGCGCTGCGGTATGCCGAAACAAGCAATAGATCATCTGCTCTTGCGATAACGTCGCATTCTTTCCATAGATCGCGGCAATATCGGCCACCATTTGCGACTGGATTTTCCAGACCGCAAGCAGCTCCGGAAGTATCGTCAGCCAACCGACCGGGCCAGGCGGCAATGCAATCGCACCCGAAGCAAGCGCCGCATAGGCCGCAGACTTATTGGCCTTTTCACGAGCGACGGCTTTCGGCGTATTGCTCGCCTGCTCTGTCGAGCTTGGAATTTTCGATATGAAATCGAGAATCGCGGTTGCGATTTTCGGTGCCGCAGTTTTCGGCTGAGCAATCTTTGCGATTTCTTTTGATGCCACGACTACTCCTTGGCAGTTCAATGCGGCTAAACCTTCCGGCCACCATACATCACGAAGAATGAATGGAGTTTTAGTCGATATTTTTATAGGGCGAGAAAACGACTACTTGAATCGAGAGACCGATTATTGTCTCTCCATATCTTGATAGCGAATGTTTGAGCCGGGACTTGTCGTAATCATCGGTGATTCCGTTTACAAAGTTAACAAAAGTGCCGCAGCTTCATGGCTACCGTGCGCCGCGGCCCGGTTAAGCCAAAGACGTGCCTGGGCTTTGTCCTTTTTATTGAACTCGGTACCGCCAATGTACGAATTACCGATGGAATATTCGGCGGGGGCAAAACCGGCCTGCGCAGAACTCATCAACATTTCATACGCGATCTTCTTGCTCAGATAAGCGTACTGCTTGGTCATGCCATTCCCCTGGTCAATGCCCACCAAGGTAAACATGGCGGCATTGTACTGCGCAGTGGCATTACCTGCCTTCGCCGAACTCAGCAAAAATGTCCAGCCTATGATGTCGTCCACGTCAGTACCGGTACCACGAATATACGATACACCGAGGTTGGCGCGAGCACGTAAGACACCCTGATCGCTCGCCTTGATCAACCACGCCACTTTTTTTGCATCGTCCTTGGCTACGCCATTGCCCATTTCATGGGCAACGGCCAACAGATATTGCGCAAGCTTGTCGCCAAGTTCGGCGCTCTTTTGAATCTGTTCCAAGGTATGTGTTTTCATCGCCTTGCCTAGAATGGTCGAGCCCAGCTGGATCGATAAATCCTCTTCACTCACTCCCCAGTCGATAACGGGCAATGCCTTCGACGCAACGGGAATAGCCGGCTTCGCTACTTTTTGTGCACTTTGTGCGAATGCTGGAACCATAACGACGGCAAACAGCAGCAAGGCTAAATGAATTTTCATGGATTACTCAAGATTGACGGATAAATTGCAGCATATGCTGAAAGCCTGCACACTGCTTGTTATTTATCGCAAATATTTTTAATTTTTAGCCATCGCCTGCGCCATCACATCGGGCAAGTAAAGACTTGCCTATCGTCATGTGCACCGTTTTTACGATGATGCCACACTCAGCGAAGGCCTTGCCGAATCTTGGTGTGTAAACGCACATAGAATTTGACCAGGATATTGTAAGTTTCAAGACTAGATAAACAGCGAACTCACGATGCTCCCTGGAAAACATCAAGAACCCGGCGCGGCGGCACGGGCCGTCGCACAAAAGGAATGCAAGGCGATCCTTCATGCGCTTGCTTCACGGAAAAAAATCCACGTTTCCATCCATGAAGCGCGCAAGGCAATTCGGCGCCAGCGTGCGCTGCTGTCGTTGATTGAAGAACGGCTTGTCGATGTTGCGGCAATCGATCGGGTGTTCGAGCATCTAGGCGACAGCCTTTCCGCGCTCCGCGACGCGCATGTTGTTATCGCAACCGCCAAGCGGTTGGCGATAAAGAATGGCAAGGAGCAATGGATTCCCGTTATCGAGCGACTGACCGATCGACGCGATACGTTTATCAACCAAGCGCTCGTCCGTGACCGAGACTTCCAGCGCCGTCGCGCCAAGGTAGAACGTGCGGCCGGGCAACTGGCCGACCTGTCGTGGCAAGAACTGACGCTTGACGACCTGCACGATTGCCTGAAGCGGAGTCGTCATCGTGTCGCCAAGGCAGTGAAACGTACGGATTCTGATCCGACTGCTGACAACCTTCACCGGTGGCGACGGCGCGTGCGCAAGCTGCGTATGCAGATGGAAGCCGTCGTCGAGATTGCACCCGACCTTGTAAAATCATCCGATGGTAAAAAAGTGAAAGCCCTGCACAAGCTCAGCGATGAATTGGGCGAACAACACGACATGCAAGTACTGGCAAGCTTGCTGCGGCGGATGACGGACCTGCCGAATCGCCAAGCGCTTTTGCAACAATTGGAAAATGAGTAACCCAATCGGCGTGTTACATTCGCCGCGTCGGCAATGACAGTCGGATTAGCTGAGGGAAAAATGTATTTTTTGTATGAACCTGACGCTTTTCTAGATGCAAAAATGTGAAACCCTTCTTGAAGTTTGATTCACATTCGAAATTTATGCTTGGCCTACTTCCACATAACGAGGCCAATCATGCGCTGCTCCCTATCCCTTTCATCAATACTCATGCTGGCAGTCGCCAGTTTCTCTGCATCGCTGCCGACAGAAGCGGTCGAAGCCAAAAAACTGCTGATCGTAGTCAGCAGTGAAGGTCGCGCAAAAGGAGTTCGTCCCGGCTTTGAGATGGACGAGCTGTCACAGGCCTATCTGATATTCCGGAAAAACGGCTTTTCCATCGATATCGCCAGCCCAGCGGGGGGGAAAGTTGAAGCGGGCAACTATGATGCTAAAGAGCCGTTCAATGCCGATTTTGCTTCGAATGCGCTTGCCGCGAAAACTTTGCAGAATACACAGCGAACGGATGCGGTGAATTCCAAAAACTATGCTGCCGTGTATATCGTTGGCGGAAAAGGCGCCATGTTTGATTTGCCGCGCGACCAGGCGCTGAGCAAGCTCATTCGTGATGTTTACGAGCAAGGCGGTATTGTTGGTGCCGTGTGCCACGGACCAGCCGCCTTGGTCAACGTAAACTTGAGCAACGGCCAGTCATTGCTCAAGGACAAGAATGTCACCGGCTTCACCAATGAAGAGGAAGTGGTATTTGGAAAAAAATGGAAGAAGGAGTATCCATTTTTGCTGGAGGACGCGATCATCGGCAAAGGTGCTCGCTGGAAGGAAGCGCCGCTGATGATGTCTAATGTGGTCACGGACGGGCGACTGGTGACGGGGCAGAACCCCTATTCCACACCCGGCGTTGCCGAGGCAATGATCCGTGCCGTTGGCCAGGCTCCGGTTCAACGCATGGCATGGCGCGATGAATTGACAATGCAATTGATGGAAAATGCACTCAGCTTCGGTAAAACGGATTCAATCGCACAGGAACTGAATGCAGACCCGAAAAAATACCATATTGAACTTATCGGTCTGGTCGGTTATTACCAACTCGAGGTTGCCGATACCGATAGCGAACTACGTACTGCTCTCTTGCTAATGGAACTGGCGCATCCGCACATGAAGGAACCGCAACTGAAACTGGGCATGGCCGTCGCCAATCAAAAACTGGGAAATATTCCCCGCGCGCGCGATCTGGTGAAAGCCGTGCTTGATCAACATCCCGACATGGCAGAAGCGAAAACACTCTGGCAAACTTTGCCTCAATGAAAGATCGTTTGCGGATTCCGATTCGAATTCTAGTCGTGGAAGACAGCCATGCTTTGCGTTTAAGCATGGCTTCCCTGTTGGAGTCCCATGGCCATCAGGCTGATTTTGCCGCTGACGCCATTTCCGGGCTTGAATTGGCACTAACAAATCCGCCCGATGTGTTGATACTCGATCTGGGCCTGCCGGGAATGGATGGCCTGCGCGTTTGCCGGGAAGTGCGGCTGCGCTCTGACCGGCATATCCCTATCCTGATGCTGACGGCACGCGACAGTCTCGACGACAAAATCAAAGGCTTCGAAGTCGGTGCGGACGATTACCTGGTCAAACCGTTCGCGGGCGAAGAACTATTGATGCGCTGTCTTGCATTGGCAAAACGAAACCGCGTCGGCGAATCCCATATGATCGAGATTGGCTCGCTCAGCATTAATCGTAAAACCCGGGAAGTTCACCGCGACGGAATCGCACTCGAATTTCCGTTGACGGCATACCGGATTTTATTGCTGCTGGCCGAATCCTGGCCGCGAACCGTTACGCGAAGTGAAATCATTCAACGCTTATGGGGTGATGAGCCACCGCTATCCGACCCGCTGCGTTCGCATCTTTACACGCTTAGACAAAACCTCGACAAGCCATTCGCCAAGCCGATGCTGAAAACCATCCATGATGTGGGATTCAAGCTGGAGAGTGATTCGTGATGGCACGCTTTCGACCCATGCGGCACCGGCTGATGCTGGCATTTGCGGCCTTTGCAATCGTCGTGGCTTCGGTGTTCACGTTCTATCTGGTCGCTTTTGTTTACACGGTGGAGGATCGTTTTTTCGAAGCCATGCTCGATAAAGAGACCAGCAGGCAACGCGAGCATCATGCACGCACGGGCAACTGGATCGCACCTGAAAATGATTTCATGAAAATTTATTCGGACAGTAAAACTTTGCCGTCCGATCTCAAGCCTGTGCTTGATGAAGAGCCCTGGCGAATTGAAATACCGGGAACGCAGGGCCGCCATTATCACGTCAGCACCCTGACGCCCGCGTCGGCAAATTCAGAACAGGTGAGGCTTGTCGCGGAAGTCAGCTCGCAGTTGGTCGTTCGTCCAATGCGCAAGGATATTTTGTATTTATTGTTATGGACCGACCTGTTCGTTTTGCTGGCTGCAGTCCTATTGGGAAGTTGGCTCGCCAAGAAAATGACCGACCCGCTGGCGAATCTGGCCAAGCTTGTTGAAACCATGCCACTGACCGATCTGCCAAAAAATCTTTCGCACGATTCCTTTCGAGACGAAATCGGAATCCTCTCGCGGGGACTGGGGCATTTAATG
Source organism: Arenimonas sp. (assembly GCA_036676335.1). Lineage (GTDB taxonomy): Bacteria > Pseudomonadota > Gammaproteobacteria > Xanthomonadales > Xanthomonadaceae > Arenimonas. The sequence continues at coordinate 276,232 of JAKFDD010000014.1, read as the reverse complement.
TCACGCATTTCCGAATTCGTAACCCGGGAAAAAGAATTTACCCGCGACGCCAGTCATGAATTACGCACGCCTTTGACCGTGATCCGCAGCGCAACCGAAATTTTAATGAAGGAACCGGGCCTGTCCGCCGACGGTAGGCGGCAACTCGAGCAGATGAAAAAATCGGCCTACCAGCTTGAACAGACCGTCACAACGTTGTTATCCATTGCCCGCGAAGAACATACCGAATCCGCCAGAGACTCAACGCGAATCTTGCCCGTGCTCGACCAGGTGATCGTCGAACAATCCAGCTTGCTCGACGGCAGGGATATACGTGTCGCGATCGACGTTCCGCATACAACGAAGGTTAATTTATCTTCGCCATTGCTTCATATCCTGCTCTCCAACCTGGTCGGCAACGCATTCATGCACACCCCCAGCGGCGAAATCACCATCAAGGTAGAAAATAATCGCCTGCAGGTGATCAACCCCCATCGGACCTCCGCTCATGCCGAGGCAGACGATATTTACCAGCCTTTCGTAAAAGGCAGTCACAGCAAAGGACACGGACTGGGACTATCCATCGTCCACCGGCTGTGTGAACGCTTCGATATCGATCTTGAAATAGAATTTCTCGAGTCGCAAACCATTGCGAGCTTTCCGGTTGAGTGATTGATCGCCGTCTTCCCGACGAAAGTCGGGACCCAGAAACATCTACGGAGCCATATCTACACCCTACTTCGAGCTGAGCTTCTGGGCCCCGTTTTTCAACGGGGAGACAATTCTTTTTTTATTAGTAGCACGCAGGGTGTACACAAGCGCACCATATGGTCTAGCCGATTTTCCCTGGAGATGCCAAATGGCTGAGCTAATTCTGACCACTTACGATTGGGTTCCCGAGATGCCGCGCGGTTACGTGCGTGATATCCGCGTGCGTTGGGCACTGGAAGAAGCAAGCTTGCCCTATCGCGTCGAGAGCGTGCCGTTTCGTGATCGGAAGGCCGAGCATTTCTCGCACCAGCCTTTTGGTCAGGTGCCGTGGTTGACCGATGGCGACATCACGATCTTCGAGAGCGGCGCGATCCTGTTTTATCTCGGCGAGCGCAGTGAAAAGTTGATGCCTGTCGATCCGCGCGGTCGCAGCGAAGTGATTGAATGGATGTTCGCGGCGCTCAATTCGGTCGAGATGGCGAGCCTGCCCTGGTCCCTTTTAAACTTCACTAATGAAACCCATGACACGCCGGCATGGAAGCTCTTCGACGACTTCCTCAAGAAGTCGCGGCTCACGCATGTGGAGACCGTGTTGGCAGGACGCGAATGGCTATCCGAAACCTTCTCGATTGCCGACATACTGATGGCGGACGTGCTGCGCCTGGTCGACCGGTTCGACGGGCTAGTGAATTATCCAGCTTGCAAAAAATACGTCGCACATGCCACGGCCCGCCCCACCTTCATGAAAGCATACGCAGACCAGATGGCGCATTTTGCTGCGGCGGATTGAGGAAGGCTAACCGTGTTAAATCGCTACGTGCACACCCAATTCCACCAAGCGATTGCCTGGAATACTGAAGAACTCCGTCGCCGGCGTTGCATTGCGTGACATCAACAGGAAAAGTTTGTCGCGCCACAAGGCCATGCCCTGGTCGGCTTGCGCGCTGAGTGCTTCGCGACTCGCGAAGAATGTAGTTGTCATTGGATCAAAATGCGGACCCGGTATCAGCCACAATTTCAGGGCTCTTGGCACATTCGGGTCTTCCATGTAGCCAAAGCGCAGATTCAGACGTGAAAAGCCATTGCCGAGATCGGTGTACGAAACCCGTTCGGCAAGTTCTGCCCGCGGTACCGCCAAAGTCTCCACCGTCAGGATGACATTGCGCTCATGCAAAACCTGATTGTGTTTCAGGTTGTGCAGCAATGCAGGCGGCAAATAATCGTTCGAGGGTGTCATGAACACTGCGGTGCCCGGCACTCGCAAGGGTGGTTCCACCATGACGCTATGCACGAAGTGTTCGATGCGCAGGCTGTCGCGATTGATCTGTTGCCGGACCAAATCGCGTCCACGTCGCCATGTCCGCATCACGGTAAAAACAGCAATGCCCAACAAGAGTGGAAACCATGCGCCTTCCATGAATTTCACAAGGTTGGCACTCAGGAAAGCAAGATCAATTATCACGAATACAAATGCGGACACCCACAAAACAAGCACGGGAACCCGCCAGCGTTCGGAAGCAAGCACGATCGTCAGGATCGTGGTTATCAACATGGTGCCGGTGACCGATACGCCATAGGCAATACCGAGTGCGCCCGATGAACCAAAGCCAATCACGACGGCCATGACGGCCACCAGCAAGGCGCGGTTAACCCATGGAATATAGACATGGCTGATTTCATCCGATGAAGTGTGGATGATCAGCATGCGCGGCAAATAACCGAGCTGGATCGCTTGTCGCACGACGGAAAATGTTCCCGAGATAAGCGCTTGCGAGGCAATCACGGTGGCCAATGTGGCCAGCACGATCATCGGGTATTGAAACCAACTCGGTACCATTAAATAAAATGGATTGCTGACCGAACCTGGATTGGCAAGAATCAATGCACCCTGACCGAAATAGTTCAGCAGCAAGCACGGCAGCACGATGACAAGCCATGCAAGCCGAATCGGGTAACGACCGAAATGTCCCATATCCGCATACAGCGCTTCGCCACCGGTGACTGCCAGCACAACGGCACCAAGTGCCAGCCATGCGGCAACGCCGTGGCGCAGAAAGAAATCGAATGCCCAAGCCGGATTCAACGCTTGAAGCACCGAAGGATCTTTTATTAATTGAGCGGCACCGGTTGCCCCGATTGCAAGAAACCAGGCAACCGTGATTGGTCCGAATAATTTGCCGACTCCCGCTACGCCGTGTCGTTGAATCGAAAATAATAGTAATAACACTACTATCGTTGCAGGAACAACGTACTTGGACAGCGATGGCGCAACCACGCCAAGACCTTCGATCGCCGACAACACCGAAATGGCCGGCGTAATCACACCATCGCCAAAAAATAATGCGGTGCCGAAGATGCCCAATATGCCCAGACCATAGGATAACGAGGAAGAAATCGGCAGGCTTCGTTGCACGACTGCCATCAAGGCCAGAATGCCGCCTTCGCCGCGATTGTCTGCGCGCATCACGACGGCCACGTATTTGACCGTGATTACCAGCATCAGTGACCAGAATACAAGCGATAGAACGCCGAGCACATTGCCGGGATCGGGAGTCAGGCCATAGGTTTTGCTGAATACTTGCTGCAAGGTATAAAGTGGACTGGTGCCGATATCGCCGAATACGATGCCGATGGCGCCGATGACCAAAGGCATCATGCGCCTGGCTTGTGATCCCTGGTGAGGCTGAGACATTGAAGCTGTTTCCGAGTGCATAAAAAAGTACCGGTTTGCGAATGCCGGCATTATCGATAGCGCAAGAGGTCAAGAAACGCTTTTCCCGGAAGAATTTACGGATAATTTACGCAGCAACCGGTGACCATATACGAATTGTTTTCGCCGTGTTGATTGAATGACGTTTCAAGCACCCAGTAAACCTCAAAGCCGCAATGCAAAACCCAATTAAAAATTCTAAAAACACGATGACACAGAATACCGGCATCGGCGGCGAACTGGTGTACGCCACGCTTGCTGCCGTGCTTGCCGTGCTAATCGGCATGGTTGCCGAGAGCACCTTGGGCTTTGACGATTTATCGCTGATCTTCATTACGGCAGTCATTTTTGTGGCGGTACGTACACGCATGTCGGTGGCGATGTATTCGGCGCTATTGTGTTTTCTGGCCTACAACTTTTTCTTCATTCATCCGCGATATACATTTTACATCGCCGCATCACAGGGTGTCGCGACGGTCGGCATGTTTTTGGTGGCTGCACTTATTTGCGGACGTCTTGCCAACAAATTGCACACGCAGGTGATGTTGTTACGCGCGGCCAATGAGCAAGCATCGGCCTTGCAACGTTTCGGACAGCGCCTGACGTCGGCAGCCGATGAAGACGAGGCGATGCAGGCAGCGAGACAGGCCTTGCAGGAAGCACTCGATGCCGAAGTCGTGTTGTTTAGTGCCGAAGAAAATACCGGCGTGATGCACGAGGCCGTGCAAGGCGACAGTAAAGAGCGTTTTGATCCCGCTTTGCAGGCATCGGTGAATCGCTGTCTTGAGCGTGTTAAAACAGATCAGCATCATGCGCAGGCGGAAGACGTTCGCGACCTATCCTGGCACTGCCTTCCCATCATGCTGCGCGATCGTATTTTGGGCGTGGCTTGTTTTCGATTTCCCTCGGCAATGCCGCAGCTTCCACCTGAAAAAGCGCAGCTGGTAGAAGCCATGCTGCGTGATCTGGCACAAGCCCTGGCGCGAGCACGTCTGGTGCACCAGCTCGAAGAAGCCCGGGTACAGGGTGAATCCGAGCGACTGCGTGCCGCGTTGCTGTCATCGGTATCGCACGATTTGCGCTCGCCGCTATCCACGATAATTGGCAGCGCCGAAAGTTTGAGTGTTTATCGCGACCAACTTTCCAGCGACGATCAATTGGCATTGGCACGCGATATTCACAGCGAAGGTCAACGGCTTGATCGTTATATCCAGAATTTGCTCGACATGACGAGAGTGGGCCATGGCGCACTCGCGATTACCCGCGAATGGATCGGGCTCGACGAAATTTTTGGCGCCATGCTGGCAAGATTGCGAAAATTGTATCCGACAGCATTTGTGCAACTGGAATTACCGAATCCCGCTCCCCTGCTTTATGTACATCCGGCCTTGATCGAGCAAGCCTTGTTTAATGTGCTCGATAACGCAGTGAAGTTTTCGCCGACAACCGCTCCTGTCACGGTACGCGCAACCCGGCATTCGGATGAACTGCAAATCGATGTAAGCGATCTAGGTCCCGGCATTCCGGAATCCGAGCGCCATAGCGTGTTTGACCGTTTCTATACTTCGGACCGCAGTGATCGCAGCGGTACGGGTTTGGGTCTGACGATTTGCCAGGGCATTGTGGTCGCACACAAGGGGAAAGTTATTGCCCTGCCCAGAGAAAACGGTATCGGAACCACCATTCTAATAACGCTGCCGCTGGATGCCACACCAGCCGATGCACCAAAGGACGAGTGACATGCCCGATCCGAAAGGCGCCAATATTCTGATCATTGACGACGAACCTCAGATTCGGCGTTTCCTTGGCATCAGTTTGCGTGCACAAGGTTATGTGGTTTCCGAAGTCGGCAGCGGTCAGGCCGGTTTGGAAGCACTGGCAACGTTGGGCGCCGACCTGGTGATTCTTGACCTGGGCTTGCCCGATCTTGACGGTCTGGATGTATTGCGTGAACTGCGTGCCTGGTCGAGTGTGCCGGTCATCGTCTTGTCAGTACGAGCAAACGAAACAGAAAAAGTTCGTGCACTCGATGCCGGCGCGAATGACTACGTGACCAAACCTTTCGGCGTGCAGGAATTGTCGGCACGCATGCGCGCACTGTTACGTTCGCAAACCGGTGGTGATGCCGCTTCAGTATTCGACGATGGAATTTTGCGTATTGATCTTGGCCGTCGTTTGATCACGCGCGATGGCGAGTCGGTAACGCTCAGCCGCAAAGAGTGGGCGATGCTGGCGCTATTGATGAAACACAGCGGCCGCGTTGTCACGCAACCACAGATATTGCGAGAACTCTGGGGCCCCACGCATCAGGAAGACACACATTATCTCCGCATCCTGGTTGCCAAATTGCGTATGAAACTCGGCGATGACGCCGCTGCTCCACGTTACATACAAACCGAGGCCGGTGTTGGATTAAGATTTATTTCTGACGCGGCGTTTTAAGTTCCGGATTGCATGCGATTTTTAGACGAATATTGGTTAGATGTACCTGTTGGCGTTCTGCAAATATGATTACTCTTGTTACTACTTGTCAGTTAGGTTGCATATGGACAGCTTGAAGAATATTAGGTTTCTGACTTGGTGCATCGCGCAAGTCATGGGCGTAATGCTTTCTCTTTACACCTTCTTTGTCTGGGCCCCGTGGCTGGGAGCACATTCGCATGAACAAGCGGTTGCTCTATACGGGGCGGAAAAAATTCCAGACTGCGATGCGATAGCAGTCAATCACGGTCAGTTTTCCTGCATGCCTTGGGGCTCTGTCGCCGAAAACCCGTGGGGTTTCGCCCTGTGTACGGTTCTGCTTGTTTCAGGTATCGGTTTTGTCGCGATCACCAGAGCTGCCGGAAAGGGTCTCTTCTCGCCTGAGTTCGGCGGAGCATTAGGTTCAAGAATTAATGCGGTCCTTTCACGTTTCGACTTGCCTGAGCTTGAGCTCTCCCGCGTGCGATATTTCATCCATTTTGGCCTGGCCCTACTGGTTGTCGCATCTGTGCCTCTTGTTTCAAGGCTCATTTCTTTGTTGACTTAAAAAAGGGGTCAGGTTCATTTTCTTCTGTTTAAATGAACCTGCCCCTTTTTCTCGCAGTAATATCCACTATGCGCATTCATGGTTGATTCGAAATGACAGAAAACGACAAAAACTCTCAGTTCAAAGCAAAACTGCGTAGTCCGGCGAAGGCAAGCAGCGATACTCCATGGGCTTTTGTCGTTCTGCCCAAGAAGGTCAGTGCAAAGCTTCCCAGACGAGGACGGACGACGGTAGATGGCACCATCAACGGCCATTCTTTCCAGGTGACGCTTGAACCGGATGGCCAATTGAGTCATTGGCTGAAAATAAATCAGAAGCTGCTCAAAGCCGCAGACGCGAACATTGGTGACACTGCCACGTTCGAGATCACACCGGTGGAGCAAGAACCCGAACCCGAGATTCCATCCGACCTGCGAGAAGCTCTGGCGGCTTCTCCCGAGGCGAAAGCCGTTTGGGACGACACCACCACCATTGCACGCGTGGACTGGATACATTGGATTACTTCAGCCAAGCAATCCAAGACACGTGCGCAGCGCGTGAGTATTGCGATTGATAAGCTCGAGTCTGGAAAAAAGAGGGTTTGTTGTTTTGATCCCTCTGGCCACTACAGCAAAGCATTCTGTGCACCGGGAACGGCAGACTAATAGCCGTCTTCCCGACAAAAGTCGGAAGCGCTTTTCAACAGCGAGCTGGTCATCCAGAAATATCTACGAAGCCATATCGACACCCTACTCCGGCCTGAGCTTCTGGGCCCCGTTTTTCAACGGGGAGACGTTTCTTTTTTGATAGTTAAATTATTCGTCTTCCCGACGAAAGTCGGGATCCAGAAGCAACTACGAAGCCATATCTACACTGTGCTTCGGCCTAGACTTCTGGGCCCCGTTTTCAACGGGGAGACGATTCTTTTTTATCGCCGTCTTCCCGACGAAAGTCGGGACCCAGAAACGTCTACGGAGCCTTTCCTACACTGTGCTTCGGCCTAGACTTCTGGGCCCCGTTTTTCAACGGGGAAACGATTCTTTTATTGATGGCCTTACTCAAGATTCTTCCGCCCATCACGCTCGTGGCGAAACTTCGATAGCGCCGTATAAACCGCAATGCGTGCCCGGTTGAGACCGCCGAGTGGCGCATGCGCCGGCAAGGCATTGCCGGGTGAGAACGAAAGTGTTTCCGCCAATGCCGCGCGCTCTTTGCTGCGAAACTTTTGTTTTGGAATATGCAGCGTTGCCAGCTTGATGAAGGGCGATTCGTCCTCGTTCCACTCTACACTGGCATCTTCTATCGGCATGCCGCCCTTCTGTTTCTGTATGCAGAAGTCGAAACTCGCCGTATGTTGGTTCAAATGCGCCTGCATCGCCTCAGACAAATAGTCATCAGCGGTTGCATTCGAGTTCTTGGTGCGGTGGCTTGATGTCGGCACCAGCGAATACTTCACGGCTTGCCCTTTTCCGAACAGGTAAGGCGTCGTGCTCCAATAGCGAATGTCCAGCAGCGAATCCGGGCTGATCCGAAGCCTCAGCAGGTCCAGCATTGTTCCCGCATTGCCGGTCAACAGAAACTTTGCGGCCAACAATACCGGCGAACTTTCTATGGCGTAGTAAACGGCATCGCGAAACATCGCCACCGTGCCAAGCGGCATCACCGGCGAACTCAACAAAATAAAGTCCTGGCCAAGTGGTACATCGGCATTCTTGCCATTTGTTTTCGGAGCCAACAATTTGATCGCGACGCCACGTGCATCCAACGCGGCATCGGATTGAATCTTTCCGCTCGAATTGGAAAAGCGTACCCAGCAATCATGGCTGACAGGCTTTGCGAAAATTCCGACTTTCAGTGCTTTGGGCAGATCAGCTTCGATCTGGAAACTGGCTTTCAGCAATGCCACGGTTTTTGGATGGGCATCGCGCCGGGTATCGCCCTTTTCGTAATCGCGCTCCATTTTCTGCCGCAAGATGTCGGTCATCTCGGCGATATTGGCCGCCTCGTCCGGTTCGTGTTTTTCCAGGGGATTCAGTTTTGTCATGTTTATGACAGTAGGGAACGTGAACTTTAATGTCTGTGCGTCAGCGTACGAAAACCGTAGGTCGGGCCAGGGCCCGACTTAGGTGCTTACCGCATTAGTCAGGACTGTAAATCACATTGCCGCCTTCCAGCTTCATTCTCATTTCGATGACTTGCGTGGTGTCTTCAACGTAGGTTGTCTTGTTTCCAAATTTAAAGATAACCAACTTCAGGGATATGCCAGTCGTCGATTTATTAACCACCTGAAAACCGATGGTCAAAGTCATATCATCCTTCGGTTCGAAGCATGGCGGCGCATGGTTGGTTTTAATCAGCTCATCGCGCAGCTGGGCCATCGCTTTCGCGATCTGGTGCTCATTGAGGTCTGCAGGCAATGGCTGCATCTTTTGTAAATTTACGGCAAGAGGAATATCCAGCTGCTGTGTTTGCAATCTGGAGTAATTGCCTGAAAATGAGGGATCGATACTGAGAACACCGATAGGCGCCGTAAGCCCTGCCGTTGGCTCGTTCTGTCGTGTCACCGCAGTCTTGAGTTTTACCGTGACTTTGGAAGGAACCAGATTCAGGTTATGAGGAGCGGTATTGCACTCGTCATTTACACCGACTGCAACAGGTTTTGTCGCTGCATATACACGGAATTCCTCTTTTACTTCATTGAGCACTTCCGAGACGGATACGAGCGGAGGTGGTTTGAAGCGTTTGGTTCCATGTTGGCAACCGACGAGCGCGATACACGACACAGCCAATATCGAAACTTCACGTAAGACTTTCATGCTTTGATTCCCCCTGCTTGATGAGTCGGTGGGTCGCAAGCGAGAACTCATTTTTTGCCGGCGACTTTCACATAGCACGCGAAAGCCGAGCCAAGGCGGCCAATCATCGTAGCGTAGTATCAAATGTCGGGCCGGGGCCCGACTTACAAGAGCATTTTTTCGCAATACGTAGGCGGGCCCTGGCCCGACAATTAACCCGACTTACCGCGTTCCCTGTGAAAAAATCATTTAAGCAGCGATCCATTCTGCAGTTCCTTCTCTAAACTGAGACGCATCAAATCCCTTCGAGCGTAGAAGTGCGACGGCATCGGCAGCGAACATGCAATACGGACCGCGGCAATACGCAACGATTGGGCGATCGTTTGGAAGTTCGTCAAGACGTGTCTTTAGTTCGTCGATAGGAAGCGATCTCGCATGCGGCAGGTGGCCAAATTCAAATTCAGCTGCAGGTCTGACATCCAGTAACACGACATCGCCAGTGCGCGCTTTCTTCAATAGTTCGACGCGGTTCTCGCTGCGCCATTCGCCTTCAAACTTACTGATTGAGGCCACGACCGTTTGCAGTTCGATTAATCGTTCTTCCGCCAATTCTCTCAACGCCACCCACATGCGCGTGACGTCCGAGTTCGACACCCGGTAAACGATACGTTTGCCTTGTCGCTCAGTCTCGACCAGACACGCCAAACGAAGATCTTTCAAATGGGCGCTGGCCAACTTGACGCTGATACCTGTTTCCGCTGCGAGGTCTTCGACTGCCTTAGGCCCTTGGGTCAACAACGAGATCAGCTCAAGCCGTTTCGGACTCGCCATGGCTTTGGATACCCGCGCAACCTGCTCGAACACCGCATTTTTAATGGCTCGTTTGTTCCGCATATGCGCTCCCGGTTACCGCTATTTGACCTGATGACCTTACTATAATACATTCTAATAATCTTTAGAATGTATTTTTGAGCCTCCAGTGCATCTCAACACCACACTTTCCTGCAGCAACAGGTTTAACCCTTAAGCCATGTCGACCTTGCCGATTCGCCTGGGCCTTCGTGAAAATGCAGGTCAGTTCTGGTTGCTGGTACTCGTCAATGCGTTTGTTGGCGCGATGGTCGGACTGGAACGCAGCATCTTGCCGGCAATGGCCGAACAGGAATTCGCACTTGTCGCGAAATCGGCAGTGTTGTCCTTTATCGTCGCCTTCGGGATCGCAAAAGCGCTCACCAATTACTTCGCGGGCCACCTGTCGGATCGTTATGGTCGCAAGCTGGTATTGATCGCCGGTTGGCTGGTCGCCGCTCCGGTTCCCTTCATGCTCATGTGGGGACCGACCTGGAACTGGGTGCTCGCGGCAAACGTATTGCTTGGCATCAGCCAAGGGCTCACCTGGTCGACCACGATCATCATGAAGATTGATCTGGTCGGCCCGAAGCAGCGTGGCTTGGCGATGGGACTCAATGAATTCGCCGGCTACTTTGCCCTCGCACTCAGTGCACTGGCCACCGGCTGGATTGCCGCCAGTTACGGTTTGCGCCCCGAAACGTTTTATCTCGGTGTCGTGTACGTTGCATTGGGTTTGCTTTTGTCGATGTTTCTGGTCCGCGAGACCCGGCATTTCGTCGCACACGAAGCGAAGTCGTCACTGAAGCATACGAATGAAAAGCCAATGACCAAAACAGAATTATTTCGAATGGTCAGTTTTACCGATCGAAACCTCTCCAGTGTGAGTCAGGCCGGCATGGTCAATAACCTCAACGACGGAATGGCTTGGGGACTATTCCCGCTCGTGTTCGCCGCGGCCGGCGCAACATTGGCGCAGATAGGCATCATCGCCGCGATCTATCCGGCCGTGTGGGGATTGGCTCAGATCGGCACCGGTGCGCTATCGGATCGGATCGGACGCAAATGGTTAATCGTTTTTGGTATGTGGATACAGGCGCTGGCAATTGCAGTGACTGCCGCTTCCGATCAAGTAACAGGTTTCGTATTCGGCGCCGTTCTTCTTGGCTTGGGAACGGCAATGGTGTATCCCACGTTGCTGGCCACCATCGGCGACGTTGCATGTCCAAGTTGGCGTGGGTCTGCAGTAGGCATCTACCGACTTTGGCGAGATCTCGGATACGCTGCCGGCGCAATACTGGCAGGTGTGACTGCAGATCTGCTTGGCCTGACGGTGGCCGTTTATGTCGTGGCCGCGCTCACCTTCGTTTCCGGCTTGGTCAGTGCAGTAAGAATGAATGAAACGCTTCCAAAGAATGCGGATTAAGTAATTGGAAAAGCTTGCGAGCAAACAGAGCACCGAGCTACCTTAGTCGCATCCTTTTTTGGCTTAATCAATTGTCAGGCATTACAGGAGAACGTCATGCGTAAGTTTGCGACTAACCAAACGCTCACTCCGGAAATCGATTTGCTGCCGTTTGCCCGGCTTGAATAATTCGCGCTTGCTGCGGTCTTCTGCTTCCGAGTCGCCTTTTGCGATTCGTAACTGACGAACCGCTTGAATCGATTTGAGAGCGTCTCGGTAATTACCGGCAACCATCTGCGCATTCGATACCTCTCCATGATTCGACGACGGAATCGTTCGACATTAACTAGTTCGGATGAATCTCAACCAGTGAGACGGCCCTGCTCTACAACGTTGCTTTCCTTCGGAGCATTGCATGAGCACACAACCGGCTTTGGCATTTCAAAACACCCTGCCCGCTTTGCCGCCGGCCGAACGCAATACGCCGTCCTTATCGAAACGCTTGAAGAGCAAGTATTCGGACAGAATTACCGGTTCGATATTTTTGCCGGGTCAGGAAGGTTCTTACGCCGAACTTCCGAATGATTTGCCAAAAGCATTGGCGAATGCGCTACGAACACGCGGCATTGATCGACTTTACAGTCATCAAACCGAGGCCTGGCATGCAGTGCAAGCAGGCGAGCATGTCGTCGTAGTAACGCCGACCGCATCCGGAAAAAGTCTTTGCTACACCTTGCCTGTCGTTGCTGGCGCGATGAAGAAACAGGCGAAAGCTTTGTATTTGTTTCCGACCAAGGCATTGGCGCAGGACCAAGTTGCGGAATTGCTGGAATTGAATCGTGCCGGCCAACTGGGCGTGAAAGCGTTTACCTTCGATGGCGATACTCCCGGCGATGCCCGTGCGGCGGTGCGATTGCATGGCGATATCGTTGTGAGCAACCCTGACATGTTGCATCAGGCGATTTTGCCGCATCACACGAAATGGGCGCAGTTTTTCGAGAATTTGCAGTATGTGGTGATCGATGAAATCCACACGTATCGCGGCGTGTTTGGTTCGCATCTGGCCAATGTGCTGCGGCGCCTGAAACGCGTGTGTGCGTTTTACGGATCGAACCCACAATTTATTTTGTGTTCGGCAACGATCGGCAATCCGAAAGCGCATGCCGAAGCACTGATTGAACACGAGGTTACCGCGATTACCGAAAGCGGCGCGCCGACCGGCGACAAGCAAGTGTTGCTGTGGAATCCGCCGGTGGTGAATCCGGATTTGGGTTTGCGGGCATCGGCACGTTCGCAAAGCAATCGCATCGCGCGTTTGGCAATTCGTGCAGGATTGAAAACGCTGGTATTCGCACAATCGCGCACTATGGTCGAAGTGCTGACCAAATATCTGAAAGACGTTTTCGATAACGACCCACGCAAACCCGCGCGTATTCGTGCGTATCGCGGCGGCTATTTGCCGACCGAACGTCGCGAAGCCGAGAAAGCGATGCGCGATGGCAATATCGACGGCATCGTCAGTACCTCGGCACTGGAACTGGGCGTCGATATCGGCAGCCTGGACGTCGTGGTGTTGAACGGCTATCCCGGCTCGGTCGCCGCGACCTGGCAGCGCATCGGCCGTGCCGGTCGACGACAACAGGCTTCGCTTGGCGTGCTGGTCGCGAGTAGTGATCCTTTAGATCAATATCTGATTCGGCATCCGGAATTTTTTTCCGATGCATCGCCGGAACATGCACGCATTCATTCCGATCAACCACTGATTTTGCTCGATCATATTCGTTGTGCGGCATTCGAATTGCCGTTTTTATCTGGAGAACGCTTCGGTCCAATCGATGCCGCGCCTTACTTGGAAGTATTGGGGGAAAGCGGTGTTCTGCATCAGGAAGGCGAACGCTGGGAATGGATTGCCGATTCGTATCCGGCCAATGCGGTGAGTTTGCGTTCGGTCGCCGACGGCAATTTCGTCGTGGTCAACCGGACCGATGGCCGGCAGCAAATCATTGCCGAAGTCGATTTCTCGTCGGCACCGCTAACCTTGTACGAAGGCGCGATTCACATGATTCAATCGACGCCGTACCAGGTTGAGAAACTCGACTGGGAAGGTCGCAAGGCTTATGTGACCCGTACGCATGTCGATTACTACACCGATGCAATTGATTACACCAAACTGAAAGTTCTGGAACGCTTTGACGGCGTGAATGCCGGCAAGGGCCATGCGCTTCATGGCGAAGTACATGTGGTGCAGCGCGTGTCGGGCTACAAGAAGATTCGTTATTACACGCATGAAAATATCGGCTATGGCCCGGTGAATTTGCCGGATCAGGAATTGCATACGACCGCGGCGTGGTGGCAGTTGCCGCAAACCGTTCTGGACGAAGCCTTCGATTCACGCCAGGCCGCGCTCGATGGTTTTCTCGGTGCGGCTTATGCCTTGCATGTTGTTGCCACCGTTGCTGTTATGGCCGAAGCCCGTGACTTACAGAAAGCCGTTGGCAGTGGCGATGGCGCGTGGTTTGCGGTCAGCGACAACCGTGGCCGCGGGCAATTACGCAGCGATGATGGAAATATTTCGGATATCCATCGCGCCGAAAGATTTATCCCGACCGTGTATTTGTACGACAACTATCCTGGCGGTGTCGGTTTGAGCGAACCGTTGTGGAAACGGCAAACCGAGTTACTGAAACGCGCGATGGAGTTGGTCAACGAATGCGATTGCAAAAGCGGCTGTCCGGCCTGCGTCGGCCCGGTCTTGGCTGCCGATGAAAACCTGATCGAATCACCTAAATTTTTGACGGCGAAAGTATTGGCGCTGCTGGTGACTGCATGAGTGCATTGCTCTCTCAGTTAAAGACACTGCGTAAACAGGCTGGTGTTGTGACTACTGCGCCTGCGGAACAACCAGTTGTTCCGGATGATTTACGAAAACTGCTCGGCATGCGGATGGCTTTGCAGAAACGCGGCTATTCGCAGGATCGGGTTTTACCGGGAACCGAAATTGCGCCCGGCGTTTTGTATCTGGAAGAGTTTTTCGAGTGTGCCGATTCGCCGAATACCATCAATGCGGAATTCGCGAAGTTCGGTTCGATTCAACACGAGCACTGCCTGTATTTCGATACCGAAACCACCGGCTTGTCTGGCGGCACCGGCACACGCGCTTTCATGATCGGTGCGGCCGATTGGTTAAATGGACAACTGCGCGTTCGGCAATTGTATTTGACCACGATGGGCGGCGAGCTCGCGATGCTGCGGGAGTTTGCATCGTGGTTGCAACCGGAAACCATACTCGTCAGTTACAACGGACGTTGTTATGACTCGCCATTATTGAAAACGCGATATCGGCTCGCGCGATTGCCCGATCCGATTTCTGGATTGCAGCATCTGGATTTATTGTTCCCTACCCGCCGGTTTTATCGCGGCGTGTGGGAAAACTGCAAACTCTCGACGATCGAACGAAATGTATTGGGCGTGGTTCGCGAAGACGACCTACCCGGTTCCGAAGCACCGCGCGCCTGGCGGGATTATCTACGCGGCGAATCTGCGAGAGATTTTCGCCGCGTGATTCAGCACAACTCGCAGGACATGAAAAGCCTGCATGGATTGCTGGTGCATCTTTCCGATTTGTAGGAGGGCCTTCCAGGCCCGACATTGGTCTCGCAATTGTCGGGCCTGAAAGGCCCTCTTACGAAATGCAATCGCCCCTACAAAAACGCGATCAGTTCTTGGCGAGCATCGCTATCAGTAGCAGACCGGTAAAAAGACCGCCCATGACGATACCAAAGATGGCCCGGCCCATGCCGTGTTTCTCCGGATTTTTCTTGATATCGAGCACCGCAAGAATGCCGGTGGCCAGTGCGAACGGTGCGGGCAAGAACAGAATCGAAACAAGACCGAGGTAGCCGGCGGCGATGGCCCAAAAAGATCGACCAACCGGAAGCAACATACGCATCCCGGCGTCGGAACCCATTGATTTTGGCGGCACTGCCGGCGGCATCAGGCCGGGAACGGCTTGAGCCATACGCCATGTATTCCAGCCTTCGGCCCAAACGAGATCATTCGGTGCAATGGCACCAGAGCGTGCGAGCGCGACAAGTTCATTCAAGGGTACGGGCCCGAATTGCTGCTCTCCGCGACGATAGTGGTATTGCATCGAATGCTCCGACTTGTTTTAGGCAGAGTGAATTGTAACAGCCGTCTTTTAAGGCCGACACCCGTATTGAACTTATCGACCAGAGCCCGGCCTGCGAACACAAAACCGCAATACTTTGGCCGTACGCTAACCCCTACTGCGTTAGCGGTACTAACCTCGATGCATTTCAATATTTCGACGAGGTGATCTTTGCAATCCACATTCAAACAGAGGAACTTTTATGCGCCGCTTGGTAAAGAATGCACAGGACGATTTTCGGGTGAAGGCATACGCCGGTACCAACGGTGTGTTACTGGCGTTTGATCTGGCGAAATCACGCAAGAAAGACTTTCTCGGTTTTGCGATCGAGCAAAAAGAAGGCACCAAGCCCTGGCAATGGCTGCTCAATAGCCTGACCTTTCCGGACACTGCGCACACCATTCCGGAATGGAATGCGACGCCGAGCAATTTGGCACCGATCCAGAAATATCGTTGGGCCGATTACAGCATCGAGAGCAATACCACCTGCAAATACCGCGTACACCTGGCTTACGCCGGCGCGAATGGACCGAAACTGGGAGAATCACTCGAAGTGACGGTTAAAACCGACGACGGCAATCCCACCGACCATCGCGTGATATTCAATCGCGCCGTTGCGGCGAGCCAGGCATTCGGCCGCAAGTTTCCGGAAGTGGATGAACTGCTCAGCCAACACAAAGGCCTTGCGATCGAACAATGGCCCGCAAAAGCCAGTCAGTGGCTGCAAAATGGTTTGCTCGACCAGATTACCGATTTCATCAAGCGGGCAAAAAATGACAAGTGGGCTTTGGACGTCGCGATCTACGAATACGAATTGAAAGCCATCGTCGATGCGGTGAACGAGGCCCATAAACGCGGCGTAAAAGTTCGGGTTATTTATCACGCGAAGAACAACGACGAACAGACCGAACAAAACGAGCATAGCCTCAAGAAGATTCCGGCCTCGAAAAAACGCGGACGCGTGACATCGAAAATTTTCCACAACAAATTTATCGTATTGAGCAAAATCAACGCACAGGGCGAACGCGTGCCGCAAGCGGCGCTTTGCGGCAGCACCAACTTCACCGAAAACGGACTGTATCGGCAAGCCAATGTGGTGCATGTAAGCAATGACAAAGCCATGGCCGAAAGTTATGAAACTTTATTTAACGTCGTGTGGGATGCACCCGAAGACGTGGGCATATCGAGAACCTGGATCAACCAAAACAACCCGATGGATCCAAGCTCGAAAATGTATGTCGGATTTTCTCCGCGTACCGGGGCCGGTGATTTGGCGGAATTCATCAACATCATGCAGGCCGCCGACAAGGACTTGTTGTTCGCGACTGCGTTCAAGCTTCCCGAAGATATTCTTGACTCGTTGCTGGGCGGCGAAAACGATGATGTTTTGCGTTACGGCATTCAGAACACGGCCAGTCGCATTACCGGTTTCCATGCCGATAGAACGGCCGAATTTGTGGCTCCGGCTTTACTGAGCAAAGGATTGGAGGGCTGGGTGAAAGAAGGCCTGAGAGGCCAACGAGGAAACCTGTTGGTACATACCAAGGCCGTTGTGGCTAATTTCACGACCGACAACCCCACCATCATCAGCGGCAGCCATAACCTGAGCAAACCGGCGAGCAATGGCAATGACGAGAATTATCTGATCATTCGCGGCGACACCGATCTGGCGGATCGTTATGGATTGGAGATACTGCGGTTTTACGAACATTACCGCTTCCGCTATTACGCCAAGAAATTGAAGCTGAAAGAAGCCAAGCCTTTGGCCATCGATGAAAGCTGGGCCGACAATTACTACAAACCCGGAAACCTCAAGCAGGTTTCCAGGCTACGTTTTTCGGGGCGCTGATGCTTCGGATTAATTCTGGTCAAATCCGGTCTGATGCCTGCCGATGATTCGCATGAAAATTTCTGCGCTCCTTTCGGCATCAGTTCCTTCGATGCTTTAACGGTTTTCGCAAAATTGATCGCAGTACCCGGGCCTACCTACCGACATTGATTCCAATGTTTTGCTGCTTCCGGCAAATCATCAAAGCATTTACAAGATGTTGCAGGAATTTATTGCAATGGATGTGGGACTATGTGGATACTGTGCAGGTCCTTGTTTCAGCTGTCCTTGTTTCTCTGATGTTTCTTTAGAGGGGCACTAAATGGTCGAGATCCCCGGCTATACCATCCTGCGTCCCCTCGGACAGGGCGGGATGGCTACGGTCTATTTAGCCGTACAGCAGTCGTTGGGACGCGAAGTGGCGCTGAAAGTTTTGTCCCCGTCACTTGCCCAGGATCCCACGGCCACCGAACGCTTCCTGCGTGAAGCGCGAATCGCCGCCAAACTACACCACCCGCAAATTGTCGCCATTCATGACGTCGGCGTTTATGCGGGCACGCCTTACATGTCGATTGCATACGAACCCGGCGGCACCGTCGCGCAACTGGCACGTGCGCATATGGATCCAAAGGCGGTATTCCGCATCGTTCGCGACATCGCCGGCGCTCTCGATTATGCGCATCGGCAAGGCGTGGCCCATCGCGACGTCAAACCGGAAAATATTTTGCTGCGCGCCGATGGCACCTGCGTACTTTCGGATTTCGGCATCGCTCGTGCCGCCGAAGCGCAAACCGGCCTGACCCGCGAAGGCACCAGCGTAGGTACCCCGCACTACATGAGCCCGGAACAACTGCGTGGCGAACGCAGCGACGGCCGCAGCGATTTGTATAGCCTCGGCGTGGTGTTCTACCAGTTACTAGTCGGTGAATTGCCGTATTCGGGTACGGATGGCTGGGCGATCGGCATGAAACACCTGATGGAGCCTATCCCGCGATTGCCGCCGGCATTGGCCTATCTGCAAGATATTCTGGACGCGATGATGGCCAAAGATCCGGCCGCGCGTTTGCAAACCGGTGCCGAAGTGGTGCGCTGGATCGACGCCAATATCACCTTGACCCCGGCCATGACCGTGGCGATGCAAACACCGCGTGGCCTGCCGGCGTCCGCGTCCGGATCCGCCGCGACTGCGGCGTCAATTGCGGTGTTGCCGTTTGCCGATATGAGCCAGGCCAAAGATCAGGAATATTTCGCCGATGGCCTGTCGGAGGAAGTGCTGAACCTGCTGGCGCGGATACCGAAACTGCATGTAGCTGGCCGCACCTCGTCGTTTAGTTTCAAGAACAAGCATGCGACTCTCGCCGAAATCGGTCGCGAACTGAAAGTCGCAAATGTACTTGAAGGCAGTGTGCGCAAACTGGGCGAACGCATTCGTATTTCGGTGCAGTTGCTCAAGGTCACCGATGGCTTTCATTTGTGGTCGGAAACCTACGACAGGCAATTGACTGATGTATTTGCGGTCCAGGATGAGATCGCGGTTGCCGTTGTGGCAGCGATCAAAGCCGTGCTATTGCCCGAAGCGGCTCCACCGGTAGGGATACCAGCGGATGTCGCCAAGCCTGGAACGACAGCAGCGCCTACAAGCGAGAGTCCGATTGAAGTCGCAGTGATTCCCAGCGTTGGTGTTTCAGCAGGGCCGATCGCGCAGAACATCTACGAGCCCGAACCTGTGCCTGAACCAATTCCTGTACCCGAACCCGTGTTTGTACCGGAACCTGAGCCGATACCTGAGCCGATACCTGAGCCGATACCTGAGCCGATACCTGAGCCGATACCTGAGCCGATACCTGAGCCGATACCTGAGCCGATACCTGAGCCAGAACCTGAGCCAGAACCGGAGCCAGAACCGGAGCCAGAACCGGAGCCAGAACCGGAGCCAGAACCTGAGCCAGAACCTGAGCCAGAACCTGAGCCAGAACCTGAGCCAGAACCGGAGCCAGAACCTGAGCCAGAACCTGAGCCAGAACCGGAGCCAGAACCGGAGCCAGAACCGGAGCCGAAACCGGAGCCCGTGATCGTCAAGCCGGTTGTGATTGAGCCCGTCATTGCCAAACCGGTTGTGGTCGAGCCACTCCGTGCGCCTGAAACCACCCGTCCACCTGTTGCCGCACAAGAAGACATCACGGCGAAACCGACCTTGATGCGGCAACCCATTATGAAGCCACCGATGCGGCAACCAGCCGCCGAGAAGCTTCCTCCCGTGGTCGAAGAGCCCCACCTTCCTGCTTCTGATTTTGCCTCGGCATTTGATGCCAGAGCCAAGGCTCCTCCTAGCAAACCGTCGCCCAAACCCGACAAGAATCGCGCGCTGCCATTTGCAATCATCGGCCTGGTGGTCGTTGTTGGGCTCGGCTTGGCCTACTGGCAGTTTGGTGGTGACCCGGTCAAGGAGGCTCAAGAGCAATGCAAAACCTTATTGGCTGATGCGCAAACAGCACTCAACGCCGGAGAGTTGGATAAGGCAGCGGCCGGCGCGAACTCAGCCAAAACTTACTGTGCAAACGAACAATTGGTAGTCTTGCAAGCAATGGAAGTGTTGATCCAGAACGCGCAGGCCAAGGCGAAAACCTGCCAACTAGCTGAAACCCAAGCAACCGACCTCCTGGCGCACGGGCTGCCTGCGGAAGCTCGATACACACTCGAACAGGCTAGTGAAAGTTGCAGTGATCGCAGCGAATTTGCCAAGTTGACCCAACAACCGGCGAAAGCCATGGCTGAGGCAACCAGCCTGATAAGCCAGGCACGTGTCCAGTTGCAGGCCAATGCCCTGGATGCAGCCGATGGCTTGATCGAAAGTGCAGTCAAGCTCGATTCACAAGTCGCCGACGCAGAAGCATTGCGCAAGGAATCGCAGAAACGTCGTGCCAAACTGCCGCGCACAACTGAAGAAAAGCCAGCGCCTGCTATCGTCAGTGCAACGCCTGCAAAGACGCCTGTCGACAAAACCGTTTCTCCGCCCACGCCGACTCGCCCTGAACCGGCGAGGACGACGACCAGGCCGGAAACCGTGCGACCACCACCTTCAGAAAGCAGGCCAATCGCGCCGCCGGTTGCACCCGTGGCGCCCGAGCCCGTGGTTTCCACACCGAGTCCGCCGCGCTTGGTGCCGATCAACACCCCAGCACCGGATTATCCGGTCAGTGCGCTGCGCTCGAATATTGCCGGACACGTCGTTGCTTCGTTTACCGTCAATGCCGATGGCAGTGTCGGCAATATCAAGATAGTCAGCGCTAAACCTCGCGGAGTGTTTGAACGCAGCGTGCAATCAACACTGAAGACTTGGCGATTCCAGCCAATGAGCGAATCCCAGTCTGTGACGCGCAACTTCAGTTTTTCACCCTGAACAAATGGTTGGCCGTTCGTAATTCGGGAAACTCGAATTACGATAAACTGCAGACCCGATTCTTACCGATGATTCGAATGAAAAATTTCTGCATCTATTTAGCACTGGCTGTTTCAAGCTTCGCAAGCGTTGCGATTGCCGATGAACCTGCCGCAATGAAAAAACCTTACAGCATTGTGGTCTGGGCCGATTTAAGTTTCGATGACAAATCGCAACTGACCCAGATTACGATTCCTGAAAAAGACTCGCTGCCAAAACCATTTGCCAGCTATTTGATGAGCGCGATTGCGACCGGTCCATTCAACAAGCCGGAAAATGCCGAAGCCAACAAGCAACTTGAAAGTGGCCTGAAAATCATCGTCGAAATCGACCCTGCCACTTCCAAGGCAAGAGTTCTGTCGCAAGATTTAATGCCCCGCCCTACACGCGTCGAGCAGCAATCCGAACCGGTCTTCCGCGTAAAAGGCGAATGGTCCGGACGCATCCTCGTGACATGTGCGATTTCCGACAAGGGGCGCTGTGCCAAACCGAAAATTAATCAAAGCACCAACGCACCTGCGGAAATTCCGAAGATTTTGCTCGCCACTTTGGGATCATGGCGTTTTGTGCCACAGAAGAAAGCTGGGGTAGCGGTTGATGGCGAATTCACCACATGGGTGACGATTGATGCGGATACCACAATGCCGCCAGCCACATTCGATAAACGAATTTAATCTGTCGATCCATTTACGTACAAAAAAAAGCCACCCGAAGGTGGCTTTTTAATATTTGGTGGGCGGTACAGGGTTTGAACCTGTGACCCCTGCCGTGTGAAAGCAGTGCTCTACCGCTGAGCTAACCGCCCGGAGAGGCTGCGAATTCTACGTTTAAGTGCCTGTTTGGTCAATAAAAATCGGGCTTATTGCAGCTTGCTGCCCCTGAGAGCCCTGACTTTACTGGGTGGCTGAAATGCGTCGCTACTGGCTTCATTCCAGAAAGCCTGGAAAGCCGGATGATTCGGTAATTCATCGCCAAGCAAATCGCCCTGCTTCAGGAAGCGATGCAATACCGCCAGGGCACGTACTTCGGTTGAGGAAACGCGACGAATAATATGTTCGGGTCCGATTTCATCCGGGTGCTGCAAACCTGCTGCTGCAACGAGTTCTTTCAATGCCTTCAACGTGTTTTCATGGAAATGATAAACACGCGTGGCCTTGTCTTCCGGCACCAATGCCTTTTGTCGCGATGCATCTTGCGTCGCTACACCGGTCGGACAACGATCGGTATGGCAACTCTGCGATTGAATGCAACCCAGTGCAAACATATACCCGCGTGCGGCGTTACACCAATCGGCACCCAGTGCGAGTGTACGTGTGATATCGAATGCCGTGACGACCTTGCCGGCAGCTCCGATGCGAATGTGTTGCCGCAAATTCAGACCGACCAAGGTGTTATGTACGAGCAACAAGGCCTCGCGCAAAGGTGCGCCGACGTGATCGGTAAATTCGAGTGGTGCCGCGCCGGTGCCGCCCTCGCCGCCATCGACGACGATAAAGTCCGGCAGGATATTGGTTTCATGCATCGCCTTGGCAATGCCGAACCATTCCCAAGGATGGCCGACGGCTAATTTGAATCCGACCGGTTTGCCGCCAGACAGATTTCGCAAGCGATCGACAAACTGCAACAGTTCTTTCGGTGTTGAAAATGCCGAATGTCGTGCTGGCGAAATGCAATCTTCGCCCATTGGTACACCAC
Organism: Arenimonas sp.; assembly: GCA_036676335.1. Classification (GTDB taxonomy): domain Bacteria; phylum Pseudomonadota; class Gammaproteobacteria; order Xanthomonadales; family Xanthomonadaceae; genus Arenimonas. The sequence goes on along the minus strand of JAKFDD010000014.1, from coordinate 253,646 downwards.
GCGCCGCTGAAATTTCGGCCGATACTTTTACTGCCGGCAAAACGCCGCCATGTCCCGGCTTCGCGCCTTGCGAGAGTTTTACCTCGATCATTTTGACCTGTTCGCTGATGGCATTCTTCACGAAATTTTCTTCGTTGAAATTGCCGGCATGGTCGCGACAGCCGAAATAACCGGAACCGATTTCCCACACCAGATCGCCGCCGCGTTCACGGTGATATTGCGAAATCGAACCTTCACCGGTGTCGTGATAAAAGCCGCCGCGTCTGGCACCTTCGTTCAACGCGCGAATGGCATTGGCCGAGAGCGAACCGAAACTCATCGCGGAAATATTGAACACACTGGCCGAATAGGGTCTCGTACGATTGGGGCCAATCACGATACGAAAATCGTGTGAATCGATTTTCGCCGGCAGCATGGAATGATTGATCCATTCGTAATCGTCGGCATACACATCCATTTGCGTACCAAACGGACGTTTGTCGATTACATTCTTCGAACGCTGATAGACAATCGCGCGCTGTTGTCGCGAAAACGGATTTTCCTGGGTGTCGGATTCGATAAAGTACTGACGAATTTCCGGGCCGATCGATTCAAGCGCATAACGAAAATGCGCGATCACCGGATAATTTCGACGCACTGCCTGCCTGTGCTGCAATAAATCCCAGGTACCGATCAAACTCAAGCCGGTAAAAATAACGGCCGGAATATAAAGCCAAATGCTTGTCGGAACGACAAAAAGCAAAACCAGCGAAACCGCCGAAGCGAACAGGCAGAACACATAGAACCAGTAGCGAGATGGCAACATCGTCGTTCTCCCCTGAACCTGAAGAACAATATAGCGATGTGCAGAGAAAAAAGAAGTAAAAGATGGTGCCTGAGGCGGGACTTGAACCCGCATGACATTGCTGTCGAGGGATTTTAAGTCCCTTGCGTATACCATTTCGCCACTCAGGCAGCGCGTCCATAGTGCCGCAATCTGCATCGCGAATAAAGACGTTTTGTTGCGACGTATTGCTTTCCCTTGTTCACAAAAAAGCCCCATACGGGGCTAAATTGGAGGCCGAGGTCGGAATCGAACCGGCGTACGCGGCTTTGCAGGCCGCTACATGACCACTCTGCCACCCGGCCAAGGGTGAAACATCAGTGCCTAGTTTAACCCAACCAATATTTATTGGTAAATAAAAACCAGACTCTGAAAAAACAAAACCTCGGCGAACCGAGGCTTTTGAAACTGGAGCGGGAAAAGAGACTCGAACTCTCGACCCCGACCTTGGCAAGGTCGTGCTCTACCAACTGAGCTATTCCCGCGGAGAAACGATATTTTCAAGGATTGCCGCTTTTGTGTCAACACCTTTTTAATAAAAAAGTCTCAACAGCCCGTCAAATAAGGCTCTCAGCCCTTGCGCATTGTTGGCCATGCGGCGCGAATATAATCAAAACCCGACCAAAGTGTGAGTGCAGCGGCAATTGCGAGCAGCCATTCGCCTATTTTGAAAACAGGAATTCCGAATAGATCTTCATAAAATAAAACAAAACTGATCGCGATCATTTGCACGATGGTTTTTATCTTGCCGAGTGCGGCAACTTTGACCAAACCATGCGCACCCATTTGTGCCATCCATTCACGCAATGCGGAAATCGTAATTTCGCGACCGACGATAATCGCGCTCAACAATGCCATCCATACAGTGGGATGGCGCTGAGTCACCAGGAACAGGGCAAATGTAACAGCCAATTTATCGGCAACCGGATCCAGAAACGCGCCAAACGCCGAATACATGTTGTAACGACGCGCGATCCAGCCATCCAGCCAATCGGTCAAAGCCCCAAGCACGAAAACGGCACAGGCAAGAATATTGCTCCAGGGATGCTGCCAGTAAAAAACCAATACCAATACCGGCACCAAGACGATACGAAACAAGGTCAGTATGGTGGGTATGGTTAGATTCACTAGGATTCCTGTGGTGTCTCGGATGAGTTCACCTTCGATTCTAACCCATGTAGCGAGGCATAAATACGCGCTGCCAGGGCGTCATTCACGCCTTCTACACGCGCAATTTCTTCACTGCCAGCCTCTTTCAACGCTGCCAAACCACCGAAATGTTTCAACAACGCAGCACGACGGCGCGGGCCGATGCCGGGAATATCTTCCAGCTTCGAAACATCGCGTTTTTTCTGGCGGCGCCCGCGATGACCGGTAATTGCAAAACGATGGGCTTCATCGCGAATTTGTTGTATCCACTGCAGCGCTGGCGAATGCGCACCAGGCCGCAGCACGCGATGATCCGGCAAGATGATTTGCTCATCGCCGGCCCTGCGTTCAACACCCTTGGCTACGCCGACGAGCATGACCTGATCGACGCCTAATTCAGCGAGCACATCGCGTGCTTGCGTAAGCTGACCTTCACCGCCATCGATGAATAAAACATCCGGCAACACACCTTCTTCAACAGCACGCTTGAAACGACGCGTTAATGCCTGATGCATGGCAGCGTAATCATCGCCGGGTGTAATGCCTTCAATATTGAAGCGGCGATACTGGCTACGTAGTGCGCCTTCCTGATTGAACACAACACACGAAGCGACAGTCGCTTCGCCTTGGGTATGACTGATATCAAAGCATTCCATGCGCTGCGGCAGATGATCCATGCCAAGCATCTCCTGCAAGGCTTCCAGACGCTTGCGCTGCGCGACATTGCTGGTGACTTCGGTGCTTAACGCGAGTACCGCATTACTTACCGCCATTTCCAAATAACGTGCCCGGTCGGCACGCACGGACGTTTTAATTTCGACTTTCCTGCCGGCCTGGCTCGATAAAACCTGCTCGAGCAATTCGGCATCTTCAATCACGTGGCTGAGGATAATTTCGCGCGGCGGACGCTGTTCGAAATAATACTGGCTGACAAACGCATCCAGTATTTCGCTGGCGCTATCGACACCATTGGTCTTCGGAAAAAACGAACGCGTGCCCAGATTCATGCCACTGCGAAACGACAGTAATAAAACGCAGGCCGTGCCTTGATCCAAGGCGCAAGCGAGCACATCCATATCGGCTTGCTCGCCTTCAATATATTGTTTCGCCTGGATACGACGAATGCCGGTGACTTGGTCTCGCAAATAAGCGGCAAGCTCGAATTGCAGACTGGCACTGGCCGCTTCCATCGAGCGCGTCAGATCATCCACCACTTCACCGCTGCGACCATCGAGAAATAATGTGGCGCGTTTGGTGTCGGCATCATAATCCCGCGGCGAAATCAAACCGACACAGGGCGCCGTACATCGGCCAATTTGATGCTGAAGGCAAGGTCGGGAACGATTGCGAAACACGCTGTCTTCGCAATTGCGCAGCTTGAAAATTTTATGCATCAAGTCGAGCGTACTCGTCACTGCCGATGCGCTCGGATACGGACCGAAATAACGCCCCGGAACCGCACGCGGGCCGCGATGAAATGCCAACCTTGGCCAGGTTTCATCGGTAATCAGGATATACGGATAACTTTTATCGTCGCGCAACAATACGTTATAGCGTGGCCGCAATGACTTGATCAGCTGATTCTCTAGAATCAATGCTTCGCTTTCCGTGCGCGTAACGGTAATTTCCATCCGCGCGATTTGCTTGATCATCAAGGCAATGCGGGCCGATGAAACATTACTCAGGAAATAACTGGCAACACGTTTTTTCAGTGACAGCGCTTTGCCGACATATAACACCGAGTCGTCACTGGCATACATCCGATATACGCCAGGCGCAGTCGTCAGATCCTTGACGAAGGCTTTACCATCAAACGGGTCTTGCAATGGCACATCATTTTTCATGCCGCCATTTTCGCATTATTTAACTTATTCCCCAATCGGCAAGCGCATTACCAATTCAGTGCTCAAGTCGTAACGCAATACTTCGTGTGCCCCGGCATCGGCTATCCACAATGCCCCCGATCCCACCGCGAGAGCAGTTGGCTGATTAAGACTATGCGGAAGTTGTTGAGTACTCATGCTACCGCCACCCAGTCGCAATTTGCGAAGGCTGCCATTGTAGGTATCGGCTATCCAGAGCAAAGGTGAGTTTGGATCGAGAGCTAGCGCTTGTGGATACTGCAATCGTGCTTCACGTCGTTCACCATCCTGATCGCCGAATTCATATAGACCATGCCCGACCAGTGTCTGAACCATATGCTGCTGTAGCTGAATGGCGCGTACTGCGGACGTTGCCGAGTCCACAACGTAAAGTGTTTGTTGCACCAGTGAAATATTGGTGGGTTGGGCAAAAAGTGCATTGCGCCCTGCACCATCGGCGATACCTAGATCACCGGTACCCGCGACATGTCGCATGCGCGCATTGCCTAATTCGTATTCCCAAATTTGATTGCAACCAGCCAGTGCCATGTAAAGTTTGTCATTCGTGCCGCTCAGCCCCCAGGGCATATTCAAACTGTTTTCAGAAGAGTGTTTGCTGATGCCTTCCCTGGGCTGACCCGGTTTTCCCGAACCTAGAAGTGTCACGACTTCACCGCTGATCAAATTGACCCGACGCAACGCATGATTATTGGTATCGGCGACATACAAGGTCTCGCGTACAAGACATAATCCCCGTGGCGAGTTAAACGCCGCTTCATTTGCCGGGCCATCATTCAAATCGGGATGACCGTTGCCGAACTCGCGCAATATGCGCCCCTGATGAGTGCATTCAAGTATGCGGTGATGCGCCGTATCGGAAACATACAAATGTGTATCGGTGACTGCGAGACCGGAAGGAAATGACAATGCCATCTTCTCTTCGGAATTTTTCGGACGGAATGGATGCTCCATCAGTGAATGACTGCTGGCGGCTTCGTCGATCAATACGGCAATCATTCTTTCGAGCTGATCGCCATTGTCGTCGCCGGTAATGATGTCACGTACCACGCCTTCACTGTCAATCAAGGCCACCGAAGGCCAGCGTGTAATACCAAAATGTTGCCAGGTAATCCAGTTGCGATCATTCGCGATCGGAAAGCCAATTCGCATCCGATTTGCCGCTTTAAGCACGACCCGATCATCGATCTCGGCGTCAAATTTCGGCAAATGAATCCCCAGTACAGCAAGTCCGACCGGATATCTGGCCTTGATTCGTGCAAGCTCGTCCATCATGTTCTGACAGTAGACCGAACTCGCATTCCAGAACACCAACGCAAGAATCCGTCCGCGTTGTCCGGCAATGCTTTGCGGTTCGGAGTTGACCCAGTGCAAGCTTTCGTTGAGTTCAGGGGCGAGCATCGCAGACATTTTTGGGCTCCAGACTAGCTAATGAGCATAACGAATTTTGAGCTTCAAGTGGGACGTAGCGCCTTAATGCTCAGGCTTCCATTTTGTCCTTCCAGCTATCTTTGGCCTGCAACCACCAATAGGTTAGCTGGGCGCCGATAAATCCAGCCGGTTTCATGGCCGACACGAGGCCATAGGATGACAAGCTTTGCCAGCGTTTGTCACCTTCGGCGATGGCAGAAGCCAATACTTCTCCGGCGAAAGTCGTCGGTGCAACACCGTGACCGCCGAAGGCCTGTCCACACCAGAGCCCTTTCTCGATCTCGGCAATTTGCGGCATTTCATGGCGGGCATAACTCATCAAACCGGACCAGGCAAAATCGATTTTGACTTCATTTAATTGCGGAAACACTTTTATCAGATCACGGCGCAATAGTTTTTTGACGGCTTCGGGCGAGCGATCAAGCACGGAAATCCTTCCGCCCCAGAGCAATCTGGAATCAGGCAATGGCCGGTAATAATCGAAGGCAAAACGGGTGTCGTATATTGCAGCGCGTGTTTGCAGAATATCGGACATGTGACTACCCAACGGCTCGGTCACCATTACGTAGGTGGCAATCGGCAAGACCGACGCATCGATCTTCGGATACAGATTCGCCAGATAACCGCCACACGCCAACACCACCTGCTCGGCCTCGATTTCAGACTCGGGCGTTTTGATTAACCAGCCTCCGCCGTTTCTTTGCAATTGAATTGCCGGTGTATTTTCGTACATCTCGACCCCCATCGCTTCCGCCGCTTGCGCGATTCCCAACGCATAATTCAGCGGATGAAAATGCAGAGAATTCTTTTCATACAGCGCATCTTTGTAGCGATCACTGTGAATAAGCTTTCTCAATTCGGATTGAGGCACGAAATCCCATCGGGTATCGAAACTATCCGACAATAATTTCTGAAAGTCTTTCAGTACGGATTGATCGCGAAACCAGTTCGCCCAATACACGCCGGCATCGGTATGCTGGCAATCAATCTTGTACCGATGAATGCGCTGACGAATCAGGTTAACGGCATCGACCGAACCCAGATACAACTGCTTCGCGGCTTGCGGGCCCAAATCTCTCAAGAGACTTTCCGGTCCGCGCGAAAAGCCGGCAAATACAAACCCGCCGTTACGACCCGATGCGCCGAAAGCCAGGTTTTTTGCTTCGCATAGCACCACATCCTTAACGCCACGTTCGGCCAAACCCAACGCGGTGTTAATTCCCGCGAAGCCTCCGCCGATGATGCAGACCTTGGCCGATTTTTTGGCAGCCAGGCCTGGCCTAACAAACGAAGTGTTTGCCGTGGCGGCGTAATAGCTTTGCGGGTTTATCGACATAACATGAAGTCTAGCGCGAACGGCGATTGAACATTTACACGATCAAGTATTTTTCAAAGCCTGCGTCATGTATTCGCGTGCAGCATCGGCCAAGTCATCATGATCGAGTGCGTATTGAATAGTTGCCTCAATCAGACCAATGCGACTGCCGCAATCAAAGCGACGGCCTTCGAAGCGGTAAGCCAGTGCTTTTTCTTCTTTCAGCAAGGCCGCGATGGCATCGGTTAATTGAATTTCGCCACCCGCACCTGGTTTGGTTTTTTCCAGCAAATCGAAAATGCGACCACTCAGTACATAGCGCCCCACAACAGCCAAATTACTCGGTGCGACTTCGGGCTTTGGTTTTTCGACGATGGCCGAAATCACGCCGTGGCTATTATTGAAATTTTCGGTAGCGACTATGCCGTAGCTACCGGTTTGCTCGCGCGGAACATCCTGCACGGCAATAACGCTTGCGTTTTCACGCTCGGCGCAATCGGCCATCTGCCTCAATGCTCCCGGGCCTTTGTTCCAGATCAGATCGTCGGCCAACAGAACTGCAAACGGCTCGTTACCTACGACTGGCTTTGCACACAAAACCGCATGCCCTAGACCCAGTGCTTCTGCCTGGGTGACAAAGACTGCACGCACATGACGCGGCAACACATCGCGGATCAAGGACAGCAATTCCGACTTGCCGGCCTTTTCCAATTTTTGTTCGAGTTCGTAGGCTTTGTCGAAATAATCGGCTACTGCGTGTTTGTAGCGATTGGTCACAAACACCATGGTGTCGCAACCGGCTTCGATGGCCTCATCGACTGCGTATTGAATAAGCGGCTTGTCTACTACCGGCAACATTTCCTTCGGAACTGTCTTGGTTGCAGGGAGAAATCGTGTACCTAACCCCGCTACCGGGAAAACCGCTTTACGAATACGTTGAGTCATAAATTTAATGCTTGTTTAATTGAACAACAGTGTACTCAGGAACCGCTTCGCGTAATAGTGCGAGTAGCTGATCATCGTTGTCGCCATGCCGCAATGCCTGAGCCAACAGCTCGGCTTGTTCCAATACGTGTTGTACGCTGATTTCGCGCGGCTTGGCTTCCAGTACACGCGGGTTATCGGTGTGCGTGTAAATTTCGTCGGGATGAAAAAGACTTTCGTGTAGTTTTTCGCCCGGGCGCAAGCCGGTGTATTGAATTTGAATATCGACGCCAGGCCGTTTTCCGGCTAGCCGAATCATCTGTTCGGCCAATACGTTGATGGCGATAGGCTTGCCCATGTCGAGCGTATATATGACGGCATAGGGCTCCGGCATGCTGAGTGCCTGCAAAATCAACTGGCAGGCCTCGGGAATCGTCATGAAGTAACGGGTCACTTCTTCATGCGTCACCGTCACCGGCCCACCTGCCGCAATTTGTTTGCGAAACATCGGCACCACGCTACCGGAGGAATCGAGCACATTACCGAAGCGCACGATACTCAATTGTGTGGCACTGTCACTGAAAACGGCCTGGCATACGCGCTCGGCCATCAACTTGGTAGCGCCAAGAATATTGACAGGCTGAATCGCCTTGTCGGTTGAAATCAATACGAAATGCAGGGCGCCATGATCTCGACATACTTCCGCAAGCGTAGCGGTTGCATGGACGTTGTTACGAAGCCCTTCGCGCAATTGTGCTTCCAGCAACGGCACATGCTTATTGGCGGCAGCATGGTAAACATAGTCCGGAATTCCATGCTGCATCGTGCGTGCGCAGGCAATCCTGTCGCCGCAATCGCCCAGAATGGGAACGACTTCCAGGCCCGGATCAAGCAAGGCCAATTCATCGCATATTTCCAGCAGGGGCAATTCTGCACGCTCAAGTAAAATTAATTTTTTTACGCGTGCCTGTGCGCATTGACGTGCGAGTTCCGAGCCGATAGAGCCACCGGCTCCGGTGATAAGTATGCATTTTCCACCGAGCTGCAGACCGATGCTATGCCAATCGAATTTAATCGGCTCGCGGCCCAGCAAATCGTCAATCGCTACTTCATTGAGTTGAACCGGATCGTGGGCGTCGAGCCAGTCGGTATAACGCCCCAGCTTTCTGAAAGGCATGCCGCTGTCATCACATAGCGACACCACACGCTGCAACGCTTGAGTCTGCGTAGTAGGCAATGCAATCACGCAGAGATCGGCCGCTGTCGCGCGCGCAATTTCCGACAACTGATCGATCCGACCCAGCACTTTAACGCCTTGAATTCGGCGCCCTTTCAAGTGCGGATCATCATCCAGCAAGCCGACTGGTGCATAACGGCCGTCGCTACGAATATCACGAAGAAAAATTTCCGCCGAACGCCCGGCCCCGGCAACAATTACACGGGTCGCATCGGTTTGCTTCGAAGCCAGACGCTGATCTTTCCAGGCACGATAGATCAAGCGCGGGGCGCCCAGAAAAACAACCAGGCCAGGCACATATAGCACAATCGTTTGCAAAGGTAGTCGTGAAAAATATCCGGCCAGCAAAAACACCAGCAAGATGGCACACAAGCCAAGGACGGCAGCGCGGAGAATATTGATCAGATCCGGCACGCTGGCGAAACGCCAAACTCCGCGATACAAGCCACTCCACCACAGCATCACTGCCTGTAGCGCAAGTATTACCAGCAATTCGTTGTAAAAAGCTGTGTCAAACGCGTCGAATCCATGCGCATAAAGCAATCGCAAACCCGCCCACAATAATGCCGTCATCATGAAATCGTGCATGACGATTAGCGCACGCGGCAGCAAATAGGAAATGCGATATTGTTTCGGCATCAGAATACTGATTTGGCTCTTTTCGGTTGACGACCCGATTTTAATACGAAAAGCCGTAATGCTTGGTGCAAAACGCTGCCAATGACAAGAACAGCAATTAGAATGATCCGTTGACCCGACTCCGAAAACTGCCGGCTAAAACCCACCACCAGGATTATCGACAGTGTCCAGATGGCATAGTAGACACACAATTCCTCATGACTTTTTCCGGATCGGATTGCATATTGATACAGGTGACTTCGATGTGATTGAGTGACGTTGAAACCGCGCAAGCCACGGCGTGCAAATGTCAGGACGGCATCAATCCATAATGCTGAAAAAAGGCACAGGATTTCCATTATCGTCCACTGACCTTCACCGTAAGCCAGCAAGGCCAGACTTACAACGGCCGCTCCGAGCACATGACTTCCAACATCCCCAAGAAATACGCGGGCAGTCGGAAAATTAAAAGGTAAAAATCCAAGACAGCTGGCTGCAAGAACGATCGCGTAATAATGCGTAGCGCTATTACTGTGGCTAAGGCCGAGAAATCCGACGGCGCACATAAAACTTTGCACACCTACCATGCCGTTACTGCCATCCATGAAATTCCAGATATTCACGAACAATAAGTAGGCCAAAGTTATCGCTATCGCCAACTTCAGGCCAAGCTCCAGCACGGACATGTTCAACAGAAAAACAATGATTCCGACCAGCAAGTGGAAAAATAATTTCTTCTTCGAACTCATGGGTTGCAAATCGTCCCAGAATCCCAAAGAGCTGTACAAAATCACCGCGACAACAATTAGCGTCCAGTGCGAATCAATATCCCTCGATAATTTCAAAAAGACCAGGCTTGACAGCATCATCACAAAAGCAATGCCGATACCGCCAGCTCTCGGGATATTGGTTTGATGCAAGCGCCGACGCTCGGGTGAATCGTGAATTTGTTTTTCATGCGCAATTTTTATCCAGCCCCACGTCAAGAGAGCCGTAACCAAGAATGCGGCAATGGCGAAGCCAAGGCTGAGCAGCATTGTTTAACTTGCCGAAGTCAGCAGAGGTTTTATCGTGCCCCAATTCTTGCAGCTCGGGCATTGCCAATGGTGCGCTCGCGCACTGAAACCGCAACGCTGGCAACGGTAGCCTGGTGTATGAACGACCAATAGGTCCGTAATGTTTTTTACCGTGCGCAATGCTTCCTGAGGATCACCATGACCTTCCGACAGGCTTAAATCAATCAAGGCGGCTTCACCGCGTACCGACGGACGTTGCTGCAACTGTTTCGAAAGGAAAGTATAGGCAGCTATCACGCCCTCTTCTTTCTGGATCAATTCGGACAATGCCAATAACGGAGATACGCCAGCGTAATGCTCGGTCATTTCCAGCAAGAAGCTTCGCGCACGCGTCGTTTCGCCTTTACGCTCATAGCTGGCCAACAACGCGGGCAATACTTCAGGCAAATATTCGTAATCGTGGCGAACTACACGTTCAAATGCACGAATAGCACCGGCATCATCGTTTTCCGAGAGCTCGATCTGTGCTTCCAGCATACCGGCGCGCACAGATTGGTTATCCGCACTATAAGCATCTGCAATCAGTTTTCGAGCTTCCTTGTTGTCACCTTTCGAGCGCGCCTGATCGGCCAACTCGCAATAGAAATGCGAGATGATTTTCGTCATCGACTCGCCGCCGACTTCCTCGTATTTCTGCGCGTATTCGATCGCTTTGTACCAATCGCGTTCGGCCTGGGTAATCGATATCAAATGGCGCAAAGCCTGCGGCTTGAATACACCCATTTCGACCAGATCGTTCAACAGGGTTTCGGCACGATCCAGCAAGCCGGCACGCATATAGTCCTCGCCAAGTGCGAGTACGGCGCGGGTTTTTTGGTCTTCGCTCAAGCCGTGTTTCGCCACTAGGCTTTGATGCATGCGGATAGCACGGTCCACTTCACCACGGCGCCTGAAAAGGTGCCCGAGTGCGAACTGGGTTTCGATGGTGTCTTTATCGACTTCCGCGATCTGGAGAAAGATTTCGATCGCCTTGTCTTGTTGCTCGTTGAGCAAGTAATTCAGGCCGCGGAAATAGGTATTGGACAATCGCATAACCTGATTGCCGCTTTTAATTTCGCCGCCTCTGCGTCCCAACAGCCAGCCGGCAGCCGCCGCCGCTGGAATCATCAACAGCCAGGCTGCATTGGTCATCATGGTGAACTGGTTCCTTCCGTGGCTATTTTTGCTGCCGCTTTTTCCGCCTTGGTCAGGTTAGCGCGCATCGGCCAAACGACCGTAGCGAGCACCACCAAACCACCGAGCAAACAGCCCAAAAGCAAAACCAGCAAGACGGTCAAACCGACGCTGGCCTGTAAAGTTGTAAAAAACAAATCGATGCGCATGACATCGCGATTCAAGGCACCGAAAACGATACCCATGATGATGAAAGCGAGCGCAATTAATGTTTTGAGTAATGGCATCTGTCATTCCACCGCAGGTGACAACAGCTTACCCGAAATGATTAACTTTTGACGGCAGTCAAAGAGGCATTTACGCGATCGCGTAATTCTTTACCTGGTTTGAAATGCGGAACATGTTTACCGGGCAATGCAACGGAATCGCCGGTTTTTGGGTTACGGCCCAGACGTGGTGGACGAAAATGCAGGGAGAAACTGCCAAAGCCGCGAATTTCAATGCGATCGCCATCGGCCAATGCATTGCTCATCATTTCCAGAATGGTTTTCACCGCCATATCGACATCATCTGCTTTCAGATGCATCTGGCGCTTCGAAAGAATTTCGATGAGTTCTGACTTCGTCATTTTGTAAACTCGACTCCGTGAAGGAACGATGGCCCGGAGACCGGGCCATCGCAGGTGCTACTTATTCGCTTTTGTTCAGTTGTTCGCGCAGCAATGCGCCCAACTTGGTGGTACCGGAAGATGCTTCAGCCGACATTTTGTTGACTTCAGCCATCGACTCGGCCACATCAGCTTCGTCTTTCGCACGAATCGAGAGCTGCATGGTGCGGCCCTTGCGATCCATACCAATGAACTTGGCTTCGACCTTGTCGCCCACTTTCAGATGCTGCGAAGCATCTTCAATGCGCTCTTTGGCGATGTCGTTGGCTTTGATATAACCCTCAAGGCCATCGGACAATTCGATGGTGGCGCCTTTAGCGTCCACTTCCTTGACGATACCGGTAACAATCGCACCCTTCTGGGTCGTCGCTGCAAAGGTACCCATCGGGTCTTGTTCCATTTGCTTGACGCCGAGCGAGATACGTTCGCGTTCTGGATCAACGGCCAACACGACTGCTTCCAGGTTGTCGCCTTTCTTGTAGTTGCGAGCGGCTTCTTCGCCGGTCGAGCTCCAGGAAATGTCGGACAAGTGGACCAGACCATCGATGCCGCCATCCAGACCGATGAAGATACCGAAATCGGTGATCGATTTGATTTGACCGGAGACTTTGTCGCCTTTCTTGAAGATGGCAGCGAAAGCTTCCCATGGATTAGGAACGCATTGTTTGATACCGAGCGAGATGCGGCGACGCTCTGCATCGACGTCCAGCACCATCACTTCAACATCGTCGCCCAATTGGACAACTTTCGATGGGTTGACGTTCTTGTTGGTCCAATCCATTTCGGAAACGTGGACCAGACCTTCGACGCCTGGTTCGATTTCAACGAATGCGCCGTAATCGGTCACGTTCGAAACCTTACCGAACATGCGGGCGTTGGCTGGGTAACGACGAGCGATGTTATCCCATGGATCTTCGCCCAGTTGTTTCAGGCCAAGGCTGACGCGGTTACGTTCGCGGTCATACTTGAGAACGCGGACTTGCAGTTCTTCGCCAACGTTGACGACTTCAGACGGATGACGGACGCGTTTCCACGCCATGTCGGTGATGTGCAACAGACCATCGATACCGCCCAGATCAACGAATGCGCCGTAATCAGTGAGGTTCTTGACCACACCGGTAACGATCGAACCTTCCTGCAAGCGCTCAAGCATTTGTTCGCGCTCGACGCTGTTTTCACTTTCAACAACCGCACGGCGGGAAACCACCACGTTGTTGCGTTTACGATCAAGCTTGATGATCTTGAATTCGAGTTCTTTGCCTTCCAGATAACCCGGATCGCGGACAGGACGAACATCCACCAGGGAGCCTGGCAAGAATGCGCGAACGTCGCGAATGTCGACAGTGAAGCCGCCTTTGACCTTGCCGCTGATGCGACCGGTGACGATTTCGCCTGCGTCCATCGAGGTTTCCAGCTCGTCCCACACCAAGGCGCGCTTGGCTTTTTCGCGGGAGAGAACGGTTTCGCCGAAGCCGTTTTCAAGATATTCCAAAGCTACTTTGACGGTGTCACCGACTTTAACGTCGATGTCGCCAGCTTCGGTACGGAACTGTTCGATATCAATTACGCCTTCAGACTTCAGGCCTGCGTTGACGACGATAACGTCGGAACGGATTTCTACGATGACGCCGCTGACAATGGCGCCTGGCTTGAGTTTGGAGAGCGCGTGTTGGCTTTGCTCAAACAGTTCTGCAAATGATTCAGTCATGGTTATTTACTCAGTTGAACACACGGGTTAACGGCAAATTTGTAATGCCGGACCCACCTGTTGTGCGTGATTTATTCACGCGTGGATAAACCCAGGCCGGATGACTTGGGGGTTGTTCTGCTGTGAAATTTTGCTCGTTAAGGCAGCTAAAGAGATGAATCAACGGGGTCGCAAGGAATTCGGCAACACCGCTAATACACGTTCTATGACTTCGGTGATCGGCATACCGGTGGTGTCCAGGATGACCGCGTCTTCAGCGGGCTTCAGGGGCGCCACGGCACGTCCGGCATCGCGCTCGTCGCGAGCGGCAATTTCGTGCAGCAGACTGTCAAGATTAACCGAAACCCCTTTGTCTTTCAACTGCTTATAGCGTCTTTTCGCTCTTTCCTCGGCGCTCGCAGTCAAAAAAACCTTGTATTGGGCATCCGGAAAAATCACGGTACCCATATCGCGTCCATCCGCCACCAGACCAGGGCTTCGACGGAACCGTTTCTGCAGACCCAACAAGGCTGTTCGGACCGGCGGATGTGCCGCAATGGCCGACGCAGCAGCCGCTGCGGTTTCAGTGCGCAATAACCGAGTCGCGTCTTTGCCATTGACGAAGACATGCAGCTCGCCTTCATCATTGCTTTTGAACAGGATTTCGGTGCGTTCTGCACAATGGGCAACCGCTTCCGGGTCGCTTAAATCGATACTTTCCCAGGCTGCCGCCAGGCCAACGGCGCGATAAATGGCACCGGAATCCAAATAATGCCATTCAAGCCGGTTAGCTACTGCCTGACTGATAGTGCCTTTGCCAGATCCCGAGGGGCCGTCGATTGTCAGGACTGGAATGGGCTTTGTCATGATGAGAGTTTACTGAAGATTGAGCCCGAAACCCACTGATTTTGATAAGCCCACAAAGTTTGGAAATGAAGTCGCGACGTTGTCGCAGTCATTGATCTTGACCGTGGCCGTCGCCATTTGGCCAGCGATAGCCAGGCTCATTGCGATGCGATGATCGCCGTGGCTTTCGGCCTCGCCTCCGTGCAATTTTCCGCCCTGAATAATTGCGCCGTCGGGGGTTTCGACGATCTCGGCACCCAATTTGCGCAAAGCTTCGCTCATGACGGCGATACGATCAGACTCTTTCACCCGCAGTTCGGCAGCCCCGGAAACCCGGGTTTCGCCTGTTGCCAATGCAGCTGCGACAAAAAGCGCCGGGAATTCGTCGATCATGTCGGGCACCAGGGCCTCGGGCACTTCGATACCGGACAAGACTGCATGCTTCACGCGTAAATCGGCGACCGACTCACCTGCCTGCTCACGGTGGCTTTCTTCCTGGATATTCGCACCCATCAACCGCAAGGCAGCTAAAAGACCAGTACGACGCGGATTCACGCCAACTGATTTGATCAATAAATCAGAACCGGGAATCAGAGTGGCTGCCACTATAAAAAACGCGGCTGACGAGAAATCGGCCGGCACCTGGATGTCGGTTGCCTGCAAACGATGGCCGCCAGACAAACGGGCGTAGCCAGGACGGAATTCAATCGGCCAACCGAAAGCCGACAACATTTTTTCGGTGTAATCACGGGTTGGATGCGGTTCGTAAACCGTCGTCTCGCCTTGGGCATACAAACCAGCAAGGAGTATCGCGGATTTGATCTGAGCACTGGCAACTTCAGTTCTATATTCAATAGCTTGCAAATCATTGTTAGAGTTAATTATTAACGGGGGAAAACCGCCTTCTTCCGCCTGAATACTCGCGTTCATCGACGATAACGGGGCAATCACCCGGCGCATGGGGCGCTTCGAAAGCGATACGTCGCCAATCAGTTTGGAGCGGAATTTTTGCCCAGCGAGCAAGCCCGCCAACAAGCGCATCGCCGTACCAGCGTTTCCGCAATCGAGATCTTCCTGGCTGGCCTTCAACCCATGCAGACCGACGCCATGAATAACCCGTTCGCTTGGCGAAGGCCTTTCAATCCTGACCCCTAGCTGCTGGAAAATACGAGCTGTGGCCAGCGTGTCTTCACCTTCAAGAAACCCAGAAACGCGGGTTACCCCCTCGGCAATGGCTCCCAGCATGATCGCGCGGTGCGAGACCGATTTGTCGCCAGGCACGGTAATTTCACCGGTCAACGCCCTGCCCTGACTAGCCAGCCAAACAAGACTCACGCCAGCACCTCATCCAGAATTTTGAGCAGCTGACGGTTTTCATCGCGATTTCCGACCGTGATTCGAAGACAATTCGGCAGACCGTAGCCCCGCATTGGTCTTAAAACGACTGCTTTGGCGACACATTGTGCTTCGATATCGGCCGAGTCTTTCTGAAAATCGACCAGAATGAAATTAGTCTGGCTCGGGCCGCACTTCAGTCCGCGATTATTAAACTGTTCGATTAACCAAGCTCGTTCGGCTGCGTTTTTCTCGATGACCCATTGCAAATGGGCTTCGTCGGCCAAAGCAGCTTCGCAAGCTGCCAAACCCAACAAATTTACATTGAAAGATTCACGGACCCGCTCCATTACGGCAACGCATTCCGGGTGAGCAACGATATAGCCGACTCGCAAACCCGCCAGCCCATAAGCTTTTGAGAACGTACGCGCCACAATCAGGTTTTCATATTTTGCGATTAGCGTGAGCGCCGATTGCAGCTCGGGCACGGTAACAAATTCCAGATAAGCTTCATCGACCACCACCAAGACATTGCTTGGCACTTTTGCCATGAAATCCACAAAAGCCTGACTGGAAAACCAGGTGCCGGTCGGGTTGTTAGGATTCGCCAGATACACCAGCCGGGTTTTTTTGTTTATGGCTGCCGACAAGGCATCCAGATCATGACCGCGCGATTGCTCTGCATCGCTGGTCAATGCATTCGTAACAACCAGCTCTGCACCAGCACACTGCGCTGCCAAGGCATACACCGCAAAACCATACTGCGATGCAAGAACCTGGGTTCCAGGTCCTGAAAACACCTGGGCAATCATCATCAACAATTCGTGCGAACCGTTCCCAAGTAAAATTTGCTCGGACTTGATCGAATGCTTCGATGCAATCGATTTTTTCAGATCCGCACCCAAGGGATCCGGATAACGATGCAGGGCATGCAGATTATCCAGAATTACTTCGCGAGCACGCGGGCTCGGTCCGTAAGTATTTTCGTTCGAACCCAGCTCGACGAAAAACTGATCGGCATATTTTTTACGCATGGCCACGATATCGTGGCCAGGATCGTAGGCACGCAAACGTTGAATGCCAGCCTGTGCCAGGCTTTGGAAATCCGGCGCTGTCATTAAACAAGCGCTACTGGATAAGAACCAAGCACCTTGACCATAGCCGCATACTTACCCAGTTCCGACAAGGCACGACCTACCTTGTCATCGTCTACATGGCCATTCACATCGATAAAAAACGCATATTGCCAACGACCGGTATGGGCTGGCCGCGATTCGATGCGATTCATGCTAACGCCGTATTTCGCAAACGGGCTTAGCACGTTGTATAGCGCGCCCGGCTCGTCGTTGACATAGACCAGCAAGGAAGTACGGTCATGGCCACAAGCGGAAAACAATTCGCGACCCAAAATCAAGAAGCGGGTGGTGTTGTCCTGGCGATCTTCGATCGGTCCGGCAACGACTTTCAAGCCATACACATGACCGGCGGATTCACCGGCGATTGCAGCAGCGTCATCGGAATTTCTCGCACGACGAGCGGCCTCGGCATTGCTGGCGACCGGGATTTTCTCGGCTTTCGGTAAATGTTGGCGTAGCCAGGCTTTGCATTGCGCCAGGGATTGCGGATGCGAATAGACACGCTCGATTTCATCGAGCTGACCAAGGCGCGACAGTAAATGTTGATGCACGCGCAATTCGACTTCACCGCAAATTTTGATCTTTGAGGTCAGAAACATATCGAGCGTCGATTGAATCGTGCCCTGACCGGAGTTTTCGACCGGCACTACGCCAAAATCGGCATGGCCTGCTTCGACCTCCTCAAAGACTTCTTCGATACTCGCCAACGGCAAGCCATGTGCGGAATGTCCGAAGTGCTTGAACATCGCCTGCTGCGAAAATGTCCCTTCTGGTCCCAGAAAGCCGACTTTCAATGGTTCCTGTTGCGCCAGGCAAGCCGACATGATTTCGCGGAACAACCTGACCAGAACTTCATCCGCCAATGGTCCGGAATTACGATCCAAAACTTTACGGAGAACCTGCGCTTCACGCTCCGGGCGATAGTAATCAATCGCTGCCTTCAACGGTCCTTTCGCCTTGCCGACTTGTTGTGCCATTTTTGCGCGGTCGGCAATCAGGGCCTGAATTTGCAGATCGATGCTGTCGATGCGCTGACGTACCTCGTTCAAGGCCGGCGTTGGAACCTGTGTTGCTTTCTCGGCTTTGCCGACTGTCGTTTTTCTAGCAGGCTTTTTGTTAGTCGTCTTTTTAGTAGCCATGGCTTAACCGTTTCTTTTCGCGAAATCTTGCATGAAGTTAACCAAACTCTGTACGCCTGCCACCGGGATTGCGTTATAGATGGAAGCACGCATGCCACCAAGTGCACGATGCCCCTTCAGGCCCAACAATCCTGCGACATCGGCTTCTTTCAGGAAGACCTTGTCGAGATCGGCGTTAGCCAGAACGAAAGGCACATTCATCCAGGAGCGGGCATTTTTCTCGATAGGATTCGTATAAAAGCCATTCGAGCCATCAATCGCCGAATACAGCAAACGCGCTTTCTCGGCATTTTGTTTTTCCATTGCTGCCGCGCCGCCCTGCTCTTTCAGCCACTGCAATACCAGACCGATTACGTACCAGGAAAAGGTCGTCGGCGTATTAAACATAGAATCATTCTTGACCTGATTTTGGAGTTCGAAAATCGGCGGCAAATTCCGGCCGTGTTTACCAAGCAGATCTTTGCGAACGATCACGATCGTGACACCAGCGGGCCCGAGGTTTTTCTGGGCGCCTGCGTAAATCACGCCAAATTTCGAAACATCAACCGGGCGCGACAGAATATTCGAGGAGAAATCCGCAACTAGCGGGACATTCCCGACATCAGGCGTATCATGAAATTCGACGCCGTGAATGGTTTCGTTCGGGGTGTAATGCACGAAGGCAGCATCTTTTGTCAGTTGCCAACTATCGCGTGATGGTATCGAACGATACGAACCCTCTTTTGCGCTTGCAGCCACATTGATATTGACCGAGGGCTTCATATTCTCGAGTGCTTTCTCACCCCAGTGGCCCGTCAACACAAAATCGACGGTTTGTTCAGGACGTGCCAGGTTAAGCGGCAGGAAAGCAGACAGGGTCGTAGCGCCACCTTGCAAGAACAGCACGGCATAATCATCGCTAATACCCATCAAATCGCGTAAATCACGTTCGGCCTTGGCGGCGCAGTCAATAAAGGCCTGGCCACGATGGCTTAATTCCATCAACGATGCGCGTTCGTTTTTATATTCCAGCAATTCCGATTGAACTTGACGTAAAACAGCTTCTGGCAGCGCGGCTGGGCCGGCACTGAAATTAAACGCGCGCGACATAAATAATCACCATGAAAAAATGAGCGGGAAAAAGAGAAGGAACGATTGAACACTATCATGCTCACAAGCCCGCTAACACCCCATTTCAGCTCTTATTTCCAAACATTTTATAGAGCCTTTGCTCGAAATCATGAGCCGTCAAAGGCTTGTCGTACCAGAAGCCCTGGCCAATCTCGCACCCCATCTCGAGCAATAACTTGCGTTGCCCGATGGTTTCTATACCTTCTGCGGTTAGAACAAGACCAAGATCTTTTGCGAAGCCAATAATCGTTTTAACGATGGCGCGATGTCGGTGATTACTTTCAAGGTCGCGAATGAATACCTGATCTATTTTGAGTGCATCGAAAGGCGAGGCAGCAAATGACTCAAGCGAGGAATAGCCGGTGCCGAAATCATCAACGACCAAACCAATACCAATATTTTTCAAATCCATCAGTCGCTCGACGGCCATCCCGCGACCTTCCCTGAATACATCCTCGGTCACTTCGAGTCTCAGCGTACTCGGAGGCAGAACAAAATGTTCAAGGACAGTTCGTACTTCTTCGAGGATTTCGGAAGACGTCAGTTGTTTTTCATCGACATTGACGTTAACGAACAAATCATAATGCTTTGGAAATTGTTGTCGCCATTGCGACAAATGAAAAGCGGCCTGCTGCATAACCCAGGTATCCAGTTCGGCAATCAAACCGGTTTCTTCGGCAATACTCAGAAAATCGGTTGGCAATAACAAGCCGCGGGTCGGGTGAAGCCAGCGGACCAAGGCTTCCCCGCCGAGCACATCGCCACTTTCCAGATTCATGATCGGCTGGAAATGCAAAACGAATTCGTTGCGGTCAAAGGCAACCCGAAAATCATTTTCAAGCTGGAAGCGCTGCTTCGCCTGCTGATGCATACGATCGTCGAAAATAACGAAAGCAGATTTGCCGGCAGCCTTGGCTCGATACATTGCGGTGTCGGCATCGCGAATCAGTTGATCCGGCGTGAGGTATTCATCCCGCCCGACCACAACGCCGATACTGGCCTTGGAAAACACCAATTGACCGCCGACATCGAATGGTTGCTCGAACACCCTCAATACAACACGTGCCAACTTGCTTGCCTGTACCTCATTGCAGGAACCCAGGGGCAAAAGTGTAAATTCATCACCGCCATAGCGGGCAATCGTGCATAGGCCTCGCAATTGGCTTTCAAGTCGCCGCGATATCTCGATCAGCAAACGATCACCGGCGTTATGCCCGAGGCTGTCGTTGACCCATTTGAAGCCATCCAGATCAAGAAACAATATGGCGTATTCGTAATTCTCCGAAGCAATCGCCGATCGGATTCGATCCGCAAGTTGCAGGGTGAAATACATTCGATTCGGTAGCCCCGTGAGTGCATCATGGGTAGCATGAAAGCGAAGTTTTCTTTCCGCTTCTCGTTGCTTGGTCACATCCAGCATGGTGCCCGTGCGATGCCGCTCGCCATCCAGCATCACTTCGCCAATACTGGCATGGACAAATAAACGCTGACGGTCTTTTCGAATCAGGCCGATGTCGTATTCCCGGTCTACCGGCTCGCCCATTTGAATGCGATTGAAGCGTGCGAGCGTACCCTCGACATCTTCCGGCGCGATGAAATCGATAATTTGCCTGCCTATCACTTCAGACTCTTCATAGCCTGTCATATTCAGCAGCGTCTGATTGCAATAAACCAATTTCGTGTCTTTCAAAATAAACACGCCAACCTGGCTATGCTCGACCAGAGTGCGGTATTTATTCTCCGAACTGGCCAAAGCCTGCTGCATGCGCTGACGCTCGTCGACATCGACCAACGACCCGGCGAAACTGCTTGGATTGCCCTTTTCGTCGCGAATCAAACGGACGCTGGCGCTGACCCAACGGCGATCGCCGTTGCTATCGATCAGCTGGGTGATATGTTCGGTAAAGCCTCCCTGGGTTTTACCGAGATGCACGAGATATTCACGCTCTTTCGGGTCGGCGTAGACTTCAATGGTGTTTTTGACGCGCCGTTTCAATTCTTCGACGCTTTCATACTTCATCATTTTTGCCATCATCGGATTGGCACTGATGACCGAGCCATCCAACGCGCTTTCAAACAATCCACTGGGTACATTTTCAAATAGCTCACGGTAACGACGTTCGGCTTCCATTAAAACCGTCATGTAACGACGCTCTTCGGTTACGTCGCGCATGGTTCCGGTGGACGCAATCGCCCCCTGGTAATCGACCGCAGCGGCACGAACTTCAAACAGCCGCGGCGTTCCGTCTTTGCGTTGCAAATGCACTTCATACATCTGCAGGCCTCGAAAACCACTTTCCCGCTCGGCTTTTCTGCGTGCTTGCTCGACCAAATCTTCCGAAGCAATCAGTTTCATGTAGGTCATGCCGACGAGCTCGTCCAATGTATAACCCAGTGCATCGGCAAGCGCCTGATTGGCAAATTTCACGATGCCCTGCTGAATCAAATAAACCCCGTCGCGACTATGCTCAAGCAAAACCTGGTACAGGGCCTGCGACTGCTTGAGTGAATCTTCGGCTTCGACTTGCTGGGTGATATCGGTGATGGAGCCTTCCTGAAAAATCAAATGACCGTCATCATTGTAGATATTGCGGACATTTTCATTGATCCATATCTTGCTGCCATCCTTGCGATATACCTGCAGTCGCACATTGCTAGCTCGGCCATTTTTTTTCAGTTCGGCATAAATCTCGTCGATGCGATCGGGCTCGACATAAATGTCATGCATGCTCCGTGAAAAAACGCTCAGGAATTCTTGCGGGCTGCCGTACCCAAATATTCTTGCCAACGCAGGATTGGCTTCGATGAATCCGCCTGTTGGCAAAGCACGATACAGCCCCTCAGAAGCCGCAAGATAGAGCGAACGATAAAAAGTGTCGGCGATATTTTCCGTGGGCGGTAAAGTGTCTTCTCTGGGCGGATGCAAAACGAGCAAGACAGAAGCTGTACCATCGTTCTCGACATACTCGGCATTGAGAAGATGATGCTGAATCGAGCCGTCAGCGCAACGAATAGTCGTGTAAAGGTCGACGATGCGGTTCTCGTTCCGCAACAATGCCCAGGCCTTCGCACGGAATTCATGGTCGTAACCTATGCCCACCTGCATAGGCGTAAAACCCAGCAACTGCTTCTGGCTATAACCAAAGGTTTTGATGAACGCCGGATTGACTGCAAGAAATACGCCGTTGGTGGCGCCGATGATGCAAACGGGACTGAACGATGTTTTGAAGGCATCAATGAGCTGCATGCGATACCTTGAACGAATCAGGTCAGAATTGACCGATCGTAATCAAAGCCCTCCGCTGGGGGCGTAAACCAATAGCGCAGTCAGGGATGCCGCCAAAATCGCGGCAGCGGCAATCAGCCACCATAAGGCACTGCTGTCTTCCGTGCCTTGCTGGATATTCTCCGCTTCGGCACCATGACCTGCATTGGCCTCGTTCGACATTTTGGCTTTTACGGCCTGGATAGTTTGCGTATGTGCAACCGTACCTGATGGAACTGCGACATCACGCCCCCTGGGCGGCAAACCAGGCGCTTCAAGCATAAAACGCGATTGCTCAATGGCAATTTGGTCGCCGGGTGACAATAAGGCATCGGTTACAGCAATCCCGTTGACATGCGTTACTGCCTGCGGGTTCAATGAACGCAGGACGACCTTGTCGCCATGCAATTCAATTTGCGCATGTTTTTCCGCCACCGAAGAATCCTCGATGACTATATCGGCATTGGCACCCGAACCTATCAATTGAGGGCTCACCAAACCGTAGATTCGGCCGAAATGTTGGCCGCTCAAACCACGCAGCAATACTCGCGCCGCGCTGACTTGCTGAGTTTCATTCAAGCTTAGTGGGCCATTTTCCGGGATATTGCGAACGATGGCTTTTGCGTCGCTGTCGCGCAGCTGGATTCTGACCTGATCAAAACAAAGCAAATCGCCGGTACGCAGCATCGCTAATTGCTTGACCGGACGACCATTCAAATGGATGGGCTGGCTCTCCGGAAGCACCTTCAGCCACAAGCCGCGACGGTCTGCAATGACACTGGCGTGATGACCGGACAGACCGCTATTTGGCAAGCTCACCAACATGTCCGGCCGCGAGCCGATTGTCACTTCACCCGTTTCAAAATTGACATCGCGATGTTCGCCGTTCGGAAAGCTGAGCTGCATAGGGTCTCCTTGTGGTAGCAAATTTAGCACAGTCTTGAGTTCTCAGCCCCAAAGCCTCAGCTCTTGTTAAAACGAAAAAAGACCCCAGAATAGGCCCTACCTATTTCAGACAAGTAGCAGACAGGTATTCATGGCCAGTATCGACATCAAGCGCAGTCATAGCAAACCCCTGAAAGAGGCAAAAAAATCGGTGGAACGCGTTGCCAAGCACATTGCCGACAAGTTCGATGTCGAGTACGAATGGGAAGGCCACACGCTCAGTTTCAATCGCCCGGGTGTCGATGGCCATATCGCTGTCAGCACCAAGGAAATCCATGTTTCGGTGAATTTGAGCTTCATGCTGATGATGATTAAAAGCTCGGTCGACCGGGAGATTCACCGCTATCTCGACGAAGAGTTCAGCTGAGAACTAAGTCCGGATCGAAAACGGATTTTTATGGCCGGCAAACAAACGCTCCGATATCTCGTATTCGCTGTCGGCTACCATGCCGAGAAATTCGTCAGCACCTTGCAGTTGCTCGAAAGACTCGAAGCCACGCTCCAGGAAACCCTGTAATTCCTGCAAGCCTGCCAATCGTGCCGGGGTGCGCGAGGCCTTGAGCAGTTTGTAAACGCCGTGTTTTTGTACCGCCGCATCCAGATTTTTCCCGACTCGAATAATCAAATCAATCTGGTGCCGCCTTAAACGCGGGCAGCCCACTTCCCGATAGGCTTCAATATAGTGATTGAGGTCTATTTGCCCTTTTTTATTGAGACTAATTGCCTCGGCCATTGCCAAATCGAACGCGTGGCTCAACACCGCAAGCTCGATGGTATCGACAGCGGCCTGCAATAAACTTTGCGGCAATATCATTGCCATCATCGGTAGAATTTTTGCGGCGTCGCGGTCCCGAGCCGAAAAATCCTTGTCCGCGTACAGATCCGTCAGGAAAAACTCCCCGGCCGGCCGCATTTTCGGATTTTCCAGAATCTCGGCAAAGCTCTTGCGCAACCGATCAGATTGCCAACGACGCAATGGCCCCAAGGTCGGCAAGCGCAAGCGCGGCTCCAGCGCAGGGTCATTCATGCGCTTTTGCCAGGCCAGACGCTTGGCCAATGCATGTCTAAGAGCTTGAGTCATAAGGTTTCGTGAAGCGCTTCCTTGTTTCGCACTCCGTGCAGGCTACAATCCTACCGTTTTCCTGTCAGGCTTTATTTGAATGCTTGTTCTCCAACCCGCCAAAAATTCACCTTTCAGTCACGGTCGCATCGGTTTGGCTATCGCCGGCGGAGGGCCGATCGGCGGTATGTACGAGCTGGGTGCGCTGCGTGCGCTAGATGCAGCCATCGAAGGTCTGGATTTGACACGACTAGACGTTTACGTTGGAGTGAGCTCCGGTGCATTCCTGGCGGCCGGCCTTGCGAATCGCCTGAGTACCGAAGAAATTTGCCGAATTTTCATTACCGGCGATAGCAAAGACATCCACTTTCGACCAGAAATCTTCCTTCAGCCTGCTTTTGCAGAATATTTGAAGCGTGCGACTTCGATTCCTGCGATTTTCTTTGAATGGTGGAGAGACATATTAACCGACCCTACCGGTTCTAAACTCAGTGACGTGATTGGCCGCTTTAGCAGTGCGATCCCGACTGGCGTCTTCAATAATCTGGAAATCGAGAAATTTTTGCGCGGCATATTTACCATGCATGGCCGCAGCAATGATTTCCGTGAACTCGATAGAAAGCTGTATGTCGTCGCCGTGGATCTTGATAGTGGCGGAGCCGTGCGCTTTGGCGGCCCCGATTGGGACGACGTACCGATTTCACAGGCGATTCAAGCCAGTGCCGCACTTCCCGGCTTATATTCGCCTGTCGATATCAGGGGCCATCATTTCGTCGATGGCGCATTGCGTCGCACCATGCACGCATCGGTCGTACTCGATCACGGCATTGATTTGATGATCGGCATCAATCCGTTCGTACCGTTCAATGCAAGCAATGCGAAGTCACAACCCGAAGGCATGAAAAAGCTGGCCGAGGGCGGGCTTCCGGTCGTGCTGTCGCAGACTTTCCGCACCTTGCTGCAATCGCGCATGCAGGTAGGGTTGGCGAAATATGCCCAACAATATCCTGAAGTCGATCAAATGGTGTTCGAACCCAATGACGATGACGGCGAAATGTTTTTTACCAACGTTTTCAGCTTTGACTCTCGCCAGCGCGTCTGCGAACACGCCTACCAAAGCACCTTGCGCGACCTGCGCAGACGCAAGGCAGAACTCGCCCCGATATTGGCCAAACACGGCTTGAAGCTGCGCGACGAAGTATTGAACGCCGAGAGTACTTCCATTCTGCAAGGCCTGAAAAAACCCGTGCGACAAACCGAAACCACGGCGCGCTTACGCCGTGCACTGGACGACATCGAGCATTCTATGCGTGTAGGATGATGCTTCAGGTGCGACTCGAAAAACGGACCGGAAAATCTACAGATATTTTTTGATTACACTGCTGTCGACGTCGCACTACAAATATTTCCTGCTTGTTTCTGGTGTGAAAGCTCTAGACATAGCGTGAAAAATCCGCAGCACATCAAGCCTTTCGGAGGGAATTCTCATGGCAAAATTGAAAAAATCAACACGCAGCAAAGCCGCCGGCAACTCGAGCCAGGCAGCCGATTTCCAAGCAAAAGCAGAACATTTGTCGAAATCGATCGTCGATTCGGCACAACAAATCTGGATGGCTGGCATGGGCGCTTTCAATCGCGCACAAGGTGAAGGCTCGAAGTTATTCGAAGCTCTGGTCAAGGAAGGCATGAACATCGAGCAACACACCCGCAAGCTTGCCGGTGGCAAAGTAGATGCAGTGCGTGATGCCGTTGAAAACCGTGTTGGCGTAGCTCGCGAACGCGCTACCGATACTTGGGACCGCCTGGAAAAAGTATTCGAAGAACGTGTACAACGTGCCTTGAATCGCCTGGGTGTGCCAAGCCGTGAAGACCTGTCCGACCTGACTTCCCGCGTGAACAACCTGACTGACTTGCTGCGCAAGCAAGGTGGGAAAGCAGAAGCCAAGCCATTGGTCAAAGCCGTCAAAGCTGCAAAGCCCGTCGCCAAAAAAGCTGCGAAGCCTGCTAAAACCGCCACCAAGGCCGCGAAAAAACCAGCTGCCAAAACCAGCAAGAAATTAGTTGCAAAAGCCAAGCCGGCTGCCCGTAAAGCTGCACTGCCAAAAGCAGTGAAGCCAATCGCACCAAGCGCGGAAGCTTAATTCCAAACTATTCACTCAAGCCAGTTGTGCCCGCCAGTCTAAAAACGAAGTACGTCAGATCCCTCCCCTTACGCCCTTCAGACTGGCGGGCCATTACCAAATACTCTCTCACTAGTTGAGTTTGCCCGGAACTTGTTCCGGGCTTTTTTTTGAGCTGAATGCATACTGTGGCCAAATGACCGATGGACGAGGTAGAACCCGTTTCTTCATTTACAATGTGGCATCTTCCAGCCGATTTTGGAGTCATTGCATGCCCAATCAGCCCATCTTTATTGCCATCGTTGTCGGGCTAGTCAGTTTTCTATTGATTTTCTGGTGGTTCGGCATCATCAAGCGCCGACAGGCAGAAATTCAAACCGGCATTACCACCATGGCCGCAATGAAATGGCGAGAATGTGTTGGATTAGTGATTCAATCGCTCGAAAAAGACGGTTACCGTGAAGAAATGTCCAGCCGCCAACCAGGCGACGGTGGTACCGAATTTCTATTGAAAAAAGGCAGTGCGTTAACACTGCTTAGTTATAAACACGGCACTGCGTACCACCTCGGTGAGGCGAATATTCGCGACTTTGCCAATGGCGTTCAATTGATCGGTGCTGCCAAGGGTATCCTGGTTACATTGGGAACCATCGAAGACATGGCAAAAGACGTTGCCAAGCGCTACGACATCGAATTAATAGACGGCACAGCACTCTGGCCGCGAATCGAAGGTTTCTTGCCGAGCAACACATTGAGCACCGTGCGTCAGCAAGCAAGCTCGCAAACCAAGCACAAAGTTGAGATAGGGGCCGTACTGTGTCTCATCCTGGCAGGCGTGAGCTTTTTTGTATTTGACAACATGAAACCAGACGATGGTCCCGTTCCTACAACAATTGCCAGCACTCAAGCGAAACCAGCTGCAATAAGTACTGAAGAATCAGCCGCAAGCAAAGCCGTCAACGCCACAGACGCCGCTATTGCCCAGATTAATGCCACCGCCAAAGCCATGGACGCTGTCGACAAATTAACCGATCAGCAACGTGCCGAGCGTAAAGCCAAGGCGGCTTCTGCGATTGCCGAAATGCCAATCGTGAAAACCGCCTTCTGGTACAGCGCGTCTACTTTGCAAGTGCATTTGAATACCGAAAAGAATGATGACAAGGCCATGCTTTCTGAAATATGCCGAATCCTCACCCAATACGAAGAACTTCGCTATGCTCGTCTGCAACTCGAACCACCTACGGGCAGTACTGTGCCAGTGCGATTCAGACAATGCCAGTGAGTTATATATTTATTCAAGTTGAACAAAAAACCCGCTTTACGCGGGTTTTTTGTTGCTAGCCAAACTTCATGATTACCAGTGTACGCCTCGCATGACTGCTGCAAACGCGATTTGCTCGTTGGTCGGTTTGTCCGCTTCACCTCGGCCCTTCATGCCTTTAGATGCCTGCGAGTCCGGGAACATTTCAAACGCGGTGTTCATGATGACTTCGTAAGCTTTCGGCACGAGTGCATTCAACGTTGCCGCGAAAATACCCATACGCGTAGCGACACGACTTGGACGCTCGATAACTGCCTTAACCACCATGTCCGCGGCCTCTTCCGGTGTCAGGGTCGGAATCGAATCGTACATTTTTGTCGGTGCGATCATCGGTGTTTTTACCAATGGCATATTGATCGTGGTGAAGGCAATATTCTTTCCGCTAAATTCGGCCTGGGCACAGCGACTGAACGCATCCAATGCGGCTTTCGATGCCACATACGCGGAGAAACGCGGAGAACTGGCCAACACGCCGATCGAGGAAATATTGATGATGTGGCCTTTTTTGCGTTCACTCATTGTCGGCAGGAAACCCAGGATCAAACGCAGGCAGCCGAAATAATTCAATTGCATGGTGCGCTCGAAATCATGGAAGCGATCGTAACTGGCGGCTACGGAGCGACGAATCGAACGACCTGCATTATTGACCAGAATATCGACATGTTTATGGTCGGTCAAAACCGTTTTCACAAGAGCATCGCAAGATGCCATATCGGTCAAATCGCAGGTGTAAGCCCAGCATTTACCTCCGAGCGCCACGATTTCATCTCGCGTCTCGATCAATTCCTTCTCGCCTCGCGCCACGATAATGACTTTCGCACCTGCTTCGGCAATTTTCAAAGCCGAAGAACGTCCGATACCTGAAGACCCGCCGGTAATCAGCACGACTTTGTTTTCCACCTTGCCGCGTAGAGAACGATCGACGAACAGTTCCGGATCGAGATGACGCTCCCAGTAATCCCACAAACGCCAGGCATAGCTTTCCAGCTCAGGCACCGAAATCTTGCTGCCTTTGAGTGCACGTTCGGCTTCACGACTGTCGAAACGGGTTGGATAGGTAATGTTTTTTACGACCTGCTGAGGAATACCCCAGTCTTTCAGCAGCATATTGGTGAAACGTTTGACGGGCGGCAGATTCAACACGGCACCACGCACGGCTGCCGGGACAACGGCCAGCATGCGGGCATCGAGACGCATGGTCATTTCAGGCGCATGTGCTGCACGACAGAACACGTTCATGATCTCGCCGATACGCAACGGGTTCGGATCGACCAAGTGGAAGCAGCCCTTGTCCAAGCCTTTTTTGTGCGCAATGTGGTCCATCGCATCGGCGACAAAATCCACCGGCACTACATTCATGCGACCACCTTCGATGCCCAAGGTCGGAACCCATTGCGGCAATGTCTGGCGGATTTTCTTGATCAGGGTGAACAGATAGTAAGGGCCATCGATCTTGTCCATCTCGCCGGTTTTGGAATGACCAACCACAAAACCAGGACGATAAATGCGGTATGGGATTTTGCAGGTTTTCCGAACCAGGCCTTCCGACTCATGCTTGGTGCGGAAGTAGGGATCGTTGTCCAGATCTTCGGCTTCCTTGAACATGTCTTCGCGGAACACGCCGTTATACAAACCGGCGGCGGCGATCGAACTGGTGTGATGGAAACAACCGGCTTTAACCGCGGTGGCGCATTCGATGGCGTGTTTAGTGCCATCGATATTCGCAACTTGTTGTGAAGCGCCATCTGCGCTCAAGTCATAAATCGCGGCAAGATGGAAAAAGTGCTGCACTTTGCCGGTCAATGTTTTGAGTTGCGCAGGGGTCAAGCCAAGTTTGGGTTTCGACAAATCACCGGTAATCGGAACCACGCGTTTTTTGTCCCAGCCCATCGAATCGGCAATGGCATTGAATTTCTTTTCCGAGCCCTTGCGCACTAATACGTGGATAGTGCCTTTGCGCTTCAATAAATTACTGACCAGGAAACGGCCGATGAAGCCGGTACCACCGGTAACGAAATAGCTCATGATCCCCTCACTCTCGTTGGTCAAAGGCCGGCGACTGCCTGCCCCAGACTGCTAAATTGCCAGACATGGGCCAATCTTACAAACCCTAATTTTCGGATGCGTTGACCGGCTTCATTGGCCGTGCTTTCATTGGGGCTTCCGACCAGTTCCGAGAATCCTGTTATGGCCGCCGCCAAAGATGATTTACAAGCAAAATTCGAACAAGCCACCAAAGATGTCAAAGGCCTGAAAGAAAAACCTGATAATGACACCCTGCTCAAACTCTACGCGCTTTACAAACAAGGCTCGGAAGGCGATGTGAAAGGCGACAAACCGGGCTTTTTTGATTTCGTCGGAACTGCCAAATACGAAGCCTGGGAAAAACTGGCCGGCACCAAACAAGACGACGCGATAAAAAAATATATCGAGCTCGTCAAGAAATTGGTCGGCTAATCCGAGATGGCTGCCCCCAAGACTCGTCAACGCATTCTGGACACCTCGCTTGCAATGTTTAATTTGCAGGGCGAGCCGAACGTCACCACGAATCATATTGCCGATGAATTGGAAATTTCTCCGGGCAATCTGTATTACCACTTCCGCAACAAAGACGACATCATCGAGCAATTGTTCCAGCGTTATGAAGAACGCATGGATTCCGCGCTGGTAGCGCCGGAAGGACGTCTGCCGAATCTCGAAGATATCTGGCTGCAACTGCATTTGGTATTCGAATGCATTTGGGAATATCGTTTTCTATATCGCGACCTTGTCGACATTCTCAGCCGCAATCGTCATCTGCGCATGCGCTTTGCACGAATCTTGAAACGCGCTGCCGGCAACGCCACTACGGTCATGCGCGGTCTCGTACAAGCGGGCGTGATGCGTGCCTCGGCTACCGAAATTGAAGGCACTGCGACCAATATCCTCGTGATCGCAACTTTTTGGCTTAATTACGCCAGCGTACGTGGCGACAAGGACGAACAGGAAGCCATTCGCACCGGCATCGTGCAAGTGATGATGCTGGTATCGCCGTTCCTGCGCGACGAGGAACGCGTGCATCTCAATACCTTGACGATGGCTTACAAGGTTTAAAAACTACTCGAAACTTCCCATCGAATCGCGCGCCAGATTATCGAAGCGCGTGTATTCGCCAAAGAACTTGAGCTTGATGGTATCGGTCGGACCGTTACGATGTTTGGCGATGATAACTTCTGCCAAACCTTTTTCTGCCGAATCCTTGTGGTAGTAATCATCGCGATAAATAAACATGATGATGTCGGCGTCCTGCTCGATACCGCCGGATTCACGCAAGTCCGACATGATCGGGCGCTTGTCGGTACGGCTTTCCAAGCCACGATTCAACTGCGACAAGGCGATAATCGGGATATTCAATTCTTTTGCGAGCGCTTTTAACGAACGCGAAATTTCCGAGACTTCGTTAACGCGGCCTTCCTTGTTGCCCGGCACCTGCATCAATTGCAAATAGTCGACCACGATCAGGCCCAGATCATGCTCGCGTTTCAAGCGACGTGCGCGGAACGCCAAATCGTAGGGCGACAAAGCCGGCGTATCGTCGATAAAGATTTTTACTTCCGACAGCATCTTGATCGCCATGTTCACGCGCGACCAATCTTCATCTTCCAGCATGCCGGTTTTCAGGCGCTGCGCGTTGATGCGGCCAATCGATGAAATCAGACGGAAGGCCAATTGCGACGACGACATTTCCATCGAGTACACGGCGACGGCTTTCTTGGTTTTAAGCGCGGCGAACTCGGCAATATTCAAGGCCAGCGTGGTTTTACCCATCGCCGGACGTGCGGCCAAAATAATCAGATCCGAATTCTGCAAACCCGATGTCAGATTATCCAGATCGTGGAAACCGCTGGGCAAACCGGTAATCGCGCCCTGATTCTCATAGCGCTGGCGCAATTGCTCAAAAGCTTCGACCATTGCAGTCCGTACCGGCACAAAACCTTTTTTGCCGCGTTCGCCCTGCTCGGCAATTTTAAATACGTGTTGTTCGGCCTTTGCCAATAGTTCGGTCACTTCACGACCATCGGGACGGAAGCTGTCATTGACGATTTCGGTACCGGCTTCGATCAATTGGCGCAGCACAGATTTTTCGCGCACGATTTCGGCATAGGCCTTGATATTGGCAGCCGATGGTGTGGTACTCGCCAACTCAATCAGATAGGCATTACCACCAATTTGTTCGGACAGATTGTTGGCCTCGAACCATTCACCCAAGGTCACCGCATCGAAAGGTTTGTTTTTTTCGGCCAGCTCGCGAATGCCGCGATAGATCAAACGGTGGTCGCGGCGATAAAAATCTTCTTCCGACAAGGCATCGCCGAGGATATTCAGCGATTCCGGCGCCAGCATCAGACCGCCAATAACCGCCTGCTCTGCTTCGACCGATTGTGGCGGCAAGCGAAGCGCTTCAAGCTTGTGATCGGGACGGACTGAATCGGGACGTGCTGACATAGGGTTTCTTTTGATTTTTATAAGGAAGTTACGAACCGACCATGCTACGGCTAATCGGTGAAAAGTGTTGCGCGCAAGTCGGTGGGTTTCCTGTGGATAAGATCATGATTCAATCTCATAAATTGAGATCTTAACGAGATCGCGTAGGAGCGCCTTTAGGCGCGACCGAGTCTGTGAAGATCCGTCGCGCCTAAAGGCGCTCCTGCACAAAAAAAAAGCCGCCTTCCGGCGGCTTTTCATTGAACTGCAAAAGACAATTAAGCTTCTGGAGTTACGATCACTTTGACTTTGACTTCAACGTCGGCATGCAGATGCACGACTACGTCGAATTCGCCGGTGCGACGGATTGCGCCTTCGCCCATGATCACTTCGGATTTTTCCAGCTTGTGGCCGGCTTTGGTGAAAGCTTCGGCTACGTCGCGGGTACCGACTGAACCGAACAATTTACCTTCGGTCGATGCATTTGCGCTGATAGTGACAGACGCACCTTCGAGTGCAGCTTTACGAGCTTCAGCGGCAGCCAGTGTTGCATTGGCCTTCGCTTCGTATTCAGCGCGCTTCGCTTCGAAAGCGGCAACGTTGGCGGCATTGGCAGGAACTGCGCGGCCGGTTGGGATCAGGTAGTTGCGGCCATAGCCTGGCTTCACATCAACCTGGTCACCGAGACCACCGAGGTTGGTCACTTTTTGTAAGAGGATCAATTGCATTTTTATTACTCCGTTACGTTAGCGGGAAAAAACCCCGCAACTCTTGCTGTCCGTAAAGACGATTTTGGGTAATCAGAAAAACAAACGCCTGCGCGCATTGTGCAGGCGAAGTTTTTAGATGTTGTGGTTGTCGCAATATGGGATCAGGGCGAGTTCGCGCGCGATCTTGATTGCCGACGTCAGCTGACGCTGATATTTAGCCTTGGTGCCGGTGATGCGACTTGGAACGATTTTGCCGTTCTCGGTCAGGTACTGGCGCAAGGTGTTCAGATCTTTGTAATCGATGTGCGTAATGCCTTCTGCGGTGAATTTGCAGAACTTACGACGGCGGAAAAATTTAGACATGTCAGGCTCCTGGATTAAGCGGCGTCGATTTCAGATTCTGCATCGGCGTCAACGCCATCCGCATCACCCAACATCACATCGTCATCGCGACGACGACGGTCACCTTTTTCATCTTTGTTCTTCATGATCAAAGATTGTTCGGTGGCGGCTTCTTCCATTTTCAGCACAACGTGGCGCAACACGGCGTCGTTGTAGCGGAAGCTGTCGGACAGTTCAGCCAATACTTTCTGGCCGCACTCGATGTTCATCAGAACATAGTGGGCTTTGACCAGGTTTTCGATCGGGTATGCCAATTGGCGACGGCCCCAATCTTCCAGACGGTGGATCTTGCCGTTATCGCCTTCGATCAGCGATTTGTAACGCTCGATCATGGCTGGCACTTGTTCGCTTTGGTCCGGATGGACCATGAATACGACTTCATAATGACGCATGGTTAATTCCTTAAGGATGCGGCCTTTCGGCCAAACAGCCCCCGGCATTGAAAATATACGGGCCGTGGAGCAAGGGTCCCTGAGATACTGCTTGATCAGGGAGCCGCATATTATGCCAGCCCCAATAGAGTTCGCGCAAGTATAGGAATTAAAAGAAGTTTTGAACCCGTTCCGGCTAAAGCAAACGCAGGCCTTGGGCCGAAGCCTCAATCAGCTTGTTCAGGCGCTTTTTCTGGGTCGCTTCCTGCTTGGCGCTAATGATCCACCAAGTCAGGGTTTTGCGGTAATAAGGCGGCTGAGCCTGGAAAAAAGCCCATGCGACCTTGTTTTTCCTGAAGATTTTGGCAAATTCTTCTGGTAGCTCGGCCGGTCTTTGCTCGTAGGCATAAATGCCGGATTTGTACTCTTTCCGGGAACCGAACGCGGCGATCCCGGCAGCCTGCATGCGACCTTCGGCAGTAAGCACTTCTACCCGTTTGATATTGACCGCGCTCCAGATACTGATACTTCTGCGCGGGCTAAACCGAATCGTGTAACTGATTTCGTCGACCGACTTGCGGACTCCGTCGATCCAGCCATAGCAAAGCGCTTCATCG
Organism: Arenimonas sp.; assembly: GCA_036676335.1. Lineage (GTDB taxonomy): Bacteria > Pseudomonadota > Gammaproteobacteria > Xanthomonadales > Xanthomonadaceae > Arenimonas. The sequence continues at coordinate 218,885 of JAKFDD010000014.1, read as the reverse complement.
ACCGATTCCGGCCAGGTAATGCTGGGTTTGCCGGAGTCTTTCTTGTAAAAGCCGACCAGCAGCTCTTTATGTGTTTGATGATGTTTAGCCAACCAAGCCCTGAAATCACTGGGCTTTTTGAAGAAGGTTGGCTTCATTATGGTCCGTTAGATCGCCGTTTCTTCAGTCGTGAAGCTTTCACCGCAACCGCATTCGCCGGCCATACGCGGGTTTTTGAAGACAAACTGCTGGTTCAGGCCCTGGCTGACGAAGTCGATTTCTGTGCCATCGACTTGAGGCAAGCTTTCCGGGTCAACCAAAACTTCGACACCATCCTGCACGAACACCAAATCATCTGGTTTGCGGTCTTTTGCCATATCGATGACATAAGCCCAGCCCGAACAACCGCTTTTCTTGACGCCGAAGCGCAGACCAATCGACCCGGGCGTCTGGGCCTGATATTCGCGAACTCGGGCTAAAGCGTTGGAACTAAGGGTAACTGCCATGTTTTTGTACTCAAAAGTGCTGCGGTGATTATAACGCTTACGCGGATACCCCGCTAAAGGTTATCCTTGACAGTTCATTAGATAAGCACTTTTCCCAAGGATTCAAGGATGGCAGTCGTCAGTATTCAGAAGGCGCTCGCCGGCAAGGTTGTGGCCGGCAGTGAAGTTACCGTTCGTGGCTGGGTTCGCACCCGTCGCGATTCCAAAGCAGGTTTGAGTTTCGTGAATATCAGCGATGGCTCCTGCTTCGACGCCATTCAGGTAGTCGCGCCTGCCCTTTTGAATAATTACGAAAGCGAAGTGAAGCGCTTGAGCGCCGGTTGCGGCGTGATTGCGACCGGCACTTTGGTGGCTTCGCAAGGCCAGGGCCAGAGCTTTGAAATCCAGGCATCGAAAATCGAAGTGGTCGGCTGGGTCGAAGATCCGGAAACCTACCCGATTCAACCAAAACCGCATTCACTGGAATTCCTGCGCGAAGTTGCCCATTTGCGCCCGCGCACCAATTTGTTCGGTGCTGTAACGCGTTTGCGTAACTGCATGTCGCAAGCCGTTCACCGTTTCTTCCACGAAGAAGGCTTTTGCTGGGTTAACACGCCAATCATCACGACCTCCGATGCCGAAGGCGCCGGTCAGATGTTCCGCATCTCAACTCTGGACATGATGAACCTGCCGCGTACCGACAAGGGCGAAATAGATTTCTCGAAAGATTTTTTCGGCAAGGAAGTTTTTCTGACCGTCTCGGGTCAATTGAATGTCGAAGCTTTCTGCCTGGCATTGTCGAAGGTTTATACATTTGGTCCAACCTTCCGTGCAGAGAATTCACACACGACCCGACATTTGGCCGAGTTCTGGATGATCGAGCCGGAAATGGCGTTCGCCGACTTGAACGACGACGCCAACCTGGCCGAAGCGTTTTTGAAATATATCTTCAAAGCTGTCCTGAATGAACGTATGGACGACATGCAGTTCATCGACGAACGCGTTGAAAAAGGCGCAATCGCCAAACTGGAAAATTTCATCAAGTCGCCGTTCGAACGTATCGATTACAGCGAAGCGATCACCTTGCTGCAAAAATCCGGACAGAAGTTCGATTACCCGGTTGAATGGGGTCTGGATCTGCAAACCGAACACGAACGTTGGTTGACCGAAAAACATGTCGGTCGTCCGGTCGTGGTCACGAATTATCCGGAACAAATCAAGGCGTTCTATATGCGCCTGAACGACGACGGAAAAACCGTCGCCGCGATGGACGTATTGGCGCCTGGCATCGGCGAAATCATCGGCGGCAGTCAGCGCGAAGAACGCTTGGATATCCTGGATTCGCGTATGTTGCAATTCGGTTTGGATCCTGAACATTACCAGTGGTACCGCGACTTCCGTCGTTACGGCACCGTGCCGCATTGCGGCTTTGGTCTGGGCTTCGAGCGCTTGATGGTTTATGTCTGCGGTTTGCAAAATATCCGTGATGCAATTCCGTACCCGCGCGCACCCGGCACAGCGGAATACTAAGTTTAAAAATGGATTCAATCTGGCTTTTTCTTTTTCTCGGCTTGACCGGTTCCGCAGGGCCCGGTCATTTCGGATTCCGGGTATTGGCTTATCGCCATCAACTCGATAAAAAGCATGAATTCAAGCAAGGCACTGAAGACGGCGGCATGGCTTATAGCTGGTGGCTGATGTGTTTTGGATATACCAAATTCAAGGATTCCGGCATGAATTTATTTGCCGGCAATGCTGCCGTAATGGGCTGGATAACGTTGGTCGGCATCGCCGGCACCGCCATCGCCATTGCACTTAAAAACTGAGGTTTCACAATGTCGGACAATTTTGAAAAAGAACAACACCCGGATGAATTCATCATCGAACACGAACAATGGTGGCTGACGATTTTTCATCGCCAGTTGGTCTGGGCCCGCCTGCGTGTATTCGATAGCGGCATTGCGCATGTATTCGATTCCACCGGCAACACGCTCGTCTATGAAAGCCACGAGATAGCCGCTTCTGCGCTGATGGATGCCGAGTTTCGTTCGCTCGACGGCATGGACGATGACGATGCCGAAGAGTTTGGTATTTTGCTGGAAGACCTGGTACCACCGGAAGCCGACGATGACAACGAAATCGTGCCTTACATGATGCGCACACTGCCCGAAAGAAACTAAAAAAAACCGATGTACACGCCAAAATATTTCAGCGAAACCGATCTGTTGGAATTGGACCGCCTGGTCGAATGGAATGCGTTTGCCAGTTTGATAACGATAGTCGATGGCCAGACCTATGCGAGCCATATCCCGGTTCTTTACGAACGCAATGAAGACCAGGTGATATTCCGTGGGCATTGGGCGAGACCAAACCCGCAATGGAAAGGCGAGCTGGATGCCTTGCTGATCATCCACGGCCCCAATGCCTACGTCTCGCCGGGGTGGTATCCGGACAAGGAAGCCTCAGCCAGGGTGCCAACCTGGAATTATGCGGTTGCCCATGTTCAAGGCCGACTGGAAATCACGCATGAGGAAAGCGATTTGGCGGATATTGTTTCGGAATTGACTGCCATCAATGAAACGAATGTCGGAAGCGACTGGGAGTTCAAACCCGAAACCCGGGACGACCATCGCAAACAATTGGGCGGCATTGTCGGTTTCAGGCTTGAGGCAAAGCAAATATCGATCAAGTTCAAACTTAGCCAGAATCATCCGGAAGCCAATATTCAATCCGTCATTGAACAGCTGCCACACAGCAATCAGCGCGATGGTACCGTCATAGCGGGAATGATGCGTGAACAGTTAATCAAATCAAAACTTTAAGGGCTCGACATGCAAACGTATCCTCTACAAGGTAAAACAGCTCTCGTTTGCGGCGCCTCGGAAGGCATTGGCCGGGCATGCGCGATCGGTCTTGCCGAACAGGGCGCGAATATTATTTTACTGGCGCGACGCCCGAAAGTTCTCGACGAAGTTCGCAATGCCCTTCCGCATGCAGCCGAAGGACAACAACATCACTACATGATGGCCGATGTGTCGGACAGCGAAGGCTTGAAACACAAGCTCGACGAAATGCTGAAGGCATACAAGATCGACATCCTGATCAATAACACCGCCGGCCCTGCCGGTGGTGCCGCCAATAGCGCGACGCCGGAGCAATACATGACGGTATTCCAGCAACACTTGATCGCCAACCAGATTTTATTGCAGGCAGTGCTGCCGAACATGAAAGACAAAATGTGGGGCCGCATCGTCAATATCATTTCGACTTCGGTCAAAGAACCGATTGCGAATTTAGGTGTGTCGAATACGATTCGTGGCGCGGTCGCCAGCTGGTCGAAAACATTGTCCAGCGAACTGGGGCCATTTGGCATTACTGTTAACAATGTCTTGCCTGGCTATACAAAGACACAAAGGCTTGGCCAAATCCTGGAAGAACGTTCCAAGGCGACCAACAAGGCAAGCGAAGAAATTACCGCAGCGATGTTAAGCACCGTGCCAGCCGGACGTTTCGCCGACCCTGCTGAAATCGCTGCTGCCGTGGTTTTTCTGGCCTCGCCGCAAGCCGGTTATGTGAATGGCATCAATCTGCCAGTCGACGGCGGTCGCACACGCTCACTTTAAAATTGCATCAGACGCGTTAATATCAGACGATCTTGAGCCGAAAGGACATTGGATGAGTCTGGAGCAACGCCGAGCACATCGATATAACTATCAATGTCAGGTAATCGTTGCTACCAATGAGAAGTCTTGCATCACGGAACTCGAAAACCTTTCAAAATCCGGCTGCTGCATCAAGAAACCGGCTGATTGGGATTTCTCGCCGAACGATGTACTGAACCTTTACTTCGTCATCGATAATGATCATGTAATTGACGTCGAAGCGATGTTCGTCTGGGATGACGGCAAGAAAATTGGCCTTCAGTACCTGCAGGCACAGAGGGTGCCCATCCAAATCGTTGATGAGATGCAGTAGCATGGCCACACCATGGCCTTATTCGAACGAAGAATCAGTACCCGCCACTTGCAACAGGGCCATGCCATGTTCGTCGGTGCGAGCAAGGCTTTTCTGGTCGAAATAAAAGACATTTCCAAAGGCGGCTGCCAAATCAAGCGGCCTCGCTCCTGGCCTTTCAATATCAATGACACGGGCCAGATTTATATTTTTGGCGAGCCCGGCCCGGTGCCTACTTACGGGGCACGCATCGCGTGGTTCCGCGAAGAATTCATGGGTATCGAATTCATCTGACAGCTAACAAACCTGTCCGGATGGGCTGCTTACAGGTTAATCTAGCGGGATGATAACGACGATCTACAACACTATCGGCAGCAAGCAAGCGCCCGCCATCGGTGATGCTTGGCTTGATGTTATTAACCCAGCAACCGGCGAAGTTTTTGTTCGCTGCCCCGATAGCGACAAGTCCGATATCGAATCGGCCGTTATCGCAGCCCGAAAAGCCTTCCCGCTTTGGTCACGATTAAGCAATGGCGAGCGTGCATCCTGGTTATACAAACTGGCGGATGCCCTCGAGCAAAACATAGATGATTTTGCGAATGCCGAAACCAGCAATTCCGGCAAGCCATTATCGTTAAGTCGCAATATCGAAATGCCGCGTGCCGTTGAAAACCTGCGTTTCTTTGCAGCCAGTGCAAGCCAGTTTTCCAGCGAATCGCATCATGGTCAAGCTGGCTGGAATGTCACTACACGTACACCGCTTGGCATCGTCGGCTGCATATCGCCATGGAATTTGCCGCTGTATTTATTCACCTGGAAAATTGCCCCGGCACTGGCTGCCGGTAATTGCGTGATTGCCAAACCATCGGAAATCACACCGGTCACTGCCGCAATGCTGGGCGAACTCGCTCAGAAAATCGGTTTCCCGGAAGGTGTGCTGAATATTGTGCACGGGCTTGGACATAAGGTCGGCCAGGCCCTGGTTGAACATCCGGATGTCAAAGCGATTTCGTTTACCGGTAGCACGGTCGTCGGTAAGAAAATTGCAGAGCATTGCGGCCCTGCCTTGAAAAAAGTTTCGCTCGAATTGGGCGGCAAAAACCCGACCATCATTTTTGCCGATGCTCCGAGAAAAAACCTGATCGATACCTTGATGCGTTCGGCATTCCAGAACTCCGGACAAATTTGTCTTTGCGGCTCGCGAATTCTGGTCGAGAAATCCATCTACAAGGAAATTCGCGACGAGCTCGTTGCCCGCGCAAAACAACTGCGTGTTGGCGACCCGACTGATTCGAAAACCCAAATGGGCTCGATGATTTCCAAACCGCATTTCGACAAGGTGATGTCGCATATCGAACTAGCCAAAGCCGAAGGTGGCATCCTGCTGTGCGGTGGCAATGCCGTTGCCCCCACCGGTCGTTGTGATAATGGCTGGTTCATTGCACCGACCATATTCGAACATCTCGGCCCTTACACTCGCACCAATCAGGAAGAAATTTTCGGGCCCGTGGTCACACTACAACCTTTTGTAGATGAAACCGAAGCCGTCGCCTTGGCGAATGCCAGCGATTACGGTTTGGCCGCCAGCATCTGGACCAGCGATATTCGGCGTGCCCACCATGTCGCCAATGCGGTGGATTGCGGCATCATCTGGATCAACACCTGGCTGCAACGCGATTTACGCACACCGTTCGGCGGCATGAAACAATCCGGTCTCGGTCGTGAAGGCGGCCTGGACGCGATGCGTTTTTTCACCGAAACAAAAAATATCTGTCTGGATTTGGGATAAAGCATGCCATTACAAGATTTGCTTAAACAAAATAAGGAATGGGCCGAGAAAGTACGGCGCGAAGATCCGGATTTTTTCAAACGCCTGTCGAAGATGCAGGCGCCGAAATATCTCTGGATCGGTTGCTCGGATTCCAGAGTTCCCGCCAACCAGATTACCGGTATGCAACCGGGCGAAGTATTCGTTCACCGCAATATCGCCAATGTCGTCGTACATACCGATTTGAATTGCCTGAGTACGATTCAATTCGCGGTCGACCTCTTGAAAGTCGAGCACATTATTGTCTGTGGCCATTACGGTTGCAGTGGTGTGCATGCCGCCCTATCGAATACCCGCGTCGGTTTGGCCGACAATTGGCTTCGACATATCGCCGACGTGGCCAACAAGCACGCCGCCTTCATTCAGAGCCAGGAATTTGATTCGATGCGTCACGCGCGTCTTTGCGAAGTCAATGTGATTGAACAAGTCGTCAATGTTTGCCAAACCACGGTCGTGGAAGATGCCTGGGCGCGCGGCCAAAAACTGACCGTGCATGGCTGGGTTTACAGTCTGCTCGATGGTCGCATTACCGATTTGAACATCAGCATCGATGATAAAGACAAGCTGGCCCAGGAATATCCGAAAGCCTTGAAGAAACTTGGGGAACACGTCGCACCATGAACAGTTCGATTGAAACTAATGCTGCACCAAAGGCAGTAGGTCACTACCCGCATGCACGTCGAGTCGGCAGCCTGCTTTTCCTGTCCGGCATTGGTCCGCGTAGTGCAGCCGACAACAGCATTCCCGGCAATGTTTATCGCGATGACAAGTCACTGGAAACTTACGACATAGCCGCACAATGCCATTCTGTTTTCGCCAACGTCAAAGCAGTACTGACCGCCAGCGGCGCAGGTTTTAACGATTTGGTCGATGTCACGGTGTATCTGACCGATATGGCAAAAGATTTCAAAATTTATAACCAGATCTGGGCCGAGTATTTTCCCGATGCCGCACTGGCACCTTGTCGCACGACGCTGGGCATCACCGCCTTGCCGACGCCAATTGCAATCGAATTGAAATGCACAGCTGTCATTAAGGACTGAACATGTTGACGCCCGCCTTTAATTTCCAGAAATGGATTGACGAAAATCGGCATTTGCTGAAACCACCGGTCGGAAACAAATGCATCGTCGATGGCGACTTCATCGTGATGGTGGTCGGCGGCCCTAACCAACGCACCGATTACCATTGGGACGAGGGCCCGGAATTTTTCTACCAGCTTGAAGGCGAGATGGTGTTGAAAATCCAGGAAGATGGCAAGGCGCGCGATATTCCGATCAAGGCCGGTGAGATATTCTATTTGCCGCCAAGAGTTCCGCATTCGCCTCAGCGCGGCCCAAACTCGATTGGCCTGGTCATCGAACGCAAGCGTCTGCCGAATGAACTCGATGGCTTGCTTTGGTTTTGCGAAAGCTGCAATCACAAGTTATACGAAGAATTTTTCGTGCTTGAGAATATCGAAACCCAGTTTCCGGCCGTATTCGAAAAATTCTATCGCTCGAAAGAACATCGCCGCTGCCATCAATGCGGACATTTGAATCCTGCCCCGGCCAAATATTTGTAGGAGGGCCCTTGGGCCCGAATTGTCACCGTAGATACACTACTCATCGCCCGCAAGCGGCCTCCTACGAACAGAAGATCGTTTAAACTACCCTATGCTAAAAATAGACACCCACGCCCATTACCTGCCGCAAACATGGCCGGACCTTGCCACCAAATACGGTGACAACCGCTTTGCCGTGATTCATCGCGGCAGCGACGGTCGCCACAATATTTACAAAGACGGAAAATTTTTCCGCGAAATAAAATCCAACACCTGGGACCCGGTCGAGCGCATCAACGAATACGCCAAGTTCGGCGTGCAAGTGCAGGTGATTTCGACCGTGCCGGTGATGTTTAGCTATTGGGCAAAACCGCATCATGCTTTGGAGCTGCATCAAAGCCTGAATGATCATATGGCGGCAACCTGCCGTGATCATCGCAAGCATTACGCAGGCATTGGTACAGTGCCATTGCAATCGCCACGGTTGGCAATCCAGGAACTGGAACGTTGCGTCGATCAATTGGGTTTACAGGGAATTCAGATCGGTTCGCATATCAACGACTGGAATCTGGATGCTCCGGAACTATTCGAATTCTTCCAGGCCGCACAGGATCTGGATGCCGCAATCCTGATTCACCCCTGGGACATGATGGCCAGCGAAGCCATGCCGAAGTATTGGATGCCCTGGTTGGTCGGCATGCCGGCAGAACAAACACGAGCCGTTTGTGCGTTGATTTTTGGTGGCGTACTTGAACGCCTTCCAAAACTGAAAGTGTGTTTCGCCCACGGCGGCGGTAGCTTTCCGTACACCATTGGCCGAATCGAACATGGTTTCAAGATGCGACCGGATTTGGTCGCCACCGACAACCCGCGCAATCCACGCGAATATTTCGGCCGGATGTATTTCGACTCCTGCGTGCACGACCCGCGAGCCCTGCGCTATTTGCTCGATACCGTTGGCACCAACACCGTGATGCTGGGTACCGATTATCCATTCCCGCTTGGCGAACAAGTGCCCGGCAGCGGCATTGATTCGCTGAATTTATCGGAAGCCGACCAAGAACGTTTATTCCATGGCACGGCTTTGGAATGGCTGGGGCTCAGTAAATCTCGTTTTGAGTAATTAAAAATGTCCGAACTTTTTTCAGAAGCCTATGCCCAGCAGCAGGATTCGCAGGATGATCTGCGACATTTTCGCGAGCAGTTTTTCATCCCGCAGCATGAAGGTCAGAATCAGGCGTATTTCTGCGGCAATTCGCTTGGCTTGCAACCCAAGTCACTGCCAGCGGCGTTGACCGAGGAATTAAATAACTGGGCCACGAATGGCGTCGAAGGCCATTTTCACGGCAAACACCCGTGGATGCCGTATCACGAATTCGTTCGTGATTCGCTGGCATCGGTAGTCGGAGCAATGCCATCCGAAGTTGTCGCGATGAATTCGCTATCGGTCAATTTGCATTTGATGATGGTCAGTTTTTATCGCCCCACCAAAGAACGTAATGCGATCCTGATTGAAGCCGGTGCATTTCCTTCGGATCGTTACGCCGTTGAATCGCAAGTGCGTTTCCATGGCTTTGATCCTGCCGAAAGCCTGATCGAAATCGAACCTGACTTGCCTGGTGGTGTATTCTCGATGGCGAATATCGAAAAAGTCATCGCCGAGCATGGCCATCGCATTGCCTTGATTCTCTGGCCAGGCGTGCAATATCGCACTGGCCAGTATTTCGATCTGAAAGAAATTACCCGTCTTGGTCATGCCGCCGGCTGTGTTGTCGGTTTCGATTTGGCACATGCTGCGGGAAATCTGCCCTTGAATTTGCACGACAGCGGCGCCGACTTTGCCGCCTGGTGCAGTTACAAATATTTGAATTCTGGTCCAGGTGCCATTGCCGGTTGCTTCGTCCATGACCGCCATGCCAAGACCACACGTCCGCGCTTCGCCGGTTGGTGGGGGCATGACAAAAGCACGCGCTTCAAAATGGGACCTGAATTCGTTCCGACACCCGGTGCCGATGGCTGGCAATTGAGCAATCCGCCGATCTTTGCATTGGCACCGCTGCGGGTTTCGCTGGAAGTTTTCCAGCAAGCCGGCATGCAAAACCTGCGCGAGAAATCGATCAAACTCACCGCCTATCTTGAAACTTTAATCCGGCAGCAACTGCAAAATACGCTGAGCATTGCGACGCCAGACGACCCGAATCAACGTGGTTGCCAATTATCGTTGCGTGTAAATGCCGGTCGCGAACAAGGCCGTGCGTTATTCGAAGCATTATCGGCCCAGGGCATTGTCGGCGATTGGCGCGAACCCGACGTGATCCGAATTTCCCCTGCACCGCTCTACAACAATTATTCAGACGTATTGCGATTCGCGCGTGCCGTAAAACACTGGCAGGACACAAAACATGCAGCCTGATCAGGCGAAAAAAATCACGATCGCAGGCGCCGGCCTGGCCGGCGCCTTGCTGGCCACTCTGCTCGCACGCAAAGGCTGGCAAGTCGAAGTATTCGAAAAGCGTCCAGACCCCCGCCTTAAAGGCTATGAAGGCGGCCGCTCGATCAATCTCGCACTCGCGGAACGCGGCCTGCATGCGCTTCGCGAAGCCGGTTTGAACGATATCGTGATGCAACAGGCGGTCATGATGCGTGGCCGCATGGTGCATATGAAAAATGGTGACACCCAATTGCAACGCTACGGCAAGGATGATTCCGAAGTTATCTGGTCGGTGCATCGCGGTGAATTGAATATCACCTTGCTCAATGCCGCCGAAGCGGCCGGCGCGAAAATCAGTTTCAACCATCGCATTGAACAGATCGATTTCGATAACAAGAAAATGAATTTGATCAACGATATGGACCGTTCTTCGACCGAACTCGACTTTGAAGTGTTGATCGGCGCCGATGGCGCTGGCTCGGGTGTTCGTACCGCACTGAAGCAACAGAATTATTTAACCGAACGTTTTGAATCTTTGGGCCATAGCTACAAGGAACTGGAAATTCCGCCGAATACCACTGGCGAATTCCAGATGGAACCCAATGCGCTGCATATCTGGCCACGCGGCGGCTATATGTGCATTGCCCTGCCTAATACCGAAAAAACTTTCACGGTCACTTTATTCCTGCCAAACGAAGGCGACCCAAGTTTCGAAACTTTGCCGGATCTGGCTGCGGCGAAAAAATTCTTCGAAGATGACTTTGCCGACGCCCTGCCCTTGATGCCGAACTTCGATGAAGACTTCATCAATAACCCGACTTCGGGTTTAAGCACACTGTATTGCGACAACTGGCATCTGGATGGCCGTGTAGTGCTGCTTGGCGATGCCGCCCATGCGATGGTCCCCTTCCATGGTCAGGGCATGAATTGCGCTTTTGAAGACTGCCTCGCACTAGTTGATCACATCGAACGGGCGCAACAATGGGAAGAAGCTTTCACGCAATTCGAGCAGGAACGCAAACCCAATGCGCTCGCCATTCAAACGATGGCGCTGGAAAACTATATTGAAATGCGCGATCGCGTTGATGATCCCGACTTTCTTCTACAACGCCAGCTGGAGCGTTTATTGGCTGAACGACATCCCGGCGTATTCATTCCCCGCTATGCGATGGTCAGTTTCAGCCGGGTTCCCTATCGTGTTGCTTACGAACGTGGCTTGCTGCAACGCGAATTGTTAATCAAGGCAACCGAAGGCAAACAAAGCCTGGCCGAGATTGACGTAACAAAATTTGACGGAAAAATCGCCGAATTATCTGCTCAAAGCCACTGAACTGCTGGTTTTAGTCCTAGGATGGGTTTAGCCTAAACGACAGGACTGCGGGAGTGGCTGCCTATGAAAATGATACTGCTGGCTGAAAGCTCGCAAACGCGAAGAAGAGCCTTGTCCGCAGTACTCAGTCACTATGGTTATGGCGTGACCGCGGTCGCTACGCTCGCCGAAGCCTACGACACTTTATTGAAAGCCCAAATCGGCCATAGCAACCTCGATGCGGTTGTACTCGGCTGGCCCGAATATTCCGAAGGTATTGCCGAAGATGTTTTCGGTTTATTGCATGGCGAACGTTTCGAGCATCTGCCCGTGTTGGTGATGGCCGACTCCAGCAATGCCAATGCAGTGAACTGGCGGATGTCGCGTCCTCGAACGGCGCTGACTTTGTGGTCAGACTATCTGGAAGCACCCAGCGCGATCGATCAATTGCTGCGCCCTACCCAAAGCGTCAAACCAGCGCTCAGTTCGCACCAGGAACAAATAAAAATACTGTTTGTCGACGACTCCGCCACGATCCGTGCCGGTTATTCGAAACTGCTGCAGAAGCAGGGTTATTTCATCGAAACCGCCGACAGCGTCGATGAAGGCTGGAAAAAAGTATCGGCGCAAAATTACGACATCGCCATCATCGATTATTTGATGCCGGAGCAAAACGGCACCGCACTCATTACCAAAATTCGAAACAATCAGGAAACCCAACATATCCTGACCGCGACGATTACCGGTACTTACTCCGATGCCGTGATTGCCGAATCGCTGGCTTGCGGCGCGTTGGAATGTTTGTTCAAGAGTGAATCCAAAGACCTGCTGCTGGCACGCATTTCCTCGCTGGGCAGGACGATCAATGATCGTAAGGCGATTGATAACGAACGCCGCCGTCTGCAAGGCATCTTGTCGTCGGTCGGCGAAGGTGTTTACGGGGTGGACTCGGACGGCACCATTCAATTCGTCAACCCCGCTGCACTGGATTTGCTCGGTTACAGCCATGCCAGTGAACTGGTCGGACAAAATGCATTCGATGCATTTCACTATGCCGATGAAGATGGCTCGCCGATGCAACGTACGGCGTCCTACCTCAATCTTTGTTATACCAATGGCAGTGAAGTGTCGTCCTGGCAGACCATGTTCTGGACCGCGAATAAACGTGGCGTTCCGGTCGAGTGCAATATCCATCCATTAAAAATGGATACCGAACTCAATGGTTCGGTGGTTGCATTTCGCGATATTTCCGCACGGCGCGCACTGGAAGATGAATTGCGCTGGCAAGCCGAGCACGACAGTCTGACCAAACTCTACAACCGTGCCTGGTTTGAATCGCAACTGGAACAGGAATGCAGCAAAGTGCGTCGCACCGGCCAGGTTGCAATGCTGTTGTTTATCGATCTGGATCGTTTCAAATATATCAATGACACTGCCGGCCATGCTGCCGGCGATAAATTGCTGGTTGAAGTCAGCCAACGATTGAAATCGCGATTACGTGGTGCAGATTATCTTGCACGGATGGGTGGCGACGAATTCGCCGTGTTGCTGACCAATGTCGGCACCAGCGATTTGAATACGCTTGCCGAAGGTTTCCGCCGCGTGCTGACGGCAACGCCATTCAATTATGGCGGCAAGAGTTATCGCATTACTTTGTCGGTTGGCTGCGCAAAAATCGATGATCACACCAATTCGCCCAGCGATGCGATGGCACATGCCGATATCGCCTGCCATATGGCGAAGACATCGGGACGCAATCAATGCCAGATCTATTCGCATGAAACCGGGCGCCTGGCTGCACTCGATGTCGATCTGGGATGGTCGGTTCGCCTGGAAGAAGCTTTCCGAACCGATCGCTTCGCGCTTTGTTACCAGCCGATCGTGCCACTGAAAGGCATCGAGAACGATGCCATTGGAAATAACAACAGCAAGGATATCTGGTTAAGACAGCTCGAGCGCAACCCCTACTCCGAAGCCTTGTTTGAAGTTTTAATTCGCATGAAAGGCAATCAGGGTGAATTGATATCGCCTAATGCTTTCCTCCCGGCAGCAGAACGTTTCGGTTTGATGCAGGACATTGATTTCTGGGTAATCAACCATGCCTTGATGGCATTGCGTGAAACTCGCGGTAGCCCGCGTCCCATTGGTCTGACAATCAATATTTCCGCACAGACTTTGGAAAAAGGTGGCATTCCGGATTACGTAACCGCGAAAATCGTCGAATACGACGTCAACCCGGCTGCACTGGTATTTGAAATCACGGAATCGCATTCGATTAACGATCTTGGCGGCGCACAAAAACAATTGTCGGCATTGCGTGCACTCGGTTGCCGCATCGCTGTCGATGACTTCGGCACCGGCTTCTCGACCTTTGCCTATTTGAGACAAATCGAAGCCGATATTCTAAAAATTGATGGCTCTCTGATTCAGGGTTTGCCGCATGACAATCTTGATCGCACCATCATTGCGGCATTGACTTCCATTGCTGAAACCGCAGGCAAACTGACAGTGGCTGAATGCGTCGAAGATGCTTCGATGTTATTAACCCTCTATGAATGCGGCGTTGATATGGCACAAGGCTATATCGTTGGAATGCCGCGCTTGCATTTGCCGAAATCCCTGCCTACGCTTGGAACCAACTTATTCCAAGATCAAGCGCAGCTTTCAGGCATTTAATGGCAAAATCTTTTCTTTGGTACGACCTGGAAACATTCGGTAGAGACCCTCGACGTTCACGCATCGCACAATTCGCCGCGATTCGTACCGATGAAGAGCTTAATGAAATAGCAGAACCCATTTCGTGGTTCTGCCAGCCGGCAAATGATTTACTGCCCTCGCCCGAAGCGGCCCTGATTACCGGCATCAGCCCGCAACAGGCCTTGCGAGATGGCGTCTGCGAAGCCGAATTTTTTGCATCGATCAATGATGAACTAGTTACAGCGAATACCTGTGCGGTTGGTTATAACTCAATTCGTTTCGATGACGAGTTTATCCGTTTCGGTTTGTACCGGAATTTTTACGACTCCTACGAGCGCGAATATAAAAACGGCAATTCGCGCTGGGATTTGCTCGACTTCATGCGGCTGGCACATGCGATGCGACCAGACGGTCTGGAATGGCCAAAACGCGAAGACGGCTTTACCAGCTTCAAACTGGAGCATCTGGCAACGGCGAACGGTACTCGCGACGGCATGGCACATGAAGCCTTGTCCGATGTCCGCGCATTGATCGGTCTCGCAAGAAAGTTACGTTCAGCGCAACCAAAATTATGGGACTACTATCTGCAATTGCGTAGCAAGGAAAAAGTGATCTCCCTGCTCGATGTTTTCAGGCAAACACCGGTACTACATATCTCCGGACAATTTTCGGCAGAAAACTTGTGCGCTGCGCTGGTAATACCACTCGCCTGGCACCCGGACATCAAGAATCGCGCGATCGTGTTCGATCTTAGCGCCGATCCGACTGATCTTATAACGCTGGATGCCGACGATATTTCCGAACGCGTATTTATCCGGCAGATCGACTTACCCGAAGGCATGTCGCGCATTCCGCTGAAGGAAATTCACAGCAATCGTTGCCCTGTGGTTCTGCCCTTGGCACATGTGCGCGACGATGACTTTGCGCGCATGGGTATCGACAAGGATAAATGTCTCGCCAATGCCAGCCTGATCCAGCAAGCATCCGGCATCGCCGAAAAGGTACGGCAAGTATTCGCAAAGCGTGCCGCATATGATCCATCCGATGCCGATGCCGCTCTGTACGATGGCTTTGCCAGCGACAGCGACAAGCGGTTTTTCGCCACTATCCGCAGTAGTTCGCCAAGCCATTTGAAAAACTTTCTTTCGCCCTGGAAATCGGGCTCGCGCTACGATGAATTGCTTTTCCGTTATCGCGCCAGAAACTGGCCGGATAGTCTCTCGCTGGAAGAGAATAGCCGTTGGAATGCCTACAGGGCTCAGCGTCTTGGCAAGGAATCATCACAATCCGAATACAGCTTCGACAGTTATTATCTCGAGATTGAAAGATGCCGTACCCTTGCAAATACCGAACAGCAAAGTCTGCTGGATCAATTGCAAGTCTGGGGTCAAAGTATCGAGGCGAGCTTATGAAATACTTCAGCGATAAAACATTCAAGTTCTTGAACAGCCTTCACAAGAACAATAATCGTGAATGGTTCAACGAGCACAAGGCCGATTATGAAACCCATGTGCGTCAGCCTTTTCTGAGCTTGATCAGCGACTTTCAGGCGCCTTTGGCCAAAATCAGTTCGCATTACGTCTCGGATCCGAGACCCGTCGGCGGCTCGCTGTTTCGAATTAACCGCGATGCCCGTTTTTCCAAAGACAAGTCGCCTTACAAGCATTTCCTGGGCGCCCGTTTCTATCACGAGCGCGGTCGCGACAGCGAAGCGCCGAAATTCTATTTTCATTTGCAGCAGGGGCATTGCTTTATTGCCGCCGGGCATTGGTATCCGGAAGCCGAAGTGCTTCGCAAAATCCGGCAGTTTATTCTGGACAATCCGGCGAGCTGGAAAAAAGCGGTCTATTCAAAAAAATTCCGGGACAAGTATTCCCGGGAATCCGAAAGCAGCGTTCGCGTCCCGCGCGGCTTTCCGGCTGATCACGAATTTGTCGAAGATTTAAAACTCAAGAGCTTCGTCGCATCCGTGCACATCAGCGATGAATTGGTTTGCAGCGATCAATTATTGAAAACCATTACGAAGTCCTGCCAGGAGTTAGCGCCAATGATGGATTATCTCTGCGCAGCCCAGGACTTTGAATTCTGATAGTAAATCAACGTGACCTGCCAAGATCTTCAGGCCAACCAGTCGACTCTATATTCAATTTGACAGCGTAGGCATCATTCAATTCTATCCAGCCATGGTCTTTCGCGGCCTCGCCAACAATCCGCCCGATCGGCCTGTCTTCCATAAAAAGCTCGGCAACATCGAGGCAAATATGCCAGCCAGCGGCCACTTTGGGCAGCCACTCTTTGTCACCGGTCGTATGACGCAATTCAAGACGGGTCCCAGTATTTGTTGCCTGTAATTCCCAGCGTAATAAATCTTCGCCCCAAGTATATTCGAGCAAGTTCGGTGCTTCAGCACGACTCACGTTGGCATTGAACGCCGTATCTTTATCGCTATCAATCATCTTGAAAGTTGCCGTTCCGGTGCTGGACAGATTTCTATCGGCCTCGAACGGAGCCCATTCACGTTGATATTCCGGGTCGGTCAGCACATCCCACACCTGTTCCGGTGAATGTCTGAAGTCACGCGTAAAAACGAGCGTCCAACGACCTAGATTTTCATGACACTCCACGTTTACGAGTGGGCTTGGTGTGTAATCATTTTGGTTCACGATTTATTCTCCCATCAGATACACGCTTCCGTATATCAATCTGAGGTATCCACAGTGTACCTACGCTGACCCGGACGCGTCGGAGCCAAGTACTTGTATGAAATCAGATATTGGAAGCCTGAATTTCTGCCGGCATATTCTCGGCGAGAAAATCAATGAAAACGCGAACAGCCGGCAACAAGCCACGACGGGATGGAAACACCGCATGGCAAATGCCCAAAGGTAAATTCCAGTCGGGTAATACTTTTTGCAAACGCCCTGCTTTCAGGTCTTCGCAACAAATAATTTGCGGCAACAAGGCAACGCCGATGCCTTTCAGTGCAGCCTGATGCAGCAGGGAAAAACTCAATGCCATCAACGATGGGTTGATATCCACTTTCTCGACGCTGCCATCGGCACCATGCAATTCCCAACGTTGGCGCACTTCGTCTTCGCTCATGCTGAGCGTGGTGTGCTTACTGAGTTCCTGCGGATGCTGCGGAATACCGCTGCGCTTCAAATAGTCGGGGCTCGCGACCAGCAGCTCGTTGAAATGACCAAAACGTTTCAAGATGAAATCCGCATCGGTCGTCAGAGAATTGCGAACCCGCAAGGCCACATCGAAGCCTTCATTAATGACATCCACGCGCCGATTGCTGACATGCAGCTGCACTTTCACTTTCGGATATTGCAGCATGAATTTCGGCAACAGCTTGCTCAGGATATCCTCGGCCAGCAACACCGGTGCGCTGACTTTAATCAGACCGCGCGGTTCTGCACTGACACGATCAACCACTTCGCGTGCCGCCTGTGCCTCGGCCAGCATGCTCTGGGCATGACGATAAACATTCTGGCCGACATCAGTGACCGAAAATTTGCGGGTCGAACGCTGCAACAAACGCACGCCCAAATCGGTTTCCAATTGCGTTATGCGGCGGCTCAAACGCGATTTTGGAATACCCAGCGCACGCTCTGCTGCCGCATAACCGCCGTGTTCCACGACGATGGCAAAGAATTGCAGATCGTTTAAGTCGGGGTACTTCAAGCAATGGCTTCCAGGCCGCCCATATAACGGCGCAGCACTTCAGGCACCGTGATCGAGCCATCGGCGTTCTGATAATTTTCCATCACGGCTACCAGGCAACGGCCTACAGCGACACCCGAACCATTCAATGTATGCACCAGCTCCGGCTTGCCGGTAGCGGGATTGCGCCAACGGGCTTGCATGCGTCGGGCCTGGAAATCACCGCAATTGGAAATCGAGCTGATTTCGCGATAGGTGTTCTGGCCTGGCAGCCACACTTCCAGATCATGCGTCTTGACTGCGGCAAAGCCCATATCACCCGTGCATAGCAATAAACGGCGATACGGCAATCCGAGTTTTTCAAGTACGGTTTCTGCATGACGGGTCATGGCATCGTGTACGGCAAAACTTTCTTCCGGACGCGCAATCGCGACCAACTCCACTTTTTCGAATTGATGCTGGCGAATCATGCCGCGCACGTCTTTGCCGTAGCTGCCTGCTTCGGCTCGGAAGCATTGGGTATGCGCCGTCATCAGCATCGGCAATTTTGCATCTTCAAGAATTTCATCGCGAACCAGATTGGTCAACGACACTTCCGAGGTAGGAATCAGATAGCGTTTGCTGTCGCCCACCATCGTACTGAACAAATCTTCTTCGAATTTCGGCAATTGCGTCGTACCGGTCATGGATTCGGCGTTGACGATCAACGGCGTATTCATTTCGGTATAGCCGTGCTCTTCCGTGTGCAAATCGAGCATGAATTGCGCCAGAGCTCGATGCAGGCGCGCAAGCTGCCCACGCATCACGGTAAAGCGTGAGCCGGATAATTTCGCACCCGCCTCGGCATCCAGCCACTTATGGCGCTCGCCTAATGCGATGTGATCTTTTACTTCAAAATCAAATACGCGCGGCGTGCCGAATAGCTTGAGTTCTACGTTATAAGTTTCATCGTTCCCAATCGCAACCGATTCATGCGGGATATTCGGAATATTCAGCGAAATATTCTCGATCTTTCTTTGAATTGATTCCAATGCGAATTCCGAGGCTTTCAATTCATCGGCATGGGCAGCGACTTCGGCCATCAATGCAGCAACATCTTCACCCTTGGCTTTCGCCATACCGATCGATTTCGACTTCGTATTCCGCAGGTTTTGCAATTCCTGGGTACGGGTCTGAATTAGCTTGCGCTCGGCTTCAAGATTTTCCAGAGAAGAAACATCCAAATCAAAGCCGCGAGTGGCTTTCAGGCGTTCTGCTGTTTCGGTCAGCGCATTACGTAATAAATGGGGATCTAACATTGAGAATTCCAAGAATGAAACATGATGGCCCATTATCGCTGGGTTAGGTCTATGGGCGCAACGGAAACGGCCGCTTTTCGAGCCAGAACCTGCTCATACCGACTTTCTGGGGCCCGGAAAAAACATATTGGTTCTGCGCTGATATTCGACATAACCCGGCCGTTTCTGGACCGAATAATATTCGGACGGCACCGCGCCGGAATAATGCGTCAGCACGATATACATTACGTAGGACAAGTAAACGAGCATGACCGCGAATCCGACCGTTTGCCAAATTGGCGCATTGTCCAAAGCGATCAAGGATGGAATCGAGCTCAAGACGAGCGCATTCCAGACCATCCATTCGCCGAAATAATTCGGATGCCGGCTATATCGCCACAAGCCATCCTCGCAATGCTCGCCCTTGCGTTTTTCCCGTTGCATGCGCAGACCAAAACGCGCCTTTTGCGTGTCCGCGATGAATTCAAAAATAAAGGCTGCCAGCCAGATCGAATAACCAATCACTTCCAGCATCGATAGTTCCGGCGACGAATTACTTGTCTGCAAGATGGCCGGCAATGCCAGTACTGTCATATTCGCAAACCCCTGGCTCGCCACTTCAAACAACATCGCCGGCTTTTCCTGCCAGCCACGCCGCTGCCAACGCAGACGCTGGTATTGGTAGCGCGGCAATTCCCTGGAGAGATAACCAAGACGCAGTCCGATCAAGGCCATTACCGACATACGGCCGCCGGCAAACAAATAAAGGCCGGCAATAATGCCGCTACGCAAGGTTAGCTCGTCGCTCAAGAACAAAACTTGCAGGCCAATAAAAAACAGACCCAGCGGCCAGGCAACATCGACATAAGACATTCTTCCTGTCTTCAATGCGGGAATAATACAGACCAATAAAAATAGAACTGCCTGGACAAGAACATTGGCGAGCGTGAAATCGCGCAATTGCTGGCTCGACAGCATCAGCAAAAAACAAAGTACGTATGGCAGGCAATGCAGAATATGGTTGGCGTATTGTTTCATTCTAGTTTTTCAGTTGGAGTTGGCGCCGAAAAAGAATTCCGCCGATCTAGCACCCAGCCAAACCAGAAACAGTCCGGCAAACAATGTAATGGCCAGATAAAATAATGCCTCGCCATGCTTGTCTGCGCGGTAATGGACAAGACACTCCAGCATCAGCGCCGAATAGGTCGTCAAACCGCCCAAAATGCCGACCAATAAAAAACTGCGCCAAAGATGCATACTGGCGCCGCGGCTTTCCAGCCAGATATAGCAATAGCCGGCAGCAAACGATCCAACCAAATTAACGATCAAGGTACCCCAGGGTAAGCTTTGATTGAAATGTCGCAATGCATAGTCACCGATTAGAAAGCGACCAGTAGCCCCCAAAGCACCGCCCGACATCACCAAAAGCAACATCTTCCAGTTCATTTTTTCTTCTCTTTATTTTCTTGTTGCACCTTGCTCCTGGCTTCGCGCAAGGCATCCAGTTTTTCTTTCAACTTTATTTCCAGACCACGATTGACCGGCTCGTAATAAACACGCTCGCCCATTGCATCGGGAAATCCTGTCTGATCAAGCGCTACGCCGCCTTCCACATCCGGGTCGTACTGATAGTTTTTTCCGTAACCGATCTCTTTCATCAATTTTGTCGGTGCATTGCGAAGATGCAACGGCACTTCCTGTGTTCCAAGATCGCGAACATCCTGCTGTGCGGCCTTGAAGGCAACATAAGCAGCATTCGACTTCGGGCAAGAAGCCATATAAATAACCAGTTGAGCCAGCGCCAAATCGCCTTCCGGGCTGCCCATGCGGTCGTAAGCCTGCCAGGCTTCGATTGCCATCGGCAAAGCGCGCGGATCCGCCA
The DNA here is from genome assembly GCA_036676335.1 of Arenimonas sp. Taxonomy (GTDB): domain Bacteria; phylum Pseudomonadota; class Gammaproteobacteria; order Xanthomonadales; family Xanthomonadaceae; genus Arenimonas. Next base: position 197,834 of record JAKFDD010000014.1, on the reverse strand, counting down.
GGCCAATATCTTCCACCGCCATGCGCGTCAAACGACGCGCCAAATAATGCGGATCGCAGCCGCCATCCAGCATTCGAGTGAACCAATAGAGGGCGGCATCCGGATTCGAACTCCGCACCGATTTATGCAGCGCTGAAATCTGATCGTAAAATTGCTCGCCACCTTTATCGAAACGCCGCGTACGATCCGCCAATACCTGCGACAGCATCGCTTCGGTAATTTCGTTGTTCTCGCTAGCCGCCAGCTCGGTCGCAATTTCAAGCAGGGTCAATGCACGCCGTACATCGCCATCGGCGGCCTGGGCAATAAACTGAAGATTTTCTTCGCTGATTTTAATTTGATGCTGTGCCAAACCATGCTCGGCATCATTCAAGGCACGATGCAGAGCATCGACGATATCGTCGATGCCGACAGATTCGAGCACGTGCACACGGCAACGCGAGAGCAGCGCGGAGTTCAATTCGAAACTGGGGTTTTCCGTAGTGGCACCCACAAAAATAATCGTGCCGCGTTCGATATGCGGCAAAAAAGCGTCTTGCTGGGTTTTATTGAAACGATGGACTTCGTCGACAAATAAAACCGTCCGTCGGCCTTCGTGGAAACGACGTTCGGCTTCCGCCAATACATTTCTGACTTCCGGCAAGCCGGATAATACGGCTGAAATCGCCTGAAATTCGGCTTCGGCATGCTTGGCCAATAACAAGGCTAGTGTGGTTTTTCCACATCCCGGCGGTCCCCACAAAATCATCGAATGGATTTGCCCGGCTTCGACCGAGCGGCGCAATACCGAGTTTGGCGCCAGTAAACGCGGCTGCCCGACCATATCGTTCAGACTGCGCGGACGCATGCGCTCGGCCAGAGGCTTCAAGGACTCGTTGACCTGGAATAGCGAAGCAGAAGTTGGTTTATTTTTTTGCACAGACAATTGTAGGTCGGGCCCCGGCCCGACACAAACAACATCGTAATCTGTGAGAAGCGTCGGGCAGGGCCCGACCTACGATGCTTTCTCTTTCAACAAAACCTCGAGAATCTTGCTAACCGCCGCGAACGCGAATGCGCCGGTAATATGCGTGGCAGCACCCAGCCCCGCCCCACAATCCAGCTTCAACGCAGCATCGGCACCCAGTTGGGGACGTATGCCGCAAACACTGCCATCGGCTTGTGGATATTTGACGTTTTCCAGCGAATAAATCGCTGTGACACCAAAATACCGTTGCGGATTTTTCGGGAAATTAAATTCGGCACGCAGTTTTTTGCGGATCAAGGCAAGCATCGCATCGTGTTCGGTCCTTGATAGATCACGGATACGCACCTGTGTCGGATCGATTCGCCCGCCAGCAGAGCCACAGCAAATAACGGGCAACTTACGGCGACGACACCAGGCGAGCATTTCCACTTTTGTCCGAAAGCTATCGCAGGCATCAAACACCAGGTCATAACCACGATTCAATAATTCATCCAGATTCGAAGGCGTCAAAAAACTCGCAATGACTTCAACTTCAATAATGGGGTTAATTGCACGGCAACGCTCGGCTAATACTTCGGCCTTGCCGCGACCATACTGACCTTCGAGCGCAAAAAGTTGCCGATTGGTATTCGAGACACAAATATCGTCGGCATCCACCAGCGTAAGTTTGCCTACACCGCTTCGAGCCAAAGCCTCGACAGCCCAGGAGCCGACGCCCCCCAGTCCAATGATGGCAACATGCTTTTTCGATAGTTTTTTTACGCTGCCACGGCCATACAATCGTTCGATGCCGGCGAAGCGTTCAGTCAATATTGGATTCATGGGCACTATTCTAAGGTCTTTCGATGCCCGAGAAGGGCTGCCATCCAAGGAATTACATGCAACGTCTGTTATTTATTCTCCTGTTATTACTGCTAAATGCCTGCGCCAGCGCGCCAAAACGCGTTGAATCCGAACCAACACCAAAACCCGCAGCCACTGCTCAAATCAAATGTCTGGATTGTGGCGTGGTACATGATATTCGCACCGTAAGCGGCAATAGCGAAACATCAACGGCAAAAAAACCTGCACTCAGCGGCATCGTCGGTGGCGTGGTCAGCAAGCCAAGCGCAAGCAAACCGACAACTCGCTACGAAATACTGATTCAAATGCTCAATGGAAAAAAAGTACTGGTCACGCAAACCATACTTTCTAGCGGCCTGCGTATCGGCAGCAAAGTCCGTGTCAGCCAGGGCCGCATTCTTGCAGTCGGGCCCTAATTCTGTAAGGCTATCGGTCACTTTGTTTCCGGATGCCCTCAATGAAAAATTTCGTGATTACCTTCGCCGTGGCATTCGTACTCGGTATCGCATTGACAGCCATCGGAATGAACTACTTGAATCAGGGACCAAATTATCCGAAAGGGGTAATGACGGTAATCAACATGAAGATGTCGGCCTTGAAAAATAACGTCAAACAAAATCGTTGCGCCCCGACCGACATCATTCCGCATTTGCAAACCATGCGTTATGTCGGTAACGACATCGAAGCGGCCTTTGGCGAAATGAGCAATAACGATCAATTCGTACGCTATGCCAGCGATTTCCGCGCCAGCGCCGATGGAGCCCTCTTAATTCCGCCTGCAAATTGCGCAGCGGCCGAGGCTGCTGTCAGCAAGCTCGGCAAGGCCTGTGAAAACTGCCACCGGGATTACAAAAGCTAAGTCGCTTATTAACTTATTAATAACAAAAAGGCCCGTTTATGGGCCTTTTTTATTCAGAAAACTGTGATCAAGCAATCTCTTTATCTGTATGCGGCAGTGCAACATGCAAACCTCGTCACACTGTTGTAACGTCCGTATGCCCGATTGATGCGGGCACTTTTTTTGCTCACATTTCCGGGGACATTCATGACAATTCGCAATCGCAATATCGTGCTTGCAGCAAGTTTGGTTGCACTCACTGGTTTCGCTCTCACCGCTCAATCCGCTAAGACCATCTCATTCGGCAACCCACTGCGTGTCAGCGTATTTGCTGATGCTGCCAATGCCGGAATGGTCCAATTCAAAGTTACCAATACCAGCAAACAAGCCGTCAAAGTTCCAACCTATCAGCTACCTTCTGGCGCGCTAAGCTCCGATTTGTTCGAAGTCTATTCGGGTGGCAAGAAAGTTGAATATGTCGGCAAAATGATCAAACGCGCTCCGCTGACGGAAGCTGACTTCATTACACTTCGTGCCGGCGAAACAAAACTGATCAGCGCTGATCTGTCGTCGGTCTACGATATGAGCCAGGATGGCGAGTACAGCATCAGCTTCAAATCCTATCTGCAAGGTGCGAAAACCGAAAAAGGCCAGCCACTGACTTCCAGCAATGGCCGCATGGCATTGTTGCAAAGCCCTGCACTTCGCGTTCAAGTCGAAGGCGCACTGCCTGTCCTGAACATGGAAGAAAAAGCCAAGCCAGGTAGCGGCGGCGGCTCGATCAATGGCGTTACGACTGTTGGTTGCAGCTCAACCCAAACCAACTCCATTGGCAGTGCGATCACCGGTGCCCGTAACTACACCGAAAACTCCAAGCAATACACGGTTGCCGGCACTGCTGGCCCGCGCTACACCACTTGGTTCGGCACCTACACCACCACGCGCTACACCACAGTCAAATCCCATTACGCAGCTATCGATTCTGCAATGGACCAAGCCGGCAACCAAATCAAGATCAACTGCGGCTGCAACCAAAGTGCCTATGCATATGTTTATCCGAACAGACCATATGAAATCTTTGTATGCCGCGCTTTCTGGAATGCTCCAACCCTCGGTACCGATTCGAAAGCCGGCACCCTGGTTCATGAAATGAGCCACTTCGACATCGTTGCGAATACCGATGACGTTGTTTACGGTCAAGCCGGTGCAAAAAATCTGGCCATCAGCAACCCGAATGATGCCGTTCGCAATGCCGACAGCCACGAATACTTTGCCGAAAACACACCGAACCAAAACTAATACTGCTCTAGGTGTCACTTCAAAGACCCGCTTCGGCGGGTCTTTTTTTATGCGGAATTAATCAACATTCGCTATGCTTGGCCTTCGACTCGCAAGGAATTTAAATGCACGGCATGGAAACACAGATTCTTTACATCATTGCGGCAATTTTGATTATCGTTGGCATGCTCGGCACAGTCTTACCTGCGTTACCGGGCTTACCGCTTATGTTTTGCGGCATGTTGCTCGGTGCCTGGGCTGGCGATTTCAAGGAAGTCGGCGTATGGACCATTGTATTTCTCGCCGTGTTGATGCTGGTCTCGGTCGGCGTGGACTTCCTCGCCACACTATTGGGAGCAAAGAAGTTTGGCGCCAGCAAAAAAGCCATGCTCGGCGCGGCCATCGGCACGTTCGCAGTCTTTTTCTTCAGCATACCTGGCCTGATCCTGGGGCCATTCGTCGGTGCCATTATCGGTGAAATGATCGATGGCAAGGAATGGCGCGCAGCAACCAAGACAGGGTTTGGTACCTGGCTGGGTTTGGCCATCGGTACCGCGCTGAAGCTGGCACTCGCCGTGTGCATGCTAGGAATTTTCGTAATGGCTTTGTTTATCGATTAATCGCTATCGAATTACAAAGCCCTCAAAGTTTCCATCGGTGGAACCTGGGTGACTTTGCGCGTCGCCCAAAGACCTGCCACTAATGCCAAACTGCAACCACCGAACACACCATAAGCAATCAGCGGATATTCGAAAGTCCATGGCAGATTAAATACCTGCTCCGAAATCAGACTGGCAATCACGCTGGCCGATATCGAAGCCACCAGGCCCGACAATAAGCCCAAACTGGCGAATTCAGTTGCCTGTGCAAGACGTAATTGCTTTTGCGAAGCACCCAGGACACGCATGACACCGGCTTCTCGCATGCGGTCATCCTGCGAGGCCTGCACTGCTGCGAGCAACACCAGCAAGCCGGCCAACAAGGAAAAGTAGAATACCGATTCCACGACACGCGTAACTTGATCGATTGTGCTTCGCACCTGTTTGAGAACCGCATCAACGTCGATCACCGACAAATTCGGATACTCACGCACCAGATTATCCATGACCAGTTGTTTTTCTTTCGGCACATGCATTGCCGAGATATAACTGGCTGAAAATCCTTCAAGCCCGCCGGGTGAAATCACCACGAAGAAGTTCGGCTTGAAACTTGTCCACTCGACTTTTCTCAGGCTGGTGATTTTTGCGGTTAATTTCTGGCCTGCGACATCAAAGCTGACCACATCGCCGATTTTCCAGGACAAGGATGTCGCGAACTCTTCCTCGACCGACATTTCCGTTTCGCCAACATGATTGGCGGACCAGTATTTACCTGCAACCAAGGTATTGTCTTCGCCGAATACTGCCAATGACGACAGGTTGAATTCACGTTCTGCCAATCGTTGAGTACGCATGCCCTCTTTTTCGTAATCGGCACCCGTGACTTTTTTACCGTTCACTTCCTGCAGTCGGGCACGCACCATCGGAAACAATACGACATTATTCAGACCTTCCCGGGTCATGAATTGTTGAACGCCATCGACCTGGTCGGACTGCACGTTCACGACGAATCTATTGGGTGCATCGGTCGGCAATGTCTGTTGCCAGCGCGACAGCAAATCCGTCCTCACGAAAGTCAGCAGCAACAAGGCCATCAGCCCCAAACCCAGCGCCGATACTTGCGCCAACGTCATGCCTTCATGCCGGCTTAAATTGGCCAGGCCATAACGCCACGGGCCACGAAGTGATTGCCGCACTCTTTTCAACCAGCGCAGCAACAGCCATCCAATCGCCGCAAGTACAAACGTGGTGATGCCGATACCGCCAAGAATGATCGTGGCCAGAGTAGCGGAATCCGCTTTCCACCAGAGCAATCCACCCAGGCCTGCCAAACCCAGCAAGCCAACAACCCATGAACTTGGTTCGGTCAATGGCACATCACGCCGTAATACACGCAATGCCGGCACTTTTCGCAAAGCCAGAACCGGAGGCACGGCGAAAGCAATCAAGACGGTAAGACCGATCGCATAACCCGCGAAAACTGGCTGCAAGCCCGGTTGCGGCAGAGCAACACCCATTGCATCCGATAGCCAGGCACCGACAGCCATCTGCAACAGCCACGCAAGCGCAATGCCGATCGAACTTCCGACCATGCCGAGAAAAAATAATTCACCTAATTGCAGACTGGCTATGGTTGATTGGCTGGCGCCCAGACAACGCATAACCGCACTGCCATCGAGATGGCGTGCACTGTGGCGGCGCGCGGCCAAAGCGACTGCGACTGCCGCAAGAATCAGGGAAACGAGCGCGGCGATTCCCAGGAAACGTCCAGCACGATCCAGAGCGAGTCGAACTTCCGGACGGGAATCGTCACTGGTTTCCAGACGCTGGCCACGTTGAAGATTCTTCTTAGTCAGGGCGACAAAACTTTTTACGTCGGTATTATTTCCCGCCACCACCAGACGATATGAAATACGGCTGCCGTCCTGTACCAAACCGGTCTTCGACAGATCGCCCAGCGCAATGAATATGCGTGGCGACACATTGAAATAGTCCAGTGCGGCATCCGGCTCCTGGAGCATGGTGGCGGCATAGACGAGCTTCAAATCGCCGACGCCGACTTTCTGGCCCATTTTGACTTTCAGTTTCCGTGCGGCATCTTCGGAAAGCCAGGCCGTGCCGATCTTCGGACCACCCTGCACTTTCTCGATCGTCGAACTATTCGCACGAAGAATCTGGAATTCTCCGCGCAATGGAAACTGGTCGTCGATTGCACGGATATCGGCAAGACTGACCGCTTCACCCGCCTGCACCATACTGGGAAAGGCGGCAGTTTGGGCAATCTGCAATTCCAACTTTTTCGCCGAAGCGGCAACATCGGGATTGATTGGCGTATCGGCGCGTAAACCTGCGTCACCACCCAGCAAGCGATTGGCTTCCTGCTGCAAGCCCGACTTTGCACGATCGGTAATAAGGCCTACTGCAGTAACCGCCAAAACGGCCAATACCAGCGCCATCAGCATCAAGCGAATTTCGCCCGCGGCCAAGTCCCTCCAAGTCTGTCGCCAAGCCAGTCTTATGATTTTCATTGCAATAAACGACCTTCGGCCAAACGCAGGATTTTCGAGCAGCGCGCTGCCAGTTTTTCATCATGGGTGACAACGACCAAAGTCGTGCCTGAGGTCTGATTTAATTCAAATAATAAGTCCGCAACGGCACGACCGGTTTCGGTATCGAGATTGCCGGTCGGTTCATCGGCAAAAAGTACCGATGGTTTGACGACAAACGCGCGGGCGATTGCGACACGTTGTTGCTCGCCACCCGAGAGCTGACGCGGATAATGCTGCAAGCGTTCGCCCAAACCAACCTTTTGCAGAATATCGCGGGCCGCGGCTTCGGGATTGGCATCACCGCGTAATTCGAGCGGCAGCATGACGTTTTCGATGGCGGTCAATGCCGGCAAAAGCTGAAAACTCTGGAAGACGAATCCAACTTTATCGCCTCGGAGTTTTGCACGTCCATCTTCATCCAGGCTGGATAAATTGACGTCGAGTATTTCGACATGGCCTTCGCTTGGCGTATCCAAACCTGCCATTAATGACAGCAAGGTACTTTTACCCGAGCCAGATGCCCCCACTATAGCCAGTGTTGTGCCCTGATTAATCTGGAAGCTGACATCCTGCAAAATGCGAAGTTCGCTAGCCGGCAGTCGCACGACTTTACCCAGGTTTGATACATTGATTGCATTCGCCACGTTTTTATCCCAAGGAATGAAGTGTTGAAATTTTTATCTACTCTCTTTCATGTAGCCTGCCATAGCCGAGTTCAAGGCTATGTGTTGATGCTTCTGTTACTAATCACAATGCCAGCAGCAGCGGCCGAGCAGAAGATGCTATTGGTCATGGGTGATTCATTGTCGGCCGCCTACAACCTGCCCTCGCAACAAGGCTGGGTTGCATTAACCGCTGACCGCATGAAGAAAAGCCACCCGCAATGGACAGTCGTCAATGCAAGTATCAGTGGTGAAACCAGTTCTGGCGGTCTATCGCGCCTGCCTGCTGCATTGAAATTGCATAAACCGGATTTGGTCATTATCGAATTGGGTGCCAACGACGGCTTGCAGGGATTACCTTTGGCACAGACGCGGAAAAATCTGCTGCAAATGATTCGATTGGCAAAAGCCAGCAACGCAAAAGTATTATTGATCGGAATTCAGATTCCGCCCAATTACGGAAAAGCCTATACAAAAGGTTTTGCAGCGAATTACACGGAACTCGCCAAACAGGAAAAAACGGCCTTGCTGCCGTTCCTGCTTGCGCCAATCGCCACGGATCGAAAATATTTCCTGCCGGATCAAAAGCATCCAACTCCCGCCGGACAAATTAAATTGCGTGACCATGTTTGGCCGACGTTGAAGCCGTTGCTGTGATTCTGTGTTCTTTGTAGGAGCGTCCTTTAGGCGCGAAAATCTGGCGCGATTTCTCGCGCCTAAAGGACGCTCCTACAAAAGCATGGCTGTTGGCTTATTCCGACAATTCCATCATTTCTGAATTTTCGTGAACAAAGATGCCGGGCTCTTTTTTTCTTAGCAAGACTAATGTCGCTTTAGCTACCGTATCGGCAGAGATGGCGCGGTAACGACGCAACGGTCCGTGTAACAACGGGTTATAGATAACCGATAGTTTTTGCGCGATGGCCTCGCCGGTACGACTATCTTCGCGCGGGCCGAGAAGAACGCCAGGTCGCAAGATATCGGTTCGATGGAATTTCATGCGTTCCAATAAATCTTCTGTTTCGCCTTTTACGCGCAGATAAAAATTGCTGGTTTGCCGGGTCGCACCCACCGACGAAACAAAAATGATTTGTTTTGCTTTTTGTTGCTTGGCGATTTCTGCAAACCGGCAAACCAGATCGCGGTCAACAGAAATAAAGGCTTCACGCGAACCTGCCGTTTTTATCGTGGTACCGAGAGCGGAAATATAGGCATCTATCCTGCCACCACTGATTTTGGCGACGGCATCCGACAAGGCAGCTGAAGGTTCTCCGCTGTCTGCTGCAATCAAATCCATCACGATATTGCGAATCTTTTCATGCTTGATCGCGACCGGCCGTCTTGTAGGCACGATCAATTCTGCGACATTCCTGTCCGCAAGACATCGTTGCAAAATGGCGTTACCGACAAGGCCGGTAGCACCTGCCAATAGAACTGTTCTTTTGTTTAGGCCCACTCGGTGAGACCTTCGCGTTCGTATAAAGTCTTGAAGGACGGCCGTGCTTTCATTTTCATTGCCAACGCATTCAGATGCGGCCAATCAGTGCCGGGTTTTGGCATATTTCGGGTCCAGCGCATCAACATAGTCAGCATGAAATCGGCTGCCGATATTTTTTCGCCCATTAAATACGGACCGTTCGCTGCGAGATGGGCATCCAGGCGATCCCAGCACTTCTCCACGCGTTCTCGGACCGCAAGCTGCGTCGCTTCGACATTCGCTTCGCCAGCGGCTTCAGATGGATACCACCATTGACGCATGGCCGATTGCAGCGGATTCACCAGATTGAACATCCATTGATAATATTGCGCGCGTTCCAACGTGCCGATCGCGGGCGCCAGGCCAGCTTCCGGATAAAGATCGGCCAAATGCATCACCAATGCCGGCGATTCGTAAACTGCCTTGCCATCGATGATCAGTGTCGGCACGACGCCATTGGGATTAAGTTTTAGGTACTCGGCCGATTTTTGTTCTTTCGATTGCAGGTCCACTTTAATCAATTCATGTGGCGCGTTTAACTCAATCAATAACCAGTGCACGACAAAGCTGGCAGAACCAGGGGCGTAATACAGTTGCATTCAAGGCACTCCTTTGAAGAAGCTGCATCATCGCAAGCTTCCGGACTGCGGGCAATAAAAAACCCCGGTTGTTGCCAACCGGGGTTTTTAAATTTCCGAAACCGGAACTTACAGGGGCTGCACTTCGTCAGCTTGCATACCTTTTTGGCCTTTCACGAGCATGAAGCTCACTTTTTGGCCTTCTTGCAGCGACTTGAAGCCGTTACCTTGTATTGAACGGAAGTGCACAAACACATCATCGCCACTCTCAGGAGTAATAAAACCAAAACCCTTGGCGTCGTTGAACCACTTCACAGTACCGATTTGACGATCTGACATAAACGAATTCCCTTGAAACATATTGAGTGAGACGCCAGACAAAACATTCGTTGGCGTAACTGCTGTAGGGTAAAACCAATATTGATTGGCCTTGACCTTGGCAGAACAGTCGGGCGCACCTTACCTTATTTTTTGGAGAGATGCGAATTTTTTAACAAATAAACCCGTTTTTATTCATAGACTTCGGTTCAAGACTTATCAACGCCCCTACCCCGGAGAACCCCATGAAACTGATTTTCGCCCTGGCATTACTAACTTCTGCTGGTGCCGCACAAGCCGGAGACGCCAAATTCACCGAACTCGAAAACCAGGCTTGGTTTGAACAGTGTTCAACGGTCTATGGTGGCGACGAGGCCTCCTGCTCCTGTCTGCTGGACAAGCAGGTCAGTAAATTGGGTGATAAGAAGGTGAAAGCCAATTTGCTCAGCATGGTCGGCATGCTGCCGGATGCCACCGAAGAACAAATTACAAAAAGCGACGCCGAGGCCATTGAAGCGGCCGGTGGCGAGGAACAACTTTCTGCGGCCAAGGATGAGTTCCAGGCAAACCTGGACGAGAATCTTCCGAACTGCATAAAAGAATAGTCTGTTCAAATATTCAAAACAAAAACGGCAGCCTAGACTGCCGTTTTTTTATTTACGTAGGAGCGCCTTTACTCTACCGCTACGGAAATCTTGCTAATCCGGCTTTGCCATTCTTTCGGGCCGGTTTCATGGACCGAGCTACCGAGTGAATCTACCGCCACAGTGACAGGCATATCTTTCACTTCGAATTCGTAAATGGCTTCCATGCCCAAGTCTTCGAAGCCAACGACGCGCGAGCCCTTGATCGCTTTCGAGACCAGATAAGCCGCGCCACCGACGGCCATCAAATAGACCGAACGATGTTTCTTGATGGCTTCAATCGCAACCGGGCCACGTTCAGCTTTTCCGATCATTCCCATGAGGCCAGTCTGTGCCAAAACCTGCTCGGTAAATTTATCCATCCGCGTAGCGGTAGTCGGGCCGGCTGGACCAACGACTTCTTCACGCACCGGATCGACCGGGCCAACGTAATAGATAAAGCGACCTTTGAAATCGACGGGCAATTTTTCGCCCTTGTTCAACATTTCGACCATGCGTTTATGCGCTGCATCGCGACCGGTCAAAATTTTGCCGTTCAAAAGCAGCACATCGCCGGGTTTCCAGCTGGTGATCTGTTCTGGCGTGATGTTGTCCAGATCAACCCGAATGCCCTTGCTGCTGTCGTAAGTCAGTTCTGGCCAATCTTCAAGCGATGGGGGTTCCAGCATCACCGGACCGCTGCCATCAAGAACGAAATGCGCGTGACGCGTTGCGGCACAGTTTGGAATCAATGCAATCGGCAAGTTCGCGGCATGGGTTGGATAATCTTTTACCTTGATATCCAGCACTGTGGTCAATCCGCCCAAACCTTGGGCACCGATGCCTAGCGCATTAACTTTATCGTAGAGCTCCAGTCGCAATTCTTCGGCACGATTTTTCGCTCCGCGTGCCTGCAGATCAGTGATATCAATCGGCTCCATCAAGGCTTCTTTCGCGAGCAACATGGCCTTTTCAGCCGTACCGCCGATACCGATACCGAGCATGCCAGGCGGGCACCAGCCGGCACCCATTGTCGGCACGGTTTTCAACACCCAATCGATGATCGAATCGGAAGGATTCAGCATCGCGAATTTCGATTTGGCTTCCGAACCGCCACCTTTCGCTGCCACGATTACATCGACGGTATCGCCTGGCACAACAGTCATATTCACGACGGCAGGCGTGTTGTCTTTGGTGTTCGTGCGCTTGCCGGCAGGATCGGCCAGTACCGAAGCGCGAAGTTTGTTATCGGGATAATTGTAGGCGCGACGGACACCTTCATTGACCATGTCTTCGACCGACAACGTGGCATCCCACTGCACATTCATGCCGATTTTCAAAAACACGGTCACGATGCCGGTGTCCTGGCAAATCGGGCGATGCCCTTCGGCACACATTCGCGAATTGATCAGGATTTGGGCAATCGCATCCTTGGCCGCTGGCGACTCTTCACGATCATATGCCGCTGCAAGGTTTTTTATGTAATCAACCGGATGGTAATAACTGATGTACTGCAAGCCATCGGCAATGCTTTGAATAAAATCGTCTTGTTTGATCGTCGCCATAAAAATATCCGTTCAACCTGCTTCCAATAACTGCCATCTTGAATAAGTGGCATCGAGTTCCACTTGCAATGCCGCCATTTTACTATTGAATTCCGTGATCGCGGCAGCATTGTTTTTCGAATAAAACGAAGGCTCGGCCATCTGTGCCGTCATCTCGGAAATCTTGTTTTCCAGTTCCTCGATCTTCAACGGCAAGGCTTCCAGTTCTTTTGCTTCCTTGAAGCTTAATTTGCGCTTCGCAGGAACTGCTGGCTCAACCTTGGTCAACACGGCCTTGACTACTTCGACAGGCTTTGCAGAACTCGAACTTGAAGTATTGTTGCCCGGACGCTGACGCAACCAATCGACATAGCCACCGATGTATTCACCGATGCGGCCGTTGCCTTCCATCACCAGCGTACTGGTGACGACGTTATCGAGAAATGCCCGGTCATGTGAAACCAGAATCAGCGTACCCGGATAATCGGCCAGAATTTCTTCAAGCAATTCCAGAGTTTCCACATCGAGATCGTTGGTCGGTTCATCCATCACCAATAAATTGGAGGGCTTCGCGAATAATTTTGCCAACAACAAACGATTGCGTTCACCGCCGGAAAGTTTGGTGATCGGTGCACGCGCACGATCCGGGCTAAACAGAAAATCCTGCAGGTAGCCCATGACATGTTTTCGTGTACCATTGATTTCGATGAACTCGCGACCTTCCGAGACATTGTCCAAGGCATCCCAATCATCGCGCAACGAACTGCGTAATTGATCGAAAAAGACGATTTCCAGATTGGTACCGATATTGATTTCGCCGCTGGTCGGCTTCAAATCGCCTAGCAATAATTTCAGCAAGGTTGTCTTGCCGGAACCATTCGGACCAATCAAACCGATTTTGTCGCCGCGTTGAATCACGGTACTAAAATCTTTCACCATTACTTTTTCGCCGAACGCGAAATTCATATGCTTGGCTTCAAATACACGCTTGCCCGAACGTCCGGCATCGGCTGTAGCCAAAGAAACATTACCTGTCAGTTCACGGCGTTTCGAGCGTTCGTTGCGCATGGCCTTGAGTGCTGTAACTCGGCCTTCATTACGTACGCGACGAGCCTTGATGCCCTGGCGGATCCAGACTTCTTCCTGCGCCAGTTTCTTGTCGAATAATTTGTTTTCCTGCGCTTCGGCATGCAGGCGTTCTTCACGGCGACGAAGATAATTTTCGTAATCGCCCGGCCAGCTCGTTACTTGTCCGCGATCGATCTCGATAATGCGGGTCGCAAGGTTTCGGAGGAATTGCCGATCATGGGTAACAAAGACGACAGTACCAGCATAATTTTTCAGAAACTCTTCCAGCCAGGCAATCGATTCGATATCGAGATGGTTGGTTGGTTCGTCCAGCAACAATACGTCCGGCGCAGCGACGAGCGCTTGCGCCAGCAGAACGCGGCGCTTCATACCGCCGGATAAAGCCGAAAACTCGGCTTCTTCATTCAATTCCAGTTTGGAAATGACTTGTTCGACACGCTGATCCAGTGCCCAGCCATTACCGGCATCGATTCGGTGCTGCACTTCGCCCAATTCATCCATATCCACTTCGGCGGCATGGATTAAATGATGGTAATGCGCCAAATCGGCACCGAGTTCGCCCAAGCCCATCGCGACAACGTCAAAAACGTTGCCGGTCAATGCCAAAGGTACTTCCTGCGCCAAGCCGGCAATCTTGATACCGCCATTACGGACTTCGCCGTCATCGGCTTTGATTTGACCGTCCAGAAGACGCATCAAGGTGGATTTGCCTGCACCATTGCGACCGACGATACAAATGCGTTCGTTGGTTTCAATACTCAGGTTCACTTTTTCCAGCAGCAAAGGGCCACCGACGCTGAAATCAACGTTTTGGAGAGTTATAAGAGACATGTGTTTATTTTACCGCGTCATAACAACATAAGGCAGCGATATTTCGTATATTGGAGCCTCGTCTCGGAGATAAAGCATGACTCGTAGCTCAAAATTCCGCGCCTGCCCGCTTTGTGAAGCCATTTGCGGCCTGGAATTGCAGTTCGAAGGCGAGAAACTCGTTGCCATACGCGGGGATGACGCCGATCCGTTCAGTCGCGGCCATATTTGTCCAAAAGGCAATGCGATTCTGGATCTGGAATCTGATCCCGATCGTCTGCGCAGACCGATGCGCCGCATCGGAGACAAATGGCAGGAAATAAGCTGGGATGAAGCCTTCGCATTGGCAGGCGAAGAACTGGCGAATATCCAGAAAGAATACGGCGCCAACAGCATCGGTAGTTACCTCGGCAATCCGAATGTGCACCATTTCGGCCATATCGCCTATTTGCCTTTTTTATTAAAAATAATCCGCAGCCAGAATGTTTTCAGTGCATCGTCGGTTGATCAATGGCCACACCAATTGGTCGCCGCGCAAATGTATGGCCATCAATTTTTATTGCCGATTCCCGACATCGATCACACCGATTATTTTTTGATGCTGGGCGCCAATCCGATAGCATCGAACGGTAGCTTGATGACGGTGCCGGATGTGAAAGAACGCATCAAGGCGCTCACTGCTCGCGGAAAATTGGTGGTGATTGATCCGCGTCGTACCGAAACAGCGGCGGTCGCGAGCGAACATCATTTTATTAAGCCGGCCGGCGATGTGTATTTTCTACTGGCATTCATGCAAGCGCTGATGAAAATGGGCCCTGCCCGTTTACAAGCCTATGATGAAAAAATCGCGGGCTGGAGCGAGGCACTTTCCGCTATCGAAAATTTCCCGATTGAAAATATTTACGAATTGACCGGCATTCGTCCGGAAAGCATCGACAAGATGGCTACCGAGTTTTATCGCGCCGAAAAAGCCGTCGCTTATGGCCGAATGGGGCTTTCCACGCAAGCACATGGCAGCCTTTGCCAATGGCTCTTGCAATTGATCAATATCTACACTGGGAATCTGGATAAAGTTGGCGGCGCATTGGTCAATGAAACCGCCTTGCCTATCACCGGCAAAGGCACTTCACCCGGTGCTCGCGGCCGCTGGTATAGCCGCGTACGCAATCTTCCGGAGTTCGCCGGTGAGTTGCCGGTCTCGGTGCTTTGCGAAGAAATGACGACCGAAGGAGAAGGTCAAATCCGTGCATTGATCACCAGTGCCGGCAATCCGGTTTTATCGACACCGAATGGCCAGGCACTCGATCAGGCACTCGAAAAACTCGATTTCATGGTCAGCATGGATGTTTACATCAATGAAACCACACGCCATGCCGATTTGATTTTACCGCCGGCCTCTTTCCTGACACAGGATCATTACGATTCGGTATTCAACGCTTTCGCGGTGCGGCGTGTCGCTCGTTTAAGCCAGCCCATTCGCGAACGCGAACCTGATGAACGTGCCGACTGGGAAATCATCAATGGCATCGGCGCTGCTTTTGCCAAAGCCGCGGGCAAAGACTGGCAGACATTGCCGGCACCACGACAAATGATTGCGATGGGTTTGGCACGTGGGAACTCCGGACTAAGCATGCAAGATCTGGAAGCTGCAGAGCACGGCCTTGATTTGGGTCCGTTGCGGCCTTCGTTGATGGGTCGACTGGAAACGGCTAGCGGAAAAATTGAAGCAGCACCGGAATTATTCATGCAGGCGTTGGCTGAGCTGACAATTCCGACCGATACCGATAAGAAAGCATTGCGTCTGATCGGACGCCGCGATATTCGCAGCAATAATTCCTGGATGCATAATTCGCCGCGCCTGGTGAAAGGTAAAACCCGGCATCAACTATTGATGCATAGCGAAGATCTACGGGAACGCGGAATCACCGATGGAAAAGACGTTCGAGTTCGTTCTGACGCCGGTGAAATTTTGATTGAAGTAAAAGCCAGCGATGAAATGATGCCTGGTGTCGTCTGCTTGCCGCATGGTTTTGGACATCAAAGAAACGGCATGCAAATGAGCCAGGCCGAGAAAGTATTGGGATCGAGTTACAACGATCTGACCGGCGTTGGATTACTGGACGGGCCGTCGGGGAATGCCGCATTGAATGGCGTAAGGGTGTGGGTTGAAGCGATTTGATACCGTAGGAGCGCCTTTAGGCGCGATAAGTCCCGCCAGATCTGTCACGCCTAAAGGCGCTCCTACGTCAAATTATTTTAATCGGCAATCTTGATTATCACTTTACCCTTGGCACGGCCTGCTACCAGATATTCGAATGCTTCAATGCCCTCATCAAATTTGAATACCCGATCAATCACTGGCTTTATTTTGCCCTGCTCAATCATGGGCGTGATTTGATTTAATTGTTCGCCACTCGATTCGGTCATATAACGAAAATATCGAGCATTTTTTTCTTTCGCAGCAGCATAAGCTTTTCTGGCCATCATCCACATCGCAAAACGTATGACGGGATTTTTTCCGAATATATTGCGCATTTCGATATCCGGCGGGCCAGCCACGCTTATCACGACGCCACCTGTTTTGATCTGCTTGAATGCCTGTAATGTCTGCTCTCCACCCAGGGTATCGAACACGGCATCATACTCATTCCGGATCGCTTTTATATCGACTTGGTCATAACAAATAACCTTATCTGCCCCTAGTGCTTTCACCCAATCGGCATTCTTGGTGCTTGTCGTGGTGTGGACAATCAAACCCATTTGTTTTGCGTATTGAATCGCGAAGCTTCCGAGGCCGCCTGAGCCGGCGTGAATCAAAATGCTATCGCCTGATTTCAGATGCGCACGATCGACAAAACCCTGCACGGTTGTGAGTGCAACTAGCGGAAACGATGCAGCTTGCTCGAAACTGCAGTTGCTTGGCATTGCTGCGACGAAGGCTTCTGGCTGCGCGGTGTATTCGGCGAATGCCCGCAAACTTTCCCGGTTTGCCCGCACGTAAACTTTCTCGCCAACCTTGAATTTACCGACCGCAGCGCCGACGGAATCAACGACACCCGCAGCATCGAATCCCATCGTGATCGGAAATTGCATCGGCAACACTTTTCTGAGATCGCCATGCAATAGTTTGTAATCAATCGGGTTCAGACTAGCCGCATGGACCCTGATGCATACTTCGTTGCTTTTCGGCACCGGTTTTTCGATGGAGTTCAAACGCAAACTGCTGCGCTCATTGCCATATTGCATGGCCTGCCAGGCTCGCATCGTTTCCATAGATCGTCCTTTTTGAGAACTTATCGTCCCGAAGATGCCATCAGAACACTGCGCGGTTTTTTCAGCAAGCCGGCGATATTTGCCCTGGCTTTGGCTTCATGGGAGGCATGAAACAAATCGGATAAATATATGCGTGGCGAATCCAGCAAGTTCTTCAAGAACTTCCGCCGAAGGAACTGGAACATCCAGCCAGGTAATTTGCCGCGATATTCACTGGCAATGGCTTTGTCATAGGCCAGAAACTGATCAGGCTCCGAACCGAGAACTGCCATGTCGCAATCCAGAAAATGCTTGGTATCTTCATCCAAACCCTCTGCTTGCAGGTGACCATGCTTTGCGGTCATTTCAATCAAATGAACAAGCTTGTCGCTATCAATCGATTCGTTGCTTAAATATTTTGCAACCGCATAAACTGCCATTTCGGCACTGCGGGCTTCATTGTCTTTACGACCCGCGTGGTAAATCGCATCGTGATACAAAACCGCCAGATAGACTTCTTTCGGATTTTGCCAGCCGACCGAGACAGCGACATCTTTGTAATGTGCAGCGACTTCATGCACATGTTGGATATTGTGATAAGCCCGGGGCGGCGTTTGATAAGCCGCCTCGAGTTCTGCCCACATCGCTGTGGGCACTTCAAATGGAACCGAAATATCAGTGGTGATGACCACCGGCTCCGTGTACGTGACCATGCGCCAATTCTTCGAGGCTGGCATCGCGTACTTCCATCACTTCGATCGCGAAATGCAGGGTTTGACCGGCCAAAGGATGATTTCCGTCAACGGTGACTTCGTCGTTTTCGATTTTCGCGATCACGACCGACATTGGGCCTTGTGGTGTTTGCGCCTGGAATTCCATACCGACTTCGAGCGTTTCCACGCCTTGAAACGCGGCTTTTGGCACCACTTGAATCATGATCGGATTCGGCATGCCATAACCTTCTTCAGGTTGCACGACGACATTGAATTTGTCGCCGACCGATTTACCGGTCATTTCCTTTTCCAGACCTGGAACGATATTGCCTACGCCATGCAGATAAGCCAAAGGCGCACGGCCTTCGGAGCTGTCGATCACATCACCAGCGGCATTGGTCAGGGTGTAGTTAAAAAGTGCGACTGTGCGCTCGGCGATTTGCATGAAGATTCCTTAAGGGTGGCTGCCCGCAAAAGCGCGGGTTGAAGGGCCAATATTTTAGGCGATTAGCCCTCCCAATGCATTAATTTCCTTTCGTAAATAAGGTTCAGGATGAGACAATAGGCAGAGTTAACGAGTTATCACTAATGTCTACTGCTTTTATTACCGAAACCGTACTGGATGTTCGCCACTGGACAGACAGTTATTTCAGCTTCACCACAACCCGCGACGATGGTTTTCGCTTCGATAACGGCCAATTCGTGATGATTGGGCTGGAAGTGAACGGAAAGCCGTTGATGCGGGCTTATTCGATTGCGAGTGCTAACTGGGAAGAACAGCTGGAGTTTTTCAGCATCAAGGTACCGGAAGGCCCGCTCACTTCGCGTCTTCAGCACATCAAGCCCGGCGATACGGTTTATCTCAGCCGCAAGCCGACCGGCACCTTGCTGATCTCGGATTTATTGCCCGGTAAAAACCTGTATTTGTTGAGCACAGGCACCGGTCTGGCTCCGTTTCTGAGCATCATCAAAGATCCGGAAACCTACGAGCGCTTCGAGAATGTCGTGCTGACTCATGGCGTGCGTTATGCCCATGATTTGGCCTACGCCGATTATGTGAAGAAAGAATTGCCGCATCACGAATTTCTGGGTGAAGAAATCGCCAAAAAACTGCATTACTACCCAGTCGTCAGTCGCGAGCCATTTATGCACCAGGGACGCGTGACCGAGTTGATGGATAACGGTCAGATGATGCGTGATCTCGGGCTGCCGGAATTAAATCCGGAAACCGACCGCGCGATGATTTGCGGAAGCCCGCAAATGCTGGCCGATTTCCGGAAAATTCTGGACTCGCGTGGTTTTCACGCCGCGGCGCGTATTGGCACACCTGGCCACTATGTGTTTGAACGCGCCTTCGTGGAAAGATAAATGACTGAAATGCAATTTCGTTCGGCAACACCCGCGGATGCAGCCGAAATCGCGGATTTCATGACGCGGAATTTCCTTGCGGCCTATGGCCATTGCTCGAGCCCGGAAAACGTCCAACAGGCCGTGCAGGATTATTACGGCGAAGATGCTCAGCGTGGTGACCTTGCGAATGAACACATCATCAATTGTCTGTGCATTATCGATAATAAAATTGCCGGGCTGGCGCAAGCCAAACCACCCAAGCCGGAAGCTGATCAGAACAAGTACGAACTCAGCCGATTTTATGTGGATGTTCCCTATCACGGAAAAGGCATCGCGCCGATTCTGATGCAGAAAACACTCGAGCAGGTTCGCGCCAAATCGGCATATTCAGTATGGCTGAGCGTCTGGCAGGAATCGCAGCAGGCGATTCGCTTCTATCAGAAGCAGGGTTTTGCGATTAGCGGGGACACCATCTTCATGGTTGGCAACGACCCCATGAAAGACTGGTTGATGACGAAAGACTTGTAATGCTTGCTCTTGTGGGAGCTGCTTTAGCTGCGATGTGAATTTTCAGAATACGGCTGATTCAATCATCTAATCGCTGCTAAAACAGCTCCCACAAAAGCCGGGAGAAAATCACAGTAACTTGGCAATATCTTTCTCGATTTTTTCCGGCGTGTCGGTCGGCGCATAGCGCTTCACGACTTCGCCATTCTTGTCGATCAGGAATTTGGTGAAATTCCATTTAATGGCATCGATACCCAGCAAACCGCCCTTTTCCTTCTTCAAAAATTTCCAGAACGGGTGGGCATTGTTGCCATTTACATCGACCTTCGCATACATCGGAAATGTCACGTCATAGGTCAACGAGCAGAAATTCTTGATTTCTTCTTCATCACCGGGCTCCTGGTGACCGAATTGGTCGCAAGGAAAACCAAGCACCACCAGCCCCTTGTCTTCATATTTCTTGTAGAGCTTTTCCAGGCCGGTATATTGCGGGGTGAATCCGCATTTGGAAGCCACGTTTACCACCAGCATGGCTTTGCCCTCATAGGCTTTCAGGGATTGGTCATCGCCATCAATGGTTTTAGCGGAAAAATCATAGGCCTTGCTCATAACGGACTCCTTTGTTTGATTGGTGATTATAGTCCTGTACTTAACCCGGATAGTTCATGTTTTGTGAGAACTTATGGGCAAATGTCAATGATGTTTACCCATGTCTTTCGTCACAGGCAGAGCCCTACCAAAACCGGTTAGTCTTGGGATTCACCCTGGGAGTCCCTATCTATGAAGTTACCGTTAAGCCTTGCGATTGCAGGCGCTCTTGCCCTTGGCAGCAGTGTCAGCACGCCCGTCCAGTCTGCAGAAAAAACCGCCATGACAAAATCAGCCGCAACGCCAGCTGCCGACAGTAATCCTTTTTACGAGCCGAGCTCCTTGCAGCTGTTTTTTCCCCATTTCGATCAGGTCAAAGACAGCAGCTTCGCACCAGCTTTTGATCGCGGCATGGCTGAAAACACCCGTGAAATCGATGCCATTGCCAATAACAAGGCTGCGCCAACCTTTGAAAATACCATTCTTGCGATGGAAAAATCGGGCCAACTACTGGGGCGTGCCGCAAGAGTATTCGGAAACCTTACCAGCGCCAATACCAATGACACTCTCGACAAACTGGATGCCGAGTATTCGCCGAAGTTTGCCGCACATTTCGACAGCGTTTACTTGAATGCCAAGTTGTTCGAACGTATCAAAACCCTGTATGCCAAACGCAACGATCTTGGTCTGGATGCTCAGGGCGTGCGCTTGATTGAGCGTTACCACACCGACTTCGTTCGCTCGGGTGCAAACCTGACCGAAGCTCAGAAAGACCGCATCAAAGCCATCAATGGCGAAATGGCCTCGCTACAGACCAAATTCGGTCAAAACACCTTGGCTGAAGTAAATGACTCAGCCGTGATTGTGACTGATAAGGCGGAACTCGCAGGCCTGTCCGACGAGCAAATTGCCATACTGGCCGAAAGTGCAAAATCCAAAGGCATGGAAGGCAAATATCGCATCGCCTTGCTCAACACCACCATCCAGCCGCTTTTGCCGCAAATAGACAATCGCGCTCTTCGCGAACGCATCCACAAAGCGTCAATCTCCCGTGGCAGCCGTGGCAATCAGTGGGACAACCGTGAAATCGTTGCGAAAGTCGCTAAATTGCGTGCAGAGCGCGCCAACATTATGGGCTACGCAAATTACGCCGCATTTGGCCTGGCTGAAGAAACCGCAAAAAATCCTGAAGCCGTCAACAAAATGTTGGCGCAATTGGCTCCGCCTGCCGTCGCCAATGCCCGCAAAGAAGGCGCTGTACTTCAGGCGATGATCGATTCGGAACAAAAGGCAAAAGGCCAGAAGAGTTTCAGCCTGGAACCTTGGGATTGGTCTTACTACACCGAAAAAGTGCGCAAAGCCGAATACGATTTCGATGAAGCCCAACTCAAGCCTTATCTGGAATTCAACAGCGTGTTGGAAAAAGGCGTGTTCTTTGCCGCCAACAAACTTTACGGGCTTACTTTCAAAAAGCGTACCGATCTTCCGACCTATCACCCTGACGTCACCGTCTATGAGGCGTTCAATGCCGATGGTTCGACACTCGCACTGATGTTGGTCGATCCATACGCGCGCAGTTCAAAGCGCGGCGGCGCGTGGATGAGCTCCTATGTCGACCAGTCCGATTTAATGGGCACAAAACCCGTTGTCGCACTGCATTTGAATGTGACCAAACCGACCGAAGGCAAACCTTCGCTGTTAACCTGGGATGACGTCAACACCACCTTCCACGAATTTGGCCATGTATTGCACGGCATGTTCTCGGACGTGAAATATCCTTATTTCAGCGGCACCAATGTGCCGCGTGACTTCGTTGAATTCCCGTCGCAGGTCAATGAAATGTGGGCTGACTGGCCGGAAATCCTGGCTAGCTACGCCAAACATTGGGAAACCGGCGAACCGATGCCGCAGGCATTGTTGGACAAGGTCGCGGCCAGTTCGAAGTTCAACCAGGGTTTCACCACCACTGCTTATTTGGGCTCGGCCCTACTCGACCAACGCTGGCACCAGGTGACAGTCGATACACTCCCCGATGCCGCCGGCGTAATGGCATATGAAGCAAAAGCACTCAAGGATGTCGGCCTGGATTACGCAGCGGTTCCGCCACGCTACCGTACACCTTACTTCAGCCACATCATGGGGGGCTACGCTGCTGGTTACTACGCCTACATCTGGTCGGAAGTATTGGATGCCGGCACGGTGAAATGGATCAAGGAACACGGCGGCTTGACCCGCGAGAACGGTGATCGCTTCCGCGCTACCCTGCTCTCAAAAGGCGGCAGCAAAGATGCGTTGCAACTGTATCGCGACTTCTCTGGCGGCGAACCAGACATCCAGCCATTGTTGGAACGCCGTGGTTTGACTGTCGAGAAAAAATAATCGAAGTCTGAAATTCCAAGCTACATGAAAAACGCCGCTTTTTGCGGCGTTTTTTTTTCACACCATACTTCATCTTTTTAGGTTAAGTTTGCAGCTCTTGTTCACGGAAATAAAACATGAAAGTAAAAGCCGCTGTCGCCTATGAAGCAGGAAAACCGCTCGTCATCGAAATGGTCGATCTGGAAGGACCCAGATTTGGCGAAGTCCTGGTCGAGCTCAAAGCTACGGGCATTTGCCACACCGACTACTACACACTCTCGGGCGCTGATCCCGAAGGATTATTTCCTGCCATTCTTGGCCATGAAGGTGCCGGCATCGTGGTGGATGTCGGGCCCGGCGTTACTTCACTGAAAAAAGGCGATCACGTCATTCCGTTGTACACGCCTGAATGTCGTCAGTGCGAGTATTGCCTGAATCCGAAAACCAATTTATGCCAGGCCATTCGCAGTACCCAAGGCCAAGGATTAATGCCCGATGGCAGCAGCCGTTTTTCGATTGGCGGAAAAAAGATTCACCACTACATGGGCACATCGACATTTGCACAATTCACTGTCGTACCGGAAATTGCATTGGCGAAAATTCGCGAAGATGCACCCTTCGATAAAGTCTGTTACATCGGTTGCGGCGTAACAACGGGTATTGGCGCCGTTATTTACACCGCGAAAGTTGAACCTGGTTCCCGTGTGGTTGTATTTGGGCTAGGCGGCATCGGTTTGAATGTTATTCAGGGCGCACGCATGGCCGGCGCTAGGCAAATTATCGGTGTCGACATCAACCCGACAAGAAAAGATATCGCGACAAAATTCGGCATGACCGATTTCGTCAATCCGAAAGAAGTCGAAGGCGATCTGGTGGCGTATCTGGTTTCGCTAACCAAAGGTGGAGCCGATTATTCGTTCGAATGCATCGGTAACACGCAGGTTATGCGACAAGCATTGGAGTGCTGTCATAAAGGCTGGGGCACCAGTATCATCATCGGCGTGGCCGCAGCAGGCCAGGAAATATCCACGCGTCCTTTCCAGTTGGTCACTGGCCGCAATTGGCGAGGCTCGGCGTTCGGCGGTGCACGTGGCCGTACCGATGTTCCCAGTATTGTCGATTGGTATATGGAAGGAAAAATCAATATCGATGATTTGATTACACATACGATGCCGCTGGAAAAAATCAATGAAGGTTTTGATTTGATGCACCATGGCGAGTCGATTCGCGGCGTGGTGTTGTACTGATGGAAATCATTTCCGAGCAATATTGTTTTGGCGGCACTCAAGGCGTGTACCAGCACGATTCCGCATCGAATAACGGTTTGATGCGGTTTTCGGTCTTCACTCCGCCGCAGGCCAAGCAGGAAAAAGTGCCTGTACTGTTTTTTCTTGCAGGCCTTACCTGCAACGAAGAAACTTTCATGATCAAAGCCGGTGCACAGCGTGTCGCCGCCGAACTCGGCATCATGCTGGTAGCTCCTGATACCAGCCCGCGAAATACCGGCATCGACGATGCAACTGGCGACTGGGAATTTGGCGAAGGTGCCGGTTTCTATCTGAATGCAACGAATGAAAAGTATCGACGTCATTTCAATATGCATGATTATGTCGTTGATGAATTGCCTGTACTGCTATCGGAAAACTTTGCAGCCGACATCACGCGCATGGGAATCAGCGGACACTCCATGGGAGGCCACGGTGCATTGACGCTGGCTTTGCGCCACCCCGAAAAATACCGCTCGGTATCCGCTTTCGCACCCATCGTTGCGCCAACGCAGGTGCCATGGGGACAGAAGGCTTTTTCGAAATATTTGAATCAAACTGAAGAATGGTCGCAATACGATGCCTGCGAGCTGGTGAAACAAAGGCAATTCAAAGGTACGATCTTGATCGACCAGGGCCTGGGCGATAAATATCTGGCTACGCAATTAAAGCCCGAGTTATTTGCAGCCGTCTGCGAACAAAGCGGACAATCATTACTACTTCGCCAACATGCGCTCTATGATCATTACTACTGGTTTGTTCAAAGTTTTATCGAGGACCATCTTCGGCATCATGCAAAACACTTGTTTGCCTGAATACCGAATTGCAAACAAAAAAAAGCCGGATTGCTCCGGCTTTTCTTTTATCTAGTAGCAAAAGCTATTAGCTAGCTTCGACTTGGTCAGCTTGCAGGCCTTTAGGACCCTTGGTGACGACGAAAGTAACTTTTTGGCCTTCTTTCAAGGATTTGAAACCATTACCTTGAATTGCACGGAAATGGACGAATAAATCGTCGCCGCTTTCCGGGGTGATGAAACCAAAACCTTTAGCATCGTTGAACCACTTAACTGTACCTACTTGACGATCCGACATTTGAAACTCCTTGAAACTTAGTTAATGAAATCAGCGTAAAAAAATGATTACGCCTTTACTGAGCTTGCATGGAGTGATCTGAAGCGATGTAGCGGACCAGTAGATCTACCGCATCGGGTCACAATGCACCGTGACCCAAGCAAAAACAGTAGGCGAACAATACGCGATTCCAAAGCAATTTGCACTTGTCAAGCAGCGATTTGTTCAGAAAAGCACCATAATTGCCCCGCCCGACCCTCGGAAATGCCTCTTTGACCCCCGATTTCGCCCCAAAAACCGATGCCGACAAGCCCAACCTCGTAATCGTCGGCGGCGGCCCAGCCGGCCTAATGGCCGCCGAAACCGCTCTACATCAAGGTTTTAGAGCGGAAGTCTTTGATTCCATGGGTTCCGTAGGCCGAAAATTCCTGCTGGCTGGCAAAGGCGGCCTAAATCTTACCCATTCAGAAAATTTCGAGCCTTTTGTAGGCCGATATCGCGAACAAAGCGCTTGGGTGCGCGGATGGCTGGAAGATTTTGACGCAAATGCGCTGCGAAGCTGGGCAAAAACCTATGGCGTGGATACCTTTGTTGGCAGTTCAGGACGTGTCTTCCCGTCTGACCTTAAAGCGGCACCTTTATTACGCAGTTGGGTTCGACGCTTGCGCGAGAATGGCGTGCGTTTTCATATGCATCATCGTTGCGTTGGCTGGAATGGGAAAAACGAACTCAGTTTCGAGACTTCGGAGGGCTTGAAATCGATTGCCCCCGAGTCAATTATTTTCGCGATGGGTGGTGGCAGCTGGGCGAAACTAGGCAGTGATGGCCATTGGGTTCCCTGGATACGAAAGGCAGGCATAGAAGTGGCAGAACTGAAACCCAGCAATTGCGGTTTTGAACATGCCTGGAGCGAACATTTCCGATCACGTTACGCGGGCACACCGCTCAAGCCGGTCGTCGTTTCGGGCTTTGACGCAAATGACATCCATAAAAGCCTGCAGGGTGAATTCGTCATCACCGAAAGTGGCATCGAGGGCAGTGTTATTTATGCCATTTCTGCCAATTTGCGTCACACAATTGAAAAAAATGGCACAGCCAAACTCGTTTGTGATTTATGTCCCGGCCGCAGTATTGAACGATTACGAAAAGACCTGAGCTCTCCTCGTGGGAAACGCTCGATGACTGATCATTTGCGACGCCAAACAGGCCTGGATAGCGTAAAAATCGGCTTGCTCTATGAAGCGCTGAGCAAAGAAGACTGGCAAGATAACGAAAAGATAGTACAGACGATTAAATCGTATTCGATCAAATTAACAGATACACGCCCCATCGATGAAGCAATCAGCACCGCAGGCGGCGTAACGAAAACCGCTGTCGACGTGAATTTGATGGCCAAACATAAGCCCGGCATATTTTTTGCAGGGGAAATGCTAGATTGGGAGGCGCCAACGGGGGGATACCTACTCACGGCGAGCATGGCTAGTGGACGCCATGCTGGCTTGGCCGCTTGCCAGTGGTTGAGACGTTTTAGCGGTTGAATGTTGGTATAGATGAAGCGAAGCTGTCTTCAGCTTTGTCTTCACAAGGGGGAGGGATATGCCAGAAAGTGAACGTCGCAGGTTGGAAAAGGAGCGAAGCGCCGAGTTAAAGCGCGAGCTCAATCAGGATCAGCTAATGACTCTTCGCGGTCTGGAGCAGTTTGGCTGGGAGCTCAAATTCATTCGTCGGCCACCTTTTCTACCCAAAGTTGCGGTGGTGTTTGATGGCGACCGCAAATCCTATGCCGTCATCGAAGCCGATGGCTCATTGAACGAAAAAAACGAGTTGAATATACGCTAGCTAATTTGTCTTGATCGAATCAAAACGACGATCAAGTCATTTCCTGACGCAGTCATTCAAAACCATACAATGTCACATCAAATACGAGCATGCCCTTGGGACCATTTGCGTTCGGGATGCTGTCGTATGCCAAATGCCCTGGAATCCAGAAACGATAGGTATCGCCAGGACTCATCAAGGTAAGCCCTTCTTTCCAACCGGTAATCAGGCCGCTGAGCGGGAACGTGGCTTTCTCGCCGCGCGTTACCGAACTATCAAATAATTTTCCGTCCGGGGTCCAACCGCTGTAATCGATAGTAATGGTGCTCTGTAATGTTGGATGGCCGGTTCCGTTCCCTTTTTTGATCACGCGATAAGCCAAACCGCTGGCAGTTCTATTGGCACTAACCGGAACTGCTGCAACATCAGAAGGCGCTGGCGCAGGGTCAATATTGCCGATCACGGTCAAATCAAGAATCTGGTTCTGCGAGGCAGCTCCGGGAATGCTGAACCACCACCGGCGGGTCTCCCCAACAGGACTCAACAATGCTGCTCTTGCCAATGCAGGAGAGTTTTGCGCAATTGTTTTGAAATTCGAGCGCAATACACCGCTTTCTTTTGCTACGAATTTGCCGGCTTCGTTTCTTACCCAGACGGTCACGCGATATTCAAAGAAAGCAGGCTTCAGTGAAAGAGCGCCGGGCTTCGCAGCTTGCAATACGAGATATTGCATGCCCGATGCAGACTCAACCGCATTGCCGGGCACCTCGCTCGAACCGGGCGCTTTGGCAGCTCCCGATACTTGCAATGAAGTGAATAAAAGAATGCTTGAAAGAACGACCCGCGCTAACGACATGACAACCTCACCAATCTTTGAAATTCGGCAATAAACCTGCTAATTCCGCATCGGTCAAATTCCGCCATGCACCAGGCTTCATCGTGCCTAGTTTGACGTTGATAATGCGGATCCGACGCAGCTGATTTACTTTATAACCGAGCGCTTCGCTCATCAAGCGGATTTGCCTGTTCAAACCCTGCGTCAGAATAATTCTGAAGCCAAACTTGGCCAATTTATAAACCTTGCATGGCTTCGTGATTTCATTATGAACGCGGACTCCGCGCGCCATCGCGCGTAAAAACTCATCGGTCACGGCCTTGTTGACGCCTACCAGATACTCTTTCTCGTGATTATTTTCCGAGCGCAGGATTTTATTGACGATATCGCCATTGCTCGTCATCAAAATCAGACCTTCAGAGTCCTTGTCGAGACGACCGATTGGAAAAATCCGTTCCTTATGATCAACGAAATCGACAATATTGCCTTTCACGGTTTCGTCAGTGGTACAGGTAATTCCGACCGGTTTGTATAAAGCGATATAAACATGGCGACGCTTGTTTTTGGCAACTGCCTTTAATTTGACTTCCCTTTCATCGACCAGAACAGTCATGCCTTCCAGCCACTTGGCACCTTTTTCGGCAATCTCGCCATTCAAGCGCACGCGACCAGCGTCGATTAATTCATCGGCCTCGCGTCGTGAACATATTCCGGACTCGCTAATGAATTTATTCAGTCTCATGGCTTATAACTTGCGCACGCGAAAATTGCGGCCCTTGATTTTACCGGCCCGCAATTTTGGAATCACGTTCTCGATAACATTGTGCTGAATCGCAACATAGGCACGGGTGGCGAACACGTCAATCTTCCCGATTTGATTCGCCTTCAATCCGCCGATGCCGGTGAGCGCACCCAAAATATCGCCCGGACGCAATTTGTCCTGTCTCCCTGCATCAATCACCATCGTTTTCATCGTGGGAACGGGCATAGATAAAGAACGACCACGACTTGGCAATTTCGTCCAGGCAATCGGGGCGCCGATAATTTCTTCGATTTTGGATATACGGCCCATTTCGCGGCTCGACACCAAACTCAGCGCATGGCCGGTTTCACCCGCCCTGCCCGTGCGGCCCACGCGATGCACGTGGATATCGGCGTCACTTGGCAGTTCATATGCGATTACCATCGGCAAAGCCTTGATATCCAAACCGCGGGCAGCTACATCAGTAGCGACCAGGACGCGGCTACTGCCATTGGCAAATTGCACCAGGGTTTCATCACGATCGCGTTGTTCCAGATCGCCGTGCAGCTCGATTGCAGACACACCGCGTTTCCACAGAATATCGGTCAAATTTTTTGCATCGATTTTGGTATTGCAGAAAATGAGGCAACTTTCAGGTTGATGCTCCATCAGCAAGGCGATTACCGCTTCGGGTTTCTCGTTGGGTTCAACCTGATAAAACAGTTGCTGGATTACGCTATCGTCATGCTGGCTTTCAACGGTAATTTCGACTGGATTCTTCTGAAACTGTTTACTGATTGCACGTATTTCATCCGGATACGTCGCGGAAAACATCCAGGTATTTCGTGTATTGGGGGTTTTCTTCAGAATGCTTTTAACGGCGTCGAGAAACCCCATATCCATCATGCGATCGGCCTCATCGAGAATCACCGATTGCAATGCATCCAGCTTCAATGCTTCTTTATCGATTAATTCCTGGATACGCCCCGGTGTCCCGACTACGATGTGCGGCTCGTGTGCAAGCGAAGCCAATTGTGGTCGCAAGGGAATACCGCCACATAAACTCAACACTTTGACGTTTGGAATAAAACGCGCCAAGGCGCGTATTTCCTTGCTGACCTGATCGGCCAATTCGCGCGTAGGGCATAAGACCAGACTCTGCAAACGACCTTGTTCGTTTTGCAGCTTGGCCAATAATGCCAAACCGAACGCAGCTGTCTTACCGCTGCCGGTTTTGGCCTGCGCCACGACATCCTGACTGTTCAACATTAATGGCAATGCTCCTGCCTGTATCTCGGTCATTTCGGTATAGCCAAGAGCGTCCACGGCTTGTAACAGGCTGGGCACCAAGCCGGTCAATTGAGTAAATTTTTTCATGCCGCATTATCGCACGGGCCAAGCGTGCTTTAGTTCTAAGTCCTGCAATTGCTTGCTAGACTCATGCGGGATCCCGGTAGATTCTGAGTGCCCTCATGCTGAAAAAATATGGCTGGATAGTGCTAATCGCTGCTTTTGCGCTGGTATTTTGGTTTGGACAACAAACCGTCACGCATTACCCCAGTACCAGCACCCCCCAAGCCGCAGGGTCAGCACCTGAAACCGAAAATCTGCCTGTTCCGGTTTCATCTACGATCAATAACCCTGACAAGACCACGGGCAAACTGCCGGATTTTCTGCCGACGGAAGCCAAAACAACGCTCGATCTCATTTCACGCGGAGGTCCATTTCCCCACCGGCAAGATGGCGTGGCATTTCAAAATCGCGAGAAACGCTTACCTAAAAAGCCACGCGGCTACTACCACGAATATACCGTCGAAACTCCGGGGCTGGAGCATCGTGGTGCGCGTCGAATCATTACCGGCGGCGACCCGGTTGAAATCTATTATTACACTGATGATCACTACGACAGCTTTCGTGAATTTGAGGTTCGGCCATGAACGAAATACCTCTGGAAGAATTACTCACGCAACCGGAGAATGCCGGGGTGTTTTTCGTCACCAGCTCGGATCTGGAAGCGATAGAATTGGCAGCCCTGCAAAATGATGCCCATTTCAGCGCGATAGATTTGCTGCACTGCCATAGCAAAAAACAATTGCTCGAAATGCTTTCGAACAGTTTGAGTTTCCCACCCAGCTTCGGAAACAACTGGGATGCACTTGCCGATTACCTGAGTGATTTGAGCTGGCTGGCTTCGGATGCGTTTGTTATTTGTTTTGACAATGCTGATCGCTATCGCGATGCCAATGAAGAAGACTTCAAGACGCTGATTGAAATTCTCGAAGAAACATCCTCAATATGGAGCGAGCAAAAAAGCCCATTCTGGGCATTTTTTAGCCTGCCGGATGATGAGTTTGAGCAGATGCAGGTGTAATAGGTTTTCTTGCGATTCCTACACAGTTACGGAGTAATCATGGCAACGAGTATTCATGAGTTCAATGATGACAAGCGCAACGAAAACATCCTGATTTACGTTAACGGCGATTTAAAGCCTCGCAAGGAAGCCGTTGTTTCGGTTTTCGATAGCGGATTTGTACTGGGCGACGGCGTCTGGGAAGGCATGCGAATCCATGACCGCCACCCTGCCTTTCTCGATCAGCATCTGGACCGGTTATATGAAGGCGCAAAAGCCATAGCACTCGATATCGGACTTGATCGTCAACAGCTCACTGGCGCAATCTATTCGACTCTGGAAGCCAATGCCATGCGCGATGGCGCGCATATGCGACTGATGGTAACGCGCGGAGTGAAGCGCACGCCGTATCAGGATCCACGCGCAACGATTGGCTCCGCGACCATTGTCATCATTCCTGAATTCAAAACTCCGCGCACCGAAGTTCTGGAACGTGGCTTGAAACTTTTTACGGTGCATGTCCGCCGCGGGGCGCCCGATGTACAAGATCCGAAATTGAATTCACACAGCAAATTGAATTGCATCACGGCGTGCATACAAGCCACGGAAGCCGGGGCCGACGAGGCCTTGATGCTGGATCCGCACGGCTTTGTTGCTACCTGCAATTCCACCCATTTTTTCATTGTCAGAAAAGGCGAAGTCTGGACATCAACCGGCGATTACTGCTTGGCTGGCATCACGCGCGCGAATGTATTGAGAGTTTGTCGTGAAGCAGGCATCACGGCTCGCGAAAAAAACTTTAGTCTCACCGAGGTCTATGGCGCAGAAGAGGCTTTTGTTACCGGAACATTCGCGGGAGTTGCCCCTGTGCACACAATCGACGGTCGAGTGATTCATGAAGGTCGCGGCCCGATGGTTGCGAGGCTGCAATCGCTGTACCAGGAATTGGTAAAACGTGATATTTCTCAACGCGGCAAAACAGGCCAATGAATACGCCATTGCGTATCGCCATGTGGAGTGGCCCGAGGAATATTTCCACCGCCATGATGCGTGCCTGGGAAAACCGCGGTGATTGCGCAGTGTCGGATGAGCCTTTGTACGCCGCCTTTCTTTCCGATACGCAAATGGATCACCCGGGTCGCGACGAAGTAATCGCTTGCGGTGAAACCAATTATAAAAAAGTGATCGCGGACTTACTTGGCAAGCCGCCTGACAAGAAAAATATTTGGTATCAAAAACATATGACGCATCATTTGCTGCCACATTATGATCGCGACTGGATTCCGGAACTGACGAATATCTTGCTGATTCGCGATCCGGCTGAAGTGGTGGCTTCATACGTCAAAAGTCGCGCCACGGTAACTCCCGAAGATATCGGCATTCCGCAACAACGAAAACTTTACGGCGAAATAATAGAGGCAACCGGCAAGGCGGCTCCCGTTATCGATGCTGGCGATTTTCTGCGTTCACCGGAAAAATACCTCCGCGCCATCTGTCAGTATTTGGAAATTGAATTTACCAAACGCATGCTGCACTGGCCGCCGGGCCGCCGCGACAGCGATGGCGTCTGGGCGCCCTATTGGTACGCTGCTGTTGAAGCGTCTACGGGTTTTGAAGCCTGGCACGCTCGCGAATCAGCGCTGACCGGCGAAGCCGCGAATGTAGCGGAAAGTTGCCGTGGCGATTACGATTTTTTATACGACAGGCGCTGGGTGATTTGAACCGATGCTCTTCGGACGAAACTAAATTTCACACTGGCCGTCCGCACAGGCTTGTGATTTGGCGGCAGCTTTCTTTGCAGCGCGCTTCACCATCCAGCCGAAAAGTCGTGTGACACCCAGCTTCGACAGGAACATACGATTGTCGGCAATCCATGGATAAATACGGTCCCATAATGGTCTGAGCATTGGATTGGCCCACATTTTTTCCATTCCGATAATGCCAGTGGCGCCGTAGGCCGCTTCGAAGACTGCTACACCAATCAGCCATTGCCCATCGGCAGCGCGTGCATGAATCAGCCGCATCATTTCCGTTTGTTTGTAGCCGGCATTATCCGAAAAAACATCCTTGAAATTTACCGTCGAACAATCGACCAAATCAAGGCGATGTTTTATGTCGTACCTTTTCAGCGTGAGCATTTCGGTGCGGCATAGCGGACACGATGCATCGTAGTAAATGCGGAGCGGGTATGCGATGTTCATTTAGAGTTGTCACGCAACAGTTTCTGAATTTTGCTGCCTAACTTCATCACTTTCATCAAGGTAGCCGGCTCGAGCCTCAGCATCTCCTCGCCCCAGGACGACATCGCCACCATCAACCCGTAGGTATCTTCGATGCGCTTGCGTGTGTCTTTATCTTCGGTGGCGTATGCAGGATCTGCCATGCATTCTTTCAAGATGCCGACCGTAGGATCGAATTCGCGTGATTTTCGTTCGCGTACCACGGTGCGCATCAATTCCCAGACATCTTTAGAGGTTTCAAAATGGTCGCGTCGATCGGCAAATATATGCACGACACGTACGAGATTCAGATTTTGCAATTCCTTTAGGCTGTTGCTGACATTCGAACGTGCAACCTGGAGAACCTCGGCGATTTCTTCAGCATGCATCGGGCGACCGGATAGAAATAACAAGGCGTGAATTTGTGCCACGGTGCGATTCACGCCCCAGCGCGTCCCCATCTCGCCCCAATGCATCACAAAGCGCCGACGAATCGGGCTGAGTGTATCTACGGCATATTCAGCAACGGTTTCCATATATCCCCACCTCTTGCATTTATTTTAGTTTCGTCATATATTTCTGTCAAGACAGAAATGTCTGAATTTTTTAGCCAGACAGAAAAGCGAGCCTGACATGGAAAAAGTCATGAAAGTCATGGTCTTAGGCGGCGCCGGATTCATCGGCCGTCACGCAGTCGCAGCGTTATTAAGACAGAATTATCAGGTTATCGTGGGTAGTCGGCATCCCAAACGTATTCAGAAAAGACTTAAAGACACAGCACATATCTGCGAAAGTCGCCAAGTACGTTATGAACAAATGCCCTATGCCGAACAATGGCGGACAACCTTGCAGGACGTTGATGTCGTCATCAATTGTGTTGGCATACTTCGCGAGCGCAGAAAAGAGACATATGATGCCGTCCATTTGCATGCTCCTATGGCTTTGGCACAAGCCTGCAAGCAAAAGCATATCCGTCTGATTCATGTCTCGGCGCTCGGCCTGAATCACGATCACCGAAGCGGTTTTTTACGCAGCAAATTCAAAGCCGAACAATTATTAGGCATGAGCGGGGCCGACTACTGCCTGGTAAGGCCGTCACTTCTGGATGGCCGCGGCGGTTTCGGCGCCAGCTGGATACGCCGATTGGCACAATTACCCATTCATTTGCTACCCAACAAGGCAACGGGGAAAATTGCCGCGCTCGACGTAGAAGATCTCGGCGAAGCATTGGCGCGCCTGGTCGATTTTCCAATCCCCGCCAATGCAAGACCCGATCAGCGGGAGTTTGATCTGGGTGGACTACAGTTACGAGACATTGCCACTTACATGCAGGCAATCCGCATGAGTCATGCAGCTGAACCCGCACGTTGCATTCTAGTACCCAGCTTGCTCGCACGAATCGGTAGTCATTTATGTGATCTGTTGCATTTCTCGCCATTCTCGTTTGGGCATTGGGAATTGCTGCAATACGACAATGCCCCCAGAGTTAATCGCCTGCCGGAATTATTGGGGCGTACTCCACGCGCTGTAGGCACTTCGATACTCAACACCGATCTACCAAACTTGAATGGAATCGAGACAAATCTCACGACACGTTGAATAACCGACCTGTCGGAACCAGTGCATTTCAGGCATCATTCGGAAACCCAATTCGGATGATGTCTATGCTGCGCAATTCAATATTCGGCCTCTGCATTCTTCTCGCTAATACAACCCTGGTCGCCGCCCCTATTCTTGAAACGACGGCGGAAAAATCGGGGTTCAAAAAAACCGCTCGATTTGAAGAAGTCATTCGACTTTGCAACGAATTTCAAAAAGCCTACCCGAAAGCCGTGAACTGCATCGAATTTGGCCGCACGCCGGAAAATCGACCGATGCTCGCATTAATCGCATCACACAGCGGCGCATTAAACTCGAAAACTGCGAAAGCCAGGAAAATCCCGGTACTGCTCATACAAGGCGGCATCCATGCTGGCGAGATTGACGGCAAAGACGCAGGATTCCTGGCATTGCGCGATGAATTGAATAAGCCGATAGAAAAAAGCTGGCTAAAACATCAAACGCTGATTTTCGTACCGGTATTCAATGTTGATGGTCATGAACGTTTCGCCGCCTGGAATCGCCCAAATCAACGCGGCCCGGAAGAAATGGGCTGGCGAACGACGGCGCAGAATTTCAATTTGAATCGCGATTACGCCAAGGCAGACACTCCCGAGATGCAGGCCATGTTGCGACTGGTAAACGAATGGGATCCGATTGCCTATGTCGACCTGCACGTTACCGATGGCGCGAAATTCCAACACGATGTTGCGATATCGGTTGAACCAGTGAACGCCGGTGATACCGAGCTGCGAAAAGCAGGGTTGGCGATGAAGAACGCAGTGTTAACCGAACTGAAATCGAAAGGTTCGCAACCACTCGGTTTTTATCCATCGTTTAATACTTATGACGACCCAAGCTCCGGGTTTAACGATGGCGTTGCACCGCCGCGTTTTTCGACTGGCTATTTTTATTTGCGTAATCGTTTCGGAATTCTGGTCGAAACTCATTCCTGGAGAGACTATCCGACTCGCGTTCGTATCACGCGAAACACGATCGATGCAATGCTGCGATTGACGGCGGAACATGGCCAGCATTGGCGAGCTCTTGCGGGAGAAGCAGATGCACGTTCGAGCAATAAAGTCGGGCAAAAAGAAGCGCTCGATTACACGGTAAGTGAAAAGATTCGTACCATTGATTTTCTGGGTTACGAATACACTCGAACAGCATCGGACATTTCCGGTCAGCTGATGACGCGTTACGACGAGACCAAGCCTCAAGTCTGGAAACTGCCTTTGCGCGACGTCATCATTGTCGGTCAACATGAAACCATACCAGCCGCTTATATCGTACCGCCAGCCTACGCCAACCTGGTTTCGGAAAAACTGAAACAACATGGCATCAACTATCAGATAATGGATAAGGCGATAAGCAAAGCTGCAGTACAGACTTTCCGTGCCGACACCACCAAACAAGGCGCGCAATCAGTCGAAGGCCATCAGCGCTTGATTCTTACCGGTGAGTGGAAATCAGAACCAGGCGAAATCAAGCAAGGCAGCTTGTATGTGCCCTTGAACCAGGCCAAATCAAAACTCGTCATGGCCTTGTTTGAAGTTAAAGCACCTGATTCATTGCTGGCATGGGGTTTATTCAACAATGCTTTTGAGCAAAAAGAATACATGGAAGAATACGTTGCAGAAGAAGTGGCGGAAGAAATGCTCGCCAAAGACCCTGCATTGGCTGCGGCGTTCAAAAAGAAAGTTGCTGAAGATGCCGAGTTTGCCAAAGACCCGCAAGCCCGATTGAACTTCTTCTACCGCTTGCATTCGTCCTGGGACGAAGAGTTCAACAAGTATCCGGTGATGCGGATACTTGATGCCTTGTAAGTAGAGTTGTGGGAGTGGCGTAAGCCGCTCCCACGATGAAGTTTCTACCAATCATGGATTATAGCTAGTCGAAACCAAGCGTGGTTTTTTGCCGAGCGTAATCACATAAATGCGGTCAAATTCATTTTCGCCAATCGGAGCGATATCGACACCTGTTGCGTATTTGACGATTTCCGGAACCGTATTGCTGTGACCAACTACCAGCACGGTCTTTCCGTTATGTTTTTTCTGAATTTCTTTAAACAAGTCCGCCGAATAAGTTCTGGAATTCTCCTTGGTGGCAGCACGTACCTGTAATTGCAATCCACCCTGCACTGCAGCGGCCTGCCCGGTGAGTTGGGTACGCTTATATTGCGTGGTGTAAACCGCCTCAAGATTCGAGTCTTTCAAAACGGATGCAAGTTTATTCGCTCTCGCATTTCCCTGTTCGCTTAAGCTCGGGTCTTTCGGATCATCAGTCGATTTTTCTGCATGGCGCACAACGATTACCATCGTTTCGGCAGCCATTATCGGACTCGACAAAAGCGTTAACAGTAAAACCAGTGCCGACCATTTCATTTTCATTCCGCTTTCTCCGTTCGCATCGGCAAGGGATCACCCACTTGCCAGTTTTGTTCACTCAGTATTTTCATCAACGCTTCCACTTCTGCACGACCGCCGGTGGAATGTATGGGTAGCGCCAACATATCGCCCGCTTTGGCCCACTCAATTATTGTCCGCACTGCATCCACTTCATCCAGCTGCACTGCAACTCTGTCTTGGAGTATGCCGTGCTCAGCCAGTGCGCTACGCAAAATCTCCGCGACTTCGCCGGGTGCGCGACCACGAACGTAACCCTGGATATCTTTCAACACGACGAAATCCGGTTTGAAGTCTGCTGCTACTTTGGCCAGCGCACGGATGTCTCCGTCTTCGCGATTGCCCGCCTGCCCCAGCAACAATGCCAGACGTCCAGACCGTTTCAATCCCAGCGCGATCGATAAAAAGCCGTGCAACCCTTCCGGGTTGTGGGCATAGTCAATCAGCACATCGACACCGCCAACTTGCCAGCGTTGCAGACGCCCGGGATTGTCACTATTGCTGGCGCCGAAATTTAGTAGCGTCTTTTTAATTGCCGCGACATTTACTCCCATACTGAAAGCGATACAGGCTGCAGCGGCCAGATTCTCTATATTGTATTGCGCACCACCACCGATGCTTAATGGCATATCGACGATCGCACCGAGGTCATCCTGATTCAAATGGAGATGACCCTCGACCAATTCACAAACGATTCCACCGCGGCTCTTCAAATTCTCGATATGGCAATTGTTTTTTTGCATCGAGAAATAGGCATGTCGGCAATCAAAACGATCCGCTTTTTTCATTAATTCCGGATCATCTGCATTCAGCACCAGAACGCCGTTCTTATTCAATGCGCGAGCCACCGTCAGTTTTACATCGGCCAGGCCCGACAAATCGTGGATGCCGTATTCACCAAAATGGTCGGCACTGATGTTGGTTACTGCTGCAACATTGGCGGTTTGCACAGCCAGGCCGCGCCGCAAAATGCCGCCGCGTGCGGTTTCCAGAACACCGGCCTGCACTTGTTCGTTGCGCAGAATCGAGCGCGCACCCATCGGACCGGAGTAATCGCCTTCTTCGTAGCAAACGCCGTCCAGAAACAATCCGTCGGTACAGTTATGACCCGTATGCCAGCCCTGCTCGCGACACATCGCGGCTACCAGTCGTGTAGTGGTCGTTTTACCGTTCGAACCGGTAATCAATACGGTCGGAATACGGAATGATTTTTGCCAATCAATCGAATCCACTTCCGGCAGATTGTCCATCGGCCATGTCTGGCTTCCCTGCCCTTCGCCGATTGAAAAAAACTCGTCGTCGAAATAAGTCGGCAAATTTCTGGCATCGGCGGCTTTAACGAGCGAAATCAGTGCCGGATTACTTTCACCTTTCGCCATTCTTTTCAAAGTGCAAAAGGCCGAAATTTCATCAGTCAGGCTCGGAGCACCGGGTGAATAGAATTCCTGCTCGCAATCGGCGGCCATTGACCATGCCCATTCATTCACTTCGGTTGCAGAGTACAGCTGATCAGGCGGTGCAGAAAATGTGAGGCTGGCTCCCGTCTTGTGTTTACGAATGACAATTTCTGGAAGCTGCCATTGCAAGTAAGCAAAAACTTGTTTGACATGATTTTGCCACGCACTCAAAACCAGATCGGCTGGAGTTTTCCCGCCAAGCACTTCGAGCGCCACGCCACAGCGAGGCAAATACAAGTTCGGCCCGGTCAGGCGACGAGAATCCTCGAAGCCTTGTTCAGACTTATCATGTTCACTGGTTGCGGGCATGAATCAGTCGTCGGATTCGCGCGATATGAAGATGCCGCGCTCATCGCGCGAGACACCCTCCATCATGGCAAATGAAGTGTCTTCTACCGTTTCCAAGACAGGCTGCGATGCAACAATCACACGTTCGGGCGCCGCACCTTCTGGGCGGAATTTGATGATTTGTTTCCAGGAGCGGACCAATGCATCGGCAAATACCAGTAATAAATCACCCGGCTGTCCCATGCGTAATGCGGCATCAATAGCTTCCTGCTCGTCAGGAATAATCGAAATCGCAGAATCGGGAACGCCTCTGTCTTTCAACGCACGTGATTGAATACGCGGAACCTCATCGCCATCGCGGCCGCGCAGGCTGTCATCACGACGGCAGATATAATGATCAAAACGTCCCGCGACCGCATCGGCAATCGCTACCAAATCTTCATCACGGCGATCACCCGGCCCGGCAAGCACCACGATACGACGTCCATTGACATCGAGACGCTGCGCCAAATCTGCCATCACCGAAACTGCGTGTGCGTTATGACCGTAATCGAACAAAACCTTGAACGGATGTTCGTTGAATACGTTCATGCGACCAGGTGCCTGGAAGAACGTCGTATCAAAGGTACGCAGGCCCTGGCGAATCGCATCAAGCTTGATACCGAGCGAGAATGCCATTGCGGCGGCAAACATCGCGTTCTGCACATTGTGCAAGGCACGACCTTCCATCGTTGCCGGAATGAGATGCGTCCACAACAAAGGGATATGGCTGCCTTTGTCGTAAAGCGTAATCATTTGGCCATTGACGCCATCTTCAAGCGCACAGGCACGACCGCCGGCACGAATATGTTCGCGTACCAGGCCATGCGAAGGATTCATCGTGACGTAACAAATCATTTTCGCATCGGTGTAACCCGACATCTTCAAGACGTTAGGATCATCGGCATTCAATACCGCGCAATCTTTCGCGATTTCGACCACGATACGTTTGACTTCGGCAAGTTGCTCCAGCGTATCGATGCCTTTCAAGCCGAGATGGTCCGATTGCACATTCAACACGGCGCCCACATTCACTTCGGCGACGCCCATCCCGGCACGCACCAAACCACCGCGTGCGGTTTCCAGCACGGCGATATCGATTTGCGGATCCGATAACACCATGCGTGCGGAGACTGGTCCGGTCATGTCGCCTTCGACGGTACGTTGACCATCGATATAAACGCCATCGGTCGTTGTCAGACCTGGTGTGTAACCGGCCATCTTGGTCACGTGCGCCAGCATGCGGGCTGTTGTCGTTTTACCGTTGGTACCGGTCACGGCGGCAATCGGCACACGTGCGTTCGAACCCTGCGGGAACAACATATCGATCACCGGCCCTGCAACATCGCGCGACGTGCCTTCGCTTGGTGCCACATGCATACGGAAACCCGGCGCAGCATTCACTTCGCAAATGCCGCCGCCGATATTGCGATAGCTTTCGGCAATATTGGTAATCAGGAAATCGACACCGCCTACGTCCAACCCAATCGCACGGATAGCGCGCACGGCCATATCGCGATTATCGGGATGGATAATATCGGTGACATCGGTAGCAGTACCGCCGGTGGAAAGATTGGCGGTCGAACGCAGATAAACCACTTCGCCGTCTTTCGGCACGGAATCGGCAGTGTAGCCAACACGAGTCATCATCATGCCGGCTTGTGCATCGAGTTCCAGACGCGTTAATACTTTTTCATGGCCGACACCGCGGCGCGGATCCAGATTGACGACATCGACCAATTGCGAAATGGTATGTACGCCGTTACCGACCACATGACCTGGCGTACGTTTTGTTGCTGCGACCAGTTCGCCGTTCACGACCAGCAAACGATGGTCATCACCTTCCATGAAAGTTTCAACGATGACCGAACGCGAATGTTCTTTGGCTTTTGCATAACCTTCGGCAACCTCATCATCGTTCATCAGGCGGATCGAAATACCGCGACCATGATTTCCGTTGTAAGGTTTTGTCACGACCGGAAAACCGATGCGGCGCGCGGCGCGAATCGCCTGCGATTCGGTTTGCACCAATTCCTGACGCGGCACCGGCAAGCCGAGCGATCCAAGAATCTTGTTGGTTTCTTCTTTGTCACTCGCCAATTCAACGGCGATATGCGGTGTTTTACCGGTGATGGTTGCCTGAATGCGTTGCTGATATTTTCCGTGGCCCAATTGCACCAGGGATTGTTCGTTCAAACGCAACCAAGGGATATTTCTTTCTTCGGCGGCTTTCACCAACGATGCGGTCGATGGTCCAAGTGCACGACGCTGGGCGAAGCGAATAAATTCATCGCGGGCACTTGGCCAGTTCCAGTCTTCTGGTAACAAGCCGCTGGTTTGCAGCGCTGCCGGCAATAATGAGGTCAGCAATTTCAGTGCCAATTCACCGGCGGCAATGCCTTCGTCTTTTTGTGCGTATTCATAAACAACGCTGTAAACACCCGGCCTATCGGTGCTGCGGGTTTTGCCGAAAGTGACATCTTCACCGGCCATGTTTTGCAATTCGATCGCAACGTGTTCCAGCACGTGACCTAGCCAGGTACCCTCGTCTTCTTTCATCCGGCGAATGAAGCCGCCGGGTTCACGATATGAACAACCGTGTTCATGCAAACCGGGCAAGGCATTGACCAAGCCATCGACAAAATCATGGCCCAACTTAACGGTCGGCCATTTTTCCAATTCACCCAGGTCAAGCTCCAGCTTTATGACTGGAAAATGCGCATACAAGGACGGTCCAACAAATACATTACGTTCGAGAATACGCATGGCAAAATCCTAGGTTAAAGGTGTAATCAAATTTCCGGCGGTCGCTTTTCTGGTGTGTAAATTAAAGGTAGCACCTGCGACAAGTATGTGCACGGTCAGTCCCAGCAGGCAAACGGGTTCGCCCTCGTTTACCTGGTCCATCGACGAGAACGTCAGGTTTCCGACATCGACCACGGTAATGCCGCCGCTGCCTTCGACTTCGACGGTATTGTCCGGGCCGATAAACGCCGCCGTGTCTTCATCCAGACCCAAGCCAATCGCGAATGGGTTATAGGCCAAAGCTGTAACCAAACGCCCAAGACGATCACGTTGGCGAAAATGTTGATCAATGATGAAACGATTGGTCAGACCAAAGCCTGGCGCGAGCCGCACCGAACCCGCAATCGGCGACGAGCCTTCTTCACCAAAGGCGATCATGTGTTCGCTGATAACGCTTGCACCTGCACTGGTACCGGCAACATGCACACCTTCGGCATTCTGTGTGCGAATCAGTTTTGCCACCGGGGTTCCGCCAATCAAGGTCGTCAAACGCAATTGATTGCCGCCGGTAATGAAAATCCCGGTAGCCTGTTCAATTCGTTTCAACCGATTGGGCTCGGAACAATCACGCCGGGTATCGAAATTAATCGACTCCACTTTCGCAACACCCAGGTCCCCGAATATTTTTTCGTAGCGATCACCGGTGTCGGCCAGACGACTCGCTGTAGGAATCACGACGATATCGGCTTCCTTGCCACCACAAAGTTTTACAAAACGTTCGAGAATTCGCGGATTATTTTCTTTTTCTTCCGCGCCGCCGATCGGAATAATCCAACCGCGCTCTTCCCCATCCGGGGTTTTACTAGGGCACATCCACAC
This sequence comes from Arenimonas sp., assembly GCA_036676335.1. Lineage (GTDB taxonomy): Bacteria > Pseudomonadota > Gammaproteobacteria > Xanthomonadales > Xanthomonadaceae > Arenimonas. The sequence goes on along the minus strand of JAKFDD010000014.1, from coordinate 155,179 downwards.
GTCCTTGGTGTCACATCGCTATATGACAGTAATTTTACCCCGAGTGTCCCCTAAAACCTAATTGCGACGTAGCCCGGGTCACGCCCTATCGACCAGGGATTTTGCCCGGTGTTAAAGTAATTAAAGAGTTTTCCATAGGAATCGACTATGCAAACACGAATCTACTGCGGTTTTTTATTCATGGTCTTCGCCCAAATTGCGCTGGCCGAAGCGCCGGCCAAGCCGCAAATCCCCCGTCCCGACGAAGCGCAGTTACTGACGTACAGCCCCGACAACACCGCTATCGAAACCCGGCTCGATGCCGACATCACCGGCGATGGACTGGACGACGTCGTGTTCGTCGCAGCATCGGAAGATGTCCGGGTACTCATCGTGATGATGGGATATGCCGACCAGTTCAATATGGGGCATGAGCCGGTCGGACAAGCTGCTTTGGAAACCCACCCCTTGGGTCCTGCCAGCTTGAGTGTCAAAAAAGGTGTCTTGATTGTCGAAGATTTAACCGGCGGCACTACGGCAATCACAGCCTTGTATCGCTATCGTTTCGATAAAGCAGAACACCGCATGCGTTTGATTGGTGATGATGTCAGTCAATACAGCCGTACGAATCAACATGACGCATTCGAGGTAAGCACCAATCGATTGACTGGCGTCAGCATTTCGAAGGTCAGCAAATTGACCGATGCAGGTGATTACGAAGATCAACCAGCCGTGAGCAAGAAAGTTTCGGCAAAACCCATCTACATGGAAGACACGCCGAATCCATGTATCGCTCTCGGCTGTATGGATCAGTAATTCAAGCGTTTTATGTTTGTTTAGCTTTTAACCTGCAACGATCTATTCGACTTCTCCAGACTCGCAATCCACTCCTGATTCATCTGGCGAGCAGAGTTCGGCATGCGTTTGACCAGTTTCTGACTTTCATCCAATAACGTGTTGGCACGATACGGATCATCCCATTGCAGCAGCGTTTCCGCATATCTCGCTCTTGCTTCCAGGCCGACGTAATAACCGACCAAGACTTCATATTCGTCCCTTGCCAACTTGCGTTCATTCAAGGCAGATAAGGCTCTTGCGTAAATCAAATGCCCTTCCGGAGATTTGAAATTCGGGTTTTGCCTGATGATTTGATCGAGCAATTCTTTTGCTTCTCTGAAATGACCCGCTTCCAGAAATGCTCTCGCCAAAAAAGTCTGGATTTTCGGATCGTTCGCATAAATACCATTCAATACACTTTGATATTGAGGAATGGCTTCGGACGCGCGTTTTGCGTTGACCAATGCATGTGCAAGGCGGATGCGATTGTCCGGTGTCGATGCAATTTCAATCGCTTCCTGCGCTTGTCTTAATTCACGAGTTGGATCGAGCACATTGACGAGCGTATTTTCGATTGTTCTACCCTGGCGCGTGTTTCGCACGTCCGGAAGCCAGACCATCAAGCCGTAAATCAGACTCCCCAGCCCGGGGAAAGCAAACAAAATCATGAACCAATATCTATCTTGATTCGTACGCATCGCGTGAATCGCAAAAAAAATAGCAATGATGACGTGCAGTCCGATTCCCAGTATTGGCATATGGCAGTTCCCTGATTATTTCAATCTATCCAGTACTTCTTTCAAATCATCCGCAAGTGGCGCGTTGATCAGATAAGGCTTGGCCCCGCCATCCAAAGCAAACTCCATCGAAGCCGCGTGAAGGAACAATCGTTTCAATCCGGCTTGCTCGGATAAACGCTTGTTGGCTTCACGGTCACCGTATTTTTCATCACCGGCAACCGGGTGCCCCAAATGTTTGGCATGGACTCGGATTTGATGGGTACGACCGGTTTCGATGGTGACTTCACAAAAACTGCAGCCGGCACGGCGTTCCAGCAATTTGAAATGGCTGACCGACGCCTTGCCTTCCGGGTGCACGCGGACCATGCGCTCACCGCCCTGTAAAACCGAGCGCTGCAAGGGTGCATCCACGGTCATGGTACCGGACGGCATTTTGCCAACTAATAAGGTTAGATATTTTTTATTTGGGGCTTCTTCATCCTCGCCTTCACGCATCAGAGCTTGCAGTTCAAGCAAGGCCGAGCGTTTTTTGGCGATGATCAGCACGCCACTGGTATCTCGATCCAAACGATGCACCAGCTCAAACGGCTCGTCAGGACGTAGCGCGCGTAAACCTTCGATCACCCCATGACTGACGCCACTGCCGCCATGGGCAGCAATGCCGGATGGCTTGTTCAGGGCCAGGAACAATTTATCTTCGTAAATAATGCTGGCGGACAAACGTTCAAGCAAAGATTTCGGGGCGGGCCTGACCTCACCCTCGACTTCGAGCCGAACCGGGGGTATCCGGACTTCGTCACCGACGAAGACCCGGGCGTCTGGCTTGGCGCGTTTTCCGTTAATCCGAACCTGGCCGCTGCGCACCAATTTGTAAATCAGGCTCTTGGGTACCCCCTTGATCTGGCTGGACAGGAAGTTGTCCAGGCGCTGATTGTCCCGATCTTCGGGCACTTCTACCGATCTCACGGCCGTATTCGGGCCGGACTTTTGGGGCGGGGTCGTCATAGTCATATTCGTCTGTTACACTGGGTTTGCGAGATAACGTCCTGATTTCGCTGGAATGTTGGCCGAAAGCTGAGCACCAGTGATTCCTGAAAGACCGCTACCACACTCCAAGGGAGTGACCATGTTAGTCGGTTTGATGGTCGGATGGATATCGCTCGATGTGTTAAACATCGGTCAGACCGGAAAACGCTCGGCGATTTTCGGCCCCTTTTGAAACAAATGTATAAGCGCTCCCGTGGGTACGCCCAAGGTTTGAAGCGCTGGAAGTTCCAACCAGGCGAGCATGCGCATGCGCGTGCCCCGGAATAGGTGAAGGACCCCCGGCGTTCCTCGCGGTAGAGCGTGTGAGGAATAACAATGAAAAGAATGTTGATTAACGCCACGCAGGCTGAAGAACTGCGCGTCGCGATTGTGGATGGCCAAACGCTTTACGATATTGATATCGAGCAACCGTCTAAAGAACAAAAAAAATCGAATATCTATAAAGGCCGCATCGTTCGACTCGAGCCTTCGCTCGAAGCCGCATTCGTCGAATATGGTGGCGGTCGTCACGGCTTCCTGTCACTGAAAGAAATCTCACGTGACTATTTCGTTCCCGGCGTAGATCCGAACAAAGCCAGCATGAAGGAATTCCTTCGTGAAGGTCAGGAAATCGTCGTTCAGGTCGACAAAGAAGAGCGCGGCAATAAAGGCGCTGCCTTAACCACTTTCATCTCGCTCGCCGGCCGTTACATGGTGCTGATGCCGAACTCGCCGACTGCCGGTGGCGTTTCACGTCGCATCGAAGGCGATGATCGCCAGGCCCTGAAAGAAGCCATGGATGCGCTGACCATTCCGGACGATATGGGAGTGATCATCCGCACCGCCGGCGTCGGCCGCGACGCCGAAGAACTGCAATGGGATCTGAATTACCTGCTGCAAGTCTGGAAATCGATTACCGAAGCCGCACTCTCGAAGCCAGCGCCCTTCCTTATCTATCAAGAGTCGCGTTTGATCATTCGCGCCCTGCGCGATTACCTGCGTTCGGATGTTGGCGAAATTCTGGTCGACACGCCAGCGATGTATGAAGAAGCCAAAGACTTCATGCAATCGGTGATGCCGCATTCGTTGAAAAAATTGAAGATGTACACGGACGATATTCCGCTGTTCAATCGCTTCCAGATCGAATCGCAAATCGAAGCCGCCTACGAACGTACTCTGCGTTTGCCATCAGGCGGTTCGATCGTGATGGATCAAACCGAAGCCTTGACTGCCGTCGACGTAAACTCGTCGCGCGCAACCAAGGGCGGCGATATCGAAGAAACCGCATTCCAGACCAATATCGAAGCGGCCGAAGAAGTCGCACGCCAATTGCGCCTGCGCGATTTGGGTGGCTTGGTCGTGATCGACTTTATCGACATGGGTTCGGGCAAGCATCAACGCATGGTTGAAGATCGCCTGCAAGCCGCTTTGAAACATGACCGTGCCCGGGTACAAATCGGCAAGATTTCGCGTTTCGGCTTGCTGGAAATGAGCCGTCAGCGTCTGCGTCCTAGCCTTGGTGAGTCAAGTCAAATCATCTGCCCGCGTTGCGATGGCCACGGCCGCATGCGCAGCGTTGAATCCCTGTCCTTGTCGATTCTGCGTCTTGCAGAAGAACATGCGATGAAGGAAAACACCGGACAAGTGCTGGTACAGGCGCCTTCCGAAATCGCCAACTATCTGTTGAACGAAAAACGTCGTGCGCTGGTTGAAATCGAAACCCGTCACGAATCACCGATTCTGATCGTCGCCGACGAGCAACTGGAAACGCCCCATTTCAATGTTTCCCGTATTCGCGAAGGCGAATTGACGGAAGAAATTGCAAAACCAAGTTATCACCGCACTACTCCGAAGAAGCTGGAAATTCACGCGTTGACTCGCTCGCAATTGAATATCCCGGTGACACCGGCGGTAACGCACGTGAAGCCAACGCAACCTGCACCAGTGCGCGAAGCACGCGAAGAAACAGCAGCACCAGTTGCAGTACAAACTGCCGTGAAAAAACCAGGCTTGTTTGCACGTATTGCATCGTTCTTTGCCGGTGGAGAAAGTGAACCAGCCGTCGCAAAAGCCAGCAATACCAGCGAACGCAGTGATCGTGGCAACAAGAACTTCAAGGACCGGAACGATCGCAGTAATCGCAATCAACGCGATGGCCGCGGCAATCAGCAACAGCGCCCGCAGCAAAACCGCAATCAGCCGCAACCTCAACAAGCTAAACCACAGCAAGCGGCGCCTCAGCAAAACAAGGCACAAGCACCGCAAGCTGCAAAACAACCTGTGAAGCAAGAACAGCTTGAACAGGCTCCTGTGCTTGATGAAGCCAAACAGCTTGAGCTGCAACAACGTGCGGAAGAATTGAAGCGCAAGGAAATGGAGCGTCGGGAAGCACAGCGTCAGGAAAGCTATCGTCGTGAAGCCGAACGCAAAGCGAAACGCGAAGCGGAAAGATTGGCGCAGTTAACTGCAGCAACCACTGCACCTGTAGCCGATGGCGAAGTGCAGATTACCGTTGATCCACAGCAAGCCGTTGCTACTGTTGCAAACGCTGCAGGTACAACGGCTGAAGACGAACAAGGTGGTGAAGGTGCACGTCGTCGTCGTGGCCGTCGTGGTGGCCGTCGTCGTCGTCGCCCTGATCAAGGACCGCAAGATCCGAATGCCGTGCAAAACGAAAACTCTTCAGCCGACTTCGACGATGAAGATGGCGACGAAGAAACTACTTCGACTCAATCTGCACCAGAACAAAACAAACCAGCACATGTGGCAACTTTTGTAGCACCCGTATTGGTGTCTTCGATGCCGGTCACACGTGCCGAATCGGTTTTCGATGATCTGGATGATCAACTTTCGTCTGAAAATATCGCGCCTGCACCAGTGCCTGCGCCGGTAGCAAAACCAGAAGAAATAAGAGCAGTAGAGATCGAGATGCCGGCCATCAGCGTTGCCGTGCAGGAAACCGAAAAAGTGGAGTTGATTGCCGAAACAACTGCAATTCCGGTCATTGAAAACGATGCAAAAATTACGCTCGAGCTCCCTGTGACTGCAGAATTACTCGCAGTGACTGCCCAGCAAGATGTTGTACCTGACGTAGTTGAGAAGCCTGCAGTTCCGGCAGCGTTCTCGGCTCCAGCACCAGCTGCAATACCTGCACCAGTGACATCAGTACCTCCCGCGTTCTCGGCACCAGCGCCTGCAACAGTGACATCGGTACCTGCAGCGTTCTCGGCTCCAGCGCCTGCACCAGTGACATCGGTGCCTGCAGCGTTCTCGGCACCCGCACCTACTGCTATACCGACACCAGTGACGTCAGTGCCAGCAGCATTCTCGGCACCGGCGCCAGTCGCAACACCAGCAACTACCGTGCCTCCGGCATTCAGTGCTCCTGCGCCTGCTGCTTATGTTGTGCCAAAACCGTTGGAAACTCCGGAAGTAGCCAAAGCCGAGAATGACGACGATGCAGAAAATATCCAGGAAGGCGATCAGCAAAAACTGATTTAACTCCCGAAGATTAGATGTTCAAAAAAACGCCGAGTTCAGCTCGGCGTTTTTTGTTGAAGCTCTACGAAACTACAAACTTTTCGCCGGCTCGGTAATGCCGTGCTGCGCGGCCAAACGAGCCATGCTCATAGTGTCGTTCACGCCAAGCTTGACCATCAAACGGGACTTATGGGTCGCGACAGTTTTGCCGCTTAAATTCAACTTTCTTGCAATGTCTTCGGCGCGCAGGCCTTGGCATAGCAACATGCTGATTTCCATTTCGCGCGGAGATAACTCGAAAAATGGCGATGTTGTTCCGTTAGCGCCGAATGCCAAACGTTGTGCCAGATCGCTTCCAACGTAGCGTTTGCCACGTGCGGCTTCACGAATGGCTTTCAACAATTCTTTCGCATCGCATGCCTTGCCGACATAGGCACTGGCACCCGCGTCCAGAAGTCGCTTCGGCATCGGGCCTTCTTCCTGTACCGAGACCATCACCACTTTCGGACCAACCTGCCCCTTGACCAAGCGCTCGGTGATTTCCAGGCCGCTGATGCCCGGCAGATGCAAATCGCACAGAACGACATCAGGCAAACATTTCTTGATTATCGGCAAGCCTTCTTCCCCGCTCGCCGCTTCCCCTATTACTTCGATATCCAGTTCATTCTGCAAAATCATGCGATATCCGGCTCGCACCAATGCGTGGTCGTCCAGCAAAAATACACGAATCATTGAATTCCCCTATTCAGTGGATACAGCTTACGGGGCAGACAAAAACCCGACAACCCGATAAATCCCGATTTTTTTGTAGGAAAATTCCTACAAAGCATTCAACTCGGTTAAAATGGCGCCCTTGGAAAGATGGCCATTGTGTTTTAGCCCGCCTTGACAGAAAAATTGGAAGTGTGGCCGAGCGGTTTATGGCAGCAGTCTTGAAAACTGCCGTGGGTTTATAGCCCACCGTGAGTTCGAATCTCACCGCTTCCGCCAAAAAACAAAACCGCCTTCATGGCGGTTTTTTATTTCGAGTGAATTCACAGTTTGTCGCTCCAAACCATTGAAGCATCGTAGAATGCGTAATGAAATCCCTGCGCACTTTCCGTCCCCAGCCTTAAATCCTGATGCCCGAACACTACGAGCTTCATCCCATTACGCCACAAGAGCGTTTCCTGCAAAAAGCCGCCGATTGCCTGAAGAATGGCGGTTTGGCGCTTTGTCCCACTGATGCAGGCTATGCATTCGTCTGGAACCTGAACGCTGTCGAGGCGGAGAACCGGGTGATCAGGCTCAGGCAACTGGACAGCAAGCACCCTTTCACCTTACTCTGTCGCACATTGAGTGAGGCCGGCCGTTTGGCCCGGCTAGAGGATTCAGCCTTCCGGCTGATGCGTACACACTGCCCAGGGCCTGTGACGTTCATATTACCGGCCTCCCCAGAATTACCCCGTCGTTTAAAGCATAGTGGCCGCAGCAAGCGCCGCGAAATTGGCGTTCGTTTACCGCGACATCCGGTGACGAATTCACTGCTCGAGTTGATGGGGGAACCGCTACTCAGTACCAGCGTGGTGTTGCCGGAGGAAGACGATCTGGCCAGCCATGAAATCGAAGCTGTGATTGAGCGGTGTTTGCGTTGGGTAGACGTGCTGTTGGACGCAGGTGATTGCGATCCGGGCCCTACCACCGTAATTGATTGCACTAGCGAAACACCAGAAATCCTGCGACAGGGATTTCACGAAGTTTCACTTTGAGGGTATTTCTAAAAAAGTAACTCTCACTATCTAACTATAAGCATATTGATGAACAACGACCCCGCGCCGAACGCGACTGAAGAAACCAGCACTATTTTTCCGGTATTGCCACAACAGCAGGAAATGCCGTTGGCGATGGTATTGGGTCAGCCCGTGCTGCAAATGCCGCAAGACCTGTATATACCGCCCGATGCTCTCGAAGTCATTCTTGAAGCCTTCGAAGGTCCGCTGGATTTGTTGCTGTATCTGATTCGTCGCCAGAATCTGAACATTCTGGATATTCCGGTCGCGGAAATTACCCGCCAATACGTCGAATATATCGGCGTGATGCAGGATTTACGCTTCGACCTCGCGGCTGAATACCTGGTAATGGCCGCTATGTTGGCCGAAATCAAATCCCGCATGTTGTTGCCGCGTCCACCTTCGGAAGAAGGTCTGGAAGCCGACCCGCGCGCCGAATTGGTTCGCCGCTTGCAGGAATACGAACGCTTCAAGAAAGCGGCAGAAGACATCGATCAACTGGATCGACTGGATCGCGATACGCACGTCGTCAGCGCTTATGTGCCCGAACGTGCGACGGTAAAAGTTCCACCGCCGGTCGAATTGCGTGAAATGTTGCTGGCGCTGCGCGATGTCATCAAGCGTGCCGAATTATTCACCCATCATGCAATCAAGCGCGAAGCCCTGTCGGTGCGTCAACGCATGGGCGAAGTGCTGGGTCGATTGAGTGACGGCAAATTCCACGCGTTCGAAACCATGTTTACGGTTGAAGAAGGCAAGCTCGGCGTCGTCGTGACTTTCCTTTCGATTCTGGAATTGGCGAAAGAGCAATTGCTTGAAATCGTGCAGGAAGCACCGATGGCACCGATTTACATCAAATCCCTTGCCGCATCCGATAGCGATGCTGCCAATGAACCCGTTATTCCCGAATCGGAGTTTGATACTCCTTCGGACTCCTCTACTTCCAACTGATAATGACTTTATTCATGGATCACGATTTAGAACACAATTTGGATCAAAATTTCATTGGTCGCGTTGTCGAAGCGGCCATCATGGCGGCACCGCAACCTCTCAGCATCACGCAGATTTATGCCTTGTTCCCCGATGACGAACCCGCACCGGTCGGTAGCGTGGAACGCGCGATCAGCGAACTACAGCAAGCCTGCGATGAACGCGGTGTTGAATTGATTGAAGTCGCTTCGGGATTTCGCTTTCAGGTGAAAAATGAAGTGCACAACTGGGTCGCTCGTCTTTGGACCGAACGTCAAAGCAAATACACCCGTGCAACCTTGGAAACATTGGCATTGATTGCCTACCGCCAGCCGATTACCCGCGGCGAGATCGAACAAATTCGCGGCGTCGCCGTAAACGCACAGATGGTGAAAGCACTGGAAGATCGCGAGTGGATTCGCGTGGTTGGCCATCGCGACGTGCCGGGCAAACCAGCCTTGTTCGGCACCACCAAAGGCTTCCTGGATTACTTCGGCTTGAAGAGTCTTGACGCATTGCCACCGTTGGCGGAACTGAAAGAAATTCCGGAACTCGATCCGCAGCTGCCGTTTGATCGCGTTCCACAAGTAGCCTCGGCTGCGATGATCAATGCAGAAGAAAACTCCGAAGAAGAGTCAAACGAAATTTCGGATGAAAACTCCGAAGAAGATACAGGCGATACAAACGAAGAATTAAAGGCTGTCGAGATGACATCCGATGATGAGAATGAAACAAACAATGAAGAGGCCGACGATATCGCCGAGCCGGAGTATAAAAATGAGTAAGGAAATCAGCGATAACAATCGCAAAACGCTATCGCTTAAACGTGAAGGCGAAGAAATCGCGCCGAAAGCCGAAGAGCGTTTACACAAGGTGTTGGCGCAGGCCGGCTTAGGCTCGCGCCGTGCGCTGGAAGAGCGCATCGCCCAGGGCGTCGTCAAGGTCAATGGCGAAATCGCCAAAGTCGGACAATCGGTTCACAGCGGTGACCGTATCGAGTTGGATGGCAAAACATTTGTCGCCACTGCTCTGACTGAACCTGCAAGTGTATTGATCTATAACAAACCTGAAGGCCAGGTCACTACCAACGAAGATCCGGAAGGTCGTCCTACCGTATTTGAATCGCTGCCTCGTTTGAAAGGCGCGCGCTGGATTGCCGTAGGTCGTCTGGATATCAACACCACCGGTTTGTTATTGCTGACCACCGATGGCGAATTGGCGAATGCCTTGATGCATCCATCAAACGCGATCGAACGCGAATATGTCGTCCGCATCCAGGGCGAAGTGCCCGACAACATCGTTGATCGATTGGCGCGCGGCGTAGCATTGGAAGACGGTCCGGCCAAATTCGACAAAATCGAACGCATTGGTTCGAGCGATTCGCATGCCTGGTTCCAGGTTGTGCTGAACGAAGGTCGTAATCGCGAAGTTCGCCGCTTGTGGGAATCGCAAGGTTATCAAGTCAGTCGCTTGAAACGCGTTCGCTACGGCAACATCACGCTGCCACGTTTGTTGAAGCGCGGTAACTGCGTCGAAATGGATCAAAAAGACGTTGAAGCTCTGCGTGCAGAATTCAAACTAGAACAAAATGCACCGGTCTTGACCTTGCAGTCCGTCATTGGACAACGCAAATCTCGCCCGACTGAAATTCGTGTCGGCAAAGATCGCTTGCAAAACAATTATGTAAACGGCGCAGTGAATGATGAAGCACGCGAGCTGCGTCGCTTCGATCACGTTCGCGAAGACCGTCCTCGTGGCGGCCGTGGCCGCCCTGGTGCCGGAGCCGGCCGTCCAAAACCGGGTGGCTTCAAGCCCAAGGGCAAACCATTCAGTGGCCCGATGGGTGCCGATGCCCATCCAGGCACGCGTACACCACGTGGTGCACGCCCAGCATTTGGCGAGAAGCGGCCTTACAACGCCGGTCCTCGTGACGACAATTTTGGCAATCGTGCAGAAGGCGCCGATGCCAATCGTGGTCCACGCCCACCGCGCCCACAAGGTGATCGTCCACCCTTCCAAAATCGTGGTCCGCGTCCGCAAGGTGATCGCCCACAGGGTGATCGTCCGCCATACCAGAATCGTGGCCCGCGTCCTCAAGGTGATCGTCCGCAGGGTGATCGTCCGTATCAGAACCGAGGCCCGCGTCCGCCACGTGCACCTGACAGCAATCCTGCAGAATTCCGGAGTTGGTACGTGCCCGATGGCGTTGATACAGGCTCACGTGTAGCTCCTCCGCGCGGTCCAAACCCGCAGGGTGAGCGTCCATATCAGAACCGTGGTCCGCGTCCTCAGGGAGATCGTCCGCAAGGCGATCGCCCGCCATATCAGAACCGTGGTCCGCGTCCGCAAGGTGATCGTCCTCAAGGTGATCGTCCGCCATATCAGAACCGTGGTCCGCGTCCGCAAGGCGACCGCCCACAAGGTGACCGTCCACCATTCCAAAATCGTGGCCCGCGTCCGCAAGGTGATCGCCCAAATCAGAACCGAGGTCCGCGCCCGCAAGGTGATCGTCCTCAAGGCGGCCCGCGTCCGCCGTTCCGGAAACGTCCCGATGGTTTGCCTTCAGACGATTGATTCACGGAATCATTGATATCAAGCGTCAAACCAAACAAACTCACGGCTTAAATGCCGTGAGTTTTTTTATACATGACTGATTTTCAAAATGCGTGTCTTGCCAAAGAATGGTTTTACCCTTTCGTGATGCCAAATGGGCAAACTGTTCCGAGCACACATCAGCATCAACTAGATTTGATTCACGATACCCGCACGCGAATGATGAATGATTTTATTCATCGGCATTTCGGATCAGTCACCGATAAAAAGCTCGATGCGATTGACCTTGCCTGTCACCAGGGCTGGTTCAGTTCACAATTGGTCAAAGCCGGCTTCAACAATGTGCTGGCAACCGACGCTCGCGACAACCATGTCACCGATGCCGAGTTGATTTTCAATGCATTGGGTCAATCCGAGAAAATACGCACCCTGCAATCGGATGTGCATTCACTGGATACGAATGCGCTTGGGAAATTTGATTTGGTGCTTTGTTTCGGGCTTATCTACCATCTGGAAAATCCGATTGGCGCACTTCGAAAAGCATTTGAACTTTGCAAAAATGCGTGTCTGATTGAAACCCAGATTGCACCGGGACAAAATGGTGTTGTCGATTACGGTAGCTATCGTTTCGTCAAACAAATCGAGGCCAGTTTTGTCGTGATTGATGAAACCCACGAGACTCACGGGCCGGAAGCTTCAACCCAGGGCATTTGCCTGATCCCCAATCTGGAAGGATTGATCTGGATCCTGAAAAAAATCGGCTTTTCACGCATCGATGTGCTGCCGGTTCCGCCGGATGGCTATGAACAATTGCTCTATGGCAAAAGAGCGATGCTGGCAGCTTATCGCTAACCTGAACGGACATGTAGCCTTGCAAATTTCGCTCGAGTACACGCTCTAAAAAAAACAGGGATGGTGGACTGTAGATCAAGTACGGAGCACCTCATGAATCTCAACCATCGTTTAATATTTTCATCATTGTTGCTCATCGCACTGCCATGCGGTGCTAAAAATTTCACCATTCCGAATGGTGATAACAGCGGTTTGTTGAAGGCCATCACAGAAGCCAATGCAAGCCCCGAAGCGGATACCATTACACTTGCCAAGCACGGACTATATGCGTTCAATACCCCGGCTTCGCGCACCAGCCTGCTTCCGGCGTTCCGGAATTCGTTAACCATTGAAGGAAATGGCGCCGAAATCCGCAGATATGTGAAAGCCTCGGTCGCGATAGTGAGTACCGAGAAACAAAGCACGGTTGTCCTGCGTAATCTGATTCTGGCAGAAGGCAGTAATGGCGCCTTGTTGAACAACGGCGACCTGTTGCTTGATCGGGTGAAGATCGTAGATTCGAATCCCGGTGTTGCACAGGCCATCATCACCAACTTTGGTCGCCTCAGTTTGAGCGATTCAGAGCTTGCCTATAATCACATGCCGGTCAGTGCCCATGATTCCGGTGTCATCATCAATCATGGCGAACTGAGTCTGTCCTTTTCGAAAATTCACAGCAACACCATTCGCCCGGGCAACAATCCGCTTACCTTTGCACTGGCGGCATTGAATTTCGGCGACATCAAGATCAACGGACTCAGTATCGACGGCAACGATATCGACCCCACCATGGATGCGACCCATCTGGCCAGCATTATCAATATCGGCAAAGCGAAAGTGCAAGGCCGCATTCCGCAAAGTACTATCATCCATAAGTCCACATCCGGCATGGCTGTTCTGGCCAAGCAATAAGTCCTTAGCGAAGCATGAAAAAGGCCGCTAGCGCGGCCTTTTTTTATTCGATCGAGTACTGAAGCTTTCGGCGCGTCAATCGATGTCCAGACTATCCGAAGTTTTCTTCCTGCGGCGCTTGTCCTGCGCTTCAAAACCGGCTTCACAACCATTCTTCAACACCATGACGCATTCAAGATAGTCACTGACCATCACGATGGCGGCACGAACGGCCTTGCCTGCTGGCTTGTTTTCTTCATTCTGGAAACCGCCGCTGGCACCAAATTTGGAGAAACTCACGTTGCTGCCGCCGCTCTTGGAGTTGCCTTCAATGGTGCGGACAAACGCAATTTCACCGGATGTTGTATCGACAACGCGAATATCCACGGCGACATAAGCTTGAGCCGACTTCCCACCTACGGAAATCCCGCCAAAGCTCAAACCTGAACCACTGGATTTAGCTTGTTCTTCATAGGAAGTCACAGTGCCCATCACCAGATATTGCGCACCGAATAATTTACCCATTTGGGCTGCATTACTCAGCTTGGCGCGCCCCGAAGCCATCAGGTTTTGTTCCTGAATGATGGCATCCATTTTCTGGCGCTCTACGACTCGGAATTCATTGGTAGCAGCCAGTTCATTGCTTAACAAACCCGCCAGATCCTTGCCAACGCTACTGCTCCACCAATGGGCGTTCGTCTCGTTCTTGAACTCGGCCACTGCGATTACCGGTTTCTGGGGGCCGGAAGATGCCGTGCTGGCCGTCGTTTTTTCCTTAGCTGCGAAGCTAGCCGTGGAGACACAAAACATCAGCGGAATTAATACTAAGCATTTGATATTCATGATCATTCTACTCATCAAGGGATGACACTATAAACGTGTAAACGCGATGGTACAGGACATTTAGCTTGAGCGTACAACCACACGATTTCGACCTGAATTTTTCGCTTCATATAATGCCCGATCTGCGTCGGCTATCAAGCGTTCCAGGCTCACTGCAGACGGACAATCGCTCACACCGATACTCATGCTTACCTTCAAATTATTGTATGCAACACCAAAATCTAGTGCTGCAATATCGCGACAAAGTCGTTCACAAATCTCGGTTGCGGCATGGGCCGACATGCCCGGAAATATCAGGACAAACTCGTCGCCACCAACACGCGCCACCAAATCGCGTCCCCGTGTCACTTGCTTCAGTTTTGTGGCGATTCGGCGGATGACGTCGTCGCCGACATGATGTCCCAGGGTATCGTTAATCGATTTGAAAAAATCGATATCGGCCACGGCCACACTTATCGGGCGACCTTCGGCACGAGTATGTTCAAACAATTCCTTGTAACTGACATCGAGACTGCGGCGATTTGCCAGGCCCGTCAACGCATCTTCACTGGCCAGTTTCGCCAATCCATCCGTTTGCTTCTGCAGGACACCCAGTAAATCTTCGCGTTCACGACTGATTTTTTCGAGATTGTTTGCATAATTCTGGATTTCCGCCGTCCGTTCCGTCACGACTTGTTCCAGTATTTTTTCTCGGGCTCTCGCACTATTCACGATATACCTATATGCCGCCAATACACCAATCGCAAAGAGAGTGATTAATACAACCCAAAACCCGGTTCGCTGCCAGAGGTAAGGACGGACCTCAAACGGATATTGGGTCACGATGCCCGACCACCGACCAAAACCATCATCGGCTTCGAGATTCAGAATGTATTTGGCAGGCGCCAGATTGGTATACGAAACATGGTTCAAGGTACTGGATGTTTGCCAAACATCGTCGAAGCCATCGAGCCTGACACGGTATTGCACTTGTTCAGGTGCAATGAAAGTCGGTGCCGCGAATGAAAAGTCGATTCGTCTTACGCCCGGGCCGAACAGGGTTTGGGACATATCGGATATAGGGATGCCATCAATCGCAATGGATTCAATCAGCGTGCGTGGCTTGGTATTGATTTCCTGGCGCTTTTTCAGATCCATCAAGGCTAGGCCGCTGGATGTCGAAAACCAGAGATATTTGGAATCCAGCAGCATTACCGGGCTGCCGCCGCCATTGCATTGCAAGCGCGACAACGGTCCTTGCGACTGGTCAATACCGTTGACCGAAAGTTCTTTTTCCGTTCCCAACGCAATGCCATCCAGTTGTTTGCGATTTAATCGCACAACCCCTTTGTTGGTACATATCCAAATACTGTCGTTTTCCCCTATCACCCCGAGGATCGGCACACTCGGAATACCTCTCGAAATACCAATGGAAGTAACCTGGTCTTTTTCGATGCGATATAACCCATTATCCGCAGCCGCCCATAAAACGCCGCGCTCGTCTTCGTAAAACGCAAACGCATATTGCAAATTGACGCTCGGATTTTTCCAGGCTTTTATTTGATCATTTTCAATATAAAAGATGCCTGATGTGGAACCTATCCACAGACGCTTTTTTGAATCCAGAAATAAGGCGCGAACCGCGAGATCGCTACCGAATAGTTTTGTCACCCGCTCATTTTCGATCAGCGCTACGCCACCGCCGGCACGCGCACCCATACCCGCCCAGACACGGTCGCCATCGGCTACCAAGCCACGGACCTGATTGGATGGCAGCCCCTGGTTATGGGCGATGTTACGAAATTTTCCGGCTTGCAAAATGCTGATGCCGGCATCGGCAGTACCAATCCAGAGTTCATCCGGTTTTCTCTGCATCAATGAATAAATACTGTCGCTGGCCAGGCCTTGCTCACGGTTCCATTGCTGCACTTCATCATTCTTGATGTGATTCAACCCGGCACTGGTGCCAACCCAGGTACTGCCGTCGATATCTTTTAAAACCGCACGCACATAATCATCGCTCAAACCGTTATGCCGTGCATAACGGGTGATCTGACCAGTACGAATTCTGGTGACGCCCAGATTAGTGCCAATCCATAGACTTTTTTCGTGATCGAGAAACAAGGTCGCTATTCGATTATTGACCAGACCGTTTTTCGTATCGAAATGTTCCAGCCTGCCGCTGCACAGGCAATACAACCCTTCGCTCTGGGTACCAAACATGATGCGGTCTTCCGACTCGACCAAAATAGACTCGACTTGATGGCGGCCACCGAGATCTTCGCCGCCCGATACTGGTAAAAAACGATCTCCCTGTTGTTTGAACAAGCCACGATCCGTTACCGATAACAGATTGCCGTCTAAATCCTTGGCAAGTGCAGCTACCGATTTTATCGGAACCGAAAAATTCGATATCAGCTCGAAATTACCCTTGTTAAGCTTTGCCAGGCCGACGCGAGTTGCAAGCCAGATATTCCCCTTTGTATCTTGCTCAAAACCCAAGGCGCTGTTTCTGGCATCCGGCAATTGCAATGGATAACGTTTTAAACTTCCATCGGGTTCAAGCGACATGATGGTTTTCGATGCCGCGGCAATCCAGATTCTTCCATCCCTGTCTTCGAACAGTGCGGTTATTTGCGATTGTCCCGGCTCATTTTCATACGGGATCGACGTCCATTGGTTCCGGAAATAACTGAACAAACCATCTCGCGCCGATCCCACCCAAAGCCGACCGTCCTTCGCAACGAGTAATGCGCGAATTCCATTATCAGATAGGCCAGGAATAGCATCGCGATCGAATACTTTCCATTCACGCCCGTTAAAACGCGCCAGCCCTTCCCAGGTTGCGACCCAAATATAACCGTCAGGAGTCTGGGCAATGGATTGTGCCGTGTTGTGTGGCAGGCCATTGCTGCTATCCCAAACGCGAGTTGACCTGAGATATACCGGCAAATCATCAGCCCAAGCCATTTGGCTCGAGAGCATCAATAAAAAAATGCTTATTGCGCGAATTAGCGACAAGCCCTACTCCGGAAGTTGGTGGGATGGCTTCTAATCAATAATTTCAAAATTATCTGCATCCAGATAGGCAGGAAATCTGGCTCGATACGCTTGCAATTCGCTGGCTGAAAAACTGCAACTTAAAACTTCATCCTGCTCGCTGCCGCTAGCCATCGGCTGGCCAAGATAATCCAGTGCAATACTGTCGCCGGCATAATCAATGGAATTACCGTCGGTCCCGACGCGATTGACTGCAGCAACATAGGCCAGGTTTTCAATCGCTCTTGCCGGCAACAGACTATTCCAGGCATGACGGCGCGCAGCGGGCCAATTGGCAACGTACAACAAGACGTCGTAATCGAAACGATTTTCGGCATCGCGATTAAAACGATTTCTCGAATACACCGGAAACCGCAAGTCATAGCAAACCAGCGGGCAAATTCTCCAGCCCTTATAGTCAATAACCAAACGTGCATTACCTGACGCATAACGCTGATGTTCGTTGGCCATACGAAACAGGTGGCGCTTGTCGTAGTGCTTGAATTGACCGTCCGGTTGCGCCCAGATCAAACGATTGAATACCTGCCCCGCTTCTCGTATCTGCACGCTACCGGTAATCACGGCATCGTGATGACGAGCTTTCTCCAGCATCCATTGAAGTGTCGGCCCCTGCATGGTTTCCGCGTCGGCAATGGCTTCATTGCTGAAACCGGACGTGAAGGTCTCGGGAAGAATAATGATGTCGCTCGCTTGCTTCGCTTGCTGCAATAACTCGCCATAGTAATCGCGATTGGCCTGCGGATCGTGCCAACGCGTATCGCCTTGAACCAGACTGATAATCAGATCGTCTTGCATCACACTTTCACCAGTCGTGCGATCGCAGCATCCAGCGTATTGGAATTTTTTGCGAAGCAAAGGCGGATTAGACGCTGCCCTGCAGGAGGCCTCTCATAAAAAGGGGATAGCGGAATGGCGGTAACTCCTTTTTCAATCGTCAGCCAACGGCAAAATTCCAAATCCGGCATATCGCTGATCTCGGAATAATCCACCAATTGAAAATAACCACCCGGTACTGCAAGCGGTTGAAAACGCGTGCTGAGTAACTGGGTCTTGAAGGCGTCCCGTTTGGCCTGGTAAAACTCGCCTAATTCTTCGTAATGTTCCGGCTCTTGCTGAATCATTTCGGCAAATGCCCACTGGGCCGGCGTAAAACTGCAGAACGTATTGTATTGATGCACCTTGCGAAACTCTTTCGTAAGCGACGGCGGCGCAATGCAATAGCCAATTTTCCAGCCCGTGCAGTGATAGGTTTTGCCGAAGCTCGAGATCACGAAACTGCGTTCTGCCAATTCCGGATAGCGCAATACGCTTTCGTGTTGGCGGCCATCGAAAATAATGTGCTCGTACACTTCATCGGACAGAATCAGGATTTCGGTACCTTTGACGATATCGGACAACGCATTCATGTCGTCTGATGAAAGCATCGCACCGGATGGATTGTGTGGCGTATTGATAAAAATCATCCGTGTACGTGGCGTAACGGCAGCTTTCACCTTGTTCCAATCCACCGTGAACGTACCGGGCTCCAAGGCAACATGCACTGCCTTGGCGCCGGCCAAATCAATCGCAGGCTCATAACAGTCGTAGCATGGGTCAAGCACGATGACTTCATCACCGGTATGAACCACCGCCAATACCGCATCGAAAATCGCTTCGCTGGCACCACTGGTGACGGTAATCTCGGAATCCACATTCACCTGCTTGCCATAACAACGCAGGGTTTTATCGGCAATGGCTTGCCTTAATGCAGGAATTCCATGCATCGGCGCATATTGATTCTTGCCTTGCTGCATGGCTTTGGCCAATTCGTCCATCAGCCTCTTCGGCGCCTCGAAGTCCGGAAAGCCCTGCCCCAAATTCACGGCCTGATGCTCCAGCGCCAATTGCGACATCACGGTAAAAATGGTGGTTTCGACTTTGGGTAGCTTGGTATTTAGGTTCATGGCATGAATATATCTTGATCGCATTACATTATGCGGATTTGTACAGCGCAGTAAAGAAAAAGGCGCGAACCTTTCGATTCGCGCCTTGATCTTCACATCGTGAATAAATTAAGGATTGCAGCCTTGGGTCTGGGTCAGCACATCGACGTTCGATGTCACATTCCATGCTCCAGGTACGCCATTCACATAAGAAACATTGGTGCCGATGCTGACTATGTCATTGGTCGCATAGGTCCGGGTGAAGCTACCGACAGTTGCTCTCGTTGTCGGTACCGCAGTACACAGCGGGCAGAACCCGTTAATTTGTTCTGCGTTGAATGTTTCGGTTGCATTGGTAAACGTCCCGGCGCGCTCGGCGACCAGGAAGCGAGATACACCATTACCGTCATACAGGAAGCTCGCAGCGAACTCATAGCTCGGGTTCACCTGGATGCTGTAACCGAAACCGGTAGCCGCCGGGTTATACCAGAGCGAACTGATATCGAGATCACTACCGTTGAATTGCGGACAGCCCGTGAGGAAAGCCGACATGGATTCCGAGCCAGTCTCACCGTCGAGGTTATAGTGGAAGTCGAAAGTGTTAGCGCTGGTAATGGTGATTTGAGCTTCACCGATAATTTTGTGGCTTCTCGTGGTGCCATTCCAGGCTGCGCGATAAACATCACCTTTGAAGATACCGTCAACACCGGGTTTCGGACCCTGGATTAAATACCAGGTCGGCGTTGTATCTTGCAGGAAGGTGTACCAAAGGACAGCCCAGTCCGTGCCGCCTGGATAAATAAACACGCCATGACCGCTGCGGTTCGGATTGAAGTAAGAACCAACCTTGAACGTCGCGCCAACATTGGATGTATTGATTACCGCTTTGACTGCGACCGTTGCAGTTGTTCCACCGGCATTGGTTGGTTTCAGATACCAGCGACCCGGTTGCAGATTGCCACCCGAAATCGTGATGGTCTGATTCGCACCGGCAACACTGGATGTAAAGGTATTGGCCCCAGGTGCTGGTTCAATCAAAGGCGCAGTCGGGCTGGCCAAGCGCACGGTACCGAGCGTGACTGTGCCGGTGCCAGTGGTCGTGAACGTTACCGAGGTTGCATTTGGCGGGACATCAAAATAAAGCTTATTGTGTGTCAAGCCTGCCGGCAAGGTAACCGAACGAGCAACATTATTGGCCAATGCAAATGGTTCAAATGTTGTTCCGCTGCGAGTCAATTCGACCGGGATTTGCAGAGCATTGCTTCCTTCGGTAGCTTGAACCATCAAAAACGCATGGCGTTTTTCGCCAGCCAGGAAAGTCGGATCATCCCAAGCCATTCTTACATTGAAAGTAGCGCCAGAAGCTAATTTGCCTGGCCCTGTTGCAATGAAGTTGCCAGTGGTCCCCGGCATATTGGACAACTGGTACGAATTTACACGTACCAAATCAGTGCTGCCAGCCGTGGCGTCGTTCCAATTTTGAGCAAGCACCCAATAAGTAACGGGCGAGCTGCCTGTGGTGACATTGAACTCGCAGAGCTCGGTAGCATTGCTTCCTGCGGACACGCATACCTCTTCATCGGCATTTGGCAGATTATCGCCATTTGCATCGATACCGATAAATAGATCGGTATCCAGCGACGCTGCTGAAGATGTAGAAACGTGTACTTTATATTGCAAAGGCCCACCAACCGGGCTGGCTGGGATCGTGAAAGTGTCTACGTAAATCCCGGTGTAGTCGCCCAAGCGCGGATTCGATGTCGCAGGCTCGAAAGTATCGTAAGGGTCGCTATTCGTTGGATCTTGTTTTAAAAGAGGATTGGCGACTTTTGGAGTCACCAGATCACTCACGACAAAACGGGCATTCGGCAAGGCCCCGAGGCTTGTCGGACCGCTGAAAGTGTAATCAAAATAGCCTCTTTCCGTCGTCGCGGCTTTTGTGATCAAAGCGACCGCATTATTCTGATTCGCATAAGCGCTTGAAAATATCGCGACCGGCAAAGTCAAATCAGGTCGACCATTTCCAGAAGTGTTTTGCAGAGTGACCGAACCATAAACCCAGCTGCCGAGCAGATTCGGTGCATTCGTCATGTTGAATGTGAAATTGACAGCCTGGGATTGTCCATTGGTAAAACTCAAGTTGCTCGAACTAGGCGTCATCGTCACGCCGGCAGGCAAGGTGCTGACGATCGTGTAATTGCCGCCGCCGACCATGTCGGTAAAAGTGCGAGACAAAATACAGGATTCGAAACAGTTGCTATTGCCTAGCGATGGAAGATTCAAGGTATTGGCAGTATTTACATTGGTCGCTTTGAATTGCGCATCTGTCACCGGCAAATACAAGCCTGCACGCACCGCTTTGTTTACGTCGGTTTGACCGGCGCCAACTTCATGAGGCGTTCCAATCACACCATTAACCGTGACGGTTGGACGCGAGGTCAACATCAACGCGGAAATAATCTGGTTTGGCGTCCATGTCGGATTTACCGCTTTGATCAAAGCCACGGCACCACTGACATGCGGCGTCGCCATCGAGGTTCCGCTTAACGATGCTGTCGTGATGGTGCTGGAAATACAACCGCTAAAGTCTTCATTATTGACGGCGGATGGATCGGTATCCGGGTGGCAATTTGTATCAGGTCCATGCCATGCAGCCACGACACTAACGCCAGGTGCAGCCAAATCAGGCTTGATGATTCCGGTAGGTACTACAGGACCGCGACCACTAAATGAAGCCAGTCGGTCGCCTAAAGCTGCGTTAACCGTGTACTCGGAACCCAACATTTGGCCCGTGTGTCCGGTACCCGAATTGAGCCAATTCAGAAATGCCTGACCATCTGCATAAGTCAGATGTACGGTAGGGATCACATACGAATCAGAAACAGTACTGTCGCCTTCTTCAAGCTGGTTATACATAATCATGCCGCCGCCAGTACCCTGGCTTACATTGAAGGCCTTGGCTCTCCGGGCGTAATAACCACGTTGACAACCCACTATTTTGCTCGCAAAAAAGCCTGTCACCCATGTTGGTGGTTTGCTGATGCCCGTTGCCGAGTCATCCGTATTTGCCCCGGTTGCGCATAAAGGGTAAGCAGGATCTTTGGTGATAGCCCGAGCCGATAACACACTGGTTCCAGAGTTATTGCCCGAACCGAACAATGTGCCGCCGCCAGGAAGCGGCGTATTGCCACCGGTCAGAACCAGCGTGTTTACCAAAGCGCGATCATGCGTAGTAGCTGCCACAGACATAACCCAAGGCGCATTAGATGGGCTGCCTAATGTGCCCGGTGATGGGCCATCGTTGCCTGCAGCGACGGACGATACGACATTGGCATTTCGAGCTGCCAGGAAAGCCTCTTCGCTGTCGTCCGGAGTTGGGTCGTTCGTGCCATCGACGGTTGCGTAAGGGTCACTCGGCCCACCACCAATCGAATAGCTGATGACATTTACGCCATCTAGTACTGCCTGGTTGATACTGGCCAAGGTTGCCGAACCAGGGCAACCAGTATCGTCGCATGCCTTATAGGCAATGATGTTCGCACGTGGTGCCACGCCCGAGAGCGTAGGCTTATAAACGATCGTGCCGCCTGCGAATGTGATTCTCAATGGATTGCCCGCAGCAGTACTGGCCGTGTGCGTACCGTGCCCATCCTGATCAACGGCATCACCGGCGGTGCCGGTTCCGCTTGCAATGAAATCCCATAAGCCAATCAGTTTGTTATTACATTTGCTGGCATGAGTCGGGCTTCCTCCAGGTAGGCTGCAACGGCCGACGAAAACCCCAGCCCCTTTTGGATTAGTGATCGTAAAGGTTTCTGTGTACGGCGAACCAGGCCCGGTGGGAGCGGCTGATTGCGCGAATGCAGGATGAGCGCGATTGATGCCGGTATCGACAACACCAACAATGATGCCTGCGCCTTTATTGCCCGTAATGCTGGGGGTACCGCCGCCTGCCCAAACTTGATCTGCTTTAATCCAGGTCGGACCGCGATCAGTCATTGGACGATAAATCACTTCCTGCTGTACTCGTTTGACGCCGGGAATCGTACGTATTTGTGCAGCTTCCGCTTCTGTCATCGGCGCTGCAAAACCATGGGTAACTACGTCGTAAACAAAAGTCGGAGTGATTGTGCGGCCGATTTTGCTTGACGCCAATTCAAGTCGGCTTTTGCGCGCAGTAGCAAGATAACGGCGATAGTTTTGGGAAGCGGATGATTTGATATTGAACTTTGCTTCGCCCGTTGCAGCTGGACTTGTTGCGGCCATTTTAGGAACGCCGCCGGATTTTCTACCATCCGAACCTCTGAAGCTCGCAAGCGGCACTTCATCAAAAGTAACAATATAAGTTTTGATGCCCGCGCTTTTTTTCGCATCGATAGTTTTCGATGCAGCAGTCGCTGCTTCATTCGCGGGAAGACTCAAACCTAATCCGATTGCAACGGCTAAAACTAATGGAGACGCACGCATGCTGGCTGTCCTGTGGCTAATGTGTTGTATATAACTGTCCGATTCTACAAGGAAATGTGGTCAATTGGGGTGATCGATGATTTAGCAACGTGATGATATAAAGTGGGAACCGCGTCACAAAAACCTCTCGCCACTCGCAATCAAACACCCTTATCCGATCTATTCAACGCCCAAGCGCATTTTTCGTGGACTGAAATCGCCAGAAAAGTTAATATTTGCGCATAAATGAATGATTTTTCTGCCAATTCCGTCGTCCTGGAAGTCAAGGAACTGAGCTATTTCAGAAACGAAGAGAAAATCTTCGGCCCGATCAACTTTCGATTAACCGCGGGCAACGCATTACTGGTCACAGGCGACAATGGCTCAGGCAAAACCACGCTTCTGCGCGTGCTCAGCGGCCTGTTAAAAGCACAATCCGGCGAAATTCTCGTGCACAAATCTGAAAGCGACCGCAGCGACTTGTCACATTCTTGCGCTTATCTGGCGCACAAGCCCGGCCATAAGTCCGAGTTGAGCTGTGTTGAGAACCTCGAGTATCTTCAAGCCATTTTTCACACGACAAATCCGAAACTGATCGAGGCCGCACTCGAAAAAGTAGGGCTTGCCGGTTACGAAGACACTCAAGCCAGACAGCTATCCGCGGGGCAAAACAAACGTCTCGGGCTTGCACGCTTATTGCTTTGCCATAGCCCCTGCTGGTTGCTGGATGAACCGTATGCCAATCTCGATTTGCAAGGTATTGAATTGGTAAATCGATTGATTACCGAACAAACCGAGCGTGGCGGTGCAGTCTTGTTGACGACCCATGGCGCATACGCTGCACCGCCGGTTCCCTGTCAAAATCTGGTTCTGGCGAATAACGGAAACCGCGAATGAGCATGAACCAGGCAGTGCTGCCATTGCTTGTCGCGCAATTCCGCCGTGACCTTAGACTTTCCTTGCGTCGACGCGGCGACATTGCACAACCCATCTTGTTTGCAATCATGGTGATAACGCTTTTCACTTTAGCCACCAGTGCAGAGCCAAAAAAATTGGCTGAGCTAGCACCCGGGGTTATCTGGGTGGCGATTTTGTTGTCGAGTTTGCTATCGCTGGATTCGATTTATCGAAGTGATTTTGACGACGGCAGCCTCGAGCAAATGCTGATGTCACCCGCCCCGCTCGCCTTGTTAATCGGCGCCAGAATACTGGTGCATTGGTTCAGCACAATTCTGCCGCTGGTCATACTGACGCCGCTATTTGCACAGATGTTATTTTTACCGGGTGAATTGCTGTCGCCCCTGATGATCTCTTTATTTGTCGGTACGCCGCTAATCAGCCTTGTGGGCGCTGTCATTGCTGCCTTGACAGTCGGAATTCGTCACTCTGGTATGCTATTGGCTCTGTTGGCACTTCCACTTTATGTCCCCGTGCTGGTGTTTGGCGCGGGTTCGGTCGTGGCTGCTTCCCAAGGTTTGGCATGGCTAGGGGCAATTAGCTTGCTGGGCGCTGGCTTGGTGATTGCCGTTGTGCTTGCCCCCATTGCTGCTGCCGCAGCCATAAAAATTTCCCTGTCATGAAAGCCATGAAAGCTTTGATACTTTGGTTTAACACTACCGGCTCGCCACCCAACTTCGAGCGCTTCGCAGCACGCTGGATACCTATCTGGTTCACTCTCGCACTTGTATGCCTGACAATCGGCACAGTCGGCGGATTATTTCTGGTTCCGGCGGATTCGAAGCAAGGCGAAATCTTCAGGATTATTTATATTCATGTGCCTGCGGCCTGGATGAGTTTATTCGTATTTATCGCTATGGCGATACAGGCGTTTATCGCCCTTGTTTGGCGGATAAAAATTTGCGAACTACTGACGATTGCCAGTGCGCATATCGGCCTGATGTTTACGGCGATTACGCTCATCACCGGCTCTATCTGGGGCAAGCCCACCTGGGGAACCTGGTGGACCTGGGATCCTCGCCTGACTTCCGAACTCGTTCTGTTATTTATTTATCTCGGCATCATCGGTTTATATAACGCCATCGAAGATCGACGCTCGGCGGCAAGAGCTGCTGCGTTTCTTGTATTGATCGGCATCATCAATGTACCGATCGTGCATTACTCGGTAACGTGGTGGAATACCTTGCACCAGGGCGAAACCATTCGCCTGGTAGGCGAATCCAAAATGGCGACTGAATTGATGTGGCCTTTGATTGTGATGACGCTGGCAACGAAATTCTGGTTTGTCGGCTCGGTCTTGAAACGTACCCGTGCCATGAACATCGAACATGAAGCCAATAAGGATTGGGCAAAAAAATTGGCGGGAGCGGAACAATGATTCACCTTCACCAGGAATTTGTCATTGCTGCCTATATCATTTTCGTTCTTGCACTGGCCTGGGATTTTCTGGTTCCGCAATTCAATTATAGAAAAACCCTGCGCAATATCCGTTTACGCGCTCGTCGAAATAAAACCTCGCAGCCATAAAACATTCACTGATATCCACGAGATTATTTTTAATGAATCCCACCCGTGTTCGCCGAATCTGGTTTGTTGTCTTGCTATTGGTTGTCGCTGCCGTCGCCGGAACGCTGATTACCTTTGCGATGCAGGAAAACATGACTTACCTGTTCACGCCTACCCAGGTGAAAAACAAGGAAGCGCCGGCCAATGCCACCTTCCGCTTGGGCGGGGTAGTTTGCGAAGGGAGCGTCAAACGCACCGAAGGTACGCTGGCGGTTTCCTTTTCCGTAACGGATCGCGTTAATCAAATCATTGTGCAACACGAAGGCATATTGCCGGACATGTTCAAGGAAGGCACCAGTATTATCGCGACCGGCAAAATGCAGGGCACACAATTCATGGCTAACGAAGTTCTTGCAAAGCATGATGAAACATACACGCCGAAAGAAATGCAGGACGCGATGAAAAAAGCGAAGGAATTACGAACGAAATCCTGCGGCGCAATCTGATGATCCCCGAACTCGGCCAGATCAGTTTAATACTGTCGTTACTTATTGCATTGATGATGGCGTGCATGCCGTTATGGGGCGCGCACAAGAACGATGCTGCCTTGATGAAAACGGCGCGACCGCTGGCTTATGCACAATTGATATTCATCGGGCTGGCATTCGGACTGCTGGCATACAGTTTCACCGTGCATGATTTCTCGGTCGCTTACGTACAAAGAAATTCGAATTCACTGTTGCCGTTTGCCTATCAACTGTCGGCTGTGTGGGGCGCACACGAAGGCTCCTTGTTGTTATGGATCTTGATCCTGGCGATCTGGACCAGCGCCGTGGCTGTTTTCTCGAAGCAATTACCTGAACCGGTAATCGCCCGGGTGTTATCGGTAATGGGCATGATCAGCACAGGTTTTATTTCATTCACGCTTTTTACCTCCGATCCTTTTACGCGTGCATTTCCGATTGCAGCCGAAGGCGTGGATTTAAATCCATTGCTGCAAGATCCCGGACTGATTTTTCATCCGCCATTGCTCTACACCGGTTATGTCGGTTTTGCCGTCGCGTTTGCATTTGCGATTGCCGCGTTGATCGATGGAAAGCTGGACGCGCAATGGATTCGCTGGTCGCGGCCATGGACTAATATTGCCTGGGCATTCCTGACTCTCGGCATTGCGCTCGGAAGTTTCTGGGCTTATTACGAATTGGGTTGGGGCGGCTGGTGGTTTTGGGACCCGGTCGAAAATGCGAGCTTTATGCCCTGGCTGGTCGGCGCAGCGCTTATTCATTCACAGGCAGTGACTGAAAAACGCGGCAGCTTCAAAAGCTGGACCTTGCTACTCGCGATTGCCGCATTTTCACTGTCATTGCTCGGAACCTTTTTAGTACGCTCGGGGGTGCTGACATCGGTACACGCCTTCGCCTCCGATCCGGAGCGCGGCCTGTTTATTTTGACGTTCCTGATTATCGTGATCGGCGGATCTCTGGTTCTGTTTGCATTGCGCGCACCGAATAAAGACGCCGGCCAACCGTTCGCTGCTTACTCGCGTGAAACACTCTTGCTGTTCAATAACTTATTGCTAACCGCCGCGGCGTTCATGGTATTGATCGGCACGCTTTACCCTTTGCTTGCCGACGCTTTAAAACTGGGAAAAATCTCGGTCGGCTCGCCCTACTTCGGCTTTTTGTTTTCATTGCTGATGCTGCCATTGGTAATGTTGTTGCCGTTCGGTCCGATAACACGTTGGCAAAGCGAGCAAGTCTCGAAACCGGTAAAACTATTATTGCCATGGGCAGTATTGGCGATTGTTGCAGGCGGCATCAGTTTCTTTTTTTGGCCAGGCAGCAGCATCAAAACCGTTGCCGGCGTTATTGCGGCCTTCTGGATTTTGTTCGGTACGCTTGTCTTTGTCCGATCACGCTTCAGAAATGCTGGCAGCCGTTTGACTGCGGAAATGATCGGCATGTCATTTGCCCACATCGGCGTCGGAATATTTTTCTTCGGTGTCTTGATGACCGAAAGCATGAGCATCGAAAAAGACGTTGCCGCAAAACCCGGCTCTACCTTTTCGCTGCGTGGTTATGAATTTGCATTCGAAGGCGCAAAAAAAATAGAAGGCCCGAATTACATTGCCGACCAAGGCACGATCGTCATCAAAAACGGCGAAACCCTTGTTGCAACCTTGCATCCGGAAAAACGCATGTATGCAAGCGGCGGCAACAGCATGACCGAAGCCGCCATTGACTCGAGACTGCATCGTGATTTGTACGTCGCACTCGGCGAACCTCTGGATGACAAGGGCAGCTGGGCTTTACGGTTATATGTAAAGCCGTTCATTCGCTTCATCTGGCTTGGAGCATTACTGATGGCCATTGGTGGATTTGTCGTCAGCTTCGACAAACGCTTCAAACGTCGCAATGCGAACGAGGCCAATCCATGAGCACGCGTTTCATCCCCCTGATTGCATTTATCGGATTGGCCTTGCTGTTATTTATCGGCGTGCGCATGAATTCCGGCAAGGATAACAGCGCCATTCCATCGCCATTGATTGGCAAACCCGCCCCGCAATTTGCGCTGCCCGTCCTGAATACGCCAGACAAAATCATCAAAACAAATGACTTGAAAGGCCAGGCCTATTTGTTGAATGTCTGGGGTAGCTGGTGCCCTGCCTGTCAGATTGAACATCCGGTCATTACAAAATTGGCAGCCAGCGGAAAAATTCGCGTGATTGGGTATAACTACAAAGATGAAACCCCGGCCGCGAATGCCTGGTTGGCACAATTCGGCAACCCCTATGATTTGATATTGGTTGACGAGTCTGGACGTGCTGCATTGGACTGGGGAATCTATGGTGCACCTGAAACATTTTTGATCGGCGCCGATGGCATCGTACGCTGGAAGCATGTAGGTCCGATTACGCCGGAGATTATCGAGCAGGAAATCCTGCCCGCATTGGAGTCTGCCCAATGAAAAAATTCCTGTTCTTGATATTGCTTGCTTTCAGCCATGCGTCGCTTGCGATGGACCCCACCGAATATCGCAGTGCCGAAGAAGAGCAGCGCTTCCGCACTTTGGCTGCCGAGCTACGCTGTGTGATGTGCCAGAATCAAAGCCTGGCCGATTCCAATGCAATGATTGCGAAAGACTTGCGACTCGAATTATTGAATTTGATTCGGGAAGGCAAATCGGACGAGGAAATCAAACAATTCATGGTGACACGCTACACCGACTTCGTATTGTATGAACCACCGATGCGTCCAAGTACCTGGCTACTCTGGTTCGGACCTTTTCTGATACTCGCCATTGGCGCTGCCAGCATTTTCGTGATTATAAAAAAGCGAAGCGCTTCCATGCCGGGCGCGAGTTCTCAAGATGACAATGGGCAGGAATGGTGATGAGTCCTTTCTATTTCATCGCCGCGACCTTGGTGCTTATTGCATTGGCACTCTCGACTTATCCATTGCTTAAAAGCCATCGCAAACTTTCACTTGTGTTAATCGTCGGCTTGTCTTTGCTGACATTTGCGTTATATCGCTTTATCGGCAGTCCACAAGCACTCGATGCTGCATTCATCGCAGAAAACCAGCCTGCGCAAGATATCAACAGCGCCATTGCCGATCTCGAAGCGGAACTAAAATCCAAACCAGACAATCTTGAAGGCTGGGTATTGCTGGCGCGCACGCAAATGGCACTCGGGAATTTCGAAGCTGCGAACCAGGCGTTCGCCAAGGCAATTTCGCTTGAACCCGGCAATTCCGATTTAAAAACCGAACGCGCCGAATCAATGATGCGGGCTTCGAAGAATCGTTCGTTTCCTGATGATGCAGTCAACCTCCTGAAGCAAGCGCTGGTCGACAACCCGGAGCATCAGCGCGCCTTGTTTTTTATGGGCATGCATTATTTGCAGCAGAATGATTCTGTCCAGGCAGAAATTTACCTCAATAAATTATTGCCCTTGCTGGACGCAAAAGCGGCCAACACCTTGCGCGAACAAATTAATATTGCGCGTGCGAAACAAAACAAACCGCCGCTCGAAATGGCTGCGGTACCGGAAAGTGCCGTGCTCAAAGTCCGCGTTTCGCTGGATAAATCACTGGCGCCGGTTTTGAAACCAGGGTCGGTGTTATTTGTTTATGCCAAAGCAATCGACCATACCGGACCTCCGGTTGCAGCCAAACGAATTGAAGCCGGCAATTTCCCGATTCAAATTGAATTAAGCGATGCCGACAGTTTGATGCCGACCGCGAAATTATCTTCACAGGAAAAAGTGTCGTTGTCTGCGCATATTTCGCTGCAAGGCGTGGCAAACGCCAAGACTGGCGATATTGAAGCGGATGCCGTGATCGTTGAAACTAAAGCCACCACGCCCGTCGAAATAAAATTATCGCGAGTAAGACAATGACCGAATTTATTCCCGATAATTCTTTATTTATCGCACTTCCCTCGCCTTTCAAGATGAAACGTGGTGGCGAGTTGATCAATGCCCGCATGGCTTACGAAACCTGGGGCACTCTGAACAATGATGCCAGCAATGCCATCCTGATATTGACCGGCTTGTCGCCAAACGCCCACGCCGCAGTAAATGCTGGCAATGCCGAAGCAGGCTGGTGGGAAGCGATGCTCGGACCCGGCAAAGCTATCGATACCAACCGCTGGTTTGTGATCTGCGTGAATACGCTCGGAAGTTGCAAAGGTTCGACCGGACCGGCATCGATTAACCCGCTCACGAATAAGCCGTATTGCCTCGACTTCCCCGAACTTTCGATTGAAGACGGCGCCAACGCGGCATTCGAAGTCGTCAAAGCATTGGGCATCACGAAACTCGCTTGCGTGATTGGCAATTCGATGGGCGGCATGACGGCATTGGCCTATTTGTTATTGCATCCAGGTAGTGCAAGTTCACATATCAATGTGTCCGGTAGCGCTCGCGCCCTGCCATTTTCGATTGCGATTCGTTCATTGCAACGCGAAGCCATCCGGCTCGATCCAAACTGGAACCAGGGTCACTACACCGACCAGCAATATCCGGAAAACGGTATGCGCATGGCGCGCAAACTGGGCGTCGTGACGTATCGTTCGGCAATGGAGTGGGATGGCCGTTTTGGTCGCGTTCGCTTTGATAGTGAGTTTCTGGATGACGATCCATTTAGTCTGGAATTCGAAGTCGAGCGTTATCTCGAAGGTCACGCACGGCGATTCGTTCGCCAATTCGATCCCAACTGCTATTTATATTTGAGCCGTTCGATGGATTGGTTTGATGCGGCCGAATACGGCCAGGGCGATGTCATGCGCGCCTTGGCGTCGATCAAGCTTGAAAAAGCGCTTTCCATTGGCGTTCATACCGATATCCTGTTCCCGCTCCAGCAGCAGGAACAAATTGCCGAAGGCTTGCGAGCGGCAGGCTGCGATGCTGAATTCGCGCCGCTGCCTTCACCGCAGGGCCACGATGCATTCCTGGTCGATATCGAGCGCTTCAGCCCGGCTATCGCGGGTTTCCTAGCAAAGTTATAGACTATCAACCATGGACGAATACCCTACATTTACCGGTCGCGATGCCCTGCTCGGCATGATCGAACAAGCATTGGCTCTTGGTGACCACAAAGCCATTACCACTTCGTTGCGTGATGGTTTGTGCCGCCTTATTCACGACAAGACCGTATTTTTGCCCGACTGTGTGTTCGAACCAGTCGAAGGCCACTATGCCCGCCGCGAGCTCTATTCGTGCCCTAAAACCGGCATCAGCGTAGTGGCAATGACCTGGGCACCCGGCCAGGGCACGCCCATTCATGATCATTGCGGACTCTGGTGCGTCGAAGGCGTTTGGCAAGGACATCTGGAAATCGTTCGCTACGAACTTGAAGAGGTGAATGGCGATCTGCATCGATTCTCGATGCATGAAACCCTCACTGCCGGTACTGGCACCGCCGGCAGCCTGCTTCCTCCACATGAATATCACACCATCCGGAACCCGAACGAAAAGCAGATCGCCATTTCCCTGCATATTTATCAAGCGGCGATGAATGATTGCGCCACCTTCGAACCTCAGGGCAATGATTGGTATCTGCGCAAAAAGAAAACTCTTTGCCTCGATACCGTCGAATGTCGCTGAGATAACGGGTACCCATCGGCGAAAATTTTGCTATAATTCGCCCTCACTTCGGGCCGAAGTGGCGGAACGGTAGACGCAGCGGATTCAAAATCCGCCGAGGTAACCCCTTGTGAGAGTTCGAGTCTCTCCTTCGGCACCAGTGGATAGTACGGATACAACAGCCTCGTGCTGTTGAACTGAAAGGCGCCATGATGAATAGGCGCTTTTTTTGTGCCTGATGCTAAACCGAAGGGCGAGTCGTTAAATAGACGCTCTGAAGCTAAAAAAAGAGATGAATTGAAACGCGCCATGAACAATAGGCGCTTTTTTATTGTCTGAAATCCTGATCCACGAATATCTGGGACGTGCATTGCGTTGCGAACGGCTCAGCCAATAAACTTCTCCGCACACACGAACATTTCCCGGAATCTATCTGTGGAATTACCTG
The DNA here is from genome assembly GCA_036676335.1 of Arenimonas sp. Lineage (GTDB taxonomy): Bacteria > Pseudomonadota > Gammaproteobacteria > Xanthomonadales > Xanthomonadaceae > Arenimonas. The sequence goes on along the minus strand of JAKFDD010000014.1, from coordinate 122,858 downwards.
AAGTCGCCATCAATATGCAAAAGACGCATTGCCCAAAATGCGGCAACGAACTACCCATGATTCGCAAACCTGGTGGCATTCGTCAGGCATTATTTGGTGGTTGGACATGTGAGCAATGCGATAGTCGCATCGACAGAATGGGAAAGCTGTTAAAAGAGCCGGAAAACAAGAGCCAGTGATTGCTCATGGTTCTGACTTCAACCCGACAATAATTCGCGACATCCAGTAAGCACCCAATCGCCTTGCAGCCACCTCTATACGGCATTATCCTGCGCCTAGGGGGCACACCCATGAAACTACTTTTCTCATTACTGGCCGGCAGCGTATTTGCCGTATTGACGGTATTTCTGGTCGTCATCTATTGGTCGATCGGATTGCTGGCTCGCATGGCCAGTCTGTTGACGAGGCCATTTCACCGGCTTTTTTCAAACCGCTGATTTCGGGCCCCATGGCCACCACCCCTTACCTGTCAAAGCATAACGATCGGCAGCGCGTTCCATCGGGTTTTTTACGCTGATACCGCCGCATATGAAATACACCGGCAGAAAAAACATTCCCAATACCATGTACTGATAAACATGAGCACGCTCATGATTGCCTATGCGAATGCAATCATTGCGATTGCCATCGGCACGGCATTGATAGGTAACCACGATGGCATCGAGATCCTTTGCCGTATTCAGAATCACATTTCCAAATGTGATTGCCCCGCCTGGACCAAACGGAAAACTCGAAAATACCAATGCGTGATCCGAGTAACGCACTCGGGAACCGAGCGGCATGGTCAAAATGCCGCCGACCAGTCCAATCAAACTCATCGGCAACGCCCAGAGTGCGCCCAGCAAAAATAAAAGAACGGAACCCAGTTCCTTCCATTTTATTTTTGCTGTTTGCATGGCTATCTGCTCCAGGAATGTCGCATCAGGGCCTCAGTATAATTTGACGGCATTGCTTCTGCAGCCGTCATTAAACTATTAATTGCCCAGCAAGCATCGGCGTCACTGGCTTCTTCCGAGTTACCTAGAACACGAACCAGCTTTTCAGCCGACTCACCATGATAGGTACGGCCCAAATCACGCAACGCTGCCTGATAGTCATCATCATTCACGGGAATTACGGGTGCATTCTCGACATCGGCGACCATCGCATCATAAAGAAATTCAGTCATCGACTTATGATATTTTGCCGGCAACTTTTCCATGGCTCCCAACATGTCACGGGTCAATTCTTCGTCGAAATCATCGCGCGGTCTGGCGAGTTTGGCACAGCTCTTTTCTGGCAAACGAACCATTACCGCCACCATCGCGCGGTTCTGGGCAATGATTTGCTTACGCGGTAAAGATTGGGCGCCACGACGCTGCATTTCCTTCAGAATCGCGAATAACCCCTTGCTGGAGATTGCACGCCCGAACTTCGAAACAAGCTTTTCGTTCGAATTGACCTTGTCAACAAAAGCCTGGTGATCGGCATATAGCGCTGAAGATGTCGGCAGTGGATTTACCAACTTCGCACTCATGAATGGCAAACCAATTCCACCGGTTTGGCTTTGTTTATAAAAAAATGCAATGGCCGCTAGTGCAACCAGCGCAATCAATATCTTTTTCATTTCTATTCTCTCTAAACAAAATGCGGACCAAAAGGTCCGCATTTTGTTGTTTCTATTTAAAAGGGAAATCAGGCTTCAGTAGCAGCCGGTTGATCTTCGCCTTCGGTGACGGCTTTCATCGACAAGCGAATACGGCCTTGTTTGTCGACTTCAAGTACTTTGACTTTGACGATATCGCCTTCCTTGAGTTTGTCGGAAACTTTCTCGACGCGCTCATCGGAAATTTGCGATACGTGCACCAGACCGTCTTTACCCGGCAGGATCGTGACGAATGCACCGAAGTCCATGATCTTGGCGACTTTGCCTTCGTAGATACGACCTGGTTCAACGTCGGAAACGATTTGATCGATGCGGGCACGTGCGGCTTCGGCAGCTGCAAGATTGACCGAGGCAATGACAATCGTGCCGTCATCTTTGATATCGATCTGCGTACCGGTTTCCTTGGTAATGGCTTGAATCGTGGCGCCGCCTTTACCGATAACTTCGCGAATCTTGTCTGGATGCACTTTCATGGTCAGCAGACGTGGAGCAAATTCGGAAAGTTCGGCACGTGGCGCAGTCATCGCTTTCGCCATTTCGCCGAGGATATGCAGACGGCCTTGCTTGGCTTGGCCAAGCGCAACCTGCATGATTTCTTCGGTGATGCCGTCGATCTTGATGTCCATTTGCAATGCAGAAATACCGCGTTCGCTACCGGCCACTTTGAAATCCATGTCGCCCAGATGATCTTCATCACCCAGGATGTCGGACAAAACGGCGTAATCGCTACCTTCCTTGATCAGACCCATCGCGATACCCGCGACCGGAGCTGCAATCGGCACACCGGCATCCATCATGGCGAGCGAAGAACCGCAAACCGAGGCCATCGAAGACGAACCGTTCGATTCGGTAATTTCCGAAACGCAACGAATGGTGTACGGGAAGCCTTCCATGGTTGGCATGACGGCTTGTACGCCGCGCTTGGCGAGACGACCGTGGCCGATTTCGCGACGCTTCGGACCCATCATGCGGCCAGCTTCACCAACCGAATACGGAGGGAAGTTGTAATGGAACAGGAAGTGATCCTTGGTTTCGCCTTCGGCAGCATCGATGACCTGGCCATCGCGTGCGGTACCAAGGGTAATGACGACGAGCGCCTGGGTTTCACCACGGGTAAACAGGGCCGAACCATGGGTACGCGGCAATACGCCGGTACGTACGCTGATTGGACGCACGGTGCTGAGGTCACGACCATCGATACGGATTTTGGTGTTCAACACCGAAGCGCGCATCGTGCTGTATTCCAGCTCGCCGAATTCCTTGCTCAGATCACCAGCGGCCCAGCCATTGGTTTCGGCAGCAGGCTTGATCGATTCCATCACCGATTTTTTCAATGCGGAAATGGCATCGCGACGTTCAAGTTTGTTGCGGATCTGGAAAGACGAGGCCAAACGATCGCCGATGGCTTCTTTCAAAGTTGCAATCATGCTTTCGTCTTTGGCTGGTGCTTCCCACTTCCAGGAATCGACACCGACTTCGGCAGCAAATTCATTGATGGCGTTGATCACTGCTTGCTGTTGCTGATGACCGAACACAACTGCGCCCAGCATGATTTCTTCGGACAATTCTTTCGCTTCCGATTCCACCATCAACACCGCATTGGCGGTACCGGCAACGACGAGGTCGAGTTGCGAAGTGGTCAGTTCGGTCGTGCTTGGATTCAACAGATAATGGCCATTGGCAAAGCCGACGCGAGCCGCACCGATTGGACCGGCGAATGGAACGCCCGACAATACCAATGCAGCCGAAGTACCGATCATGGCCGGGATATCAGCCGGCACTTCCGGATTCATCGACAACACGGTGGCAATGATTTGCACTTCGTGATGGAAGCCTTCCGGGAACAGCGGACGCACAGGGCGGTCGATCAGACGCGAGGTCAGGGTCTCACGCTCGGTAGCGCGGCCTTCACGTTTGAAGAAACCACCGGGGATGCGGCCACCGGCATAAAATTTTTCCTGATAATCGACGGTTAATGGAAAGAAATCCAAACCCTCTTTCGCATTTTTGTTACCGACGGCGGTGACTAACACCACGGTATCGGCCATGGTCACCATCACTGCACCGCCGGCTTGACGTGCAATTTCACCGGTTTCAAGTTTGACTTGATGCTGGCCGTATTGGAATGTTTTAGTTACTTTCGCCACGATTATTTTCCTTTCAATGTATTCCGGAAAACACCCTGTCTTCCGGATTTATTTCTCAAAATTTTTTCTACCGCAAAAAAGAATGCGGCGCATTTCTGCGCCGCACGGTATTTCTTTATTAACGACGCAAACCCAAACGCTCAATCAGAGTCTTGTAGCGTTCGCCGTCTTTCTTTTTCAGATAGGCCAGCAAGCTGCGGCGTGTATTAACCATTTTCAGCAAGCCACGACGTGAGTGGTTATCGTGTTTGTGTGCTTTGAAGTGTTCGGTCAGGTGTTCGATGCGTGCAGTCAACAAAGCAACTTGCACTTCTGGTGAACCGGTATCGTTCGCAACGCGGCCGAAATCGGTCATGATTTTCTGGGTATCAACTGCCATTTTATATATCTCAATAGATGCGTAATTCGCAGGAACGCCCATCCATATGGATGACCGCACCGCAACATTCGCCGGTTAAGGGAGCACTTGTCGGGAAAAGCCCCAATCAAGCCTGTCAATTATAGCGGCCAAGGGGCTTTTCAAACAAGGTTTTAGTCACTCTTCAGGTACAGGCCGGCCCCGATATCGAGCCGGTTTATGCGGGCCGGATCACGGTCTCAGCTGAACGCGGCCCAGCGAAACAGCCGTTTTGCCTGCAATACGCCGTATTGGTCCAGACTAGCCAGTCCCAAAGAACGACCATTTTGGTCACAAACGTTCACATCGCCAAAAATCGGGTTTCCCGGAAAAACCAGTCGCTGTCCCTGGCCAAAACGCTTGATTTGCGCTTCATCGAGATGAATTTCAGGCCAACCCGATAAACCGGTCTCGATCGGCAGCACCAGGGGCAACAAACCTTCATCGCCCTGCTCGACCAAAGCCTGCAGTTCATCCAGCGTATGCATCTGCGGTTGCAAGAACGGTTCGACCCAAAGTCGCCGCAAGACTTGCACATGCGCGCCACAACCGAGCAATTCACCGAGGTCACGAACGATGCTGCGAATATAGGTACCTGAGCCACAAACAATGCGTAATGAAATTTCATCTTTATCGAGATGTATTACTTCAATGCTTTCGACATTCACTTCGCGCATCGGCACATCAATGATTTCGCCACGTCGTGCTTTCGCATACAGCGGTTCGCCACCTTGTTTCAAGGCCGAATAAATCGGGGGACGCTGCTGAATTTTTCCAATAAAACTTAGCAATAAAGCTTGAATTTTTTCTGCATCAAATTCGGGGACGGCTCTTTCAATCAGAACCTGGCCATCAGCATCATCGGTATCGGTAGTCGCGCCAAGTTTCGCAACGGTTTCGTAGGCTTTATTTTTGCCCAGCAAAACGCCGGCGATTTTTGTGGCTTCACCGAGGCAAATCGGTAGCAAACCGGTCGCGAGCGGATCCAGACTGCCGGTATGCCCGGCTTTTTCTGCGCGAAAGATGTGACGAACACGCTGTAGTGCCTGATTCGAACTTAAACCTTGCGGTTTATCGAGCAAGACAATGCCGTCAATACTTCGAAATACTGTGCGGGGACGTTTTTGCATTAGGCGCTTTGAAGAAGGGCCGGAAATTACTGGTTTGCTTCTGTATCCGATTCGTCAGAATCATCCGGATCTTTCGGCGCAACACGATCCGATTCAGGCAATTCGCGCAGCAGGGCATCAATCTTCTCGCCTTTGTCCACCGAATCGTCGTACATGAAATGCAGTTCGGGTACATGGCGCATACGTACGGCTTGCGCCAGTTTGAAGCGAAGCTGAGGCGCCAATTCTTTCAGGGCTTTGACCGCAACCGGGCCTTTGTCGCCGAGCAGTGCCGTCACATAAACATTGGCATGCGCCATGTCTCTTGTGATTTCAACATCCGACACGCTGACCGATGGCAGGCCATGTTCACGCACGGCGGCATGAACGATCAGACCCAAGTCGCGTCGCAGTTGCGAAGCGACGCGATCGGTACGATGAAAACTCTTTTTTGCCATTAGTCTTACAGCGTCCGAGCAAATTCGATGCGTTCAAAGCATTCGATTTGATCGCCAGGTTGCACGTCGTTGTAGGCTTTAACGGCAATACCGCACTCGGTACCGCTCTTGACTTCTTCGACCAGATCCTTGAAGCGACGCAGCGATTCCAGTTCGCCTTCGAACACAACAACGCTGTTACGCAACACGCGGATAGGCTTGTTCTTCTTGACCGAGCCTTCGATAACCAGGGAACCGGCAACGGCACCGAATTTCGAACTGCGGAATACATCGCGCACTTCGGCGATACCGATAATTTCTTCGCGGATTTCCTTGCCCAGCAAACCGGAAGCGACCTGCTTAACCTGATCAATAACGTCGTAAATAATCGAGAAGTAACGAAGATCCAGACCGTTGCTTTCGATAATTCTGCGAGCGGTCGCGTCGGCACGTACGTTGAAGCCGATCAGCACGGCTTTCGATGCAGCAGCCAGTGTTGCATCGGATTCGGTAATGCCGCCAACGCCGGAACTGATCACGTTGATGCGGATCATGTCATTCGACAAACCGGTCAGCGATTGACGCAATGCTTCAACAGAACCCTGCACATCGGCTTTTACCAGAATGTTCAAAGTCTGCATGCCGTTGTCCTGGCCCATCGAAGCCATTATGTCTTCCATGCGGCTGCCGGCGGAGGTCACCAGACGTGATTCACGACGTTTGGCATCACGTTGTTGTGCAACGTCTTTGGCCAGTCGCTCATCGGCAACCACGACGAAATCATCGCCAGCATCCGGCACGCCGGAAAGACCAAGCACTTGAACCGGAATCGAAGGACCGGCGGAATCGGTTTGCTTGCCATTCTCGTCAAACAGTGCGCGAACGCGACCGTAATGCACACCACAAACCAGGTAATCACCTTTCTTCAAGGTGCCCTGTTGCACGAGCACGGTAGCGACCGGGCCACGGCCCTTGTCGAGCGAAGATTCGATCACGACACCGGTAGCCAGCGCATCATAAACCGCTTTCAATTCCATCACTTCGGCCTGCACCGAAATCGCGTCTAACAATGCATCGATACCCATGCCGGTTTTTGCCGATACTGGAACGAATTGCACGTCACCACCCCACTCTTCCGGCACCACTTCCAACGCGACCAAGCCTTGTTTGACGTTGTCGGGATTGGCATCGGGCTTATCCATTTTGTTCACGGCAATCAGCAACGGCACTTTGGCCGCGCGAGCATGATTAACGGCTTCAATTGTTTGCGGCATTACGCCGTCATCGGCGGCTACGACCAGCACCACGATATCGGTGAGTTTTGCACCGCGGGCACGCATCGAAGTAAACGCCGAGTGACCCGGAGTATCGAGGAAGGAAATAACGCCTTTCTCGGTTTCAACATGGTACGCACCGATGTGCTGAGTGATACCACCGGCTTCACCGGTAGCAACCTTGGTACGACGGATATAGTCGAGCAAGGAAGTTTTACCGTGATCGACGTGACCCATGATCGTGACGACAGGCGGACGTGTTTTCTGTTCGCCCTGCACTTCGATTTTTACCGCTTCCAATGCGCTTTCGGCATCATTGTCTTCAACTTTCGTTGCCTTATGGCCCAGTTCTTCAACCACGAGCACAGCGGTGTCGTGATCGATAACCTGGTTAATCGTTGCCATCACGCCCATTTTGAACAAGGCGCGAACAACTTCACCACCCTTCAACGCCAACTTGTTGGCGAGCTCGCTGACCACAATGCTGTCGCCGATGAAAATCTCGCGCAAAATCGGTGCGGTAGGTTTCGAGAAACCATGCTGACCGGTTGCAGTACGTGAAGCCTCGACGATTTTCGCTTTCGGTTTACGGCGATTGCCGGCCGAACGACGCGCACGTTCATCGGCAGTCAGATGTAACTGACCGGCTGCGAAACGTGCTGCTGAATCATCTTCGCCTTCGTTGTCCACCATCGCATGCGAGCCACGCGGCTTGTGCTTGACGGCGGTTTTGACCGGAGTCTTCGGTGCTGCGACCTTGTCGTCGCGGCGCGGCATATCCACTTTGTGCGGACGCGGAGCGTGTTTATCGACCGGTTTGGCGGCTTTCGGGCCAGCATCTTCATCTGGTTTTACGACAACCGCAGCAACCAATTTCTCGGCTTCTTCACGAGCAGCCTTGGCAGCCGCTTCGATTGCGGCCTGACGCTGCGCTTCTTCGTCGCGGCGTGCGCGATCGCGTTCGCTCAATGCAGCGTTTTCGGCCTGGTTACGTGAATTGGAAACTTCCAATTTACGCAAGGCGTCTTCGCGCTCGTCGTTTTGCGGCATTTCGACCTGGTCGCGTTTTACGTAAGTGCGTTTTTGACGGACTTCAATCGATACCGTTGTTTTTGCCTTGCCGGCGCTAACCGTCAGCTCTTCCACCTTGCGGCGCTTGAGCGTGATTTGTTTCGGCGCTTCGCCGTCAACGGCCTTTTCTTCTTTGCCATGAGTACGGCGCAGGAAACCGAGCAATTTCATCTTCTCAGTGCTGCTGACCACCTGATCCGGCCCACTGAATGTCATGCCTGCACCCGCGAGTTGCTCGAGCAACTTTTCGGTGGGCATTCCAAGCACTTTGGCCAGTGAACCTACGGTGACTTCAGACATGTATTTTGCTTCCTAATGGGGCCGGAGCCCGTTTTATTTCAGTACTAAATCAACGCAAAACGTGTGAATCAATCCTGACGTGCAGCCATGATCAAAGCAGCTGCCTGCGCTTCGTCCATGTCCACCATATCCAGCAATTCAAAAGTCGCCAAGTCAGCTAAATCTTGTTTGGTAATCACGCCATGGCCGGCAATGGCATACGCCGTTGCTTCGTCCATGCCTTCCACCGCCAGCAAGTCTTCAGCCGGTTTGTGGTCTTCCATTTCTTCTTCGACAGCCAGCGCATCATTGAGCAGCGCGTCACGTGCGCGGGCACGGAGCTCTTCCACGATGTCTTCGTCAAAGCCTTCAACTGCCAGCAATTCAGCGGCTGGTACGTAGGCGATTTCTTCAACGGTGCTGAAGCCTTCGGCAACCAGGATGCCGGCGATTTCTTCGTCGACTTCAAGTTTCGCCATGAACAACTGACGTGCCGTCGTTTGTTCGGCATCACTCTTCGCGCTGACTTGATCTTGCGTCATCACGTTCAATTGCCAGCCGGTCAAACGGCTTGCCAAACGGACGTTCTGGCCGCCTTTACCGATGGCTTGTGCCAATTTGTCTTCGGCAACGGCAATGTCCATCGAATGTTTTTCTTCATCGACGATGATCGACTGCACTTCGGCAGGCGCCATCGCATTGATCACGAATTGCGCCGGATTGTCCGACCACAACACGATATCGACGCGTTCGCCGTTGAGTTCATTCGATACTGCTTGCACGCGTGAACCACGCATACCGATGCAGGCGCCGATCGGATCGGTGCGGTGATCGTGGGCCAGTACGGCGATCTTTGCGCGATCGCCTGGATCGCGTGCGGCCGCTTTAATTTCTACCAAGCCCTGGCCGACTTCCGGTACTTCGAGTTTGAATAATTCGATCATGAATTCCGGGGCGCTACGCGAGATGAACAACTGAGGGCCACGAGTTTCCGGGCGCACTTCCAGCAGGTAACCACGTACGCGATCACCTGGACGCAGAACGTCGCGCGGGATCGATTTGTCTTTCGGAATCACGGCTTCGGCGTTACCGCCGAGGTCGACGTAAACGTTGCCGCGTTCGGTGCGTTTCACGATACCGTTGATCAATTCGCCAACGCGATCGGTCCAGGCTTCCAGCACCTGTGCGCGTTCAGCTTCACGTACGCGCTGCACGATGACTTGCTTGGCGGCTTGTGCCGAGATACGGCCAAATTCCGGATTTTCGATTTGCTGTTCAATGAATTCGCCAATTTCTGCGTCGGCTTTTTCATCGACGGCATCCATCATGCGGATCATGCGGTCCGGCGATTCCATGACGACGTCGTCGGCCACGACTTCCCAGCGACGGAAGGTCTCATAAGTACCATCTTTAGGATTGATGGAAACGCGCACGGCAACATCTTCGTCGTGATAACGTTTTTTAGCCGCCGATGCCAAGGCTGCTTCCATAGCTTCGATAATGACCGAACGCGCAACGCCTTTTTCATTGGCGACCGCTTCCATTACCAGCAATAATTCCTTACTCATGTAACCGCTCCATCACAGGCTTTAGGCCTTGAACTTAGTCAGGTTGTGGGTCTTTGCGACGGCGTGAGCCGCGCTCAGGTTTCTTTTCTTTCGACTCGCCCAGCCCCATTGCAGCGTAATCCGGGACCAAACGAGCTTTTTCGATATTGTCGAACGCGATTTCAAATTCGGCCTTGTCTTCGGCGATGGTGATCATTTCACCTTCGACTTTGACAATCTTTCCTTGAACGCGGCGACGGGTATTTTGTGGCAAACGCAAATTCACTTTGGCTTGCTCGCCCATGAAACGGGCAAAATGTTCAGGTTTGAACAAAGGGCGATCAAGGCCCGGCGAAGACACTTCCAGCGTGTAATTGCTGCTGATCGGATCGTTTACGTCCAGGATTGCAGCGACTTCACGACTGACGGCTTCGCAATCTTCGATATTGACCAAACGGCCTTCGACATCAATATAAAGACGCAACAAGGCACGACTGCCCGATTGAGCGAACTCAATGCCCAGCAGTTCCAATTTCAGCGCTTCCACCGTCGGTGTCAGCATTTCGATCAGTTCGTCAGCCTTGCTCATAAATCTCATCTCAGCCAAATTGCGGAAACAAAAAAGGGCCATAAGGCCCCTTTCCGGTACATCCAGGTTCCGGTTTTCTTGATGCATAACAACTCATCAGGAATAAGCCCGAGTAACGTCGCATACGCTCGATTACTTAGAAACTGGTAGCGGGGGTAGGATTTGAACCTACGACCTTCGGGTTATGAGCCCGACGAGCTGCCAGACTGCTCCACCCCGCAGCAGTGAACCGCGATTATAGCGGCTTGGCCGAAATTCGCGCAAGTAAAAGTTAAATTTACCCGATATATAAGCGTATTAGCTGGATTTGCATGCAATCCATTGCGGCCAAACGATTAGGCTGCGCGTCTTTTATTCTTTTTTGAACATAAATGCGGCGAGCCGTGGCGGCTTGCCCTGGTCTTCGGAATGCCAATATTCATTGAAGCATTCGAGGCTTAGATTATTCGTGGCGGCGGACTGTAGAAATTCCGACACATGGTGGACATAGGCGTGTACCTCGGTGACCTTCTCGCCACTCTGAAAACGCGCCTTGCCGCCCTGATACTGGCGAAACGGATGCAATTCGGAAATATAAAATCGCCCACCTTTTTGCAAGCTGCGGAAAGCCTCGCTGAATATATGGGAAAGATCTTCGATATGTTCCAGCACCAGATTGCAGGCGATCAAATCATGACTGTCGTTTCTTGTTGGCCATGCCTGAGTCAAGTCGGCGACGCTGAATTCGACATTCGTTGCCGTGATTTTTTGCCTGGCCTGCTCGATCATGCCTTCGGAAAAATCCAGTGCCTGCACGTCTTCGGAAATTGCCGTCAATAACTGCGTGTTCTTCCCGGTACCGCAACCGAGTTCCAAAACATTTTTGAATTTCAGGTTGACGAGCGTATTTCGCGTCGTGATTTGATCAAGGTCACGCGTCAGGTTTCTATCGTGATCGTAAGTCGATGACCAGCTATCGTAGGCGGATTGGATGCTCATTATTAGACCCGAGAAAATAACAGCGTTTAATTCTATTTCAAATTACGAAACAGTTCAGAATCGAACAAATGTGAAACTATAGCTCTGCATACATGTTAAAGCTTGCAACCACAGCCCATAACTGCAGGCTGAGTCACACTATCTACACTGATTGCTCTAATTGCACATGATAAAATTCAATCACACAAATTTATGTGACCACGGGCCCCATTCCGGGGCTTTTTTATTGCTAAAAGGAATTTAGATGAAATCAGTTTTATTGGTTCTTGCTCTCGCCGCAGCGCTTCCACAGGCCGCACAAGCCGAAAGCTTAAGCTACACCTATGTCGAAGGCGGCTACGCAGTCAATGACTATAGCGATTCGATGTTCGACACCTTCGATGGCTTTTACGTCAGCGGCTCCTACAATTTCAGCGACAGCGGTTTTTTTGCCGCCGGCTCGTATAAAACATCTTCGGGCGATATCTTCGGAAGCTCGGGTTATGACATTGACAGTTCGTCGCTCGGCCTTGGCTATCACCATGAAATTGCCGATAACTTCGACTTAGTCGGTCAACTTGATTACATCCATACCAGCGTCAACTTTGGCGACAGTATTGATGGCTACCGCGTCTCGGCTGGCGTTCGCGGCAGTTTTTCGGAGAAATTCGAAGGCGCTGCGCTTGGGCATTACGAGAAAATTTCTGACATCGATGTTTCTGACTTCACCGTTTCATTGGAAGGTCAATTCAAATTCAATGAAACCCTGGGTCTGGTATTCGGTGTTGAATCCGGTCAGCGTTTTGAACAAGATGTTGTGACTTACAACGTCGGCCTGCGCGCAAGTTTCTAATTTGTTGTCTACCCATTAGTTTTATCGGATAGAAAAATAAAAAGCCCTGCTGTGAAGTCGGGGCTTTTTTTAGGGCACGATTCTTGATTTGACTCGCGACTCAGTGCTAGCCGCCCGCCGCTCGCACGATCGGCTCAATCTGCAATTCGATGCGTTCGCGGCTTGCCGAAGCCGAATTCGCGTTGCTCTTGCCAGCCCCCACAACCACCATACGTTTGTTTGAAACGCCGGCATCGATCAGATACTTGGCGACTGCCTGAGCACGCTGTTCGGTGAGTTGCGGATTACTCGCTTTGCCGCCCGAACCGTCTGCACGAATTCGTATCGACACCACTGTCATCCGGTATTCCACCAATATCTTCGACAAGGGTGCCAGGAATTCCCGGATGCCCGGACTGACCTGATGGTTAGTCCCCTCGAAACCGGTGCCACCTGTCATCACGATAACGATACGGTCATTGCTGCGGGCAATACCAATACCTTTGCTGTTTCCGATTTTTTGTTTCACCCGCCCCTGCAAAACATCCATGTAGTAGCCCACTTCCGACGCTGGCAGAGAGTCAGCGGCGTTTTTCGATAGCTGCAACTTGATTCTGTTTTTTTCGCGCTCGTGATTCGCCGGTTCCACCAAAACATCACCGCTTGTAACCGGTTGAACCGGAGTGGTGACTGGCGGCTTCGTTGTGACGACTGGTTTGGGCGTTGGTGTTTTCTTGGGCAACACAGCGCAGGCAGCGAACAGAAGGATTGCCATCGCAAGCATCAGCAATTTGCCGAGTCGGAAATATTTTTTCCGACTATGTTCGCGTGAGTTTTTGGTTATTCCGGAAAAATTCAAGGAAATCTCCTGCTGAAACCGCCGTACTGAAAAAGTACCCCTGCCCGTAAGAAACACCATGTGCGAGCAACCACTGTACCTGTTCTGGTGTCTCAACGCCTTCTGCCACCGTGTCCAATCCTAACGATTTCGCCATTTCTATAACGTGAACGATTACCTGACTCGTGGCAGCTTCCGTTCCGATCGCATCCACGAACGACTTGTCGATCTTCAAAACATCCAATTCAAAGGACTGCAGATAGGAAAGGCTGGAATAGCCGGTGCCGAAATCGTCCACGGCCACTTGATGCCCCAGACTACGGAAGTGCCGGATCAAGGCACGTGAAGTCTCGCTATTGACCAGGGCACGCTCGGTGATCTCGAGCTTGATCGCTTCCGGCGGCAGGCCTGCAGCCTCCAGACACTTGGCCAATTCGACACCTATACGGTCATTTTTAAGGTCATCCGGCGCAAGGTTCAGATTGATGCTCATTTTGGGAAATTCGATCAGCATCTGCTTCATGTCACGTACCGTTATTTTCATTACGGCAAGTGTTATGTCCTGAACCAAACCGGCGGCCTCTGCAACCGGGATAAAAACATCCGGACTGACTGCTTCCCCACTCTCACGCTCCCATCGTGCCAGTGCTTCAGCGCCAACACAGCGGCCGGTAACCAGTTCGATTACCGGCTGGTAATGCACCCGTATACGCCCCTCTGCGACAGCTTCGCGCAATTCCGTCGACATGCTGAGCTGATGACGGGAATAACGCAGGATCAGGTAAATCCATATCGCCACAAGCATCAAGCCCAGGCCAGCCCCTACGGCCAGAGTTTGCGAGTGACGGTTCCAGAAGTTATCAATCGGTTCAATCGCAACCACGTCTATCGGCAGAACACCATTTCTGGAGAAATGCGAAATCACCTGTCCCCGTTCACGATCAATCCGGACGCCAACAGGGAGTGAATCCGGTGTCGGCAGATCTGCGTCCCAGGGGATCGCCGACATGCGCAGATTTTCTACCCATAAGGTTGCCTGACGATTTTTCATCGTCCCCAGATCAAGCAGCAAGCGCGGATCAATCGCCACATCGTGATCGCCAAAGCGCATTAAAAATAGTTGAACACCCGCCACTTCCGTTTGCGGATTCGGCCACCAGGCAATCACACCGGAATCATAAATACGATCGGCGCGCTGCGGCTTCAAACCATCGCTCTGGAGAAAACCGGTACTGCACATACGTTCTGTCGCCTGCCAGTATCCAATCGCGCGAATATAGGGGCGTGAGATGGCCGCATGCTGCATTGCCTCCATATGTTCTTTCGAACAACGCTCTGCCTTGAGGCGGTCAAGCCCAGCCAGCATGTCGCGGGTATCCACGAAAATATGTTCAGTACGCTGCCCGAGCGAGGCTGCCAAACCGCCGGCATAGGCTTCTTCTGATTCGACCGATTCGTTCCACAGGAACCACATGCTGGCCAGAAACAGCGCTGCGACTCCGATCAATGCCAGTAGCGCTCCACCGAACATGACTTTTTCACGACGGCGCATGCAGGATGACCTTAATAGTCGAGCACGAGAAGATTCAGAACAACACGCCGGCCGCGACGGCAGCAAGGCCGGACACGAGATACTTCAAAACACCTGATGCGGCACTCGGGCAACATCGTTGTTCCCCTCTTGAAGGTTTGCCGAGCATAGCAAAAAAGCACGCTGAGCCCGTGCAATTAATATTCACACATCCTATAAAAACACAAAACCGCCTGAAAGGCGGCTTTGTATTGATCAATTAACAAGCTTTTGCAAATTGCACGAAAAACTGTGGCACGGATCAGATTTCTCAGACAGGAAACGCCTGCCGGCACCACGAAAGAATCGGCTCGGCGAATATGCCCATTACCAGCAATGCCATCGCGTTGATCGTGAAAGCGATGCGCAAATGGCTGTCGGTGTGGAGACGTGGTGCTTCTGCTTTGGGTTCTTCGAAAAACATCGCACGAATGATGCGCAGGTAATAGAAAGCGCCGATGACGGCAGTTACCACGCTGAGTATTGCGAGCCAGGTGTAACCGGCGACGAGCGATGCCTTGATCACTTCAAGTTTTGCCCAGAACCCGAGGAATGGAGGTACGCCAGCCAGCGAAGCCATGACGAACAAGACCATCAGCGCATGGAAGGGGTTGTGCTGCCACAAGCCACGGAAGTCGGACACTTCTTCGGCTTCGAAACCCTTGCGTGACAGAGTGATGATCGCTGCGAAAGCGGCTGCAGTCATCAACGAATAGGAAATGGCGTAGAACATCGACGCGCTGTAACCGGTGTTGTCGGCACTGACCAAACCCATGAATAAGAAGCCGACATGCGAAATGGTCGAATACGCCAACAGTCGTTTCAGATTGCTTTGCACCAACGCGACGATATTACCGATAACCAATGAGATCGCGGCAAGATAAGCCACCATGTCGGCCCAGTGCACATCGGTTCCACCGACACCCATTTCCAGCAAGCGATAGGCCATGCCGAATGCAGCCAATTTAGGAGCTGCTGCAATCAACAACGTGATAGCGGTTGGTGCCCCCTGATAAACGTCCGGTAGCCACATATGGAATGGCGCCGCACCAAATTTGAATGCGATGCCAACCAGCATGAACACGACACCGAGCAACAGCATATTCTGGTTGGCCGTAATACTCGATGATGCGTAAATTTCACCCAATTGCAGGCTGCCGGTCGCACCGTAAATCATCGACATGCCGTACAGCAACAAGCCGGATGCCAATGCACCCAGCACGAAATATTTCATCGCTGCTTCGGATGCCAGACGGTTCTCGCGGTCCATTGCAACCAAACCATACGAGCTGAGTGCCAACAACTCCAGGCCCAGATACAAGGTGACCATACTGCCAGCCGAGATCATCAGCATCATGCCAAGTACCGAGAACAAGGCTAACGAATAAAACTCGCCTTTGAATAAATCGCGATCGATCAAATATGGACGAGCATAAATCAGGCTGAATGCCGATACGCCATACAAGGCCATTTTCAATACATCACTGGCGATATCGCGGACAAACATATTACTGAAAGCGAATACCTGCTCCGTCGCCATATCGCGAGCAGTCAGAACCGCCGCCGCAACCAATACCAGAATCGACAGAAAATGGATCAGGCCACGGCGCTGGGGCGAGATAAATAAATCGAACATCAACAATGCAAACGCTGCCCCGCACATGAAGAGTTCGGGAGTTATCGTTTGCAAATCAGCCATGACGAATGTGGAAGGTAGCATCGTGTTTCCTTACAGTTTGGTCGAGCTCAACTGGGCAACCAGTTGAACAACCGAACTATCCATTAAATCGGTAAGTGGTTTCGGGTAAATGCCGACTGCCAGTACACCGGCCGCGAACAGCAATAGCATCAAGCCTTCACGTGCATTGATATCTTTCAATTCGGCGACATGGTGATTGGCAACGTCGCCAAAAATCACGCGCTTTACCATCCACAAGGTATAAGCCGCGCCTAGAATCAATGTCATTGCAGCAAAGAAAGCTGTCACAGGTGATTGCTGGAAGGCAGCCAGAATCACCATGAATTCGCCAACGAATCCGGAAGTGCCAGGCAAGCCGGCATTCGACATCGCAAAGAATACAAACAAACCGGCGAACCATGGCATGGTGTTAATCACGCCGCCGTAATCTTTAATCATCCTGCTATGCATGCGGTCGTACAACACGCCGACGCAACTAAACATCGCACCGGAAATGAAACCATGCGAAATCATTTGTACCATCGCACCTTGCAAACCGAGCTCGGCCGCATCGGTGTTGCCACTATCTTTGATCAGACTGAATGCAATGAAGGTGCCGAGTGTGACGAAGCCCATGTGGGCGACCGACGAATAGGCAATCAGCTTTTTCATGTCTTGTTGCACGAGTGCGACCAGACCGATATACACCACGGCAATCAGCGACAACAAAATAACCAGCCAGGCATATTCATGGCCGGCATCCGGCAGAATCGGCAAGGTAAAACGAATGAAACCGTAACCACCGATTTTCAGCATCACGGCTGCCAGCACGACGGAACCAGCGGTCGGTGCCTCAACGTGAGCATCCGGCAACCAGGTGTGGACCGGAAACATCGGGATTTTTACCGCGAATGCAGCGAGGAATGCGAAGAACAGCCACATTTGTTCTTCCGCGTTCAACGGCAAAGCGTACCAATCGGACAATTGGAAACTGCCGGATTTGAGATACAGATACACCAGCCCGATCAGCATGAATACCGATCCGAGAAAGGTGAACAGGAAGAATTTGATGCTGGCATAGACGCGACGCGGACCGCCCCAGACACCGATGATGATGAACATCGGAATCAGCATGCCTTCGAAGAATACGTAGAACAGCACGGCGTCCATCGCACAGAACACGCCAACCATCAGACCTTCAAGAATAAGGAAAGCGGCGAAATATTGCGGTACGCGTTTATCTATCGAATTCCATGCACCGATCAACACCAGCACCGAAGTGAATGTCGTCAGCAAAATCAGTGCGATCGAAATGCCGTCGGCGCCAAGATTGTAGAAAATATCGAAACTTGGAATCCATGGATGCATTTCAAGGAACTGCATGCCGGGCGTGACCAGGTCGAATTCGCGATAAAGCGGCACGCCAAGTGCAAGCGTGACGAGCGCTACCAATAAGGCAAACCATTTTGCCTGTACCGCGTTTTTTTCACTGAAAAATAGCGTCAGCCCGCCGCCAATAATCGGCAGCCAAATCAACAGGCTTAGCAATGGCAATTTAAAATCCATCCGAACTTCCCCAGTGCTTACGCGGCAAGATTTCTGGCCAGCAACGCCAACAAGGCGATGAGACCCAAAATCATTGCAAAGGCATAAATGTACAAACGGCCGCTTTGAATTTGGCGTACCAAACCCGCGGTTCTATCAATCAATACGGCGGTGCCATCCACGAACACACCGTCGATAATTCTGGTATCAACCCATTTGGCCGCCGATTTACCCAGTGCAATACCGCCAGCAGCAAAACCGTTGATCCAGAGATCGTCCATGCCGTATTTGTTTTCAAGAATACGAATCGGCAAAGCAAAAATCTTCTGGCAAGTTTTCGCGACTTCGATATTGAACAAATAAATATAGGTCGCCAACGCAAAACCGGAGAATGCCAGCCAGAATGCAGGCGCCTTGATGAAATGCAGCCCCATGTGCAGGGCGATACCGTCAACACCACCGAATTCTTCGGCAATCTTCGCGAACCATTGATGTTCGCCGGTAACGGTAATCGCGCCGGTGAAGAAATCACCGAACAACATCGGGCCGACGGTCAGGAAGCCGACAATAACCGAAGGAATTGCCAGCAAAATCAACGGCAGTGTGACGACCAATGGAGATTCATGCGGAGTATGCGCGCCGTGGTGATCATGATCATCCTCAGCATGGTCGTCATGTGCATCATGTGCATGTGCCAATTCCTGTTCGTGTTCGACGGTATCGGCTTCAGGTGCCACGTAATGATCTGGAATCTCGTCGTGGAAACGTTCTTTGCCATGGAAGGTCAGGTAGAACAAACGAAAGCTGTAGAAACTGGTAACGAACACGCCGAGCAATACCGACCAATAGGCATATTGATTGATCCAGGTGCCCTCTTCGGCCGCCAGATGGGTCGCATCGATAATCATATCCTTCGAGTAATAACCCGACAGGAACGGAAACCCGGTCAATGCGAGCGTACCGATCAGACTGGTCCAATAGGTAATCGGCATGTATTTTTTCAGGCCGCCCATTCTGCGCATGTCCTGCTCATGGTGCATCCCGATGATGACTGAACCGGCCGCCAGGAATAACAGAGCCTTGAAGAACGCATGCGTCATCAGGTGGAATACCGCACCGCTATAGGCGGACACACCGAGAGCGACCGTCATGTAACCCAATTGCGACAAGGTCGAATACGCAACGACGCGTTTGATATCGTTCTGCACGATACCCATCAGCCCTGTGAAGAAAGCCGTTGTCGCACCGATAAACAATACGAACTGCAATGCCGTCTCGCTGAGTTCGAACATCGGCGACATGCGAGCGACCATGAAGATACCTGCAGTCACCATCGTTGCTGCATGGATCAGCGCGGAAATCGGGGTCGGGCCTTCCATCGAATCCGGCAGCCAGACATGCAATGGCACCTGGGCCGATTTACCCATCGCGCCGATAAACAAGCAGATGCAGATAAAGGTAATGACGGTCGTGCTGCTGCCATCCAGAATATTGAAGGTATAACCGAATACGGTCGGGTGCCATTCCGGAATATAGGTCATCACCGCTTGTGCGTTATTGCTCAATTGGCTGAAAACTTCCGAATAATCCAGGCTGCCGTAAGCAAACAAGATTGCCGCAATACCAAGCAGGAAACCGAAGTCGCCAACGCGATTGACGAGGAAGGCTTTCAGGTTCGCGAAAATCGCAGTTGGGCGTTTGTACCAGAACCCGATCAACAAATACGACACCAGACCCACGGCTTCCCAACCAAAAAACAGCTGCAGGAAGTTATTACTCATCACCAGCATCAGCATCGAGAAGGTAAACAGCGAGATGTAGCTGAAGAAACGCTGATAACCGGGATCTTCTTCCATGTAACCGATGGTGTACACATGCACCAGCAATGATACGAACGTCACGACGACCATCATCATTGCAGTCAGATTATCGATCATGAAACCGATATGTGCCGAGTAATGTCCGATTTCGTAAAAGGTATAAACATTCTGA
Source organism: Arenimonas sp. (assembly GCA_036676335.1). GTDB lineage: Bacteria > Pseudomonadota > Gammaproteobacteria > Xanthomonadales > Xanthomonadaceae > Arenimonas. The sequence goes on along the minus strand of JAKFDD010000014.1, from coordinate 102,951 downwards.
TTGAATGGATCTACCTGCCCCGACCAAAGTTGATACAAGACCTGGCATGAAAGAGCGCAGCTCACTGCGACACCTAGAATGGTGACGGCGTGCGCTCCGCTACGTCCGATCTGTTTTCCGAAGAGTCCTGCTACTGCTGCGCCAAATAAAGGGGCGAGCGCAATAATCAGTAACTGCAGGGTGGAAAGTTGCGAAGAATCCATCAGCATCAGCCCTTCAGAGAATCCAGTTCGGCCACATTGATCGTGCGGCGATTACGGAACAAAGTGACCAGGATTGCCAGGCCGATTGCAGCTTCGGCGGCAGCCACGGTAAGTATGAAAAACACGAATACCTGGCCGGATACTTCGGCATTGAAACGCGAGAAAGCGATGAAGTTTACGTTTACCGCCAGCAGCATGAGTTCGATGCACATCAACAGCACGATCATGTTTTTGCGATTGATGATGATACCGGCGATGCTCAGGCAGAACAGCACGGCACCCAGCAACAAATAATGATTCAGGCTGATCATGGCGACGACTCCTGTTTTGACTCGGCTTTCATTTTGACCAAGCGTACGCGGTCTTCGCGACGCACCATGACTTGCTTGGATGGATCTTGTGTTTTCGTGCCGCTACGACGACGAAGCGTCAGCAACACTGCCACTACGATCGCAACCGTCAGAATCACGGCCGCAATCTCAAACGGCAGCATGAAGCGTGTGAACAAGGCTTCGCCGATCCATTCGATATTGCTTTTGCCCAGTGCAGCAGCAGGATCACTTGCCGAAAGTTCTGGCCAGCCGCTTTCTTTCAAGCCAAGCAAGCCGAGAATTTCCAGCAACATGACCGCTGCGACCAGCATCGCGACCGGGAAATATTTTGCGAAACCTTCCCGCAATGGCGTGGTATTGATGTCGAGCATCATAACCACGAACAGAAACAACACCATTACTGCGCCGACATATACGAGAATCAAGACGATGCCGAGAAATTCGGCTTGCAGTAATAACCACAGGCATGCAGTGGTAAAGAACGTCAGCACCAGGCTCAAGGCAGCGTGGACCGGGTTCTTCAAGCTGATCACGCCGACAGCAGCCAGCACGGTGATCGTAAAAAATGCCCAGAAAGCAATTAATTCAGGAGACATCATCATTCCTTAGCGATAAGCCGCATCGGCAGCGCGACGCGCTGCGATTTCGGATTCAAAGCGATCACCAATGGCCAACAATTTGTCCTTGGTAACTATGTTTTCGCCGCGTTTTTCAAAATGATATTCGTGGATGTGAGTTTCGACGATCGAATCGACCGGGCAGCTCTCTTCGCAGAAACCGCAGTAAATGCATTTGAACAAATCGATTTCGTAACGCGTCGTACGGCGCTGGCCATCGGCGCGCGGTTCCGAATCAATCGTGATCGCCAATGCAGGACAAACGGCTTCGCAGAGTTTGCAGGCGATACAACGTTCTTCACCATTAGGATAACGACGCAATGCATGCAGGCCGCGGAAGCGCGGCGACTGCGGGAATTTTTCGAACGGATAATTCACCGTGTAGGTCGGCTTGAACATGTATCTCAAGGTCAACCACATGCCCTTGATGAATTCGATCAAGAGCAGGCTTTTGAGGTAGCTAATAATGCGAGACATAGTCTTAGCTCCCAATCACGAAGACGTTGTAATAGGCCATGAGTGCCGTCACGAAAATCCAGAAGATTGTCAGCGGAATGAATACTTTCCAGCCCAGGCGCATGATTTGATCGTAGCGATAGCGCGGGAAGCTGGCGCGGAACCAGACGAAAGAGAATGCAAACAGGAAGGCCTTGATGAACAACCAGCCGAACCATGGCTGACTCAACCAGCCCATCGAGCTCGGGAATGGCGACAACCAGCCGCCCAGGAACAATAGCGAAGCCAGGAAGCTGACCAGAATCATGTTGGCATATTCGGCCAGGAAGAAAATCGCAAATGCCGAACCGGAATATTCCACGTGGAAACCGGCAACGATTTCGGATTCACCTTCGGCGACGTCAAATGGCGCGCGATTGGTTTCTGCAACACCGGAAATAAAGTAAATGACGAACAAGGGGAACAACGGAACCGCAAACCATTCCAGCAAGCCGGCGTCGCCTGTCTGTGCGTTCACGATCTCGGTCAAATTCATGCTGCCGGCAGCGACCAATACGCCAACCAGGGCGAAGCCCATCGCGATTTCGTAACTCACCACTTGAGCTGCCGAACGCAAGGCGCCGAGCATGGCGTACTTCGAATTCGAGGCCCAGCCGGCCAGGATGATGCCGTACACGCTCATCGAGGTCAGTGCCAACAGCATCAACAAACCGGCATTGACGTTCGCGAGCACCATGCCATCGCTGAATGGAATCACGGCCCAGGCGGCAAACGCCGGAGCCAATGCAATCAACGGTGCCAAGCGATATAAAAACGGACTGGCGCTGCTCGGAAGGATCAATTCCTTGAACAGCATCTTGAATACGTCGGCAAAGGCCTGGATAAAACCGATACCAAAGATACCGCCGATGAATTGCGGGCCCTGGCGGACATGCATCCAACCGATCACTTTACGTTCAAGCAAAGTGTAAAACGCCACCGAAATGATCAACGGCAAGGTGACGACCAGAATCTTGATCAGGGTCCAGACGACCAAACCAAGCGTACCGAAAGTCAGGAAGAATTCGCGAATCGCTGCAATAAGTTCTAGCACGCTTATGCCCTCACCAATGCAAGACCGGCGGTCGCTGACAGCGGCGCAGTAGCTTCGTAACCTGATTCAACCCAGACAGCGCCTCGTGGAACCCGTGTCGATACTTTGACCGGCAAGGTTGCCGAGCCAACACCGTCGCCGAGTTTGACCATGATGCCTTCGGAAATACCGTGCGCCAGAGCTTCTTCCGGGTGCAAAAAGGCAAATGCACCTTGGGTCAGCGCGTGCGCATTAAGCGAAGCGGCACGACGCAATACGGCATCGCCGCGATAAATCGGTGTGCTGGTTATGCGTTCCAACTCACCGGCAGCAATTGCATTCGATTGTGCGGCCACGCCAGTACCGGATTGACGCATTTGCGGTTTTAAAGTTGCACGCAAGCCGTTCAAGTCGGTGAAATCAAATCCTTTCAGATTCAATTTTTCTGCCAGTGCACGAAGCACTCGCCAACCGGCACGTGCTTCACCCGGCAATTTGCCGGCTGCCGACGTGTAATGCGCAATGCCATCAAGATTGGTGATCGAAGCTTCCAATTCCGGCAACAAACCAATTGGCAAAATAACATTCGCGACCGATTTCAAATGCTCGGATGCATATGCGGAGAAAGCAATGACTTTCGAGTTCGATAAAGTTTTCAATGCTTGTGCGTTATTGGCGAAATCGTATTGCGGCTCGATGCCGTACAAAACGTATGCCGACATAGCAGACGTCAGCATCGCTGAAGCGTTCTTGCCATTCGAAGCAGGCAACACACCATGCTGTACCAAACCAACGGCATTTGCGCCTTGCGGAATGCGATTGATTTTCGCACCGGTTGCTGCGGCAAGTTCGCGTACTGCCGAATGAATTTGCGAAGCAAACGCATGATTCTCAGCAAGTTCGCCCAGCAAGATAACGGCATTGTCTTCGGCGGACTTCAAAGCATCCAACAGCGCTGCGTTTTCACTCGCCACATTACCGACTGCTTTCGCAAGCTGTGATGGCTTGACGATTTGTTTGCCTGCCAACGGGAAAGTGAATTCGAAATCAATCGGATTGATCACAAACACTTTCTGACCACGTTTATGAGCCTTGTGCAGACGTTGGTGCAGCAATGGAATTTCATGACGGATATTACTACCGACCAACAACACGACTTTCGCTTTTTCGATATCAGCCACCGACATCGCGAATGGTTCGGCAACGGCATCATCGGCAAAATCTAATTGTTTCAGGCGGTGGTCGATATTGGCGAAACCAAGCGCAGCCAAACTGGCGCCCTCTTCATTCGACGTTGCCGGATGTACCAGCACGCCGACATCATTGGCTTGCGCTGCTTTTAGAACATCGACTGTTGCATTCAAGGCTTCATCCCAGCTTGCAACACGCCATTCATCACCGTCACGAACCATTGGTTGTGTCGCACGATCAGCGGCATACAAACCTTCGTGCGAATAACGATCACGATCCGACAGCCAGCATTCATTCACCGCTTCATTGTCGCGTGGCACGCCACGCACAACTTCGTTGCGGTGAACGTGCAGGAACATATTCGAACCCAGCGCATCGTGGTAACCGACGCTGTCGCGTGCGGTCAGTTCCCAGGCGCGGGCTTTATAGCGATAAACCTTGTTGGTCAATGCACCGACCGGGCAAACGTCAATCACATTGCCGGATAATTCGGTCATCAACGGCTTGCCATCGTAGGTACCGATTTCAAGACGCTCGCCGCGATTCATGCCGCCCAATTCATAAGTACCGGCAATATCGGCCGTAAAACGAACGCAGCGTGTGCATTGGATGCAACGCGTCATGTCGGTCGCAACCAACGGACCCATATCTTCGTCGCTGACGACACGTTTGCGGTCGACATAACGCGATACCGAACGGCCGTAACCCATCGATACGTCTTGCAGTTCGCATTCACCACCCTGATCGCAAATCGGGCAATCGAGCGGATGGTTGATCAGCAGGAATTCCATCACGTTGCGCTGTGCATCGAGCGCACGCTTGGTTTGCGTGTAAACCTTCATACCTTCCATCACCGGCGTGGCACAGGCAGGTGCCGGTTTCGGCATTTTTTCCACATCGACCAGACACATGCGGCAGTTCGCTGCGATCGGCAATTTTTCGTGGTAGCAAAAACGCGGAATCGCCATGCCGGCTTTGTCGGCTGCGTGAATGATCATCGAACCTTTCGGCGCTACCATCGGCACGCCATTGATTTCGATATTGACCGAATCAGGTGGTGTTAAATTGGTTGGCTGTGCGCTCATGCCGCTTTCTCCACAACACCGGCTTGTTCGTCGTCAACGAGGAAACGCTTGTTGATGATCGCGTATTCAAATTCGTTCCAGTAATGACGCAGGAAACCTTGCACAGGCCAGGCAGCCGCTTCACCGAATGCACAAATCGTGTGACCTTCGATTTGTCCGGCAGCACCTTTCAGCATATGCAAGTCTTCCATCGTCGCTTTACCTTCAACGATGCGGGTCAGAATGCGATACATCCAGCCGGTACCTTCACGGCATGGTGTGCATTGACCACAGCTTTCCTTGTAATAGAAACGTGCAATGCGCTGGCATGCACGCACCATGCAAGTGGTTTCGTCCATCACGATCACGGCACCGGAACCCAAACCCGAACCGGCTTTTTGAATCGAGTCGTAATCCATCGTGCAAGCCATCATCGTATCGGCAGGCAACACCGGCATCGACGAACCGCCAGGGATTACCGCTTTCAATTTGCGGCCACCGCGTACGCCGCCGGCCAATGCGAGCAAATCGGCAAACGATGTGCCGAGGCGAACTTCGAAATTACCGGGATTATTTACGTGGCCCGAAACCGAGAATATTTTCGGACCGCCATTATTCGGCTTGCCCAAATTCAGGAACCAGTCGGCGCCGTTGCGAATAATCGCGGGGACAGACGCGTAAGTTTCGGTGTTGTTAATCGTGGTCGGTTTGCCGAACAAACCATAGTTCGCGGGGAATGGTGGCTTGTAACGTGGTTGGCCTTTTTTGCCTTCCAGCGATTCCATCATCGCGGTTTCTTCGCCGCAGATATAAGCACCGGCACCGAGTGCGCTCCAGATATCGATATCGATGCCGGAACCAAGCACATTCGTTCCCAGCCAGCCGTTCGCGTAAGCATCTTTCAATGCTTCTTCGAAATGTTCGTACGGCTCGTGGTGAAACTCGCCACGCATATAGTTGTAAGCCTTCGTGCAACCGGTGGCGTAACACGCAATTGCCATACCCTCGATAACCGAATGCGGGTTGTAACGAAGGATGTCTCGATCTTTACATGTACCTGGTTCGGATTCATCCGAGTTGCACAGAATATATTTTTGACCCGGGGCCGAACGTGGCATGAAACTCCACTTTAGGCCGGTCGGAAAACCTGCACCACCACGACCACGCAGGCCGCTTTGCTTGACCATATCCACCACTTGTTCCGGCGGGATTTTTTCGCTGAGAATTTTTTTCAAAGCCGAATAACCGCCGGTCTTGAGATAGTTCTCGTAAGACCAAGGCTTGTCGAAATGCAGCGTGGTGTAAACCACGTTGTGTTCTTGCGGCGCAGGTCCAACCGGGCCATGATGTTCGTGATGTGCCATCGTCGCGTCCTTACTTCAGTCCGTCGAAGAGTTCATCCATTTTCGCAGGCGTCAGGCGCTCGTGATAATGGCCATCAATGACCATCATCGGCGCACCGGCACAAGCGGCCAGGCACTCTTCTTCAATTTTCAATGTGATGCGGCCATCGGCAGTCGTGCTGCCATTTTTGCAACCGAGTTTTTTCTCTGCGTGCCTGACCAGATCTTCGGCGCCGTTCAACCAGCAACTGATGTTCGTGCAGATCGCGACTTTATGCTTGCCGACCGGCTCCAGATCGAACATCGAATAAAAAGTCGATACTTCGTAGGCCCACACTGGTGGAATATCGAGATACTTGGCAACAGCCGCCATCAATTCGTCGGTCAACCAACCGCCGTTTTGTTCCTGCGCGGCCATCAGTGCCTGGATTACCGCCGAACGTTTGCGATCGGGCGGAAATTTCGCCACCCAATGATCGATGTGTTCACGCGTATGCGCATTCAAAGCGACCATTGGGTCGACATCCAGACACGCTGCGAAATTGCCGGTAGCCTTCATTAATCAGTTTCCTTAACGATCTATTTCGCCGAAGACGATGTCATACGTACCGATCATTGCCACCACGTCGGGCAACATATGACCACGCACAATCGCATCCATCGAAGAAAGATGGGCAAAGCCCGGTGCACGTACTTTCAATCGGAATGGCTTGTTGGCGCCATCCGAAATCATGTAAATGCCAAACTCGCCTTTTGGTGCTTCAACGGCGCTATACACTTCGCCAGCCGGTACCGAATAACCTTCGGTGAATAATTTGAAATGATGGATGAGTGCTTCCATGTCATCTTTCATTTCTTCGCGCGATGGTGGCGAGACTTTGAAATTTTTCGTCATCACCGGACCGGGATTACGCTTCAGCCAGTCAACGCATTGCTTGATGATGCGATTGGATTGACGCATTTCTTCGACGCGGACCAAGTAACGATCGTAGCAATCGCCTTGCACGCCAACCGGAATATCGAAATCGACTTTGTCGTAGGCGGCATACGGTTGTTTTTTACGCAGATCCCATGCAACACCGGAACCACGCAACATCGGACCACTCATGCCCCAGGCTTTCGCCATTTCCGGCGAAACGACACCGATACCAACGGTACGTTGTTTCCAAATGCGGTTATCGGTCAGCAGGGTTTCGTATTCATCAACGCGACGCGGAAAGTCATCGGTAAATGCTTCGAGGAAATCCAGTAGCGAACCTTCGCGCCAGGCATTGACGCGCTTGAGTTCGTCGCCTTTGCGCCACGGTGATTCCTTGTATTGCGGCATCGTGTCCGGCAAATCGCGATAAACGCCGCCGGGACGATAGTAGGTTGCATGCAAACGTGCGCCGGAAACCGCTTCGTAGCAATCCATCAATTCTTCGCGTTCGCGGAAGGCATACAAGAAGACTGCCATCGCACCGAGGTCGAGACCGTTCGAACCGATCCACATCAAGTGATTCAGGATGCGAGTGATTTCATCGAACATCGTGCGGATGTATTGCGCACGTACCGGCACTTCGACACCCATCAAGGTTTCGATTGCGCGCACATACGCATGCTCGTTGCACATCATCGACACGTAATCGAGACGATCCATGTAACCGATCGATTGATTGAATGGCTTGGATTCAGCCAATTTCTCGGTACCACGATGCAACAAGCCGACGTGCGGGTCGGCACGCTGCACGACTTCGCCGTCCATTTCCAGCACAAGGCGCAATACGCCGTGAGCGGCCGGATGCTGCGGGCCGAAGTTCAACGTATAGTTACGAATTTCCTGCAGTCCGCTCATTTCTTCACCTGTGCGGTTTGTTCTGTCGCCGCTTGCTGCCAGCGCGAATCTTCGCGGATTACCCGCGGCACGCCAACACGTGGATCAATCGATACCGGCTCGTATACAACTCGCTTTTTCTCTTCGTCGTAACGCACTTCTACGTTACCGATCAACGGGAAATCCTTGCGGAATGGATAACCGACAAAACCGTAATCGGTAAGAATACGGCGCAAATCCGGATGACCTTCGAACACGATACCGAACAGATCGAATGCTTCGCGTTCGAACCAGTTCGCGACTGGATAAATTTCAACGAGTGAAGGCACGATCGGCAAGCTGTTGTCCGGCGCAAAACAGCGCAGACGCAAACGCTTGTTATGCTTGATCGACAAGAGATGCGCTACTGCGGCAAAACGATTTTCCGGACCAAGACCCTGCGGACGATTCGCCCAGGTAAAACGACCGGGGCCTTCGGCATCGACGCCGCGTGAAAAACCTTCGGAGGAAACATCGGTGGTTTCCCACTCGTCATCGCCGTAACTCAGATAATCGACACCACAAACATCGATCAGGCAATCGAATGAATAATCTTCTTCGTCGCGTAGAGCTTTCGCAATATTGCCGAAATCGGCAGCGGCAACTTGAAGTGTCGTTTCGTCGCGTGCTTCGATTACTCGCGAGGCTTTTTCACCGAAGCGCGCTTTCAGTTTTTCTGCCAGAGATAAGGTAGGTTCTGCCATGATTTGTTGCGTCCTGTCTTATCGTGCAATCGTGTTGGTGCGACGAATTTTTTTCATCAACTGCAAAATGCCGTAGACAAGAGCTTCAGCCGTCGGCGGACAACCGGGCACATACACATCTACCGGTACGATGCGATCACAGCCACGGACTACCGAATAGGAATAGTGATAATAGCCGCCACCATTGGCGCAGCTACCCATTGAAATAACCCACTTGGGTTCCGGCATCTGGTCATACACCTTGCGAAGCGCAGGCGCCATTTTGTTGACCAGTGTGCCTGCAACGATCATGACGTCCGATTGACGCGGTGACGGACGAAATACAACGCCAAAACGATCGAGATCAAGACGCGATGCACCAGCGTGCATCATTTCCACCGCGCAGCAAGCCAAACCGAAAGTCATTGGCCACATCGAACCGGTACGCGCCCAATTCACCAAGGTGTCGATATTGGTGGTGACAAAACCGTGTTCCAACAGCGGGTTATCGCCTTCCGGACGCAGAATATCGTCAACCGAAGCAATCGGCTCCGGATTGTTCATTACGCGCGAAATAGTTTGTATCACTCCCACTCGAGCGCTCCCTTTTTCCAGATATAGACAAAGCCGAGAACCAGCAAGCCCATGAAAATACCCATTTCCACCAAGCCGACTTCACCGAGGTCTCTGAAAATGACCGCCCATGGAAAGACGAAAGCAATTTCGAGATCGAATGCAATAAACAAAATGGCGATCAGGTAATAGCGAATATCGAATTGCATGCGGGCATCTTCGAAAGCTTCGAAGCCGCATTCATAAGGTGAAAGTTTTTCGCTGGAGGGGCGCTGGGGGCCAAACAGGCTGCCCAACACCATCAATGAAATACCAATGACGGATGAGACCGCCAAGAACAGAAGTATGGGCCAATATTCGCTTAGCACTCGCGTCCCCTGCTTTGCGCCCTAGAGCGCGTTTATGCCGCCGTTCGTTTGAACGGCGATGCGTCCGTAACAATTAACAATCACATTGTGAAACTAATATGGTGCCCAAAGGGGGACTCGAACCCCCACGACCTAAGTCGCTACCACCTCAAGGTAGTGCGTCTACCAATTCCGCCATCTGGGCATGGTGGCTTTGTCGCTCGCGCAACAAAGCCGTCAAATTATATCAGCGCAAAAGCTTATTTGCTTCCCTGTTCGACAGGTTTTGCAGCTTCTTTTTCAGCGCCGTTATTTTCCGGGGTTGCTGCAGGTGCTGCAGGTGGAACCGCTACCGGAGCTGCGGGCACGGTGCTCGAAGGAACAGTGGCGCCTGGTGTTGTGCTAGCAGGCGAAAGCGACGGAGCTTGGGGAACTTCCGAAACCGGCGCTTTTTGTGCAGCTTGTTCAGCCGAAATTACGCCGCCGCCTGTTGCAGGTGCTTTGTTATCGTGACTGACTTTCCATGCCATGAACAGGCTGAGGGCGAAAAATGCAATTGCGAGGTTGCGTGTCGATTTCGAAAGAAAGTTCGATGAACCGCGCGACCCGAAAACGGTAGATGATGCACCTGCACCAAATCCGCTGCCGGCCTGTGCGCCGCTGCCTTGCTGCATCAAAATCATCACGATCATGGTCAAAGCGACCAGGACGAAAAGTACTTTTAAGGATATTTCCAACATATTCAAATCAACCTTAGATCAAGCTATCACTGCCTGGCTGCAGCAATGATTGCCAAAAATTCTTGGGCGACCAAAGAAGCGCCCCCAATCAGGCCACCATCTACATCCGGCTGTGAGAACAACTCGGCCGCATTGGCGGGTTTGACGCTACCGCCATAGAGGATCGGTAGTGAATCTGCGATTTTAGCATCGTGTGCACGTAATTCGCTACGGATATACGCATGAACTTCCTGGGCTTGTTGCGGAGAGGCCGTTTTACCGGTGCCGATCGCCCATACCGGCTCATAGGCGAGAACCGCATTTGCGAAGGCTTGCGGGCCACAAACATGCAGAACTGCGTCAACCTGCTTCTGGATGGCCCATTCAGTTTGACCGACTTCACGTTGATGCAGGGACTCGCCGACGCAAAGGATCGGTATCAATCCAGCTTTTTTGGCAACGGCAAATTTCTCGGCCACCAAATCATTGCTTTCCTGATGGATATGGCGGCGTTCGGAGTGGCCGACGAGCGCGTAACGACAACCCACGTCGAGAATCATCTTGGCCGAAACTTCGCCAGTAAATGCACCTTGTTCATTCACACTATGGTCTTGCGAACCAAAAACGAGACCCGTGTCACCGTAATGTTCGGTCAATTCACTGAGATAAGGCATCGGTGGCAATATCGCGACTTCTACACCGCTGACGGCAGGTTGAGCGATGATTGCGTCCAGCAGCTCACGGGCGAACACACGACTGCCATGCAGCTTCCAATTACCTGCCACAATTTTCTTGCGCATGGTTTAATCCTTATCTTGCGAAGAGCCAATTAAAGTGTGAAGCATACCCTTTGCTTCATTTTCAGCAAAATAAAGGATGTGAATGGACAAAAATAAGTACGCTTTGATTACCGGCGCTTCCAGCGGCATTGGCGAAGCCATAGCCCGTGAATACAGCCGCAGAGGCAAGCCGCTCATCCTGACAGCCCGCCGAATCGACCGTCTTGAAGCGCTGGCAAAAGAGCTCTCCAAAAATGCACCTTGCGTTGTAATTTCCGCCGACTTATCCGATCGCGACGCGCCAAAAAAACTGTTTGAACAAACACAATCGCAACATCTCGAAGTCGACACTTTGGTCAATAATGCCGGTTACGGCGTACCGGGACGCTATCTTTCATCGGACTGGAAAACCCACTCTGATTTCCTGCAAGTCATGATCCATGCGGTCGGCGAATTAACCCATCTTTATCTGCCCTCGATGGAAAAAGCCAAGCATGGACGCATCATGAATGTCGCCTCCCTCGCCGGCCTGGTGCCTTCTTCCGCCGGCCACACAATGTATGGCGCGACCAAGGCCTGGCTTATCCGTTTCTCCGAATGCCTGGCGCTCGAAACAAACCCTCGAGGCGTCAATGTAACGGCATTATGCCCGGGCTTTACCTATACCGAGTTTCACGACGTGAACGGCATGCGGTCGTCGATTTCCAAATTACCCAAGTTTCTTTGGCTGACTAGCGAGCAAGTTGCCAAATTAGGCATTGATGCAGTCGAAACCGGTAAAACCAAAGTCATCACTGGCCGAACAAACAAGGTGATCGCATTCCTTTGCAAATACCTGCCCGACTGGCTTGCCCGAGCTTTGGTAGCGAGCAAATCGAAGCAATTCCGGAATATGGATTAGCCCGTAGGAGCGCCTTCAGGTGCGATAAACCTCGCCAGATTTTTCGCGCCCGATGGCAATCCTTCCGTTGCAATCCAGATTGCAGGGGCGTATCGTTTCACTAATTTCAATAATTACTGAAACTTCAGAATGAACCTGAGTCCGCTGACGCAAAGCTTTGTGCTGCATTTTGGCGAAATGGGCAGTCGTTGGGGCATCAACCGCACGGTCGGACAGATTTACGCATTGATATTTGTCGCCAACAAGCCGCTAAATGCCGACGAAATCACCGAAAAACTCGGTATTTCACGATCAAATGTCAGTATGAGCCTGAAAGAATTGATGGCTTGGCGCTTGGTTCGCCTCGAACACCTTCCCAACGACCGACGGGATTTTTTCAGCGCCCCTGGGGACATTTGGGACATCTTCACGACCTTGGCCGAAGAACGGCAACGCCGGGAAGTCGAACCCACCCTTTCGATGCTGCGCGGCGCGTTACTCGAGACTCCCGAATCTCCCGAAGAACAACATGCCCAGTCTCGTATGCGTGAAATGTACGAATTGATGGAATTGATGACGACCTGGTTTGCCGATGTGCGGAAACTGTCGCCAAAAACCCTGGTGAACCTGATGGCGCTCGGCGGCAAGGTCAACAAGTTACTGGAAATGAAAGACAAACTTTCGGTGATTTCAGGCAGCAAAAAAGAATAACAAACGAAGCTCTTTCGGAGTTACAGATGAACCCCTCAATTTTAATGGCGATATCGTCCGGCATTATTTTATTGCTCGGCACGCTACACCTGGTCTACACATTTTACGGGCCGAAACTGACGCCGCGTGATCCGCAATTGATCGAGCAGATGAAACGCGCTTCGCCGGTGATTACCAAAGAAACCGACATGTGGAAATGCTGGATCGGCTTCAATGCCAGCCACAGTCTGTGCGCGATTTTATTTGGCCTTGTGTACGGCTATCTGGCGATATTGCATTCTGATTTCCTGTTTGCATCCTACTTCTTGCTGGCGATAGGACTGGGCCTGTTAGCGAGCCTTGTGATGCTCGCAAAACTATATTGGTTCAGCATTCCGTTCCGGGGAATATCGATTGCATTTGCATGCTATAGCGCTGCATTAATCCTCTACTTCACCTGATTAATTACTTTCGGTAAAAACATTTCTATGGACGCGCTCGCTCTTGCAAGAATCCAGTTCGCCGCCAATATTTCTTTTCACATTTTGTTTCCAACCATCACCATTGCGCTTGGCTGGTTTCTGTTGTTTTTCAAACTGCGGTTCCTGAAAACCAAAGACGAAAAATGGATGAAGGTTTATGGCTTCTGGGTGAAGGTTTTCGCGCTGACATTTGCGATGGGCGTGGTCAGCGGCATCACGATGAGTTTTCAGTTTGGCACCAACTGGCCTGGTTATATGAAAACCGTCGGCAATATCGCCGGGCCGTTATTGGCATATGAAGTGCTCACCGCCTTCTTCCTAGAAGCGACTTTTCTTGGCGTAATGCTGTTCGGAAGAAAACGGGTTTCCGAGCGCATGCACACTGCCGCTACTTTTCTGGTTGCATTCGGCACCACGATGTCGGCGTTCTGGATTATCGCGTTGAATTCCTGGATGCAAACGCCGGTCGGTTTCGAAATGATCAACGGCCAGGCCCATGCAACCGATTGGTTTGCAATCGTTTTCAATCCGTCCTTTCCGTATCGCCTGACCCATATGCTGATCGCTTCGGGCCTGACCGCAAGCTTCCTGATTGCCGGCTTATCGGCGTATCAATACTTGCGCGGAGAACGCAGCGCACCAGTACTTGCAGCGCTTCGAACAGGCATATTCGTCGCAGCCGCATTGATTCCCGTACAAATTTTCATTGGCGACTTGCATGGCTTGAATACGCTCGAATATCAGCCGGCAAAAGTTGCCGCAATGGAAGGCATCTGGGAGACTGAACGCGGCGCACCGGCGCTGGCATTTGCGCTGCCGAATCAAAACGAACGACGTAACGACTATGCGATCGGCATTCCAAAGCTGGCGAGTCTGATACTGACCCACGATGCCGATGGTGAAATTAAAGGCTTGAATGAATTCGTCGATAAACACCCCCCGGTGACTCCGGTATTTTGGGGCTTTCGCGTAATGGTAGGCATTGGTGCCCTGATGCTTGCGGTGTCGTGGCTTTCGGTCTGGCAATCACGCAAAAACGGTTCGCCTAAACCCTGGCTCGCACGCATTCTGGTGCTGATGAGTTTTTCCGGATGGATTGCGACACTGGCTGGCTGGTATGTCACAGAAATTGGCCGTCAGCCGTACCTGGTGACAGGCCTCTTGCTCACCGAGGATGCCGCATCGGCAACTGCCGCGCCAATGATTGGCATATCGCTCGGGCTGTATCTAACAATTTATGTTGTGCTGATACTTTCCTACATCAGCGTGCTGTTTTATCTGGCACGTAACGCCAACAAGAAATTCTCGCCGATTGCCGTTCCGGAGGCACTGCCATGAACGATTACCTGCCACTGATTTTTCTTGGCCTGATGGCACTCGCGATGCTGATTTATGTCGTGCTGGACGGTTACGACCTCGGCGTCGGCATCTTGTTGCGGCGTGCCGATGACATCGAAAAAGATCGCATGATTGCCTCGATCGGTCCCTTCTGGGACGCCAATGAAACCTGGCTGGTTTTGGGTGTTGGCATTCTGCTGGTCGCCTTTCCGGTAGCGCACGGCATTATTCTGGGTGGTCTGTATTTGCCAGTCACCTTCATGTTGATCGGTTTGATTTTGCGTGGTGTCGCTTTCGACTTTCGGGTCAAGGCACACGCAAATCACAAACCGACCTGGAATGCCGCTTTTTATGCAGGATCGCTGCTTGCCGCATTTTCACAAGGCTTCATGCTGGGCATTTATATCCTGGGTTTTGAATACACGCTTAGCAACACGCTTTTCGCGATATTTATCGGACTGTGTCTGGTGGCCGGTTACGCATTGCTCGGCGCCTGCTGGCTATTATTGAAAACCGAAGGAAAGCTATTCCGCCGTGCGGTCCGCTGGGCCTATAGCAGCTTGTGGCTAACCGGCCTCGGTATTGTTGCTGTTTCGCTTGCGACGCCGCTAGTAAGCACGAGGATTTTCGAAAAGTGGTTCGCGTTGCCGCAATTGTTCTGGCTGCTTCCCATCCCTGTCCTCACTGCACTTTGTTTTTTAATTTGCGAGCGCCAGTTGCGAAAACTTTCGCTAGGTCTGCATGAAAGAATCTGGCTGCCATTTGCCTGTGCGATAGGTTTGTTCGTATTGGCATTTATCGGTTTGGGCTATAGCCTGTTTCCCTACCTTGTCGTGGATAAACTGCGTTTCGACCAGGCCGCGTCGGCACCGGAATCACTGTTCATCATGTTTATCGGCGTTGCCATTACTCTGCCCGCCATTTTGTTCTATACCGCGTATTCGTATCGCGTGTTCTGGGGCAAGGCGACTGATTTAAGTTACGAATAAATCAAAACTGCTGACAGACTCTTTTAACAGGGTTGTCGGCGAGTTTCCTGGCATCGATGTTCTGTGTTTTCGACGGCCTCAGGATATCGACGATACAAACATCGGTCTTCGATAATTTCACGACTACCAGATAAGACGTGAGTTTGCTGGCATCTTCGGGGTTTTCACTTGCGTTGTAACGCATGATCAACGCCACCGGCACTTTGCCTTTCATTCGCCACTCGACTTTAGCGCCAAGATGGGAAAAACCACTCGACACATTCGACCATAATTCAAGCTCGAATTTCTTTTTGTTCGGTGCGATGACATTGATAGTTTGTCGCAAATCACCCTCGAGCAGCTCGAGGGTGTAACCGCCGACACCGGGGCAAATTCCGCTGTATCCTTCTTCGTCAGCCTCTTTGGAAGCCTTGCAATCCCTATCTGTCAGGTCCGTGTAGACGGACTTGCTCTGACCCAATGCAGCGGGTGAAATCAATGCTAACGCCAGCATAATTAACGACAGGGATTTCATGTGGTCCTCCAACGGTATTCATGGGCGCCATTGCGGGAGCGACTTCAGTCGCGATTGATATTGCCGACTATCGCAGACTTTGCATTCAATTGCCGCTGAAGCAGCTCCCACGTGAATCAAACACTACCGATAAAATCTTTCTTGCCGACCTGCACACCGTTATGACGCAGAATCGCGTAAGACGAGGTCAGGTGGAAATAGAAATTCGGCAGACCGGCATGGTGCAAATACGGCGCGCCGACATATTCGCGCTTGGTGCCGTCGCGCATCGGAATCGAAATTGCACGGGTTTCCGAACCTTCGAATTGCTCTGGCGTAATCGTGTTGATATAGGCAATCGTTTTGGCGATGCGGGCTTTGAAATCGGCCAACGTCACTTCGTTGTCTTCATAGCTTGGCACTTCAACGCCGGCCATCCGCGAACTGATGCTCTTGGCAAAGTCGCAGGTAATTTGAATTTGGCGGCTCAACGGAAACATATCCGGTGCCAGGCGTGAAGCCAGGATATTGCCGATGTCGCATTTCAAACTATCGGCATGGGCCTGGGCTTTGTCGAGACAGGCATCGAGCGCTTTCAGGCTGCGGGTAAAGGCTGGAATGGTGGCGTCAAAAAGTGGATGGGACATAGATGGCTCCTGATGGGGACTGCATCATCGCATACGTGTGGCAGGAATTAATTACCGAGCCCACAACCCGCCAACGCTCGCCTTTCCAACATTCTTTCGATTTTTCATGCTTTTAGGGGCAGTAAATCATTCCGTTTCTTGAGATAATTCACAGTCTTGACCCCGTAGCTCAGCTGGATAGAGCGGTCCCCTCCTAAGGGACAGGTCGTACGTTCAAATCGTATCGGGGTCGCACCTCATTTTTTTCATAGTTTGGAGCTCCACATGACTCACCCTGTATTAAAAGCGCTCGGCCTGGGCGAAAACGAATCTGGTACCTATCTTGGCCACGGCGAATGGTCCAAAACACAGGATGCCGGCGTGTTGGAACCGATCAATCCAAGCAATGGTGAAGTACTCGGTCGCGTTTATGCGTCCAGCCAGGCCGATTACGACATCATCATGGAACGCGCCCAGGCTGCTTTCAAAGTCTGGCGTACCACACCCGCGCCGAAGCGCGGCGAAGCTATCCGCCTTTGCGCAGATGCTTTGCGTAAACATAAAGACGCACTTGGTTCATTGGTCGCGCTGGAAATGGGCAAGATCAAACCCGAAGGCGACGGTGAAGTTCAGGAAATGATCGACATCGGCGATTTCGCGGTCGGTCTGGCGCGTCAGCTTTACGGCTTGACCATGCATTCCGAACGTCCCGGCCATCGCATGTACGAGCAATATCAGCCACTCGGCATCGTAGGCATCATCTCGGCTTTCAATTTCCCAGTTGCCGTCTGGGCCTGGAATAGTTTCCTCGCTGCGATCTGCGGCGATATCTGCGTCTGGAAACCATCGCCAAAAACCCCGTTTAGCGCAATTGCTTCCATGAAGATTTGCAATGAAGCCCTGAACGCTGGCGGCTTCCCGGATCTGTTCTATCTATTCAACGATGCCGGCACCGAAATCGCGCAACAATTCGTCGATGATCATCGCGTGCCGTTGATCAGCTTCACCGGTTCGACCGCTGTGGGTCGCATGGTCGGCGAGCGCGTTGCCAAGCGCATGGGCCGTAGCTTGCTGGAACTCGGCGGCAACAACGCGATGATCGTCGATGAAAGCGCCGATCTGAAATTGGCGATTCCAGCCATCGTGTTCGGTGCCGTCGGCACTGCCGGTCAACGCTGCACGACAACCCGCCGCGTTTTCATCCACGAAAATATTTTCGAAGATGTCGTAGCGAAATTGGTCGCAGCCTACAAGCAAGTCGAAACCAAAATCGGCGACCCTACCCTGGCCACCACGCTGATGGGTCCATTGACCGACAAAGCTACCGTGCAACGCTTCCTCAGCGTGCTCGAAAAAGCCAAAGCCGGCGGCGGCAGCGTTCGCACCGGCGGTACCGCTCTCGACGGCAAAGGCAACTTCGTGACACCGGCCATCGTTACCGGCGTGAGAAACTCCGATGAAGTCGTGCAAACCGAAACCTTCGCGCCGATTTTGTACGCGATGCCGTTCAAGACACTCGATGAAGCGATCGATATGCAAAATGCCGTACCACAAGGTTTGAGCTCGGCAATCTTTACCAACAATCTGCGTGCCGCCGAGCAATTCCTGTCGGCTGCCGGTTCCGATTGCGGTATCGCCAACGTCAATATCGGCACCAGCGGTGCGGAAATCGGCGGTGCATTCGGCGGTGAAAAAGAAACCGGTGGCGGCCGTGAATCGGGTTCGGATGCATGGAAAATTTACATGCGTCGTCAAACCAACACGATCAACTACTCCGATTCCCTGCCGTTAGCGCAAGGCATCAAGTTCGATATCTAATTTCAACCCAAGGAATCAGCAATGAATACTCCTGTAAAAGAAACCAGTGTATTGGCGCTGACCAGTTTGATTTCCGGCATTCTTGGTTGGACTGTGCTGCCCTGGCTCGGCAGTATCGTTGCGATCATTACGGGCCATATGGCACGAAAGGAAATTCGTGAAAATCCTGCGACCAAGGAAGGTGATGGTCTTGCATTGGCTGGCTTGATCATGGGTTGGGCGATGATTGCATTGTCCATACTCACAATCCTGGTAATCATCCTGTTCTTTGGCGGCCTGCTGGCAGTTTTGGGCGCTGCGGCAGCCAACGGCGGTTAATGAGTGTACGGATTAGCCCGCCCTTTCCTCTTTTGTTTAGACGCTGAAAAGGCCCACGCTGTGGGCCTTAAAGCTATTGAAACCGCTTATCGTCTCGGACTAAATCCGTTACTGGCAGCCAAAACGCCAATACTGAAAACCAGGGCATTTGGAATCGATTTTCCAAACCCTGTCGGCTTGGCCGCGGGTCTGGATAAAAATGGTGAACACATCGATGCCTTGTTGAGCCTGGGTTTTGGTTTCATCGAAATTGGCACCACGACACCGCGTCCGCAAGAAGGCAATGAAAAGCCGCGCATGTTTCGTCTGCCTGATAAACAGGCAGTGATCAATCGACTCGGCTTCAATAACGCCGGCGTCGATGCATTGGTAAAGAATGTCGAGAAAGCGGCGCGCAAGGGCATTCTCGGAATCAATATCGGCAAAAACAAAGACACGCCAAACGAAAAAGCGATCGACGATTATATTTATTGCCTGGAACGTGTTTACACACTCAGTGATTACGTCACCGTCAATATTTCTTCGCCGAACACGGCTGGCCTGCGTGATTTGCAAACCGAAGAATATTTCCGTCGCTTTATCGGCGAACTACGCGAAGTGCAGGAAGAATTGGCCGGCGTAAATGGCTTCAAGACGCCGATGCTGATCAAGCTTGCACCGGACCTGACCGATGCCGCACTGGATGGCATGGCCGAAGTCTTGAATGCTGCGCAGGTCGATGGCGTTATAGCGACCAATACAACGATTGACCGTATGGAAATAAAAGGCAATCGATACGAATACGAAGTGGGCGGTCTCTCCGGCAAACCCCTCTATGGCCGCTCCACCGCAGTCTTGCGCCGTTTACGCACCCGCTTGAACGACAGCATTCCATTGATTGGTGTTGGCGGAATTTTAAGTGGTGCAGACGCCGCCGGGAAAGTCGCTGCGGGCGCCAGCCTGGTGCAATTTTACACCGGCTTGATTTATCGCGGTCCCGACTTGATCGAAGAAAGCGTGAGCGCGATTCGCCGTCGTCGCGAAGGCGTAGCATGAGCACGAATCCACTGACCGAAGGCATCGCATGAGCGGATATCAACTCGGCGAGAATGTTTCACTGGCTGGCCGGAATACTTTTCGCATTTCTGTCCGCGCCGAAATTCTTGCCGACGTAAAAAATTCCGATGGTCTGGCCGAATTATTCGACTTCGCCCTGCTACGCAACGGCCCGGTCATGGTACTCGGCGAAGGCAGCAATATTCTTTTTGCCGCCGATGTACCTGGCGTCGTGATTTGCCTGACGATGAGCGAAATCAACATCATCAAGGACGAAGGCGATTTCGCTCTTGTGCGTGTCGATGCCGGCGTGAACTGGAATGATTTCATTGGCTGGACACTAGGACGCGGTTTGATTGGCCTTGAAAACATGTCACTGATTCCCGGCACCGTCGGCGCCTGTCCGATTCAAAACATCGGCGCTTACGGCGTGGAGGTCAGTGAATTTATTGAAACAGTCGAAGTGTTTGATCGCCAATCACAACGCATGAAACGAATTGGCAGAGCCGAGTGCGAATTTTCCTATCGCGACAGCTTGTTCAAGCAGGATCTGAATCGCTATGTGATTTGTGCCGTGGAATTTCTTTTGCCGCGAACGCGCGAACTGAAACTCGATTACGCCGGCGTTCGCGAAGAGCTGGCCAGCATGGGCGTTGATGCTCCACGTGCCGTGCATGTGGCAGAAGCCATTAGCCGTATCCGCACGAGGAAGCTGCCGAATCCGGCGATTCTGGGCAATGCCGGCAGCTTTTTCAAAAACCCGATTATTCCGGCTGCCCAGGCCGAACAATTAAAAACACAACACAATGGTTTACCGAGCTATCCGGGTGACAGTGATGACACGCGAAAAATCTCGGCGGCCTGGCTGATCGAACAGGCGGGTTGGAAGGGTTTTCGTGAAGGCGACGCCGGCATTGCCGCACAACATGCATTGGTGCTTGTGAACCATGGCAATGCCACAGGCCAGCAATTACTGGGCTTGGCGCGCCGTGTCGCGAAATCGGTACACGAAAAATTCGGTGTTCATATCGAACCCGAGCCCCGCATCATAGGTGCCAGTTTTGACGAGTAAACAGCATGATGTTTGAATCTTCGATCCCGAAAGGCAATGTACCGCGGGCCGTTTTCTTCATGGTGTTGAGTGCAATCCTGTTTGGCTGCATGGCGATCGTCATCCGGCTCGCATCCAAGCAATTACACGCTTTCGAAATCGCCTTCTTCCGGAATTTTTTCGGATTCCTGTTTACCGCACCGCTATTTTTCAAACACGGCAGCGCCATCCTTAAAACCGACAAACTGCACCTGTACATCGGCCGCTGCATGATCGGCATTATCTCGATGATGTGCGGCTTCTGGGCGATCGTGCATCTGCCATTGGCTGAAGCGGTCGCGATCAGTTATTCGACACCGCTATTCGTCACGATTCTCGCGGTTTTATTCCTGGGTGAAATAGTCGGTATACGACGCTGGTCTGCAGTGCTGGCGGGCTTTATCGGTGTGCTGATCATCATGCAGCCTGGCTCGCATACCTTCAATGCCGACATGATGATTGCGTTGATGGCGGCCGTGATGAGTGCGATTGTCGCGATTAGCATCAAGGTGCTGTCACGTACCGAGAAAGCCGATGCGATAGTCATTTACACGACGATGCTTTGGGTTCCGATGTCGCTGGTGCCTGCCCTGTTTGTCTGGCAATGGCCGGTCGGGATTACCTGGCTCTGGATTATTGCCGCAGGCTTCTTCGGCACTACCGCACATCTATGCTGGACGCGTGCACTGAAACTTGGCGATGCCTCGATGCTGACTCCGATCAGTTTCTTCCAGGTTCCTGTTGTCGCCATCGGGGCCTGGATTATTTTCGATGAAAAGATGGGCCTGATGGCTTTGCTCGGAGCCGCGATTATCTTTATCGCGAATGCCTATATCGCAAGACGCGAAGCGCAACTTGCACGCCGCAATGTGACCGATCCGGATATCAATTCGGGAACGCAGCAAAGATAATATTGACGCAGGAGCGCCTTTAAGCGCGATTTCTTTCGCAGGTTAATCGCGCCTAAAGGCGCTCCTACAAACAATCACGTCAAGCAAACTTCTTCGCTACGTAATCGTCGATCAACGCGACAAATTCCTGCGCTATATTGTCGCCTCTCAAGGTCACTGCTTTTTCGCCATCGATAAATACCGGTGCGGCAGGTGATTCGCCGGTGCCCGGCAATGAAATACCGATATTCGCGTGACGCGATTCGCCGGGGCCGTTGACGATGCAACCCATCACGGCGAGCGTGAGATTTTCCGCGCCGGGATTGGTGATTTTCCATTCGGGCATTTTTTCGCGAACATGTTCCTGCACCGTCTTGGCCAATTCCTGGAAAAACTCCGAGGTAGTACGGCCACAACCCGGGCACGCAGTAACCAGTGGCGTGAAAGCCCGCAGCCCCATGGTTTGCAAGAGTTCCTGTGCGACGATAACTTCCTGCGTGCGTGATGCTCCCGGTTCGGGTGTAAGTGAAATACGTATCGTGTCGCCGATGCCTTCCTGCATCAGGATCGCAAGCGCTGCAGCCGATGCGGTAATGCCTTTGCTGCCCATGCCAGCCTCGGTCAAACCCAGATGCAAAGGGAAATCCGTACGACTGGATAAATCGCGATATACCGCTACCAGTTCCTGTACGCCGCTGACCTTCGCCGAAAGAATGATGCGGTCGCGCGACATGCCGAGCTCGACCGCTTTTTCGGCCGAATCAATCGCGGAACGCACGAGCGCTTCGCGTAACACACGCGGGGCATCCCAGGGTTCTGCACGCAGGTGATTTTCATCCATCAGCATGGTCGCCAGCGATTGATCTAGCGACCCCCAATTGACGCCGATGCGAACCGGTTTTTCATAACGCAATGCCATTTCGATAATCGACGCGAATTGCGTGTCTTTCTTTTTGCCGAAACCGACATTGCCCGGATTGATTCGATATTTCGCCAACGCTTCGGCACAGGCCGGTTCGGCTGCCAACAATTGATGTCCGTTGTAATGAAAGTCACCGATAATCGGCACATCAATATTCATCATCAATAATTTTTCGCGAATACGCGGTACGGCGGCTGCGGATTCCGGGTTATTGACGGTCACGCGAACCAGCTCGGAGCCGGCACGCCACAGTTGCGAAATTTGTTTGACCGAAGAATCGACATCGGCGGTATCGGTATTGGTCATCGATTGCACTACAACCGGATGATGACTACCGATCCAGACTTTGCCGACTTGTACGCTATGGGTTGGTTTGCGCGGTTTTGCCAATGCCTCGGTCATGCTCCAGTGCCTTCCTTTGTTTCTGCTACCGAGTCCGAACGTAATTCTCGCAGCACCGTGTAGTCTCCGGCATTCACCAGCACATCAACACCGGCGACCAGGGTTTCCGACATCGCACGTGCATTCAGTGCATATTGCTCGTGACCATAGACGATTTCGATACTGGCGGCATTTCCATCCAAACTACCTTGCGTCAAAAAACTACGCTCGTTGCCATCGGACGAACATAATTCGATGCCGCGCAAAGGTGCTCGTTGCATTGAGTCTTGTGATTGAATGTGCACACCCAATGCGCTTGATCTCCTGGACAACAACTCAACGCCGGCGGACAGGCCTCCATTCATTTCATAACGCAACCAGCGAACCACGCCAACCATCCAATCTGGTTCTTCATTTTCATCCGACAATGTCATGCCGACAATTTCGCCGACCTTTGCACGAATCTGGTTGGCGTTTTCCCAGGCCATCCGATAACCACCGAGACTCTGATCCAGCACTTTCGCAGGAATGCGCGGTAAACGGTTGGCATCGGTACTCGCATTTGCCCATGAGGCGCGATTAACCACATGTACGGTTTGTTGCGAAGCTTGCCGCATGAAAGTATCAAAATCACGTTGGCCAGCAAGATAGAAATGCAGGCCACTGAGCCCGATCACGGTGTCGATATTGTGACTGGCTTGCAAACGCTTGAAGGTACGGGCCGCCGACAATCCAAAGGCCCGCTTCAAACGCATCAACATATCCGTACTTAGACGCACTCCGATGCCCCGGCTTGGTACCAGATCCGAAAAACCATCGTGCTGACGCAACAAGGCTTGCTCGGTTTCGTGAATGAATGCACGCATATCCAGCCAAAGCGCATGCGATTCACCGGCAGCCCCGGGGCCTGGCCCGCGATCTGCATCTTCAGGAACGACCGGCGCGTTAACTTCGGGCGGTTCGTTCAATAAGGGCGAGAGAGGTGCAAATGCACGAGCCACCGGCCATAAGCTGTCTTGCTCGGCTTGGCTGAATGCCAGCGGGTTACTCACGGCCATCAATAAGGTCTGGATATAGACTGTTTGTATATCCATGCTCGTTTTCGCGATTTTATCTTCAACAATCTTGTTTTCGAATTTAAGCTGGGAAGCAAAACGATGAACCCGATGCAAGCCCTGCCATGTGCCGGCACTGGGCGCGCGATATATCCGCCATGACAACGCCAGGCAACGACTGTAATGCCAGGCTGCACGTTGCAAACATTGCAGCACGGAAGAGCCACGCAACATCGGAACGTTTCCGCTCGGCGAGCAAATTTCTACGGCAGCTTTTCGATAACCGTGCGCCAGCCACAAATGAAACATTTCGGCATGATGTGCCTGCTGCGCCTTGGCTGGCGGCAATGGCAAGGAGCTGCCTGCGAATTGCTGTTCAAGCAGGGCGATCGATTCCACCACTACGCCGCGCAGTTCGTCCATCACCGACATACGCAGACTGCCTTCAAGCCGTTGGCAGGATAAACTGGCCAACGCCGTGTCCAATTCCTGTTGCGTTGCTCCGGCATTTGCCCGCGGCAAGGCAGCGACCCAGGCTTTTACCTTTTTAGGATCAGCATGAAAGCGACCCGTGGCATTCATGCCCTGCTCGGGCATACCTTCACGAAGACGTCGGTAGGCTTCAGTCATGACAAACTCCTTGGGGCTTATAGTTTAGCCCTTTGCATGCCGAAACCCCAAGCCGTACGTTAAACGTTATCCTATACGGCCACCGTGAATCCCATTGTCTTGGCATGTCTGAATTAATCCGCGAACGACGGGTATTAAAACCGGTTCAGTTAAATGTGCTGGCGCGGGATTTACTCGAGTCCAGTTTCAGTCAAGTCTGGGTCGAAGGTGAAATAAGCAATTTCTCACGCCCAGCCTCGGGACATCTTTATTTCACACTTAAAGATGATCGCGCCCAGGTGCGTTGCGCTTTGTTTAAACAAAAGGCGATGTACTTGCGCTTCCAACCGCGTGACGGCATGCAGGTATTGGTGCGTGGCCGTCTGACCTTGTACGAAGCGCGTGGTGATTACCAGCTCGTATTGGAGCACATGGAAGAAGCAGGCGAAGGTGCACTGCAACGCGCCTACCTGGAATTAAAAGCAAAACTTACCGCCGAAGGCATATTTGACGATGCGCGCAAACGTCCTCTGCCGGCGTTTGTCCATCGCCTTGCCATTATTACATCGGCTAGCGGTGCGGCAATCCGCGATGTCATCAGCGTGTTATCCCGTCGCTTTCCCTTATTGCAGGTCGATGTATTGCCGGTTCCTGTCCAGGGAGATGGCGCAGCCATGGAAATCCGCAACATGCTCGCTCGCGCAAATACAAGCGGTGCGTACGATGTCATTTTATTGACGCGTGGAGGCGGCTCACTCGAAGATTTATGGGCGTTTAACGATGAAGCATTGGCGCGCGATATTGCCCAGTCACCTACGCTGGTGGTTTCCGCAGTCGGGCATGAAATCGATTTTTCACTGGCTGATTTCGCGGCCGACATAAGGGCGCCTACTCCTTCTGCAGCGGCCGAATTATTGGTACCCGATAAACTGGATTTACGCACGAGAATCGAACAATTCAAAAACCGGCTACATATCGCACAACGACGCGTACAACAAAATAAACAGCAGCGTGTGGACCAGAGTTATCTGCGCCTGCGTTTGTACGATCCGCAAACGCGAATGACGCAGGCACGCGAGCGCTTGATGCAAACCAGGCAACATCTGGCAAAGAATTTCCAATTGCTGGTACAAGCCAAACTGGCACGCTTGCGAATAGTCATGGCCCGGCTGGAACGGCGGCATCCGCAACAGCAACTGCAAGCCCATCGGCTTCGTCTAACGACATTGAATCAAACATTGCACAACGCCGCGGCACGCCAACTTCAAAACAAGATCGGACATCTGCGTGAGCTCGGCCGCGGGCTATCTGCCGTAAGCCCCCTGGCAACCTTGTCGCGCGGCTACGCCATCATTCGCAAACAGGAAGACGGCTTGGTCATCAGGAATAGCGATAATGTGAAAAAAGGCGAAATCGTCATCGCCCAACTTCAAGTAGGCAAGTTAAATCTCGAAGTCAAATAGCCTGCGCAATTTCGACGCCTGAATTTTTTTCCCGCTTGGCGCGATACATTGCCTGGTCCGCTTCACGAATCAAGTCGTGCATTTCTGCCGCATGCGATGGATACGAAGCGATACCGATGCTGGCACCGACATAAACCAGCTGTCCGCCCAGAATCTGGATCGGTTGCGACAGCTTCTCTCGCATACGGGCGGCATATGTCAGCAGATGACTCTCATCGTTCGCCTGCGGGTCGTCGATCAACACGATGAACTCGTCACCGCCCATGCGTGCCACTGTATCTCCCTTGCGAACAGATGCGAGCATACGTTTCGCTATGGTTTTCAATACTTCATCGCCTGCATCATGGCCATATTGATCGTTTATCGGCTTGAAACCATCCAGATCAATCGACAAAACGGCGAATGGTTGGTTGCTGCGTTTGCCACGATGCGTTAATTCATACAGGTCAGACAAGGCTTGCCGACGATTGGGCAATTGCGTCAGCGGATCATGATCAGCCAAATGCCGGATACGAGAACGATCAAATAAAATGCGATAACTCGCCAAGGCTGAGAACAATGACACCAGCAATCCGATAATGGCCGCCATGGTTTTCCACCATGGCTTCACGCCATAGCCCATCTTTGGCTGAGCTGAAATCAGCCAACTACCGCCAGGCACAAAAACCGGTACCCGTACGGCATCCATCGAAATCGAACTCTCGTCACCAAAAAAGAATGCGCCTGCCGGACCGGTTGCATCACGACCGCGAATGGAAATATCCAGATCCTGCTCGAGTCGTGCGAGTCCCGCTTCTTCCATCAAAGCCGGAAAATCGAGCCCGATGGATACAGCTCCCCACAGGCGTGGCACGCCTTCTTTTTTGATCCAGACGGGGAAGCGACATACGACGCTTTCACTACCACTTTCATGCTTGAATGGTCCGGCCAACACTGCATCATCTAGTTGAATGGAACGATACACGGCCGTTTTTTGCTCAGCGTCGAGCAATAAGTTCAAACCGATAATTTTTTCGTTGCCTTTCACGGGATACACATCGCGAACAATAAAGTTCGGTGCCAGCGACAGGTTGCGTTGAACCGGATTCGCACGACTCAGTTCTTCCGCAATCGAGGCGAATTGTTCCGGCTTCATTTCTTCGCGAATCACCAAATCCACCGCCAAGCCTTTTATCAAGGCGACGTTGTAATAAAGCTTGGTTTCCAGTTGCGCACGGAAGTTAGAAACCTGCGTTTGGATTTCGTTTTTTTGCTGACTAAGCTCATGTTGATGCTCAAGCTCGCCGGCTCGCCAGCTCAGTAATATACCCACCAACAAAATGACAGCCGCAGTGAGTTTTGGCCTTTGGGTAAGCCAAAACAAGGGCCGTAGCGGTGAACGTTTCATACATTCATTATAAACCCTGAATATCGAGCATTTAGGCAATTAACCCCGAAACTGCTGTTCCTCCGTTCAAATGCACACCACCCAACAGGAGCGCATCATGAACCGCAAGCCACTTGTCTTTGCCATCGGCCTGATTCTGTTAACAGCCTGTAACACGCAGGTAAAAAAAGAGGTCGCTGCCGAAGCAGAAGCAGACAAACAAAAAGAGCGATCTGAGCTCAGCAAGGTTGAAGTAACCGGTAGCCGGATACGCCGTGCCGACGCAGAAGTAAAAACCAACCCGCCACAACCCGTGCAGGAAGTTTATGCACTCGACGCGGCAGCGGTGGTCTACAGTCCGGCGGTAAATGCGCCGCCTCCGCCAATGGTGGCGAGCAAGGCAATGACGGGTGCTGTCGCCGGATATGCAATACCACAGCAACCCGAACAGAACACCGAAAAATACAAAAACTTCAGCGACAATCCTGTTCAGCTTGCCGCTGAGAATCCCGTCAGCACATTTTCCATTGATGTCGATACCGGCAGTTACAGCAATGTCCGACGCATGCTCAATAACGGCACCCGCCCGCCGGCGGATTCCGTGCGTGCCGAGGAAATCATCAATTATTTCGATTTCGGTTACAGCGCACCGAATTCACGCAAACAACCATTCTCGGTAAGCACTGAAATTGCAGCTGCACCGTGGAATTCTAAACATCAATTAATGATGGTGGGTATCAAGGGCTACGAGATTCCACGCTCGCAAATTCCCGCGGCGAACGTTGTTTTTCTGATCGACACCTCCGGTTCGATGGCGAGTGAAGACAAATTGCCATTGCTGATTGCAAGCTTCAAGGAAATGACCCTGAAACTGCGACCTCAAGACCGAGTGTCGATAGTTGTTTACGCCGGTAGTGCCGGTCTGGTTTTACCTGCGACCAGTGGTGCAGACAAGGAAACCATTTTGCAGGCACTCGACAAGCTGCAGGCAGGTGGTTCGACCAATGGCGGACAAGGTATCGAGCTGGCCTATAAAATTGCGAAGCAAAACTTTATTGCCAATGGCGTCAACCGCGTCATTCTCGCAACCGATGGCGATTTCAATGTCGGCATTTACGATACCGAAATGCTGAAAACCCTGGTCGCCGACCAACGCAAATCCGGCATTGCATTAACCACACTGGGTTTCGGACAAGGCAACTATAACGATCAGATGGCCGAGCAATTGGCCGATGTCGGCAACGGCAACCATGCCTATATCGACAACTTGAACGAAGGCAAAAAAGTCCTGGTAGAAGAAATGTCTTCGACCATGATGACGATTGCACAAGACGTTAAAATCCAGGTCGAGTTCAATCCCGCGGTCGTAGCCGAATACCGTTTGATTGGTTATGAAAATCGCAAATTGAATCGCGAAGATTTCAACAACGATAAAGTCGATGCCGGCGAAATCGGCGCAGGCCATGATGTCACTGCTCTTTACGAAATCACGCTGGTCGGTTCGGGCGGTGAAAGCGTTAGCCCGCTACGATACGGAAAACCAGCCATTGCAACCGCCGCCAAGCAAGATGAGATTGCGTTACTGCGCCTTCGCTACAAACAACCCGGCAGCGAGCAAAGCCAGTTGATCGAAAAGCCGATGTTGCGTTCCGGCATTAGCGCAAAACCCAGCGACCGCTTGAAATTGGCTGCAGCCTTAGCCGCTTACGCCGATTTATTGCGGGGCGGAAAAAATAGCGGACAATTCAAGTGGAATGATGTGAAACAGCTTGCTGCCAGCGTGGCGCTGCCTGACTCCTGGGGTTATCGTGCCGAGTTTATGGGCTTGCTGGACCAAGCCAGTAGACTCACCGAAACCCAGGAACTTGCAGAAATTAGCGAGTGATGGCTTTTCGAAATCATAAAAACTTCGTACGCTCTGCCACATGTTGGCAGAGCGTAACGACGAAGAATTGATGATTGCGTATGGAACTGGTGATGCCAGCGCCTTCGAGATTCTGTATGCCCGACATCGCGCTCCGCTGTACAGATTCATGTTGCGGCAGATTCGCGAACACGGTACTGCAGAAGAGCTTTATCAGGACGTTTGGCAGAAAGTTATTCAGGCGCGTGAACGCTATCGGCCCGATGCAAAATTCACTACATGGCTTTATCAAATTGCCCATAACCGACTTACCGATCACTGGCGTGCCCAGCAACATCGGCCACAGGCGGGTGAAGATGCCATGGAACGCGCGGAGCAAACACCCGATCCGCAAACACCTGAACGTCAGCTATCGGCATTTGAAGAACGACGACGACTGCAATTGGCTTTGGAAGAATTGCCCCAAGATCAAAGAGAAGCAGTGATGTTGCGTTTGGAACAGGAATTATCGTTGGAGGAAATTGCAGAAATCACTGGCGTTGGTCGCGAGACAGTTAAATCACGACTTCGCTACGCAATGGATAAATTGCGAGAAAAACTTCGATCATGAACATTAAACCCCCATCCCAGCACGAAGCACTTAGCCAGGAAGAACTCGAGCTCGCTCGCGTTGTTCGTGCTTTGCCCGGAGGCGAGCCGCCGGCAGCGTTGGATGCCTTCATATTGAAGGCAGCCACAGATGCTGTTGCCTCTTCGCATCCGCAAAAAAAATCACTTTGGGGCAAGGGCTTGCTGGGCACTTCGGCACTCTGGCTTGGCACTGCGGCAGCTTCGGTGCTTACGGTTGGCATTGGCTGGCAAGTATTCCAATCCATGCGCGCACCGATTTACGAATTACCTGCCGATGAGAACATCAGTTCGGTGCAAGAAATTGATCGAAGCGATAAAGACGCCAGTCTTGTAGTCGAAGTAACACCCGCGCGGGAACCAATGCCAACTTCACCACCGCCGCCGGAAGCTTTCGCAGATCTGAACCAGGCCGCCGACTCAGCTGCACCCGTGGTTGCGACAGAAAAACCCAAGGCAACGGCACCTGAAAAGCGCGAACGAGAAGAACTTGCTCGCCAGAAAATGGCCGATGATGCATTCGCGAAAAAGAACGATGACGACAATGCCGGCCTGCGTCGCGATCAGGCCGCAGCCGCCGCACCACAAGCAATGCTTGCCGAAGCACCTCCCGCTCCAGCCCCTCCAATGGAAGCATTGGCTGGTGCTGCGGCCGACCGTGAAAGCAAGGAAGTAGATTCTGTCACCGTTACCGGCAGCCGTATCGCGCGTGCCGAAGCCACAACTAACCAACCTGCTCAAATGCAGTCGCGAGCTTATGCCGCTGGAAAATTGAACACGAGCATTGATGAAGATTCCAGACTTGCACCTGACCTTTGGCTAGATGCAATCAAGGATCGCGTAAAACGTAATGACCTTGCTGGGGCCAAAGCCAGTTTGCAGCGCTACAGGGAAACCCATCCGACCTTGCGTATTCCTGAAGAATTAAAATTTCTTCTGAAATGAGCGGTTTTACGTTGGCGTCAAAGGTTGAACACCGGCTGGAAGTGAAACAGTCCCGCTTTTTGGCAACAGGCTTCCCCATTTCCGATATTGACCAGGCCATGAGCTATCTGGAAATCGCAAGGCAGCAAGCAGCGACCCATCATTGCTGGGCCTATAAAATAGGTTCGAACTATCGTTTTTCCGATGATGGCGAACCTTCCGGCACGGCCGGTCGCCCCATCCTCTCGGCGATTGACGGTCAGCAGTTGGATGCCGTGATGGTCATTGTCACGCGCTGGTATGGTGGCATCAATCTGGGGACAGGCGGCCTGGTACGTGCTTATGGCGGGGCTGCGGCCGAATGCCTGAGGTTGGCCGAGCGCAAACCGCTAGTACATTTGATTGAAGCAAAATTGCAATGTGATTTCTCACTGACCGGCAGCGTGCATCAGCTTTTGCAGCAATATCAGGCGGAAAAACTCGGCGAAAGCTTCAACGAGCATGGCTGGCAATTGCATTTCCGTATTCCGGCCCAATATCTGTCGGCTATAACCACAAAAATTAATGACTTAAGCCGGGGCTCTGCCTTATTGAGCCCGTGCGACAATATGCCCCATGAGCACACCTGAACCCCAAGCCATCTCCCCCATTCAAAAAGTAAATTCGCTACGTGGTTTACTCCCTTTTCTGAAACCCCACCGGACGCTGGTCATTTCCTGGCTGGTGGCGCTGGCTTTGTCGTCAAGCGCTACCTTGTTCTTCCCGGTCGCTTTCAAATTTCTGATTGATCGTGGTTTCGCCAAAGGCGGTTCGATTGACCAATGGTTTGTGCTGATGCTGGTCGTAGCAGTCGTGCTTGCGATTGCCACCGCTGCCCGTTTTTATTTTGTCTCGCTGCTCGGCGAACGCGTCATTGCCGATTTGCGGCAAAAACTTTATAGCCATTTGCTAGGCTTGGATCAAAGCTTCTTTGAGCGCACGCGCAGCGGCGAATTATTGTCGCGCTTGTCTGCCGATACCGAATTGCTTCGCAGCATGGTTGGCTCCAGCATGTCGATTGCCTTGCGCAGCAGCATCACGGTGATTGGTAGTGCGATCATGCTCGCCGTCACCAGCCCGCGATTGGCAATGTATGCGTTACTTGGCATTCCATTGATGGTTCTGCCGATGGCCTTGTCGGGGCGCCGAGTACGCGGCGCTGCCAAAGACAGTCAAGATCGTGTCGCCGATGCCAATGCCCGTGCCGGTGAAACTTTCAACGCCATGCACACCGTTCAAAGCTATGCCCGCGAAGACTTCGAGAGCTCGCGTTTTAGCGATGCCGTGAAACGCAGCATCAAGGCTGCACGCAAGCGTATCGGGATGCAGGCGGCATTGACCGCCGTCATTATTATTATCGTGTTCGGCGCCATTACTGCCGTACTGTGGCTTGGCGCAAGAAATCTTATTGATGGCACGATGACCGCGGGTACGCTCGCACAATTCGTTTTTTACGCAATGATGGGCGCAGGCTCCATCGCCGGTCTTACCGAAGTCTGGAACGAAGTGCAACGCGCGAGCGGCGGCATGACGCGCATCAATGATTTGCTCAACGAACAAAGCAAACTCAATGCACCTCAGCATCCGGCGACTTTGGTCATGCCAACGAAAGGTGCGCTACATCTCGACAACGTCAGTTTCCGTTACCCGAGTCGACCCGATACGGCAGCGCTCGAAAATTTCAGCCTCAGCATTTCACCCGGTGAAACTGTTGCTCTTGTTGGCCCTTCCGGTGCAGGTAAAACAACAGTATTTCAATTACTGCTCCGCTTCCATGATCCCGAAAATGGCAGCGTGAAGTTCGGTGGCATCGACCTGAGGCAACTCGAGCCAGGTTTTTTGCGCGAACAAATCGCGCTGGTACCGCAGGACCCGGTCATTTTCGGCACTACGGCTCGCGAAAATATTCGCTACGGCAAGCTGGAAGCAACGGATGCCGAAATCGAGACTGCCGCACGTAGCGCAGAGGCCCATGATTTCATCATCGACCTTCCAATGGGCTACGACAGCGAACTTGGCGAACGTGGCGCACGATTGTCTGGTGGCCAACAACAACGCCTCGCCATTGCACGCGCACTTCTGAAAGATGCTCCAGTCCTGTTACTTGATGAAGCAACATCGGCATTGGACGCCCAAAGCGAACGTGCGGTTCAACAAGCATTGGAACGCCTGATGCAGGGGCGCACTACACTGGTAATCGCACATCGTCTTGCAACGGTCCTGAAAGCAGATCGCATTATCGTAATGGACAAGGGCCGTATCATCGCCCAAGGCACCCATAATGAATTAATCTCACAAGGTGGTTTGTACGCCGAACTGGCGAGACTCCAATTCGATCACTAAGCAAGAACAAGAATGACCAGACGAATAAAAATCATCATTGGCCTGATACTGCTACTGAATCTTTTATTCGTCGGCACCATCGTCTACGAATTATTCAAGACCGGCGCCATTCGGATGAATTATCCGGATAAAAAAGAATTCCCGGTTCGCGGCATCGACGTATCGCACCATCAGGGAAAAATCGATTGGAAAAAACTTCCGTCACAGGATGTGAGTTTTGCCTATATCAAGGCCACCGAAGGCGAAGATTTCCTCGACGAGGATTTCAAGCACAATTGGAATGCCGCAAAGGATGCAGGCATTTTGCCGGGTGCGTATCATTACTTCACACTATGTAAAACCGGCTATGAGCAGGCCAACAATTTTCTGTCGCGTATCGGTCCACCATCGTCAAGTTCGCTTCCACCGGCCGTGGATCTTGAATTTGGCGGTAACTGCAAGGCACGGCCGAGCCCGGAAGAGCTTCATAAAGAACTAAAAGTGTTTATCGACCTGGTCGAACAAGCCTGGGGTTGCCGTGTCGTGCTCTACAGTGATTCGGATTTCTACGAAACCTATCTGCAAAAAGACTTCCAGAAAAACCCGCTATGGATTCGCGATTTGTATCGACAACCCAGCAAGCGCAGCTATCGCGAATGGCAGTTTTGGCAATACGCCAACCGCGGAAAATTGGAAGGCATCAAGGGCTTTGTCGATTTGAATGTGTCAAGAAGCGATCAAAAGCAATTTAATTCACTACTGAGTTGCACAGGAATATAACCATAGGGGCGCTTGCTTGCTGCGCCCCTACGATTTCAATATTTCTTTCAGCAAGTCAGGTAAAGCTGCCGTCGCAATATTCACGTTTGCGAGCACTTCTTCCAACGTGATTTCCGCGCCGTCGCCACAACCGGCCGCCCAGTTCGCAATGATTGCCAGGCAGGCGTAATCGATGCCCAGCTCACGGGCTAGTCCTGCTTCCGGCATGCCGGTCATGCCGACCAGATCGCAGCCGTCACGACGCATACGGGCGATTTCGGCGCGTGTTTCCAGACGCGGGCCTTGGGTCGCGCCATAACAACCGAAATCGACAATCGGCATCGCGATTTTTTCGGCAGCCCGTAGAATATCGGCACGCAGTTTCGCACAATATGGCTCGGTGAAATCGACGTGCAGTACTTCGCTGCCCGGCTCTTCCGACAAGGTATGCAAACGGCCGTAGGTGTAATCGATAATTTGATCCGGCACTGCAACGACACGCGGACCGAAAGCATCGGTGATGCCACCCACCGCATTGATCGCCAATACTTTGGTGACACCAAAATCTTTCAGACAACGCAAATTGGCGCGGTAATTTACCTTGTGCGGCGGTACCGAGTGGCCCTCGCCGTGGCGCGCCATAAACGCAACTTTCTTACCGCTCAAAAACCCGATCCGAACAGGCGCCGATGGTTTGCCATAGACGGTATCGCATTCACGGGTTTCAACATTTTCGAGTGCTGCAATTTGATACAAACCGGTGCCGCCGATAATGGCAAGTTCAATATCGGACATTTAATTTCCTAAAGCGTAAAGGCCAGGCAAATTGCGGCCTTGTTCGTGATAATCCATACCGAAACCGTAAACATAACGATCCGGCACTTCAACGCCGACATATTCGGCATCGATATCTTCAACACGGCGGTCATGCACTTTTACCGCAAGCACGGCGATGCGGACTTCGATCGCGCCCTGGTCTTCGCACCATTGCTTGACGGCCTTGAGTGTATGACCTTCATCGAGAATATCGTCGGCAATCAACACATAGCGGCCTTCCAGAGGCGTCGCCGGACGATGCAGCCATGCCAGGCCGGAACCACTCATCGCGCCGCGATAACGGGTGGCATGCAGATAATCGAATTCAACATCGAAATCGAGTTCGAGCGACAGCAACGACGCAAAAATCATGCCGCCATGCATTACCGATAAAAATACCGGACGATCACGATCTTCATAATCGTGATTAATCATGACGGCCATTTCCTTGATCGCGTCCTGCAAGGTTTCGCGATCAAACAATTCGTCGGACGTTTCCAAAGCTGTTGCCAAGTCGGGGATAGTCATCTCAGCTCACCGCATAGTCAGGGCCAGACAAGCTGGCGCGTGCATCATGGTAGCGCGATTGCGACTGCAATCGGGCCAATGTTGGTTCATCGCGGCCCATCATGGGCTGCAAGATTGAAATATCGGGCTTGGTACGGTGCTCGCACGCCTTCAGGCTATCTGCCACCAATGTAGGTGCGCAGACCAACACCACATCACAACCGGCATCCAGATGCGCATCAATGCGGCTGCCGACACCGCCTACTCCGGTCGCGGCCGCCATGCCGATATCGTCGGAAAAAATAACGCCCTTGAAGCCCATTTCGGCACGCAGAATATCGTTTAGCCAGCGCGGCGAATAGCCGGCCGGTTCCGGTGCGACTTGCGGATAGGTCACATGAGCCATCATGACCGCTTCCGCTCCGGCCTCGATGCCTGCTGCAAACGGCAATAGATCTTCGGCACGTAGCACTTCAAGCGAGCGATCATCCACGGCCGCGTCGAAATGAGTATCTTCCAGCACCGAACCATGACCGGGGAAATGTTTAATCGTCGCCGCCATACCGGCTTCATGCATACCCTGGATATAGGCTTGCGTGAATGCCGCAACGACCGATGGCGACTCATGAAAAGCGCGATCACCGATCGCGCGATTGCCGCGCCCCAAATCCACGACCGGCGCAAAACTCAAATCCAGCCCCAGTGCGCGAATTTCACTCGCCATCAACCAGGCATGCTCTTTCGCCAATGCCAATGCTGCTTGTGCATCTTGCGCGTAATGCTGACCAAAACGCACCAATGGCGGCAAACGAAAAAAACCTTCGCGAAAGCGCTGTACCGGACCACCCTCTTGATCGACGCAAAGTAGTTGCGGTTGTGCGGCGGCATCACGAATCGATTGTGTCAGCTCGATGACTTGATCGCGCGAAGCAAAATTACGCGTGAATAAAATTACGCCGGCACATTGCGGATGCTGCAGCCACTGGCGCTCTTCCTGCGTTAATTCCTTTCCTGAGACACCAATGACTAGCATGCTGCTTTTTCCTCTTCAGTCCATTGTGCGAACGAACGTTCGGCCAATGCCAAATTGTAGTAACGAATTTTATCGGTGACTTCGATGCCACACCATTCAGGCCTTTCAAAGACCGCATCGGCATCGGGCAGTTCAATTTCTGCGACGATCAAGCCTTGGTTATCACCGAGAAATTCATCTACTTCCCAGATAAAACCGGCGTGCTTTACATAATGACGATGCTTATCGATCAAACCACCGACGCACAGTTTCAACAAGGCTTCGGCATCTATCAGCGGAATTTCGTAATCGAACTCCTGCCGAGTGTGACCGAGCTCGCGCGACTTCATGTTCAAGAAAGCTTGTTCACCTGCGATGCGCACACGTACCGAAGCTTTCTGGGTACCTTCACGCATCGCATTCATATCATTCAAATAACCCTGGGCCATGCGCGTCGTTTTATACGACTGCGTTTTCCACGAATCATTGGTCACTAGGAATTTTTTTTCGATTTCGATGCCCATGTTATTTCTCGAACAACGCGATCGATTCGACGTGGGCGGTATGCGGGAACATATCCATCACGCCAGCCGCTTTCAGTTTGTAGCCACGTTCTTTCACGAGGAAGCCGGCATCACGTGCCAGCGAAGCCGGATGGCAGCTGACATAGACAATGCGGCGGATATTTTTCAGTGGCATCTGTGCAAGCACTTCAGCGGCACCGGCACGCGGTGGATCGAGCAATAATTTATCGAAGCCCTGTTGCATCCAGGGTTCGCCACTTAAATCTTTCGCCAAATCGGCGGCGTAAAATTCGGCATTAGTCAGCGAATTCAGAACGGCATTGTCGCGTGCACGGGCAACCAGTCCTGCTTCACCTTCGACACCGACAACCGATGCTGCAGTGCGCGCCAGTGGCAGCGTGAAATTACCCAGGCCGCAGAATAAATCCAGCACCCGCTCACCGGCTTGCGGGTCGAGCATCGCTATCGCCTGATCAATCATTTTCTGATTCAGTGCCGCATTGACCTGGATGAAATCCAGTGGCTTGAATGCAAGACGAATATCGTATTTCGGAATCGCAAATTCCAGATTGGTTTCCAGTGGCCACAGCGGCACGACGGAATTCACGCCACCTGGCTGCAGGAACACCGCAAAGCCGGTATCGATCGCGAACTGTTTCAGTTTTTCGGTATCAGTATCGTTCAGAGCTTCAAGATTTCTGAAAATCAAGGCAACCGGGCCATCGCCGGCAATGAATTCGATCTGGGCAATCGTGCGCTTGGCATCGAGTGAGTCGACCAAGGCCGACAGTTCGGGCAATCGTTTGCCGAGGGCGGGAATCACGGTATGGCATTCGCTCAAGTCGGCGACAAAACGCGAATCCAGTTCGCGAAAACCGACCAGGGTTTTGCCTTTCTTCTCGACGTGACGGACCGACAGGCGGCCTTTGCGGCGATAACCCCAGGAATCACCAACCATCGGCGCCAGGATCGTCTCGGCTTCGACATGGCCGATGCGGGCGAGATTTTCGATCAATACCTGTTGTTTGGCTTCGATTTGTTTGTCTTCGGCCAAATGCTGCAGCACGCAACCGGCGCAGACCCCAAAATGCTGACATTTCGGTGTAACGCGATCTTCGGATGCCTTGAGAACTTCCAGCGTAACCGCTTCATCGAAATGGCGATTACGACCGGTCTGCTTGGCACGTACGGTTTCGCCCATCAGGGCGCCCGAGACAAACACGGCCTTCCCCTCCAAACGACCCACGCCACGTCCGTCATGGGCCAGGCCATGAATTTCGAGTTCGAATTCGCGATTTATCTTTGTTCTGCTACGGCCCACGGCATTCTTCATTAAAGCGAAAGGGCGTGAATTTTCTCAAATCCACGCCCTTCTGTGTGATTTATTTTATCGCCGGAGGCCAGTTCCAACAGTCCCTGACCCTCGGTTACCCCACCATAGCCTGCGCGGGATAAGTGCGTCCTGTGCTTACTTCTGCTTCCAAGCACCGGCTGTAGTTTGATACCACCAACCAGCCTTGGCATCGCGGATCCATTGCTTGGCGAAAGTATCGCGGATCTGGTCTTCCCACTCCGGATGACCATTGGCGACCGCAATTTCACGATATACCGCTTTACGGTCACGATTGTCTTCGGCCACATGCTGATTCAGGGTGACGCGGTCTTTCAAAGGCACTTTGGTTGCGTCGTGCACAACAATCAAACCGTCGTTGCTGAAGCCCAGCGCACCGCCATCAAAGTGCTGGCGCAGGGAACTGTTGAAGCGTTCCGACATCCGGTTTTGGATTGCCTGAATCGCCGGTGTACGGATCGTGATATCGACTTCCTGCGCAGCGGCGTCACTGATGAAAAACGACATCAGATTGAACGAAGGCTGACGCGAAGCTTGCGGCATTGGCTTGGGATCTGCGGCTTTGTTCTCTTCGGTCCCTGCCTTGTCGGCATTGATGACTTTGTCGACAAACTCGGCTGCTGCTTCCTGGGCTTCTGCGGCCGGGAAGTAGACGTTAATGGTGACGCAGGCGCTCAGGGCCAGGAACGCTGTCGCGAACAGCATGGGTTTCCACTTCGAACGTTTGACACTTTGCATACCACTCTCCATTTAAAAAAAATCATTGAATTACCGGTGCCTGACCTTCTGTTGCAGCTTTCAAGCGCGAAACCAGGGTTGGCCAATCTACCCGACGTCGGAAGCCCACCACTTGAATGCGTGGCAAACCTCCTCCTGCGACGATGATATAGCCGTCTCCAGCTGAACCTATGCCATCCATGGTGCAAATATTGTCTTTTAGTTTGCAACTAATCCCGATTTTTTCATAACCGAAGTCGTCAAAAACCTTCAAGACCTGATTTTGCAGGCCGGCCATCAAGCCGCTGCCACCGACGCTGGAAATATCGCGCACGGCCTTCTGGCTGATGCGTCTTTTACCCTTCCATTTGTCATCGGTATAAAACCTGGCATCGAAAGCGACCGGCGACCAATCGACCAGACGAACATTTCTGATGTAACCGTCGAGACTGCCGGTAATCGAGCCGAACTCGAAAGCCTTGGTCATCGGCTCCATATCAATATTATTCAACGCAACATCGGCCGATAAAGTCGGCGCAACGCCGAAAGGTCGTTCCATTACCAGATTCGATAATCCGACCTCGCCCGAGAACACCGACATCTGCAGGCCGCCGTCGAGATTCAATACATTGTCTTGAAAACGCGCATTCGGAATTTTTCCGCTGATACTGCCAGTGAATGCTGGCCAACCCAGGCGCTGCGACAAACTGGCCATATCGAGTTTGTCCATGCTCATGCCAAGATCGAAACGCGTGCCCAGTTCGCCCTTGGGCGGCTGCCAGCGAAAATGATCGACTCGAATGATACCTTCGAGTGCTTTTACACCCGTCGCCTGACTGAGATTCAGGACCCCATTGGCGCTATTGAACACAAATTTCGCCTTGTCCAGACCAATACCGTACATCGCGGCGCTATTCCAGGTAAATGCGCTCGCGATGCTATCGGCATGGTGTGTCCATCGCACATCGCCATTCAAACCGGCGAAAGTAAAGCGGGCCTTATTATCGATAACATTGATCTCATCGAGTTTTATATCGAGCTGTTGAAGTTGCCGATCGGCAATAGCTATTTTCGCCTGGGTGCCACCGCTCAGAATCAAATCGGGAAAACCGGCAGGCGCCAGAAAGCCTGATAGATAACGATCACGTGCAACCGACAAGTCGGGTAAATTTACATCAAGATTCAGATCGGCCATCGACCCTTTAGTGTCAAGGCCGGCACTACCTTTCAGGCTTAGAACGTTTGCATCCTGCCAGGAGATCATCGGAATCAACCAATTCGATGCGCCCTGCTTTTGCATCAGCACTTCGATTTCTACCGGAGTTTTGGGAAATAGCACATAAAAACCTTGCGCCAGAAACTCGCCGCCATTTGCGGTATAGCGCGTTTGAACCGTGGTTTTCTTGCCAACGTCGCGATAATTCAAACGCAAGCGACCTTTCATGCCTGCTCCGGCGAGCCAGCCATCTGGCGTTTCCAGGCCGACATC
Organism: Arenimonas sp.; assembly: GCA_036676335.1. GTDB lineage: Bacteria > Pseudomonadota > Gammaproteobacteria > Xanthomonadales > Xanthomonadaceae > Arenimonas. The sequence goes on along the minus strand of JAKFDD010000014.1, from coordinate 62,324 downwards.
GTTTAGCTGCAAATCGGTAATGACTTCAAAAGGCGCTTTTTCCGGCGTGATCACATCGATGCGTCCACCGATATTGCCGCTGGTCCATTTGCCTTCCTGCCACAAACCGGCGAGATAGGCTTTTAACCAGGCCACCGGAATTTTCTGTAATTCGATGCGCGACAAATCGGGCGAGGCAGTCGAATATTCATAACGGATTTTTTTATCGTTGATGCGCAGATCGACTGTCGTACCCGCCGGTGAATAATCAAGCGCAAGTGCATGTACCTTGCCGCCTTGCTGACGGACGCCACCCTTGCATTGCCAACCTGCGTTTTTGGTTCGAACAAGCGGGCATTGCCAGTCAATATTCTTTTCCCGATACGATATCAACGGAAAGTCGAGATCGGCAGCGCGAATACGCAACTGGCCTTGTGCCGCACCTTGGGGCCAGTTCAAATCGATTTGCACATTCTGCAGAGTACCAATGCCGGCCTTCAGCTTGGCAATTTTCATTTTCATCACTTCGGCATTTACAGCGCCCGACCCGAGCAGTAAAAAAAGCGGGAGGGTCTTGATGATGTGCTTGAATACTTGCATGCTGCCTAGCATAGAGGTTTTTGTGAAAATGGTTAATGAATAAACGCATATTGTTGATAGAAGACAACACGATCAGCCGCGAGTTTCTGCATGAAGCATTGATTCCACTCGGCATGCCGGTGGATATTGCGGCCACCCTGGCTTCCGCTGTCGCTTCGGCACGACAACAAACATATGCCATGTTTTTATGCGACGTCCATTTGCCGGACGGTGGCCCGGACAAGATTTTTCGTTCGCTGAGTCATTTGCAGCCGCATACGAAGAACATTGCGATCACGGCTGAAGCCAGCCGAACCGCTCGTCAGACTTTAATCGATATCGGCTATCTGGAAGTTTGGGAGAAGCCCATCACGATGAAGGCATTGCAAAATAATGTTCGGCGATTGCTGGACATGGAAGGTATAGCTGCTACTGAAATAGTTCATGTCGGGCTTTGGGATGAAGCAGTCGCTTTGCGCGCGGTTGGGAATAACAAGGCGACTTTGACGGCTCTGAGAAACATGTTTCTGGCCGAGTTGCCGCAACAGACAAAAACCATTCGCGAGACCTTCCATGGCAAGCATATCGCCGAATTGAAAGCCGAATGCCACAGACTTTTGGCCGGCTGTGGTTTTGTCGGCGCGGCGGATTTAAATGCTGCAGTTAGGCACTTATCTGAAAATCCCGAGGATCACGAGCATTTCAGCCGCGTGATGCAACAAGCAGAACGGTATCTCGCAAACAGTTAGATAGCTTTGCCAACCCGGGCCAATTCACTGAGCAGTCCCCAGGATTTCAATTCAATATTTCCGAGCTGTTCCTTGATCAGTCCTCGCAAGGCACCACGCAATTCCTGCAATTGCTCATTGACCGGCATTTGATCATTTGCCAGAGCGATCAATGCGGCCCCACTGACGCTGCCGGCACTATGCCTGATATCGCGAACCGGTCCATGTTCAACATCAAGTCGGTAACGTGCGGCGGGATCACAGGCCTGGCCATCATGCGCGACATCGAATGCGAAACCGACGCCAATGGCCTGCAACAAATCACGTTCGAAACGACGCAAAGTCCAGGCTAATGATTCCTGCATCGCCAAACGATGACGGGTTTCCCGATAAAGCGCGAAAACATCATTGGCGGCATCCTGTCGTGGCAATAATTTCAGCAAGAGCTCATGGAGATAGAAAGTGGCGAGAAGGTAATCGCCTTGCAGACGCGGCGCGACATCCAGCGTTTCCACTTGCTGCATGCTGGCCATTTCGCCCTTCAATTGATAATCAAGCCTGACAAATTGCATCGGTTGCAATGCCGCGCGCTGATTATGTTTCTTCGCTCCGGTCATGCCGCGGGCCACCAACGCCAGCCGACCGTAATCCTGCGTCAATACTTCAACGATAAAACTGGTTTCACGCCAGGCGCGGGCGTGCAACACGAAGGCCGGTTGGCCCTGTACTCTCATGACTAATCTAAGTACCCAAAACGGCGCAGCGCCGCTTCATCATCCGACCAACCCTCGCGCACACGGCACCAGGTTTCCAGAAATACCTTGCGGCCAAATAATTTTTCCATGCCGACACGGGCGCTGGTCGATATCGCTTTCATTCGTTCGCCACCGTTACCGATCACGATCGGCTTCTGGCTTTCGCGTTCGACCCAGACCACGGCGGAAATACGCAGCATCTGACCGTCTTCCTCGAACTTCTCGATTTCAACCGTGGTGGAATATGGCAACTCTTCGCCGAGGCGGGTCATCAATTGCTCACGTACCAACTCGCCAGCAAGAAATCTTTCGCTCTTGTCGGTAATTTCATCTTCGCCGTAATGCGCTTCGGATTCCGGCATCAGGCCAATCAATGTCTTAACGAGCGCATCGGTGCCCTTGTTTTTCAGGGCGGACAATGGATGCACCGAAGTAAATTCATGCTCGGCAGAAATTTTTGCAATGAAGGGAAGCAAGGTATTTTTGTCCGTCACCTTGTCAACCTTGTTGACGACGAGTACGCAAGGCACTTTGCTTTCTTTCAGCGCAGACATCGCGAGCGAATCATCTTCGGTCCAACGTCCTGCTTCGATGACCAGTACCGCCGCATCGACATCGGTGACTGCACCGCGCGCTGCCCGATTCATATAGCGATTCATCGCACGTGTCTGCCGGCCGTGGATACCGGGAGTATCCACCAGCATCAACTGTCCATCGGCAAAAGTCGCAATCCCGAGCAAGCGGTGGCGCGTGGTTTGCGCTTTCGGCGAAACGATGCTTATTTTTGCTCCGACCAAGGCATTGACCAATGTCGACTTGCCAACATTGGGACGACCGATAACGGCAATGGTACCGGCGCGGTAGCCCGGGGTTTCTGAGTCGGATTTCATTACTTCAGTGCTTCCAGTTTGAACATGATTTTTTCAGCAGCCGCCATTTCGGCCAAACGTAAAGAACTGCCTTCGGCAAGTTCGCACAACACAGGTTCGACGGTGGAGCATTGCACGATAAAAGTGCGCGCATGGTCTTCGCCGCGACTTTCAATCAATTGATACTCGGGTCTGGCCAGCTGTTTGGCTTGGAGCCATTCCTGCAACCGGGTCTTGGCATCTTTCTCGATTTTACCTGGCTGAATATCTCGAATTTGTTGCTCAAACCAGGGCAATACCGTGCTGCGACAAGTTTCAAAATCGGAATCCAGATAGATAGCTGCGACTATCGCCTCGAGCGTGTCTGCCAAAATCGAGTCTCTGCGATGGCCACCGGTTTTCATTTCACCGGTTCCAAGTTCTATGTTGTCGCCAATTTCAAGCTGGCGAGCGATGGCGGCTAGCGAGGACTCGCGCACCAGGCTCGCGCGTGCCCTGGTCAAAGCGCCTTCATCTGCTTTGGGCCAATGGGTAAAAAGGGATTCAGCCACCATCAAATTGACGAGTGAATCACCCAGAAATTCCAGTCGTTCGTTATGCGGAGCACCCGCGCTACGGTGGCGCAAAGCCTGTTGTAGTAACGCGGGTTGTTTGAAGCTGTAACCGATACTTTTACTGACCACCCGTGCCGCCACCTATCATGGGCTCAGTTACGTCAAATTTAGCGACAAAATCGAGATTATAAATAAGCGGTTTGCGCACTTCATACTTGATATTGATCAGCTTCTGGTCGCCTTCCTTGATCAGTTTTACGTCTTTTTTGGTATCGATACTTTCGACATAACTGATATTAAAGCGACGGTCGAGTTTGTTACGCATATCCTGAAGGGTGGCATTGGGTGCATCAGATTCCTGGCAGGCAGCCTTTAAATCGGTGATGGCACTATAGTATTCGGCATAAACGGGGAACAGCTTGAAGCCAACAAACAGAAATATACCGACAACTGCCAATAGCATGATGAAACCGATAAGCGTAATACCGCGCTGTCCCTTCAATGTTTGCGTTTGCATAAATCCCCCTCGCGTTAAGTCATTCAATAGTATCGCCAATCCGAGAATAATCGAAGCCATCTTTACAGGCTTTGAGCATACTCTGACAGTTTAACCAAATAAACATGGCACGGCCTACCAGGTTCTTTTCAGGCACAAACCCCCATTCGCGACCGTCCGAGCTGTTGTTGCGGTTGTCGCCCATCATGAAATATTCGCCCTCCGGTACCTTCCAGGTACCGTTTTTCGTGACATTCCCGTTGGGAATCTCCTGCATGATATGAGGCTTGCCAGGCAGGTTTTCGATAACTTGATAGTCCGCAATCGGAGCATATTCGACCGGAACGCCATTGATGCTGATTCGATTGTCGACCACGGTAACCTCATCGCCAGGCAGACCGATGACGCGCTTGATGTAGTCAACGCCGATGCTTGGGTCGTCGGGTCCCATGCCAGGGTAGCGAAAAACGGCTACATCGCCTCGTTGCGGGCTGCCCACTTCGATGACCTTCTTGTTCAGCACTGGCAAGCGAATACCATAGTTGTACTTATTGACCAGAATAAAATCACCGACCATCAAGTTCGGCTCCATCGAACCCGATGGAATCCGGAATGGTTCGGCGATAAACGAGCGCAAAGTCAGCACGGCAAAGAGTACCGGGAACAGCGATTTGGCATAGTCCACAAGAACGGGATCGGCGATTTCTTCGCCTTCTTTTTGCATCAACTTCCGGCTTTTGGCGAAGAATAAGCTATCTACCAGCCAGATAAAGCCGCTTAGCAAGGTCAAGATCGTCAACAGCAAAGCAAAATCAAATTTCACGTTTTATCCTTGGATCCATGAGTTGTAATCAGTTGTTATCCATTTTCAGCACGGCCAGGAAGGCTTCCTGCGGAATTTCCACACGGCCCACCTGTTTCATTCGTTTCTTGCCTTCTTTTTGTTTCTCGAGCAATTTCTTTTTCCGTGTTGCATCGCCGCCATAGCACTTGGCCAATACGTTTTTACGCATCGCCTTAACGGTAGACCTCGAAATAATCTGGGCGCCAATGGCCGCCTGGATTGCAACATCGAACATCTGTCTTGGAATTAGTTCCCGCATCTTCTCGCACAACTCGCGACCGCGACGGTCGGCATGGCTACGGTGGACGATGCTTGAAAGCGCATCCACCCTGTCTCCATTGATTAACGTATCGAGAAGCACAAATGGGCCGGCTTCAAAACGCAGGAAGTGATAATCAAGCGATGCATAGCCTCGCGAGACCGATTTCAGGCGATCGAAGAAGTCCAGCACTACCTCGGCCATCGGCATTTCATAGGAAATTTGCACCTGGCTACCGAGATATTGAATGCCGATCTGTGAGCCTCGTTTTTCTTCGCACAGTTTGATGACGTTGCCCACATAGTCTGGCGGCGTCAGGATGTTGGCGCGGATAATCGGTTCGCGGATTTCATCAATCATATTCGATGGCGGTAGTTTTGCCGGGTTATCCATCGGGATAACACTGCCATCGGTTTTCAATACTTCATAAATCACGGTGGGTGCCGTGGTGATCAGGTTCAAGTTGTACTCGCGCTCCAACCGCTCCTGCACGATTTCCATGTGCAGCATGCCGAGGAATCCGCAGCGGAAACCAAAACCCATGGCCTCCGAGCTTTCCGGTTCGAATTGCAACGCGGCGTCGTTTAACTTCAGCTTTTCCAGAGCGACACGCAAATCGGGATAATCATCGGCATCGACCGGAAACAGACCGGCGAACACGCGTGGCTGCACGGTTTGAAACCCGGGTAATTGTTTCTCGGCGGGATCGGAAGCCGAGGTCAGGGTGTCACCTACCGGTGCGCCATGAACGTCCTTGATCGAAGCGGTAATCCAGCCCACTTCACCGGCAGCCAATTTTGCCAATGGTTTGCGTTTCGGCGTGAATACGCCGACTGAATCAATTAAATGAGTCCGACCGGTGGACATCACCAGCATTTTGGCGCCGGGTACCAGCTCGCCTTGCATGACACGCACCAGCGAGACCACGCCAAGATAGTTGTCAAACCAGGAATCGATGATCAGGGCCTGCAGTTTGTCGGTATCGCGTGGTTTTGGCGGCGGTATTCGCTCAACGATGGCTTCCAGAACCAAATCGATATTCAAGCCGGTCTTTGCACTGATCGAAACGGCATCTTCGGCATCGATGCCGATCACCGCTTCGATTTCTTTTTTGACTTTCTCGATATCGGCAGTCGGCAAATCGATTTTGTTCAGAATCGGAATAACTTCCAGGCCTTGTTCAACTGCCGTGTAACAGTTGGCGACCGATTGCGCTTCTACGCCTTGAGCAGCATCGACGACCAACAAGGCACCTTCGCAGGCGGCCAGCGAGCGTGAGACTTCATAACTGAAATCGACGTGACCCGGCGTATCGATAAAATTGAGTTGATAAATCTGTCCGTTCTTGGCCTTGTAGGGCAAAGAAACCGACTGCGCCTTGATGGTAATGCCGCGTTCGCGTTCGATTGGGTTGGAATCGAGCACTTGGGCTTCCATTTCGCGTGCTTCCAGGCCTCCGCAGAGCTGGATAATGCGGTCGGCTAAAGTGGATTTGCCGTGATCAACGTGGGCAATGATGGAAAAATTACGAATATGCTGCATGTGGCCGGCGATGCCGTCTTCTAATGATGGTTAACGCGCCATTATCTCATAGCCGGGCCACCCACGCAGTACCGACCTTCGTTCGCCCTGAACAAACGAAGGCCGGCACTCCTCCACCACCCATACCGCTAAATCAGGGCATTTCCAGTGTTACCAAGCCCGTGCTTTGGCTATTGCGCACCAGCAGACGTACTCGATCGCCCGATTTGAAGGCTTTCACCGCCGCATTGAATTCCGCCACGCTGCCGACAGATTGACGGCCAACCTGCAAAATAACATCGCCTGCCGACAAGCCCGCCTGGGCTGCCATTGGATTATTCACTCGCGAAATTTGAACACCCTCGCCTTCTGTCAAACCCAGCAAACTGCGCGTTTTGGCATCCACCGCGATCACGCCAATGCCCAAGACATTGTTGCTGGCAGTTTCCGGACGACGATTATTGTTTTGATTCGGTTGCGCGGCAGCGGATTCATCCAGTGCAGTCAATTGCACGGTAAGAGATTTTGATTTGCCGTCACGATATAAATTGATATTCACTTTCATGCCCGGGGGTAATGCACCTACCATCGGCGGCAACATCGAAGACTGCACAATCTCGCTACCATTGAGCGCCGTAATCACATCGCCGGGCAAAATACCTGCTTTCTGTGCAGGGCTGCCATTCACCACACCGTTAACGAACGCACCACCCGGTCGTGGCAAGCTAAGCTCCCTGGCTTCATCGCGGGTTACATCGCGAATCTGCACCCCCAACTGTCCGCGAGTCACTTTGCCGCTTTGCTTCAGCTGTTGCACGGCATTCATCGCGATCTCCATCGGGATTGCAAAACTGACGCCCATATAGCCGCCGGAATTACTGAAGATTTGCGAGTTGATACCGACAACTTCGCCTGCGGTATTCAACAAGGGGCCACCCGAATTTCCGCGGTTAATCGCTACGTCGGTTTGAATGAAAGGTACATAGCGCTGACTGCCATCAATGCTTGGACGACCGAGGCCACTGACAATTCCGGCGGTGACTGAATGATCAAAACCAAATGGCGAACCAATGGCAATGACCCATTGTCCCGGCTTCACTTTTCTGGAGTCGGCAATCTGCAAGACCGGTAAATTGTTGGCTTCGACTTTTAGCAGCGCCACATCCGACATTACATCGCTGCCAATGACTTTTGCCTTGTACTCACGGCGATCCGCCAATCGAACAAGAACTTCATCGGTATCGGCAATAACATGATGGTTGGTCAGCACATAACCGTCAGACGAAATAATGAAACCACTACCGTACGAGGTTCCACCACGCGGTTGCTGCGGCATCGGCATGCCGGGTTGACCGAAGAATCGTTTGAAAAACTCCGGCACCTCTTCCGAGCCGGGAGGCATGCCGGATGGTTCACCGGACGCATTTTTTCTGTTCGGCTCTTTTACGCTGGCTTCAATATTGACGACCGCAGGTCCGGTGCGCTCCACCAGCGTGGAAAAGTCCGGCAAATTCACCAGGGGTAGTGCCGCGTTGTTGCTCGCAGCTTGTCCGGCAAAGAGATTTGCCGCCGAAGCTTGCACTGGCTGTTGTACCTGGGAGAAACAAGCCACCAGCAAGGCACAGGCTGAAAAGCCCAACACAAATCGGGATACAGGTTTCATAAAAAGTAGAACTCGCTTGTTTGTCATGATTGGAAAAAAGATTGTTCAAAAAAATGATGGACAACCCGCTAACTTAGATAACAAAAATCAGAATAGTTCCAGATAACGCTTTAACTCACCTCTTGACCATGGTTTTGAAGCAAGGATTACTTGGTAGGTGGCGTGACCTGACTAAACTGGGCCACCGTCATGGCCGGCACTTTGCCAATCACCGTGACTCGTCTTCCGCCATTCCATTGGGCAAATACATTTACGGCGCCACGCTGCATGGCACTTTGACCCTTTTGAGGTTGCGACGCCCGCTCGATATAAATCGACACGAAAGCCAATCCATCGCTATACAAAAGATGCACACCGTTTCCGGAACTGCGTGCAGCACGAAGCTCAAACCCTTCCGGTGGTGATTTCACGCGCCAGCCGGGATCGGCTTGATTATTCGATGCCATGCTTTGAACACGATGGAAATTCTTGCTTTTTGGAAACGACAAATCCGACTCTTTCGGCACTTTGCCAAGTTGCAAGTCGGTGAATGCCATCTTTTCCAGCGTTACGCCATTTTCATCCAGCAGATCAATCCGCATCGGGAAACCGGATGCTTTCTCGAGCCAAAGTCGGTAACCGTAACGCCATTTATCGCGCGCGCGAATTTCGACAACCTGTGTTTCAAAGTTTGCAATACGCTCGGTCTTTCCTAGCTTTGCCTCATAGCCTTCCAGATTGTCTGCCAGGGCAAATTGTTGCGTCGGATTCCAGCGGTCGGAAGCACCCGCTTCATAGCCAACCGATCCTTCTTTCGCATTCGTGCTGACAACGACCTTGTTGTCCCGGATGACTTCACGCGGCGGTCCGCTCAAGGCAACGATTCGTTCCCGTTCGCGATCTTTCTCAAACGCATGGAAAACCGCCATGGTTTCAATACGGCCCTCGGCTACCATGACCAAAGTGCCCTGATAGTTTTGCTTGCGCAACGCCGGACCAATTCGTTTCAACCAATCGCTGGCGTCGTCACGATTAAATTTTTCGCTGACCCAGGCTTTCGCCTGACCCAACCAACCGGGTTTTTCAGACTGAACGGCCTGCGTTTGTGCCTGTGTATTCAATGCACAAAGTAACAAGAAAACGCTGACGAAAAATCCCCGCATCACTTATTGTCACCTGCGCCCTGACTGCCTTGTTCTCCATCCTGCGCAACCACGTCTACATATGGAACAAAGCCACCCATACCGTCTTGCGCCATCATCTGGTTATGTCTTACCAGATAAGCCTCAAGCGCCGGGTCGCTATTCGTATTCACCGGAGCACGCGGCCAGGTTTTCTTTTCCCTACTGACATTCAGCGGGAAATTTTCAGGCGACTCAACACCGGCCACCGTGTCCACGGCAGGCGAATCAACCGGAGTAATTTTGGCTGTCGTAGTAGTTGGAGTTGCGATTATCGTAGTGCTGACAGCCGAAGACGTGTCACCAATCAAGTCGGCTGACGCAAAAGACGGCGCTGCAAAAGTGGGCGCTGGATCCGTTCCGACGGGAATTTCGCTATGAGTTGCGAAATCAGGCTTTGGCGCCGCGGTGTCTTGCATCATGCCAGGGACAAATACGATTGCCGCAAAAGCCATCGAGGCGGCTGCGGCCCAGGCGAATAAAGGTTTTCGCGATTTCTTCGGCGACGCCTCTTCAGCCAATGCTTGCCTGATGTTGACGCAGAGTGTCTGCGACATGAACCGTGCCGATTGACCCTTCATGCATGCCGAACTCATTTGCAGACGAGAGTACATAGCCTGCAATGCCTCATCGTGTTGCAAACGGCGCTCGAGAAACATTGCCTCCTCTTTGGAAAGCTCACCGTCCATCCAGGCTGAAAGCTGTTCGCAAATTTTATCGTCTAGTGGATTCATATTTGTCATGCTCATGGTCGTACTCGTTCACTATCCATCAAGGGTCGCAGACGCAAATCAATCGCTTCGCGTGCACGGAAAATGCGGGATCGCACCGTACCAATCGGGCAATCCATGGTTTCGGAAATTTCTTCGTAGGACAAGCCTTCCACTTCGCGCAGCGTAATGGCTTGTCGCAATTCTTCAGGCAGGGCGGCAACGACTTCAGACACGGTACGGGCAATTTCTTCCCGCAGTAATTCGTGTTCCGGCGTATCGCTATCGTGCATCCGGTAGGCGCCTTCGAAATGTTCGGCATCGTCGGCATCGACATCGGAAGTCGGCGGCCGGCGCTTGCTTGAAACTATATGGTTTTTGGCAGTGTTCACGGCAATCCTGTAAAGCCAGGTATAAAACTGGGCATCACCTCTGAAACCATTCATCGCACGGTAGGCGCGAATAAAGGTCTCCTGTGCAATATCCTGGCTTTCGGCATAATCGTGCACGAAGCGGCCAATGACAGCGCCAATTCGATGTTGGTATTTACGTACCAGCACGTCAAACGCCGTTTTGTCACCACTTTGCACACGTTTGACCAGTTCCAGGTCCAGTTCGTTCTCACCCATTCAAACCGCTATCCCTTGCTTGCGGCCGTTGGGGCCGATTGAAAGACCTTCTTTTGCGAAGAAAGTTCATTCGCAAACCGAATCTCTGCCATAAACGATTGACCACTCTAAATTCACCCCCGATGATACGAGCTTAATCCTTAAATTGTTGGAGCCGCCATGTTCGACGGACTTCGCCTCACGCACTGGCAACTTGAAAGCCGTGCCGATGGTGTTCTTGTGCTTTCTCTTAATCGCGCCGAACAGAGCGTGAATGCCCTGAGCCAGGCGGTATTAGATCAACTGGATTCCATACTTGAACGCCTGCCGCTGGAATTGCCAAAAGGCGTGATCATCAAATCCGGCAAACCAACGGGCTTCGCGCACGGCGCCGACATCAAGGAATTTGAAAGCTTCGATGCCAAGGGCACCGTGTACGAATCGATTCGACGCGGCCAATTGATCTTCCAGCGCCTGGCCGAACTTCGTTGCCCTACCGTCGCCATCATTACCGGCCCTTGCATGGGCGGCGGAACGGAGTTGGCATTGGCCTGTCGTTATCGCGTAGCCAGCAATGAAGAAAATACCCGCATTGGTCTGCCTGAGGTAAAGCTCGGCATTTATCCCGGCTGGGGCGGCAGTGTTCGTTTGCCACGATTGGTAGGCGCGCCTGCAGCGATGGACATGATGTTGACCGGCAGGACACTTTCCGGTTCCGCAGCCAAAGCTATCGGACTGGTCGATAAAGTGACCGATCCTTCCGGTTTGCAGGAAGCCGCCTTGGGTTTGATACAACGCGGTAGCAAGCGCCCGTTAAAACAACGATTCACGGCTTGGGCGACGAATTCGTTTCTGGGCCGCAAATTCCTTGCACCCCAAATCTTGAAACAGGTCGGTCGCAAGGCACGCAAAGAACATTATCCGGCACCTTTTTCATTGATTAATACCTGGGCGCGTAGCGGCGGCATGCCGGTGCATCCAGCCTTGGTGCAGGAAGCAAAATCGGTTACAGCTTTGGCAAAAACCCCAACCGCGAAAAATCTGATCCGCGTGTTCTTCATGATGGATCGCTTGAAAGGTCTGGGCGGCAAAGATCATGGCATCAAGCATGTGCATGTAGTGGGTGCTGGCGTCATGGGCGGCGACATCGCAGCCTGGTGTGCACTCCGTGGTTTCGATGTAACGCTGCAGGACCGTGAAATGCAATACATTCAGCCGGCAATCGATCGCGCGGCAAAACTGTATGAAAAGAAAATCAAAAATCCGGAAAAACGGGCTGCGACCGTTGCGCGTTTGAATGCCGACGTGGCCGGTGACGGCGTGGCGAAAGCCGATTTGATTATCGAAGCAATCTTCGAAAATCTCGAGGCCAAACAAAACCTGTATGCCAGCCTGGAACAAAAAATGAAACCGGGTGCATTATTGGTTTCCAATACCAGCTCGATTCCGCTGAATAATTTGCGGACCAAGTTGAAGACTCCATCCGAGTTCGCCGGCCTGCATTATTTCAATCCAGTCGCATTGATGCCGCTGGTCGAAATCGTGCAACACGACCAGATCGCGAGCGAAACCCGACGTCGCTTGGCCGCATTCTGCAAATCCATCGATAAATTGCCGGTACCGGTTGCCGGTACGCCAGGCTTTCTGGTGAACCGCATTCTGGCCCCTTATATGCAGGAAGCGATTCTGTGTTTCCACGAAGGCATTCCCGGCCAGATCATCGACAAAGCAGCATTGAAATTCGGCATGCCGATGGGGCCGATTGAATTGGTCGATACTGTTGGTCTGGATGTAGCAGCGAGTGTCGGCAAAGTAATGGCCGATTTCCACGACCAGGCACTCCCCGATGCATTGAAAGTCGAACCAAACAAACGTGGCAAGAAAGATGGCCAGGGTTTATATAAATGGGAAAACGGCCGCGCGGTGAAACCAGAAGTGCCACCCACATACCAGGCACCTGAAGATCTGGAAGATCGCCTCGTACTATCGATGTTGAACGAAGCGGTTTCGTGCCTGCACGACGGAGTGGTTGCCGATGCCGAACTGTTGGATGCCGGCGTGATCTTCGGTACTGGTTTCGCTCCATTCCGCGGCGGCCCGATCGAGCACATCAAAACCGTTGGCGCTGCAAAATTGAAAGCACGTCTCGAGGTGCTGGCAAATCGCTACGGCGACCGCTTCAGCCCACGGCCGGGCTGGGATGATTTGATCCAGCCGCAAGCTTAGACGCACTAAAAAAATCCCGGCAATGCCGGGATTTTTATTGTCCGATAAATCCGGAAACCGCCCGATCATAGTCGTCTGAATCAGAGACGGTGTTATGCCCGGTATTTTCGAACACGATTACTTTGGGTTTCTGTTTGAAATGGCGAATTAAATTATCGGTACTGGTTCGCGGAATAATTTCATCGCTTCCGGCAATCATGACCAGTACGTCGGAGTTGATGTCCGAGGCCCGTCGCCAGGATTCGTAACGGTCCTTGACCAATAGCTTCACCGGAAACGCTGGATAATGGCCCTGGGCAACATTCACGATGCTATCGAATGGCGTTACCAGAATCAGCTTGTCGATCTTTCGTTTTGATGCCAGATATGTCGCGACGCCAGATCCCAGGCTTCTACCCAGTGCATTCACTGAATCATGACGGGATTTGATTTGATCGTAGAGTTTCAAGGCATCGCGATACAGGTTTTCTTCCGTCACTTCACCCGGGTTGCCGCCGTAGGAACGATATGGAAGCAGGTAAACGGTGACATCAGGCAATGTTGCCCTGAAAAGCTCGGCGTTATATTCGACCGCTTCACCGTTGCCACCGAAATAAATCATCGCGCGCTGTTTGCCGGGATTCACAACCCAGCCATTCAGCTGTAATCCGTCATTTTGTAATTCAAACGCCTGCGCCTGTACACCAGCGATTGCCGGCGTCGGAAAATACATCATTGAACGCTGCGAGAAATATAGCCATGCACATAGAGCGGCGTAAACAAATATCCCCGACAAGGCTATCCGCTTCAGCGCGTTTATCAACATCAGACGAGCTTGATTTCTCTCAAGCGTTCCATCAGATATTCGTGCGAAGTAGTCGGCGTCGGATAGCGATTTGGATTTTCGGCGCTGATGCACGACGGCAAGGTTTCGATCAAAAAGTCCGGATTCGGATGCAGAAAGAACGGCACTGAATAACGCGGGTTGCGGGCGGCTTCACCCGGCGGATTGACGACGCGGTGCGTTGTCGATGGATACACATGATTAGTCAGGCGTTGCAGCATGTCGCCGATATTAACCACGATGGTATCGGCTTCGGCGGTGAACGGCACCCACTCGCCCTTGTGCGACAGCACTTCGAGACCCGCAGCGCTGGCCCCGACGAGCAAGGTGATGAAATTGATATCTTCGTGGGCACCGGCGCGAACATTCGGAATATCCGGCGCAGTGATTGGCGGATAATGAATCGGCCGCAAAATGGAATTGCCGTTATTGGTTTTATCGGCAAAAAAGTCTTGCGGCAGCTTGATATGCAAGGCCAGAGCTTGAAGAACGCGTGTACCCAATTCATCCAAGGCCTGATACAAACCATAACCATATTGCTTGAAGTCAGGCACCTCTTCCGGCCAGACATTCGGCAACATGACGTCGGCATATTTCGAATCCGCCGGCAGTTCGCGACCGATATGCCAGAACTCTTTCAAGTCCGGATATTTCGAATCTTTTGCGGTTTCAATTCCGAATGGCGTGTAGCCACGTGCACCACCGGTACCCTTGAGGTGATATTTCATCTTCACTTCGTTCGGCAGCGCAAAAAATTGTTTGAATACGTCATAGGCGTGGGCCAGCATGTCCGTACTCAAACCATGACCGCTGATGCCGCAAAAACCCCATTCGCGATACGCCGCGCCAAGCTCGGCTACGAAAGCATCTTTATCGGTATCAAAACGGCGAATATCGAGACTGGGAATTTTGCTCATAAGAACCTCGTAAAATAATTTTGATCAAACTGCCGCTCTGACAGCATCCGCCAATTTATCCAGCACCGATTGCATTAATGCTGCGTCCGCCGCCTCGACCGTGACACGAATCAGAGGCTCGGTACCGGAAGCACGCAAAACCAAACGACCCTTGCCGTGCAAAGCGGCTTCTGCTTCTTTGCGGGCATCCTGCACATTGGCAGCATCCAGCGGTTTCGCACCATTGGTAATTCTGACGTTCACGGTTTTTTGCGGCAGTGGCCGGTAATCACTCACGGCCTGCTTCAGCGACATGTTGTGGGCACGCAATACTTCCAGAACCTGCAAGGCGGCAACGATCGCATCGCCGGTGCCGCTTCGATCCAGGCACAGCAAATGACCCGATGCTTCGCCGCCGAGCACGCCACCACCTTCATGCAAGGCCTGATGGACAAAACGATCGCCCACTTTTGCACGCACAAAGGTAATGCCGGAATCGCTCAAGGCTTTTTCCATCGCGTAATTGGTCATCAAGGTACCGACCACCGGGCCATGCAGACGGCCGATACTTTTCCAATAATTGGCCAGCACATAAATTAGCGCATCACCATCATGCAAATGGCCATCACTATCGACCATCAAGACACGATCGCCATCGCCGTCAAAAGCGATCCCTAAATCACATTGATTATCGATGACCAGTTTTTGCAGACTTTCCGGATGGGTAGAACCGACGCCATGATTGATATTCAAACCATCGGGTTGAATGCCAATCGCAACGATCTCGGCACCCAGTTCTGAAAATACTTTTGGTGCTACGTGATAAGTCGCACCATGGGCGCAATCGAGTGCGATTTTCAAACCTTTCAGATTGAAAGTATCCGGCACGGTCGTTTTGCAAAATTCGGCATAACGCGTCTGCGCATCATCAACGCGGCTTGCCTTGCCCAGATGCTCGGAAGACACCGTAAAAAATGGTCTGTCCAACTCCGCTTCGATAGCGAGCTCAACTTCGTCGCTGAGTTTTTCGCCTTTCGCGGAAAAAAACTTGATGCCATTGTCTTCATGCGGATTGTGCGATGCCGAAATGACGATACCGGCATCGGCACGCAGAGTTTTCGTAAGATGGGCAATGCCAGGGGTCGGCATCGGCCCAAGCATTCTGACGTCGGCACCAGCTGCAACAAGGCCAGCTTCAAGCGCGGACTCGAACATGTAACCGGAAATACGCGTGTCCTTGCCGATCACGATCGTGGCATGCGGCTTTTGCCCGGCCAATACGCGACCGGCAGCATTGCCAAGACGCAGCATGAAGTCCGCGGAGATGACGCCCTCGCCTACACGGCCACGAATACCATCGGTACCGAAGTATTTTCGCAACTTAAGCCTCTGCTTTTTCCGGCGCTGGACGATTCATCATCAAGGCCAGCAATTCGGCGACGCGATCGCGCATCTCCCGGCGATCGATAATCAGGTCAACCGTACCGTGATCCAGCAAAAACTCGGAACGCTGAAAACCTTCCGGCAATTTTTCACGCACGGTTTGTTCGATCACGCGTGGACCGGCGAAACCAATCAATGCCTGTGGTTCGCCGATATTCAAATCGCCCAGCATCGCAAGCGAAGCGGTCACGCCACCGGTGGTTGGATGCGTGAGAACTGAAATAAACGGCAGACCCGCCGCCTGCAAACGTCCGATCGCAGCCGATGTTTTCGCCATCTGCATCAGGGAGAACAAACTTTCCTGCATGCGTGCACCGCCAGATGATGCGAAGCAAACGAACGGACATTTTTCCAACAGTGCACGTTCAGCGGCCAAAGCAAATTTCTCGCCGACCACCGAACCCATCGAGCCGCCCATGAATCGAAATTCAAATGCGGCCACGCAAATATCGTGCCCTTTCAACAAACCCTTGACGGCGATCAGTGCATCTTTTTCACCGGTACTTTTTTGTGCGGCTTTAATGCGATCGGAATATTTCTTCTGATCCTTGAAATGCAATGCGTCACGCGGACCAAGATCGGGAGCGATTTCTTCAACCGGACCTTCATCGAGGAAGGAAGCCAGGCGCTCGCGGGCTTCGATGCTCATATGGTGATTGCACTTCGGGCAAACCCGGATATTTTTTTCCAGCTCGGGTCCGTACAGGGCGGCACCGCAGCTATCACATTTTTCCCAAAGACCTTCGGGGACGCCGCGCTTGCCACCACCTTCGGTGCGGATACGCGCCGGCATTAATTTGGTCAACCAACTCATGGATATCTCGTGTTGTTTGCTGAGGCGACAGTGTAGCCGCAAACACGACCACGGTCAGCAGTGAACGGGTTCAAATACTGTCTAAAGCGTCCCGAATCGGCTTCAGAAAGACTTCTGCAGTACTGGCAGGATCATTGCTTGCCGCCAATGCTTCCACCAAAGCACTACCGATAACGATGCCATCAGCCGCCGGTGCCAGGGCTTTCGCCGAGGCTGCATCCTTGATTCCGAAGCCGATCATGACCGGCACATTCGCCTGCGCACGCAAGGCACTGGCTTTCGCCAGAACATCTTTCGTATCGATATTGCTGGCACCGGTCACACCGGCAAAACTGACGTAATACAAATAGCCCTGCGATTCGGTGGCCAGACGATGCAAACGTTCTGCTGTCGTCGTGGGTGCCGCCAGCGAAATGAGATTCAAGCCGTGCCGATTGAATGCAGTTCGCAGGGGAACGGCTTCTTCCGGTGGCAAGTCCACCAGCAACACGCCATCAACACCGGCCTCTACGGCTTGCGTGGCGTATTTGTCGAAACCACGTATTTCGATCGGATTCAAATACCCCATCAATACAACCGGAGTTTCGTTGTCATGTTCGCGAAATGTTTTGACGCACTGGAAAACAAAGTTGGTATTCACGCCGCGTTCCAATGCACGTTCGGAACTACGCTGAATTGTTGGGCCATCGGCCATCGGGTCCGAGAAAGGAACACCCAATTCAATCATGTCGGCGCCGCCTTTAACCAACGCATGCATTATGCTTACCGTGCTTTCGAGCGACGGATCACCCGCAGTAATAAAAGGCACAAGCGCTTTTTTATTCTTGGTTTTGAGATCGGCTAGTTTTTCCGTGATGCGATTCGAAGAAATACTCACAAACTGATTCCTTCGCGTTTCGCAATTGTATAAATATCTTTATCGCCGCGCCCGGAAAGATTGGCGAGCACGATGGCATCCTTCGGCATTTGTTTTGCCAACTTCATCGCCTGGGCAATCGCATGACTGGATTCGAGTGCAGCCAGAATGCCTTCGGTGCGTGCCAGCAAATGAAACGCTTCCATGCATTCGTCGTCGGTAATGCCGACGTAATTCGCGCGACCGGTGTCTTTCAGGAATGCATGTTCCGGACCCACACCCGGATAATCCAGGCCGGCGGAGATCGAATGGGTTTCGATAATCTGGCCGTCGTCATCGCAAATCAGATAGGTTCTATTGCCATGCAAAACGCCAGGACGACCGGCAGATAAAGAAGCCGAATGCTTGCCGGTTTCGATACCTTCGCCAGCTGCTTCCGCACCATAAATTTTGACTTGCGGGTCATTCAAGAATGGATGGAACATGCCGATCGCATTCGAACCGCCGCCAACGCAGGCGACGATGGCATCGGGCAAGCGCCCGTGTTGCTCGAGCATTTGGGCACGACATTCGTGGCCTACCACTGCATTGAAATCACGCACCATGCGAGGATACGGGCTTGGACCCGCCGCAGTGCCAATAATGTAGAACGTGTCGTGCACGTTGCTGACCCAGTCGCGCATCGCTTCGTTCAAGGCATCTTTGAGGGTTTTTGAACCCGAATGCACGGCAACCACTTTTGCACCGAGCAATTTCATCCGGAATACATTGATCGCCTGGCGCTCGATGTCCACCGCGCCCATGTAAACCACGCACTCCATACCCAATCGCGCCGCAACTGTAGCCGAAGCAACACCATGCTGGCCCGCGCCGGTCTCGGCGATGATGCGGGTTTTGCCCATCCGCTTGGCAAGCATCGCTTGGCCAATCGTGTTATTGATTTTGTGCGCGCCTGTGTGATTCAGATCTTCGCGTTTCAAAAAAATGCGTGCGCCGCCTACATGTTGAGACAACCTGCTTGCTTCGTAGATTGGGCTTGGCCGGCCGACATAATGCTGATAATCGTGCTTGAGCTCGGCCAGGAATTGCGGATCAACGCGATAGCGATCATACGCCGCTGTCAATTCGGCAAGCGGCGCCATCAAGGTTTCGGAAACAAAACTACCGCCATAAATTCCGAAATGTCCTTCGGCATCGGGATAGGCATTGTAGTCATCAATCTTTGTATCAACGTTCATTGGTTATCTCTAATAAACCGCATTACGGTCCGCATTTCGAACCTGCTCGACAAATTTCGCCATTTTTTCGCCGTCCTTGATACCTGGCGCACTTTCAATTCCACTGCTGACATCAACCGCATACGGCCGGCTTATTTTAATGGCTTCGGCAACATTGTCCGGCGTCAATCCACCGGCCAGAAAAAAAGGCTTGTTCAGGGTAGGAATTATATTCCAGTCGAATTTTTCACCGCGGCCTCCGGTTTCACCAGGGCGATGGCCGTCAAGCAAGAATGCCGATGCAGAAGGGTATCGTTTGATGGCCTGAATCGGATCGAGTGAGCCCTCGCCCATTGGCAAACTCTTGATAAATGGCAGGCCAAAACTACGGCAGAAGGTGTCGTTTTCCGTTCCGTGAAATTGTAAAAGCGTCGGTGACAAGGATCGTATTGCCGATGAAACTTCGACACCGGTGTTATCCATAAACAGGGCAACCACAGTGACTAAAGGCGAACACGCCTGCCGCAATCCTTCAATCTGCGATTCATCCAATTTGCGCCGGCTTTGTTTGGCAAAAATGAAACCGAGCGCATCTACACCCAATTCGACCGCGAGGCGCACATCGCCGGGACGAGTCAGTCCACAGAATTTTATTCGCGTTCTCATAAGGTCACCTGTACAGGTAGTTGCCATTCTGCCGGATATTTTGCGCCCAGAAACACCAGGCCTTCTGCCGGTGCAGTCGGTCCGGCCTGAGTACGGTCTTTCAAAGCCAGTAACTCTGCCATCCAGCCTACCTCTTTTTCACCACGACCAATAACAATCAGGCTGCCAACAATATTTCTGACCATATGATGCAAAAAGGCATTCGCCTGCACTTCGACTACGACTTGTTCAGCGTTGCGTTTAACACTGATGTCATGCAGGTGGCGGATGGGATGCTTGGCCTGGCACTTGATCGTGCGAAATGTCGTGAAATCGTTTTCTCCGCACAATGCCTGAGCTGCCTCATGCATCGCTTCTGCATTCAGCGGCAGACGTTCCCAACTCAGAAAATGACGTTGCATCGCAGGCGGGATATTCCGGTTCAGAATGGTGTAACGATATCGTCGTGCGCGGGCCGAGTAGCGGGCGTGAAATTCATCCGGCACGGGTTGGCACCATATTACCCGCACATCCCGTGGCAACTGCGTGTTGGTACCGAGTACCCATGCACGATCGGTTCTAATCGAGTCGCTATCAAAATGGATAACCTGACATTGTGCGTGCACGCCGGCATCGGTACGGCCGGAACAGACGACTTGTATCGGATGATGGGCGACAAAGGACAAGGCTTGCTCTACCGCAGCCTGTATGGTCGGGCCTTCCGAGAGACGCTGCCAGCCTAGGTAATTGCTGCCGTCATATTCAATGCCAAGGGCGTATCGCATAGTGGGTATTATAAAAAACTAAGGGCCGGCGAACCGGCCCTGTTTAGTGGTGACCATCAAAACTTCAACCGATTTCGCTGATTATGCGCTGCGCCATTGCTTTTGCAGGTGCGGAACCGCTGGCGGCTACTTCTTCAAGCATTGAACGCGCGCCTTCAACGTCACCAATTTCCAGGTAAGCGCGGGCCAATTCAATCTTGGTGGAGCTGGCTGCATCCACATCCATCAATTCGGATTCCGAACGGTGAATGTCGGGCATGTTGTCCAAGGCCACGAAATCGCTTTCGCTCATCAACATGATTTCATCGGGCTCATCATCTGCCGGCGTTGATGCTGCCGGAATGATTGAAACCGCTTCAATTTTCTCCAGATCATCCAAATCCTGTTTTGACAGGAATGAGGGTTCTGGTTCAATTGCTGCGGCAACTGGAGGAGCCGGAGTGGCTGGCGCTACAGGAGCTGCTTTTGCAGAAGCTTCTGCTTTTGCAGAAGCTTCAAACTTTGGCACATTCCAGCCAGCTGTATTAAACAAGGCATGGCCAGGCAGTAAAGCGACCCCCATCACTACGGCTTCGCGCCAGCGAGGATCTTGTGCAGAACTCACATGGGTACGCATTGTCTGTGCGGTCGCTTCAAACTCTTTCGTTTCGCCGCGTGCGTAGTAATAACGCAGCAATGCGAGATGAGCTTCAAGATCTTGCGGCTTTGAACGCACGGTATTACGAAGCCCCACTAGCTCGGGCTCTTCTACCGGAATTACCGGAGCTGCTGGCCGGGCAGTAACGCGGGCCTGTGCATCGCTATCGGACTTGACGGCTTTACCGGGTGCAGTTTTATCTTGATGCACATTTTTTGCAGTCTGCAAGGAAGACAAGCTTGCTTGTAAATCGGCATCATCCGAAATACGACGGGAAACTACCGGCTCGTCATCTTCCGGCTTGTTCTTGTTCCGTCGCAGGAACCACACCAATCCACCTAACAGCAGTAAACCACCGGCGCCGTAATGCACCAATGGATTCATGTACCAAGGCTCGGCAGTTGCTGTTGTTGTTACGGGTGCATCCGCTGGAGTTTTTGCCGCAGGCACAGCTTCTGCCTGTACTGCTGGAGCTGCCTGTTGTTTACCAAGTTCGTCCTGCAATGCTTTTAATTGACTGTCTTTCATCTCAATCAATTTTTGAGTGTCGGCATGCTGACTTTCCAGATCGGTAACACGGGATTTCAATTCAGCGATTTCAGAATCACGAGCTGCAATATCTTCACGAGCCTGAGTCAATTCGGCACGCAACTCGGCACCGCCGGCGCCGGAGGAAGCGCCTGATTGAACGGCTTTACCTGCTGAAGATCGATTGGTGGGAGGAACAATTTCCAATCGTGCTTTTGGCTTGCTGGCTACCGTAGCCTTTGGCACAACGGGTTTTGGTCTTGGTTTCGCTACCACTGGTGCCGGGGCAATCGGTTCGGCAACAGGCTCTGGCGCAGTATCGGCGACCGTTTCAGTGGGTTGCGGTACCGGTTGACGCTGTGAACGCATACTGCCCGATTGTTCGGCGACCAAGGCGGCAGCTTGTTCGCTTGTCAGTATGGTCGCTTCATCACGACCTGGAATGCGCAGTACCGAACCGCGTTTGAGTTTGTTGACGTTCTCACCATCAAAGGCTTCCGGATTGGCACGCAGCAAAGCCACCATCATTTGTTTAATCGTCACGCTTGCGTCTGGGCGGACTTCTTCGGCAATCGACCACAATGTTTTGCCGGGGGTGACCGGACCATAAGCGCCCGTGTTAGCTGGCGCAGGCTCTGCCTGGACGGGTGCTGGCGGCGAATAAACCGGCGCAGGTTGCGCAACCATCGGCTCTGGCTCGGCCGGAATCGGCGCTGGTGGCGGTGCTTCGGCAATAGGTTCTGGAGCCGGCTCAAAAATCAGTGGGGCTGCGGGTTGTTCGGCCACTTCCGGTGAAGGTTGAGGTGCCGCTGCCGGTTCAGGCTCGGGCTTTAATACGATCGGCGGCAAAGTGGGTTCTGGTGGCGGTACGTATTGAGTCGGGGCTACTGCAACCGTTGGCGCTTCCATTGGACGCACAATCGCTTTCGCAATATAAGGCGGATCGATTAAAGCGGTGTATTCCTTGGTAACACTGCCTTTGCCCCAGTCGGCTTCAATCAGAAAACTCAGGAAGGGCTCAACGAATTTCCCCGACGATGTGACAAGCACAACGTTCTGACCGCGCGCATTTTTACCCACACTGAAAGACAGATTGGCCGTCAAATAATTAGGGCGTTCCAGGCCGACACGCTCAAATGCCTCAGGCGACGCCAAACGGATATTGAGGTTATCGAGTTCGCCAGGCATGGCGGCGAAGATGGGAATTTCCGCGACAAGTGGTTGATTTAGACCGGATTTCACTTGCAGCTGACCTAAACCCAAGGCCATTACTTGCGAACTTCCCAGGGCCAAGCCCATCGCTACACTTAGCTTTAAATATCGGATATTCACGCGTAACACTCCCCATCCTGTTTCGATGCCAGCTGGCTCGGGTAAAACTTGAGCATGCTTTGGCGGATATATTCCCTATGAAATAACCGTTTACGCGCCTTTTTTCAAGAGCTTTCTGTCAATCAGCAACTCGGCCAGCTGCACAGCGTTCAATGCCGCGCCCTTGCGAATATTGTCCGAGACTACCCAAAGACTCAGTCCGCGCGGGTGCGAGATGTCTTCGCGAATCCGTCCGACGAAGACTGGATCATTGCCGGAAGCATGGGTCACCGGTGTCGGGTATGCGCCTGCTTTATGCTCGTCAACGACCTCAACGCCAGGTGCATTGTCCAATAGTGCGCGAGCTTGCGCAGCAGTAATTTTGTCACGGGTTTCGATATGAACGGCTTCGGAGTGACCATAAAACACCGGCACGCGAACGACGGTGGCATTCACTTGAATCTCGGGCGCAGAGAGAATTTTACGGGTTTCCCAAACGAGCTTCATTTCTTCGGTGGTGTAGCCGTTTTCCAGGAAGTCGCCGCCGTGCGGGATGACGTTGAAAGCGATTTGTACTGGATAAACCTGCGGGTTCGGATCCTGGAAACTCAAAATAGCGGCAGTTTGCTTGCCGAGCTCTTCCATTGCCTTCTGGCCGGTGCCCGATACCGACTGGTAAGTCGCGATATTGATACGGGTAATGCCATAAGCACGATGAATCGGTGCCAATGCCACCATTAATTGCATGGTCGAACAATTCGGATTGGCAATGATGCCGCGAGGAATGCTGTTCAATGCATCCGGATTTACTTCGGACACGACCAAAGGCACGTCATCGTCATTGCGAAACGCCGAACTGTTATCGATCACGATCGCGCCTGCAGCAGCGAACTTCGGCGCGTATTCCTTTGAAGTGGAGCCCCCGGCCGAAAATAATGCGATGTCTACGCCAGTCGGATCGAAGGTTGCCAAATCCTGCACGGTGATTTTGTGATTACCGAAATCGACCTGTTTCCCTGCCGAGCGCGCACTTGCAAGCGGAATCAGTTTCTTGATCGGAAATTTACGTTCCTGCAAAACCGACAGCATTACTTCGCCAACCGCACCGGTGGCGCCAACAACAGCAACAACGAATTCTTGTGGAGTAGTCATGATTTTTCTGTAAAGAATTGCTTTGATTTCGGACTTGAAAGTTTACAGCAAACGACTGCTGCCAGCATGGCCGTTGGTTATTTACTGATAACACCGCAACAGCGATGAATGAATCGCCGCAGGACACTTAAAGTTTCGGGCTTATCTCGCCGACATCGCCACATTGCGCACGATGACGCAATGCCTGATCCATCAACACCAGCGCCATCATGGCTTCGCAGATGGGTGTCGCACGTAACCCGACACAGGGATCATGACGACCGGTGGTAACGACTTCGATCGGATTACCATTTACATCGACGCTCGTACCCGGCAAACGCAGGCTTGAAGTCGGTTTGAACGCTACCGAACAGGTAATTACCTGGCCACTGGAAATACCGCCGAGAATGCCGCCGGCGTTATTGCTTAGAAATCCTTCCGGCGTCATCAAATCGCGATGTTCGCTGCCTTTTTGGCTCACCGATTCAAAACCGGCACCGATTTCAACGCCTTTGACCGCATTGATACTCATCATCGCCGAAGCAAGCTCGGCATCGAGTTTTCCGTAGATCGGCTCGCCCCAACCTGCCGGCACATGCTCTGCCACAACGTTCAGACGTGCACCGACCGAATCACCGGATTTGCGGACGCTGTCCATGAACTGTTCCAGCTCGACGACCTGGTCGGCACAGGGCCAGAAAAAAGGATTCGCTTCGACCGCGTTCCAGTCGAACGCTTTCGGTTTCAAATCACCGACTTGTGCGACATAGCCGCGAATATTGATGCCGTATTTTTGCAGCAACCATTTTTTTGCAATGACGGCCGCCGCAACACGCATCGTGGTTTCGCGGGCCGATGAACGACCGCCACCGCGCGGATCGCGAATACCGTATTTTTGCCAGTAGGTGTAATCGGCATGGCCCGGACGAAATTGCTGGGCTATGTTCGCGTAATCCTTGCTGCGCGCATCGGTGTTGCGGATCAATAATGCTATCGGTGCACCGGTGGTTTTACCCTCGAATACACCCGACAAAATCTCGACTGCGTCTTCTTCGTGGCGTTGCGAGGTATGACGCGACTTGCCGGTTGCACGACGCTGCAGATCATGACTGAATTCCTCCGGCGAAATTTCAATGCCGGGTGGACAACCATCCAGCACACAGCCAATGGCCGGGCCGTGGCTTTCTCCGAACGTGGTCAACACCAACATGCGACCAATTGAATTCATGCTCATCGGCGCGCGTCTGCCAATGCCTTGATGGTGCTGTGGTGGGCAACCAAATCTTCACGTTCCACCACGAAAATGCCCATCTGCCCGACTTTGAACTCGACCCAGGCCAACGGCAATTCCGGCAATAGTTTTACCAATGCATGCTCGCTTTCACCGACTTCGCAAATCAGGAAACCGTTTTCGGAAAGATGTTCCGGTGCATCACGCAATATTTCCAGCGCCAGATCCAGACCATCGTCACCCGCACGCAAACCGAGTTCGGGCTCGTGTGAATATTCTTTTGGAAGTGCATCGGTTTCTGCATGCGTGACATACGGCGGATTGGTCACGATCAAATCGTATTTCTCGCCTTTCAAGCCTCGGAACAAATCCGAATGCAGCAAGCGGACACTTCGAGTTTCCAGTCGCTCAACGTTTTCCTTCGCCAATGACAAGGCATCTTCGCTGATATCAACGCCATCGACTTCCCAATCGGGATGATAGTGCGCCGTAGCAATGGCGATACAGCCGGAACCGGTGCACATATCCAGCACGCGCTGGATTTCGCGCCCACCCGCCCAAGGCTCGAAACTGGTTTCGATTAATTCGGCAATCGGCGAACGCGGCACAAGTGCGCGATGGTCGGTTTTGAAACTCAAACCGGCAAACCAGGCTTCACCCGTCAAATAGCAGGCTGGTACGCGCTCGTCGATGCGACGTTGAAACAACGCAAGTACACGATCTTTTTCATCGTGTACGAGTTTTGCCTGACCATAAGCCGGGCTCAAATCATGCGGCAGATGCAAGGCGTGCAACACCAGCTGGGTCGCCTCATCGAGCGCGTTGTCATAGCTATGGCCGAAACTCAGCTCGGCAGCATTGAAGCGGCTGGCGCCGTAGCGAATGAAATCGATAATGGTAGAAAGTTCTAGGCTCATGGCGCGCTCGCAGTGTGAAGGGCCATTATAGAGCATGCAATAAGGCAAGCCACAGCTCGCTGGCTTATAATATGCGCATGAAAATCAAACATCAGCGCGGCATCTACAGCAAATCGATTCTTTACATCATTCTGGCGGCTTTCGCGGCCGGCTTTGGTCTATGGGCCGGGCAGCACCGGTTTAATAAGCCGAAAGTAGTACCTCCAGCTGCGTTGCAGGTTGTACGGATGTTTCCGGAAGTGCGTCAGATACCGGATTTTTCCTTGCAAGGCGCCGATGGAAAAATCTTCAACAAAGCCAGCATCAACAAGCATTGGACCTTGGTATTTTTAGGTTTTACGCACTGTCCCGATGTTTGTCCGACGACGCTGGGTGAACTGTCAAAAGCCCAGAAGGCTTGGGAAAGCCTTCCGGCGGCAACCCGCCCTCGCGTGTTATTTGTTTCAGTTGATCCGGATCGCGATAACGCAAAGGTCTTGGCCGATTACGCGGCGTTCTTTCATCAAGACACTTTGACGGCTACTGCCAGCGAACCTGCACTGGGCGATTTTGTTCAATCGATTGCGATGGTGTACGCAAAAAAACCGCTCGCCAATGGCGACTACACGATGGATCACTCTGCGTCCATTGTCGTACTGAATCCGGAGGGCAACGAGGCCGGCATTATCCGTCCGCCTTTTGCGCCTGAAAAAATTGCCGCCGATCTACTGGCGCTGTCGAAATAATCACAACGAATTTCCGGAACCCGACATGAGCCCTGCCGTTTTTTTTCAATATGTAATGCCGCATCGTTTTTTTTCGCGATTGGCTTATTTCGTTGCCCGAAACGAATGGCGACCATTCAAAAATTGGCTGATCGCATTGGTGGTCAGAAAATTCAATGTCAACATGAGCGAAGCCGAAGTGAGCGACCCGCTCAGCTATAAAAGTTTCAATCTATTCTTTACCCGGGCACTGAAACCCGGCGCTCGTGTTGCCGATGCCAATCCCGATAGCCTGCTGATTCCCGCCGACGGAAAAATCAGCCAGGTTGGCCGCATCAAACACGGCGATATTTTCCAGGCCAAGGGCCATAGTTTCACCGCTGCCGAATTATTGGGCGATGAAGAGGCGGCCAAGCCATTTGCCGATGGTTGGTTTGCCAATATTTATCTGTCTCCGCGGGATTACCATCGCGTACATATGCCGTGGACCGGTACCCTCACTGAAACCGTGCATGTGCCGG
This sequence comes from Arenimonas sp., assembly GCA_036676335.1. Classification (GTDB taxonomy): domain Bacteria; phylum Pseudomonadota; class Gammaproteobacteria; order Xanthomonadales; family Xanthomonadaceae; genus Arenimonas. The sequence goes on along the minus strand of JAKFDD010000014.1, from coordinate 34,914 downwards.
GCCGGCTGTTCACCGTTGCCCCTTGGGGCGTCCAGGCAATCCCGCGTTTGTTTGCTCGCAACGAGCGCCTGGTTTGCCATTTTGATACCGATCACGGACCGATGTGTCTGGTGATGGTCGGCGCCCTGCTCGTCTCCGGCGTTGAAACCGTCTGGAGCGGCGTCGAGATTCCAAAATACGGCTCACGAATTCAGCGTAAGGATTACCGCGGCAAGAATATCCAGCTCGAACGCTTTGCCGAAATGGCGCGCTTCAACTATGGCTCGACGGTTATCTGTTTATGGGCCAAAGATGCGGTGCAGCTGAATGAGTTCGCAACGGAAACACCGACCGTGCTGGGACAGGTGTTGGGACAAGTCATTCGCTAGAAATCGTGCTCGTGTATTTACTCCTGGCGTGACCTTTGGATTAGACTGCCGCCATGGGCAACCAGCAAAACATCCGCATCTTTCAAACCGCCGATCATGAATGCGGTTATTGGCGTGATCGTCTAGCCCGCGATTTGGTACTTGACCCTGAAGATGCTCGCCTGCCTTCGATGTATGGCCAGGCCTTGATGCTGGGCTTCCGGCGTTCGGGCTCGCATATCTACCGCCCAAACTGTATTGGCTGCTCGGCTTGCGTGCCGGTGCGGGTACCCTGCTTCGAGTTTCAACCCAGTCGCAATCAACGTCGTTGCCTGCAACGCAATGCCGATTTGCAAATCTCCGTGACGCCGGCACATCGTAATGATGAAGTATTCGATTTATATCAACGCTATCTGAATTTTCGCCATGCCGGTGCCGGCATGGACGAACCGGAGACCGAAGACTTCGATAATTTTTTGATTTGCCAATGGAGCCCGACGGTCTTTCTCGAAATTCGCGATGAATCGAAATTACTGGCCGTGGCGGTTACCGATATTTTACCGGACTCGCTATCGGCTGTTTATACTTTTTTCGATCCGGATCATGCATCACGCAGCCTGGGGACGTTCGCGATCCTGCAACAGATTGAACAGGCAAAATTGCATCAGAAAAATTTTCTGTACCTGGGTTTCTGGCTGGATCAGCATAAAAAAATGGACTACAAACGGAATTTCCAGCCACTCGAATTTTTGCACGGAAAAAACTGGCGGCGCTTCAAGGAGAAGGAATAGTGAGATGCTTTCTGTTCCCGGCGGCTCTGTTGCTGTTGATGAGCTGCCAAAGTACAGATCCCGATATCCATGCTTTGACCAAACCGGATTTTACCGAAGCAGCACCGCCAGCAATGACCCGTCCAGACACCAGCATTCGCAGCATCCGGTTCGCGACCTATAACAGTTCGCTGTATAGCGACGACGATGGAGGTCTGATCAAGCGTTTGCAGAATGATGATACCCGTGCAAAAAAAATAGCCGCGGTGATCCAGCATCAACGGCCGGACGTGTTGCTGATCAATGAATTTGATTACGATGCCGAAGGTATTGCCGCCGATTTATTCCAGAAACGTTTCCTGGCGACATCGCAAGATGGACAAAAACCGATTGCCTACCCGTATTTTTTTGTCGCTCCGGTAAACACCGGCGTACCAAGCGGCATGGATTTGAACAATAACGGCAGCGTAGCCGGCAGTGGCCGTGATCGAGGCGACGATGCTTTCGGCTACGGCCTGCATCCCGGTCAATTTGGGATGCTGGTGCTATCGCAATTCCCGATTGATGCCGCAAAAGCACGGACCTTCCAGAACTTGTTGTGGAAGGATTTACCGGCTGCGATGAAGCCAAAGAATCCGGCTAAGAACAATGAACCTTGGTACAAGCCGGAAGTGTGGGTACGCTTGAGACTTTCTTCTAAATCGCATTGGGATTTACCGATAGAAACACCAAGAGGAACGGTACATTTTCTGGTTTCCCATCCGACACCGCCTGTTTTCGATGGCCCGGAAGATAGCAACGGCACTCGTAATCATGACGAAATCAAACTCTGGGCCGAATATTTAAGCAATACAAATACCGGATGGTTATGTGATGACAAGGGTATCTGCGGCGGGCTGACATCGGATGCGCATTTTGTAATAGCCGGTGATTTGAATGCCGATCCGATTGATGGCGATGGCGTTCCAGGTGCTGTACTGCAATTACTCGATCATCCACGCGTATTGAAGTATGGCGCGCCAAGAAGCGAAGGTGGTGTCGCTTCCGCTCAAACCGTTGGCCAGGGAAACTTAAGCCACAAAGGCAACCCTGCCGAAGACACCGGAGACTTCGGCCCCAAAATCGGCAATATGCGGCTCGACTATGTATTGCCTTCGGCAAACATGAGCGTCAAGTCTAGTGGAGTGTTCTGGTTAAAGCCTGGTGATGCGGGCCATCAATGGATGGATGCCAGCGACCATCATATGGTCTGGGTAGATCTGGAGTTTTGATTTTGGTTGAGGTAGGAGGTCACTTACGAGCGACCTCTGAAAAAATACAATCGGGCCCAAGGGCCCTCCTACGCAAAACCAAAAACACCCTCATCGCCATGCAATGAAACAATAAGACGAATCATCTGGGTTGGCACCATCAACTCCAGTTCGATGTTTTTACCGTCGGGATTTTTTCCAAGCAAAGTCAATTCGCAAAAGGCACCGCCGGTATCGATTTCGGCACTGATGATATGCGGTCCATGCGGGCCGTCGGTTAGATAGGGCTTTATTGTCTCGCCCAAAACTTCCAATGCCTGAGGGTACAAGAAAACGGCATACACCTGTGTTTCGGCCATGGCTGCCTCAGTCATCCATCAATGTGATGGTCAATTTCGATGCTGCATTACGCGCCTTTTCTCTCGCATGTTCAATGCTGTCACCTCTCGCCAGACTGACCGCAACACGACGCTGCCCTTCGACACGCGGTTTGCCGAACAAGCGCAATGCGGTATCTGGTTGCGTCAGTGTTGCATCGACATTTTCGAAATACGGAACGCCATGCCCCTTGGCCAGAATGGCACACGAGGCCGAAAAACCATGCGTACGAATATCCGGGATCGGCAAACCGAGAATGGCGCGTGCATGCAAGGCAAACTCGGAAATATCCTGAGAAATCAAAGTCACCAAACCGGTGTCGTGCGGTCTTGGAGAAACTTCGCTAAACCAGACATCATCGCCTTTTACAAATAATTCCACACCGAACAAACCCCAGCCTCCGAGATCGTCGGTAATTTTTTTCGAGATATCCTGTGCTCGTTGCATGGCCAGCGGCGACATCGGCTGTGGTGTCCAACTTTCCCGATAGTCGCCATCAATTTGCAGATGCCCGATCGGATCGCAAAAACTGGTGCCGTCGCGATGACGGACGGTCAGCAAGGTGATTTCGTATTCGAAATCGATAAAGCCTTCGACAATCACGCGGCCTTGCCCGGCGCGACCACCCGATTGTGCATATTCCCAGGCCTTGTCGATATCTGCGGTCTGGCGAACAGTGCTTTGGCCTTTGCCGGAAGAACTCATCACCGGCTTCACGACACAGGGCCTGCCGATCGCTGCCACGGCTTCACGATAATCTTCCAGCGTATCGACAAAGCGGTAAGGTGATGTAGGCAGCCCCAAAGTTTCGGCGGCAAGACGGCGGATGCCCTCTCGATCCATCGTCAACCGTGCTGCGCGTGCGGTAGGAATCACGCGCACTGCACCTTCCTGCTCAAGCTCGACCAATGTTTGCGTATGAATGGCTTCGATTTCCGGAACGACCAGGTCCGGTTTTTCATGCGCGATAAGATCTCGCAATGCAGCGGGATCCAGCATATTCAATGTGACGCAACGATGCGCAACCTGCATCGCAGGGGCATTGTCATAACGATCGGCGGCAATGACTTCGATACCGAAACGTTGCAATTCGATGGCGACTTCCTTGCCCAGCTCACCCGAGCCTAAAAGCAGTACTTTGGTAGCACGCTCGGTTAATGGAGTTCCTATCTTGATAACGGGTGCATTCATGGGCGTAATTTTCGTTAAAAGTTGCATATTGTAACGTGTTGTGACGTGCCAAGATTCAAGTGGCAACAATAATCTGGCATTCTTGAGACTCCCTGTCTAAAACAAAAAAACGATGCGATTTTTTGTCCTTGGCTTTTGCCTAATCCTTAGTTTTGACTCAATGGCCGCTCGTTGGAGCGAGCCCGAGTATGCCGGCACCAAAACCGATGCCGACCTCGAAGAGATGAGCGGCCTGGCTGCATCTCGAATCCATAAAGATGTGCTCTGGGTTATCAACGATAGCGGCAATGGCGAGAAATTGATTGCAATGCGCACCGATGCCAGCCGGATTGCCACTTTTGAGCTGAAAGGGGTCAAGAATATCGACTGGGAAGATCTTTCAAGCTTCAGCATCAATAACAAAAATTATCTGCTGATTGCCGATACCGGCGATAACGGCGGCATACGGAAAACCCTGCAGATTCATGTGTTCGAAGAGCCAAGGGAATTGAAGGACGGACGAGCGATCGAACCCGCCTGGAGTTTCGACTTCAAATGGCCCGACGGCGCACGGGATTGCGAAGCCGTTGCGGTTGATGCAGCCAAAGGGGAAATATTCCTGGTCACGAAAAAACGGGTCCCGCCCGAATTGTTTAGCATTCCCCTGCAACCCACGAGCAAAAATGTCATCGCCGAAAAAATTGGCGAACTGCCGGGTATCGAACAGCCCGATACCAAGGAGATGGAAAAAAACCCGGTCTATGGCCGTTATCGTTCGCAAGTAACCTCTGCCGCATTGAGTCCAAGCGGCCGTGTACTGATTGTGATGAATTATCACGCCGTCTATTTTTATGTTCGCGATGCTGGCGGCAGCTGGAAGCCGGCACTTTCGAGCAAGCCCTATAGCATTTCGTTTCCTTGGCTGCCGCAGGCTGAGGCCGTTACCTTCAATCGCGAAGGAACTGCCATCTATATCGGTAGCGAACAGAGGCCCGTACCTGTCCTGCGATACAGAGCCATTCACTAATCGATTGATTTATATAGAAAACCGGATTTATCCGGTTTTTTTTCGATTACCCACTTTACTTTTGATATCATTTTGATATCTTTATATTACTAGGCCACAACAATCGAGAAATGTCATGAAAGAGAACAACGTCCGCTCATTCGCCGGTATCCCAATCTTGTTGCTCTTGCTGGCCGGCTTATTGGCCATTGCGTTGCTGATGATCCAGGCAGTGGCAAATGAAAACATTGTTTCACTGCTTATTTTTTTACCGATAGGCATAGTTACTTTCGTGCTGTTGTTTGGTCTTTATATGGTTGAACCAAACCAGACCGCCGTGCTCAGCCTGTTTGGCAGATATGTCGGCACCGTCAAGGAACAAGGCCTGCGCTGGAACAATCCCTTCTTTGCCAAGAAAAAAATCTCGCTGCGCGTCCGCAACTTTGAATCCAGCAAGCTCAAGGTAAATGATCTCGATGGCAGCCCGATCGAAATTGCTTCCGTGGTTGTATGGCAGGTCGTGGATTCGGCCGAGGCGATCTACAACGTCGACGACTATGAAAGCTTCGTACATATTCAATCCGAGTCTGCACTGCGCGCGATGGCGACAAGCTACCCCTATGACCAACATGAAGACGGCAAGATATCTCTGCGCAGCCATGCGGCAGATATATCGAAGCATCTGACCGAAGAAATTCAGGAGCGTCTAGCACAAGCAGGTGTCAGCGTTATCGAGGCACGGATTTCGCATCTGGCATACGCACCGGAAATTGCCCAAGCCATGCTGCAACGCCAACAAGCCAGCGCAATCATTGCTGCACGTACACGCATTGTCGAAGGTGCGGTCAGCATGGTGGAAATGGCACTCAGCGAATTGTCAAAACGCAATGTGGTCGATCTGGATCCGGAGCGCAGAGCCGCGATGGTCAGCAATTTGCTGGTGGTGCTCTGCGGTGAACGCGGCACGCAGCCCATCGTCAATACCGGTTCGATCTACTAATCGTGAGCGAGAAAAAGGCCTACCCGCTGCGAATCAATGCCGAAGTTCTCGAAGCAGTACAACGCTGGTCTGACGACGAACTTCGGTCCTTGAATGCGCAAATCGAATATGTGCTGCGGGAAGCGCTGCGTAAAAATGGCCGATTGAAAGAAAATGAATCCGGCAAAAAACCGGCCGAATAATCCGAATTGGAGATTTCTCATGATCCACAATATTTATTTGATTCAACGACGCCTCGAAGGCAAATCCAATGCAAAGCTGCTGCCGTTTTTTTTGGCATCGCTGTTGATGCTGGTGGCGGGTGTATTCATTCTTTTCAATATCAACTAAAGGTTTAAAGCCAATGGCACACGATCGCTGGGCGTATCAAGTCGTCGAAATAAAGTCCGCCATATTCGGCATCAAAACCGAAGCAATTCAGGAAAAATTGACACAGATGGGAAACAGCGGTTGGGAATTGGTCCAGGTGATAACAACACCTGGCCAATTCGGCATCCACTTGTACTTCAAGCGCCCGCTCTGAATCGGTTAAGCTTGAACCATGAAACAAGCAAGACTTCAACTCGTCAACGGAATATCCATCGAGGCTATTCCGGCAGCTTTGGCAAAGGGCCGCGGCAACGAAACACGCAGACTCCTGTCGCAGCACGAATGGTTGTTGCGGCGCAAAGCAGATGGACGATTTCTCGCAGTCGCTACCGGCAATAGTTTTCAGTTGCTTGTGCGTACGGAGAAAACACAATACCAGTGTGAAAAATTTTTAAGCGACAACCGCTTTTCCGAAACGCAGAGCCTGAAAAGCGTGCAATCGATGCTCGACATCCTGGACATCCACAGCCAATACGGTGAAATTCACCAACTGCAGCTCGTACCAGAGCCTGCCACACTGAGTTTCGCCGGTTTCGATTGCTACCAGCGTCCGTTGTGGATGCAGCACGATGCGGCGACCGCCTGGAATAGCATGCAACGCGCCGCCCTGCTCGACGGCAGCGTGCTCGATGCCATTTCGGGCTATCGTGGCCATGCATATCAATACGGCATCTTCAAACGGAAACTGGCACGCGGCCAAACGGTACAGGAAATCCTGAAGGTAAACGCAGCGCCGGGTTACTCGGAACACCATAGCGGCCGCGCAATCGACATCGGAACACCGAATGAACCACCGGCCGAAGAAAGTTTCGAAAACACCGAGGCTTTTTCCTGGCTAATGAAACACGCACCGGATTTCGGATTTCGTCTGAGTTATCCACGCAACAATCCGCACGATATCAATTACGAACCCTGGCATTGGTATTTCGCATAAACGAGCCAAACCTGACAGCATCAATCTTGCGAACGCTTCACTTTCGGTTTTGCCTCATTGGCGGCATCGACAATACGCCAGCAATACATTGCGGCCAGTGTGCGGTAAGGCGCCCATTTCTCGCCGCGAACGATTAATTCCTTCGGTGTCGGCATCGCTTCCAGTTTATCGAGTATCTGTGCGCCTTTGCGGACACCCAAATCGTCGACAGGCAGTACATCAGGCCTGCCCAGGCGGAACATCAACATCATTTCTACCGTCCAGCGGCCGATACCGCGCACCGCGACCAGTTTTTCGATGATCTCGTCATTGCTCAGCGAGGAAAATTTTGCCGCGCTGGGTATTTCACCCTGCGCTGCCCGCGCTGCAAGATCACGCAAGGCGAGAGTTTTGTTACCCGATACTCCGCAGGCGCGCAATTGTTCGTCCTGAACTCTAGCCAGTGATTTGGCGTTGATCTTTTTGGAACCAATGGCTTTTTCTACGCGACCGACAATGGTGGCAGCCGCTTTGCCGGAAAGTTGCTGATATAAAATCGATCGCGCCAACGAATCGACCGTATCGAAACTTTTATCCCAGGCACCCAATTCAAGTGCGCCAATTTTCACGATCCAGCGACCCAGTTTTTTGTCGCGCTTGGACAGATGCGCCACTGCCGAATCAAGGTCGAATCCGCGCTCGTGCTTTGCCATCAGTTTTCCCTGAATCTCAAGAAATTCGCTGCAACCCAGCACCAGGACAGAATCAGCGCCATGCCGCCATAGGGTACAAGCGCCGTTGAAGTCTCCCAAATGGCAGCCGATGCCAAACTTCCGCTAAACATGGAAAGCCCTGCAAGCATCAAGCCGCAGGCAAGTCCGTTTGCTCTTGAAACCGAGATTCGAACCAACACGATCAGCGACAAACCATGGGCAAATGCAAAATAACTGGACAGTAATAGCCGGCGTTGCGCGTCTGCTTCAAATCCATGACTTGCATACGCGGAAAGTGCAACCGATGCGGCACAAACCAATGCCGCGATTGCTGATAAATAGCGTTGCCAATTCTGCTTCATATGCAACCGGAACCCCTAGTCAATGTTCATGCGTCCTGCGTTGCAGCATACGACGCAAGCCGATTACCAGTGCGAAAAAAGCCACCAGTGACGGCATCAGGAAAATATTGATCAGCTTTAACCTGCTCATCAGTTTTTCTATGTCTTTGTTTAATTGATGTTGTACTTGACGCAACTCGTCGCGAATACCGGCTTTTTGTTTCTGGTATTTTGCGATTTCGGCTTTTTGTGCTGCAGAAAGGCTTGTTGCAGGGCCTCGACCCTGTATTTGCGAAAGTCGCTGATTCAAGGCATCCAGCTCGGATTGCAACTGGTTTTGCTTGTCGTGATAGCGCAGTTCGGCACTACGCTGGGTTTTTTCGATTCGTTCGAATGGCCGCGATGAAACTGTCCGCGTCCGCAGTGAGATCAGGTTAGAGTCACCGACGAGATTGTCCACCAGATTTATCGCGAAATCCCCGTTATTGGCTATGTCGTTAAATACCACGGAACCCAGAAGATTCTGTTCGATTACCCACATCCGGTCAGTCAGCAGATCGGTATCGGTAACTACGACGATTTGCGCCGGCTTCGCGCTTTTCATTATTTGATTTGGTGCCGATTTTTCGGCGAACGCTGATTTCAGATTCCCGGAAAAACGCGCCGCCAGAACGAAAGCTTCGCCACTTGGCTTGAAATTTTTACGCAAGGATTCCGGCGTACTTTCGGCCTGTTTCACAATACGCGAATCGACCAGTTGGGAACTGGTGGAGCTTTGCACCAGTGGCTCGAGTTTTAGTGGCGATTGTTCGGTGGCATTAATTGCGCCGGCACTGGAGAAATTCAATTTTTCCAGATCGGCTGTAACGACATCTTTATGATTGAGATAGTCGCTGGATAATCCCAACACCTCCAGATGGTATTGAGGCACTTCATTGGCCTCCCCTACTTGCAAGGCATTTTGACTATCAAGCACGACCATGCGCGGGTCGTATTCTATGCCCCAGGCTTTGAATAGGGGCCCCAAGTCCGAGGTACTGGTATTTGCCGACCCGTCCGGCAGATAGGAATTCACCGAATCGGATTCGGCATCGGGATCTACAAAGACGAGCAGATGGCCGCCACGCAATACGAACTGGTCGATGGCATACAAGGTCGGTTCGGGAATGTTTTTTGGGTGCACCAACACCAAAACATCGACATCAAGGCCGATAGGACCTGTATCGGGCTGCAGACGGCGTATTTCGTAGCGTTCCGATAATTTCCTGTCCACTACCCAACCCAGACTTTGCTGCCCGGTCAATGCATTGATGCTTGGCCCAGTCAGCAAACTACTCAACACGGCAAGCACCGGTTGTGTATCCGCATTGAGGTTGCTCAACAACTTGGCCAAATCGTATTCGAGGAATGCTTCCTTGCTCGGGTCGATAAATGGCATCAATACCGTTTTGTCGCCGCCATTGGTGCCGACAAGACCAAAATAGAAACCCGCTCCCGAATTGCCCAGCGGAACACTTTGCAAGCCGGCCGCCATTGCGATGTCTTCCGCTTCGGAAAATGGTTCCGGATCGATTTCCCGAAAAATGATTTTGCCTTTCGATTTTTCGGCGATGCTTTGCAGTAATTCGCGAACACGCTGCGAATACACCCTGAATTGCGGTAAATCTCTGGCCGCGGTTTCGGAGTAATACAGTTTCAGGGTAATCGGCTCATCGATGGATTGAATGATTTTCAACGTGCCGTCTGACAAAGTATGCAATCGGTTTTCGGTCAGGTCGAACGAAACGCCTTTCAATAAATGCGTACTCGCAAACAACAAACCCAGCGTCAATACCGCAAGCAATGGCAGTGCGAGATAGCCGGAATATGGCAGCTTCCTGATATTCATGCTTATCCTGTCTTCTTCAAATTAATGATCAGGGCAGTGGCCACAAGCCAGGCAATGCTGTTGATCATGAAAAAGACGATGTCACGCAGATCCAGAATCCCGCGGGTAATCGAACTGAAATGCGTGAGGAAACTCATCCCCGCGATTGCATCTACGATGGATTGATCAAACATGGCTTGTGTTGCCGAAAGCACAATCGAATAACCCGCGAGCAAAAAAACCAGGCACACGGACAAACTAACGATGAATGCCATCACTTGACTGCGAGTAGCCGCCGATATTGCATTGCCTATCGCCAAAAACGTGCCTGCCAATAACCAGCTGCCAATATAACTCGCGAGTATCACGCCATTATCCGGATCGCCGAGCCACGCAACTGTCACCCAGATGGGGAAAGTCAACAGCAGGGCCAGCGCTATCAGCGTCCAAGCCGCGAGAAATTTACCCAGCACCGCCTGCCATACCGTTATCGGTAGCGTCAGCAATAATTCGATGCTGCCGCTTTTTCGTTCTTCGGCCCACGACCGCATTGCCAGTGCTGGCACCAGCAATAAATACATCCAGGGGTGAAACAGGAAAAAAGCCTGCAGGTCGGCCTGGCCGGCCTGAAAAAAATTACCGAGATAAAATGTGAATGCCGACACCATCACGAGGAAGATGACAATGAATATCGCAGCCAGCGGCGTCGAAAAATAACTTCGCAATTCACGACGATAAATGGCAATCATCGGATTCATGCCTTCGCCTCTTGCGTGGTGATGCTGCGAAAAACTTCGTCCAATCGTCCGCGTTCTATCCGCAAATCGGTGAAAGTCACATGACGCTGGCGAAGTCGATCCGCGATGGCCTCGTCGGTTCGCGCTTTCGTTTTGGTGAAGATGTACAAGCGGCCGTCGATTGGGTTTTGTTCAAAGCCTGTAATGCCCGACATCCCGTCCAATGCCGCGCGTGCAGAAATACTGTCGGTGACATGAATCGAAACAGCGCGGTCATAGCGGGATTTGGCAAGCAACTCGGCAGGCGTTGCATCGGCAAGTATTTTGCCTTTGGCGATGATGATGACTCGCGTACACAGTGCTTCCACTTCCTCGAGAATATGGGTAGACAGCAAAACAGTGCGTTCCTTGGCTAGCTCGCGAATCAATAACCGCACTTCGTGTTTCTGATTCGGGTCGAGACCGTCCGTTGGCTCATCTAGAATCAGAGCCGATGGCTCATGCAGGATGGCGGCAGCCAAACCAACGCGACGCTTAAAACCCTTCGATAGTGTTTCGATGGTTTGGTGTGCGATATCTTTCAGATTAAGTCGTTCAAGCGTGATATTGATTCGACTCAATTGTGCCGCTTTATCCATGCCACGCGTACGTGCGATAAATCTCAGGAATTCTTCAGCGGTCAATTCGCTATATAGCGGCGCGCCCTCGGGCAAGTAACCCAAACATTTTTTTGCAGCGACGGGTGCCTTCGATATGTCATGTCCGTAAATGCTCGCACTGCCCGAGCTCGGCACGAGAAAGCCGGTGATCATACGCATCGTGCTCGATTTACCTGCGCCATTAGGTCCAAGCAGCCCAAGCACTTCGCCGGGCTCGGCTTGAAAGCTGATGTTGTCGACCGCGAGCAAGGGGCCGTAGTTTTTTCGCAAATTCACCGCTTCGATCATTGTGAAGTCTCTGGGCCTGACCGCATTCGAGCAATGATAGCTCGCCATTGAAAATAATGACGAAAAAAAAGCGGGCTCAGCCCGCTTTTTTTAAATTTCTCGATGTCTTACTGAATCGGCCAATACACGACATATTGGGAAGTCACATCATTTTGCGAATCAATACTGCTGAGGTATTCATCGAATGCGCGATCAGTCGGCTTGTAACCATGCGCAAGTGCATACGCACGCACCATATCACGCACCATGACCAGGCTGAGTGCCGACCCGGTGAATTTGGTGTTGATCGTTTTCACAGCTGGATAGAATTCGGCTTTTACCGGACCTTCAACTTTAATATTCAGTTTCTCGGTCGCTGCAACGACTGGTGCAGGTAACGCCGCTGGTGCAACTTCACCTTCTGCCACCTCGGGTGTTTCCGTGGCAGGAGCAGAACCGCCTGCTTTACGCACGGGGACAACGATATCGAAAGCATAGGCAGCCGATGTGTATTCGGTCGTCACAATGCGCATCGGGCCGGCCGAAACCAAACCATTGGCATCCATGACTTTCTTGACCCAGCCCATCTGGTTGTTCATTGCCAGAATAACTTCGTTGTTTGCACGCTTGGCTTCGGTCGGGACAACCAGGACATTCTGTGCAGCCACTTCGCTTGTAACGAATGGTTCCGAATGCAGGTTGTAATCGTATTTCGGAATGCTGACCAGCAAAGCATTCAGTTTTTGCAAGCCGGATTTCATTTCATCGCCAACATTGCGATTGACATACATGCCGGCATAACGACCGAACAAGTTCCAGCCGTAATCCACCGTGTACTGCTGCGTTACGCGCAGGTTCTTGGTATTGACGGTGATGTTTTTGCTTTTCGCAACGACAGGTTCGATGGTGATTGCCATCGTCTTGTTGTCGCCGATCGAATTTGTCTGAAGTTTGAATACCACTTTCTTGCCGGGTTCTTGTTCGGCGAGTGTCCAGGTACCAGCTCCAACCACTTTCTTGCTGGAATCATATTTCAAGGTGGAACCAATCTTGCCGGCATCAGGGCTGATGTCCACTTTCATGTTGCGATCGTAGCTAAGCAGTGGATTCCATTCTTTGAAATGATGGAAACCATTGACCACGTCATAAACCGTATTGGCAGGACGATTGGTTTCGATACTGTAAGTCAGCACGCGTTTAGCGGGCAGAAACAAGGCAATTACTAAAAACAGCACTACCACCATGGCGGCTGCAATTAAAAACTCAATAATTCGGGTCATTCGTGGGCTCTCCAAGCACGCCTGGTCCGGGACTTGAACGCCCGTCAGGAACGCGGAGGATATCAGGTCACGGGCCCGCTCGTCACGGGTCCCGCTGCAGACTCATGTTTTCCAATAAACAGCACACATTTTCAGTGCGTACTAGCTGTTATTTAGACAAGTTTCAGTTCAAAAGCTTTCAAAACTGCGCGTGTACGGTCTCGTACCCCTAGCTTGGAAAGAATATTGGACACATGATTTTTGACGGTACCTTCAGCCACCCCAAGTGAATTGGCGACTTCCTTGTTGGAAAATCCACCTGCCATCAGGCGCAGAATCTCGGTTTCGCGCTCGGTCAGCGGATCGGGTTGCTCGAGGCTGACAAACTCATTATTCATGCCTTCAAGACCGGATAACAATCGCTGCGTCACCGCAGGTTGAACCAGTGAGCCACCCGTCGCAACCGCTTGAATGGCGGTTACTAATTGATCCAGCGACACATCTTTAAGCAGATATCCTTTGGCGCCGTATTTAATACCTGCGAGTACCAATTGATCATCGTCGAAGGTCGTCAGGATAATCGTGGGTGGTAGCGCATTGGCTTTCGATAAAGCCTGCAATGCGTCAAGGCCGGACATCACCGGCATCCGCATGTCCATCAACACGACATCGGGTTTGACTAACGGAATCTGCTCGACGGCTTGCTTGCCATCACTTGCCTCTGCCACGACTTCGATGCCATCAGCCAGCTCCAAAAGTGACCGCACGCCTTGCCTTACAAGGGTTTGATCATCAACCAGAAATACACGAATCATGGGGTTTCCTTTGTAGGTAGCTTTGCAGTCAAGCTTAAGCCTTGACCAGTGGTATTCATAATATCGAGTTGACCGCCAAATTCCGACAAGCGTTCGCACATTCCGCGCAGGCCATTGCCCTGGGTCAGATTGGCGGCCCCACGGCCATTATCGCGCGCCGACAATTCGATGTGATCTGCCGTTTTTGATAAACGAAGCCACAGTTCATCTGCGCCGGAATGACGCACGGTATTGGTTATGATTTCCTGTGCGCAGCGTAGCAATACATGCGCACGATCCGGATCATCCAGTTGCAGCATTTCGGGCAAATCCAGATGGATTTTCAATGCCGTCACGCCATCTACCAAGCTATTGAATGCCGTTTTGAGATCGATGCCGCCTTCTTCGCGCATCTCGCTAACGGCTTCACGGACATCGGTTAGCAGCAATTTGGCCAGCGTATGACTTTGTTTTACATGGTCATGCGCCTTGCCTTCGGTCAAATGGCCGGCGACTTCCAGGTTCAAACTCAGGGCTGTCAGGTGATGACCGAGTAAATCGTGCAGTTCACGGGATATTCGCAGGCGCTCGCTCATCCGCGAGCTTTCCGACAAAAGCACGCGGGTTGCACGTAATTCGGCGTTCAAACGGCGTTGTTCTTCCCGGGCTTGGGCCTGCTGCCTTGCCACCAGGCCGGTCATGAAAGTAAAGCTGGAGTAACCGATATACAGGGCTGTCTGCAAAATCGCGGCGATAGGAGTAAATCCCTGGCCTTTGATGAATACCGGCACCAGAGCCACATGCTGAAGAATCAGCCAGGCAACCGCTGCACTAATCGGCATCAACCACGGAATAACCCCGGCTACGATCATCAACAAGATCCCGCCGAGGCCGGTTCCTGTCAGCTGGCTGACGGCAATAGCGGCAAACGTCATGACTGCCAGTAGCACGATGTCGTACCAACGTGGTTTTCGAGCACCCAGGTCGTGGGTTACCAGCCAATACGCCAATCCAAAAGCAAAATAGGCCACGGTTGAGCCGACCATATCAGGCTTGGAAAGGAGCGTTTCCTCAACCTCGGCAACCGGGAAGTACCAACTATTGAGCACCAACGGAATACCGACCATCGCCCAGGTAAACAATCCGGCGTAACGCAGCAGTTGGGTGTGGTTCAGTTTATTAAGCATTTCGTCATCATAGGCGGGAATGAAGTAAAACGTGCAGCCCGAAAGTCACGGGACGGCATTTATGTTAATCCATAACCCAAGTTTAACTTTTTACAAGCATCGCGGTTGCGCGCTTCACGTGCGATAATCCCACCCCGTTGGCGGCGCTTGGCAGCCGTTTTGGAGTTGAATGAATGTCCATTGTTATCCGCGACGTGCGTGAGCACGAGCTGGATTCTGTTCTAGCCATGAATAATGCGGCAGGCACCGGCATCTTGCCGATGGATGCCGCCAAAGTCCGTTTCTTCTGGGAAAATGCCGATTACTTCCGCGTAGCTGAAGTAGATGGCTTGATTGCAGGTTTTTTAATTGCTCTCAGTCACGAGGCTTCCCACGACAGTAGTAACTTCATGTGGTTTCGCGAACGTTACGAAAAATTTCTGTACATCGACCGGATCGTGATTGCCAGCGCACGTCGCAGCGTCGGCGTTGGTCGCGTGTTCTATGGCGACGTGCAAAGTTTTGCGGAAACGCGTTTTCCGCATCTTGCGGCCGAAGTCTTCATCGAAAGCGGAAATCATCCCGCCCTGATTTTCCATGGCAGCTTCGGTTTCCGCGAAGTAGGTCAACATGTGATGGCGCCCGGCAATATCCGTGCCTGCATGCTGCTGAAAGACTTGTGCAGCTATCCGTACGTGCAAGCGACTTACGGCGATGAGCTACCGAAGGTGTCCTGGCTATCCGCACGAGCAGTACCGGGCCGCACAGCAACACTCGCCACGGGAACCTGATCGCATGGCAGCACAGATTCCTGACTACGAACAAGCCGGCGAATTAAAATTTGGACAAGTGGGCATCGCGAATCTTCGGGTTCGTAGCCTGGATGTCGAAAAACTCAAAATCGAAATGCAGGAGCGCGTTGCCCGCGCGCCGAAATTATTTGAACGCGCCGCGGTAATCCTGGATTTTGGCGGCCTGACGAAATGCCCCGATGCTAATGCGGTAAATGCATTGATCGATGCATTGAAATCCGCCGGGGTGCTGCCGGTTGCGATTGCCTACGGCACCAGCGCGATCGAAGAGTTATCGGTGCAGGTCGGCTTGCCACTGTTGGCAAAATTCCGCGCCTCCTATGAAAGCCAGACTGTTTCTGCAGTAGAGCCGCAAGAGAAAAAAACGCCGCGTAAAGTCGAAGTCGAAGCCGAGATACCGGCCCCGGTCGTTGTTGCTGCAAAATCCGAGCCCGGCATCATGCAGTTGCACCCGGTTCGTTCGGGTCAGCAGATCTATGCGCAAAACAAAGACATCACGGTGATGGCTACCGTCGGCGCAGGCGCCGAAGTCATTGCCGATGGCTCGATCCATATTTATGGCGCATTGCGCGGTCGAGCACTGGCAGGTGCAAGCGACAACGTGAATGCCCGCATCTTCTGCCGTGAATTCCACGCGGAACTCGTTGCCATCGCGGGCCATTACAAGGTGCTGGAAGAAATTCCGAAGAATCTTCTAGGCAAAGCCGTACAAATATATTTAGAAAAAGATCAGCTTCGCATCGAGGAGCTGACGTGAACATCATGAAACATCACGGACAGAAAACGGAGAATAACATTGGCTGAAATTATCGTAGTGACCTCGGGCAAAGGTGGCGTTGGAAAGACCACCACCAGTGCAAGTCTCGCCTGTGGTCTGGCCAAAGCCGGCAAAAAAACTGTCGTTATCGACTTCGACGTCGGTTTGCGTAATCTCGACTTGATCATGGGCTGCGAACGCCGGGTCGTTTACGACTTCGTCAACGTCGTCCATGGCGAAGCCAATCTCAAGCAAGCCCTGATCCGTGACAAGCGTTTCGACAATTTGTTCGTACTGGCTGCATCGCAAACGCGCGATAAGGATGCATTGACCAAGGAAGGCGTCGAGAAAGTATTGTTCGACCTCGATACCGAAGGTTTTGATTTCATCGTTTGCGACTCGCCGGCCGGTATCGAAAAAGGTGCCTACCTGGCGATGTATTACGCCGACCGTGCCGTTGTCGTGGTCAATCCGGAAGTGTCCTCGGTACGCGACTCGGATCGCATCCTCGGCCTGCTGGCATCGAAGACGAAAAAAGCCGAAAACGGCGAACGCGTGAAAGAACATTTGTTGCTGACCCGCTACTCGCCTGAGCGCGTTGCGAAAGGCGACATGCTGTCGATTGACGACGTCGAAGAAATTCTGGGTTTGAAAGTCATCGGCGTGATTCCGGAATCTCCGGAAGTGCTGCAAAGTTCGAATGCCGGCGTGCCGGTCATTCTGGATGAAGTGTCGCTCGCCGGCATGGCCTACATGGATGCCGTAGCCCGTATTCTGGGTGAAGATAAACCGTTGCGTTTTACCACTGTCGAGAAGAAAGGCTTTTTCTCGAAAATGTTTAGGAGTTAAGCGATGGGTATCTTCGATTTCCTGAGTCCCCGCAACAAGAACACCGCAGTGGCAGCCAGAGACCGGCTGAAAATCCTGATCCAGCAGGAACGCAGTCGCCACGGCGAACCCGACTATATTCCACTGCTGCGTCGCGAGCTGCTGGAGGTGATCCGCAAATACATCAATGTCGACGCCGATGCCGTGATGGTAGATTTCAAGAAGGATGGCGAACACGACGTGCTTGGCATCTCGGTGGAATTGCCGGAAAAAGCACACGCCGATCCGAATGAATAATCCGCTGCGGGCCGCTCTGTTCTAGCTTTAGAGCAGGCGGCTTTGCACAAGCACGATATTTATTTTTCATTCCCATGCTCACCCTTGCCGACATCGGTTTTGAAGCACCACGGGCTTTGCTCGCACGCTATCAACTGGAATTGGTGCAAGTGGAAAACGGGCAAGCCATCCCCGGTAGCTTCTGGGGCGAATCCGAGGCCGGCGTGATCGGCCATACGGTTTATGCCCGCCTCGATACGCCAGTACATTCATTGCTGCATGAAGCCGGCCACCTGATCGTCCTGCCCGAAGAAAAACGTACGGAAATACATACCGATGCCACCGACTCGGTCGCTGAAGAAGATGCGGTCTGCGTGTTGCAGGCGCTGCTTGGCGATGAATTACCCGGCGTTGGTAGAGCACGTATCTGGGCCGATATGGATGAATGGGGCTATACCTTTCGACTGGGTTCGGCAAAAGCCTATTTTGAAAATGATGCCGCGACGGCATTCGAATTCCTGGTCGATATAAAAATTATCGACCCACATCACGAACTTTTATATCCGGCGTAGGAAATCAACATGCGACTACCGAAATATTTCTGTGTGCTGACCTTGGCAGCTTCGATGTTCGCGGGACATTCCTTCGCAGCGAATGTAGAGGATTACGCCAAGCTCAATGATTTCGGCAACGCCAGACTGTCGCCGGATGGCAAATACATTGCCGTGGAGCGTTACGACGAGATCAGCTCCACCTTGATTATTCTCGACGCCGAAACGCAAAAGCCGTTGACTGAACTGACACTTCCACCGCATCAATCAATTCACAATGCGGAATGGGCAAATAACGACACTCTGATCTTCGCAAGATCGCAACGTTTCGGCGGAGAAGAAGTCAAAAAAACATTTGGCGAAATCATTGCCATATCAGCCGACGGAAAACGGAAAAAATATCTGTACGGAATGATCGGCGACTCGAGCTCCAGTGCCATCCAGAAAGATAAAGGTTTCGCAAAACTGATCAATACACTGGAGCACGATGACAAGAACATCATCATTCTGGCGACCGATTGGGATAAGAGCGGGTTGCTGAATACAAAGCCTTCAATCATCAAAGTGGATATCTATACGGGGAGGCGTGACCGCATCGCCGTTTCGCCGATCAGTAATCCCTGGGTTACTTTTGATCTCTCGGGAAACCTGCGTTTCGTCAGCGGAAGTGACGAGAACTACATGCCCGTTACCTATCGCTATATTGAAACCGCAAAAGAATGGCAAAAAATCGAGGGTATCCAGCCCCTGGGGTCGTTCTTCCCGGTGCAATTTCTTCCCGGCGACAAAGACTTTCTTGCGGAGATTAGCGAGGCAGGCGAAGCCAATTGCCTGTATCTGGTTAAACAGGACAATTCGAGGGAAAAATTGCATTGCGAAGCCGGCGTGAATATTGGCGGTTCGATGCCGTCTTCCGTCAATGGCGTGCCATTAGCGATCCTCAGCAACGCCACCAACCCCAATGTGGTGATGTTGAGTGGTGATTCCGAAGATAGCCGTTTGTATGAAAGCATTTCAAAATCTTTTCCCGGTGAAATCGTTGTCTTCAAGGACTTCAGCTCAAACGGCGAACGAATACTATTCAGTGTTTCCAGCGACAAGAAACCAAGTCGCTATTATCTGTACGATCGAAAATCAAACACCTCAAGATTGGTTTTCAACAGTAAAGCATCGCTTGACGACAGCATGTCGGGAACTACGACCGGGTTCAACTTCAAGGCAAGGGACGGTCTGACGATACACGGTTTGCTGACACTTCCATCGAATCACGTTAAAGGCAAAACACCCATGGTCGTGATGCCCCATGGTGGCCCACTCGGCATTTCAGATTCCTGGTATTTCCACAATGACGTCCAGTGGTTGGTCGCCAATGGATATGCCGTATTGCGTGTCAATTTTCGCGGCTCGGGTGGCTACGGTGAAAACTTCATGCGCAAGGGATACGGTACCTGGGGCAAGGAAATTCAATATGACATTATCGACGCCACGAATTTTGTTGCTGATACGCAAACGATCGACAAGAATCGAATCTGCATAACCGGTGGAAGTTTCGGCGCTTATTCGGCATTGATGAGCAGCATTCTTGCGCCACAGATATTTCGCTGCGCCATTGGTTATGCAGGGGTTTACGACCTCAGCATGATGTTCAAGAAAGGCGACATCCCTGCGACAAATAGTGGAGTCCGTTACCTCGATCTGGTGCTTGGCAAGGACCAGGCGGAACTCGCAGCACAGTCACCTGCAGCCAGAGCCGGCGAATTAAAAACTCCGGTTCTTCTGATACATGGATCGGACGACGGCAGAACTCCGCTGCCACAAGCACAGCGTCTTGAAAAAGCGCTCAGGGATGCCGGCAACCAGCCGGAAATGCTGGTCGTGCCGAATGAGGGCCATGGCTTCGTCCGGACAAAGAATCGCGTGCTTTATCTAAATGCCTTGAAGGCATTTTTGGATAAACATATCGGCCCTGCAAAAACCGCGACAAAATAGTTAAACCCCTGTCCGGGCACTTGCCTAAGCCGCGATTCGGGTCTAGCCTGAGCCACCAGTTTAATGCCCTTCCTATAAACCACTGTTCTGGAGATTCCCGTGAATTTTAAACGCGCCCTACTCGCGCTGAGTATTTCCGCCACCCTGATAACGATGTCGGCATGCAAACAGCAATCTGGCACTGAAGCCGATAAATATGCCAATGAAACCGCCGATCAATTCATTGAACGCGTCAACAATGAAATGCGCGCGGCCTATCCGGAAGTATCGTCTGCACAATGGCTGGCATCGACTTATATCAACGGTGATTCCGAAATTGTTTCCTCGAAGGCGAATGAGCGTTCCCTGGCAAAACTGAGCGAATACATCGCGAAAGCCAAAACATTCAAAGACACCGACAAGATGACGCCGGAAACCAAGCGTGCTTTGCAATTGTTGAAATTGGGCGTGACTTTGCCACCACCGAATGATCCAAAACAGTTGGCCGAGTTGACCCAGCTGGCGACCAAACTGGATGGCATGTACGGATCGGGCAAATATTGCACCGATCCAAAAGACGACAAGACCTGTAAAGACATTGGTCAGCTTTCGAAAATCCTTGCCGATACGGCCAACAGCACTTACGAGCAGCAACTCGAAGCCTGGAACGGCTGGCATACGATTTCCAAGCCGATGCGCGAACCGTATCAACGCTTCGTCGAGTTATCGAATATTGGCGCGAAAGATTTAGGCTTCGGTAATACCGGTGAATTGTGGCGCGGTGGTTACGATATGCCTGCAGCGGATTTCCAGGCCGAAACCGATCGCCTTTGGGGTCAAGTCAAACCCCTGTATGACCAACTCCAGTGCTACACCAAAAACAAACTAGTCGAAAAATATGGCCCGGAAAAAGGCCAGATCGACGGCAAAATCCCTGCCCATTTGACCGGCAATCTGTGGCAACAGGATTGGGGCAATTTGTGGCCTCTGCTCGAACCTTACAAAGGCGTCGGCAGCCTTGATATCGGCAGTGTTTTGCAGAAGCAGCATGACGCCATCTTGAATGATCTGCTCAACAAGGCAGGCGGCGCTGCAAAATTAAGCGGAGCCGAAATTGCCGAAATCACCCGCGATGCAGATTTGGCGCACGCCAAACAAATGGCGAAATTATCGGAAAGTTTCTACACCGGTTTGGGCATGCCGAAATTGCCGGAATCGCATTGGGACAAAGCCCAGTTCATCAAACCGCGTGACCGCGATGTCGTTTGTCACGCTAGCGCCTGGGACATGAATCTGGCCGGCGACGTGCGCATCAAAATGTGCATTACACCGACCGAAGATGACTTGACCACGCTGTATCACGAGTACGGCCATGTTTATTACTACCTGGCTTATAACAAGCTGCCGCCATTGTTCCAAAATGGTGCCAACGATGGTTTCCATGAAGCCATCGGCGACACCATCGTTTTGTCGATGACACCGGAATATCTGAGCAGCATTGGTTTGGTTGATAAGCCTGCCGTTAGCCAGGAAGCCGTGATCAACGGTCAAATGCGCATGGCATTGGCAAAAGTGGCCTTCCTGCCTTTCGGCTTGATGATCGACCGCTGGCGCTGGGGTGTATTTGATGGTTCGATCAAGCCGGATAGCTACAACAAGTCCTGGTGGGAATTGAAAGCCAAGTATCAAGGTGTGGCGCCGATCTCCGTCCGTGGCGAAGATAATTTCGATCCGGGTGCGAAATACCATGTACCGGGCAATACGCCATATACGCGTTATTTCCTCTCGCACATTCTGCAGTTCCAGTTCTATAAATCGCTTTGCGATGCGTCCGGTTTCAAAGGACCGCTGTATCAATGCAGCTTCGCCAACAATCCGGAAGCCGGCAAACGCTATTGGGCAATGATGGAAAAAGGCGCAAGCCAGCCATGGCCTGCCACTTTGAAAGAACTCACTGGTGGCGAAAAAATGGATGGCGCAGCGGTACTCGAATACTTCGCACCGCTCGATACCTGGTTGAAAGAACAAAACAAAGGTAAAGAATGCGGTTGGAAATAATCGTGACTTCATAAGCAGCACACAGAAAACGGTCAGGATTTCCTGACCGTTTTTTTATTTCACTGGAAACTCATAATGCCGACGATCATTTCCCATATTGCCGTTCCGCTCGCCATCGGCTTCGGTTTGGGCAAACGTAAAATTTCCGAACATTTACTATGCGCCGGTGTCGTTGCCAGCATCATTCCGGATCTCGACGTGATCGGATTCAAATTCGGCATCGCGTACGCTTCGCAGTTTGGCCATCGTGGCTTCACCCATTCAATATGTTTCGCGTTGATATTGGGAGTGCTTGCATCATTGGCGCATAAAAAACTCGACTGCAGTCGTATCGCGGCATTCGTGTTTGTCGGCATTTGCGCCGCCTCGCATGGCCTGCTCGACATGCTTACCGATGGTGGCCTTGGCGTAGCCCTGTTCTGGCCATACGACAATACGCGTTACTTTTTCCCCTGGACCGGCATCGAAGTTTCAGCGATTGGTCGCGGCTTTTTCTCGATGCGAAGTCTTTCCGTTCTGGCATCCGAATTTATCTGGATTTGGTGCCCGGCTATCTTGTTGTGTAGCATCCTGACCCTAATTAACCGTGACCTGATTAATCGCGGCAGGAAAGCAACGTCATGATTTCGATTCACCAAGCAAGCCTGAATGATCTGGACACCATTGAAAGACTTTTTTCAGGCTATCTGGCCTTTTACGAACGCCAGCACGATGCCGCGGCAATACGGCAATTTCTGGACGATCGTATTTCAAACAAACAATCGATTATTTTTATCGCTACATCGGATGATAGAGCCGTCGGTTTTACCCAGCTCTACCCGGCATTCGCCAGCCTTAGCCTGAAACCCAGCTGGATTCTGAATGACCTGTTCGTGGAGCCAGACGCCCGCGGCCTGGGAGTCGCAAACGCCTTGATGGCGGCAGCCAGGCAACTGGCGGCCGAGACAAACGCCTGCGAAATATTCCTGCAAACCGCCCGCAGCAATCACAAGGCGCAGGCACTTTATGAGAAATTACACTACCAGCGCGACAACGAGTTTCTGGTTTACACTCTCAACATTCCAGGCCCTTGAACGACTATGCAAAGCTTACTTTCCGACAAACATCTGAAACCTCAAATGCTCTCGCACGCGACAGCATTACCGGCTCCTTTCTACACCGATGCAAGCACCCCGGAACTGGATGCTCGCGCCGTGTTCGCCCGCAGCTGGCAATGGGTCTGCCATCAATCGCAAATTGCCGATGCCGGTGATTACATCGTGACCACGATTGCCGGTTTGCCGCTGATTATTCTTCGTGCGGTCGATGGCAGCATCAAGGCATTTCATAATGTCTGCCGTCACCGTGCAGGGCCGATTGCGACTTGCGATGCCAAGCAGGCAAAAGTTTTGCGTTGCAAATACCACGGCTGGACCTACAACCTGGATGGCGTATTGCGTAGCGCGCCGGAAATGAATAACACCGAGGACTTCAATGTTTCCGACATCAAGCTTCCCGAAGCAAAAGTGGCGGTCTGGCAAGGACTGGTTTTCGTCGCCACCGATGGGGCACCGGATCTTGCCGATGTCGTCAAAGGCATCGACGAGCGCCTGGGAAAGCAGGATTTGTCCGACTATGTTTTCCATCATCGCGTCGCCTATGACGTGAATTGCAACTGGAAGGTCTATGTCGATAATTATCTGGAGGGCTATCACGTACCGCATATCCACCCGGGCCTGAATAGCCTGCTGGATTACCGCACCTATGTCACCGAAACTGCCGAATGGTATTCCTATCAATACAGTCCGCTGGAAAGTGCCGATTCCTTATATGGCTCCGGCGATGCGCTGTATTATTTTATTTATCCGAACACGATGCTGAATATTTTGCCGGGTCGCCTGCAAACCAACCGCGTCATTCCATTGGGCGTCGATAAATGCCGGGTCGAATTCGATTACTACTACCAGAAAGATGAAGGCGAACAGGCGCAAAAGCGTCGCGCCAGCGACATCGCCTTCAGTGACGAAGTGCAAAAAGAAGACGTCGATATTTGCGAGTCGGTACAAATCGGGCTTTCTTCCGGTTCCTATGTCGCAGGCCGCCTGAATCCATTACGCGAAAACGCCGTGCATCATTTCCATGAATTACTTCGTAGTGCTTATTCCCAAATAAAAGACCACAAATGAATTCAACACAAAAGCCTCTCGGCTTATGGACCGCTATCTCTCTGGTAGTCGGCAGCATGATTGGCTCCGGTGTTTTTTTATTGCCAGCTACACTCGCCTCCTACGGCGCAGCAAGCTTGCTCGGCTGGGGAGTGACACTCTGCGGTGCATTATTGCTCGCACTCGTTTACTCCTGGTTATCGAAGAAAATTACCCGAACCGGTGGCTCCTATGCCTACGCACATGAAGCATTCGGGCCCGGAGCGGGCTTTTTTGTTGCCTGGAGCAACTGGATATCGATGTGGTGTGGCAATGCGGCGCTTGCCGTCGCTTTTGCCGGCAGCCTGGGTGCGGTTTTCCCGGAAGCCACTTCAACACCGATTCGCGGCGCCTGCGCCGCACTCGGGGCATTATGGTTTTGCACCTTAGTCAATATTGCCGGTGTTCGCGAAGCCGGCATCATGCAGCTAATCACCACCATTTTGAAAATCGTGCCACTGATTTTATTTGGTCTGGTCGGTCTGGCATACGTGCAAATGGATTCGTATCAACCGTTTAATCCAAGTGGTGAAAGTTTAATCGCCGTTACCACCATGACTGCCGCCATCACACTCTGGGCTTTTCTGGGTTTTGAGGCGGCCACCATTCCATCGGCATCGATCAAGGACCCCGAACGCACCGTACCGCGCGCCACGATTATCGGCATGCTGATTGCCGGTATCGCCACCATGCTTACCTGCACTGTTGTTATCGGTTTATTGCCATCCGATGTTCTGGTTAAATCCGCTGCACCGATGGCGGATGCAGCAGCGCGTTTATGGGGATCACCAGCAGGCGTGGCAGTTGGCGTTATCGCGACGATTTCCTGCTTCGGTGCTTTGAACGGCTGGGTGTTGTTGCAAGCCCAGGTTCCGATGGCAGCGGCAAAGGATGAAATATTCCCATCCATTTTCGCCAAGGTTGATTCGCGAAACACACCGGTAGCTGGCCTGGTGATAAGCAGCACCTTGGCGACCGCGATCGTGTTAAGCAACTTCACGCATTCGCTCATTCAGTTATTCGCTTTCTCGATATTATTATCGACCGCTGCCAATTTGCTTCCTTATGCCGTCAGCGTTTCTGCCTGGATAAAAATGAATCAGACAGAACGCCCTTACAAACTCGTTATTGCCGCATTGGCGCTGCTCTTTTCACTCTGGGCATTGAAAGGCACCGGCAGTGAAGCACTAATTTGGGGGGCTGCATTGATGCTGATGGGTGTACCGGTGTATTTGTGGCAGCGGTACAAGAAGTAACTAGAAGTGTGTGAACAACAGGGGCAAACCTGATTTTTCACACTGAAAGAGTTTCGCCTTCGGTTCGAGATGACGATTTCTCGAACTTTACATTTCATCCTGCGGTTCGTAATTCTCCGCATCCTTCGGCGCCTGCGGCAACTTGTCGGTATGCGTCAAATACCAAAGCCATAAACAATAGGCGACCAGGCTGAAAGCGCCGGCAGCCAATGCCAGATGCAGGCCATTATCGCTCAGTGCAGGCGATAACACGCCGGCGATCAAGGCGTTTGACAACAGGCCGACAAAGGCCTGCATTGACGATGCGCTGCCGCGTTGATTCGGATACATATCCAAGATCGCAATCGTCAGGATCGGGAATACCAGCGCAACACCGAAAGCACTCAAGACCATCGGCAGCACTGCCCACGGTAATGCGATTTCCGGAAAAAAATAATTATAGGGAATATTGAATGCTGCCGAAATTCCGCAAAACAGGAATCCGATATTCGCCAAACGCACGCCCGACATTTTCCCGGCCGCACGACCGCTGAAAAACGCACCCAGCACCATGCCGGCAATGGTCGGCACGAAGAAATAGCCGAACTGCTGCTCGTTGAGTTTCAACATGTCGAGCACAAAGGCCGGTGCCGACGTGATGTAAAGAAACAGAGCACCGAAATTTGCCGTACCTGCCAATGCCAATAATCTAAACCGGCGATTGACGATGATCGATTTATAAACAGTGCTCAACGCCTTTACATTCAGCGGTAAACGTTTTTCGACCGGATGACTCTCGGGCAAGGTAAATGCCGTGGCAAACAGCAACACCAATCCGAAAACGGACAGGAACCAGAAAATCGCCTGCCAATTGCTCCAGCCCAGAATCCAACCACCAATTATCGGTGCGATTGCAGGCGCAACACCAAAGATCATCGAGATATTGCTCATCAAGCGTTGCGCATCGTCGCCATCAAGTGCATCACGAACAATCGCACGCCCGACAATCAAACCGACGCCGGCCGACAAGCCTTGAATGATCCGGAAGAACAACATCTGCGTCATTGTGGTCGACAAAGCGCAGCCGATCGATGCCAATGTGAAGATTGCGATGCCGGCGAGTATGACTGGCCTGCGTCCAAGTGCATCCGACAAAGGACCATGAAACAGGGACATCGCCGCATAGCCCAGCAAGTACATGCTGATGGTTTGCTGCATCGCGATTTTATCGACTTGAAGCGCATTCTCCATCACGGCGAAAGCCGGGAAAATGGTATCTATCGAAAATGGCCCCAGCATGGCCAGCGCGCCCAGAATTAAAGCCAATCGACGGCGCGAGATGCTTAAATGCTCGATAATCATTGCTTGAGTTTACCAGCTCAAGCCCCATATCGTTAAAAAGCAAGATGTGAACTGATGAGCACAACCGTCGAAAACACTCCGGAAAACACTTCAAGCAAGGCTTTCAAGGAACGCAATGTAATGGCCGTTTTGACGAGCCTGCTGCCGTTTCTCAAGCCTTATTCGCTTCGCATTGGCCTGGCATTGCTATGTCTGGTACTTGCCAAACTGGCGAACTTGAGTTTGCCATGGGTAATGAAAAATATCGTCGACGACATGAACGTCGAAAAAAGTTTACTGGCGCTGCCGGTCGCTTTATTACTTTCGTATGGTCTTGCACGAATTTCGATAACGATATTTACCGAGCTGCGTCAAATTGTTTTCGCCCGCGTGATGGCACGCAGTGCGCGTACGGTGATGCTGCAAGTGTTTCGTCATTTGCATAATTTGTCTTTGCGCTTTCACCTGAACCGCAAAACTGGCGGCGTCTCTCGTGACGTCGAACGTGGCGGCAGTGCGATCTCCGATTTGCTCGATTGGACGCTTTACACCATTTTCCCCACCATTCTTGAAGTGGCGATGGTGACCACCGTGCTGGTCATTGCCTACGATGTCGGCTTTGCACTCATCACGCTGGGCACGCTGGTTGCCTATATTGTGTGGACGATAAAAGTCACCGAATGGCGTACGCGTTTTTATCGCGCGGCAATGGAAGCCGATACGCAGGCCAGCTCACGTGCAGTCGATTCGTTGTTGAACTTCGAAACGGTGAAATATTTCAACAACGAAAAACTCGAAGCCGACCGTTACGATGTCAGCTTGAAAAACATGGAAGAGGCAACGGTCAAGAGTCTGAAAACGCTTGCCGTGCTGAATGTCGGCCAGAGCATGATTATTTCGCTGGGTGTGACGGCAATGATGTGGCGTGCCGCCCAGGGTGTGGTGGAGGGCACGATGAGCATTGGCGACCTCGTGCTGGTAAATGCCTACTTGCTGCAATTGTCGGCACCGTTGAATTACCTCGGCATGATGTATCGCGAGGTAAAACAGGCATTGACCAATATCGATCGTTTGTTCGGCTTGCTGGATGAAGACCAGGAAGTCAAAGACAATCCCGGCGCGCAACCACTGGATACGCACCAAGCCAGCGTGGAATTCGACAATGTGCGTTTTTCCTACGACCCGCGCCGCGAAATTCTGCATGGCATCAGCTTCAAGATTGCACCCGGAAAAACGCTGGCGATAGTCGGACATTCCGGCAGCGGCAAATCCACGCTCTCGCGTTTGCTTTATCGTTTTTACGACGTCAATGAAGGTTCTATCCGAATCAACGGCAAGGATATTCGTGATCTAACCCAGGATTCGGTCCGTGCCTGCATCGGCATCGTGCCGCAAGATACCGTGCTGTTTAACGACGATATTCGCTACAACATTCGCTATGGGAAGCCCGCTGCCAGCGATGAAGAAGTCGAATCGGCAGCGAAAGCGGCGCAGTTACATAGATTCATCACCCACCTGCCCGACGGCTACGAAAGCCCGGTCGGTGAACGCGGACTGAAATTATCCGGCGGCGAAAAACAACGCGTCGCGATTGCACGTGCCTTATTGAAAAATCCGCCGATCATGATTTTCGACGAAGCCACTTCGGCATTGGATTCCGCCAGCGAGCGTG
The DNA here is from genome assembly GCA_036676335.1 of Arenimonas sp. Lineage (GTDB taxonomy): Bacteria > Pseudomonadota > Gammaproteobacteria > Xanthomonadales > Xanthomonadaceae > Arenimonas. The sequence continues at coordinate 6,227 of JAKFDD010000014.1, read as the reverse complement.
CCATACAAACCGAGCTGGATCGCATTGCGATCGGCCGTACCACGCTGATGATTGCGCATCGCCTGTCCACGATTATGGATGCCGATGAAATCATCGTGCTCGACGCCGGAAAAATTATCGAGCGCGGCACTCATCTGGATTTGCTGGCAGCCAATTCGCATTACGCGAATATGTGGGCCCTGCAACAGCAACAGGAAAAAGAAGAAGTGTTTTTATAATTTTATAACGTCGGTACGCCGGACGCCGTGAAATTCGGCACCGGCAGGCCGAAATAAGGTCCGAGGAAAATATATACGCCCACCAGAATCACGAGAAACATCAGCACCTTGAACATCACGCCCACGACTTTCTTCAGGATCAGGGCTGCAATCACGATCACGACAATACCGACAATGCTGATCATTTCCATGAAATCAGGTTTCCGCTGTTTTTTGATGCCCTAGCTTATCGCGTTTCGGGAACCTGTTGCCAACCCGGCCATGAACAGAATTTCACGGGCCTTGAACCCTTCTGGCCTCATGCTACCTCTTGTAAACAACAGACTTCAGCGCATGAGTCGGCTATGTCATGCTTGGGGCAGGAAGTAATTTATTCGGGGAACCTGAATGCCATCGCAAAAACCCTGGGCCAAGATCGGTTTGCTACTGCTGATAATCGCGGCCATTTTCGCCTTCTTCCATTACGACTTGGGCGCATCGCTCAATCTCGATACGCTGAAATCGAAACGTGCCGAACTATCGGCGTATGTCGATGCCCATTTGTGGACTGCGATTGCCATTTATTTCGCGGTGTACGTACTGGTCACCGCTCTGTCATTACCAGGTGCGGCAATTCTCACCTTGGCGGGTGGCGCAATCTTTGGATTGCTCACCGGCCTGGTCGTTGTCTCATTTGCAAGTTCGATTGGCGCGCTACTTGCTTTCCTGAGTGCGCGTTTTCTGTTGCGTGATTTTGTGGTTTCTCGGTTTGGTTCGCGACTTTCGGCAATCGAAAGCGGCATTGAAAAAGATGGCGCTTTTTATTTGCTGACGCTGCGTCTGGTCCCGATATTTCCGTTCTTTCTTGTCAACCTGATGATGGGCCTTACGGCCATAAAGGCACGTACATTTTATGTCTTCAGCCAACTTGGCATGTTGCCCGGCACTCTCGCTTTTGTGTATGCCGGCACCCAATTAGCCAAAATTGAAAGCCTGAAAGATGTGCTTTCGCCAGGCCTGATTACCGCATTCGCGATTCTGGGTATTTTGCCAATCACGATGCGAAAACTCAGCCAGTATCTGGCATCGCGTCGGGTATATCGCGGCCATAAGAAACCGGCGAAATTCGATTACAACTTGATCGCCATCGGCGCCGGTTCCGCCGGCCTCGTCACGACATATATCGGATCGGCCATCAAAGCCAAGGTCGCGCTAATCGAAAAGCACAAAATGGGCGGCGATTGTCTCAATACGGGCTGCGTGCCTTCGAAAGCTTTGATCCGTTCTGCGAAGATGTTGCACGAAGCAAGCCAAAGCAAGAAATACGGCATCGAAAAATGCGAGACGCAATTTGATTTCGCCGACATCATGCAACGCGTGCAAAATGTCGTGAGCAAAGTCGAGCCGCATGACTCGGTCGAGCGTTATACCGGCCTTGGAGTCGAATGCTTTCAGGGCGATGCGAAAATCGTATCGCCCTGGGAAGTGGAAGTAAACGGCAAACGTTTGTCGGCACGTAGCATCGTGTTAGCCACTGGCGCCCGGCCGCTGGTGCCAAATATCCCCGGATTGGATGCAGTCGATTACCTGACCAGCGACACCGTCTGGAATATTCGCGAATTACCGAAACGTCTGGTCGTACTGGGCGGCGGCCCGATCGGTTGCGAGCTCACACAATGCTTCGCGCGTTTTGGATCGAAGGTCACACAAGTCGAAATGGCGCCGCGCCTTTTACCGCGTGAGGATGCCGATGCCGCCAATGAAGTCACCGAGCAATTCACCCATGAGGGCATCAAGGTTGCTGTAGGACACAAAGCGCTTCGGGTAGAAAAAGGCGGCGATGGCGATGTACTCGTCTGCGAGCACGAGGGCAATGAGGTCAGATTTATTTTCGACAAAATATTATTGGCCCTGGGGCGTGTCGCCAACGTCGATGGTTTTGGTTTGCAGGAACTCGGCATCACGGTCAATCAACGCGGCACTATCGATGCGAACGAATTGATGCAAACCAATTTCCCGAATATTTATGTCTGCGGCGATGCAACCGGCCCATATCAATTTACCCATGTCGCTGCCCATCAAGCCTGGTATGCCTCGGTCAATGCCCTGCTCTCGCCGTTCTGGAGTTTCAAGGCGGATTATCGCGTTATCCCGTGGGCGACATTCACTGATCCGGAAGTTGCACGCGTTGGCTTGTCCGAAGACGAAGCCGCGCAAAAAGGCATCGCCGTCGAAGTCACGCGTTATTGCATTGACGATCTGGACCGTGCGATTGCCGATAGCGCCGACCATGGTTTCGTTAAAGTATTAACTGAACCGGGGAAGGACAAAATTTTAGGCGCCACGATCGTCGGAGCCCATGCAGGTGATCTGCTTGCAGAGTTTGTACTGGCGATGAAATGGGATATCGGTCTGAATAAATTGCTGGGTACAATCCATATCTACCCGACAATGGCCGAAGCCAATAAATACGCGGCAGGCAACTGGAAACGCGCCCATGCACCACAAACGGCACTTCGATGGGCAGAAAAATTCTTCCGCTGGCGCCGTAGCTAAACAAAACGAGCAATCAACATGAACGACACATCTTTCGATTCGATTAAAAACTACTACGGCGAAGTGCTGTCTTCCAGCAAAGACCTGAAAACATCGGCCTGTTGTCCAACCGAAGCCATGCCGCCGCACCTGCGGCCATTGGTGATGGATATTCATGAAGAAATTCGTGACCGCTTTTATGGTTGCGGATCTCCATTGCCACACTCACTCGAAGGCTGCACGGTACTCGATCTTGGTTGCGGTACTGGCCGTGATGCCTATTTGTTGTCGCGTCTGGTCGGTGAACACGGCCGTGTAATCGGTATCGATATGACATCCGAACAATTGGCGGTCGCGAGAAAGCATCAGACCTGGCACGCCGATCGTTATGGCTATGCCAAGTCAAATGTCGAATTTCACGAAGGCTATATCGAAGACTTGGCGGTTATCGGCATTGCCGACAACTCGATTGACGCCGTGGTCTCCAATTGCGTGTTGAATCTGTCGCCGGAAAAGACCCGCGTGTTCAAAGAAATTTTCCGTGTGTTGAAACCCGGCGGCGAACTGTATTTTTCCGATGTCTTTGCCGACCGTCGAATTCCCGTCGAACTAAGAAACGATCCGGTCTTGCTCGGCGAATGCCTATCCGGCGCGATGTATGTCGAGGATTTTCGTCGTACGCTCGCCGACATAGGCTGCAAGGATGCCCGCATCATGTCGAGCAATGTTTTGACAGTGGATGATGCAGAATTGAAAGCCAAAATCGGCATGGTCGGTTTCACGTCAAAAACCGTACGTGCATTCAAGATTGAACTCGAAGACAAATGCGAAGATTTCGGGCAAGTCGCCTACTATCGCGGCGGCATTGCCGAATGCCCGATCTTCTTCGATTTGGATGATCATCACCGGTTTGAAATCGACAAACCGATGCTGGTCTGCGGCAACACCGCCGATATGATTGGCCAATCCCGATTTGCATCGCACTTCCAGATCATCGGCGAGAAAACCACGCATTACGGATTATTTGATTGCGCTCCCGCTTCGAGTAGCGCGGCGACAACGGGCAACTCGGGTGCCTGCTGCTGATATGTCCACATTGCAACAACTCAGCATTATCATTCCATTCGCACCAGACGATATGGCATGGATGGAATTGCTGCAGGATTTGAAAGAATTGCCGGCTAGCGCCGAGATTATTCTTGTTGGTGGTTCGGAAAAAGCGAGACAAGCTACAGAAGATTTCCCGCTTCCCGCCAACGTAACTGTCATTTGCACTGCAATGGGACGTGGCCTGCAGATGAATGCAGGTGCAAAGCTTGCAAAAAACCCTTGCCTGTGGTTTTTGCATGCCGACTCGCGACTTGATGCGAACTGCCTGAAGGCCATCGATGCGTTTGATTACAAAAAAAAGCAGCTCGGCTATTTCAGCCTGTGTTTTCAGGATGATGGTCCACGCCGCATGCGCATCAATAGTGTCGGCGTCTGGCTTCGTTCAAGATTATTGAGCATTCCATTCGGTGATCAGGGCTTTGCTATTTCCAAGTCATGCTTTGAAATGCTCGGCGCTTACCGGGAAGATTTACGATCCGGCGAGGACCATGCATTCGTTTGGACCGCAAGAAAAAACGGTGTACTGCTAAAGCACTTGAATGCCAGGATTCAAACCAGCGCCAGAAAATATGCATTGCATGGCTGGGGCAAGACAACACGAATGCATTTACGCGAAACCTGGAAACAGGCGCGACAGTTTTCCAGTCAGGCAAAAGATTCATGAACGGTGGACTCGCCATTTTTGTAAAAACACCGGGCATTTCTCCATTGAAAACCCGCTTGGCTGCCGGCATGGGTATTGCAAGCGAACAATGGTATCGCCTGGCAGCCGAAGCGGTAAAAAGCGTTGCTCTCGAGGCGCAGACACAAGCAAATATCACCGCATACTGGGCAGTGGCCGAGATGGAAGCCATGCAAAATCCGCTCTGGCAATCGCTACCGAAACTGGCACAAGGTGACGGAGAGCTTGGCGAGCGCATGGGACGTGTGATGCTGACGCTAATTCATCAACACGGATTTGGAATATTAATGGGTGCCGATGCGCCACAGATTTGCTTCGATGATATTCAAGCCGCGGCCCTCCTTCTGGACCACGAAGATCCACGCCTTGTGCTTGGGCCTGCACGCGATGGCGGCTTCTGGTGTGTTGGCAGCAACCATGAATTTCCGATTGAACTTTGGCAATCAGTTTTATATAGCCATGCTCATACCTATCAGGATTTTGTTGCGGCGTTTTCCCCGTTCGCGGAAATATTGAATCTCAGAACCTTGTCGGATGTGGATGAAGCTAGCGACTTGGCCCTATGTCATCGTGAACTTGAAAAACTTGAACGCGCAACGACCGAACAACAGGTTTTGCTTGAAGCCTTCAGCCACTTCGAGCTGCCGACATGAATATCCCTCGCTACGATTTAATCGGTGCGTGGCTACAGTTCGGCATTTTTGTCTGTCTGCTGATTTTGCTGCCGATTCTGGAACACTTTTTCGCCCGTAGACATTCCGAAAACAAGGTAAAGCGCTGGATTTCCAATATCGGGTTGATAGTCACGTCCACGGTCTGCGCGCAATTACTTTTCCCATTGGCCACGGTAGCGCTCGCGATATCAACCAATGTCCAGGGATTTGGATTAACCCAACTCATTGATTGGCCGGCCAGCCTGGAAATAATCCTGTGTCTGTTAGTGCTTGATCTGGCGATCTATTGGCAGCATCGTTTTTTTCATATGTTTCCGTGGCTGTGGCGGATGCATCGCGTCCACCACAGTGATCTCGCGTTTGATGCGAGTCTTGGCGTGCGCTTTCATCCGTTCGAAATTGTGCTGTCGAAGGCCTACAAACTGGGATGGATTGCATTGCTGGGGCCGTCGGTAATCGCCGTCATCATTTACGAGAGCCTGTTGCTGGGCTTTTCACTGATGACGCACAGCAATATCCGTTTGCCATTAGGATTCGACGCAAGGCTTAGAATGTTTTTCGTAACTCCGGACTTCCATCGCGTACATCATTCCGTTCATCGTGACGAGACCGACAGCAATTACGGCAATATTCTCTCGATCTGGGATCATTTGTTCAGGAGCCACAAGGCACAACCACGCGAGGGTCATACGGACATGCAAATAGGACTGGCCGACTTTCGAAAAGCCTCCGATCAAAATCTCGTCGCATTATTAATCCAGCCTTTTCGCAATACAAAACGAACTTCGGAAAAAAAACATGCGTGACACTTGGCCATTGCTCAAGAACACCACATTCCCCGCTATCGAGCGCGGCGAATTAAATACTTTGCAATTGAATCTCGGTTACCTGTGCAATATCAGTTGCATTCATTGCCATGTGAACGCCGGGCCGACCCGAAAGGAATCAATGGATAAAGCGACGATGGAGCTTGCGCTGCAAGTCGCCGAAAAATTGAACATTCATACTTTTGACCTGACCGGCGGCTCG
>JAKFDD010000013.1:0-1532 GCA_036676335.1 Arenimonas sp. | reverse complement strand
GTCCGTTCAGCGCTGCGGGTGCCTAAACGTCAGGCCTTTCCGCCTTCACCAAAGGCAAACACAGTGGTGCCCGGAGGGCCTACAAAAAAATAGTTTGCTAGCGCCCTTGAATTTAAAAAAAGGAAACGGAGTTCCTATATTTGATTCCAAAAAAAAAGCAGAGATCTCGATGGCTGTGCGCTTTCGTGGCTGCCTCAGGCTTTAGGGCAATCGACTCGATTGCTTCGCCGTTGCTGTTGTCGCTGTCCTTGCCTTTTTTGAAATTTAGAATGAAGTGAATGGCAGGGAATGACAGTGGACGGCTTTGCCCGCAGGGCAGGGGAGATCGTTTTTTTGCGACGTCAGTCGCGGCTAGCTTTTGATTTCAGAGCAACCCGAAAACCAAAAAAACTAGCCTTACCCCGAAACTCCGCGTGCGCCGGAGTACCGTTGTCGGAATCGTCTAGGCTACCGGCGTGCGCATGGTAACGAACTCTTCGGCGGACGTCGGATGCACGGCGATGGTTTCGTCGAAAACGCGCTTGGTGGCGCCTGCCTTCAAGGCAATCGCCAGCCCCTGAACGATTTCCCCGGCATCCGGGCCAACCATGTGACAACCGAGAACCTTGTCGGTTTTGGCATCTACCACCAGCTTCATCAAGGTACGCTCCTGACATTCGGTCAGGGTCAGCTTCATCGGCCGGAAACGGCTTTCGAATATCACCACCTCGTGTCCGACTTCTCGCGCCTCCTCTTCGGTCAACCCGACAGTGCCGATGTTCGGCAAGCTGAACACGGCGGTCGGGATCATCTTGTAGTCCACCGGGCGGTATTGCTCGGGCTTGAACAAACGCCGCGCTACGGCCATGCCTTCCGCCAGAGCGACCGGAGTGAGCTGCACCCGACCAATCACATCGCCCAGGGCCAGGATCGACGGTTCAGCGGTTTGATACATTTCATCGACCTCGACAAAACCTTTCCTGTCGAGTGTGACGCCAGTGTTTTCCAAGCCCAGGTTGTCGAGCATCGGACGTCGACCGGTGGCATATAACACGCAGTCCGCCTCAAACTCACGACCGTCCTTGAGGGTCACCTTCAGGCTGCCATCGGACTGCTTGTCGATACGTTCGATGTTGGCATTGAATTGCAAGTTCAAGCCGCGCTTGGTCAACTCATCCCGCAAATGTTTGCGCACCGCACCGTCGAAGCCGCGCAGGAACAGATCACCGCGATACAGCAGCGTGGTCTCGGCACCCAGCCCCTGGAAAATCCCGGCAAACTCCACTGCAATGTAACCACCACCGACCACCAGAACGCGCTTGGGCAGCTCTTTAAGGAAGAACGCCTGATTGGAACTGATCGCGTGCTCATGCCCCGCAATCTCCGGGATCTGCGGCCAGCCACCGGTGGCAATCAGGATGTTTTTGGCAGTGTAGCGTTTGCCATCGAACTCGACGGTATGCGGATCGACGATTTTCGCGTGACCTTCATGCAAGGTCACGCCGCTGTTGACCAGCAGGTTGCGATAGATGCCGTTCAGGCGATTGATCTCG
>JAKFDD010000012.1:0-453450 GCA_036676335.1 Arenimonas sp. | reverse complement strand
TTTTTTTATGCGGTTGCCGCGTAGCGGCGACCCGCAACAGGTCATCGCCAGGGTTTTATTTAAAGACAAACCCCAGATCGAAAGGTCTGGGGTTTTGTTTTGCGCGTCATATACCTTCGACCGTCAGTGGGTAAATTTTCGTTGGTCTGGAGTATGTATTGAGTCGCTCAAATGGCATCTTGTTTGTATAAAAAATACACAGGCGAATAAGAAGTCAAGAACACTTAGATGAACGTGACATCTATTAACATGTTAAGTGAAAAAAAATAACGAATTAAGTGTAATAAAGCGATGTAAAAGCATGTTAAATCAATGTTATAGTCGATCTGTTGGATAATCGGGGCTCGCCTGCGGCGAGGATATTCCGGCAAATAACTGAAAAATCCTTAGACATAATTAATACGGGGTAGGTATGAAATTCGGAACTAACTCTAGATTGCAACGCAATCTACTGGCGAAATCCCTTGCGCTTGTGATCGGCCTGCAGTTCTCTGCAGTCGCATTGGCACAAGATGCGCCTGCTGCTACAAACGCAGCAGAAGAAGACAAAGAAGAGTCGAAACAACTGGAAGCAGTGCAAGTAGTTGGTTCGCGTATTAAGCGTTCGGAAATTGAAGGCCCATCACCGGTTACCGTGATTACCGCCGAGCAGATTGAGCGCGAAGGCTTCAACACGATTTTCGATGCATTGGAAACCTTGGCCCAGAATACCGGCTTTAGTCAAAATGACTTCAACTCTAACGGTGGTTTTACACCTAATGCGTCAGTGATCAATTTGCGCGGCATGGGTCCTGGCCGTACTTTGCTGCTGATCAATGGTCGTCGTGCAAATGATTATCCATTTCCGTACAACGGTCGCAGCAACTTCCAAAACTTCAATAACATTCCAGCAGCTGCCGTTCAGCGCATTGAAATCCTCGCAGGCGGCGCATCGGCTATTTACGGTTCGGATGCCGTGGCTGGTGTAGTCAATGTAGTGTTGAAAGAAAGTTTTGATGGCCATAATTTGCAAGTAAAAGCGCAAGACAGCCATCAAGGCGGTCGCGGAATTTTCGATGCGCAGTTCGTAGGCGGCTTGTCGGGCGATGCCTGGAATGTTGTCTATGCATTGGAAGCCTATAAATCCAACCCATTGTTCGCATGGGAACGTGATTCCATGGATTCAGCCGCTGACAATCCAGCGCCTCCGGGTGTCAATGGTGCAACTGGTGTTGGCGGTTATCAACCACCTATTGGCATGCAAATCCGCAGACTGGCTAACAACGGTGCTACCGTCAGCTATGTGCAGCCGGCAGGCTATGATTGTAGCGCTAGCGAATTTTATCGTCCGCATACCTATACAAGTTCAACGACCGGTGCATTGCTCGGCCCTGGTTGCGGTTACGACCGTTTTGTTGCTGAGCAAACCATCAATAACGGAAACAAAGATCTCTCCGCTTATATTTTGGGCACTTACAATTTCGACAACGGCTTAGAGGCATGGAGCAGTTTCTCCGCCTACAATTCGCAAGCGCGACTCGGCGGTGGTGTTGAACAATGGCAAGGTGGTCCGCAACCAGGCGGGTCTTTCTATGACCCACAATTCGGCTTCCGTATTTTCCCGATTCGTGCGATCACGACGGAAAGTTACGGCGGTAGCGAAGGCACCTTCCAGAAATTCGACGAGAAATCCTACGATGTGGCTTTAGGCCTTCGCGGCACCCTCGCAGAAAAATTCGACTGGGATGTGACTGTCAGCCATGCTGAATATCATGCGAAACGTGAACGCCCACGCTTGACCGTAGCCGGTGCAACCAATTACTTCATGGGTGCACGCTTGGGTACGACGGGTGTAGGTCCATACATCATTCCGGGTGTTGTTAACGGCTTGCCTGTGTATAACCTGAACTTGGCGAATTATTATGGTGAAATCAGTTATGCCGATTATCTTTCGATGTCCAGTATTGTGAAATACGACGGTAGATCGGAAAACTCGGCGATCAACTTCACGCTTTCCGGTGAGCTGTTTGACTTGCCTGCTGGTCCGGTTGGTTTTGCTGCGATTCTGGAAGCTTCCGAGCAGTCGTATGATCTGGTTACCGATCCACGGATTTTTCCAGCGGTTCGCGAAATCTACAATTTGACCGGTACTGGCGGCGGCGGTGAGCGCTCACGCTATGCAACTGGTTTCGAATTGAGCCTGCCGATTTTCGAATCCCTGAAAATGAGCATCGCCGGTCGTTTCGATAAATATGACGACATTACTGCTGTAGACGATGCTAAAACCTGGGGTGCCGGTCTGGAATGGCGTCCGTTTGATAATCTGTTGATCCGCGGCAACTATGCGACCAGCTTCAAGGCGCCGGACATGCATTATGTGTTCTCCGAGCGTAGCGGTGCCTTTGGTACGGTCACCGATTTTGCACGTTGTTCGCGTGACGGTATTGCATCGAATCTGTGTTCCGCAGCCGGTGCAAACTACAACTACTCTGCGTTCACTACCTCTCAAGGTAATCCGGGTCTGAGCGAAGAAACCGGTGACTCCTGGTCCGGTGGTTTCGTCTGGGACATCATGCAGGACCTGGCGTTGACGGTCGATTACTACAAAATCAGATTGCACAACGAAGTTACCGTGCAGGCTGGTACAACGATTCTGCAGGACGAATACGGTTGCTTAACCGGCAATTATCCTGCAACAGTCAATGGCGGTGGCCCGTTCCCATATGCTGCTGGTTCGGCATACTGCCTCAATATCGCATCGTTGATTTCACGTGATCCATTGAATGACGACAGGCTCACCGAGATCCGCAGTGGACCCATCAACATTGCCTATCGCGCAGTCAGCGGTATTGACGCCAGCCTGAAATACCGCTGGGAAACCGATAGCTTTGGTACTTTCAATGCGAGCCTCGCATGGTCGCATGTGTTGAAGCAGGAATCCCAAGCCCGTGAAGGCGTGCAGGTCATCAGCTACCGCGACTTGAACAGCAATGCCGACTTCCGTAGCCGGATTCGCGCCACGTTGAGCTGGACCAAGGATGAGTGGGATGCAACGGTGTTCATGAACCGCCAAGGCTCGTTCCCATTGTGGAACCTGTCGAATGCGAACTTTGTGAATGGCAATGTTTCAAACCGTACGCAGCCATACATCACCTGGAACATGAGTGCAGGTTATCGCTTCACTGACCAGTTCAGCATGCGCTTCAGCGTCAACAACGTGTTCGATAACACGGGTGGTTTCGATCCAACTTTCAACTCATACCCTTACACATGGCAGGGTTATGATTTGATCGGCCGTACATACGGCTTGCAGGCGAACTACTCTTTCTAATCGAAAGTAGTTGTGGAAAGACAACCCCGGCCAGATGGCCGGGGTTTTTTTTTGCTGGCAGTTAATGTTTTGGCTTCTGGGTCCGGTAAAAATCGCATCAAAATTATGCTATGTTTTGGCAATACCGATAAGGCCTGGAACACTCGATGAGCGCTGCAATGGAGATGACTTCAAATTTGGAAATTGCGCTCTCCCATGCCAATAAACTACTTGCCGTTAATCCTGCGCTTGCAGCTGAACAAGCCAACGAAATTCTGAAGGTCATTCCGGGGCAGCCTAATGCCTTGATGTTGTTTGCACTCGCAAAAAGCAGACAAGGCGATATGCAGGCATCGATTAAAATATTTCGAGAATTAATCCAGCTGCAACCGAACTGGGCTGCCGGTTATCTCGAGTTAGGCATGGTTTTGCGCAGATGCGGCGACACCGAGGCGGCGCTGGATATGTTGCGAAAAGCATTGCGTATCAAGCAAGACTTGCCGAAAGCCTGGCTGACACTGGCCGACCTGTATGCTGAAATGGGGGACAGTCAGGCTTCCGATAACGCTTACAGCAAGCATTTACAATACTCCGTTACCGATCCCCAGCTGATTAGCGCGGCCAATGCGCTGGTGGAAAGCCGCATTCCCGATGCGGAACATGCCTTAAAAGCCTATTTGAAACTTTATCCGACTGATGTTGCCGCGATTCGGATGCTGGCTGAGGTAGCGGCGCGTCTTGGGCGCGATGTTGACTCGGAAAATCTACTCGAACGATGCATTGAATTGGCACCGAGCTTTCATTTTGCCCGCCAGAATTATGCCTTGATATTGAATCGCCTCAACAAGCCCGAGCCTGCCCTGGCCCAAGCAGAAATTCTGCTAAAGCTCGAGCCAGGCAATCTGAGTTATCTCAATATTAAAGCAGTGGCGCTCAATAAATTGGGAGATTGCGACACGGCCATAAAACTCTACGAATCCATCATTGCGAAGCACACGGGCTATTCGAAAATTTGGCATAGTTTTGGCCATACATTGAAGACGGCAGGTTTCCAGGATCGAGCTGTGCATGCCTATCGCGAGAGTATCAGGTTGGAACCAGCCTATGGCGAGGCTTATTGGAGTTTGGCGAATTTAAAAACTTTCCGTTTTACCGAAGATGACGTAGCTCAAATGCAGTTGCAATTGCGATCAGACAGCTTGAGTGATGGCGACAGGTTCCATTTTGATTTTGCATTGGCGAAGGCGCTGGAGGATCAGAACAATTTTGCCGATTCATTCAGGCATTATGAACAAGGCAACAAGCTGCGAAAAACCCTGATTCATTATTCTGCCGAGAGAAACTTCCGGAAAGTTGAAGAATGCAAGGCATTGTTCACCGGCAATTTTTTTCAGGAACGAAAAGATTTCGGAATCAGCAGCGCGGAGCCTATTTTCATTTTAGGCATGCCGCGAGCTGGTTCGACATTACTGGAGCAAATTCTTTCCAGTCATTCTCAGGTCGAGGGTACGATGGAATTGCCCGATATTATCTCGATCACGAAAACCCTGTATCGGCAGCTAATCGGGGTCGGGGCTAAAAGCTATTATCCGGCTCTGCTGGACATGACGAAGGAAGAGTCGGTCAGTTACGGCGAAAGGTATATCAACAATACCAAAGTACATCGCACACAAGGGCTGCCGTTCTTTATCGACAAAATGCCGAATAATTTTGCACACATCGCCTTGATCAAGCTGATTCTGCCGAATGCAAAGATTATCGACGCCCGCCGTCATCCTTTGGCCTGCTGCTTTTCGAACTACAAACAACATTTTGCCCGCGGACAAAACTTCAGTTACAGCCTGGAGGATGTAGGGCAGTATTACTCTGATTACGTGAAGTTGATGTCGCATTTCGATGCCGTGCTACCTGACAGGATTCATCGCGTAAATTATGAAAGCATGGTCGAAAACACCGAGGCAGAGCTTGGTCGTTTACTCGAGTATTGCGGGCTGCCATTTGAAACGGGATGTCTGCGTTTTTTTGAAAACGACAGGCCAGTGAGAACTGCCAGTTCAGAGCAGGTCCGCAAGCCGATTTACAAGGAAGGCGTCGATCATTGGCGTCACTATGAAGAGTGGTTAGGTCCATTGAAGAAAGTCTTGGGGCCGGTTTTAGATTTATATCCAGAGGTACCTGTTTTTTAACTTGGGGTTCGCAAAGGGGAAGGTGATGCACAAAATAGCAAGTCGCAATAAACAACCACGCCGCATGGCAATGGCACGTGTGCCACTGACAGCGGCTATTTATCTGGCTTTATCGACAGTTTCATTCGTCAATGCCCAGGCGCAAGCACCGGAAGCTTCGCCGGCAACGACCGATGATAAAACGGCCGTGCTCGACGCAGTGCAGGTGACCGCGCAGAAGCGAACGGAAAATTTGCAAAAAGTACCGATAAGCATTCAAGTGCTCGGCATTAAAAAGCTGACCGAAATGAATGTATCGGATTTTGATGATTACGCAAAATTATTACCAAGTCTCTCCTATCAAATGGGCGAAGGTGGTGCGGCAACGCCTTATTTTCGCGGCGTAGTCAGCGGAAACGACGGCAACCATTCGGGATCATCGCCAAGTGTCGGCGTGTATCTGGATGAGCAGCCTGTCACCACGATTGGCGGCGCACTGGATGTGCATATTTACGACATCGAACGCATTGAAGCATTGGCGGGCCCGCAGGGCACTTTGTATGGCGCAAGCTCCCAGTCGGGCACGTTAAAAATCATAACGAGCAAGCCTGATCCAAGTGATTTTGCGGCAGGTTATTCCCTCGAAATGAATTCGGTCAGCCACGGCGGCACTGGTTATGTAGCCGAAGGCTTTGTGAACCTGCCCATTTCCGAGAAGGCCGCGATTCGCATAGTCGCCTGGGACCAATACGATGCCGGCTACATCGATAATGTTTTTGGTGAGCGAACATTCCCGACTTCGGGGATTACCATGAATAACGCCAATTTAGTTGAAGATGATTACAACGACATCAGCACGAGAGGTGCTCGTGCTGCCTTGAAGCTGGACTTGAATGATAATTGGACCATTACGCCAACCATCATGACGCAAACCAAGAAAAGCAACGGCAGCTTCGGTTTTGATCCGGTTGTAGGCGAATTGGAAATTTCCCACTTTTATCCAGAGAAGAAAGATGACCGGTGGACACAGGCGGCCTTGACCGTGACTGGCAAAGTCGGCAACTTTGATCTGGTTTACGCATTTTCGAATTTGAATCGCGATATTGACGTTGAATCCGACTACAACGATTATGGTTTTTGGTACGACACCGTTGCAGCGTATGGCGGTTCAGCGGTCGATAACAATGGCGACTATGTCAATCCGTCGCAATACATCATTGGCAAAGACCGATACAAAAAACGCAGTCACGAAATTCGCCTGTCTTCTCCGCAAGACCGACGCTTCCGTTTCCTTGCCGGGTTTTTCATGCAGGACCAATCGCATGATATCGAGCAGCGTTACAAACTGGACAACTTCTCCGATGCTTACGATATTCCCGGCTGGCCTGACACCATCTGGTTAACCGAGCAAGATCGTTTCGACAATAGCAAGGCGATTTTCGGTGAAGCTTCCTTTGATATCACCGACAAGCTCACCGCTACTGGCGGCTTCCGTCACTTCAGACAGGAAAGTGCCTTGAAGGGTTTCTTTGGCTTTAGTGCCGGCTTCTCGCCAAGCTCGAGTTACGGCGAAGCTTCTTGCATAGCTGCAGGTAATACCGAACCTTACGAAACTGCGCCGTGCAAGGTATTCGACAAAGTCATCAAGGAAAATGGCACCTTAGGTAAATTCAATCTGACCTATAACATCAATGACACCAAGATGATTTACGGCACATGGTCGGAAGGCTATCGTCCGGGTGGCATTAATCGTCGCGGCACCTTGCCGCCGTACTTGTCCGATTACCTGACCAATTACGAGTTTGGCTGGAAAACGACCTGGCTGGATAACCGCCTTTCATTCAATGGCGCATTGTTCCGGCAGAAATGGGAAGACTTCCAGTTTTCCATTATCGGTGCGAATGGTTTGACCGAAATCAAGAATGCCAATCAGGCGCAAATTGACGGTCTTGAAATGGATATCAAATGGGCCGCGACCTATAACCTGCAGTTGACTGCCGGCGTAGCATTCTACGATGCCAAGCTGACGGAAAATTATTGCGGCTTCGTTGATGCTAATGGCCAGCCTGATACTTCCTGCCCTCCTGGAAGTCTGGATCCGGACGGAAATGTCGTAGATGGTCCACAAGCACCGTCGGGTACGCGTTTGCCTGTCACCGCAGATTTCAAAGCAAGTATGGCTGCCCGCTATACTTTCGATTGGGGCAGTTACGAGCCTTTCATACAAGGAGCATTCGTGCATGAAGGTAGTCGCACAACCGATCTGCGTACCTTCGAAGGCGGCATCCTGGGCACCATGCCGAGCTACACGGTGTTTGATTTGTCAGCGGGCATTCGCAAAAACAATTGGACACTGAATCTGTACGTCAAAAACCTGTTTGATAAGCGTACTGAATTTGGTCGTTATACCTTGTGCGCTACTGCCGTATGCGGCAATGGCGATCCAGGAAACAATGCGTATCCTGCACCACCGGAATACGCCAATGGTCAGGTCTATACCGTTGCCGGACAGCCGCGCACGATCGGACTTCGCTTCACGCAAGAGTTTTAAGCGACAAGTTGCAACAATAAAAAAACCCCCGGCTTGCCGGGGGTTTTCTTTTGCGAGGTTAAATCTTTTGTTGGATCAGGATTCCCACCACATCCAGAAATCATCCCACAAGCGACCGAAGAAGCCGGCTTCTTCAACATCGCTCAATGCAACCAATGGACGTTCTGCAATCACCTTGCCATCCAAGCTCACGCGAACCGTGCCGACTTTCTGGCCTTTTTTCAGCGGTGCGATTACGAACTTGGGCAAGTCCATACTTGGCTTCAAGTCCTGATAGCGACCGCGCGGAACAATAATTTGCAATGGCTCGGCAACGCCGAGTTGGACCAGTTCTTCCTGGCCTTTCCACACTTTAGGTTCGGCAATTTTTGCGCCACCGGCATACAGCGTGTGATTCTCGAAGAAACGGAAGCCCCAATTCAGCAAATTCAAATTGCCCATTTCGCGCAGGCGGAAACCTTCGGCCTGCGATTTGCTTTCAATGCCCATCACGACTGAAATCAAACGCTGATTGTCGCGTTGTGCAGAAGCCAGCAAGCAATAACCCGCGCCCGAGGTGTGGCCGGTTTTGATGCCGTCGACACTGGGATCTTTCCATAACAAACCATTACGGTTGTGCTGGGTAATGCCGTTGACGGTGAATTCTTTCATTTTGTTGTAGGCATAGGCATTCGGGAAATCGCGAATCATTGCGCGACCCATCAATGCCAAATCACGTGCAGTGGAAATATGTCCCTCGACACTCAGGCCGTGCGGATTCATGAAACGTGTTTTCTTCATGCCGATGCGTTGAGCATAGGTGTTCATCAGGGACACAAATGCTTGTTCGCTGCCGGCGACATGTTCTGCGAGTGCAATCGCAGCGTCATTGCCCGATTGTATGACCATGCCTTTTTCAAGTTCGGCCAACTTCACTTGCCCGTTCAGCGGCAAGAAACTGGTGGAACCATCGGTACTACCGCCACCGCCGCGCCATGCGTTCTCGGAAATGGTGACTAGATCGGTGTCCTTGATCTTGCCGTTTTTCATTTCAGCGGCGACCACGTAGCTGGTCATCACTTTGGTAATGCTGGCAGGTTCTACCGGTGCGTCGACATTTTCGCCAGCCAGGATTTGTCCGGTGGCAGAGTCCATCAACAACCATGCCTTTGCTCCCGTCGGTGCCGGTGCGGGCGGCGTTGGCGCAGCTGCATTTGCTGCAGCGGGTGCAGGAATAGATGTAGGGGTTTGTGCAATGGCGAGGCCGACAGTCGCGGTGCAAATGGCCGCTAGTAACAGGTGTGACAGACGCATAGGTACTCCAGCAAATACAGATAATTTCAATGGTGTGGATTCTAAAGCTTTTGAGCGATAACTTTTGGCTTTGCGAGGCCCAATTGCCGAATTTTCTCGAAAATGTCGGCTAACTGTTCATTTTTCAGCATATGCAATTGAACGCGCCAGACGGATTGTCCTTGCACTTCGGCTTTATCAAGTTCGACATTTTCAATATCGGCTTCCTGCAATCGGTCTTGCAATCGCTTGGCATTGTCTTTGTCGGCAAAACTGCCAAATTGCAAAGACACTTCGTTGCGGCCATTGTCGTTATTGTCGTCGCGACGCGGCCTGTCATTGAAGTTGGATTCGGAAGATTCGTTGGCCCTGACAAGCTCGACGCGTACCGGAGCCGTACCGGTTTTATCGAGACCGATTCTCTTGGCGGCAACATAACTCAAATCGATAATGCGGCCTTCATGAAACGGGCCGCGATCATTGACTCGGACGACAACACTTTGCCCGTTACGGGTATTGGTGACGCGCACATAGCTTGGCAATGGCAGGGTTTTATGTGCAGCGGTAAATTCGCAGATGGAATAAATTTCACCACTTGATGTTTTTCGGCCATTGAATTTCTGGCCGTACCAGGACGCGATGCCACGCTGGTCGTAGTCCTTTGATCTATCGAGCACGTGATAGGTTTTTCCAAGCACCGTGTAGGGTGATTTATTGCCGTATCGTGCTAGCGGTTCGGGCTTCGGCGTGGGTTCGGTCAGTTTTTCGACATCGATTGCACTAACCGGTGCGCTATCGGAAAGTTGCGGCGCGTATAAACCGCCGGCGGTGTAATGCCTTTCATCGTGTTCATAAATCGGCGCGCAGGGATCCAGGACCTTGGTATTGCTTTCTGTCCGCACGATACGATCGCTGTTTTGATCGGTAGCTGGATCTTGGCGCGTTGTTTGATTGTGGGGCTTAGTCGGTTTTCGTTCCGGCTTGCTGGCACAGGCAGTCAATGAAAGCAGCAGTAATGCAATGAAAAAACATCTCATTGTGCAGGTGCTGTATCAGTGATTGGTTCTGCGATTGCCTGGGCCAGCTGATACACCGACATGGCATACAGCGGCGAGCGATTGTAGCGGGTGATCACGTAGAAATTCTTGAAGCCGATCCAGTGTTCGACACCTTCGCTACCATCCAGCGTCAGCAGGGTGGCAGGAAGATCTGGCACATTGGCAACGGGGCGATATCCTTTTTGGGCAAGTTCCGCGAGCGAGTATTTTGCTTCGAGATTATCTGGCGCAAAAGGCAGGGCGGTGCTGTCCATGCTGGCGCGGACAAAAACCGGTTCACCCTTGCGCCAGCCATGACCAACAAAATAGTTGGCGACCGACGAAAACACATCGTCGAGATTGCCGAACAAATTACGACGGCCATCGTTGTCGCCGTCTTTCGCGTAATTCAGATAACTCGAAGGCATGAATTGCCCCCAGCCCATCGCACCGGCATAACTGCCCTTCAGCTGCTGGATATCGAAATTTTCGACCCGGCTCAGCTGGAAAAGATGCGCCAGTTCGCTGGAGAAAAAGGCTTCACGTTTCGGATAATAAAAGCCGAGCGTGTAAAGGGCGTCGAGCACCTTGTAATTGCCCATATTGCCGCCGTAACTGGTTTCCACGCCGATGATGGCGACGATAATTTCTTTCGGCACGCCGGTACGTTCTTCAACGCGTTGTAATTCTTCGCGATGCTCCGCGATGAATTTACGACCGTTGTTGATGCGCGCTTCGGTCAGAAAGATTGGGCGATAACTTTTCCAGGGCTTGGCTTCGGCCGGACGGGTAATCGCATCGATAATGCTTTGGCGATATTGCGCTTGTGCCAGAGTGGCTCGGATTTCGTTTTCCGGAATGCCGAATTTTTTCGAAGTATCCGTCACGAACAAAGCTATTTTTTCTGCAGGCAGCAGAGGTGCCGCGTCGGCAGCAGGTGTTACAGGAGCTGGCGGACTGGTTGTTATGACAGGAGTTTTGGCTGGTGCCGTTGCCGGTGCTTCAGCAGGTTTCGCAGTTTCATTCTTTTTTGGATTGCCGGCACAGGCGGCCAGAAGACAGATTGAAGCTGTGATTAACGCTTTGCGCATGATGTGATATCCGGATTTTTAATTAATTTAACACGGCAAGGATAAAGATTTTGTTCAACTCAGGCGCCCATGAATTTTCGATGCGCTTTGGCCGACATCACAATGCCAAATCCCGCCAGCAACGAAACTGCCGAGGTACCGCCGTAACTCAATAAGGGCATTGGCACGCCAACCACCGGCAACAGGCCAACCACCATGCCGCCATTGACCAGCACGTAAACCGAGAAAGTCATTGCCAGCGCGCCGACCAGGATGCGTGAATAGCCGTCGCGTGCATTGGCCGCAATCCACAGGCAGCGGCCAATGACGAAAATATACAAACTGAAAACAAAAATAACGCCAAGCCAACCCCATTCTTCCGACAGTACCGAGAATAAAAAATCGGTAGTATGTTCGGGCAGGTAATCGAGTTTTGCCTGCGTACTATTGCCCCAGCCCTTGCCAAACCAGCCGCCGGAACCGATAGCAATTTTTGACTGGATAATATTCCAGCCGGTGCCAAGCGGATCTGATTCCGGATAGATAAAAGTCATGATCCGGTTTTTCTGATACTCGTGCAGAAATTGCCAGGCGACCGGTAGTGAAGCCAGGCCAGCACCGACAAAAAGTCCGATGCGCCACCAATGCATGCCGGCGAGATACAAGGCAAATGCACCGGACGCACCGACCAACAAGCCGGTGCCCAAATCGGGTTGTCGAATAATGAGTGCAGCAGGAACCGCAATTATCACGCCGCAAATTGCCAACGACGTCCATGTCGGAGGCAAAACCACGCGATGCAGGTACCAGGCAACCATCATCGGTACGCTAAGTTTTAATAATTCACCCGGCTGCAGATAAAAGAAACCGAGATTGATCCACAAGCGTGCGCTGCGTCCGGAGCCCACCGCAAATACCACCGGCATCAATGCAAGCGTCAATGCAAATATAACCGGTGTCCATGAACGCAAGCGATGCGGGGGTATTCGTGCAATCAGTAACATGGCGAATAAGCCGGCAACGAATCGCGCACCTTGCGCGATCACGAAATGCTGACTGTCTTCAGCGCCTGCACTGGAAAGCACGACAAGGCTTGTAGTCAAAATCAGCAGCAGACCAATCAATAGCGGAGCGTCGATGCAATCCAGCCAATCTGCAAGCCATGCCCGTAACCAGCGCATCATGGCGAGACGCTCGTCGTTTTTGCTTCGGTAGTCACCGGCGTGCTGGCTTTTTCCGGTTCACCGACGGGAGGTGCCGGTGTTTTAGGAAGAAACCAGGCATCCATCATTTTTCGTGCAATTGGTGCGGCAGTCGAAGCACCAAAACCACCGTGTTCGACCATTACGGCAATCGCAATTTGCGGATTGTCGGCCGGTGCATAGGCGATGAACAAAGCTTGATGACGTTGATGCATTGCCAGCTGGTTCGGGTTCAAACTGATGCTGCCTTTTCGGCTCACTTTTTGTGCGGTACCGGTTTTCCCGGCGATCAAATACGGTGCGCCAACGGCAATTGCCCGAGCGGTGCCGCGAGGGCCATTCACTGTACCTAGCATGCCGGCTTTAACGGCATCGATATGAGCCTGGTCTTTTGCGATGCGAGCAGCGGGCGCAAGCGGTACTGGCTCCCACTGCGCCTGAAAGCCATGACGCTTTGCTTTCAACAAATGCAATTTTCGTTGTACGCCATTATTTGCAACCGCGGCAGTTGCCTGTGCAAGTTGCAGTGGCGTAACGTTCCAGGCGCCTTGTCCAATACCGGCATTGACGGTGTCGCCGGGATACCAGGCTTCGTTAAATCTTTTTCGTTTCCATTCCGGTGAAGGAAGGATGCCGATGCTTTCGCTCGGCAAGTCGATGCCGGTTTTTCTTCCGAAACCATACTGCAACATATAGTTGTCGAATCGTTCGATGCCCAAATCCAGCGCCAGCTTGTAGTAATAAGTATTGACCGATTGTGCAATCGATTCCGGCAAATCTACCCAGCCATGGCCGCCATGGTGCGAGTCGCGAAAACCGCGAGAGACTCCGGGCAGAAAAAATTCACCGGTCGATAATATTTTGTCCTCGGGTTTTCGCAGGCCCGACTCCAATCCTGCCAAACCGACAAACGGTTTAATCGTCGAGCCCGGTGCCGTGCCGCCTTGCAGATTCCTGTCATACAAAGGTCGCGAGAGGTTATCTGTCAGCGCGCGATAGTTCGTATGCGAAATACCATTGATGAATAAATTCGGATCAAACAGCGGCAAGCTGACCATCGCCAGTACTTCGCCAGTGCGTGGATCTACCGCAACTGCGGCACCTTGTAATTCACCGAATGCTTCGATGGTAGCTTTTTGAAGGTCGGCGTCGATGCTTAATTGAATGTCATAGCCCGGGTCGGCTTGTTGCATGCCAACGGTCTTCAATGGACGGCCTTGTGCGTTCGTCTCTACCGATTCGTAGCCAATTTCGCCACGGAGGGATGTTTCGTAAAATTTTTCCAGACCGGATTTTCCGGTATGCGAAAGTGCCGAGAATTTACTGTCGCCGAGTTTTTCCAGATCCCTTGCATCCACTCTGCCCACATAGCCGATCACGTGCGCGAACATGCTTTCATAGGGATAACGACGTGTCAGGTAAGGCACGACTTCGACGCCTGGCAACCGGTATCGGTTCAGCGCCAGCTTGGCGCGCTCTTCCTCGTTTAATCGCAACTTTAAAACTACTGGCCGGAAACGGCGAGTCGCATTGCGAGCCTGCTGGAATGCTTCGATATCTTCCGCATCGAGCACAACGATTTTTTTTATTTCTTCGATGGTTTTGTCGATGTCTTCGATTTGGTCCGACACCAATTCAAGACGATAAGCCGGGACGTTGTCGGCCAATAGTTTTCCATTGCGGTCATAGATCAGGCCACGCGCTGGAACAATCGGCCGCGGCTTGATGCGATTGGCATCGGAGCGCAACTGGTATTCCTGGTGCTGTAATACCTGTAGACGGAAATAACCAAATGCCAGGCCGGCCATTGCCATCGCTATCGACAAAAAACCGATAAACGAACGACGACGAAACTGCTCGCTTTCGGCAAGATTATTCTTGATGCGTTGCCGTTTCAGACTGCGAACCATCAGTGCTTCTCGCGTGCCCGCAAACGCAACATGTCAATGGCGACAAATAGCCATGGCCACAGCAACATGCCAAGCACGGGCGACAGCCATGCGACCCAGGATAGCCCGTGATCGTTTATCAACCAGTGCAGCAAACTCATGATTAGACGATCATTCAACAACAGTGCGAATATTGCCAGCGCCTGTTGCCACAATGGAAAGAAACGCAAACGAGCGCGGAATCGCGAAACCAGAAAGGCAAGAATCACCAAACGCAAAGCTTGCTCGCCCAGTAGTCCGCTGGAAAATAAATCGGAGAGCAAGCCATAGATAAATGCCGTGCCCAGGCCGGTTTTCTCTGGCGTTTCCAGGCACCAGTAACAAAGGAACAAGGCGAGCAGATATGGTCTTGCCAAATCGAGTCCGGACGGCAATGGAATGATCTGGAACAGCAAGCCAGCCAATAAAGTCACGGTGCGCATTACGCTGGAAGATTGGCGGATCATGGGGTGTCGTTATCGTCGTCGTTCGCGTTGGTCGCAGCTGCATCCGCTGGCTGCTTTTGATCGGCATTCGCATCGGTTTTTTCCGGAGCGGCATTCGCAGGCGTTTCTACCACCGGCTGTTTTTGATCGGTGTCCGCATTGGTTTTTTCCGGAGCAGTATTCGCAGGCGTTTCAACCAGTGGTTGGGTCGTTGCTGCCACGGGGGCGGGCAATGCCGGTGGGCTTGGAATGATTTCATTGATCAACAAAACTTCGAGGCCACGGTCGAGGCGTGCAGCCGGCTTGGCTTTGCCAACCATGAACAAGCCGGTTTCGTTCGGATTCAAGCTTTCGATTATCGCTACCGGAAAACCTGCAGGGAAACGGCCGCCCATTCCAGAGGTAACCAACACATCGCCTTTGCGAATGTCGGCGCTTTGCGGGATATCGGAAATCATCAATGCATTCGGCTCGCCGGTGCCGAACGCAATGCTGCGGAATCCCGAGCGCGCCACTTGCACCGGAATGGCATGATCTGCATCCGTCACCAGCAATGCGGTTGACTTGTTGCCGGACACTTCGATGACCTGGCCGAGAATGCCGCCGGCATCCATGATCGCCTGGCCTATTTTTACACCCTGGTTGGAACCGGCGTTGAGTACGATACGTTGCCGATAAGGATTCAAATCCACATCCAGAATGCTGACCATCTGAACCTGCAGATTGCCATTTCGCGAGGCATTCAGTAATTCGCGCAAACGCTGGTTTTCGTCATTGATCGCACTTATGCGCTGCATGCGTGCATTGACGATTTGCAGTTCGCGAGTCAGTTTCTCGTTGCTGTCTTGCAGTGCTTGTCGAGTCGCCAGTTCATCATCGACGCCAGACCACATGCGCGATGGCAAGGACGCAAGCCACCAGACCGGTTCAATAAATGTCGAAAGTTGCGCACGTGTTTGCACGCCGATATTCATGCGATGGTCGGTCAGCATCAGGACGCAGGCCAAAATCAGGTAAGCCAATAGTGGAAGCGTCTCGCTGGCGCTGTCACTAAACCGCTTGGCAGATGATGACGCGTACACCACGAATAGAAATCCCGAGTCTCTGCGTGTTTAAAAAAACCGGCGCGATAAACGCGCCGGCATTGAATTGCTATAAAAAATGTCGAAAGCGGACAAACATTTTCTTGAATCACTCATCGCGATATAAGGTCGAATTATTCCGGCGAGAAAAATTCGTTGCCATGCATATCGACCAGTTCGAGCGCACGACCGCCGCCACGGGCAACGCAAGTCAACGGGTCATCCGCAACATGCACGTGCAAACCGGTCTCTTCCGAAATCAGCTTGTCCAGGTCTTTCAGCAACGCGCCGCCACCGGTCAGAACGATACCGCGGACGGCAACGTCGGCGCAAAGTTCCGGTGGCGTCTGCTCGAGTGCCTGCTTGATCGCGCTGACGATACCGGCAAGCGGTTCGTGAAGGGCTTCGAGCACTTCGGTCGTATTGATCGAAATCATGCGCGGCACGCCTTCGGCAAGATTACGACCGGACACTTCCATCTCGCGAACTTCGGCTTGCGGGAAGGCATTGCCGATTTCCAGCTTGATGCGTTCTGCCGTCGTTTCGCCAATCAACGTGCCATGGTTGCGACGCACGTAATTGATGATGGCTTCGTCAAAACGGTCGCCACCGATACGTACCGATTGTGCATACACGATGCCGTTCAATGAGATCACCGCGATTTCGGAAGTGCCGCCACCGACGTCGATGACCATTGAGCCGCGGGCTTCGTGCACTGGAATGCCGGCGCCAATCGCCGCTGCCATCGGTTCTTCGATCAAATAGACTTCGCGGGCACCGGCTTCTTCGGCCGATTCCTTGATCGCACGACGTTCCACCTGCGTTGATCCGCAAGGTACGCAAATCAACACGCGTGGACTCGGGCGCAGGAAGCGCGACGTATGCACTTTGCGGATAAAGTGTTTCAACATCGCTTCGGTATAGGTGAAGTCGGCAATCACGCCGTCTTTCATCGGTCGAATGGTAGCGATATTGCCGGGTGTGCGACCGAGCATTTGTTTTGCTTCGGTGCCGACCGCGGCGACAATCATGGTATTGCTGCCGGTGCGGTCACGACGGACTGCGACGACGGAAGGCTCGTTCAGCACGATGCCTTGACCACGAACATAGATAAGTGTGTTTGCGGTGCCGAGATCAATTGAAAGATCGTTTGAAAACAGCCCGCGGAGCTTCTTGAACATCGGGTTGAAGCCTGCGTGAGATAAGAAAAATGAAGCTGCTAGAGTACCAATTACGAGGCCCTGAGAGCAAGGAATTATCACTCTTTCTGAGAAATTGATCAGAGAAATAATTAATGCCAGAACGTACAGCTCGCGTTAATATAAGCGCCCTCAAGTAAGTTTGATTTCGTGGCCTTCGCGCCATCCATTTTTAAGGATTTCTCGATGGCCTCGGCATTGATTTGTGGTTCGCTCGCTTATGACACCATCATGGTGTTTCCAGACCAGTTCAAAAATCACATCCTGCCGGACAAGGTGCATATCCTGAATGTTTCGTTTCTGGTGCCCCGGATGCGTCGCGAATTCGGCGGTTGTGCCGGTAATATCGCCTATAACCTGAAGTTGCTGGGCGGTAATCCGGTGCCGATGGCCACGGTAGGCCAGGATTTTGCTACCTATCGTACCCATTTCGAGGAGTGCGGCATCAGCCTGCAGTTCGTCAAGGAATTGCCTGACTTGTTCACTGCACAGGCTTTCATTACGACCGATCTGGACGATAACCAGATCACCGCATTTCATCCGGGCGCGATGATGCGCTCTTACGAGAACCATGTGCGCGAAGTGCCGGATGTGGGTTTTGGCATCGTCGGACCGGATGGCTACGAAGCCATGTTGCAGAACTCGACTGAATTTGCCGAATGCAATATCCCGTTCATTTTCGACCCGGGCCAGGCCATGCCGCTATTCAATGGCAAGGAACTGACGCAAATGATTGAACAGGCGACTTATGTCACCGTGAACGACTATGAGTCCAATCTGTTGCAGGAAAAGACCGGGCTTAGCGAAAAACAAATTGCCGAGCGTGTCCAGGCCTATTTAATTACCCGTGGCCCGAAGGGTTCGGAAATCCATTCCAAAAGCGGCATGTTGCAAATCCCGGCCGCAACGGCGATTCGCGTCGTCGATCCGACCGGCTGCGGCGATGCCTATCGAGCCGGTTTGATTTATGGCTGGATGAATGGCATGGACATGGCCACTACGGGACGGATTGCGTCCCTGATGGGCGCATTGAAAATCGAAAATGTCGGCCCGCAAAACCAGCGTTTCGATTACGAACAATTTGCCGAGCAATTCCGTCAGCAATTTGGTTACGCGTTGCGATAATTAATTCATGGCGTGTTACGCCGCTAGCATCGGATCTTTGATGCTTGCGGCAATGGCCAAGTGGTCAGATCCGGCAGCGATATGGGTTTCGTAATCGCTGACTTCAAAGCCGGCACACAAAATATGGTCGAGTGATCGCGTTGGTGCCCAGCTTGGAAAGGTATTGATTCGTTGAGGCGGCGGCTGTAGTCGCGTACGTCGATACAAGACCTGCATCTCAGTCGCATCGGCTTCGCAATTGAAATCCCCCATCAGCACCAAACGTCGCGTATCGCCGAATAAATCTGCCAGGAAATTGCATTGCAGCTGTCGCGATTTAACGCCCAGCGATAAATGCGTAATTGCGAGTTGCCAGCTTTGTTTTCCAGTACCGAATGTGGCAATCAGCACGCCGCGACCGGCCAATCTCCCGGGAAGAACATAGTCCAGCATTTCAGTGGGTTCCAGTCGGCTCAATATCGCGTTGCCACTGCCTGCAATGCGGCCGATGCGACGATTGGCCTGATGACTATGAAATGGAAATTTGGCGAGTTCGGCAAGGACATTGCCCTGATTATCGAAGCCCGAACGCAGGCTTCCCGGATCGCTTTCCTGCAGGCCGACGACATCAAACAATGAAGTCAGGCGGGCAAGGTCATCAAGATTGGCGCTCTTGCCATTTGGCAGCACGTGCGACCATGAGCGCGTGACATATTCACGATAAGCACGTGTTCGCGAACCGGCTTGAATATTGCTGCTTAATATACGAAGGGGTGCAGGCGTATTCATTGGTAATGGCTAGTCTGGCCTTATGGCGCGATGCTTGCAATGTTGCTGAAATGGCGCGCAATAAAAAAGGCCGCATTGCGGCCTTTTATCTGAGTGGAATTACTTTTTTATAGCCGGAGCTGGCGGTGTAACAGCCGGCTTCGCCGCGGCTCTTGCGGCCATGGCCGCACGTTCTTTCGCCACCAGAAAGTCGACGGTACGCATCATGCCTCCGAAGCCGCCTTCACGGGTTGAGTTTACTTTGTATTTGCCAGCCACGATTATCGTAGGCGTGCTGTTGGCACCGGTGCGCAAACTGAATTGTTTCGAACGATTAAGCTTGGCGCTGATGCTCGGACTATTCATGATGGCCAGCATTTGTGCGGAAGTGACGCCGTACTTGCTGTAAAACTTGGCAAGGTCTTCCAGCGAGGCACTGTGCGAAAGACTTTGATCGACGAATACTGCCTGGAAGATGGCATCGTGGCTGCGGGCCTGGATTTTCTTGGCTTCAGCTGCATAGAAACCACGGGCAAAACGTTCCCAAGGGCCGCCTTGAATCACCGAGTGCACATAAACGAAATTGACGTCGGCAGCCTTGGTTTTATGCCATGCGTTTATCGTCGGGTTGGCACTCGCACAGGCGCCGCAGGCGTAACTAAATACTTCGACGACTTCAATTTTGCCTTTTACCGGAGCGTATACCGGCTGCGGCGTTGCAAGCACTGTGTAATCGACATTGATGCGCGGTGCCGCGGGTTGGGCGACAAGAGTCATCGGCAATAACAGCAGGCCGGCAGCAAAGACGCGACGCAAAATTACATTCATTCAAAAATCTCCAGACACGACGGTCAAGCTTGCAATATTTTGCAACTGTTTATGGTTTTGATGCCTTCATCGCGGTACGTTCTTTGGCCAAAATAAAATCAATCGTTTTGATCATGCCTTCAAAGCCACGATCTGGGGTCGCATTGATTTTATATTTTCCGGCAATCACGACAGTAGGCGTGCTGTTCGCACCCGTGCGTATCGTGAATAGCTTGGATTTTTCAGTGAGGGCGCTGACGGGTTTGCTCATCATGGCTTCGATAAAAGCATTCTTGTTGACACCATAGCCGGCATAGAAACCCGCGATCTCGTCTACTGACGCGTTATGGGACAATTTTTGTTCGGCGAAAATTGCCTTGAACAAGGCGTCATGCGAGCGAGCCTGTATTTTCATGCTTTCAGCCGCGTAGAAACCACGAGCGAAACGTTCCCATGAACCCTGGCCTACCGAAGGCAAGTAGATGAAGTTCACGTCAGCAGGCAGTTTCTTTTTCCATGCAGTCACATGAGGCTGAAAATGTGCGCAGTGAGGGCAGGCATAGCTGAATACTTCGACGACTTCAATCTTGCCTTTTACGTTTGACAAGGTCGGCTGTGGTGTTTGCAGTACTTCGTAATCGAGACCCGGACGCGGCATGCCTGGTGCCATCGGTTGTGCGATAGCGGCCATAGGTAGTACGAAAGACAGGGCGATCAACACGCGACGCAACATGGAACTCTCCTGAAGTAAACGGAACTGGCGGCACTTTGCACTGCGATCATGTAACCGAGGCTGAAAGCCGCCATGCGACATGGGGAACTTTATTTGGAAGCAGCGACTTTCGCGTCAGCCGCGTTATGCAGCCCTTGCAGATAAGTTGCCAAACCCTGGATTTCTTCATCGCTCAGGTTTTTGGCGACGGCTTTCATGATGGCGTTGGCTTCGGCATCCTTGCCCCAGATCGTGCCGTCACGGAAAGCCGTGAGCTTGGCGACTGTATAGCTGGAATGTTGGCCGCCGATGGCAGGATAAGTCGGGCCGGGAATGCCGGTGCCGGTTGGGCCATGGCAAGCGATGCAGGACGGTGTTCCATCGGCTTTGCCGCCACGATAGATACGCTCGCCTACTTGGTAGAACTTTTTACCCTGGTATGGACCTTCGGCGATCATGGTGTCGTCGCCAATGCCGGCCATTACTTTTTGGGTTGCGAAATAAGCACCGATATCGCGCATATCCTGAGGAGTCAGGGCAGCTGCCATGCCCATCATGATCGGGTTTTCACGGCCGCCGCTTTTGAAAAGGGCTAAATGGCGGGCGGTGTATAGCTCATGCTGGCCAGCCAGTTTCGGATATTGCGGATCGGCGGCATTGCCATCGGCACCGTGGCAGGCTGCACAAGTGCCCGCCTTGGTTTGGCCGCGAGTCGCATCACCGGCAGTCGCAGGCTTGTTATCAACCAATGCAGCAACCGGCGCAGGTGTAGCTTCTGCGACTGGTTTAACGGTGGCTGCTTGTTGCGCAGCGATAGCACCAGTGACGAGAACAGCAGCAACCACACCAATAATGGGGGAGAACTTCATGGAAAGGCTCCGAACAATGATTTTAAGGGCCGCAAAACGGCGGCTAAGACGCTAATTATCCCAGTCTGCGTGGGGTACGGTCAATGTAAACGGTGCTCGAAAGCGAGGATTCGATCCGCTTCGCGTAAACTAGCGTCATGAAGAATCCACTTGCCCGCGCCGAATACCGGCTTGCCGCCCATTTGCCTAGTCAATTGCCGACCGATGCCGGTTTCGAAGTCGCCTTCGCCGGACGCTCGAATGCCGGTAAATCCAGCGCCTTGAATACATTGTGTAACCAAAACAGCCTCGCGCGCACCTCGAAAACGCCCGGCCGCACCCAGCAACTGGTGTATTTCCAGGTTGCGCCGGAAAAGCACCTGGTCGATTTGCCCGGTTACGGCTACGCCAAAGTGCCGGAAAACCTGCGCGTACATTGGCAGGAATTCATCAATGAATTTTTCCACACCCGGCAGGCGTTGGCCGGATTGATCGTTGTAATGGATATTCGCCATCCGATGCGCGAGTTCGACCAGGGCATGCTGAGTTACGCATTTCGTCGAGGCATGCCTGCGCATATCCTGCTGACCAAGGCCGATAAAATCGGTCGCGGCGAACAAACAAAAACGATTCGCGAAGTCAAAGCGCAACTCGCCGGTACCGCGACCGTGCAATTATTTTCATCCGAAACAAAACTGGGCGTCGATGAAGCACGTGGAGTTGTCGCGAATTGGTTGCAGCTTGGGGTTTGATTTTCTTTAGCTTTTGATTTTGTGGGCAGTCTTACGAATCCCGCAATCTCGGGTCCATTCGCACACGCAAGGCATCCACCAGCGCATTGATGATCACGATTGCGGTGCCAATACACAATACGACGCCGAGCACGAGCGTGTAATCGCGATTCAATGCGCCTTGCACAAAATAGCGACCAATGCCCGGTATGCCGAATACTTGCTCCACAACGGCCGAGCCGCTGACGACATTGATCAATGCGGGCGATAACCAGGCAATTACCGGCAGCAGAGCCGGTTTCAGGGCGTGTCGAAACAACAAACGCGCGCCGGAAAAACCGCGGCCTTTGGCAGCGCGCAAATAATCGGCACCGAGCACTTCGAGCAAGCTGGCGCGAGTGAGTCGGGCGCAATACGCGAGATTCGGCAGTGATAGGGCAATGATCGGTAACAGCGCGCTTTGCCAATCACTGTTCCAGCCGCCCGCCGGTAACCATTTCAAGGTAACAGCGAAAATTAGAATCAGAATCGGTGCGATAACAAATTTCGGAATCGACAAGCCAAGTCCGGCAGTAAACATCAATACACGATCAAGCAAACTTCCCGAGCGCAATGCTGCCCAAATGCCGAGTGGAATTCCGATCAGCAGGGATAGCAATAATGCTGCTCCGCCATTGATTAAAGTAATTGGAAAACTGCCGGCAATTAATTCGGTGACGCGATAGTCGGTGTACTGAAACGAAGGGCCGAGATCGCCGCGGACGACATCGCCCAGCCAGGCGGTGTATTGCGAGCCGAGCGGCTGGTCCAGGCGGTATTGCTCGTTTAACGCCGCTTGCACTTCCGGCGGCGCGGTTTTTTCATTGTCAAACGGGCCGCCGGGCGCGCTGCGCAATAAAAAGAAACACAGAGTCGCGAGCAGCCATAACGTTAGTACGGCTTCGAGTATGCGCGATGCCCAAATCTTCATCGTTTCACTTCCTGCAAGCGAAGAAAGCGGGAAGGGTGATGGTCAAGCAGGTTGGCTTCATAGCCATGTACCTGCGGGCTGACTAAATGCTTCGAGACGTAAAAATACACCGGCATCACGGCATGTTCCGACAGTAGTCGAATTTCGGCCTGCTGCATTAACGCAGCGCGTTGCTGCGATGAACTTGCCTGGTCGGCCTGTTGCATCAGCAAATCATATTGCCTGTCATTCAAGCCGCTCCAATTCACCACATTATCGCTTTGAAAATTGGACAGGAAATTTCTGGCGTCGTTGACGTCGGCAATCCAGCCGCCGCGAAATACCTGTGTGATGGTTTTCTGTTTCCGGTTATTGACGAAGACTTTCCATTCCTCGTTACGCAGTCGAACCTGGATGCCGAGTACATCGCGCCACATGGCGGCAACGGCCAAAGACAGGCGGCGATGCGGCGTCGAGGTGTTGTAGCGCAATTCGATTTCAAGCGGTTTGTTTTTATCGTATCCGGCATCAAGCAATTTTTTTCGTGCCAAATCTTCGCGTTGCGTTTGCGTCAACTTCGACCACTTCAACTTTACCGGCGCATAATCGGCAGTGCCCGGCGGCACCACTGAATACGCAGCCTGTTCGCCAAAGCCGGTGATGTAACGCGTCAATTTGTCGCGATCGATAGCCAACGATAAGGCTTCACGCAAGGCACGATTATTTTTCAACGGTGGCTGGGTTAGATTAAAGCCGAACCAGAAGCTGCCGAGATATGGCGAGATTCGAAGTTGCGATCCAAATTTTTTCTTTAGGGCAGGCAAGGGTTGTGGCGGCAGTGTTTCGGTAATGTGCAGGCCGCCGGATTCAAAACGTTTCAACTCGCTCGAAGCATCTTCGGTGACGTGGTAGCGAACATTCCGGATAGTGGCCAATTCTCGAAAGTTCAGATTCAATTCCAGCTTCACGAATGACTGCGGCGTCCAATCCTGCAAACGATAAGCGCCATTGCTGACCAGATTTCCCGGACGGGTATGCTGCGCAGCGAATTTTTCAATCGCCGGCAGATATACCGGATATGCCGTTGGCAATGTCAGCAATTGCAAGAGTGCGGCACTGCGCTTCAGTTTTATAACGACGATTTTTGCATCGGGCGATGAAACCCCCAGTGATGAGGGTGGTTTTTCACCTCGCATGATTTCGCCGGCATTTTCGATTGCTTCGAAATGTTCGGCAAATGGTGCGGCGGTCGTTGGCGCAAATGCACGTTGAAAGCTGCGCACAATATTGTTTGCCGTCAATGTTTCGCCGTTGCTCCATCTCAAATTATCGCGAAGATAAAAAGTCCAGATACGACCATCGCCCGAGACTTCCCAGCGTTCGGCCATGCCGGGAATTACCTGGCCCTTGCCGTCTTTTGAAACCAGGCCTTCATAGAGGTCGCGCAGAATATTGCCGCAGGCTACCTCGGGGCATTTATGCGCATCCAGAGTTGAAGGCTCGGGCCCGTTGCCGCGTTCTAATGTCTGTGCCGCTGCTGGTGCAACACTGAGTAGCAATAGGGCTGACAAAATAATACGCATGCTTGGGGTAAACTCGGGCGCAGAAGGCAGGCTTGTGATTGTAGAGTCTAGCCCACACTTATGCGGAATACCTATCGAGATTTTTCTATGTCCGGTCCCAGCAATGTGGTTGAACAAGTCATCCAGAACAAGCAAGAACTGATAGCGTTTCATGCGAAAGGCAACAAGCCCGAGTCGGCCTGGCGTATTGGAACCGAACATGAAAAATTCGGATTTCGGCTGGATGATTTACGGCCGCCCACCTATGAAGGCGACCGTGGCATCGAAGCCATGTTGCGTGGATTGATGCGTTTTGGCTGGCAGCCTTACGAAGAAAATGGAAAGTTGATCGCGCTCACTCGCGATGGTGCTTCCGTGACGCTGGAGCCGGCCGGGCAATTGGAACTCTCCGGCGCGATGGTCGAGAACATCCATCAAACCTGTTGCGAAGTTGCCAATCATTTATTCGAAGTGAAATCGGTAGCCGATGAATTGCGACTCGGCTTTTTGGGCATGGGCTTCCAGCCGAAATGGCAACGCGATGAAATGCCGTGGATGCCGAAAGGTCGCTACAAGATTATGCGCGACTATATGCCGAAGGTCGGTACGCTGGGTTTGGACATGATGACCCGCACTTGCACCGTGCAAGTGAACCTGGATTACGCGTCCGAAGCCGACATGATCAAGAAATTCCGGGTGTCGCTGGCCTTGCAGCCAATCGCAACGGCCTTGTTTGCCGACTCACCGTTTACCGAAGGCAAGCCGAATGGCTATCTGAGTTATCGCTCGCATATCTGGACCGATACCGACAAAAACCGCACCGGCATGCTGGACTTTGTTTTTGACGAAGGTTTTGGTTTCGAACGCTATGTCGATTATCTGCTCGACGTACCGATGTATTTCACATATCGCGAAGGAAAATACATTGATTGCGCCGGTTTGAGTTTCCGCGATTTCATGAAAGGCGAGTTGCCGAATTTGCCGGGTGTATTGCCGACGCTGAAAGACTGGGCTGACCATATGACGACAGCGTTTCCGGAAGTACGCTTGAAACAATATCTGGAAATGCGCGGTGCCGACGGCGGCCCGTGGAATCGTTTATGCGCATTGCCGGCATTTTGGGTCGGCTTGTTGTACGACCAAACCGCACTCGATGCGGCCTGGGACCTGGTGAAGGATTTCACGATGGCAGAACGCAATCACCTTCGCGACAACGTGCCGAAGATGGGTTTCAAGGTTCCGTTTAGAAATCACAGCTTGCGCGAACTTGCGCTGGAAGCCCTGAAAATTTCCGGCATGGGTTTGCAGCGTCGTAATCGTCTGAACTCGACCGGTGCCAGCGAAGCGGTATTTATCGAGCCCTTGATCGAATTTGCGATGGCGAACCAGACGCCGGCCGAGCGCAAACTGGAGCTGTATCATGGTGCATGGAATCAATCGGTGGATCAGGTGTTTCGCGAATTCGCGTATTGATTCGCTTACCAGTGATTTAAATTGACCACGTACAAATTGTTGTCCCCCGGACTGAAAAGGCAGATGCCCGCATTGGTTACTCTGCCATTTTCGAAACTTATCCGGTTCACTTTCAAGAAGTAGTTAATTGAGTTCACCTGGCTTTCGTTTGGAAGCCAGTCGGTCGTTTTTGCATTGTTGACGTAGGCAAAATAGAACTGCAATGCGCTCCGGGATAAATAGGGAAGCTGGCTTTTGCGAGGCTGATGCCAACCCGGTTCTTCATCGTGACCGGGTATCGACAATTCGCGTAAATCCATTTCCTTTAATTTCATTGCATAGGCATTAATCGAATAGCCCGCATCTGAATCATCGTCGCCGCCACTCGGGTCGTTGCTGTATGAGGTGTCGTGGCGTTTATCGATTGATACGATTTTGCCATTCCTCAAGCCGCAGCCGGTCACCAAGTATTGCAGGTTTTCAACGGGCTCTGGTTGTCCGGCGGGACGCTCCCCTGTCGTCTGTAGAACAGCGAGCACGACTAGTGTGCTGAACAGCAAAAAAACAAGTGCCCCGATAAATGCAAGAAAGGCAACTACAACTTTCCATACGCTAAGCCACATACATGTTCACTTCTCAAGTTCATTGATGTGAACTTTGCCAGTGGCATGTGTGCTTACGATGTAGTGAGTGTGTGGGCAATACTCGTGTTAATTTTATGCCGATTTCACATCGCTCAATTGCCAGTTGCTGCCGGCCAGTAATCTCAATCGTTGTTTAAATACCGGACCCGGCAGCGAAGTCACCACGACCAAGTCGATATACAAATCATGATGGGTGGCGGTGACGGTCGAATTCAAATCGACCGCAGCGAAACTTTGATCCACTTCGTCTGGTTCTTCCTGCTTGGCTTTCCAGCGTTCGAATAATTCGGTAGTGCGCAAGGCGTTTTCAAGTTCCATCGCGAAACCTTCGCCACCTTCGCTTTTGAAAGCAAGGTCGGGATCGCTGCCGCGGGCTTTGGCAGGTTCGGGAAGACGGATGTAGTAACGGGTAGCCATGGTGTTCTCGATGTTTAACTGAGGGATTCGATTCTCCACGATAGTACATTGCTTACGCATGAACCGAAAAAAAATCCCGGCCTAAGCCGGGATTTTCGTTTATTCGTAGTGCAACTAATCAGTCGTTGTCGGTATGCGCGCTCGGGCCGTTTTCCAGGCCGATGCTTTCACCCGGCATGCCTTCGCCGGACTGCCAGTAGAAAGTCGGAGCAGGGCGTTGTTGCCCGCCAATTTCCGCCATCGTGCCGGTATCAAACAAGCGACCATTAATCATCACCATCGCGGTATCGGCAGTGGCCTGGATATTTTCCAGCGGGTTGCCGTTGACGATAACGAGATCGGCACGTTTACCCACTTCAACCGAGCCGAGATCCTGCGAGTAACCGATATAGTCGGCACCATCGATCGTGCCGGCACGCAATGCTTCCCAGGGCGTCATGCCGCCCTGGGTCAACATCCACATTTCCCAGACCGTGCCGAGGCCCTGCAACTGGCCGTGACCACCGACCTGAATCTTGATGCCGGCATCGCGCATTTTCTTGGCCGCTTTCGCCACTTCGACATGGTAGTAATCCCATTCCGGCCCGGTTTCACGGCGGATGGATCGCGCATCCAATGCTTGTTGCGGGAAGAACTTGTTGAGCTTCTTGTCTTCCCAGGCATTGGTGTGTCCATACCAATAGAATTCACCGTTTACGCCGCCATAATTCACGATCAGTGTTGGTGTATTGCGAACATCGGTTTGACGCCAGGTTTCAATCACGTCGCGATAAAGCGGTGCAATTGGAATATTGTGTTCAATGCCGGTGACGCCATCGAGCACCATGGTCATATTGTGATTAAAGGTGCTGCCGCCTTCCTCGACCACCAGCATGTTTAATTCTTTCGCTGCTTGGTTCAATTGCTGACGCTGCTCGCGGCGAGGCTGGTTATAACTTTTCACGCTGAAAGCGCCATTCGCTTTCAAGCGACGCAGGTGACTGCGGGCATCGTCGAGCGAGCCGACCACGACTTTGAAATCACCGTCGGCACCGTACAAGATGCTGCCGGTCGAGAACACGCGTGGACCGACCAGCTCGCCGGTTTTTTGCAATTCCGATTGCGAAAACACCATTTCGGTCGTTGCCGACGGATCATGCAATGTCGTCACGCCGAAAGCCAGGTTGGCGTAATAGGTCCAGTTCTTTTGCGCCATTACACCGCCACCGAAATGGTTGCCGTGACCATGCACATCGACAATGCCGGGATAAAGCGTTTTGCCGGCGACATCGATGTTCTTCGCATTCTGCGGAATCGCGACATCGCCGCGTTTACCGACCGCGACAATCGTTTGTCCCTGTACGACAACAACGCCATCTTCGATGACTTCTTGCTGGCTTTGAGCATTTCGCATCGTGATCACTCGGCCACCGGTGAATGCAAACACATCGTTCGCCTTGTCGGTCGCAACACTCAGGCCCAGGCTGACGCCGGCATCGGCTGCACTGGCATTGATGCCACGCGAGACATAGCGATCACCGACCAGCCAATGCAGGGACTTCGAATCATGTGACCAATGGATATAGGCGCCGGTGTCGGTACTGAGCTTGGTAACGGGCAGACTGGTAATATCTTTCGAAAGTTCGACTACGCCTCCGGTTTGCGGAATCGGCGCCAGATAGGCTTGGAATAATTCGGTAAACACGACGTGTTTTCCATCCGGACTGACGCTGACGAAATCCGGATATTTCATCGTGAAAATATCGCGCGGTTCTTCGCCGTTGATACCGATGCTTTGCAGTTTTTTCGACAAGCCGCCGCCGGTCAGGAAGAAAACGCGTTTGCCGTCGGGTGAGAATTGCGGGTCGCTGCCGTTTTTCGCAATGCGGAAACTGTTTTTGCCCTGAGTGTCCATCACAAACACGCCGCGTTCGCCGGCCCAGACGCCGCCGGTGAGGTTGTTGCCCGATTGCTTGGTGTACAGAATGCGCAAGCCGTCATTCGAATAACGCGGGCCATAGTAATAGCCTTGCTCCGAGGTGAGTTTACGGCTTTGGCCGGAACTCAAGTCCAGCTCGACGATTGCACCGCGATTTTCATCCGACCATGTCGTGTACAGCAATTTCCTGCCGTCGCTGCTGAAGGACGGCTGGTATTCGAATTGTTTTGCGTCGGCAGTCAGTCGCGTTGGCTTGCCGTTCGGAAGGGTTTTCTTCCAGAGTTTGCCGACCGCGTGGAAAACAATCGTGTTGTTGTCCGGGCTGGTTGCGATATCGCGGATCATTTTCGGCGCGAAACTATCGCCATCGACGCGGTGCGAGAAACGCAGCGGCGCGACCAGGCTTTGTTGCACGGTGGCAGTGAACGGAATCGCGGTTTGTGCGCCGCTTTTCATATCGACGCGCCAGAGTTTTCCCTGTGCCCAGATCACCACGTTTTTCGAATCTGGCGTCCAATTGAAGTTCGGATACGGTCCGAAAATCGCCCAGACTTCCTGCTGGTCATGCGACAAGCCATCCCAGATCGCGCGGGTCGCGCCCGATTGCAAATCCAACACATGCAAAACGGATTTATCGCGGATGCGTTTTACGAAAGCGAGCGATTTTCCATCCGGCGAGGGCTGCGGACGAATCGCGCCGCCGGGCGTTGAAATCAAGGTGCGAACTTCGCCGGTTTCGCGGTCAAGACGCTTGATCGCGTAAATAACGCCATAAACATTTTTGTTGTAGGCAAAAGTATCGCCATCACTGACGTCTTCGGAATAATAAACGTATCGACCATCGGGACTGATCGCAGGTTCGCCAAGATCCATCTGGTCGTTCTTGCGCTTGTTCAATTGCAGACCGTCGCTGCCGCCTTTCAGGTTGTACATCCACAATTCGCCGGCACCGAGCGAGCGTTCGGAGGAGAAATGCTTGC
This sequence comes from Arenimonas sp., assembly GCA_036676335.1. Lineage (GTDB taxonomy): Bacteria > Pseudomonadota > Gammaproteobacteria > Xanthomonadales > Xanthomonadaceae > Arenimonas. The sequence continues at coordinate 423,317 of JAKFDD010000012.1, read as the reverse complement.
GACCGATCAGGTATTGGCCATCGGGTGTCCAGATTGGATTGTTCAGAAGGCGAAAACTTTCCTTGGTCACTTGCTTCGCATCCGAGCCATCGCGATTCATACGCCACAAGTTATTGCCGCCGGCACGATCGGAGGTATAGGCGATTTGCTTGCCATCGGGCGAGAAGCGAGGCTGCACGTCGAACGCAGGGCCCGAACTGATGCGCTTCGCAGTTCCGCCACTGATCGGCAAAGTATAAATATCTCCCATCATCGAAAAGGCAATCGTGTTGCCATCAGGGCTGACATCGAGATCCAGCCAGGTGCCTTCATCGGTGCTGAAGGAAACATTTTTTGCGCCCTTATGGAAATTGTTGATATCCCATTTGGCTGCTTCTTTTTTATCGGCGGCTGTTAAAGAACCGCTGGAAAAAGTCAGCAGAATGGCAGTGGCAAGCAGGTGAAGTTTCATTATTTATTCCGGTATCTTTAAATTGTTTCTGGGTTTCATAGCATCATCCCGGCGTGAGCCGGGACGATGATCATTTTTGATAGGCACGCGGCAAGCTGTTTGGTTCGCCCATGTAGCGATCACGCAATTCGGTTTGGCGTGATTTCATCGGCATCATCTGGCCGCTCATCCAAACTTGTTCGGCAAATGCATTCACTTCGAGCGGATCGCCATTCCAAAGCACGAGGTCCGCAATCAAGCCCACTTCGATGCGACCGACTTTGTCGCCGACACCAAAAGCATCGGCCGGCACGCTGGTAATTCCGGCAAGTCCGGCTTCCCATGGCAGTCCATTGGCAACCGCATTGCCGGCAGTCTGGCGCACCTTGCGGGCATTTTGCGAGGCATCATCGCTGCGATAAAAACCGACGCGGACGCCGGCTTTTTGCAACAGCGCGGCGTTGTCCAGGCGCGCGCCGATTTGATCGAAACTCGATGGCAGATTTTGCAAAGCATCGATGATTACGATTACGTTATCGGCTTTCAATTGCGCTGCGACTTGCCAGGCTTCGGTGCCACCGACAATGACCGGACGCATGCCGTGCTTTTTCGCGAAGCTCAATACCTGGCGAATATCCGATGCACGTTCGACATGGAATACCGTGCGACCGCCGAGTAAAAACTTGTTCAATGCTTCACGTCCGGCCGGTGTGAGCAGGGCTTGCCGATAATCATACGGTGACAAGCCGCGTGCTTCGCGAATCGCCTGATCGAGCAGCATGTATTGTGCGGCGCGCGAACTGCCGCTGAGTTCATCGGCATTGCCGCCCATGCTGGCGAATAAAATACGCGAACCAATCGGATCTTCGTATTTGCCATTCAAACGCATGATGGCGCCTTGCCCGCCAAACAAGCTGCTGCCGGCGTTGGCGGTCAACGCGGTGAAGGTAAAACCTTCGAGGCGAGTTACCGGAATCAATACCGAATTCGGATTGAATGCCGGGACGACATCAAACTCGGGCCGCATTTGTCCGGTGACGCCTTCGCCCAATGAAAAGCTCGCATCAACCGTGGATTTTTCAGCTGATACTTCTTCAAGGCCAATATCGCCAAGACCTGCAAACAAACCCGGTGTCAGCGGCTTGCCTTTGGCATCGATACTGGTCACGCCTGGCGCCGAAAGATTCGGACCAATTGCACGGATGATGCCACCTTGTACCAGAACGTCGGAATTTTTCAGGGTGCCGCGAGTGCCAGCCGTATGTACGGTGGCATTTTTAATCAACACATTTTGTGCAAATGCAGTGCTTGAAAATAAGCAGGCAATCAAAAGTAGTTGTTTCATGGGTTGCCTCCCTGGCCGAGCATAAAGTCCGATTTCGGCTGTATTTCCCGGTTGTTGATATCGAATATCAAGGCGCCATCGATATAGACTTTTTCGGCTTTCGCATAAACGCTGAATGGCGTGCCATTCCATAGAACGACATCGGCCATTTTCCCTTCTTCCAATGAGCCGGTGACTTTATCAATACCGAGCGCTTTCGCGGGGTTCAAGCTTAGCCAACGCATCGCATTTTCCGGGCTGGCATTCATGCCTAACGCGCCTGCGCGCGCAGTCACTTTTGCCGCTTCCTGGTTCAAACGCTGGATACCTTCGGAGGAATCCGAATGCACGATCGCGCAACTGTTTTTCTTGCGATCGACCAGCGCGATATTTTCCTGGATGCCGTCGAACGCTTCCATCTTGAAGCCCCACCAGTCTGCCCACATCGAAGCGCAGATATTATTGTCGGCGAGCGGCTGGGCAATTTTGTAAGCTTCAACCGCATGGTGGAATGAAGCGATTTTGAAATTGAATTCTTTTGCCAAATCCATCATCAGCATCATTTCATCGGCGCGATAGCAGTGAATTTGCACCTTGATGTCGCCACGCATGACACCTGCCAGCGTTTCGAGACGCAGATCCTGATTCGGCTCATCACCTTTTTCCTTGCCGCCGGCATTGTATTTATCCCAGGACTTCATATAGCCCTTGGCATCGATAAACGCGGCACGATAACCAGCCACATTGCCCATGCGGGTAGCGGGCGATGAGCCTTTTCCACCGTAAACCCGTTTCGGATTTTCCCCGCAGGCCATCTTGATGCTGTGGGGAGCGCCGGGAAATTTCATGTCCTGATAACTGGTGCCATAAACATTTTTCAGCACGACGCCACGGCCACCGATCAAATTGCCGGAGCCGGGTAGTACCAAAAGGGATGTCACGCCACCGGCGAGGGCGGTGGCAAAGCCCTGGTCTTGCGGCCAGATCGAATGCTCTGCCCAGACATTTGGCGTGGCGGGATTGGTCAGCTCATTGCCGTCTTCATGCGCACTGACACCGGGGCTGGGATAAACACCCAGATGCGAGTGGGCATCGATAATGCCCGGAGTTACCCATTTGCCGGTGCCATCGATGACGGTCGCATTGCCTGGCGTGTCCAGATTTTTACCAATGCCGGCAATCTTCCCGTCGCGCATCAACACATCCGCATTGTCGATACGCTCGCCGGTACCCGTAAGCACGGTGGCATTGCGAATCAGGACCGGGCCGGAGCCGATACTTTTATAGGTGCTTGGATAAGGATCGGAAACGGATGTTCGCGTTTCTGGCGGGTTGGATTTGCCGATGGCGGCAACAGAGAAGCTAAGCATCGCCATCGCGGCGATGAGACTGGATTTACGCATGAAAACTCTCCCCGTAAGACCTGACACATTAACCCGCATGCCTGGCAGTGCCAACATGACGAAGGTCACGGGCAGCCTCTAAAAAACCCATCTGCGTCACAATACTGCGTTGCATGAAAAAAATGATTCCTTACATTTTCCACTATGCACGCGTCATCATTTCCTTCTGTAGCCTGGGCCTGCGGACTTTTAGAGGTGCCCGGATGCCTAAACGTGGCAAAATAGGCATGAAACAGGAGCGAAGAATGAAAGATAAACAGGATATTGTGAGTAATTGGTTGCCGCGTTACACCGGCGTGGCCCTGGAGAACTTCGGCGAGCATATTTTGCTGACCAACTTTGGCGGTTATCTGGATCATTTCTCGCGTCTGACCGGCGCCGAGGTCGTAGGACGCGATCGTCCGATGCCGAGTGCAACGATTGACGGCATCACGATGATCAATTTCGGCATGGGCAGTGCCAATGCTGCCACCGTGATGGATTTGCTGAGCGCATTGCCGCCGAAAGCCGTGGTGTTTCTTGGCAAGTGCGGTGGCTTGAAACGCAAGAATGAACTGGGCGATTTGATTTTGCCGATCGCGGCAATTCGCGGCGAAGGTACATCGAACGATTATTTATTACCGGAAGTGCCGGCCTTGCCGGCGTTCGCCTTGCAGCGTGCCATTTCGACAATGACACGTGATCTGGGGCACGATTACTGGACCGGCACCGTGTATACGACCAATCGCCGGGTCTGGGAACACGATGTCGAATTCAAGGAATATCTGCGCAAGACGCGCAGCATGGCGATTGATATGGAAACCGCAACGATTTTCGCGACCGGATTTGCCAACAGCATTCCATCCGGTGCCTTGTTGCTGGTGTCGGATCAGCCGATGATTCCGGAAGGCGTGAAAACCGAAGCGTCCGACAAAATCGTGTCGTCGAACTTTGTCGAAAAACATATCAATATCGGCATTGAAGCTTTGAAACTGATTCGCCGTCACGGGAAATCGGTCAAGCATTTGCGGTTTGACGAGTAATTCGATAGCGGTTAATTGCAGGCATAAAAAACCCGAGCCAGGCTCGGTTTTTTTATCTCAGGCAATTTCAATTACCAGATAAAGGTAACGTTCAAAACTTCAGGCGTGTCGTCGGCAGCAAAGCGGACATCACATTTAATGCTTTGCTTCACTTCTGTGGTCAGGCCGGGTTCGATGATAATGGGCGCACCGAGCGTCGCACTTTTATCGGGGCTTTCTTTCAGGCTGGCAGCCAAGGTGGCTAGATCGAGCGTAAATTGTTTGCCTTCCAGTTTGGTTTTCACGAAGGCATCGCATGCTTCTGCTGCTGCGCCTGCCTTGCCGCCGGGGCCGCCAGAGCCACCCGAGCAAGCTGCCAAACCCAATGCGAGCAAAGCGACTGATATCCATTTCATAGAAACCTCCCAGTACATAACTTTTAAGGTATCGAAACTAACTATATTCAGCTTACCGTAAATTTAGCGCAAAAGCTCTACACCTGCCAGCCATGACCAATAGGCTATCAATATCGGGGCACCGCACTATCAATTTGATCGGCCCAGGCATCGATACCGCCTTCAACATTGAATAGCTGCGTGAAGCCCAGACCGCGAAAATGTTCTGCAGCTTGACGGCTGGAATTACCGTGATGGCAAAGGAAAGCCATACGGGTATCTTTCGGCAAAGCTGCGAGCTGTTCAAAACTATCTTCGTCGAGAACATCATGCGGATGCGGAAACTCTGCAATGGCGCGAGCATGCTGCGGGCGCACATCAATAACCCGATAGTTTTGCAAACCATCATGCAATGCCTGGACAGACAGGGATTGCACCTTGGCCGGTGCGTTCGGGTTGTCGATCGCCAAACCCGAGCCGCGGACATCTTCAATCCAGTCAATCGAGATGCCATCTGCGCGCGGAGCGCTTGCCAGATCGAAATACACTTTGATGCCTTCTGCTTCGGCCACGATCTCATTTCCAGTCAAAGGCTTGAGCTGGAACTGCGATTGAAAGCGGGCATCGACGCTTAAATGCAAAGCGACGCCGGGTTCCGAATTCTCCATCGCTTGCTGGATCGCTTTTGCCGCCGCCGGGCTAATATGAAGAGCAGGGGTAATTCGCACTGGCGCCGGCACACCGAGTACCTGATGCAGTTCGCCGCTATTGAACATGTCATTGATGATGTCGCTGCCGCCGATCAATTCACCCTTCACATAAAGTTGCGGGATTGTTGGCCATTGACCATAAATCTTGATGCCTTCGCGTATCTCGGCATCTGCCAGCACGTCTACGTGGGCGTAGTCGCCAAGCAGCTCATTCAAGATTCCCGACGCTTTCGATGAAAAGCCACAGTTCGGTTGTGACGGCGAGCCTTTCATGAATAAAACAACGTGGTTTGAATTGAGCAATGTCTCGATGCGTTGGCGAAGTTCGGGGGTGAGCATGGGAGGTCCTTGGTTGAGGACGCTATTTTACCGCTATTGATGCATTGTAGGAGCGCCTTTAGGCGCGACAAATCTCGCAAGATCTTTCGGGCCTAGAAGGCCCTCCTGCGGGGTTCAGCCAAACCTGGCGGTCACCTGAGCCCGGTTAGGCATGGCAGGAGCGGTGCCGATGGTTTCCGTGGACATCGCAGCGACTCGGCTTGCGTATCGAATGGCGCCTGAAAAGCCCTGTTCCGGAAACAAATTCAGCGCAGCAACCAGTGCGCCACTGAAGGCATCGCCAGCGCCGGTGGTGTCGATGGCCTTGACGGTTTCGGGTGCGACCCGATAAAAACTCTGACTGTCGCCGCGTCTATTGTCGCCATGCGAGACAAAACAACCGAAACGACCGAGCGTGATTACGATCGTATTCGTACTCAGCTTGCGACAACAATTATGCAACACGGCATCTTCAGTCTGTGCCACTTGATCGGCAATGAATTCCATATCGGCGAAGCGCTGACACAATAATGCGAATTCGGTTTCGTTCGGTGTTAGCACGTCAGCCGAGTCCAGCAATTCCCGACTCAGGTCGGGATGCACGGGCGCCGGATTCAGAACACACAAGGCCTGATTGCTTTTGCCAAGTTGCATCGCAAAATGAATGGCATCGAGATTGTTTTCCAGCTGACAAAGTACGGTGCCGGCGTTTTCAAAGAGTGATGAATTCGCCTGCAGAAAACTCTGGTCAAGAAATTCGTTGGCGGCCAGATTTACCGCAATCATGTTTTCGCCGGCAGCATTGACCACGATGCTGGACGCAGCCGTTGGCATATCGCTGCGGGTTTGCCAAAAGGCTTGCAAGCCTTCGGCGGTGGCGAAGTTTTTTGCACATTCGCCGAGCGCATCCTGGCCAATGGCGCCGATAAAAACCGTGCTTACGCCTTGACGGGCGCAGGCAATCGCCTGATTGAAACCCTTGCCGCCCGGGCCGCTGGAAAAACCCAGTGCGCGCCGGGTTTCGCCCGGCACCGGGAAATTATCCACTTGCCATGCATGGTCTTGGACATAACTGCCGACAATCAGAACGCGTGAATGCATGGCGTTTACTTCGAATGACTGCTAGATAAAGCCCAACAATACGCCGGCGATGGTGGCCGTCATCAAGGTGGCAATCGAGCCGCCCAATACGGCACGCAAACCAAAACGGGCGAGATCACTGCGACGCTCCGGTGCCAGTGCACCAATGCCACCGATTTGAATCGCGATCGAAGCAAAATTGGCGAAGCCACATAATGCATAGGTCAAAATTAATCGCGAATGTTCGCTAATGGCACCCATGCCATCGCCGACCGGAGTCGCTGCCAGTTGCATATAGGCAACAAATTCATTGAGTACGACTTTCTGACCGATAAGACCGCCGGCGATAACGGCGTCATTCCATTCGATACCGATCACCCAGGCAATCGGTGCCAGTATGTAACCGAGAATCAGACCGAGATTGAGTTTAATCGGCGCGGCACCAGCGGCTGCTCCCTGATTGAGCATCATGTTGATACTGTTGTAGCCGTCCATGTGGATGTCGCCGAACCAACCAATCATCGCATTCAACATGGCGATCAGTGCAACGAATGCCAGCAACATCGCGGCCACATTCAATGCGAGTCGCATGCCATCTGAAGCGCCAGCGGCAGCGGCATCGATGATGTTCTTGCTTTCACGCTCGAAATGGACTTCGACTTTGCCGGTGGTCAGCGGCGTGCCGGTTTCCGGAATCAGGATTTTCGCAATCAACAAGGTAGCCGGTGCGGCCATGATCGAAGCAGCGAGAAAGTGTTTGGCATAAACGATCTGCAATGCCGTGTCGCTGCCAGCCAGCATCCCGATATAAATCGCCATCACGCCACCGGCAATATGCGCCATGCCGCCGATCATCATCGTAAGCAGTTCGGAATCGGTCATCTTGCTGATGTAAGGGCGCACGGTAAGCGGCGCTTCGGTTTGTCCGATAAAAACGCTGGCGCATACAGAAGTTGTTTCCGCGCCCGAAACCCGCATCACCTTGGTGATCATCCATGCCATCAACTTGACGATTTTCTGCATGATGTTCAGGTGATACAGAATTGCCATCAGGGCGGCAAAGAAAATAATGGTCGGCAGTGCATGAAAGACAAAGATAAAACCGAGTTTGTCGGGTTTGCTCAATGCACCAAAAATCATTTCGGAGCCGGCATTGGTAAAGCTCAACAAGGTGACAAAAGCCTCGCCCATTTTCCCAAAAATATAACTTCCGAATGGTGTCAGCAAGACGAATGCTGCAAAGGCAATTTGAAGGAATACACCGGTCCCGACCAGCTTCCAATCGACTCGCGATTTATTATTCGAAAAAATCCACGCAATACCGATAAGCACGGCCAAGCCAAACAAACCCTTCAAAATATCCATGTGTTTTGATCCCCAAAGCGATGTGGCAGGGTAGTGCAGACGCGGGTTTGGAGCAAGTCAGCGCACTAATCGCGTGCTATCACGCGGTTTCGACCATGCTGCTTGGCGGCTCTCAGCCTGCGATCGGCATGCTTGAGCAGGTTCGAAACGTCACTTGCGTCCTGTGGGCAGCAAGCGATGCCGGCTGAAAAAGTCAGCATCCTGGGTACCGCATCTGGACCATTCATAAATGGATTGTCATTGAGGTGTTTGCGCAAATATTCCAGTCTTTCCCAAGCAGTGCCAATCGGCATGCGCATGACCAACAGGAATTCTTCGCCGCCGATACGGATGAGTGGTTCTTCGTCATCGAGTTTGTCGCGAAGCGTTTGAACGACATGGCGTAACGCCTTGTCACCGACAAGATGACCCAGGTCGTCATTAATGCGTTTGAAAAAATCCATATCGATAATCGCTACCGAAAGTGTGGCGTTATCTGCTTTGGCTCGTTGCAGCAAATGGGGAACCCGATGATTCAGATAGAGTCGATTAGGCAGGCCGGTCAAACCGTCAGTACCGGATAATTGCACCAGCAGTTGCATGCGATACACCACGACGGCGGTCAGCACGCTGATCGCGAGCAATAGCACGACTCTTTGAATTTGATTGGAAACCGAAACGACACCGTAATCGATGGATGCAGCAGTGCCATGAGTTTGGTACATGATGAAAACGGCAAGCAATGAAAATTGCACAATCGCCAGTGCGCCCGCAAGCACGCAGACACGGACATCGTTACGTAAAGCGGTTGCCATGATGGCCAGTGGATAACAGGACCAGACCACCACACTGTTCAACCCGGCCGATGGATTATTCAGTGACAGCATCAATAGCACGGCACTTACCATGCTGACATCGCCGGCTGCCGATACAAAAGGCAGCCAGCGATAAAGCCGGTGGTTTTTCGACAGGCTCAACCACAGCAGACTCAGCAGGAACGCGCCGACGGCACCCATGGCGCCAGTCATGGTTTCGTAATAGGAACCACCGAATAACAGGTTGATTATTGGCAACAGTATTAATAATGCAGTGGCGGCCACTCGAATGCGTGCGACCAGCAGTTCGCCTCCGGCACCAATTTCGAGCATGATTTCGTCTGGACGCTCACGCAAGTCGCGCGATAAAGCGTCCAAACTCTGTTTGACTGCATTCACAACTGATCCCCGGTCATCGCAACATCATACGGGCTTTGCTCGGGAATAATCTATTGACCTATGGCAGCAGTCGGGACAAAAAAATCCCGGCCTAGTGAGAGCCGGGATCAAGAGAGTTTGTCTTAACGATGTAATGGACCCCCGGTGGCCGTGATAGTTCCCGAGTCTGCGATTTATGTGAACTACTTCGTGATTTCTATTTCGACGTCCTCGACGGCATCTTCATCTGAATCGTCATTTTGACTTACCCAGATGATGCGTTCCTGTGTGTTGTCATCAAAACGCCAGCCGATTGGGGGCGCCGGCGGTGCGGGAGGCGCTACCGGTGTTGGCGGCGGCGTTACGCCTGGCGCGCGAGGCGGTGCAGGCGGTGCCGGCGGTGCGGTTGGTGTAGGTGGTGGTAGAAATTGCATCGTTTTTGCTTCGGGCGTAGTAATTTGAAGATTCAATGCTTTACGTTCGCGCAATACGGACAGACTGACTTTTTCGCCTACTTTTTTGGCACGTAACACGCGCATGACATCTCGCGGAGATTCGGTGGCAGTGGATTCCACACGCTGGATTACGTCACCGCTTTGCAGGCTTTTCATGTCGGGTCCGGCACTGATGACCAATACGCCTTTGTCGGTGCCGAAATAGCGTCCGAGCTGCGCATCAATCGATGCCAGATTCAGTCCCTGCCAACGCATCGCTTCGAAAATACGCGGTGGCGCACAATCTTTTTTGCCGGCTTTTTCGCAATTGGCAAATGCCATAATTTCGATATTTTCATGATCCCCGGGACCACCCGAAAACATGTGTCTTGTGTGGCCGTCAGCACGCGGCGCGAATCCGCCTTCCCGATCGCTGAACATCATGACGCGACCGATATTGTCGACTTTGACATTGGTTTTTCCGGCTTTGCCGGCGCGCGCATAACCTAATTGCACGCTTTGGCCAATTTTGAGATTCGACAAGAGTTCACGTGCTTTCTCGATGCCGGCTTTTCCGCTGCTGCCAACATTTTTTCCGTCCACACTCAACAGCACATCACCCGAGCGCAGGCCTGCCTTTGCTGCCGGTCCGTCTGGCGTTACTGCGCCAATCAAGACACCATTCGCCGCGGCATTCGGTGCCATCACGATGCCAATGCCCGGTTTCGGTCGCATAGCTTCGGCATGGGCTTTCGCCATTGGTGCTCGCCGTTCGATGATGACTTCTCGCGGTCCGCGCGCATTTGGAGAAGGAGTGCCGTGGTGCTCATGTTTGCGAATGTCGATATTGACCGAGTGATCCGGTCCAAGTTTTTTTGACAGCTCTTCAATGCGTGCGACCAAGCTGTCGATTTCGGCTTTGGCGGCTTGCTGTTCGGCGGTGCTGACCTTCGCGGGTTCTTTTGCAAAGGCGCTACTCATTAATGTGCAGGCCAAAATCAGACTGAGTGTTTTGAATTTCATCTTGTATCTCCGGATTGGATAATTACTTGAAGGGTTTAGAACGATTCGACCAGCGCTATTTCGTAAGGCCGACCTTCGGCCTGTTGATAGCGCTGTGACGAGTAGAGGCCGGTGGCTTCCTGTAAAAGATTGACGCGCTGTTGCCACAAACTTAGCTGTTGCGCCGGGCTTGTCGAGCCTGCGGCAAGTTCGCTGTCGATTGCATGGATACGATCTTCCAGCGCCATGCCGATTACCTCGGCGCTGGCATTGCTGGCAGTGGAATTGCGTGTGGCCAACAGAATATTTTCCAATTGCGATGATTGCCGCATCGCTGCCTGTAAATTCGCGTCAATCGGGTTTTCGAGAACGGGTGGCGAATTAAGGCTCATCGGAATGATGGCCAATAAAGCCAGACTCGCTGCGAGAGCTATCGGCAGATAGCGACGATGCGATGCTTTTTTTGGCAGCTGCTGTGCGAGAGCCGGCCATAGCGATTGCATGGGCGCTTCCATCGGCAAATCCCGCAATGCCTGTCCGATACTGATGCCGTGTTTGTACGCAGTGATATCAGCCATGGATCGGTACCTCTTTATCGATATTCAATAATTCGCGAAGTTTTTTCCCGCCGCGTGCGCATTGCGACTTGGAAAATGAAATGGTTTTTTGCATTGCGTCGGCGATCTCGTCATGCGTGTAGCCTTCGACGTGATACAGCCACAGCACACTGCGAGTAGTTGCAGGCAGCAGGTTCATGGCCTCGGTCAGCCGTTGCACATCGGCGGCTTGCGGTGGAAGCAAAATATCGGCTTCCAGAAAGTCCGATTGCTCGGACAGATCGAGTTCGTGGGCCGGATGCCGTTTTCTGATACGCATCAGGGCCTCGTTTACGGCAATTTGCCGCAACCAGCCCCAAAAGGGCGAATCGCCACGAAATTCCGAGATTTTTCCGAATAGTTTCAGCATGGTCTCTTGCAAAATGTCCTGGGCTTCCTCGCGCTGGCCACAAAGGCGCAGGGCAAGCGTGAAAACGGGCCTTTCAAACCATCGGTACAGCTGCTCGAACGCGGCCACCTCGCCATTTCTGGCGCGGGTCAGCAGGCTGGGCGGAACATCAATGGCGAAAGGAGATGTCACGGCTATAGGGATGCACCCGGGGCGAAAAGGGTCGCAACAAAGCCCGGCCCGAAACCAATATACTGTGATGGGTATCTCAAGGAGTTCGTTATGGGCATGTTTGTCGTTTTAGCGCTTTTGGTATTTGTCGTCATTTTTGTCGCAAAAATGGTGCGAATGGTTCCGCAAGGTTATGAGTGGACAGTCGAGCGATTCGGCCAATACACCCATACGCTCTCGCCAGGCCTGCATTTTTTGTTTCCGGTCGTGCAGGGCATTGGCCGCAAGGTCAACATGATGGAACAAGTGCTGGAAATTCCCTCGCAAGACGTTATCACCAAGGACAATGCCGTGGTGAAAGTGGATGGCGTGGTGTTCTTCCAGGTGCTGGATGCCGCCAAGGCAGCGTATGAAGTATCGAATCTGGAGCAGGCTTCGATTGCGCTGGTAATGACCAATATCCGTACTGCCATCGGTTCGATGGACCTGGACGAATCCCTGTCCAAGCGCGATGAAATTAACGCCAAGCTGTTGACCGTCGTCGATCAGGCGACACACCCGTGGGGTATCAAGGTCAATCGAATCGAATTGAAAGATATCCAGCCGCCTCGCGACCTGGTCGACTCGATGGCCCGACAAATGAAGGCGGAACGCGAAAAGCGTGCCAATATTCTCGAAGCCGAAGGTTTTCGTCAGGCTGAAATTCTGAAGGCTGAAGGCGAAAAGCAAAGTACGATTCTTGCCGCTGAAGGTAAACGCGAAGCCGCTTATCGCGAAGCCGAAGCGCGCGAACGTTTGGCCGCTGCAGAAGCCAAGGCCACCACCATGGTGTCTGAAGCGATCGCATCCGGTAACGTGCAGGCGATCAATTACTTCGTCGCACAGAAATATATTGAAGCACTGAAAGATTTTGCCAACTCGCCGAACCAGCGACTAATGATTCTGCCAACCGAAGTCACCGGCGTGATGGGCAGTATTGCCGGTATCGCCGAACTGGCTAAAGAAAGTTCGGAACGGCAAAAAACGATGAGCTCGGCTAAAAACGCCTAAGTAGTGAAGGAATAGCGATGACTGCGAAAATGATTGTATGGGCCTGTATTGCATTGTTGCTGATTGCAGCAGAGACGATGGCGCCGGGAATTTTCCTGCTCTGGCTTGGTCTGGCCGCGGCGGTGGTTTTTTTCGTGGTATGGCTGTTGCCGGATTTGTCCTTATTGATGCAAGTGGTTTTGTTCGTCGTGTTTTCGTTTGTAACGGTAGGCATCTACATCCAGTTCTTTCGCGGCAAGGAAATGCCGAGCGACAAACCATTGCTTAATCGGCGCGGCGAGCAATTGATTGACAAGGTGTTGCCGCTGGAAACCGCTATCGTCAATGGCCAGGGCCGGGTAAAAATCGGCGATGCCTTCTGGACCGTGCAAGGCACCGACTTGCCGGCGAACAGTTTGGTGCGCATTGTTGCGGTCGATAGCATGATGCTAAGGGTCGTGCCGGCAGAATAATATTTACCACATCTTGATCAGAACGAAATCCCGGCCTTGGCCGGGATTTTTTTTTCGATACGGGAAAGTCGGTTATTTAATTTAAATTAAAATGAACTAGGCAGTTACTTCATTGTCCATAAGCGAACTTACTCATCATGGATGCCAGCGCGCATTGTTTTACTTATGGAACCCACGGAAGGGCATGACATCGATGCAATGGATTGTTGGCAGTTGCCTTCAGTTCGTAATCAACCGATCGTGCGGCGGCAATCAGGATGGAATTTTGCAATTCTTGCTGTCGTCGTCATGTTGCACGTTGGGTTGATTGCCTATGTGTTTTCTCTGCGCACCTTCGTGAATGGGAATGTTGTTGCAGACGAGGCGTTACAAGTGACTTTCATAGATCGTATATTGCCGACAACGGAAGAATCATCGCCATCTGCTCGAGTCACAAAAAGGCCAATCGACAAAAACCGTTCTGCTTCAACACCGGCGGGTAAGCAGGAGGCTTTTGCTCGGGAAGAAAGCAAAGCGGATATGCCTGTCTCCACGCTGCGATTAACTCTGGATAACGATGAGTGGCAGCCGGCGCTACTTGCAACTCCCGATAATCCGCTCAAAAAGAAGTACATTGCGTTGCCTGGTCGCGCAGAACCATTCGTCGAAGGCATCAAGATGGCCGGGACTCGCAGCCCACGGCAAAAGCTGGCAATGGTCGGGAAATTATTTGGTGCAGTAGACCACGACCCTTGCGATGAAGCCAGGAAGCGGATCGCCAGCGGTCGGTCGCAAGTCGACGAAATCGACCTGGAAGCGGACCTGCGTTCGATCGAGCTACATTGCCGTTGATGAAATTCGTATTGAACCATTAGCACCATGCTGCAATTGTTCCGCCTGGACAATGCGCATGCAATTTGCAGGAAAAAACAATTTCAACCGAGTAAATCTGCATGCAACTTGCATGAAATGTGATTCAGGCAATGTCATGCTGTGTGCAATTTGCAAGCCATGAAATCCCGGCCCTGGCCGGGATTTTTTTTGATCTTTTTCGAGTGGAAAAATTATCTTAACCAGACGTAACCGATTTTTTGAAAGTGCTTAACCCCATCTTGCTACTGTTAATCGTTGAACCCAGTATGGCCGGCATTGATGCTTCGTCGGTATAACAATTCAAATAAAACGGGAGATTATGTGATGCGTAAAGTCATGATTATGTTGTTGTCGGCAACACTGCTTGTTGCATTGGTCGCTTGCTCTAAATCGGAGGAGCCTGCCTCGGCGCCTGCTGAAGCAGGTGCAGCATACGAGGCAAGTAGCACCCCTATGGATACAGCAGCGAATGATGCGGCCAGCGCCGCTGCACCGCAGGCCCGGATGGAAGCGAAGGCCGGAATGGCTTTCGAAGAGCCCGCTTCGGACCAGGTAAGCGCCGAGCAAATGACTTCAAGCGCTACATCGTATGTCGATGGCGAACGAAAATTTGTTCGCACCGCCAATGCCGATTTCCGGGTAAAGGACGTTTATCAATCGGCGATCGCGATAGAAAATATCGTGTCGAACCTGGAGGGCTTTGTCGTCACGAACCAAATCAGTTCGAATGTCGAGCGTGTCAATCGTTATCCGATCGGCGATGCAAAATTGCTGGAGCTGGCCGAGTACACGGTGCGTGGCAATCTAACGGTACGCGTGCCAAGCGGAAAAACGCAGGACTTTCTGCGGGCGCTGGTGGCGCAGATCGATTTTCTGGATCAACGCAATTTTCAAGCGCACGATGTTCAGTTTGAATTGCTCAGAAAGCAGCTTGAGTTCTTGCGTAATCAGGAAGCACAGAAGCAATTAGGCGACTTGAGTACGTCTCCCGGAAAAATCGCCGACAAAGCGACAGTCATTTCCGGACAAAATAATGCGAAAGCCAGTCGTGACGAAGCGGCCGTGGTGCAGAAGGAAGTCGAGGATAAAGTCGCTTTCAGCACCATCAATCTTTCGCTTTATCAGCTCAGCAAAGTACGCAAGACCGAAATCGACGATGTCGATGCGATTGCAAAATCCATTCGCCCGGGCTTCTTCAAACGCTTGTTCAATGCATTCTCGACCGGTTGGTATAGCCTGCTGGATATCGTGATCGAGTTATTCGCACTTTGGCCGCTTTGGCTTGCCGTTGCCTTGGCTTGGGTGGCGATAAAACGTTTTCGCCAAAAAAAATAAGCGGTCAAAATAATCATTGAATAAAAAAAGCCCCAAACCACAAAAATGGCATGGGGCTTTCTGCGTCAAGGTTTACGCAATTATTCGTGTTCAATTTCCACAAAAGCATCGCGCGTCAGATTTTCAGGGGCGCTTCCTGTGCAATGGACTTCGTCCTCGATACGGACACCGCCAAATGTCGTGAGGTGTTCGACATTGCGCCAATTGATGATCGAGCTATGTTTGGATGCTTTGAGTTTCGCCAGCAAAGTCGGAATGAAATAGATGCCGGGCTCAATCGTCACGACCATGCCTGGTGCCAGTTTGCGCGTCATTCGCAAATACGGATGGCCGTTCGGTTTTGGAATCATGGTGCCGGTTTCATCGGCTGCAAACCCGGCGACGTCATGTACCTGCAGACCAATGGGATGGCCCAGGCCATGCGGAAAGAAGGTAGAAGTAATGCCGGCTTCCATCATGCTGCCGGGATCCATATCGACGATATCCAGCGCCTTCAGCACGCTACCCAAACGCAAGTGGCATTCAAGATGCAGGTCGCGATAATCGGTATTGGCACGCACTTTCGCCGCAAGCGCGAGTTGCTCTTTATCGACGGCATTGATCAGATCGGTAAAACGGGTATCGCCGTTGCTCCAGGTACGGGTAATGTCGGATGCATAGCCATCGACTTCGGCGCCGGCATCGATCAATAGCGAATGATGCTCGTCAGGCGTGTCGAAACTTTTGTATTGATAATGCAAGGTCGCACCGTTTTCATTCAGGCCGACAATATTGTTGTACGGCGTATCGCTATCGGTATGGCCGGCAGCTTTCAGAAACGCCAGATTGATGCCTGCCTCCGATTCACCGGCACGAAATGCCGCGCGCGCAGCCAGATGGCCGTGCACGCCTTTGCGTTGCGCCTTGCGCATCAAACTCAGTTCGTAAGCTGTTTTGAAAGCACGATGAAAATGCAGGTGATGGATGACGGCGCTCGGGTTGTTCGGCGCGAACTCGCCAATTGCGGCGTCGGCTTCACCGATGATGGCGGACTTGCCTTGCGGCAGGAATTTTGAAGCTTGTTCCGGACTGGTTATGACATGGATATCGAAATGTTCGACCCAGTCTCCTTCGGGAGCGCTGGGGGGTACATGCCAGTAATCATCGGGCTGAAAATACACCAGACCAGGCTTTTTGCCAGGCGTATGAATAATCCAGCTATGCGGATGCCTGGTAAGCGGCAACCAATATTTAAATTGCGGATTGGGCTTGAACGGATACGGCATATCGTCCAGAAAACGGTATTTTTCAATGCCGGAGGCAATCACTAGGTGATCGAAACCTGCTGCGGCCAGGGCCTGGTCGGCACGTTTGATGACAGTGGCTAGATGCTCTTGGTACAGGCTCATATCGGTCTCGCGTTTGATTTGCGATATTTTGCCGGATTGCGGATGCTGTTAGTGTTAATGCAGTCAAATACCGAGCGGCAAATTCGGTTTTAGATTGAAGATTGGCTATTTACAGCTGTCGCCATTGTCGATTGGCTTGCCAAGCGGAACCGGATCACGAAAAAACACGATGCGTTTTTTCATTTGCGCGGTAATCAGCAATTCATTTTCCTCGGTTACCATCATCGCGCAAGCGAGTTTCATGCGCGTGACCAGCTTTTTGAAATTACCGGGGCCCGCTGCCATCAATGCCGACGAAGCCGCATCGGCCAGCACCGGGTCGCTATGCAATACCACAACCGTAGCCGATCCTTGGGATGGCTTGCCGGTGCGGGGATTCAGAATATGGCCCCAGCGTGATCCGGTCGGCGCCACGCGGAATTTATTGAAATTCCCCGAGCTGAATAATGCTTCATCGCCTTGTAAATCGATTTGTCCCAAGTCACCACCGAACGGATCTCTCAACATGACCGTCCATGGCTTGCTTTGTCCGGTGCCGATCACGAATTGATCCGAACCCATGATGACCAAGGCATCACGCATCTTGAGCTCTGCTGCAATCCGTCTTATTTCAAGTGCGGCAACACCCTTGAGGATGGTTGCGAAGTCCAGCTGTGTGTTTGGGTTGCTGCTGGAAATTATGTGATTGTCGGTCTTGACGTCGAGAAAATTCGGCTTCGCCGCAAGCCAAGCAGAAATTTGTGCGTTATTTGGCGGCTTGTTGCTAATCGGGAATTTGTCGGTATAGAAGCCCCAAAGTTTCACCAGTGAGCCGATACTGGGATCGTAATAAGCGTCACTGGCATGATAGAGCGGTTTGCTGATTTCAATCAGGCGCAAATTTTCTTTTGAGATCGCGGCGCTCTGGCCGGAAGCCAGTGCAGCGTTTATTTTGCTGAGTTCCGAAGGTTTCCATGCATGCGATCGTTCATGTTGCGCTTGCATTACCTGCTTGATGGCCTTGGTCGCCAGCGCGATTGACTGGGGCGATCCATCGCGTACTTCCAACTGTGTTTCATTGCCATCGACGATGATCGACTGGTGCTGCGTTTCGGATTGGTCACAACTGCATGTCAGTACAGCCACTGTAATGAGGAAGATTAATTTTATCGGCCTCATGTCAAACGTAATGGCCACCCGGAGCATCCACCCAATCTCGTATAAACGCGACATCGGAAGGGGAAACGTCGATGAAGCGAAAACCGGTCCAGATTTGGCCCGGAGCGGTGGCTTCATCAGACCAGAGCTCGTGAGCACCTATATCAATAGCTTTCGTCACGCCCATTTGATTTGGCAAGCTTAAGCGAAGCTGATACAGGGCATCGTTGGTAATCGGTTTATGCATGATCAACAACATTCCGGTTTCCGACAGATTGCTCAATCGGCCAATCACTTCTTCGGTCATCGTGTCATAGACTTCAACGTTGTAGCCGACTTTGCGACGACGGGCACGGCGGTATTCGGTATTTACGGAATTCATTTGGCTGGAACCTCCGTACCAGATTGGCCTGCAAACGAACGCAAGGCATTCATGACCGATTGCCAGGCACGATCAATCAATCCACCAGCTTGTTCTTCGACAATATGCAATTCATCGTGCGCCATCATTTTGGCCAAGGCTTCCAGGTGATATTCCCCCACTTTTTGGCCGCGTTGATTTACGAACAAGCTATGTCCGGTCACCGTGCTGTACCAGGCCAGCCGGCGACGCACACGGTCACCTTGCTGGTTGGTGGTAAATTCGAACCAGGTGCCGAACGAAACAGATTTCAACTGCTCGTAGCGGGCTTGTTCTTCTGCCGTAAGCTTGGTTTTCTTGGCAGAACCAGCAACGTCTTCGCCAAAGCGGGCGCGAGACTTGAGCCGCATTGTGAGCTCGGTACGACTGGCGGAGTCCCCTTCCTTGCCGGATAGCGGATCGATCAACCGTTCGGTAATCGCAGCGGCTTCATCGTCTTGATAGCCGACTTGAGTCAGCGAGCTTTCTAGTTCCTGTTTCAGTTGTTGAGCTTCGTCAGCCGAAATCGGCGAATGACCAGGCGGAGCCTTGGCCACCTGAATCAGGCGTTCGGCGACATGCAGATGTTGTTTCCAGGAATCGGAATCCTCACCCGAGCGTAGCGCAGTCAACGCCATGACGTCAGTCCAGGCTTGACTCAACAATGTGTGGGTAAATCGCGGCAGCGCTTGATCTTTCAATAATCCGTTTACGGCAGTCGCGGCTTGTTCGCGCGCCAGAGCAAGTTTTTCCTTGCCACGCGCGGCTTCAATATGCCGCTTTTCGGCGACTTCCGCCTTTCGGCTGAGTATCTGCAGATGCGAATTAATATCCAGCAGCAGCTGCTGGAATAAAGTCATATCACCATCGAATTCGCGTACGGTGCGATCAACCACTGCATTCATTTTGCTTAGCAATGCAGGATCAGTATCGTCATCGCTCATCCAGTAGGCGCCGGATTCGGCAATGGTGCCGAGCATTTGTCTGGCAGGGTGGTTTTCCTTGGTAAAAAAGCTTTTGTCCTGCAGCGCGACGCGCATCAACGGTACCTGAAGTTTTGCCAATAGCAGCGCCGCGGGGCTGTTTTCCTTGACGTCTTTATTGATGCTCTCGAATAGCATGCCGAGCAAATCAATAGTGTCATTGTCTTCCGGCTCAAGAACCGGCGCTTCTTGATTGCCGGTATCCATTCTCAGATGCGACATCAAATCCTGTTTGATGTGCTGGATGTTGCGTGCCGTGCGTTTTCCACCCGTTACGATCGGCGTCGCCGGTTTGCTTTGCAGCATTTGCAGGGTTTTTTGCAGCATATCGATGGACACGGGTGCTGCCTGGATTCCCGCAGTATGAATTTTCTCGGGATTCAATTTGCCAAGAAGCTGTTTGCGACTGCCCAGCAGCTGACGCATCATGTTGAAACTGGCCATGTCGGCTTCAGTAGCTTGTTCGCCAGGCCTGCGGGTGCTGGCAGGGAAATTGATGCCGGATCCGGCGTCATCCGTCGATAAATTCCTGCCTAATTTATTTTTTACCAAGTCGCCGGCCAGTGCGGTTAGCGCATCCCGTTCGAGTGGAGAAGTTTGCAGGTTTTCACCGTGTCGCAATGAAGAGCGGGCAGTATTTCGATGCGGAAGGTCATCCAGAGAAAGCCCCAGGCTTTGGCTTGTTGTTCGTTTCGATGCCTGCTGCGTGCTTTCGGATATTTTTTCGACTACTTCATTCTGCGATTTAGGACGGGCACGAATCGGCACATATTGCAGATTTGGCAATACATTGTTTTTTGCCAGGTAGTTGTTGATCGACTCAATAAGATTGCCATACAAAGGCATAACCTGTTTTTCAAAAACCTTGAAAAACATCAGGCGATGCTCTTCGTTTAATCCCAGACAATCGGAAGCATCACGCAGCATGCGGCACACGGCTTGGGGACCGATTGGCAGAGATTCCGAGTCGAAAGCCGGCTTGCCAGCCAGCACGCCGAAGCGTTGTCCGAGCAAATACAGCGGCAGGCTGTTGCGCATTTCGGCACGGTTGGAGATTTCGGTCATGATCGTGCCTTCGTCCATCTCCAGCTCATTGACCAGCGTCATTTCACTGCTGCCGAGGCTGAGGCCGCCGCGCGACATGAAGAGATGTTTTGGCTGGAATGGCTCCCTCAAAGTCGAAAGTTCGGCCTCGAGTGCGATCAGGAATCGGGGAACCAGGTCCGGACGCGTACGCTTGATCAGACGCTGTGCTTCTAGCCAGCGCGTTTGTACGGCTGCGCTGCGTGCCTGCTCGGCATACTTGAATAATTGTTGTTCGAACTCGTTAAGGCTTGAAATCACGCCTCGTTCAAACTCGTCAGAAGCAAACTCGAGGATGCCTTCAAGTAAACTTCTTGTCCGTCTAGGCAAGTTTTTTGAGGCTAATGTCGGCGCCACCATGTGCGCTTCGTTAGATAGACCAGACATGCCAGGCTCCCAAAATTATCCCCGCTGTGATTTTAGGCACAGCGGGGCATTTGAAGCCAGTCTTATCCGCTTTTCCGGCGGATTTATTACATCGCCAATTTGCGGCGATTATCGTTCTGGCCGGTTTTTTAGCGGTTTCCGTTCCAGCGCAGGGTGACCATGCCACTGCGTCCCGGCGTATTGAAGCCCGGAATCAGTTCATAGTCATTATCGCCCAGGTTTTCGACGCGTGCTTCAAGAGTCCAGGCATTGGCAAAATGGAATGCAAGGCGAGCATCTACGCGGCCATAACCCGGCGTAGCGGGGCCAAAATCCGGACGCTCGGACGCTGCTTGCAAGTCCAATCCCCAGTCCCACTGGTCGTTGATTTTGAAGCCTGTATTGATATTGAGCTTACGATCGGCGCGACGCAGCAATTTAGTGTCGTTATCCAAATCGCGGGCATCCTGCCAGCCAGCATTGGCCGAGAGAGAAAAGCGTTCGCCTTTGAATTTGTATTCGACTTCAGCGCCTTTCAGGCGTGCGTGGTCGACGTTGTCTGCGGAAAAGTTAACGCCTTCAAAAGCGATCAAATCCGTTACTTTGGTGTTATAGGCCGATACTTCGAGACTTTGCTGTTCATTGATCTTGAAGTTGAGGCCCAGTTCCGCACTGCGCGAAGATTCCGGACGCAGGAGCGGATTGCCGGCAAAGAAACCGAAAAAACCGGGATAGTAAAGTTCGTTGAAATTCGGCGCTCGGAAACCCTGGCCCCAGCTTGTCCGGATCTTGATGGCGTCAGTAATTTCAAATCCCCAGGCGGCCTGGCCGGTGGTTTTGCTGCCGAATTGGCTGTTGTCGTCATGACGTGCAGCCAGTTCGAATATATTGCGGGCAAATTCGCCGCGCCATGTTGCAAACAATCCGGCATTGCGACGAGTCTGGTCGATACTCACTAAGCCGCCGTTTTCATTGAAGCCGTTTTCCTGGCTCCAGTTCACGCCGACGTTGATGCTGTTTTGCTCATTGGCATCAATCGTATTGATCCAATCGAAGCCGAGTCGGCGATTGCCAAACACGCTCGCGAACGCGGGAGTTTCCAGATGGTCGTAGCTATGGCTTACGCTGATCGAGTGGCGCCAGATGTCGGTGATTTGGCCTTTCAATACTACGCCGACTTCACGGCTTCGACGATCGGTCTCACCTTGGTCAAATTCATGATGTGTATTTTTTGCGGAAACAAATGCGCTTAATGAATGCGTGCCGATTGCGAGTTTGCCATTCAATAAAAGATGGCTATTGCGGTAGCCGTCATTGTCCGGGTAAAAGCCAAAAGGATAATTGGCATTGGTTGCGGAAAATCCCTCGGCAGTGCCATACCCGAATGAGACACCGAAATTGTTTTCATCGTCGCCATGGCCGAAACCGGCGTCGAATTCGGCACGGCCATAGCTACCGGCGCGGAATTCGGCGTATGAACTTTTTTCACGGGTAAAAATCTGGATCACGCCACCAATGGCGTCCGAACCCCAAAGCGCCGCGCGTGGTCCGCGAACGATTTCAATGCGTTCGATCATGGCAATCGGCAAGTTGCTGAAATCGTAACTGCCTTGCATGGCGGTATTGACGCGTACGCCATTGATCAGGATGAGGGTGTGGTTGGAATTGCTGCCTCGGGTAAAGACCGAAATATTGGCTCCGGTGCCGCCACTGCGAACGATATCCAGGCCTGCTTGCTGGCTTAGCAGATCGGCCACATCGGGGGCCTGGCTCCGTTCAATGTCCGAACGGGTTATGACGGTAACCGATGCCAATGTTTTCTCTATTGACACTTCACTGCGACTCGCAGTGACTTGAATGGTATCGAGGGCTTTGGCTTCTTCGGCCTGCGCCGAAAGAGAGCTGCCGATTGCAATGCCTAGAATCGCCAATTTGATGGCGTGGTTAGAATTAAAACGTTTCAATGTGTATCTCCATGTGCTCACCCGCAGGGCAGCCAGTGCGATGGAGAAAGACAAACGTTGGGCGCCTATGAAAAAAGCGTCCGCGTCGCCCTGTTGCCCACCGCAACTCGCTGTTGGGTCGAATGACCCGGCAAAAGGCCGGTCTCCGGACTCGTCAAACACTCAGGTTTTTTGATCCCTGACTGTCTCTTTCTCCTTCCCAGAAATTAGAATTCCCAGTGGTCACTGAAAGATGCATCGTCTGCGATGCTGACTTACCGTTGCGGGGGCAGTGTTGGATTTGAACCAACTTCCCGACACCTGTTGCGGCGCGTATTGTAAACGTTTTGGCAGGTGACTGACAGCCGGCCGATATGCCAATTCGTCATATCTTGATAGCTTTCGGCCTTAAAAATCCTGTTCTGCGTCCAGGCCGTCAAATTCGCCGTTTTCATCGGTTCGACAATGCATTTTGATGGGTCGGCAGCAGACCGGGCAGTCCTCGATATAGTCGGTATCGCCACCCGAGGTATCGATCAGGGCTTCGAAGCGTTCCCCGCAATGCGGGCAGCGGATGTATCTGGAATCCAACATGTTTGAATGATAGCCGTTCTGGCCGCTTCAATCAGCAAGGAATAGTCCCATCACGTCGTTGCTGAAGCGCTGCCCCAGCTCGGTGGGCGTTACATGACCATCGCGCTCTTCCAGCCAGCCCATTAATTTGGCATGCGACAGTTTTTTATCGATCGCGTTGCGATCCAGTCCGGTGCGTACTTCGAAATCTCTGATTTGGAATCCTTCCGACAGGCGCAAGGCATTCAGCATGTAATCGAATGGCCGATTGTCGATCGTGATTAATTCGTCGCCACCAATACGTTTTTCGGTATTGGCATGTTGCAAATAATCGCGAGGGTTCTTGATTTTCCAACGCCGTAAAATCTCGCCGCTGGCACCGGAAGAAATTTTTCCGTGTGCGCCGGCACCGATGCCCAGATAATCGCCGTAACGCCAGTAATTCAAGTTATGCGCGCATTGTTTATCGGCTTTGGCATATGCCGAAATTTCATATTGTTGAAAGCCATGTTCGGCAAGCAATGCCTGACCTTGTTCCTGCAAAGCCCAGGCGGCATCTTCGTCCGGCAAATTTGGCGGTGGCTTCGCTGCAAAAATCGTATTGGGTTCAAGCGTCAAATGATAATAGGAAAGATGCGTTGGCGATAACGCGATCGCGCGTTCGACATCATAATGTGCCATTGCCAAATCCTGTCCGGGTAGAGCAAACATCAGGTCCAGATTGATGTTTTCGTAACCGGCGTCTTGCGCCATCTTGACCGCAGTTTCGGCTTCGTTGGAATCGTGAATGCGGCCCAGTATTTTCAGGCATTCGTCATTGAAACTTTGAATGCCGAAACTCAGACGATTTACGCCGGCACTCAGATAGTTCTCGAACCGGCCATGTTCGGCAGTACCTGGATTGCACTCCATCGTGATTTCGGTATTCGGTGCAAATTTCAAGCGTGCACGGCAAGCATCGAGAATGCGTTCGATTGCATCCGGCGGAAACAGGCTCGGTGTGCCGCCGCCAAAGAAAACCGAATGTACCGAGCGGCCCCACACCAGTGGCAAATCCTGTTCCAGATCGCTCGTGAGTGCTGCGATATATTCATCAATCGGGAGCTCGTCTTTTTGCTGATGCGAATTGAAATCGCAATACGGGCATTTGCGAACACACCACGGTATGTGAATGTATAGAGATAGCGGCGGTGGAATCAAGGCAGGCATATGCGTTCTATTTGCCGGTGCCGGCGTTCAACAGTTCCCGCAATTTCAATAAGGCCCGGCCCCGATGGCTGATTGTGTTTTTTATTTCTGCCGGCAATTCGGCTGCGCTGCATTGATGTTCGGGCACGAAGAAAATCGGATCGTAGCCGAAACCATTTTCGCCGCGAGGAGCATCGAGAATTTCACCCTCCCAAATGCCTTCGGCGATCAGGGGTTGTGGATCTTCGGCATGTTTCAGCATCACGATCAGCGAATAAAAACGCGCGCTGCGTTTTTCTTGAGAAATGCCGTTTAATTCCTCGAGAACTTTTTTGATATTGCCCTTGGCGTCGCCGTGTACGCCGGCGTAGTGGGCTGAAATTAATCCGGGCGCGCCATTGAGTTCGTCGACAATCAGGCCGGAATCATCGGCAATCGCGGGCAGGCCAGTCGCGGCGCTCGCGTTGCGCGCTTTGATCAAAGCGTTTTCGACGAAGGTGTGGCCATTCTCGATCGCGTCTTTTACGCCAAGCTCGGCCTGGGTAACGATGATGAAGCCAAGATCGGATAACAATGGCTGCATCTCGATGACTTTGCCGCGGTTGGATGTGGCGAGTACGAGTTTTTTCATTTAACTATGTGAGCTGTGATGAGTGAGCGGTGTGAATATACCGATATTTTTTTGCTGCTTCTAAACCTGGGTGTTTGCTTTGATTGTGAATCGAATTTGCGTAAACAAGCTTTTCCCGCTCACCGCTCACCGCTTTCTATTCACCTAGAGCTTTTTGCTGCAGCGCCAGCAATTCACGAATTCCTTTTTCGGCAATCACGAGTAGCGAATCCAGTTCTTCTCGGCGAAATGCATGGCCTTCGGCGGTGCCCTGCAGCTCGATAAAACCGCCGCCGTCATTCATGACGACATTCATGTCGGTATCGCATTGCGAATCTTCTGCGTAATCAAGATCCAATACCGGATTGCCCTGGTAAATGCCGACCGATACTGCAGCGACAGCGCCGAGAATCGGATTTTTCGTAATGTCGCCACGCTTTTTCAATACGGCGACGGCATCGCAAAGCGCAACATAGGCGCCGGTAATGGCTGCAGTGCGAGTGCCGCCATCGGCTTGCAGCACATCGCAGTCGAGCGTAATCGTGCGTTCGCCCAGTGCTTTTCGATCGACGCAGGCGCGCAATGCGCGGCCAATCAATCGCTGAATTTCAAGAGTGCGGCCACCTTGTTTGCCGCTGGCGGCTTCGCGGTTCATCCGGTCATGGGTCGAGCGCGGCAACATGCCATATTCGGCCGTTACCCAACCTTCGCCCTTGCCACGCAGAAAGCCAGGCGCCTTGTTTTCTATGCTGGCCGTGCATAACACGCGGGTATCGCCGAAGCTGATCAGCACCGAACCTTCTGCATGCTTGGTGAATTGGCGTTCAATGCGAATATCACGCATCTGGTCGAACAGGCGGGCACTGGGGCGGGTCATGGTGTTCCAATCATTACGTCAAGCAGGGTCGAATAGATTACCATTGTCACCCAGTGTTTCGGGAGTTCAGCATGATTCGTAGTATGACCGCGTTTGCCGGTAGTGAAACACCCGCCACGGGCGGCACTCTGAGTTGCGAGTTGCGCGCAGTCAATCATCGTTATCTCGAGTTATCGGTGCGCCTGCCGGAAGAATTGCGCGCGGTTGAAACCAGTTTCCGTGAACGCGTTTCGCAAAAAGTATCGCGTGGAAAAATCGATTTGAGTTTTCGCTATCGCCCATCTGCCGGCAATGTGACGGATTTGAAAGTCAATGAACGCCTGCTTGAACAATTGTCGCAATTGAGTTTTCGCATTGCCGATAAATTTCCGGAACCAAGAACGGAAATCACCGAGCTGTTGCGTTTCCCGGGTGTGCTCGAAGAAGCGCCGCTCGACCAGGCAGGTTTGCAGTCCGAGGCAGTGGCATTGCTCGACATGACGCTGATTGAGTTCGTGGTATCGCGGGAACGTGAAGGTGCGAAATTGGCTGCCGTGATGCAGGAAAAAATTGACGGTATCGAACGCATTGTTGCCCAGGTACGCGAATGGTTGCCGGAAATCCGCACTGCCCTGCGCAGTAAAATGGAAATGAAACTGGCCGATTTGAAACTGCCGCTGGATCCGGGGCGTCTGGAACAGGAAGTGGTCTTGAACCTGCAGAAAATCGATGTCGACGAAGAGCTCGATCGCCTGACCAGCCATGTCGCGGAAGCACGCCGTATTTTCAAACTACCGGAAGCAGTCGGGCGCCGTCTTGATTTTCTGATGCAGGAATTCAATCGTGAAGCCAATACACTGGGTTCAAAATCGGTCGACAGTCGCACCACGCAAGCGGCGGTTGAGTTGAAAGTATTCATCGAACAATTACGCGAACAAGTGCAGAACCTCGAATAAGACAGAGTGCAAAAGGAAATCATCATGCGCGGAACCTTGTACATCGTCGCTGCGCCCTCGGGGGCAGGGAAGTCCAGTTTGGTAAATGCGGTGTTGTCGCGCGAAACCGGAATTGCGTTGTCGATTTCGTTCACTTCGCGCAAGGCCAGGCCCGGCGAGCGGCATGCCCAGCATTATCATTTCATCAGCAAGGAAGAATTCGAGTCGATGATTGCCAACGGCGACTTCTTCGAACACGCACTGGTACATGGTGATTACAAAGGCACCGCGAAACAATCGGTAGAACCGCAGCTCGCTGCCGGAAAAGATGTCTTGCTCGAAATCGACTGGCAGGGCGCACGTCAGGTCAGGGAAAAATTGCCGGATGCCATCAGTATATTTATCTTGCCGCCGTCAAAAGACGCACTCGAAACCAGGATGCGGAATCGCGGACAGGACTCAGAAGAAGTCATCAAGCAGCGGCTGGCGAATGCCCGTGAAGAAATGTCGCATTACGATGAGTTCGATTACGTCATCGTGAACGAGCATTTTGACGCTGCCGTCAGCGAGTTGCGCGCAATTTTTCTTGCACAACGACTTAAGCTGGAAACCCAGCAGCAACGATACGATGCATTGATTAAAACTCTGTTGACGTAATCGTTACCCGCCAGATTGGCCCTGCATTATTTTTTGGGTGGTTTGGGCAACGAGCGTCCACCAAGTTTTGCGATGGATTCAATCAGACACCGTTGGTTATCAAAAACAACGCCGTCCTTGCCTGCCCGGACTCTCGTTGAAAAATTTTCCAGGCTCAGGTTTTTGGCACTCAATAAGCCCTCGCAGTATTGCGTTAAATTCAGCAAATAGGCTTCATCGTCCAGTACCCAGAAAACTATCCGTTTTTCATCCAATATCAGCCATTCGGATGACTGGTTCGTTCTGAATTGCGATACGCGCGAGGTAATGGCAGCTTCATACGGGGCCGGGTCAACATTGCTGCGTCGCCGTGCAGATGCCGGTATCGCAGCCGGGACAGGCGCAGAAACGGTCACGGTTGTAGATTCCGGGGCTTTCGCTGGGCTGGGCGCTGGTTTCGGGGCAGAAGCGGGATTGGCCGATTGCCGGGCCATTTGCGATTCCAGTACCCGTAACTCCGCTTCCTTGATTTCGATGTTTCTCTTCAAGCTTGCGATTTCTGCCCTGACGCGGTTCAGGTCTGCCTGCGTTGCGGAGGATTGTGCCAGCGAAACCGGGCAAATTAAGAATAAAAACAATGATATGACAGCGGCGACGGTACGTAAAAGCATCTAGCTTCTCTCCGGAAAGCGGTCTGTTCAGACAACATACTCTCGCTGAATCGGCAAAACAATGCGCACGCTCACGATCATGAATGCCTGTGGTGCAGGCTGGAAAGTCGCTAGTCATTGCCACAGGCGTGTTACGCGCGTAAAATACGCGGTTCCTTGTAACTTATTGATTTTTAGGGCTTCGCTCGGCCGAGCGATCCCTCTAGGAGACATCATGGCCCGTGTTACCGTAGAAGATTGCTTAGATGTAGTGGGCAACCGTTTTGAGTTAGTGGTGATGGCTGCCAAGCGCGCTCGCCAGCTGGCCAAGGGTGTTGAGTCCACCGTTGAAAATCACGAACACGAAGACAAGCCAACCGTATTGGCACTGCGTGAAATCGCTGCCGGCAAGATCGATGCAGAATTAATCGATCAGGTTGAAAAATCCGAACGTGAACGTCGCGAACGCGAAGCTCTGGAATGGGCTGCCGCCGAAGTGGTTGACGATGATTTGTCGAAAGGTGGCGATGATTAATTGCTTCATCGAGAAAACGCTGTCAAGTCGACGCTTCAAGATAAAACGACCTCTGAACCGGGGTCGTTTTTTTATGTGCGAACCATTGAAGCAAAACGCTTAGCCAAGTAGTCTGGACTTATGACTCATGTTAAAGCCCCGATTGATCCTGCGCTCGCGCCTTGCCCGGACCCCTGTCCGGAAACCATGCGCGCGCTGGAATTGCGTTTAACTGAATACTTGCCCTCGGCCCAAATTCTTAAAGTGCGCCTGGCCTATCAAATTGGCGCGATGGCGCACGATGGCCAAACGCGTAAATCCGGCGAAGCCTATATCACGCATCCGATTGCCGTTGCCGGAATTCTCGCCGACTTGCGACTGGATGCCGAAGCGCTCTGTGCCGCGATTCTGCACGACACGTTGGAAGACACGCCGTTGCCGCGTTCGCAAATTGTCGACATGTTCGGCGAGACGGTGGCGGAATTGGTCGATGGCGTCACCAAGCTCGATAAAATCCAGTTCGCAAGCCAGCAGGAAGCGGTAGCCGAGAGTTTTCGCAAAATGATGTTGGCGATGTCGCGCGATTTACGCGTAATCCTGATCAAGTTGGCGGATCGATTGCACAATATGCGAACGCTCGATTCGATGAGTACGGCTTCGCGTCGCCGCATTGCCCGCGAGACACTGGAAATCTACGCACCCATTGCACAGCGGCTCGGGATGAATCGCATCAAATCCGAATTGCAGGATTTGGGTTTTCGCGCGTTGTATCCGATGCGTCATAAGGTAATCGCAAAAAGAATTGCATCACAACCGGTGATGCGGCGCGAAGCATTGGCGACGATTGAAGCGCAAGTGGCACAAAAACTGACACAGGAAGGTTTGCCGGTTAGGGTCGTCAGTCGCGTCAAGGCGCCGTGGAGCATTTACAGCAAGATGAAGCAGGAGAACAAAAGCTTCGATCAGGTGATGGATGTGTTCGGTTTCCGCGTCGTCGTGCAAAAAGTGATGCAGTGTTATCACGCACTCGGTGCGGTGCATTCGCTATTCAAGCCGCTGGATGCCAAATTCCGCGATTTTATTGCGATCCCGAAAGCCAACGGTTACCAAAGCCTGCATACCTTGTTGTTCGGACCTTATGGCTCTCCGGTCGAAGTGCAGATTCGCACCGAAGAAATGGATCTGGTCGCCGAGCGCGGTGTCGCGGCGCACTGGTTGTACAAGAATGCCGGACGCACCAGTAATAGCGCACAAATTCGTGCGCAGGATTGGGTGCGTGGCCTTGTCGATTCGCAGGACAACTCGGATTCGTCGATCGAATTCCTGGAAAACGTCAAGATCGATTTGTTCCCGGACGAAGTCTATTTGTTCACGCCGAAAGGCGATATTTTTTCGTTGCCGCGCAATGCAACGACACTTGATTATGCGTATGCCGTGCATACCGATGTAGGTAACCATGCTGTCGCCGCCCGCGTCGATAAAAAACTGGTTCCGCTACGGATGAAATTGATCAGCGGTCAAACGGTGGAAATCATTACAGCTCCTTCGGCCAGTCCAAGTCCGCAATGGCTCGAATTCGTCGTGACCAGCAAAGCACGCACGGCCATTCGCCATTCGCTGAAACATCTGGAGCACGAAAACGCCGTTGACCTTGGTCATCGCATGCTCGATCGCGCGCTGGAAAATCTCGATAGTTCGCTTGATCGCGTCGCCGGTAAAGGGCTTGACCAGTATCTGCAGGAACATCGTTATCGTCGACTGGAAGAGTTGTTGTCGGATATTGCGATGGGTAACCGGATGCCGGCCTCAGTGGCGCAAGTGTTAGTACAAGACGAAAACAGTTTGCCTTTGTCGAAAAAGAGCGGCACGAAAAGAACCGGCATGCATAGGCATGGCGAACAAATTCTGATCAATGGCAGCGAGCGTGGCGTATTGAGTTTTGCCGCCTGTTGTTATGCGGTTCCCGGTGACGACATCATGGGCTATCTCAGTGCCGGTAAAGGCGTGGTCGTGCATCGCATGGATTGCCCGAACATGGTCGATTACCGCAAGCATCCGGAACGTTTCGTGCCGATGGCCTGGGACCGCACGGTTGAAGGCGATTATCGAGTGAACCTGCGAATCGAAACCGACAACAAACCCGGTACGCTGGCACAAGTCGCCGCCGCCATTGCCGAGTGCAATTCCAATATCGATTCGGTGCAATACCGCGAGCCCGATGCGCAGATGTCGGTGATGGAATTCGTGATCGAAGTCCGTAATCGCAAGCATCTCGCCGATGTCATCCGCCGTGTCCGCCGCCTGTCGGTTGTGCATGGCGTAGAACGTATGTAGGAGGGCTCTTGGGCCCGACAAC
Organism: Arenimonas sp.; assembly: GCA_036676335.1. Classification (GTDB taxonomy): domain Bacteria; phylum Pseudomonadota; class Gammaproteobacteria; order Xanthomonadales; family Xanthomonadaceae; genus Arenimonas. Next base: position 392,260 of record JAKFDD010000012.1, on the reverse strand, counting down.
ATATTCGTGATCGGTCGGGCCCGAGGGCCCTCCTGCAACCCAGACCGCAGCGAATGTCGGTCCCTTGCGGTAAACTTGGCAGCTCAATGATGCTAAAGATGGCTGAGGGCAGGGAATGAATTGGTTAAGTGATTTGCTGGAAAACGACCGCGATCCGAACGAAACCCGTGAATGGATGGAATCGCTGAAGGCGGTTCTCGATCACGATGGTCCGGAACGCGCACACGAATTGCTCGAACGCATGGTCGAACTTACCCGCCGCACTGGCGCACAACTGCCTTTTCATCCGACCACCGAATACATCAATAGCATTCCTTCGCATCTGGAACCTGCGATGCAGGGCGATCCTGCGATGGAATGGCGCATCCGTTCGATCATCCGCTGGAACGCGATGGCGATGGTCGTGCGTGCGAACCGCAAGCCGGGCGAGCTCGGCGGCCATATCGCCAGCTTCGCGTCATCGGCCACTTTGTACGACGTCGGCTTCAATCATTTCTGGCGCGCACCGACTGCCGAACATCCCGGCGATCTGCTGTATATCCAGGGCCATAGTTCGCCCGGTATTTATGCCCGCGCATTTCTCGAAGGCCGCTTGAACGAAAGCCAGCTCGACAATTTCAGGATGGAAGTCGATGGCCAGGGCATTTCCTCGTATCCGCATCCGTGGCTGATGCCGGACTTCTGGCAAACCCCTACCGTGTCGATGGGCCTCGGTCCGATCAGCGCGATTTATCAGGCGCGTTTCTGGAAATATCTGGAAGGCCGCGGCTTGATGCCGAAAACCGATCGCAAGATCTGGTGCTTCCTCGGCGACGGTGAAACCGACGAACCGGAATCGCTCGGCGCGATTGCACTCGCAGGTCGCGAAGGTCTCGACAATCTGTGCTTTGTGGTCAACTGCAATCTGCAACGCCTCGATGGCCCGGTGCGCGGCAACGGCAAAATCATCCAGGAACTCGAAGGTTCCTTCCGCGGTGCCGGCTGGAATGTATTGAAAGTGATCTGGGGCAGTTACTGGGATCCGCTTTTGCAGCGCGACAATAACGGCCTGTTGAAAAAACTGATGATGGAAACCGTCGATGGCGAATATCAAAACTGTAAAGCTTTTGGTGGTGCCTACACGCGTGAAAACTTCTTCGGAAAATATCCGGAAACCAAGGCGATGGTCGCCAATCTTTCCGACGACGATATTCGTCGCCTGAATCGTGGTGGTCACGATCCGCATAAAGTACATGCCGCCTATGTCGCAGCGGTCGCACACAAAGGCCAACCAACCGTCATCCTGGCGAAAACCGTCAAGGGTTACGGCATGGGTGCTGCTGGCGAAGCATTGAATCCAACACACAACACCAAGAAGCTCGATACCGAAGCGGTGAAAACTTTCCGTGATCGTTTCCAGATTCCGGTCAGCGACAAGGACATCGAAAATCTGTCGTTCTACCATCCGGGCGAAAATTCGCCGGAAGTGAAATATCTGAAAGAACGTCGTGCCGAGAAAGGTGGTTATCTGCCGCAACGTCGCAGCAAATCGACGGTCAGTCTCGCAGCGCCGAAACTCGAAGTATTCGAACGTTTGCTGAAATCCTCCGGTGATCGCGAAATCAGTACCACGATGAGTTTCGTGCAGGTACTGAATATTATTTTGCGCGACAAGGATATCGGTCCACGCACGGTGCCGATCGTCGCCGACGAAGCACGCACCTTCGGTATGGAAGGTCTGTTCCGTCAAATCGGTATCTACGCGCCGTTCGGCCAGAAATATAAACCAGTCGATGCCGACCAGTTGATGTATTACCGCGAAGACACCGCCGGCCAAGTGTTGGAAGAGGGCATCACCGAAGCCGGTGCGTTCTCGTCCTGGCTCGCGGCCGCGACCAGTTATTCGACGAATGATCAGCCGATGCTGCCGTTCTATATTTTCTATTCGATGTTCGGCTTCCAGCGCATTGGCGATTCCGCCTGGCAGGCTGCCGATATGCGTGCACGCGGTTTCCTGTTGGGTGCCACTGCAGGCCGTACGACATTGAACGGCGAAGGCCTGCAACACGAAGACGGCCATTCGCATTTGCTCGCCGGTGCGATTCCGAATTGCAAATCCTACGATCCGACCTTCGGTTACGAAGTCGCCGTCATCGTGCAGGAAGGCATGAAGCGCATGATGGAAGAACAGCGCGACGAGTATTACTACCTCACGCTGATGAACGAAAACTACACGCATCCGGAAATGCCGGCCGGAGCCGAGCAGGGCATCCTGAAAGGCATGTACCTGTTGCAAGACGGCGGCAAACCGAAGAAAGGCGCACCGCATGTTCAACTGCTTGGCAGCGGAACGATCTTGCGTGAAGTGATTGCCGCGGCGGAATTGCTCGACAAGGATTTCGGCGTCAGCAGCGATATCTGGTCTTGCCCAAGCTTCAACGAATTGCGTCGCGATGGTTTCGATGCAGAACGCTGGACCCGCCTGCATCCGGAAGCCGAAGCTCGCAAGGCTTACGTGACCGAATGCCTCGAAGGCCGTCAGGGTCCGGCCATTGCCGCGACCGATTACGTACGTGCATTCGCCGATCAAATCCGTGCGTTCGTACCGATGAAATACACCGTACTCGGCACCGACGGTTTTGGTCGCTCCGACACGCGTGCCAACCTTCGTCGTTTCTTCGAAGTCGATCGTTACTACATCGCCCATGCAGCGATTGCCGCATTGGCAAGCGAAGGCAAGATGAATGCGAAAGACGTTGCACGTGCGATCAAGCAGTACAAGATTGATTCAGAGAAAGCGAATCCGATTGGGGTTTGATTTTCAGGTAAGTAATGAGATTTAATTGGGAGGGCGGCCATTGGTCGCCCTTTCTTTTTCAGAAGAAATTTTTATCGCCGAGAAGAAAGGAATTGGTGGGTCGTAGTAAGCACCGTAGCCCGGGTCATGGCTTTATCTGACCCGGGGAACCCGCGACATTCTGGTATGGCGCGACAAGATTTTCAGAAATTATGTTTTAAAAGGAACCTCTGGTTCTGGGACCGCCATTTGAAAACGCCGGGTCAGATGGAGCCATGACCCGGGCTACGGATTTTCCGACATCAATTTGAGAATATTCCTACATATTTTCTTTTCGTATCTCATTAATGTGCGGGGATGGTTCAATATCGACGCGCTCAATGCAAAGGTGGCACTTTTGCCCTTACGTTCACTTTGAATGATCGCGGTTCCAATTTACTGGTGGAGCATTTTGGTCTATTCAAAAGTGCTTATCTCTGGGTAAAACAAACTCGACCTTTTGAGACAGTCGCAATTGTTGTTTTGCCTGATCATGTTCATGTGGTTTGGAGTTTGCCTATCAACGATGCAGATTATTCGACGAGGGTTCGTTTAATCAAAAGGCTGTTCGCACGCAAGGTCATGAAAGCCGGAGTTTCTGCCAACAAAAGAGCAAACGGTGAAAGAGCGTGCTGGCAGCGGCGGTTTTGGGAACATCAGGTGCGTGATGAACAAGACTTGCAGAATCAAGTCGATTACATCCACTACAACCCTGTAAAGCATGGATTTGTGAAGTGCGTGAAGGATTGGCCGTACTCTTCATTTCATCGTTATGTTCGAGAAGAGAAGTTGCCGCTTGAATGGGGCGGTGGTTTCCCGGGGCATATCGATTCTGTCGCAGGTTTCCCCGGGTGAGGTGAAGCCATCACCCGGGCTACGCGGGAAAATCAAACTTGTAGATCGTCGCTGTAGCCGAGCTGCGTGAAGCAAAACGTTGCGCGAATGCGCGAAGTTCCGGGTAGGCGTCGAGTGTCAGCACCTCGCGAAATTCAAGGTGTTCCAGCAGGCAGAACAGCGACACTTCGAGGAAGCTGAGGTCGCGTTCCGGTGCCAGTGTGTCGATGGCGCGGCCGGCGTTGAGCTCCAGCCATTCCATCGCGCCGAGCAGGCTTGCGCGCATCTTGGCCTGATGGCTGTTGTCGGCGGAAACGCCGGAGGCTTTGCCCATGATCAGGCCGACTTCGGTGGACATCGCCGTCAGTACCAGTTCTTGTGCGTTGGCTGCGACCGGGCGATCCAGGTCTTCGGGCCAGACGATGTGCAGGCTCGACGCAGAGCAGGCCACAAGTTCACGGCAGATCGGCAACGAGCCATACCAGATACCGGCTTCAGTATGCAGGGTCGGCATCTTCATTGCCGGATGGCCGCCGTAATCGTCCGGATTTTCGGACATCAGGTCGAGGATCAAGATGAAGTCGATAGCGACCTCCGCTTCGGCAGCGAAGATGCGCGGGATGCGCGTGAAGTGCGAACTGGAACGGCCGTAAAGCTGCATATGTCAGGAACCCAAAGCAGGGGTCGGAATATGTTATCAACATCAACTGGCCATGACCCTGGCTGCTTTCAATTGCACCTCGACCCGCAGCTGCATTTCGGTCACTTTCGTGTCTTACATCACGGACTCGCCAGCGAGCTGACGCATTTCTGGGGCAGATATCACGGCTGTATCCAGATTTGACAGCTGATTAGTGGCTGCGCTTCCAGTCGACGCGTAAAATGCCGCCTTGTCTACCCTGTCGCACAAACTGTAAAAAATACCGGGTTTTGCATACCGTTCGGCCAAGACAGCCATCGCGCTTGGCCATGTCGCCGATTGCGGCATCAATAGAACATATTTCAGAAAAAGTGGGCTACATGAAAATACATAAGAATGCGTTCTATCGTTATGCATCCAGGGCTTTTGGAATAATGATGTTAGGTCTGCTGTGTTTCTCGTCCGTTTTGCCGGCGGCAGAGAAATCCGTCGAAGATAAAATTTCCCCATTTCTTCGTACCCAAAAATTCGGCGATATTAAAATTTCACCGACGGGAGAATGGTTGGCGGTAACGGTGCCTCTATCCGATCGAACCAGTTTGGCGATTCTTGACCGAAAAACCATGGCGTTGAAGAGTCACGTCACCTTTCCGGCAGGCACTCACGTGTATTCGTTCGAGTGGGTTAACGAAAAGTGGATTGTATATTCGATAGCCGAACAGTTTGGAAGTCTGGAAGCACCTCAGTTGACTGGAGAGCTATTCAGCGCTTATTACACGCAGGGAGTTGATCTAAAGGAACAACCTTTGATTGGTGCACGTGCGTTCAGATACAACCGCGATTCAGTCAGAGAAGTCAGTGCTGAAATATTCGATACGCTCCCATCGAACACTATGGAAATATTGGTGGCTGTTACACCTTGGCATGCTACCTATACAAGGATAGAACGTATTAATGTACGTGACGGCTATCGCACGGTTGTGTGGGAAATTCCTGTCAGGAATGCCAAGTGCAAATCCAATATTTCAAAATCAATATTGGTATGCAGTGGGAAAGACGGCAAGAATGTCCATCGGATGCTCGTCGCCAGAGGCGATAAAAAGACCTGGCAACTATTGAATGATCAATCGATTAGCAAGCAGGAAATGATTCCGATCGGATTCAAAAGCGACAATTTGTTGTACGTCAATGTAGATCAGTCACAGGGGCCTGACGAAATCCATCTGATGGATGTTGACACAGGTGAAAAGAAACTGGCGTCACGCGATGCCTTGGTTGATCCACAAAGAATTTTTTATTCACCAAAAACATCTGAACCCATCGCTGTTGTTTATGGATCGGGAAAACCCAGAGTCGAATATCTTGCACCTGATGACGAGTACGCGTTATTGCACAAGAAACTTCAGGCAGGTTTTCCGGGAGCACTGGTCATTCCGGGAGAGGCAACCAGTGATTTGTCCGCTGCGACATTCGTGGTGCATTCCGACCGGATACCGGCTGATTTTTACATCTACGAGAAACAGAAGAACAGTGCGCAATTCATGGTTTCCGTCGCCCCTTGGCTTGATCCGGACAAGCTGGCTGCTATGGAGCCCATTCAATTCTCGACAAGGGACAAAACACTGCTGACCGGCTATCTGACGAAGCCGCCGGGCTCGACTGCAAAACAACTACCATTGATATTGATGCCGCATGGTGGTCCGTACGGAGTATTTGACTCGTGGGGATATGAAGAAGAAGTGCAGCTGCTGGCCGCGCATGGGTTCGCCGTGCTTCAAGTCAACTTTCGTGGCTCGGGTGGTCGCGGACGCCAGTTTAAGGAAAACGGTTTTCAAAAATGGGGCCTGTCCATGCAAGACGATTTGACGGATGCGACACGCTGGGCAATTGCCGAAGGTATTGCCGACCCCAAAAAAATATGCATTTATGGCGCCAGTTATGGCGGCTACGCGGCATTGATGGGGGTCGCGAAAGAACCAGATCTGTATCAATGCGCAGTCGGCTACATAGGCGTTTACGACCTTCCTTTGTTATTTAAAAAAGGGGACATCGCAAAAGACAAATTTTCGACAATGGAATTGACCGAGCATATGGGGACTGCAGGGCTTGAAGCGGTGTCACCGGTCAATCTTGCGGATCGCATTACGGTTCCGACCATGTTGGTAGCCGGAAATCTTGATTGGCGTGCACCACCTATTCACACCAGTAAAATGTGCGATGCATTAAAAAAATCGGGCAAGAAACCAGAATGCTATTTCTACGATGGAGAAGGGCACGGTTTTGTAAGTGGCGCAGCACGTACGGATTACTATTCGCACTTGGTCAAGTTTTTACAGACTAATTTGATGTCTAAGCCACAATAAAATTATGACTTTATTATTTTTGGAATGAAGCTATGGCTGCGGTGATTCAGCACAATTCGAAGACCATGCAGGCCACGGCACATACCGATTGGGCCAATATCGATTTGCCCGATGCCTGGCCAGATCAGATCGCCAGTAATTGGAAGCGTATTTCCATGGTGATTTCGAACATGGTTCGCAAGAAAGTGCAGCGCGTGCAGTTGCCGGAAGCAATGCCGGGTCGTGAACGTTTGCCGAAATATATTCTGCAGGAATTTCATCATTTGCCGAATGGCAATTATTCCAAAACCATAACGCGTGGTTATGCGAATGGCTTCAACAAGGCCATGCTGGGCAGCATGACTGCCGCGCGTGCCGAAATCGCGCAGCGACTTCTATCAAGCAAACATGTTCTGGATATCGGTTGCGGCGCGGGTCATTTGACCGGTGCGCTGCAATCTGCGGGGATCAAGGAAATCTGGGCGTTGGAGCCATCACCGTATTTGCTGCAACATGCGGCGCGCGATTTTCCCGGTGCGAATTTTGTCCAGGGCGTGATTGAAAATAGCGAACTGCCATCAGCGAAATTCGATGGTGCCGCGGCTTGTTTTGTTTTTCATGAAATTCCGCCGCCGCAAGCCAGTGCCGCCTTGCGTGAGTTGTCTCGTTTGCTACTGCCTGGCGCGAAACTGATTCTGGTCGAACCGTCGCCAACGCAAGTGCAATTATCGTATGCACAAGCGTGGCGCCGTTATGGTTGGCGCGGAATTTACTTCCGCGCACTGGCATTGCGTACGCATGAGCCCTTCGTGAAAGCCTGGCACAAGACGAATCTATCTGCCTGGTTTGCCGCTAACGGCTTTAGCTTGATCGACGATGTCGATCAGATGCCGTGGCGATTGATCGAAGCGCGTCGCAACGAAGCCTGATTTGCCGGTAAGCGTTGTCTCAGCCAAACAAGCCGAGACAGCCGATAACAATCAGATAAATAGCAACGATATAGTTGAGCAGCTTCGGTTGCACCAAAATAAGAATGCCGGCGATCAGTGCGAGGATCGGTCCGATACTGACATGCAAGTTCATGATATTTCCTTAATGTGGGGACTCGGAAATATTTATATGCCAACCGCCGTGGTGGGTCGGTACGCTAGCTAACATAGGCGCGGGCATTGCCGTGACTCAAGCAGTCTTTGAATAGACGCAGACGCGGTTGCGTCCTTGCGCTTTCGCCTGATACAGCGCCTGGTCGGCATGGCGTAGCAAGTTGTCGCTGCTCTCTTCAGGTGACCACATGGCGACGCCTACGCTAATGGTGGCGGATAGCCCGGGATGAATGTTCGAGAAATCATGCGTGTCAATGGCATTGCGCAATAACTCGGCGGCGCGTTGCGCGCCGTATTCCGGTTGTTCAGGCAGCAGCAATGCAAATTCTTCGCCGCCAATGCGTGCGACCAGATCGCTGGCACGCGCATGCGATTTCATGATGGTCGCTACCACCCGCAATACTTCATCACCTGCGGCATGGCCTGCGACATCATTAATCTGCTTGAAGTTGTCGAGGTCAATCAGTGTCAGGCTGAGAGAATGCCGATAACGCAGGGCGCGCTGTATTTCCGACAGCAGATGCTCATCAAAGCTGCGACGGTTGGCGAGGGTAGTCAGGGAATCTTCGCGACTTTGTCGCGAGAGCAATTCGCTTTTTGCCTGTAACTCGGTCAGTAGCGCTGCATTCTTGTGCAGGCTATCTTCAAGTGCAGAAGTTCGTTCGGCCACGCTTTCTTCCAATCGCAAACGCCAATCGTCAAGATCGTCGAAAGTCTGCGCATCGGCGATTAGCGGTGCCGAATCTTCGGCCAGCGTCTGCAAGGCATTCTTGTCGGCGCTGGAATAAAAATGCGGCTCTGGATGTTGAATGCTGATCACGCCCAGCACCCGGTCATTGAGAATGAGCGGCACCATCAGCACACAGCCTGGTAGTTCGCCGGGTTTTAGCACAGCACGTTGTCGAAGCTCTTCTGATTCGTGTTTCCAATCGTCGATGAGCACAGGCTCTCCGCTTGCAAACACATTGCCTGCCAGGCCCTGCAATGGATGTCTTGAAGGTGAACGGCGTTGTCCGCCTACTTCTTCAACGCGGACATCGAAGTCACCGCGGTTGGCATCGTGCAGAGCAATGAACAGTTCGTGTGATTGAAACAAGGTATTCACGCGTTTGTATAAGCCTTCGAGCACCTTGTCGAGACGACGCACGCCGGAGTCGTCCCGATTGCGGTCGATGGCGGCATCAAGTGTTTCAAGGCGCAGCTGGATTTTACGGCGTGATTCACTCAGTGCATGCAGGGAAAGTATGATCAGCACAACCAGCAGCAGGAACAATACCAGTACGTCTCGATTGTTATTGGCATAGATCAACGCAAGCAGAACGCCGAACGGCACGAAGGCGAGGTCGAGAAATAAATAGCTGGGTGTCAGCAAGCGTCGATAATCGCGACCATCGAGTGCATAAAAACCGGTAATCATTGCCGAATTGATCAGTTGCATCACGAGCGCCATCACCAGTATTGCAGCCAGGCCGGTGATGTCGAGTGTGCGAATCGGCAGAGGACCGTTCAAGGCTTGATAGACCCAGCCCGCGGCCATGCTCATCAACCAGATCATGCAGGTGTTGTGCAGTGAACGTTGCAGACCAACCACCCAGGAATTCTGCCGATAACGACGGTTGATGAATGGCCAGAGCAAGGCCGGCAGTGCCAGAAACAAGGCAGCCTGCGGAAAAGGAAACAGGCATATCGCCGCGACTTGCGGCATCCGCTCCATCGACAACACCCCTAGGGCAGGTGCAGGAAAACCGTATTGCCATACCAGCAATTGCAGCCCTATCAGACCGACTACGGTCTCGATGGGTGGCCAGGGTGGCTGCGGCCAGCCGGATATTGAACCCACACCAAGTACCGCCGCAATTAAAATCGCGTTATAGGCCCAGAGTCGGCTGTCTTTGTGTCGCATCGGACGATTGTAATCACAGTCGCCGTCGATAAGGCAATTGCACTATTCAAGCGCTTGTATTCAAACGTTTTGAAGCAGCTCAAGTACTCTTTCCGCTGGCCTGCCAATTACCGCTTTGCCGTTTACCACGACTATCGGGCGTTCGATCAGGATCGGATTGTCGGCCAGGAGCGATAGCCATTCGCTTTCATTGCGCGAATCGTCGATGGCAATCGATAATTCGTTGGCAATCGGCTCATTGAAACGAATTATTTGTCTTGCTTCGAGACCGAGTAGTTTCAACAAGCCTTCAAGTGCTTCCGTGGATAAAGGTGTATCAAGGTAGTTGACGATGTCCGTCTCGATACCGCGCTCGAGCAACAAATTCAATGCAGCGTTGGACTTGCTGCATTTCGTATTGTGGTAAATCGTGGCTTTCATCGTAGGTTCCTGGTAACTCGACCGCATTTTAACTGACCTTGCGGAATGATTCCCGTCAAGAACAATGTTTAGTGAGGCTCTGCGGATGGTGTGCCAGGCCAAGGATGTTGCCTTGTAATTAACCTGGCCCTTGTTTAGTCTGCGACGATAATTCCCAATGAATAAGAGCGCACTATGTCCGCACCTGCCATTCGTACCGAACTAGGCAAAATTGCCATAAAAGCCTTGTTGGCATTGTTTTTGATTCCAGGCCTCACTCTGCTTTTTGCCAGTTATTTCAAGAATGCTACCGATGACCGATATGCCGGAGAAATAATCCAGAGCATTACCGAGAGTCAAAACATGGCTGACGCGGACAAGCAAGCCGCCAAAGGATTTTTTCAGGCAGTCAAGTCATCCGCAACTTGTTTTAATGATGATCAGGATATTGCCGATTATCGCGCCGACGTTTGTCCGAACTATTCCGAGATGTGGCAATTTGTCGTGGTCGAGAAAATTGCCTTCTGGACAGTGATCGGTGGCGTACTGCTGCTGGTATTAATGGTTGCACTCGGCGCGCTCGCATTTTCGCGGCGATCGGTGCAATACGTCAGCTTTGTATTTGGCTGGCGTGTATTGACCTTTGCAAGTGCATCCGTAATTTTGCTGCAAGGTATGTTTGCGGTGTGGCTTTCTTTCTGGCTGACCGCATTTTTCATGAATGTCTACGTGCTCAAGCTGATTGCGATTGTCGGCATTGTCGCGGCCGTTGCCATGTTCAATGCGGTGGTTGCGATCTTCCGCCGCCTACCCAGTAATAATGTCGTACAAGGCGAGCTTGTTACGCCTGAAGCAGCCCCGGCCTTGTGGTCGCGAATCCGCGAATTCGCCGACAAGCTGAAGACTGCGCCACCTGCCCAAATCATTGCCGGCATCGATGCCAATTTTTTCGTGACTGAAAATAGCCTGCAGGTTGGCGAGCACACGACGCGTGGTCGCTCGCTGTTCGTCAGCATTCCCTTGCTGCGGGTGCTGGATCAAACCGAGGCAGATGCCGTATTGGCGCACGAGCTTGGCCATTTTGTCGGAGGCGATACCGAAAACTCTGCCGCGCTTGGCCCGAAATTGGTGCAATACGATTTTTATAGCGAACAGATGCGCCAGGGCGGGGTGACGGTTATCGCGTTTTTCCTGCTCAATCTGTACCGCGTCATTTTTGAAATGGCACTGCAAAAATCCAGTCGCGAGCGCGAGTTTGCCGCAGACAAGATTGCGGCCGGATTGACTTCGCCGCAAGCCATTGCCAGGTCCTTGGTTAAAGTGGCGGCGTATTCGAGTTATCGCAACGAAGTAGAAGGCAAATTGTTCGACCACAACGAACGCCACAGCGGAAGCCTGGGTATCGCTCAGCGGGTGGCATTGGGACTGAGTGAATTTAGCCAGTCGAATGAATTCGTCGAAATGATGCGGGCAAGCAATGTGCCGCATCCGTTCGATTCGCATCCGCCTTTGCCGGAACGGATGCGCAGCGTAAACTTCGAATTGCAAGAGCACGAGTTTGCCGATGTGGTAGCCAGCAAACCATCGACCACCTGGGCCGATGCCATTGAATCAGCGGATGCCATCGAGGCAAGACTTTGGCAGGCGTTTGAACAATATTTCAGTCAGGCGCATGAAGAAACATTGGCATATCGTTACGAGCCGAGCACCGACGAAGAACGCGATCTGGTATTGCGCTATTTTCCGCCTGTACCTTTTGCATTGAAGAAAAACCAGGTGTTTGAAATCAACTATGCAGGCCTGGAATTGCCTGATGACAAGGGCGCGGTAAGTTGGGACAACGTGAAAGACCTGAAATACGAGGATGCCACGATGGGTGCCGATAAATTGACAATTACGCATCCGGAGAAAGGTATGCTGGGCGATAAGACAACGAAAGTTTCCTTGTCCATCGACAGCAAGGAGCGCGACCGATTGAAAGCTACGCTCGGTCAATATTGGCATCGACATCAAGTCATGCGTGCCCAGTCGAAGACCCCCTGATTGGCGGTTTTCATTCGATCAGTACTTTAGATACGAAAAATGCAGCGTTAAGTACGCTGCATTTTTTTGGCCAAATCATAAACAAAGAGACATTTATTTTTTTTCGTTCCCGGATTTGATGAAGCGATAATCGTCCGAGTTTTCCCACGCAACATTGGCGACCGTGCCGTCGGGCGCCAGCGAAAACTGGAACAGTGTCCAGCCATAACGGCCATCACCGAATTTCACGCGGAAACTATCGTAATTCCAGTGTTCCAGATTGCCTTCGTTTTGCGCACCAACGCCGAAGCGGATCTTCAGTTTTCCTTTTTGTTCGGTAACGACAATATCCCCCCACACCGGATGCAAATAAGTTCCTGTATACGCCTGCATCGGTAGGCTGGGGCGAGTATTCGCCACGCGTTTCTTTTCCTGTTCGGCCATGGCTTTGTCCTGGGCTTCTTTGGCCTCACGATAAACCTTCAACAAATCGGTACTCCAATCGCGCGCTGGGGCATCGGTATACAGATCGAAAACTTTCAGCATGATGGCGTGGCGAATTTCGACGTGGTCGGCATTGCCGAACACATAAACACCGAGTTCATCGTCGGGCAGCAATCCAATTAGTGCCGTGCGTCCGTCCATGCTGCCGGTGTGCATGGCGACGAATTTGCCACGGTAGTCCTGCAAAAACCAGCCAAGGCCGTAAGCGGTCCAACGCGGCTTGGTAAGTTTGGTGCTCGGGTAAAAGTCATTGGCTGGTACCAATGCCTGTGGTGCAAACAGCTCGCGAAAATTTTCTTCGCTGACAAGACGTTTGCCGTTGTATTGGCCGTCTGCCAATAAAAACTGAAGCCAATTCCCCATGTCGCGCGCGGTTGACCAGGTCGCGCCTGCTGCAGGCACCGGGTCAACGGGGGCCTCATCGATAACGCGCAAGGTGTTGCCGATTTCAAAATGTGCCGAAGAGCGATTGCTGTCATTCGCTGCCAGTGCTTGCGTTAGTGTGGCGTATGAACGATTCATATCCAGTGGTTTTAATATACGGGTCGTCACGAATTGTTCCCAGCTCATGCCGGAAGCAGCGGCGACCACTTCGCCAGCCGCGCCATACATGACATTGCTGTATTGCCAGCTGCTTCGTAGCGAGTAAGCCGGTTTTAAACCACGGATGCGTTCCAGAATTTGCCGTGTATCAAAATCACCGCGTGCCCACAAAAAATCTGCTTCAGGTATGCCGGCGTTATGTCGTAGAAGATCGCGAACCGTGACTTGCTCGGTCAGATAAGGCGTTGGCATTTGAAACCAGGGCAAATGCTTGGTGACGGGATCGTCCCATTTGATTTTTCCTTCATCTACCAGCATTGCGACAGCGAGAGCCGTCATTGCCTTGGTCGTCGACATAATGCCGAATTGCGTATCGATATCGACTTTTGCGTTGTCGCCGACTGTTCTGATTCCAAAACCTTTCAGGTAAACCACTTTGCCATCTTGGACAACGACGGCCGACAAGCCCGGTAGCTTCCAGTCCAGCATGCCTTTTTCGATAAAGGCATCAAGCTCTTTTTCGCGGGTTTCTTCATTCGTCTGAGCTTGCAGCCCGTGTGCGGGCAGAAGCAGGAAACACAGCGATAACACGGATGAAAAAACACGCATACCAAAATCCCCTTGATTTATGAGAATGCACCGATATTACCGGATTAATTTTTCAGGGCAAAAAAAAGCCCCTTATCCGGAAATAAGGGGGCAAGTATTTGCTGCTTGTGAATTAACGCCAGTTGGTCAAATTCAGAATCAGTCTGAATATCGAATCGTTTGGCATATAACGGTTGTTGTAGTAACGGCCATAGCGATAGCGACCGTAGTAACCGTCGTCATAACCACGGCGGAAGCCTTCACGGAAATAATAGTTGTAGGTGCCGCGATCGATGTAATAGCCGAAGTAGCCATAGTTTGCATCTTGATAGGCGTAGGCTTCGCGGAAGTTATAGCCCCATCTGTCCATGCGGTCGGCACGGCCGGCGTAATAACCTTCCTCGTAACCATAGTTGATGGCCTGACGCATCAAGTCGGCTTGATAACGGTTGGCGTAGTAATAATTGCCACCGCGGCTGTAACGGTAAATGATCGGCGAGTAATAGTACGAACCACGATAATAGTCGTACCTGTTGTTATCGTATGAACGACGTTGTTCGCGTAGACGTTCGTAATAACGCTGTTGCGAACGATACTGTTCATTGCGATTTTGCTCGCGCAGGCGTTCCGTGAAGCGTTGCACAGTCGTTTGCTGACTATCCAGGTGACGGCGGAACTCGTTGGCCTGACGCTGTTGCTGGTCCTGCCATTGACGTTGCCGCTGCTCTTGTTCCGGACGCAACGGCGTACGGGCTATCGGGGCAGTACGGTTGTTGTCGCGGTCGCGGTTGTTACCACGTTCACGATCGCCGTCGCGGTCTTGACGATCCACGATGAGGTTTTCGCTTAAGCGACGTTGATCCTGAGCTTCACGCTCCTGGCGTTCACGGTTCGCAATGTTGCGGCGCTCCATCGCAACTCGTTCTGCAGCGGCATTCCGTTCGGCGATTGCGTCGCGTTCCGATGCCTGGCGGCGAGCTTCGCTTTCACGGGCTAGCTGTTGTTCACGGGCCTGCTGTTGGCGTTGACTAATTTCTTCGCGAACGGCTTGCTGGCGTTCCAGTTCGGCCTGCGAATTTCTTCGCTGGTTTTCCTGCATGCGCAGGCGTTCTTGCTGCTCGCGTGATTGGCGCACAGCCTGATCGGCCTGCTCCTGTTCGGTGCGAGCTTGCTGAATACGACGTTGCTGCTGTCGTTCCTTGAGCTTTTCTTCCTTGGACTTTTCCTCTTCCGAGACTGTGGTCTCTTGTTCCGCCATGGCGTTACGATGCCCGGCACGCTGAGCCAGCACCGATGTGCTGGCAGTCAGCATGAACAAGCTGGCCATCGCGGGAATTAGAACAGCGGTTAATTTGTTTAAGCGGGACATGGTGGACCTCGTAGTGACGGATTTCACGTGTGTATGAGGCCCGAATTGCGCTGAACGAAGTCTGAGGTAAACAGCGCTTTGATGATTGCGTTAATTAGTATTTAGCAGGGGTTTTAATTGCTGAATAGGCAGTAACGTTTCTCGTTACATCGTGTCAACCAAATTGGGAAACGCTTGTTATTTCGGCTTTTTGTAGACATGCACGAATCGATCGGTCTTGCCTCTGATCGCCGCATCGAAAACATTCAGTGTGTGATCGTCGCTGCTGTTGCGCAAGTCCGCAATCGAGCCTGCAAATTGCAGGCCATGCGATTTGAAATCCTGAATCGCGAATTTTTCATCAATGCGATGCAGCGTTTGTGCATCGGCCTTGCCGGTGCCTTCGCGGGCAGCGTGGTCGACAATCAACAACACGCCCCCGGGTTTGAGCGCGGTGACGATTTGATTAATGAATTGCGATGCATCGATGGCAGGCCAGTCCGAATCGGCCACGTAGAGATCGTGGTACGACATTACGATCAATGCGCCATCAAGCGTGTTATTGCCGAGCTTCATGTCGGCGGGTGAGGACACTTCATACTTTACGTTTGGCAAACGGTTATCCGCCAGACGTGGCGTCAACCCCTTCTTGGCATAGTTATCGTATTGCGGGTTGTTGATCAGTCTGATGTGGCCGTTGGCTCCGACCACGTTCGACAGGATTTCGCTGTAGTAACCACCGCCGCCGAAGATGTCGGCGATCACCATACCGCGGTTGAAACCCGCAAGACCGAGCACTTGCCGGGGTTTGTCCTTGAGGTCTCGTTCACGATCGGCATCAGAGCGGGCCGGATTGGCAATGGCATCGGTCAGGACATTTTTCGAAGTCATTCCAGAACTGGCACAGCCAGTTACCAGAATCAGGAGGACCGGCAATACAAGCTGTAATAGGCGCATGTGTTCTCTCCCGAAGAATAGACAACAATAAGGTTCCGGGTGACATGCGGCGTGGCCCATAAGTCATGGTGCATCGCAGAAAAGCAATTCCGATACTTGGTTATACTCGTGGGCTCATCTCCATACGAATTTTTCGAGGGAAGCCAATGCAGCATTTACGCAAAACCCTGTTTGCAGTTTGCATCGCAACGATAAGCACAAACGTGACGGCGCAATCGACAATGTCGTCGGAAGTGCTCACTGCCGAGCGCATGCTGGATGTGCGAACCGGACGACTCTTGAGCAAGCCGAGTATTCTGATACGTGACGGCCGCATAGTCGAAGTTGCAACCAATGGCGCTTCGGTCAATGCCCCCGCCGATGCCAAGCGCATTGATTTGCCGGGCATGACCTTACTGCCTGGCTTGATTGACATGCATGTGCACCTTGATGCCGATCCGCTTTACGGTGGTTACACCGGTCTGCAGTTTGGCGATCGTTTCTGGTCGATGTTGATGGTTCCGCATGCGGAAAAAACCCTGGACGCCGGTTTCACGACGGTTCGCAATGTCGGCGCCGATGCCTGGAACGATATCGGTTTAATGCAGGCCGTCGGTGAAGGAAAAATCAGGGGCCCGCGCATCATTCCCGCAGCCTACAGTTTTGGTGCAACCGGTGGTCATTGCGATTCGACATTCTTTCCGCCATCGATGGAACAGAAGAGCCCATACAATGCCGACAATCCGGAAGAAGGGCGAAAGCGTGTCCGCGAGCTCCGCAAATATGGTGCACAGGTCATCAAAATATGTGCGACCGGTGGCGTGTTCTCGCGCAATACCGAACCCGGCCAGCAACAATTGAGTCTTCAAGAAATGACAGCGATTGTCGATGAAGCGCATATGTGGGGTTTGAAAGTCGCGGCGCATGCGCACGGCGCGGCAGGTATCAAGGACGCGATTCGTGCCGGTGTAGACACTATCGAACACGCAAGCCTGATCGATGACGAAGGCATCGCGCTCGCCAAAAAACATGGCGCCTGGTTATCGATGGATATTTACAATACCGATTACACGCAGGCCGAAGGCAAAAAGAACGGCGTACTCGAAGACAATATGCGCAAAGACCGCGAGATCGCCGAAGTGCAACGCCAGGGTTTCAAACGTGCGCACGCAGCGGGCGCAAAAATGATTTACGGTACCGATGCCGGTATTTACCCGCACGGTGACAATGCGGCCCAATTCGCCACGATGGTGCGCTATGGCATGACGCCTGTTGAAGCCATTCAGTCGGCGACCATCAATGCTTCGGAAGCATTGGCCAAGAAAGATGTCGGCATCATCGAAAAAGACAGGTGGGCCGATATTATTGCGGTCAATGGCGACCCGACCAAGGATGTTGCATTGTTGCAATCGGTCGGCTTCGTAATGAAAGCCGGTGAGATTATCAAGAAGCAATAATTAGCAACGGGCCGGATTTTTTCCAGCCCGGTGTCATACTTTTATCATTTCCAGTTTCCCGCTGCCAATTCGGCGTCGGTAATGAAGCCGTTGTGGTTGCGGTCGACTATATGGAATTCATAAGTAAGCGCGTGCGTGGATGGAACTTCGCGACGCGATAATTGGCCATCGCCGTTGGTATCGAAGTCGGCAATATTTACGTGGTATTCCGATGCCTTTGCCAATGCTTCGGGCTGGTGCGACGTAACTGTGACCGGTCCGGTTGTTGCTTCGACCTGCACAGTTTCAGCGGTATTGGCTACCTGTGCAAATGCGCCGGGTGTAAATGCAATCAATGCAAATGCGAAAAAATTTCTGTTCATGCCATGGTCTCCACAGCGATTCGGGATTTCAACGTATCACCGCATTTACCAACCTGCGATGAATAAAAAATTTTCGCTGCTATGTGTTATTGCGCACAGAAGATCGGTGCGATAGCCGTTAGATTTCGAGATTCATGGCTGTGCAATTCTGGATTCATTGAATAACGACAAGTCTTCATTGCGTTCAAGAATTTTTGACCAGCGCGGCATCTTCGCCAACCAGCTCGCGATGCGAAGCGAAACATTTTCTTCATTGATGTCGATTGCATATTGGATCGCCGCCAATTCCAGGTCGGCATCGTTCAACAAACGACGGTCGTGGATCAGTTCGGCGGCAGCGTAGCGCTCATTGATCATGCCAAGTGCGCTACGGGCACTCGACAACATCAGGCGTGCAGTGGCCGGGTCGTTTTCATCAAGTGCAAATTGCGTTGCCTGGACAGCGGTGCGTGCGTCCGATAAATAACCGGTTAGCCGGGTTTTTTGCTCTGCCGGTGTAATGCAGGCATTCGGCGAAAGCATTCGAACATAGTTCGTCAAACCATCAAGTGTCATTTTGCTGGGTTCCGGGCCGTCGAATTCTTCCACGATCAGACCGCGAATGAATTTCTCCAAATCTTTTTTTGAAATTTCCCTTGAAATTTTTTGCGTGTGCTCCGGGCCACTGAGATCCGGAATGGCCGTCGGGTTGATGACACCGTCGCCGCGATGCGAGCTCATCAGGGATGATGTGACATCCGCTGTGCCAGGGGCGCCGGAAAGACCGATAAATAAAAAGTCCGGATTGCCGCGTCCATTGCGATGGCAGCTGTTGCAAGACAAGCCGGCGCGAGCGGCCTGTCCGCCAAGTAATAGCGGTGTGCGAAATGCCGAACGACCGATCGCTACCGAACGCGTTGTTTTTTCATCATGACTGATAGACAGGCATTCGACGGGTTCATAGGCCAGCGCATGTACTTGCCGATCGGCCGGTAACCAGCGTGCGGCACGCAGCGGAATACTCGCCGCTATTGCGGTGAGCGCACTGCAGGCGGCAAATGCCAACCCGCAGATCAGGAATTTTTTGTTTTGGCGGCGATAATCCATCGACGCAGTTCATCAGCTTGCGCGCAGCCAAAGCCGCAGGAATTTTCCAGCTTTGTCAGCATGCGTTGCGCGCCTGCCAAATCGCCACGCTCAACCATCAACTCGCCATAGTATTCGGTTGCGCCAAGATGCCCCGGTGCAGTTGCGAGTGCCTGGCGGTAGTAATCTTCGGCAAGATCCAGCTTGCCAAGTTTACGGTTGGTGAAACCAAGATAGGTCAGGATGTCCGGGTGTGGGCCAAACACTTGCGATGATAAATTGAGTTGCACGATGGCATCCTGATAACGGCCTTCATTGATCAATGCAACGGCATCGAGATAGGCGCGGTCGCCATGCTCGCTACTGGCGATCAATAAATCGCTGGCTACGGATACTTGCGTGCTGGGTGTCGTTGCGGGCGCCGGTGCAAGCAATTCTTCGACGGCAGGAATCGCGGCTTTCAGATCGGCGGCTTGCGGGCAAGTGTCCGCACAAGTAGTCGCGCGTTGTTTCAAGTCATCAAGAATAGTCTTGGCTTTGTCGTTGTCACCAAGCTTGGCATGGGCAATGGCCAGTTCCTGATGCGCCTGAATCAAATTATCGTCGTATTTGATGGCTTTTTCGTAATAGCGGCGCGCGCCCTTGAAATTGTCCTGGGCCGAACGTACCAAGCCGGCCAGAAAATTGGTTTTTGCATGCTTTGGATTGACTGAAAGTACGCGATCGAATGCTTTCTCGGCGTCCCTGAAGCGTTCTTCCTTCATCGCTTCAACACCATTCTTGAATTCGGCCGCGGCATCGTATTGAGGTGCCGAGGCGCTGGGCATCGAGCTACTGGAACTGCTGCCGCCACCGCTAGCCAAGGTGGCTGGACTTGTTAGAAGTAGGGATGCATAGAAAAATGCCTTAGAAAATTTGAATGCTGTTGTCATCATTGCAATTCTCCAAATAGTGCCGACTTCTTAGCGGAGGTGGCGTGGGCAACAAAAACTATTTCTTGGCGGCGGTATCCAGAAAATAGGCTTCAACTTCGCCGACGGCTTTAACGGTGATGGCATTGCCGCGACGGTCCAGGGTTTTGCCAAAAGGCAGGAGGACCCAGCCTTCGCTGATGCAATATTCTTCGACGTTATGCCTTTCTTCGCCTTTGAACCGGATGCCGACGCCCCGTTCAAGAACGGCAGCATTGTAATAAGGGCTTTTCGGGTTGACGGCTAGGCGGTCGGGAGGGGTATCGCTCATCGGAGTGTCTCAAAAAATGGTTGAGTACATTTTAGCAGGGCTTCGCCCCGGGTGCGATTTACAGGCCGATTGCCATTTCTGCCGCGGCCCCGGTGGCAGACTTCAGTTTGTCGTAGGTACTGACGCGATTGCGACCTTCACGTTTGGATTGGTACAGCGCCTGATCAGCGTGCGAAAGCACTGAATCAAACACGTAGCTGGAAAGTCCGGTTGTCGTCACGCCAAAACTTGCCGTTACGGGAAATGAATGACCGGTTTCCAGCGTATTGATTGCGGCAATATGTTCACGGAAGCGTTCAGCCATCAGTCTGGCGCTGGCAAGATCACTGCCATGCAGCAGAATGGCGAATTCTTCGCCGCCGATTCTGCCAATGCAATCCTGTTTTCGACAGACCGGCTTGCAGGCAGCGATAACCTGTTTCAACACCCAGTCACCGGTCGAGTGGCCGTAGCGGTCATTGATCGATTTGAAATTATCCAGATCGAACATGATCAGGCCAAGCTGTTCCGATTTTCTGATTGCTTCCGATAGTGCCTGTTCGGCATTTTTGGTGAAGTGATCGCGGTTGCTGATGCCGGTCAATGCATCGGTTTCTGCCAGTCGACGGAATGCCAATTGCATGCGCTTGGTACGGTATGCCCAGGACATGAGCAGTGCCAGCAGCACGACCAGCAGACCTACCAGCATGGCAGTGTAGTGGGCCTTTTGCTTGGCAACGGTTTGTTCGAGTTGTAGAACTTCGTTTTTCTTGTTGAGCAAATCGATCGTCTGGGTTTTTTGCAGGGTTTCGTGTTTTACGAGTTGATAAGCCAGTTCGCGCGCCTTTACGTCATTGAGATAGGCTTTGTCGGCTTCGGCATATTTTTTGTAGTGTTCGAAGGCTGCGTCGGCATTATTGCGCCGCATTGCGATTTCGTAGAGGTTCTTTTCGGAAACGACTAGCGGATGCGAGAACGGGATGCTGGCACTTTGCTTCACGGCAATGTTTGCATGCCTTTCTGCCTGTGCGATTTCATCGGATTTCAGCTTGTAATCCGCAAGCATCGAATGTACTTCACCGACCAGGCGAGGGTAGCCAGTAGCCTCTATTTCGGTTAGATACTTTTCAAGCAATGCGATCGCTTTTTTCGTTTCACCCTGTTCAAACCATTTGCGAGCCAAATAAATCCTTGATCCATTTGCCAGCAAAACCTCGCCATGCTCGGAGCAGGAGGCTATCAAATCATTTATCTCGACATCGTCTGCCGGCAAGGCATCAAGGTTGTAGAGAGCTTCGAGTAGCGAATTGTTGGCGAAACAACGGGATCTGGCGCCTGGGTTGTTGCTTAATACCTGCTCGGCATATTGCTTTCCAAGAACGTATTGGCCGACCTGGTTGTAAAGTTGGGCTGCGACAATCAGGCCATCGTTACGTAATTGATTGTCCGTGATTTTATTTTGAAGCAGCAGGGTTTTATCCAAAAAAGTAAAACTGGCGCCGAAATTTCTGGAAATCGTATAACTGTTCGTGATCAGCAAGCCGGCCCGATATTTCAGATTGATATTTTTCGATTGTTCAAAAATGGCCGTAGCCTTTTGAATCGCCAAATTGAATTGGCCGGAATATGCCAGCCGGTAAGCCTGTAGATAACGAAGCTGTTCCAGTTGATCAACGGTCGCGTTGGCCGAGTTTGCATCCAAATCCTGCAATATTTGTTCGAACTTTTTCGGATCTGCGCTTCGCAGGTTATTTGCCTGCTCAAGTTGTTTTTCAAAGTCGGGCGAAGCAAGGGCAATAGACGAGAGTGTGTACAAGCCTAAAAAAATAAGCCAGTTAAAATACCTGCTTGCAAACACTCGCATACTATTGCCCTGAAAAAATCAATTTACCGAGATTTCTTCTTCTTCTTTCTTCTGGTCATCGTCGTTGCCCTTGCCCTCGCCATCATCGTCTTCTGCGGGAACAAGCATCATCATCATTTTTACGCGGCCACCCAAAAAATCATTCAAGGCCGAATGATCGCGGTTAAGCAGCGCGTGTTGTGCAACATCGTCTACGGCAAGTGCTTTTACGGTAGCGGCGTACTCTTCCGGTGACATGTTGCTGAGTGCGGCATCTTTGCCCATTGACTCAAGAAATTGAATTACATTCGACATCTTCGACTCCCTTTATTGTTGTATAGGTGCAGCGGTTGAACTGGAATTTAGCACACGATCGAGCTCTTCTATGCGGGTCAACATGGCCTCGTCACGCAGCATAGCTTGGCACGGAGGCAGTACCATCGTCGACTGTAAATATAATTCGGTATCGACCAGTTCGGCCAAAGCCAGCTTTTGCATGCGGGGCTGGCTGATCGGCAAGGTGGCTGCTTCGTAAATCATCACTTCGTGATCGAGCGGATAGTGTTCGGACAGCAGTTCCACCAATAATTGCCGATAGGCGGATTCGGTGGCATAGCGGCGGAAAGACCGGTCGCCGGCAATGCCTACCTGCCAAAGTATCAGGTAGGCCGAAGGATCGATGCGCCGACGATAGAACATGAATTGGCTGGCTTCGTAGTGTTGGCAACCAAAGCGGCCCGGGTCAATGCCAAGGTCGGCGTACAGGCAGTCCTCTGCCGAGATGCCAGGTTCCATATGCGCATTGAATCCTTCCGCACGTGCTTGTTCGATTGCTCTGTGCGGGGCTTGCGCAAAGACTCCCGGATGGCCGTAAAACGCACCGCAGACCCGTTTGCCCAAGCGTACTTCTTTCAACAGGGCGTCGACCATTTCCCGATAAGTGTCGTGGCGGGATTTGCCTTCTTTGTAATAGGGCTGGAGACTGCGGACATCTTTATTCATTTCCTGCAGCCACAACTCGACTACCGGGTCGGAGACCGCAGCAAAGACCACGTCGGCCTGTTCGATATGACTGCGCGAACGCGGACTAATGTGCGCCCCCAGCATCATGCCCGTGCCGACACAAACCAAACTTCCGGAATTATTCATGTGATATGGCTTTCCCATCAGCCTGTTCTGCGAATCCGGCTACCTTATCGGAACCAGATGTTTATTGTAATCATCTTCAGGCAGTTGCGTTACGCAATTCCAGCCAATGGGCGCGCCGCAGAACCCAGAGGCAGCTCGTGGCAATCTCCGGGTTTGTCGCATCCAGCAGGTAGCCCAGTTTTTTCATGACGCCTGCGACGGCATCATTTCCTTTTTTATGCTTGACGAATAGGGCGTCAAGCGAACTAGTGCCGTAGACGACATTTGACAATTCTTTGAGTGCTTCAGCCGTATAGCCACGGTTTTGAAACCTGGCAAGCATGATCGTGCCAAGCGTGGCGGTAACGGGTTCGGGCATTGCCTGGTCGCAGTACATGGCTTGCAAGCCGACAGTCTCGCCCGATGTTTTTTCCTGCATTGCCCACGTGTAATGGCGAATCGGGTTCGCCGTAGTTGTCTTTAGCGTCGAATGGAAACTGCGAAGCGCTGCCGCATGGGTGAAAGGTTCACCGATGTGCTCCATCAAGACTGGGTCGGTATAACAGGCGCAATAAAATGCTTCGTCGGCAGCACGAAGCGGCCTCATCAATAAACGTGCGGTTTCATAAGTTTGCATCAGTCTTCTTTCGCTTTCGCCAGGCGCAAGACCCCGTCGCCATCGATCCGACGATCAAAGATGCAGTAATGTCCACTCATCAAGGGCAGGCCGAGAATGCATTGATTTGGCCATTTCGGCATTTGCCGCATTAAAAGAAAAAAACATTCGCCGGCGTGGACTGCATTCTTTTGCCAGTAATTACCCGGGTTGCAAGTGAAAGTCACCTCGTCGCCGGAAGGAGATTCAAGATGAAAATGCAGTTTCGGCCAGTCGCGCGTTTTTATGCAGTCGTTTGGAAGCCCATGCTCATTCTTGAAACTATTTTGAAAGCGGGTTATCAAGTCCGCGAAGCTTTGATTGAACGTGGCGAAATCGGCGAGGACGGCATCGTAGATGGATGCCTCCAATACCAGGAAACTGCTGCCGGTATCGAAAATGGCATTGCTGGCATAACTGTCCTGATATTTTTCAGCCAAGGCCGGGGCTGGAATGCGTGGACGGTCACCGACCTGCACCGCAATCAAATTCGCGTTGTAGTAAAGCTCGTGCACGATCTTTGCGGTTTCAAAACCGCCTTCATACAGCGACTGGCATTCTTCTCCGCCGCCTAGTACCAACACGCCCTGATTCAAGGGGTCCAAGGCTAGTTTCTCCGGAGTAGCAGCATCATCGAGCACATGCACCAATGCGCGCTTGATCAGCATCGAGAACTTGTCAGAGACAATGCCTTCTTCTTCGAGTGCGCTGAAGCATGGCGTTAGGTTCACCAATGGCTGTTCACGCATTTGTGTCTTGAACGCAGACAGGTCGTGATCATCATCGACATTAAAAGGCCAGGGCCAAGTATGGATAGGCTCAATTTTTTTCTCGACCAGCATGGCGCTGACATCGTGGGCTTTGTCGAGCTTGCGATATGCCAGTCCGATCAAGCCGTCTGCATCGCGAAAATTTTGTGCCGTGGTTTCCACCAGTGCGATTTCGGCATCCGGCAATACGCGTGCATGTCGTTTGTCGCCGAATGCGATTTCGGTTTTCAGCACGGGCCCGGCCCAGGTGCCGATACCGTAGGCAATCGATTGCGCCAGGCTAGTGGCCATCAGGCTCTGGTCATGCGATGGGTCGTAGGCTTGCGGTAACACCACCAGGGTACTGCTGCCGCTATCGATCAGGACATTGGCAGGGCTTTTTTCACTGCCTATTTTTATCTCGACGGTATAAGCACCTTTTGCATATGCCAGGGTGGTGCGTAGTTTCAGGTGGTTTTGTTCCATCAATGCAGCCTGTTGCCAAATGATGGGTATTCTTAAGTGATTGTCGGTCGAAAGTAAACGGAATCAGGGGTTCCCGGAACGAAGGCGGGTTTTTCTCAGTTCCTGTCTTTGCCTTGCGATTGCAAGAATTTCTTCGCGCTCTTCGGCTGTCGCTTGATGCCAGGCCACAATTTCGTCGATATGACGCCCGCAACCCATGCAGACATCGTTTTCGTCGAGGCAGCAATTGCGTACGCAGGGGGATGGTACCGCGAACTTCGAATGACCGGTATTTATCATCGGTTGTCGCCAGGCTTCAAGTAATTTTGACTACGCCATCTGAGGGCCCGCTGTTTTTTCACGCGCTGAATGTTTTCATGTACTCGTTGCCTCAACGAACTGTTTTTTGCGACGACGCTCGAAGTTGCAATATGCGTCGTGCTGTAGGTCGAAAAAATGGCAGGAGCGGAAAATACATCGGTACGATTGCCGAAATCGCCACTATTGGTTTTTACGAAGAATGGAATAAAAATATTGTTGCTACTGACCAAGCTTTGATAATCGCCTACAAAATATCCGCCCGCGAAAGGTGCCGTGGTGTAATCGAATGCAGCCGTGATCCGGCTTTCGCTCCAGTGGACACCGTCAGTCGATGTTGTCAGCCAATAGTCTGTCAGCAGTGTCGGGGCAGTGGTGTTACTACGCAAGTCGTAATAGCTGACGCCAATTACGCCGTCCGCACGGACATTCACAACGGGAATCATGGCTTGCACACTATTGTCGAAATTAATGCGGACCGGGTTCGACCAGGTGAAGCCGCCATCCAGTGATTGCGAAAATGCAATACCATCACGCGCGCCGCCACTAAAACGCGAGTCTTGCCAGACGACGTATAGTTTACCGTCCGGGCTTGCTGCAATTTGCGCAAGAATCGAACCATCTCGAATCGGAGTTCCTGTTTCCGGGTCATGGGTGCCAATGGCAAGCAGATCTGAAATTAAAAATGGTTGTGACCACGTGGTGCCCTTGTTGGTCGAGCGCATCACTTCAAGTGTTGCAACCCCAACTCCTCCGGCATCGACTATTTTTGTCATCAGATTGATCAATGTACCGTCAGGCAATACTGCGATCACATTGCCAATAGTTTGATTGGTTGCACCGGGGTTATAAATTGACCTTGCGGCTTCCCAGTTCACGCCACCGTTGATGCTGCGTGTGAAATACGTTGGACCATTGCCATTTGAAGACAGGCGATCCCATACCGCATATACATAATCTGAATCTGTCGGATCGGCTGTTATCGTATTTTTATCGTTGAAAAACGCAATGCCGTCGATATCCAGAATCAAAGTTGCCGGATTGCTCCAGGTTAAACCGCCGTCAAGCGAGCGGCTGGCAAGCATTGCATTTCTCGAGTTCGAGGTTCTATTCAAAGCCAATGCCATTGCATGCGCTGTTCCATTGGGTGAAAAAGTTACCCACGGATCGGTAGCGCGTTCGTAATTTCCACCGTTGAATGCGGTACCGCCACTACAACGCGAAAATGGTATCAGGCGTTGCGCCCAGGTTTTGCCGCCGTCAAAAGAAACGCCTGCAGCAAGTCCGCGAGCGGCTCCGTTTGACCAGCGATCTTGTTGCCAGGCACCTATCAGATTGTCAGAGTTTGTCGGATTGACAGCAACGGAGGGTTCCACTTCCGCATTGATATAGGAGGTGCCGGTTTGACTGACTCCTTCGCAGTTCACTACAAAAGGTGATGTCGGCGAAACCCGGTATTGGGGAGGCAATTCACCTTTCCTGTGTTCGGCAGGATGTGGCAGCGGAACGAAATCTGGATATCGATCGTATACCCAGCCATCAACACCGCGTGCGGGTGCTGGGGGCGGTGGACTCAAGTCTTGAGCTGAGGAATTTAGGGCTGTTGATGCTGGTTGAGAAAAATAAAATGTCGCTGTCACGAATGCCATGGCAGCAAGCAGTGTGAAAGAGGTGGTATGCAGTAACTTCATGGAAGTGCTCCTGCGAATAAACCACAATCAGACTAGTATCAAAGTCTGGCAAACACAATCGTGCTGAAAGTAATATCCCGGCTATCGTGATTGATGAACACGACTAGGATCTGGGCGCGGTGGGTCGATATATCGATCCGGTAAGGCAATCGCGGTATTTGAACAATTATTGGTGTCGAAATTACAGGCAATGTAACTTGGTTTTGGATTGGGTCCCGGTTTTTCGGTGTAGCTGCCAATGTTGTCTACGGTGGCACGAAAAATACCATCACGATAAATATCAATTTTCGAACTGCCATCCTGCCAGCTTAGATGGATGTATGTTGATCCGTTCCGACGTTTTCGCATGATACGAGCTACGAGATTGGCCGGAATATTCAGGGCAGGTTCCGCATTTCGAACACAGTCGTAGGTTTCAATGATTCGATCGCCAGTGTCGATGACGGAAAAATCCTGTACGCGTACCGGCGTGCCTGGCACCGCCTGATCAAACACGCGCGAATTGATATTCAACTCCGTCCATTTATGCGTCGTGTAGAGGTCATCCTCGGCAGTCAACGCAATATTTCCGCCGTCTGACAGCACGATTCCATAACGTTGCATCGTTCGCAAAATGACCTGCGCCGCAGGATTATATAAATGTACCGGGAAATCGGAACGAAGACGCAAGCGGGAACCATAGGGAACGGTAGATGTCGGGCCAGTCGGGCCGCCTGCATGACTGGCAGGGCGGACATACAGCGGTATGCGGCGCGTGGTATTCGGGGCCGGATCATTGGACGCCATTCTTGCGTTGGGCAAAATAAAACGAATGGCATGGCCCAGGTCGCCATCGACAATTTGTGTCGCGGCATAAACCTCGTCGGCATTGAATAATAGTGGCGCAATCGGGAAGCCGGCCGCATCGGCGCTGGTGCAATGCTCGCCGCGATTGCTCGGTTGGTAAACACGATCAAGTTTCCAGATTGCCAAACATTGTGCTTGCAAACCGGCGCCGCCAGAAGCGTTTGCACGATAAGCTTCGTACAGAACATTTTCCTGTACGACCAGAAGATGGCAATCCCCATTATTGTTATCGCAGGTCAGATTGCTGGAAGCCTCGATCGCGGCATTGGCGGGGACAGGCATTAATGTGCCAATCGGTTCGCAATCGGGTGCGTAATATTCATCGGCATCGGGAAAACCGATAATCGAGCGTGTTGGTGCTCCGGGCGCAGCATGCACGATTCGCATGCCGAAATCGATTTGCATCCGACCGAAACCGAAGCCACCCAGATTGGTCAGGCTGGTAATCATCGAAGAAGACTGCGGATGCAGTGGTGCCTGGCTGATATTTTGATTCCAGACCGCTGCAGGCGGAAAGCGTGGCGGTGGTGCAGAACATGCAGGTGTGCAGTAGGCCAAACTCGCTAGCAATACGGCAATACCTTTTAGTTGTTGTCGCATCTGCATTTCCCCGACAGGCAGGGCTACAAGAATAAAACGATAGCTATTGGAATTGGGCAATTAGCCTTAACCCAGGCAAAACAAAAACCCTCCGATGTCGGGAGGGTTTTTGCAATACACGAGAACGAGTGTCGTCTAAGTCCGAAATTAACGAGCCCAGATATCCACGCGGGCACGATCGGTACTATGTTCGGTGTCACCGATGATGCCGATTTCCTTGATGCAGCGGGTGCCGCCTTGAAGATCGATCCAGCGGGTTGCGCCGCCCTTGGCGATATTGTCGGCGACATTCAGAGTGTCGCGTTCGCCATTGCCGTATTTCACCCACAGCTTTTCTATTTCGACACGGCCCTTGCTGACACGAAGCTGTATGGCGTGTATGCCGCCTCTGCAGTTACGGAAACGCAAAACGTCTTTATCGTTTTCAATCAGGCTTAATTTGGTGCTGCCAACACGCCAGGCTCCGTCGTTACGCGCGGCGCCTGCAGTCGTGGCAAAACCAATGCAAATTGTCATAACGGCAATCATTATTTTTTTCATGTTGTTTTCCTTTTCAGTTGATGATTTTTTGTCTAACGCAACCATAAGAACATGCCATTGGAAAAAAAGTTGACTATTGAAGCGCGTTGTTCAGCGGTGAGCAGGATTGATGACTCGCTTGTTCAGCAATGAAAATACCGCCGAGAACGGCATTCTCCCTGTTTCATTAAATGAGAATCGTCATTGCTTGACCAATTCCACGCGTCGATTGGCGGCACGCCCTTCGACACTGGTATTGCTGGCAATTGGCTTGTCGGGGCCGAAACCCTTGGAGCTCAGGCGCGATGGATCAATACCTGATCCGACCAATGCGCCCAGTACGCTACGTGCTCTTGCAGTGGATAGCTCGCGGTTATGTTCGGGACTTCCGGTGCTATCGGTATGACCTTCGATTGAAAGTTTCAATGTCGAGTTTGCAGTCAGCAGCTTGTTGATTTCATCAATGATCGCTTGGCTGTCCGGCCTCAGGCTTGCCTTGTCGATATCGAAATTAATATACAAGGCGACGTGACCTTCGGTATCAAGCGCTTTTTTCATCGCACTCGCATCCAGGAAGCCTACCGATTGTTTCATGCCTTCTTTTTCCAGCACCGTCAGAAAGCCATGCGCCGGAATAGAGCCGGTGCTGACGTGAATCCAGTATTCCTTGTCGGCGGTGCGGATCAGGTAACTATTGTGTTCGTAATCCGGAACGGCGGCAGCGTTGCTCCAGTATTTTTCAACGGCGTCGCGACCGCCGGCGGCCTTGATAATTTCATCAGTCAGCTGCGACTCGTTGATTTTTTTGCCACCCAATGCAGTGATCGCGTTTTCGTAGTTGCGGTGAAACTCCAGTTCCGAATACTTCCGATCGGTGTCCATGTTGCTCAAGTTCATCATGTCGCGATAGATCTTGCCTTCGATCGACACCAGTTTTTTACCGGCAATAAAATAGCGACGATCAAAGCCGATGTTGCGGTCTTTATCGTCGTATGCGCTCGTCAAGCCTTCGGGTGCTTTGAAGAATGGGAATGGCGGCAACGCGGCGGTGCTGACTGGCACACTTTCAACGCTGAATTCGGTACTGACAGGCGTGGCAGCAGCCGTATCTGAAGTGGCAATTGCCGGATCAGTCGCTGCTGCCGGGGCGGCTGGCTCATCGATAGCCGCAGTCGCGGGAGGAGCCGGCTCTTCTTTTTTACAGGAGGCAAGCAGAACTACGAACAACGCAGTACCGATGAGCAGTGGAGTCAGACGCATGGGGTTTCTCCTTCGGGGGCAGGGATGATTTTAAACACATCGAACCGCAGATTTATATGCGATTTTGAAGGAATTCGACCGGCCTGCATTCAGATGCAGCTCATTAGCGGTAAAATCAGCCATATGACTGATAACAATGCTGCATTCAGTGCCTTATGGCACCCGTTTTTGACCGGTGTAATTCCATGGAGTCAGTCCTATCTGTTTTTACGTGCTCGTGTCGGGAGCGTTCCCGACCAGATAAAGAAGAATCAGATCGACTGCCTGCAAAGCTTCAAACCCTTTGTCGATCAATTGGCAGTCGCGGATTGGTCAGTGAATAACGACACCCATAAAACTTATCCGGTGGTCTTGCTATTGCCGCCGCCGCAGCGAGATGAAGCTCGTGCGTTATTTGCCCGGGCATTGCAAAGTGCCAGTGACGACGGCTTGGTCGTGGTGAGTATGCAGAATAATGCAGGCGCAAAATCCGGCGAGGATGATCTTCGGCAACTGGCACCGAACCTGCAATCGCTCAGCAAGAACAAGTGCCGGGTTTTCTGGGCGAACAAGAAAAATATCAATGAAACACTGTTGCATGCATGGCTGAAATTCGACGAGCCGCGCATGATCGAGTCGACCGGATTGATTTCGCGCCCCGGTATTTTTGCCTGGGATCGCATTGATCTTGCTTCCAGATTATTGGCCGAGCAGCTGCCAAACGATTTATCGGGACATGGTGCCGATCTGGGGGCGGGACTTGGGTATTTGACGCAATCGGTTTTGCTTCGGTGTAATAAAATCGACGCAGTCGATGTCTATGAAGCCGAAGCGCGGGCGCTGGAATGCGCAAGATTGAATCTGTCTCGATTTGAAGATGCAACACGGCTGAAGTATCACTGGCATGATGTCGCCAGGGGAATTCAGGGACCGTACGATTTCGTGATCAGTAACCCGCCGTTTCACCAAGGTCGTGAAGAAGTACAGGTGCTGGGTCAGGCTTTTATCGAAGTTGCATCGCGTGCGCTGAAGCCAAAAGGGCGTTTCTACATGGTCGCCAATCGCCACCTGCCTTATGAAGCTGTCTTGCGTGATCAATTTTCACAAATGAATCTGCTGGTAATGCAGGATGGCTTCAAGGTTTTTGAAGCGATAAAGTAAAAAACGGACAAGCATGAAACTGGTAAAACATATTTCCAATCTGGGTTACGGCAGTCGCAAGGAAGTGACCTTGATGTTCCGCGAAGGCCGCATTACCGATGCGGCGGGTGAAGTGTTGTATGCCGACGACATCACCACGCATGACAATATTCGCGTCGATGAAGAGCCGCTGGATCCCGAATCCGGCATGTTGTTGATGTTGCACAAGCCGGCAGGCTATACCTGCTCGACGAAAGACAAAGGTCGCCTGGTGTATGACTTGTTGCCGGACCGGTTTCGCATTCGCAAACCGGTATTGGCACCGATTGGCCGCCTAGACAAGGAAACCACCGGCTTGCTGTTGATGACCGATGACGGCGATTTATTGCACCGGATAATTTCGCCGAAAAACAAATTGCCGAAAGTGTATGAAGCAGAGTTGGCAAGCCCGTTGCGGGGCGATGAAGTCGTATTGTTTGCCAGTGGCGAAATGATGCTGGAGACCGAAAATACGCCGCTGGCGCCCGCGATACTGCAGCCAATGTCGGAGTTGAAAGTGCGCCTGACCATTACCGAGGGACGCTATCACCAGATTCGCCGGATGTTTGCGGCCGTGGGCAATCACGTCGTGAATTTGCACCGCAGCGAAATCGGCAGGTTGAACCTGGGTTCGCTGGAGGTCGGGAAGTACGTGCTGCTGAATGCAGAAGATCAAGCGAAGTTGTTCCTGAAGGAATAGGCATGAAGTTTTTCTCGCTGGTATTTGCAGTCATCGCGCTTGGCCTGGTCATGATCAGTACCTTGTTGCATACCTCCTTCCTGTTCTTCATAGCCTTGTTGAAATGGTTGCTGCCGTTTCGGGAAATTCGGAAATCGCTTTCGTTCGTGTTGATCAAGATTGCCGAAAGCTGGGTTGCTTTCAACAGCATGCTGATTGATATCGTGACGCCGACAAAATTCGTCGTGACGGGAATGGATTCGCTGAAATACGAGGGTTGGTATCTGGTGATCAGCAATCATCAGAGCTGGGTTGATATTCCCGTACTGCAGAAAATATTCAATCGCCGCATTCCGTTCCTGAAATTCTTCCTGAAGGGCGAACTGATCTGGGTGCCATTTTTGGGACTGGCCTGGTGGGCTCTGGATTTTCCATTCATGCAGCGTTATTCGAAATCGAAGCTGAAGAAAAATCCGCATTTGAAAGGCAAGGACATCGAGGCGACCCGCAAGGCCTGCGAGCGTTTCAAATTCCAGCCGGTGTCGGTGATGAATTTCGTCGAAGGCACCCGCTTCACGCCAATCAAGCACGAACGGCAAAATTCGCCATTCAAGGATTTACTGAAAGTCAAAGCCGGCGGCATTGCCTTTGTGCTCGATACCATGGGCGACAGCATGAAAGCAATCCTGGATGTGACGATTGTCTATTCCGATGCAAGACCAACCATCATGGATTTATTTGCCGGTCGTATTCGCCATGTACAAATAGATATCGTGGAGCGGCAGATCACCCTGGATTTAATCGGGGACTATGAGAACGACACGGCTTTCCGCATCCATTTTCACGCCTGGCTGAACACCGTTTGGCAAGAAAAGCAGAAAACCATTGATCGCTTGAAGGCTGTCATGAACTAACCCCTGTCTTTTGGCGCATGACTGCCATGCCTGAAAATGGTCTTATAAGGGCATTGAAAGGGGAGTTTTATGAAAGACCTGCTGCGCATTGCCTTGATCGGCATTTTATTATTGCTGTGCACCAACACACTACTGGCGGCCGATACGGCGCCGTCTGCAAAAACGGAACGTGAATTATCACCCGGTTTGATCATTCCCGAAGCGTCCAGGCCGGGGGCTGCATTCGATGCCGATAAAGCCACCGATGCGTATTTGAATGTGTTGAACGACACACAGAAAGCCAAGTCCGATGCCTATTTCGAGAATGGCTATTACTTGAATGTATTGGATAGCTTGATTCTGGTCGTAATTGCGGCATTCCTGCTTTTTAGCGGGGTTTCGCGCCGGATGCGGGACACCGCCAAACGTATCAGTCACAGGCCCTGGCTTTACACGATGCTTTATGCGGCCATGTATTTTCTCGCCATGTTTTTGCTTACCTTGCCCTGGAATATTTATATGGGCTTTTTCCGCGAGCATGCCTATGGGCTTGCAAC
Source organism: Arenimonas sp. (assembly GCA_036676335.1). Classification (GTDB taxonomy): domain Bacteria; phylum Pseudomonadota; class Gammaproteobacteria; order Xanthomonadales; family Xanthomonadaceae; genus Arenimonas. The sequence goes on along the minus strand of JAKFDD010000012.1, from coordinate 358,817 downwards.
CCAGAGTTTTATCGATTGGTTTGTCGAAGTATTGATGGGGCTCGGGATCAGCCTGGTGATTGGTTCAATTGCGTTGGCCATCATTTACGCAGCGGTGAGACGAGCCGGGAAAAGCTGGTGGGCCTGGACGGGTGCAATATCGTTCTTGTTCATTATTTTCAGTGCGATGGTGGCGCCGGTTTTTATTTCGCCTTTATTCAACGAATACAAACCATTGCCGGCAGGAGAATTGCGGGACGGGTTGCTGTCGATGGCCCGCGCGAATCAGATTCCGGTGGATAACGTTTACGTATTCGATGCATCGAAACAGACGACCCGTATCAGTGCCAACGTATCGGGCATGTTCGGAACAACACGTATTTCACTGAACGATAATTTACTGGAGCGTACTTCGCCCGAAGAAATTCGCGCCGTAATGGGTCATGAGATGGGGCATTATGTCTTGAACCATTCAATGCGATTGGTGATTTACATCACGTTGGTGCTCACCTTCGTTCTGCTATTCGTGCATTTTGCTTTCGATGGCCTGCTAAAACGCTATTGTTCCCGCTGGGGCGTCAGTGATCGTGGCGATCCTGCCGGCCTGCCATTGGCAATTGGATTGCTAACGATATTCATGACATTGATGACACCGCTCAATAACAGCATCATTCGGCAGGCAGAAGCCGAAGCGGACGCGTTTGGATTGGCGGTGGCCGGCGAGCCGCACGGCTTTGCGACGGTAGCGTTGCGCTTATCGACGTATCGGAAGATTCATCCCGGCGATCTCGAGGAAATTCTGTTTTTCGACCATCCAAGCGGCTATGCCCGCGTGCATCGTTCGATGGTCTGGCTGAAAGAAAACCAGCAGGATTCGCGAGTGATCAAGGCGATCGAAAGCAATAAATAATTGTAGGTCGGGCCTTGGCCCGACATAAACAACATCGGAATCTCTAATGGTGTCGGGCCAAGGCCCGACCTACATCAATCCCGGAAATTTTCGAATTGCAGCGGCAGTTCGATATCGGATTTTTTCAAAAGTGCCATGACTTCCTGCAAGTCATCGCGTTTCTTGGCGGAAACCCGAAGTTTTTCGCCATTGATCTGGGCTTCGACTTTCAGTTTGGCATCCTTGATGATGCCGACGATTTTCTTCGCCAGCTTTTGCTCGATGCCTTGCTTGATGGTCACTTTCTGGCGGGCTTCTGCCAAATTGGTTTCTACGTCGCCGACTTCCATACAACGGATATCAATGCCGCGGGCGATCAGACGGGCACGCAAAATGTCGAGCATTTGTTTCAGCTGGAAATCGCTGGGTGCATGCTGGGTGATTACAAAACCGTCAACTTCGAATTTTGCATCGCTGCCTTTGAAATCGAATCTCGTGCCCAGTTCCCGGTTCGCGGTATCCAGTGCATTGGTCAATTCATGTTTGTTGATTTCGGAAACGACATCGAAAGAGGGCATACGGTACTCCATGGCTTTCGCGTATTTTAAGCGATGATTCCGCCGACGTCAGCTAAACAAGCCTTGTTGCGAGCGGATCTGGCTGCTGTCGATGAAATTGGCCAGGCCAATGCCGACCAATCGATAACGCGTATCTCGAGGCATATTGACGCGCTCGCGTAGCTGCAACGCGATTGCGAGGAAATCGTCAAGATTCTTGGTTGGGGAGTCAGGCGTGTAACTGCGAGTCAGCGTCTGGAAGTCGGCGGTCTTCAGTTTCAACACAATGGTGCGGGCACTTCGTTGTTCTTCGCGCAGATATGCGGCCCAGGTTTTCTCGGCCAGTCGCAAAATATGCGGTGCAATGTCTTCGAGCAGCAAATCTTCCTGGAAAGTATCTTCGCTGGAAATTTGCTGGGTAGGGCGTTCGGAGACGACGGCATGGTTATCGATACCCATCGATAGCTCATGAAGGCGCAAACCCCAGCGGCCAAATTGGTGCTCAAGACTTTGCACACTGTGTTGGCGTATATGGCCAACCGTCGTGATGTCGAGTTTGGCCAGTTTGGCTTCCATCACCTTGCCGACACCGGGCAGTCGCCCGACCGGAAGCGGCGTCAGAAAATCAAATGCCGCTGCAGGTTTGATCACGTATTGGCCATTGGGCTTGTTCCAGTCGGAAGCAATTTTTGCCAGGAATTTATTCGGTGCAATGCCCGCCGATGCCGTTAGTCGTGTTTCCTCAAAAATAGCCTGTCGGATTTTCATCGCGACTTCGGTAGCTGATGCCAAAGCCAGTTTGTTTTCGGTGACATCGAGATAGGCCTCATCAAGTGACAACGGCTCTATTAAATCGGTATGGCGGGAGAATATTTCCCGTACATGTTTTGAAACCGCTTTATAGCGGACAAAATCCGGTGGTACGAAAATGGCATCCGGACACAAACGTTCGGCACGAATTGCCGGCATGGCCGAGCGTATGCCGAATTTCCGGGCTTCATACGACGCAGCACAAACCACCGATCGGGCGCCGCGCCAGGCAACGACTACCGGTTTGCCGCGAAGACCTGGATCATCGCGTTGTTCAACGGAGGCATAAAATGCATCCATATCGATATGAACAATTTTTCGTTGCGACATGGCTTGCTTTGGGTTCCCGCGCGAGGAGTGCATTCATCCGGGACATTCTGCCATTTTCGGCACCAGACAAACGGGCTGTTTGAAAATAATGCGGATTTATCCAGGCATTTTTTCATGAGTTTTTTTGTGAAAATCCATAAATGCGGATAACACCGCACCCGGTGCTTCTACTTGCGGGTAGTGACCGACACCTTCCAATGCAACTACATCGGCATTGGGAATTATTTCGCGATAACGTTCCAGCAAGTGTCGCCCCGAAACCGGATCGTCTGTTCCATTGATCAGGCGCATCGGAATACGTGTTTCCTGCATCGCTTTTAACCAGCGGTCGCGATGTTTCCGGCGTTCCGGGATGTATTGCAATAGTCGATGTGCCAATCGGTGCCCGTTGTTCAATTCGATTAAGTGCCAGAAGTCGGAAAGCTCTTCGGCATCCGGCTGGGTGTTGGGGCCAAACACGGCGGCAAAACTTTTATTGAATTTTTTTTCGTTCAAGCCATGTACAAGCAAAGGGCCCAATGGGCCGCGCAACAAGGTTTGGATCAAGCGTGGATGATGTGCTTCCGGAAACAGGCCGCCATTCAAAAAGCAGATCGATTGAATGTCAAAACCGGAGGCGGCTTCATGCCTTGCCAAACATTCCTGTGCAATGCTGTCGCCCAGATCATGCGCCAGAATATGCAGCCGGTTGACGTCAAGCGATGCCAGTAAGGCGGCAATGATGTCGGTCTGTTCCAGGACGGAATAGTAGTGGCGGCGCGGTTTGCTGGAAAAACCAAAGCCCAGCAAATCAAGACTGATTACACGGAAATGCTTTCTTAGCGACGGCCACATGCGTTGCCAATCGTAGGATGACGTTGGAAAACCATGAATGCACAGCAATACCTCGCCGACACCTTCATCACGATAAAAAATCGAGTGCGACTGCCATTGAAAACAATGTCCGGCGGCTTTCCAGTGCTCTAGTGTCTTGGCAGTCATTCGTAGGTTCGTTAAATAAAAATAACATTCATGAATATAAATCCGGCGTATCCATGTCAAAAATGCTTTACAGAAGTATTCGATTTGTATTGCTAAAGCGAAATTTATCTTGAATGGAAACCGAAACTGTGAGGTCTGTCCGCTTTTTTAACGCTATCGCGTACTCCTACTTGCCAGCGAAATACTTTCGAGTATCCCTAGGCATTGACTATAAATAACTTAGGAGAACTTTGTTTGAAAAAGAGTATTGTTGTCTTATCACTGCTTGCATTCAGCATGACGGCTGCCATTGCCGCCAATCGTGCACCCGTCAAACAGCCAAGCCCAGCCTATAAAAAACTTCAGTTAGCGCTCAAGCAAGAGACCCGCAATTACTTGCGTGGCGATGGCATGGTGGAATCCGCTCCTGCAACGTTCTCGACCAAGGCCTATACCGATGCCCAGGTTGGCGATGCCAATTCATTCGGCCGCAATGTGAGATTTGTCGGGTCGGTTCAATCAGGTGTGTTGCAGATTGCGCCGGATTGCACCCCTGATCCATCTTTCCCGCCTGGACCGAATGATCACTGCGTCGTTCCCGACGCAAATGGATTTGCCAGCGCGAACTTCCCGGAAATGGGTACGGTATTGATTCCCGGAAGAAGCGTAAAAAGTCTGCTTTGCCATTGGCAAACACCTTTTGCCAGCTTCTTTTATCAAAACACCTCGGGTTCTTATCAAGGAAACGCCCGGGCTACGATCACCGCAACTTATAGAATCGTAAATGAGGTTTTAAACGATCCTACCTTGATCGACCCAACTACCGGCCTGCCATTTGGCGGTGTATTGAACACGGGGTTGGCTTCGATACACGATACGCGCGGCCTGCAGCCGGGTGATTTCCAGGTCTACAGCGATAACGATACCCGTGTTTGCAATGGCGGTTTGTTATCCAAGCGTGCGCTGATCGAAAGCTATGGCCTGAGTGAAGCACAGGCTACGCAATTCTTCCAAAAAGACACGGTCATCACGATCGGACTTGCTGGAAGCACGAGACACGTTACCGATGCCAGCGTGATTATCGGTACACGCTTTGTCGGCGACTGATTAGACTCTCTCCAGGGAAGGAACGAACGGCAGCCGGAAGGCTGCCGTTTTTATTGCTGGTCGACTATGCATTCCATGCAACAATCAATGCATGAAAAGGATGTCTGATTCATGACAAATAAAAACTCGTCGATGCGCGGCATCACCGCCATGCTGATGGCCGTCGTATTATTCTCGCTGATGGATGCCGGCTTGAAATGGTTGTCGCCGCATTATCCTGCGATTCAAATTACGGCGATGCGTGCAATCGCATCATTGCCGTTCGTGGTGGTGTATGTGCTGCTTCGTGGCAGTGTAAAAAGTTTATGGAATATTCGCTGGTCCCTGCATTTGCTTCGAGGCTTGCTCGGCATCAGCATGCTGGCCTTGTTCACTTATGGCCTTAAATCATTGCCGCTTTCGGAAGCCTATTCGCTGTTTTTCATTGCGCCGTTGTTGATCACCATCTTGTCGGTACCGCTATTGAAAGAGAAAGTCGGAGTTGCGCGTTGGCTCGCGATTTTTGTCGGCTTGATCGGGGTGTTGATCGTTTTGCGACCAGGCACCGAAAATCTGGTCTCGTTAGGTAGCCTCGCGATATTGGCTGCCGCCGCCTGTTATTCGGTGTCGGCGATTGCCGTTCGGGTCATAAGCCGAACCGATTCATCCGACAGCATGGTCTTTTGGGCGATGACGATGATTGCCATCGGTGCCGGTGGTTTTGCTGCGCCGAATTGGCAAACCATCGAGCAACAGCACTTATTGGTTTTGGCGGGTATCGGTATCACCGGTTTTTTTGGGCAAGTGGCGATTACTGCCGCTTTTCAAAAAGGCGAAGCCTCCGTGATTGCGCCATTTGAATACAGCGCACTCGCCTGGGGAATGGGCCTGGATTGGTTGCTATGGCAGACATTGCCCGATAGCATCGCTTTGCTGGGCGCGCTCGTAATTATCGCCAGCGGTCTGTATTTGATTCGAAAAGAAAAAATTCATGCGGAAGCGGAGCATCCGTAATTCAGTAATTCATTAGACTTTCGGGGAGATAGCATGATGTGGGTTTTCAAGTCGTTTATTGCCGGATTTCTTTCAACCTTGATGTTTCATCAGGGACTTTTCCATCTGCTTTTTCTAGCCGGGAAAATTCCCAAACCGGCTTGGGACATGACAGCAGTGCCGCCATTCCACGTCCCGGCCGTGATCTCACTGGCTTTTTGGGGTGGAGTATGGGGTGTTGTCTTGTGGGCCATGATCAAGAAACAAAGTAATCCACGGCAATGGCTGCTGGCGATTGTTTTAGGCGCCTTGCTGCCGAGTATTGTTGCGTTGCTTGTAGTGTTTCCATTGAAGGGCATGGCGTTTGCCGCAGACTGGGATCCGAAAATGTGGATTGGCGCTTTCCTGCTGAATGGTGCCTGGGGCCTCGGCGTGATCCTGATCATGAAGGCTTTCGGCAAGAAATGACCTGCTGTCAACCATTGCTTGCATGTGGCGTTTTAGTCTGCACGTCCCGATGAAATAGGTAGAACCCCATGAAAAAAGTTATTCCGCTAATTGCCCTTGGCTTGATGACGGTAAGTTTGCTCGCCACCGCTCAAAGCCAACCCACCGATCGCCGTGCCGAAATGCAGGCCAAGGCACAGGAGCGTTTCCAATCGCTTGATACCAACCGCGATGGCAAACTCAGTTTTGCCGAGGTGCAAAATGACCCGAAGCGTCGTGAACGTTTCGACAAGGCCGATTTGAACCATGATGGCGGCTTGACGCAAGAAGAAATGAAGCAAGTGCATCAGCAAAAACGACAGGAGCGTCAGGAGCGCCGTGCCAAAGGCCGTGAAAAAATGCAGGCTGCACGTGAAAAACTGCAACGCCTGGATGCCAATAAAGACCAGGCATTGACGCGCGCCGAAATCGGCAGCGAGATGCCGAAGCTACTCGAAAACTTCGACATGATCGACGGCAACAACGATGGCAAGATCACCCGCGAGGAAATGCGGATTGCCCGGATGGCGATGCGCGCGGAGCGGCAGTCAAAGGCTAAATAAAAGCAATATGTACCGACAAGAAAAAAGGCCGCTTGCGGCCTTTTTTTGTGGAATCTCGTGATTAAAACTCGCCAGGAATGGTATAGACCAGACGATCTTCCTGTTTGCGGTTTTTATGATCCGGGATAACGCCCAGGTAAACCGGAAGGATGTTTTTTTCCTGCAGGGCGTTTTTGAAATACTGCTCGTTCTCGCGCTTGAAAATGAAGATGCGCTTGCCGGCCTTTTGCTCGAGCGCATGTGCCAATGTCATATCGAAGGAACTGTCCGAAATAATCTTGGGCTGCGGCTTGAAGCTGACTTTATTGATTTTGGAGCCCAGATACAGATGCAGACCGTAACGGGTCATGTCTTCGACAAAAATAACTTCGCGTGGAGCAGTCTTCGTCAGCGCCAGTATTTTCTGTGCAAATACGTCGGGATCTTTATGGTGATTGTAAGTGCTCAAGCCATAACGCATGCCGATAAGTGCCAGCGACCAAACCAGCAGCCATCCAAGTTTTCTCGAGGTCAATTCGAAATTGCCCAGCGATCGCGCCAGCAATAAAACAAAAGGCGTAAACAAAGGCAGTAGATAAAGCGGCATCCTAGAACGCGATAGGCAGAAAATCGATAGCGGCAATAACAGCCAAAGCCACAGGAAGCGGGTTTCCTGGGTTTGGGCTGACCAGGGCTTGAATGTGTTTATCAATCCCTTTCTAGCCAGCAGAAGCCAGGGCAATGCACCCAGCAAAAGTACCGGCAGATAGACTTTAAATGGCCCGTACCACTCAGGGCTGCGCTGCATGCCTTTATCGGCAACCCGCGCGACCACTTCATGGCCAATAAAATAATCGAGCAAGCCGGGGTGGCGTTGAATTACGATGCCGTACCAGGCAAGTCCGATAATCGCAAAAGCGAGAAACCCGAACGGACGGAATAGAGCTTTCAAATCTTTTTGTTGCCAGAGCAGAATAATTATCGCGATTAATGGCAGCAAGCCTGGCGGACCTTTTGCAAGAAAGGCGAGTCCGAAGCCCGCCCACATGGCATCCATCCAGTATTTCGATTTCTTCAGAAAGGCGTATTGGACGAAACATAAAACCGCCAGGGTTTCGCAGGCCGCCAAAATAAAATCGGTGCTGATGTAATTGCTGGCAAAAAACGGAAACGGGCTGGCTGCGAATATCAGTGCAGGCAGCCAGGGCTTTTCCCGGCAAAATGTTTTGCCGAGTTGATAAATCATCAAAACACTAAAAATATAAGCCAGTGCGATCGGTAAACGAACCGCCCAGGTATTGAAACCCAAAGCCTTCACACTGGCCGCAATCGCCCAGTAAGTCAGTGGCGGTTTGGTGAAATGCAGCGAATCCGGATAACGATAAAGCGAAATCCATTCGTTGGTATCGGCAATAGTGAGCGCTACATTGGTATAACGCCCTTCATCGGGTTCGAACAAACTCCGGCTGCCCATAAATGAAAGGCCAAGCACCAAGGCTAATAAAAATACGGCCAGGTAAGGTCGTTGACGGAGAAAATTCATTCAGAAGGCTCAATGCGCGATGCGTAAGGATAAGCGAAAGCGGCGTACAAATGAAAAAGATCCGTCCGAGTGCCATGGCATGGCACCTGGAAGCTCTTGGTTTAAAACGGCGGGTCTGTTTTTCCCTGATCTATAAAGCATGACTAAAGTCATTGCCTCGTAAGGCACATGTGAAAATTGAATCCAGAATCTAATCTGGCCCTGTCTTAAATGCGGGGGCAGTATGAAACATCTGGTATTAATCGCCGCAATCAGTGCAGCATCGGTTTTCCCTGTGCATGCCGAATCATTGCATTGCAATTTCGAAAGTGACTATACATTTTCGCAGCAAGGTCGCACCCTGGTTTTTACTCGCGACGCCGCGCCCGGAAAGCGCATCATGATTCAAGATAGTCGCTTGATCGTCGATGGCAAGGATCTCTCCTTGAGTGCTCAGGACAAGCAGCGCATTGCCCAGTTTGAAAATGAAATGCGCTTGTTGATCCCGCAAGTAAAGCAAGTTACCGGCGAAGCGATTGATATTGCCTTTACGGCGTTGATCGAAGTGTCACGCGCCCTGAATGGCGAGCAAAACAATTCAACGGTGACCAAGCTGCAGAATTCCCAAGTTGCCTTGCGTAACTCGATAGCCAAAGATCCAGCGATTATTATCAATGACGATATCGACGGAAAAATCATCGAGCCGATCATTACCGATTTTATTCCCGATGTTGTCGGGGCGGCGATCAAGCAGGCGCTTTCTCTCGCTTTCAGTGGCGATGAGAAAAAAGCCAAGGCATTCGAAGCACGCATGGACAAGATGGAAAAGGAAATCGAAACAAAAGTCGAGGCACGCGCGAAAAAACTCGAACCAATGGCCCAGGCAATGTGCAGCCGTGTTCGCAATATGGACAGAATCGAAGACAGCATTAGCGTGCGCTTGAGCAATAAGCAAAGAATCAATTTGCTCGATACCAAAGCGCCATAAACATATTTCCCTATCGTTCGACATCTGTCCCCGGGTGTCGGCGTAACGCCCTCTTGCCACTGGCAGGAGGGCGTTTTTTTGTTTCACAGCGATGCATAAGGCCCTAAATCGGCTGCTTGCATGGCAAAACTTGGCGGCAATGGCCTTGGCAGGCGACAATAGCGGCTGCGCCGGTTGGGCGGGAGGATTGCATGTCAGCATTAAAAGAAGCCAGGGTGCCGGATATCGGCGGCCATAAAAACGTTCCGGTGATCGAAGTCCTGGTGAAAGTCGGCGATACCGTAAAAAAAGATCAGGGACTGATTACCCTGGAATCAGATAAAGCCACGATGGAAGTACCGGCGCCTTTTGCCGGTGTCGTGCGCGAGCTTAAAGTCAAACTCGGTGACGAAATTTCCGAAGGCGATGTCGTTGTGATGATCGAAGCCGTCGATGAAGCTGCGGCACCAGCGCCGGCAACAAAACAAGCCGAGGTTCCGAAAAAAGCGGAACCGGCAGTTCAAGCGGCGCCCGCACCTGCCGTGAAAGCACCTGATGCAATGCCTGCGCCAGTAGCTGCAAGCAGTCCAATTCGTACGCCACCTGTCAGTTTTGATGCCGAAGCATTGATGCCTGCAAACGTGCCATATGCAAGTCCTGCTGTTCGTGTATTCGCCCGCGAGCTAGGCGTCGATTTGGCGAAAGTCAAAGGTAGCGAGCGCGGCGGCCGAATTTCAAAAGCCGATGTGCAGCAATTCGTCAAAGCCGCTTTGGTTTCCGGCGTTGCAAATTCGGGCGGTGGTTCCGGTTTGAATCTGATTCCGTGGCCGCAAGTCGATTTCGCGAAATATGGCGCGATTGAATCGCTGCCGCTGTCGCGCATCAAGAAAATTTCCGGCGCGAACCTTGCCCGTAATTGGGCGATGATTCCGCATGTCACCCAGAATGATGAAGCCGATATCACCGAAATGGATTTGTTCCGCAAGAAGCTGGCGGAAGAGCACAAGGATGTCAAAGTGACACCATTGGTTTTCATGATGAAAGCCGTGGTGGCAGCATTGAAAAAATATCCGAACTTCAATGCATCGCTGGAAGGCGACAATCTCATCTTGAAGAAATATTTCCATATCGGTATCGCGGTCGATACACCCGATGGTCTGGTAGTTCCAGTCATTCGCGATGTCGACAAGAAAGGCTTGCTCGAATTGGCGCAGGAATTGGCTGTCATTAGCGCGAAGGCGAGAGATAAAAAACTCGGCCCGAACGATATGCAGGGTGGTTGCTTCTCGATTTCTTCGCTTGGCGGCATTGGCGGCACCGGCTTCACGCCGATCATCAATGCACCGGAAGTCGCAATCCTGGGTGTCTCGAAATCGCAAATCAAACCGATCTGGAATGGCAGTGAATTCACGCCGCGACTGATGTTGCCGTTGTCGCTCTCCTATGACCATCGCGTCATTGATGGTGCCGCCGCCGCAAGGTTCGCAAGTTTCCTGACACAATCGCTGGCAGATTTGCGCCAGCTGTTGCTGTGATTCTCGAAGGTAGAACAGCATGAGCAACATCGAGTTAAAAGTCCCCGACATCGGCGGTAGTGTCAACGTCCCGGTCATTGAAATATTGATCAAGGTCGGCGATACCGTCAAAAAGGATCAGGGTCTGGTTACACTGGAATCCGACAAGGCGACGATGGAAGTACCTTCGAGTGCCGCAGGTGTAGTGAAAGAACTGCGCGTGAAACTCGGCGATGAATTGTCCGAAGGCCATGTCATTGCGATTATTGAAACCGCTGAAGCCGCTGTTGAAAAAACTGCGCCGGTTTCGAAACCGGTTGAGAATAAAACCCCGGCGGTAGCTGTTACGCCCGTGGCAAGCCCTGTCGGAGTTGCGAAAGATAATGCCGACATTTCATGTCAGCTAGTCGTGCTTGGTGCAGGACCGGGTGGTTATACCGCCGCTTTCCGCGCTGCCGATTTAGGCATGGATGTCGTTCTGGTTGAGCGCTATGAAAAACTCGGCGGCGTCTGCTTGAATGTCGGCTGCATTCCATCGAAAGCATTGTTGCATGCAGCGGAAGTTATCGAGGAAGCAAAACATGCGGCCGACTACGGCGTGAGTTTCGGTGAAGCGAAAATTGATCTGGCCAAACTGCGTACGCACAAGGAAAAAGTCGTCGGCACCTTGAGCAGTGGTTTGACCGGAATGGCGAAACAGCGAAAAGTTCGCACCGTTACCGGCACCGGAAAGTTCATCTCGCCGAATCAACTGGAAATCGAAACACCCACCGGCAAGCAAGTACTGGCTTTCCAGCAATGCATCATTGCCGCCGGTTCGCAGCCGGTGAAACTGCCGGGCTTCCCATGGGAAGATCCACGCGTAATGGATTCGACCGATGCCTTGATGCTGCATGACATCCCGAAAAATTTGCTGGTGATTGGCGGCGGCATTATCGGTCTGGAAATGGCGACGGTTTATCGTTCACTTGGAAGTGCAGTCACGGTAGTGGAATTGGCCGAGCAATTAATGCCGGGTGCCGATAAAGATTTGGTAAAGCCTTTGGCCGATCGTTTGAAAAAAGCGGGCGTGGCGATTCATCTAAAAACCAAGGCGGCAAAGGTCGAAGCAAAAAAAGACGGCATTCATGTCGGCTTTGAAGGTGCAGCGCCGGAAAGAACGGCATTCGATCGCGTGCTGGTTGCCGTGGGCCGTGCTCCAAATGGCGGCAAGCTCAATGCACAACTGGCTGGCGTGAATGTGACCGATCGCGGCTTCATTCCGGTGGACCGTCAAATGCGAACCAATATTCCGCATATTTTTGCGATTGGCGATTTGGTCGGTAATCCGATGCTCGCGCATAAATCGACGCACGAGGGCAAACTGGCTGCGGAAGTGGCTGCCGGCGAAAAGCGCGAATGGGTTGCCCGCGTGATTCCATCGGTAGCTTACACCGATCCGGAAATTGCCTGGGTCGGTGTGACCGAAACCGAAGCGAAAGAAAAGAATCTGCAAATCGGTGTCGGTAAATTCCCGTGGGCCGCCAGTGGGCGCGCGATTGGTATTGGGCGCACGGAAGGTTTCACCAAACTGATCTTCGATGAAGCCACGCACCGGATCATCGGTGGCGGTATCGTTGGCTTGAATGCCGGTGATTTAATTTCGGAAGTCGTGCTCGCTATTGAAATGGGCTGCGAAGCCGGTGACATTGGACACAGCATCCATCCGCATCCGACCCTGGGCGAATCGATTGGCATGGCGGCGGAAGTTTACGAAGGCACGATTACCGACCTGTATATTCCTAAAAAGAAATAAGCGACTACCGATTAAATAATCTGAAGAGGCAATGTCATGTTGATAAGCACCGGACTTTTTTTCTGCGGATTATTGGTGTTGTTACTTGGCGGCGACTCCGCCGTCAAAGGTCTTGCCGGATTTTCGCAACGCCTGGGTTTGTCCGGATTTAAAACCGGTGTATTGATGATGCTGTTTGCGACCTCCATTCCGGAGTTGGCCGTGAATGCATTCGCCATTTTTAGCGGCAGCCCGGAAATTGCCTTGGGCAACGCCGTGGGCAGCAATATCGTCAATATCGGCTTGACCCTGGCGCTCGCGGCCATCTCCGCTCCGATGCTGTTGGCCATGCGTTCGCTGGCGCTGCAAATCGTGTTCTTGCTGGTTGCTACCGGTGCTGTCCTGTTGTTGGGACTCGATGGCGGTTTGCAGCAATGGGAAGGCGGGTTGCTGCTGCTGGCTTTTGTCGTTGCCGTATTTGCGATCATGCAACGAGCCAACAACGAAACCGTCGAAGTTCAAAAAGAAATAGCCGATGTATTCGAAACCAATACATCGCCCGCGATGAACATCGTGAGAATTTTGATCGGGGCAGGGCTACTGTTCCTGGGCGCGAAACTGGTGATAGAGGCCGCTCCTGTCATTGGTCTATCGCTCGGCTTTGGACCTTTATTGACCGGTTTGACTGTCGTCGCGATTGGCACGGCCTTGCCTGAAATTGCGATGGCGATATTGGCGGCACGCAGTGGCAAACCAAATCTGGTGGCCGGTTTGGTATTGGGTGCTTGTTTGTTCAACTTATTATTTATCGTCGGCGGTATGGCAATCGTGAATCCGGTGATGTTGCCAGCTTCGTTCATTAGTTTTGAATTGCCGGCAGCGATGGCGTTTACACTGGCCTTATATCCGATCCTTGGTGGTGATTTACGTATCAACAGGAATGAAGGCTTTATCCTGTTGCTATTGTTTATTGCATGGCTTGGTTTCGAGTTATTCCAGGTTTGGAAATAACTTTTGTCGTTAGTGAAACGCCACCCAGCAAACAGTCGACAACACAATCACGCAAAGTACATCGAGCACGGCGCCTTCCTTGATCATCCGGCGTGTACTGACACGCCCGGTGCCATAAGCAATGGCATTGGGTGCAGTTGCCACCGGCAGCATGAAACCAACGCTGGCCGCTAATACGGCCGGATACATCAACAGTGCCGGTTCGACATTAATCGCTTTCGCAGTGGCTGCCAGGATCGGCATCAATAAAACCGCAGTGGCCGTATTGCTGGCAATTTCGGAAAGTAAAACCACGCCAGTCATCAAACCTAACAACAGCAAAGGCAGTGGAAGATGACGCAGCCCGGTTAAGTGTTGGCCGATCGTATCGCTCAGCCTTGATTTATCAAAAGCCGTCGCAAGTGCGATACCACCGCCGAATAAAACCAGTGCGCCCCAGGGAATTTTTTCTGCCGAAGCCCAATCGAGTAATCTTCCCTCGCGACCGTCCGGTATCAAACACAAAGCAATGACGGCAATCAAAGCGACACTGGCGTCGTTGGCTTTATCCAGCGCAAACCACGTACTCCAGCCGCCAAAAGGTTCGGTGCGAAAAATCCAGGCGGCTGCAGTCAACGCAAAAACGATCAGTACGCGCCGTTCGCCGGGAGTCCATGCGCCGATACTAGGGAGTTCGACGGCGGGAGATGTCTTTAAATTGCGGCCCAGCCATATCGCCAAACTTAGCAATCCCAAGATAACTACTGGGACGCCGACTTTCATCCAGTCGAAAAAACCATAAGCCACGCCAGTGGTTTGTTCGTATACCTGCATGAAAACAAGATTCGGCGGCGAACCAATCGGCGTGCCCATGCCGCCAATACTGGCTGCATAGGCAATCGATAAAACCAGCGGCATTTCGAGTCGTTTATCGGGATACGTTTCCAGTACCGCCATCGCAACAGGCAGCATCAACAGCGTTGTCGCGGTATTTGATATCCACATGCTGATGAAACCGGTGGCGGCAATAAAACCATAAAGTAGATGGCGGCCGCTACGACCGCCAAAGGCATTTACCATGCTCATCGCCAGACGTTGATGTGCGCCGGATTTTTCCAATGCGCGCGATAGCATGAAGCCGCCAGCTAGCAGCAGGATCAATTCATGACCATAGCTTTGTGCAACTTCTTTCGCACTTAATACGCCCAGCATCGGAAAGATTGCCAGTGGCAATAATGCGGTTACCGGTGCAGGCACTGGTTCGGTTAACCACCAGATAGCACAGCAAACAGTAATCGCTACAGTTACTGCGAGCGCGAAACTTTGACCGCCTTGCACGCATAAATAGGCTGCGATAATCGAAAGCAGTGGCCCGGCGAACAAGCTTGCACGTTGTAGCGACATAGAGTCACGCTCATATACATAAGTGATTGGCTATACTGCCACGAGATAAAAATATTGAAAGCACTTCTCGAACACGTTTTATTCTGAAACTACGGGTCACGAAAAATAATTCATGAAGCGGATACTGATATTCGGATTGTCTGGCCAGGTAGGCGATGCCCTGAGGCCTTTGTTGCGCGAATCAGATGATCAAGTCACTGCAGTATCTCGGTTGCAAAGACCAGACGAGGGCAACATCGTCTGGCAAGCGGCCGGCTTTGAAAATTTCAAACCAGGCACCAGGCTGTACGACGTGGTTATCAGCCTTGGACCCTTGGATGCTTTTTCAACATGGCTATCGTCGTCGGGGTTAGTTGCCAATCATATCGTCGTCCTGAGTTCAACCAGTATTATCACCAAGAAAAATTCGCCAGACGTAGACGAACGCAAACTGGCCCGGTTGTTGTACGACAGCGAACTTGCACTTATTGATCACGCCAGGAAAAATGCAATACACCTGATCATCTTGCGTCCAACATTGATTTACGGGGCAGGGCGCGACCAAACTTTGTCGCGATGGTTGAATATGGCAAATCGCTTCAAATTTGTTGTGTTGCCAAAAAATGCCGGTGGCTTGCGCCAACCGGTTCATGTGGCGGATGTCGCGATGGCGGTTTTCCAGTCCATGTCTCTGGAAAATGTCGAACCGCTGGTCCTGGATTTGCCTGGAGGCGAAATTCTGCCGTTCGATCAGATGCTATTGCGTACGCTAAAGGTGTATGCGCCAACAACTCTGGTATTGCGAATTCCAAACTTTCTATTTCGACTAATGCTTCGATTCGCATCCTTTGTCGGTCTAGGTCGAGGCTTGGGTTTGGGGTTTTTTGCGCGTTTAGGAGAGGACTGGGTCTTTGATGCCACTCAGGTGCAAAAGGTACTTGGGTTGCATCAGAGACCCTTTAGCCTGTGATTTAGAGGGAAAACTCGGTTTTGTGCGACGCAACATGGAAATATTTTGTTAAGCCGTACGCCAGAGCATTGCCATTTTCTAACGGACTCTTAATATGCAAGTACTGGAAACCGAGTCTCCGGGGGGAGCGTCCGCACGAGAGGTGCAGAATTGCGAAAATTTAACGATTTTCTCAAATCTGTCCCGCGGGGCTTGTAATTCAAAAAACTTTTGCTGCTGATCAGGAATAAATCAATGAAAAAACTAAATCGTTCCACCGGGCCTCGAGCTCGCGCACCTCTGGCAATGGCCGTCGCGTTTGCATTGCTTTCAGCTCCTGCAGTTCAAGCCTTTGAATTCGAAAAAGGTGAGTTAACCGGAAGTTTCGATACAACAGTATCGTTGGGTTATTCCTGGCGCACTCAAGACCAGGATCCAAACCTGATCGGCAAGGCAAATTTCAACCCTCTCATTGGCGGCGCTAACCAGACAATCACCGGTTTTGCCCCGCTCGGCTCTTTCCCCGGTTCTATCGTTCAATTGACCCAGCCAGGACGTTTTTCGGTCAATCGCGATGACGGAAATATGCTCTACGATCAGGGCGATGCGATTTCGCAAGCATTCAAAATCACATCCGAACTGGATTTGAAATACAAAAATTTCGGTGCGTTCATGCGCGCCAGTTACTTCTACGATATGGAAAACGTTGATCGTGAAGAATTGTCGGCAGCCGCCAAGGAAAAAGTAGGTAAGGATTTCCGTCTGCTTGATGCTTTCATTTACGGCAACTTTGATCTGGGCGATCACAAGTTAAGTGCACGCGTAGGCCGCCAAGTGATCAGCTGGGGCGAAAGTACCTTTATCCAGGGCGGTATCAACGTCATTAACCCAATCGATGTCTCGAAATTGCGTGTTGCCGGCGCAGAGCTGAAGGAAGCCTTCCTTCCTGTGGACGCACTCTGGGCTTCGTTCGGTATCACGGACAATCTGTCTGTAGAAGGCTTTTATTTGACCGAGTTTGAGCAAACCGAAGCCGATCCGGCTGGCACCTATTTCAGTCAAAACGATTTCGCCACCAACGGCGGCACTTACGTCATGTTGGGCTTTGGTATCGCACCTCAGCCAGTGGGCAACCCCGAGTTATACGGCGCTACCTGTGCCCCAGGCGGCAGTGTGGCAAACAGCGACCTTTTCCCAGGGCTGTCAGCGACATATGGCGCCCCGACTGCGGGCGCGATTCTTACATCTGCATGCCGCAATGCAGTGCCACGCGGCCCTGATCGCAAAACCAGCGACAGCGGTCAATTTGGTGGTGCGGTACGCTGGTTTGCCGAAGGTTTGAATCAAACCGACTTTGCGTTCTATGCAATGAACTATCACAGCCGCCTGCCATTGCTGTCCGGTAGAGCTGTCAACGTGGCCGGGTTCCTGACTCCGGGTCCGAACTTCCAGGCTCCGGGCCCTAACGCTTCGTATTTTGTGGAATACCCGGAAGATATCCAACTGTATGGCATGAGCTTCAATACCACTTTACCTGGTGGTATCGCATGGCAAGGCGAAATCAGCTATCGACCAAATCAGCCATTGCAAGTGGACGATGTCGAGCTCTTGTTCGCCGCTTTGACCCCGCTGAATGCGTTATTCGGAAATCCAGCCCTGTTCCCTGCGCCAGGCAATTCGCCATACGCCTTCCGTTTCGCCAGCCAGCTAGGAAATTTTTCCTCGAATCAAGAAGTCAAAGGCTGGAAAGAGAAGGAAGTTAGCCAATTACAAATGACCTTTACCAAAGCATTCGGCCAAGCCTTAGGCGCTGACCAGATCGCATTGGTTGGTGAAGTCGGCGCAACCCAAGTATGGGATATGGAAGATCCTTCCGTGCTCCGTTATGAAGGTGAAGGTACCGATACCGGTGGCGGCGTATCGCTGGGTGCCGATTTGTTGGCTGCAATTAGTGCGTGGAATGCGGCTCCAGTTCCAGCCAGCCCGCAATTCTTTGCACTGATGGCTGCACTGAATAATCCGGCCAATATCGGCGCCTTGCGCAACCCGTACACGACCACCGATGGTTTCCCGACTCCATTCTCCTGGGGTTACCGTTTGGCAGCGCGTGCGGATTACAACAGTTTCATGGGTACACCGCTCACGGTTTCTCCCCGTATTGCTTTCAGCCATGACGTAAATGGCATTAGCCCGGGCCCAGGCGGTAACTTCCTGGAAGGCCGTAAGTCCTACACGATCGGTGTTGAGGCGAATTACCTCAATAAACTCGTATTTGATTTAAGCTGGACTCGTTTCTACGGTGCAGACAAACCATTTAGACGTTGTGCTGTTGAATTTTCCGGAAACGTTAATACCTGCGATGCTTCTGATCCTACTATCAATCAAGGCGGTGTCTTGAATCAAATCCACGACCGCGATTTCGCATCTTTCAGTGTCAAGTATTCGTTCTAAGCCATATAGGGAGGGCATCGAATGAAATTATTC
Organism: Arenimonas sp.; assembly: GCA_036676335.1. GTDB lineage: Bacteria > Pseudomonadota > Gammaproteobacteria > Xanthomonadales > Xanthomonadaceae > Arenimonas. Next base: position 340,602 of record JAKFDD010000012.1, on the reverse strand, counting down.
AATAAGACCGCACTAGCCGTTATTGCCAGTGCAGCGGTATTCTCAATCGGTACTGCACAGGCAGCTGTTAGTGCAGACAAGGCAGCGCAACTAGGTGGCAAATTGACACCTATGGGCTCGGAAAAAGCCGGTAACGACGATGGCACCATCCCGGCTTGGGAAGGCGGCATTACGCGTCCATTGGCGAGTTACAGGGCCGGGATGTTCCATCCCGATCCTTATGCAGCCGACAAACCACGCTTTACGATTACGCCGGCCAATTACACCAACTATGCGACGCAGTTGACCGTGGGCCAGCAGGCCATGTTCAAGAAGTATCCGACCTTTAAAATGATCGTGTACCCAACCCGTCGTAGCGCGGCTTTTCCGCAACGTACGTATGACTTCACCAAGAAAAATGCGACTCAATGTAAATTGGTTGCAAATGGCGAAGGTATCCAGAATTGCGCAGAAGGTTTTCCCTTCCCCGTTCCTAGCAACGCATATGAAGTCATCTGGAATCACAAGCTGAAATACAAAGGTATTTCCGGTGTGCGTTTTGCGAATCAGGCGGCTCCTTCGTCTTCGGGTGCCTACCAAATGGTGCGTTTGAAAGAAGAATTGCTCGGTCTTTACTACAAGCCAGGCAATACTTCCGAAAACATCAACAACATCCTGATTTACTTCAAGCAAGAAGTATTGAGCCCGCCTCGTTTGGCTGGTCAGGTATTGCTGGTGCATGAATCGTTGAACGCTGCAGCACAACCACGCAAAGCCTGGATTTATAACCCTGGTCAACGACGTGTCCGTTTGGCGCCAAACGTTGCTTACGATAATCCCGGTACCGCAACCGACGGTTTGCGTACCAATGACATGACTGACATGTTCAATGGTGCGATGGATCGTTTTACCTGGACTTTGGAAGGCAAAAAAGAAATGTTGGTGCCTTATAACTCCTACAAGGCTCACAGCGGCAACACCAAGGTCAAGGATTTGATTCGTCCCAACCATTTGAACCCGGATTATCTGCGCTATGAATTACATCGCGTATGGGTTGTAGATGCGAAACTGAAAGCCGGCAAGCGTCATATCAACAGCCGTCGTACTTTCTATCTCGATGAAGACAGCTATCAAATCCTGGTTACCGACCACTATGACGGTCAAGGTAATATGTGGCGTTATTCCGAAGCTCCTTCGATTAACTACTACGAAGTACCTACCTTCTGGTCAACCATTGAAACCCATCATGATTTGAAATCCGGCCGTTACATTTCCGGCTTGCTGGATAATCAAGAAAAACCATTTGACTTCAGTTATCAAACCTCGCCGGCGAACTTCTCGCCACAAGAACTACGCAGTAGCGGCGTACGCTAAGCGATTGTTCTGAAAGCCGCGCCCGTAAGGGCGCGGCTGCTTTGGGGCTTCAAAAAAACGCTAAGGGACCATCATGTCGAATTCGCATTCTTCGAGTAAGCGTTATCTCATTACTTTTCTATTGGCGATGACCTTGCCGCTGTTTGCGCAAACAGCAGGGCAGACATCAACCGATCCTGCCGAGCTAACGGCAGAAACCAAGGCTTTGGCTGCCAAGGCGTTATTGCTGGATATTACACAAACCAATGCCGGGTATTTTGCTGTCGGCGAGCGCGGCCATGTGCTGACGTCTCTTGATGGAAAGTCCTGGACGCAAATCAGCAATATTCCTACGCGTTCCACATTGACGAGCATCGTGGCCATCGATCAGAAGCTTTGGGCCGGTGGCCATGATGGATTGATTATTGCTTCCAGCGACGGCGGAAAAACCTGGTCGCGGCAGCGTATCGATATTTTTGTTTCTGGTTCCGACAATCCTGCTCAAGGTGCACCTATCCTGGATATGTTGTTTACCGATGTAAAGCACGGATTCGCCATCGGTGCCTATAGCCTGATGCTGGAGACGCAGGATGGCGGCACTACATGGACGCCGCGCAGAATTAATGTTGCAGCGACTGCGCCCACGGCGGCCCCGGTTGCGAGTGAAAGTGGCACCTTTAACGAAGCAGATTTGGCACTGGGTGAGGAAACCGATCCGCACTTCAATGCGATAACCCAATTGACCGATGGCACTCTGGTGTTAGTGGGTGAGCGCGGCACTGTTTACCGTTCGAGTGATAAAGGCGCGACCTGGAACAAGTTGTCCTTCCCGTACAAAGGTTCGATGTTCGGTGTCATGTCCTGGAACGACAATAATATTTTGGCTTACGGGTTACGCGGCAATATTTACGAGTCGACGGATCGTGGCGACAGCTGGAACAAGCTGCAATCCGGCAGCAACGCTACATTGATGGGTGGTGTTGATCTGCTGAACGGCGGCGCAGTGCTGGTTGGTGCGAACGGGGTAGTGTTGCGCAGAAACGATGCGGCTTCCGCATTTACTGCGAGTGTCGTGCAAACAAAAGCAGGCGAGGAGCCGGTGTTTGCTGCGGCAGCAAGTTCAAGCGATGGTCAATTGGTTTTGGTCGGCGATAAAGGCGCCGATCTGTTTACAGCAAATACGGAGACACCATGAGCCTTCCAAGTAATAGCGAGCCGTCGGCATTCTGTAACTTTGCTGAAAAAGTAGTTTTCAGTTCACGCCCAGTCGTTCTGATAATTTTTGCCGCCATTACGGTAGCAATGCTTTATTTTGCATCGCAACTTACGGTTGATGCCGGCTTCAAGAAACAAATCCCGCGTGAACACGAATACATGCAAACCTTCGAACAATACGAAGAAGGTTTTGGCGGTGCCAATCGCGTGTTAGTCGCGGTGTTTGCCGAAGATGGCAATATCTTCACCGATGAATACATGGGGACTCTGGAAAAAGTCAGCAATGACGTGATGAGCCTTGATTCGACCGATGATGCGCGTATGCGTTCGCTGTTTACACCGAACGTGCGTTTCGTCGAAGTGGTGGAAGACGGCTTTGCCGGTGGCAATGTCATTCCCAATACTTATTCGCCGGCTTCAAACACGGGAACTCCCGAGCAATTCGGAACCATTCGCAGCAATATCGTCAAGGCGAATATCGTCGGCCGTCTGGTGGCGAAAGATTATTCGGGCACGATGATCTGGGCCGATCTGATTCCGGAAAGCAAGGACAAGAAAACCGACTATCCGAAAATTGCCGCTGATTTCGAAAAGCTCCGCAAGAAATACGAGAAAGGCAATATCAAGATTCGCATTATCGGTTTTGCAAAAGTCGTTGGTGATATCACCGACGGTGCGAAATCGGTCGGATGGTTTTTCATCATCACGATTGCGTTCACCTGGTTGCTGCTGTTTATCTATTCAAGCTCGATAAAACTGGCATCGCTCACGGTATTCGTGGCGATGGTCTCGGTAGTCTGGATGTTGGGTGCCTTGCGCTTGCTGGGCTACGGTATCGACCCGATGAACATGCTGACGCCGTTCCTGATCTTTGCGATTGCCGTTAGCCATGGCGAGCAGATGATCAACCGATTCCGTGGCGAGATTTTCTTCGGTGGTCTGGAAGAAGGTACTGTCGCCGAATTGCGGGAACGTGCCAAGAATGCGCATCCACCACTGGAGGCTGCCCGTAATTCATTCCGTGCATTGCTGATTCCAGGCACGGTCGCTTTGGTCGCAGGCTGCATAGGCTTTGCAGCGATCATGGTGATCAATATCCAGATGATTCGCGAATTGGCGGTGACTGCCACGATCGGCGTGGCTTTCACCATTTTGACCGATCTGGTTTTGTTACCGGTCCTGCTGAGCTATACCAAGCTTCGCAATATGGATAACAAGCGTGCCTACCGTTTGCGCCAGCTGACGCAGTTCGACAAAATCTGGGCCTTCCTGTCCAGCTTCAGTCATCCGAAACCCGCTGCCGTTATCATTCTGCTGGGTGCAGTGATCTGGTTCTTTGCCTGGATGCAGGGCAATAAGGTGCTGATTGGCGATGCCGAGCAAGGTGTGGCCGAGTTGCGGCCACCGGTACAAAGCGGGTTCATGAAAACATTTGGAATTCCTGCCTCCCGCTATAATCAGGATGCCGTTGCCATCAGCAAGGAATTCGGTCTTGGCGTCGACATCATGAATGTGATTGTCGAGGCCGGTCCGTCGGCATGCACGGGCAGTTACAAGGCGATGGAAACGATTGATCGTCTGGCCTGGCATCTCAATAACGTCGAGGGCGTCGAGCAAGTCATGACCTTGCCGATGGCAGCGAAGATTGCCAACGCCGGTTGGAACGAAGGTTCGATCAAATGGCGGACCTTGCCGCGTGACAGCGATACCATGCGTCAGGCCACCCAAAGCTTTGATACCGACAGCGGCTTGCTGGATACCGACTGCCGCACGATGCCGGTGATGGTTTTTGCAACGGATCACAAAGCGACAACGATTGATCGCATTGTTGCCGAAACCAAAAAATTCCGTACCGACAATAAACTGTACGAAGAAGGCTTTGCCAAGAAACGCGATGCCGCCGAACTGGCAGCTTCGGACAAAGGCGAAACCTACACGACCGATCAAGTGAATATTCGTCTCGGTACCGGTAACCTCGGTGTAGCAGCGGCGATTAACGATACCGTTCGCAAGTCGGAGCATACGATTTTGTATCTGCTTTACGGCGCTGTTTTCGTGATGTGCCTGATCAGCTTCCGTAGTCCCTTGGCAGCGCTCTGTATCGTATTGCCATTGGTGTTGGTAACCGAACTGGGCCATACCCTGATGACCTTCCTCGATATCGGCATGAAGGTAAACACCTTGACCGTGGTTGCGTTGGGTGTCGGTATCGGTGTCGATTACGGCATCTACATCTTCGCGCGGATGCGCGAAGCGATGTTGCAAGGTCACACCTTGAGCGAGTCCTACTTCATTGCATTGAAGACGACCGGCATCGCGATTTCCTACACGGCATTGACGCTGGCAGTGGGCGTTGCGATGTGGATGTTCTCCGACCTGAAATTCCAGGCCGACATGGGCATCATGCTGACCTTCATGTTTATCGTGAACATGATTGCGGCGATCATCTTCCTGCCGGCACTCTGCCGCTGGTTGTTGCGCCCGAAGGAAGTAGATAACTGGAAACCAGTGCTTTAATCCTCACGTCAGTGGCAAATAAAAAACGGGCTTCGGCCCGTTTTTTATTAATGGATTGATTTGCGAGTCATCGAAAATTTATTTGTCAGGCCTGTTCAATAGGGTTGCGGCAGTTGTGACAGAGCATACGAATGCCTAATCCATTGTCGAAGTATTTCGATGTCTTGACTGTCGGTAAGGCTGAAGTTTCGAACGGCAGCTTTTCCCGGCTCCTGCAGGTTCCTCGCGACACCCAGGTTCACTATTTTCGGGATGCCGTTTTCGAAGCTGAGTACTTCGGGCCTTGCTTCATTGGTATTAACGTCTACTGCATAGACTTTGTTTTTATAAAGCGGAGTAACTTTGTCAACCAAGGTGTGAGCAACAACGATATGGCTGGCACTGAAATGTTTCAGTACGGTTTCCACATCGGCTTGAGTTGCCTGCGGGTAATACTCTTCAAGCGGCATGACATAGCCGCGATATTGGGTAACACCACGCTGATCCAGAACGGAGTCGAGTAAGGAACTCTTTCCTGCGTCGGCACTGTTCCGATTCCAATAAGCTTTCATGCTTGCGTTGAGCTGTTCGATCGTGTGTCCCGCTTTGGCTACATCGACATGAATGCCGCCGTGGACAAACACTGCCGATCCCAGTTTTACGATCACGGGTTGCTCTCGCAGCCATGCACCGATAAGCGTGTCACTGGCAAATCCTTCCGAGTAACCACCCATTTGCTGCAAAGCGTAGAGATGTTCCGGATTCATCCGCGAGATATTGCCGCGCAATATATATTGCTCATGATTGCCAAGCAGTAAATGGACGGCGCCACCGGCCGCTTGGGCCTGCTGGCTTAAATTGTAGAGGCGCCATAGCACGGCGTAGACATCACGACCACGGTCGACCGAATCTCCCAGGATGACGAGCCTGTTTTTCTCGAACTGCCATGCTCCGGCGTCGTCAACAATATTCAATTGGCGCAAGGCATTTTCCAGGAATGCAATATTGCCCTCCAGGTCGCTCAGGACAATAACTTTTTCCGGCATTGCAGCAACGGCGTCCGGACTGGCCGGTGGTAAAAGCGAGAAGCTTTTTGTTTCGCTGCCACAACGAATCGAGAGCGTTGTGCCGCTGCCGCTCGATTGGCCTACACGGTCAAGACAATACCAGGTGGCATCCCATTTTCCGTGCTTGTCGATCTTGACGATTGGACCATCAAGGAATCCCGGGATCGACACATCGCTGCCCGTGCCCGAGAACAGATTTATGGCAATCGATCTGGAGCCACCCGTTGGAATATGAAGACGCTTGTCCACGCCGTTCTCGGTGGTCTCAATACGAGAATTTTCAAGCAGGATCATTACAAGTATCGTCAGCAGAATTGCTGTATAAAAAACGGTTTTCAGAAGAACCCGGGTTGCACGCGCCATTCTCAAACTATCCTTGTTAAGTTGGGTTTTAACGTTATTGGTTGATTCTGCCAAGTCAGACAGAAGGTCAAGTGACCTCAAATCATGATGATTTGGTGCTTTTTCTGCATATGGCAAAAGCCATGGAAGCGCATTTGTTTTTTATTGCAGGTTTCGGCTCTTCGCAATATTCCGGTAGGCAATAATCAGCACGCCGCCGATCACCATCGCTCCGCCGAAATATAATTTCGGGCCTGGTTTATCGCCCCAGACCAGAATGCCGAATATCACAGCCATGACCGGGGCGCATAAAAGATAGGGTGTGATCTGCGCGACCGGATGTCGTTTCACCAGCGCGAAATAAAGGCCGTGCCCGAGCAGTGAAGAAACCAGTGCGGAATAACTCACGCAAGCCCAGGTGGTCAAGCTGGCATTCTTGATCGAAGGAAGAACATCGGGTTCCAGCAGAAAACTTACCAGCACCATCGGCAGCACGCTGATCAATGCCGACCAGCCTTGCTGTTGCACAACATCAACTCCTTGCAACCCGCGCATCCAGATCGTTCCGAGTGCAAGAAAAAACGCAGCGGCCAACATCGTCCATAAGGCTGATGGTTTGTCCAAAACAATTGGATCGAAACCCAGAATCAACACACCGCCGAAACAGATGGCGATGGCCAACCCGGTACGCCACGCGAAGCGTTCACCGAGCAGCCACCAAGCCAGCAGGGCAGACATTGGCACATAGCTCTGCAAGGCAATGGCTGGCGATGCGAGATCACCTGCGAGCTTCAATGCAATCGCACACAGACTGAGATGGATGGCGCCGTTATTGAGTGCGACTACAGTCAGTCGGGACCATTGCTCGCGTGCGGGAATTTTCAGGAATGGCAATAACACCAGAGCCAGAATGCCCATGCGCACGGCAGAAAACAAAATCGGCGGAAGTTCTCTAACGCCAAATGCAGTTGTAATGAAGTTACCGGCCCACGCCATGCAAATCACCGCGATCAGCATGCCATCGCGGGCGCCAATTCGGTGATGACTCATTTAGGCTTTTATGCCGAGACGATAATAGAGTTTGCGCAATGTCCACATCGGACCAACCAGCAGATACACCATATCGGTCAGGAAACTCGGGCGTTTGCCTTCGATCTTGTGGCCGATAAATTGTGCAATCCAGGCCACGACGAATACGCCAATGGCAAGTCCGAACAACACATAGATGCCGTAGGTATACAAGATCCAGCGGTTCAAAAACCCGGCTGCGGTGAACGCAAGCAACAAACCGATCGCCAGGCTTTTCGACTGACGCCAGTAATAGGCCCAGGCAAAAAACATGGCAAGTGCACCCCAGATGCCGGGATTAATATCCTTATGCGGAGAAGGAATGCACCAAAGCAAGGCAGTCACCGACCAGACAATCGCTGGCACGCAAATCACATGGATCTTTTGATTCGTCGGGTTCTGGTGATCCATCGAATAATTATCAAGTAGCTCGTCAACTTTGCGCATGCCTTGCTCCAGTTTCTTAATCCAATGTGATATCAGCGAGGCGATGCAATGCCTCGGCATATTTTGCCCGCGTCACTTCGATAATGTTTGCCGGTACCGAAGGACCAGGCGCGGTTTTATTCCAGTCCAGCGTTTCCAGATAATCCCGTACGAATTGCTTGTCGTAACTCGGCGGGCTGATGCCTACCTGGTACGAATCGGCCGGCCAGAACCGCGATGAATCCGGGGTCAGCATTTCGTCCATCACATGCAGTACGCCATTTTCATCGAGACCAAATTCCAGTTTGGTATCGGCAATGATGATGCCGCGCTGAATCGCGTAGCGTGCCGCGAATTCGTAAATTTCCAGCGTTGCCGCACGTACTTGTTCGGCAAGTTCGCCGCCAACTTGTTGAACGATGGTGTCGAAGCTGACATTTTCGTCATGGTCGCCGACGGCGGCTTTTGTCGAAGGCGTAAAGATCGGGCTCGGCAACTGTTCGGCTTGCTGCAGGCCAGCAGGCAATTCAATGCCGCAAATCGAACCGGTTTTTTGATAGTCCTTCCAGCCGCTACCAATAATGTAGCCACGTGCGATAGCTTCGACCGGCACCGGTTTCAATTTCTTCGTAACGACCGAACGCTTCGCGTATAAAGTCTGATCGACACCGGCAGGCAGCACAGACGCCACCGGTTCATGGGTAAGGTGATTCGGAATCAGATGTGCGGTTTTATCGAACCAGAAGTTCGAAATCTGGCAGAGCATTTCGCCCTTGCCGGGAATGGGGTCAGGCAGTACGACATCAAATGCCGAAAGCCGGTCGCTGGCGACCATCAACAAGCGTTGATTATCCAGGCCATAAACGTCGCGCACTTTGCCCCGGTGCAGCAAGGGCAGGCCGGGCAGGTTGGAAGTATGAAGAGTCGTTGCCACTGTGAATATTCCGAATTTCGAGACTATGCATATTGTAAGGCCGATGGGTGCTTTGGCGCTGTTACAATGGCCGCATGAAAGCGATTATTTCGGTATTTTTTTTGATTCTTGCACTCCCGGTCACAGCCCAGGCCAGTAAACCGGCCAAGTTGGGGCTCTGTGCCGCCTGCCATGGTGAAACCGGCATTAGTCGGGTGACGGGTACTCCGCATCTGGCAGGGCAGGATGAAGCCTATCTGCGTAAAGCCTTGAATGATTATCGTACCGGCGCACGTAAAGTCGCGCCAATGAGTAGTATCGCGAATCAATTGCAGCCGAAAGATATTGCCGCATTCGCAAAATGGTATGCCACCCAGCCCGGTTTCCAGCAAGCCAAGAAAATGAGTGCCAATAAATGAAATACAAATGGACATTGGTTGGCTTTTTATTGGGGCTATTTACACGACGCCCACAATTGATTCTTTTGGGCTTGGCGCTCGGTTTTGCCATTGATGCAGGCTGGTTCAGGAATTTGTTCAAGTCCGCCGAAGCAGACGTGCCGCCGCCCGACAAAATACTGAAAGATCCCTATCAAATCCTTGAAGTAGACCCGCAAGCCAGCGATGACGATATCGAAGCGGCTTATCGTCGCCAAATCGCGCAATACCATCCGGATAAAGTGGCCGGTGCTGCGAAGGAAATTCGCGAACTTGCCGAAAAGCGTGCATCCGCCATCAATGCCGCATACGACCAAATACAAAAAATTCGTGGGAACTGAACTATGTCGAACGCCATCATCGCTCCATCCATTCTGTCTGCCAATTTCGCCAAACTCGGTGAAGAAGTCGATGCGGTTCTGAAAGCCGGTGCCGATTGGGTGCACTTTGACGTGATGGATAATCATTACGTTCCCAACCTCACGATTGGCCCGATGATTTGCGAAGCCCTGCGCAAGCATGGCGTGACCGTGCCGATCGATGTGCATCTGATGGTGAAGCCGGTCGATCGCATCGTGCCGGACTTCGCGAAAGCGGGCGCGACGCTGATCAGCTTCCATCCGGAAGCCAGCGAGCATGTCCATCGCACGATTCAACTGATCAAGTCGACCGGCTGTCAGGCTGGTCTGGTGCTGAACCCGGCCACGCCGATCGATGTGCTCGATTATGTGCTCGAAGAATTGGATCTGGTTTTGCTGATGTCGGTCAATCCCGGTTTTGGTGGTCAGAGTTTTATTCCTTCGGCCTTGACGAAGTTGAAGCAGGTCCGGCAAATGATTGATCGCACAGGCAAAAACATTCGCCTGGAAATCGATGGTGGCGTGAAGGTCGACAATATCGCCGAGATCGCCGCGGCCGGTGCTGACACCTTCGTCGCGGGCTCGGCGATCTTCAATGCGCCGAATTATCAAGAAGTTATTGGACAAATGCGCGCGGAAATCGCTAAAGTAAGGCCATGAAGCTCTCGGCTCACAATCCGTCTCCCTGCTGGCAATGGCCATGGCAATCGCACACTTGTGCTCGTCAAACCATGTCCATGAATAATGTCTGCAAGGAAACATCGCGTGATCACTCAAGAACAATTCCAGCAATTCGCTGCTGAAGGCTATAACCGCATCCCCGTTGTCCGCGAGGTCCTGTCGGATCTCGATACTCCGCTTTCCGTCTATCTGAAATTGGCCGACGGCCCGCATACCTATTTATTCGAATCGGTCGAAGGCGGCGAAACCTGGGGTCGCTATTCGATCATTGGCTTGCCGGCAAAACGTGTATTCAGTTTGTATGGCCACGACCTGCAAATCCATGAATACGGCGAACATGTCGATACGCTGCACCTGGAAAATCCGCTCGAGGAAATAGACGCGCTGCGTGAAAGTTTTCGTGTGCCGAAGATTCCGTCTTTGCCGGCGTTTACCGGTGGCCTGGTCGGTTACTTCGGTTTCGAAAGTATTGCCTATATCGAGCCGAGATTGGCAGCAGGCAATAACAAGAAAGACGAACTCGGCACACCCGATGTCTTGTTGATGCTCAGTGAAGAACTGGCCGTTTTCGATAATCTGAAAGGCCGTCTGTATTTAATCGTGCACGCCGATCCGAATGAATCGCAGGCATATGCGAAGGCGCAGCGGCGTCTGGATGCCTTGACGCATCGCTTGCGTCACAGCGGTGCGACTTATCCGGATGTGCTCGATCCATCGTTGTTGAACGAAAGCGATTTCGTTTCCGGTTTCACGAAGCAGGGCTTTATCGAAGCGATCGAAAAATCGAAAGAATATATTCGCGCCGGCGATATTTTCCAGGTCGTGTTGTCGCAACGTTTAAGCGTGCCGTTCCGCGCGCGTCCGGTTGACGTTTATCGCGCGCTACGAGCACTGAATCCATCGCCGTATATGTATTTCCTGGATTTGGGCGGTACGCAAATTGTTGGCTCCTCGCCGGAAATTCTGGTGCGCCTGCAGGGCGGTGAAGTCACAGTGCGGCCCATTGCAGGCACCCGCCCACGCGGTGCGACACATGAAGAAGATATTGCACTGGAAAAAGAATTGCTGGCCGACCCAAAAGAGCTTGCCGAACATTTAATGTTGATCGACCTCGGTCGCAACGATGTCGGTCGCGTGGCCGAAGCCGGTAGCGTCACCGTGCCGGATCGTTTTCTGATCGAACGCTATTCGCACGTCATGCATATCGTGTCGGAAGTGCAGGGCAAGCTCCGCGCCGATTTGAAATTCGCCGATGTTTTCAAGGCGACATTTCCGGCCGGTACGGTTTCCGGCGCGCCGAAAATTCGCGCGCTCGAAGTCATCCAGGAACTGGAACCGATCAAGCGCAATATCTATTCCGGTGCCGTCGGTTATCTCGGCTGGTGGGGCGATGCCGATACCGCGATCGCGATCCGCACCGCGGTTATCCAGGACGGACGCCTGTATGTGCAAGCCGGCGCCGGCATCGTGTACGACTCCGATCCGGAGAAGGAATGGGATGAAACGATGAATAAAGGTCGTGCCTTATTTCGTGCCGTTGCACAGGCAGCCGGTGGACTTTGATGAAAAAGTTTTTAAATGCGAGATCGAAATGCTTTTAATGATCGACAACTACGATAGCTTCACCTACAACCTGGTTCAGTACTTCGGTGAACTCGGGCAGGCGGTGAAAGTGATTCGCAATGACGACCTGAGCGTCAATGAAATTGCGGCCTTGAAGCCGGAACGCATCGTGATTTCGCCGGGCCCCTGCACGCCGAATGAAGCCGGCGTGTCGTTGGAAGTGCTGGAAAAATTGTCCGGCAACGTACCGATTCTTGGTGTCTGTCTCGGGCATCAAAGTCTGGGTCAGGCCTTCGGTGGTAAAGTGATTCGTGCGAAAACCATCATGCACGGGAAAACTTCCTTGATGCATCACAACAGTCAGGGCGTGTTTTCGGATTTGCCAAGTCCGTTTGAAGCGACCCGTTATCACTCGCTGGTGGTCGAAAAAGAATCGTTGCCCGATTGCCTGGAAATCACCGCCTGGACCGAAAACGAGGACGGCAGTTTCGATGAAATCATGGGCTTGCGCCATAAAACCCTGCCGGTGCAAGGTGTGCAGTTCCATCCGGAATCGATCCTGACGCAGCATGGCCATGCGATGTTGAAGAATTTTCTGGAACAAAAATAACACTGTCGTCCCGACGGAAGTCGGGACCCAGGAACATCTTACGAAGTAGCGACATTGAGTTACGATGGATTTAAGAGCTTGAAAGAGCTACGAGAACTTGAAATACGGATTTATTGTTGCTTCTGGATCCCGACTTTCGTCGGGATGACGGATCAAAATTTTTTATGACGAATATGAACTTCACTCCCCAGCAAGCCCTGCAACGCGTAATCGAACATCGCGAAATTTTCTTCGATGAAATGGTCGAGGTGATGCGCTGCATCATGCGTGGCGATGTATCGCCGGCAATGACCGCAGCCTTATTGACCGGCTTGCGGGTTAAAAAAGAAACCATCGGCGAGATTGCCGCCGCTGCCAGCGTGATGCGCGAATTCTCCGCGAAAGTTGCTGTCGACGATGCCAGTAACCTGGTCGACATCGTCGGTACCGGTGGCGACAGTGCGCATACATTCAATATTTCGACGACAGCAATGTTTATCGCGGCGGCTGCGGGTGCGAAAGTGGCGAAACACGGTAATCGAAGTGTTTCGTCGAAATCGGGTAGTGCCGATGTGCTGGAAGCACTCGGTGCCGTGATTGAATTGCAGCCCGAGCAAGTGGCGCAGTGCATGAACGAAACTGGTTTTGGTTTCATGTTCGCGCCGATCCATCACCCGGCGATGAAAAATGTCGCGCCGGTACGCAAGGAACTCGGCGTGCGGACGATTTTTAACATTCTGGGCCCACTCACGAATCCGGCGAGTGCTCCGAATATCTTGATGGGTGTGTTTCATCCGGATTTGTGCGGCATCCAGGCACGCGTGATGCAAAGGCTGGGCGCGAAGCATGCATTGGTGGTGCATGGCTATGACGGCCTGGATGAAATCACGATCGCCGATAAAACTCTTGTGTCGGAATTACACGACGGCAAGATCCGCGAATACGAAATCTCGCCGGAAAAATTCGGTTTTTTGCGCGGTAGTCTGGATAGCTTGCGGGTAGATTCACCTGAGGCCTCACAGGCCATGCTGCTGGCGGTGCTGGATAACACTCCCGGCCCTGCACGCGATATCGTTTTATTGAATGCCGGTGCCGCTTTATACGCCGCAAATTCTGCGCGGGATATCGAATCGGGCATTGTTCTGGCACGACGTGTGCTCGAAAATGGTTCGGCACGGGCAAAAGTGGATGAATACATTGCGGCGACACGCCGAATTGCAGGGACATGAGATGAGTCACGAGAGTTTCGCTACAACACCCAAGCCACCGTATTACGCCGTAATATTTTCTTCGCAACGTCGTGAGGAAGATGCCGGTTATGGCATCACTGCCGATCGCATGGTAGAGCTCGCCGCAGAGCAGGCGGGTTATCTCGGCATAGAAACCGTACGCGGCAATGATGGCTTCGGCATTACCGTCAGTTACTGGCAAAGCGAAGCCGATATCGTGAATTGGAAACGCAATACCGAGCACAGTCTTGCGCGCGAGCGCGGTCGTAATGAATGGTATGAACATTTTGAATTGCGGGTTGCCAAGGTTGAACGTGCCTATGGCGGCCCGGTAGTCAAGGAATGAAATGAGCGATATTTTGAACAAGATCCTGGCCCGCAAAGCCGAAGAAATTCAGATGCGTGCCGAGACGGTTTCGTTGGCGGCTTTGAAAGCGCAATGCGAACAACAAGCGGCGACGCGCGGGTTTGTTGCGGCATTGCATCGCAAGATTGATGCCGGCCAGGCGGCGGTGATTGCCGAGATAAAAAAAGCCAGCCCGAGCAAAGGCATAATTCGCGCCGATTTTCATCCGGCCGAGATTGCTAAAAGTTACGAGCAGGGTGGTGCGGCGTGTTTATCGGTACTGACCGATATCGATTTCTTCCAGGGTGCGGATGTTTATCTGCAACAGGCGCGTGCGGCTTGTGATCTGCCCGTGCTGCGAAAAGATTTCATGGTGGACGAATATCAGGTCTACGAAGCGCGCGCCTTGGGCGCGGATTGTATCCTGCTGATCGTGGCTGCACTGGGCGATACCCAAATGTCGGAGCTGAATAATCTGGCGATCGATCTCGGCATGGATGTATTGGTCGAAGTCCACGATGTCGACGAACTGGAACGCGCGCTGCAAATCGATGCGCCCTTGATCGGCATCAACAACCGCAACCTGCGTACTTTCGAAGTCAGCCTGGAGACCACGATCGCGATGAAAGACATGGTGCCGAAGGATCGCTTGTTGGTGACCGAAAGCGGCATATTGGTTCGCGAAGACGTTCAACGGATGCGCCAGAATGACGTCAACGCATTCCTGGTCGGTGAAACCTTCATGCGTGCCGAAAATCCGGGCGAAGAACTGGCTCGCTTATTCGCGTAATGCGCGCTTAATTTTCTTCAAGCTTTGCACGGGGCAACACGAGATGGATCGTGATGCCATTCATCAATTGCGAAGGCTCGGCAAATAATTTGCCCCGCATCGAAGTAATCGCATTTTCCGCCCAGGGCAAGGTGAGGCCGGTTTCGATATCGGCGCTTACCCAGTTCTCTGATAAATATTGCTGAAAAGCTTCTGCCGTCATGCGCGGACGGTCGTCATCGAAGCAGAAATGTAATTGCGCACTGCCATGTGACAGCTCGGTCCGACAGGTGACTCGCAAATTCAATGGCGGCGTCTCGACTCGCTCGGCAGCGCCCAGGAAATGGGAAATCAAGACGTTGATGACTTGCTGCAACAGGTTTTGCGAAGCGGCAACGGATGCCGCATGATAAACCGCTGGATCAATATCGATTTTCAGTTTCGCCCTTTCATCAGGGCTCAATTTCTTCGACGTGGCACCCAGCAGGCTCGCCACGGTCACCGAGCCAATGTCGGTGTCTTGCGAAATAAATTTCGAATAATCCGAAACCACTTCCTGCAATCGTTCGATATCGATCCGCAAGCGTCGCATTTCGCTGCGTGCTTCTGCCAACACCAGCGATTGCTCGTTATTCAAATCCATCAGCTGTTGGGTAATCTCGATAAACCGATGGCTTCCGATTTTGTTGTCGCCAAGCTCATGGATAAGACTGGCGCTAGTACTGGTATGCGACTTGTCGAGCAAGCTCAACGGTAATTCGATATTGTCGCGAATCGGCTGAATGCTTTTATTGATGTCCTGGATAACGCCGCTTGCCATTTCGCTGGCGCCGCTTTGATAGCTTTGCTTGAACAGTCGTTTTCGGGTATCACTCAAGCGTTGCAGCATTTCGTCGAACGCATTGGCGAGATCGCCAATTTCATCGGAACGATCAAGACCGATTCGGCCAGTCAAACTTTCCTGATCACCGATATCGACCAGATGCTGGGTAATCCTGCTGATCGGCTTGGTGACGAACCGGTTCAATACGTAGGTCAACAGCAGGCTGAGCAACAATCCGCCAACGAACAGCGACATCGTGATGCCATCCAGTATTTTCAATCCGCGCTTGCTGATATCGGGCGGCATTGAAATAGCCATATCGATGCTGGGTTTGCCATCGATACTGAACAGGGTGGTAGTGACCTCGGTCAGATTGTTGTAACGCGCTATTTTCAGAGGCGTGTGCTGCAGGCGACCGGGCCCATTGTCGACGGTAGTCAATCGGGAGTCGCTTTGTGTAACTTTGTGAGGCGATAACTTCAACTCAAGGCCGGGTTGGGTCGCAATCCGCCGAATTTTTTCGGCTTCCAGATAACGGCCAAAAATTATTGTGCCTCGACTCGGACCGGTACGGTCGGATTGTAAAATGGGTGTCGATGCCAGAAAAATCGGACCATGCGAGCTGTTCATCAAGCCCGCGCGTGTAATCGGTGTATTTTCGTGCGACAGGAACGGATGGGCAGACGGTAGTTTCGGGTCGGCATATTCGTCCAGTGGATAACTTGCCTGGGATGCGAGGTCCATTGCATGGGACCAGACTTTGTTCCCGGCTGTGTCATAGATGGCAAACAAATTTACGTTAAGCGAGTACTGTGTTTCAGTGCCCAGATTCGAATCTGCATAATCCTGATTTTTATCCAGCACGTATTGGTAGGTGTCGTCCCAATATCCCCAATCCGCCGGACGGTCGGAAATGACGCCCACTTCGTTGTTCAGCAGTTCCAAGCCGATATTGGCGTTGCGAATGGCCTGTTCGTCTTCGAGCTGGATAAATTTCGGGTAAAGATAGTATCGACTGGCAATGCTGAGACCGAGAGAGGCCAACGCGACGAGAAAGAACACCAATAAGATGGTTCTGGTTCGTAAGCTCATGCGATCTGAACCAATACTTTCCCGTTCATGCGTCTCCCAGGCGCTTCACAAAGCGCAGGGAAGCATTTTCGTAACCGCAGGCGCGATAAAACTGGTGTGCCTGTTCGCGGTGTTGCGCCGTAGTCAGCTCGACGCGTGTGGCGCCAGCCTGCCTGGCTTTCATTTCAGCTTCGCGCAACA
Organism: Arenimonas sp.; assembly: GCA_036676335.1. Lineage (GTDB taxonomy): Bacteria > Pseudomonadota > Gammaproteobacteria > Xanthomonadales > Xanthomonadaceae > Arenimonas. The sequence goes on along the minus strand of JAKFDD010000012.1, from coordinate 323,675 downwards.
GGCGTTTGCCTATACCTTTGCCATGAAAAGCGTCCAGTACAACCAGTGCCGTGATGCGGCAAGTGCGTGCGCCCAATGGCAGGTAATAACGGATATCCATTGCGATCATTGCAATGGCCTCGCCATGCTCCTGGGCAATCCATAATTGTTGTTCGGGTTCGTCGCGCAAATGCATCAGGCGAACCATGGCTTCTTCCGTGCTGCACGGGTAGCCCAATTGGGTCAGTAAAACGGCAACGCCTGACGCGTCCTCCAAAACAGCAGGACGAATATAGACCTGTGCATTGGAATCGGCGGAGCCGGTGTTCATTAACGCGTACCAAATACCACGATGGTTTTACCGCGAGCAGTAAGCTGCCCCTGTTCCTGCAATTGCTTCAGGACCCGCCCGGCCATTTCACGCGAGCAACCGACGATACGGGCAATTTCCTGGCGCGAAACGCGGATTTGGGTGCCTTGTGGATGCGACATCGCATCGGGTTCCTGACACAAGTCGCCCAATGTACGAACGATACGGCCGGTGACGTCGAGGAAGGCGAGACGACTTGCCTTGCGCGAAGTGTCAAGCAAGCGCTTCGAAAGTTGTGAGCCGATTGCATACAAGATTCGTGGGCACTCGGTAGCCAGGGAGCCTTCGAAAAGTTGGTGCAGGCGTTCATAACTCAGTTCAGCCAATTCGCAGGAGGTGCGGGTGCGCAGCAACACTTCGCGCTGATCGGCAGCAACGAATAGCCCCATTTCACCGATAAATTCGCCTGCATTGATATAGCCGAGCACCAGTTCGCGGCCATCGGACTCCTCACTGATGACGCTTAATGAGCCGCTGATCACATAATAAAGCGTATTGGCTGAATCGCCTGGGCGAAAGATGTCACTGCGATTGGGATGTTTGCGACGATGACAATGATCGAGAAAGCGGCTTAGCGAGCCTGGATCGAGCTCCAGAGGACTATGAACGGGGGTGAATGCCTTGACGATGCTTAAGGTAGTGCGATGCGGTGCCATATCTCGCTCATAGTCTAAATAATGAATAGCCTTAGCTTAGGCCGTGATGCACTTCTCAGCAACGGTTTATGCGTTAATAATTGAAAAGGTTCCCCCGGGGGGTCTTTTGCCCGATAATGCGCCCCTCAGTTAACTCGCCCCTGGAGGGCACCGCCGTGGTCAAGCCGCTTCCGCGCTTACGTTTGCAAGGCTTCAATAACCTTACAAAGTCTTTGAGCTTTAATATTTATGACATCTGCTACGCAGTGTCAGAAGAACAGCGCCAGCGCTATATCGAATACATCGATGAAATGTTCAATGCCGAACGCCTGACCCAGATCCTGACGGAAGTGGCGCATATCATCGGTGCGAATATTCTCAATGTCGCGCGTCAGGATTACGATCCGCAGGGCGCATCGGTAACCATCCTGATTTCCGAAGAGCCGGTTATCGACAAGAAAGCGGCTGGCCGCGATCTGATTTCCGATGCCGTGGTCGCACATCTCGACAAGAGCCACATCACGGTGCATACCTATCCGGAAACCCATCCGCATAATGGTATTGCGACTTTCCGTGCCGATATCGACGTGGCTACTTGCGGCGTCATTTCACCCTTGAAAGCATTGAATTACCTGATCGAGAGCTTCGATTCCGATATCGTGGTAACTGATTATCGCGTGCGCGGTTTTACTCGCGACGTGAAAGGCAAGAAACACTACATCGACCACAAGATCAATTCGATCCAGGACTACCTTTCGAAATCGTCGCGCGAAAAATACGAAATGATCGACGTCAACGTCTATCAGGAAAATCTGTTCCATACGAAAATGCATTTGAAGGATTTCGATCTGGACACGTATTTGTTCGAGGAAAAAGCGAAGAACCTGAGCTTCAAGGATCGCCAGCGTATCGAAATGCAATTACGTCGTGAAATTGCCGAGCTATTCCATGGCCGCAATTTGATTGATTGATTTGCATTGGATTGTAGAGATAAAAAAACCGCCGAGAGGCGGTTTTTTTTGATTCAAATTCTGTATGCCACCGTTTTCATGATCGCCGAAGTCAGGGCCATGATTCGCGGAATCGGTTGCGGCAATTTGCGGGCACCGGCGAGTTCGGCGTGCTCGGCATGACGTGCTTCGTCTTCCTTCATTTTTTTCAGGATTACCCGGCTACGGGCATCGGAAGGTGGCAAGGTTTCCAGATGCTCTTCAAGATGGGCTTCGACCTGGCGTTCGGTTTCCACTACGAACCCCAGATTCCAACCATCACCGCGCAAACCGGCGGCAAGGCCAATCGTATAGCTGCCGACATACCAGATCGGGTTGAAAATACTCGGTTTGGCATCGAGCTCGCTTAAACGGTCGGCGCACCAGGCAAGGTGATCTTGTTCTTCCTGTGCGGCATCGAGCAATTGTTTTCGGGTGACCTCGTCGCGAGCGACGGCCGCCTGTCCGACATAGAGCGCCTGTGCACAGACCTCGCCGGTGTGATTAACGCGCATCAAGCCGGCAGCGTGACGTTGTTCTTCATCATTTAATACGCCGTGCAAAGTATTTTCCGCCGGGTAATCGCGCTCGGCATAAGCACTGCCCAGGCTGGTACTCAGCGCGCGTTGCGCCTGGATAATGACCTTGTCGAATATCGAGTAGTGACGTTCGCTCATGCTAGATGTTCCGCCAGGAAATCAATCGGATGCCGCACCGGTATTTTAAGCCCATTGGCGATATGCAGACGACAACCGATGTTGGCCGATAGCAATTCAGTCACTTTCGCCTGCTGAACTTCCATGATAAGTGGTGCGCGTAGCTGTTCTGCTCTTCTGGGTTCAGCAAGCATATGTACGCCGGCCGCGCCGCAACAGCCGCGATCGGGTAGTTCGTGGATAACCAATTCAGGAATCATTGCCAATAATTTGCGGGTGGCATTGTCGCTTTTGACAACAGCCGATTGGCTGCAGGGAATATGCAGCGCAATTTTCTTGTTTGCGGCTTTGAATTTCAGTTTTGATGCATGCTGGAAAAGAAAGTCGAGCGCGTCGATCACTTTGTTCTGGGTATTCAGGCTATGCGAAAGTTGATCGTGACAGCCGGTAGCCAAACTCAATACGGTGAGGTTATTGTTGAAGGCGGCACGATTTTTATCGGCGAGCGCATTGACGGTACTGCTGTCGCCAAGATGCAAAGCAGCAGTACCGCAGCAGGTCTGCCCGGGTGCCAGGTCGACCGAAAAGCCTAGGGAATTTAGCAAAAACTCCAGATTGAGCCGGGTATTGGCTTCATAGCTATTGGCAATGCAGCCGGCGAAGATGGCGACTTTATTATTTGAATTGGTGGCTGTTGGATGCCCTATGGCCGGCGCGTCGGGTAAGGCCGGAAGCCGTCCTGTTAGTCGGGCGAGTGAGCCTGCAGCTCCCAAAAGCCCGGGTCTTGTGAGTAAGCTATGGATCAGTTTTTGTCGGAAAGTTGGCGGCTTACGTGAAAATTGTTGATCACGCGCCAGGGTCAATAAGTCGCCATATTCGACATTGGCAGGGCATACGGCCTCGCATCGGCGGCAGCCCAGGCAGTGGTCTAGATGTGCGTCACCGATATCGGTAGGGTTGAGCTGCCCGATGGCCAACGCTTTCATGTATGCTATGCGACCCCGCGGAGATTCGGTCTCGGAGCGATCCAGCTGATAGGTGGGGCAGTGCGGTAAACACAGACCACATTGGACGCAACGATCGGCCAGCAAAGCGATCTCGGAAGCGGTATTCGGGGATAAAAAGGGCTCTGCCATAGGCAAAATCCTAGCACGGCTGGTATTTTAGCTCCGGTGGGCTTGCGCTAAACGCGTTGGCTGGTTACAATTCCGCTTCTTATTCACCCAATTTTTTCCTTTGGAGCCGTCATGAAGAACATGACCGTTAGCGCCAAGGCTGAGACTGTTAAGCAAGACTGGTATGTTGTTGATGCCAGCGGTAAAACCCTCGGTCGCTTGTGCACAGAACTTGCTCGTCGCTTACGCGGCAAGCATAAACCCGTTTACACCCCGCACGTGGACACCGGCGATTACTTGGTTGTGATCAATGCCGACAAAATCACCGTGACCGGCAAAAAGCTTCAGGACAAGATGTATTACCGTTTTACCGGTTACATCGGCAACATGAAGTCCGAAACCCTGGGTCAAGCCATGAATGCGCATCCTGAGCGTGTCATCGAAACCGGCGTCAAAGGCATGCTGCCTAAGAATCCGCTGGGTCGTGCCATGTACAGCAAGCTCAAGGTTTATGCAGGTCCAAACCATCCGCATACCGCCCAACAGCCTCAAGTGCTGGACTTTTAAGGCTTAGGACTAAATATCATGGCAACTTCGCAAAATTACGGCACCGGCCGTCGCAAATCCTCCACCGCACGCGTTTTCCTGCGTTCGGGCAAGGGCGCTATTGTTATCAACGGTCGTTCGATTGAAGAATTCTTCGGTCGCGAAACCTCCCGCATGATCGTGCGCCAACCGCTTGAACTGACCAAAATGACGGACAAGTTCGACGTTAGCGTCACCGTTGAAGGCGGCGGCATCACTGGTCAAGCCGGTGCTATCCGTCTGGGTATCGCCCGCGCTTTGGTCGAATACAACGACACCCTGAAGCCTGAATTACGCAAAGCCGGTTTCATGACCCGCGATGCTCGTGAAGTGGAACGTAAAAAAGTCGGCTTGCACAAAGCCCGCCGCGCGACCCAGTTCTCGAAGCGTTAATTCGCTTTGCCGAAACCTTCGGGTTTCGCCGGAGTCACCAAAAACCCCGCTCAAAGCGGGGTTTTTGTTGGCCCGGAGTTTGCAAATATTTGCAGGCGCAGGCTTGCCCGGAAAAATAGAATACGAAATACTTGAAGCCCTCGGCTTTTAACACCTTTCAGGCTAGACTGAGTTATTGCAAGGAGATTCACATGCCGATGTCCGCTTCAGATCTTGCCAAGCTATTCCCGTTGGAGTCATTGCGTAACGAGACGCGAGAACAACTGGGACGCGACGCCGTCATCAGCCAATATAACCGCCACGATTATGTGTTTGAAGCCGGCAGTGTCGATGACGATACCGTCTATCTGCTCGAAGGCGAGTTGCAGTGCGAATATTCCGATGGCCGCAAAGTAGCCCATATCGCCACTGCACAACATGGCCGTTATCCGCTGAACGATGCCATCCCGCGCCGTTTTGCAGCGAAGGTGACATCCAGCAAAGCAAAAATATTGCGCCTCGATCGCCGGTTTCTCGAAAAAATCATTACCTGGGATCAGGTCAGCCGTTCCGAAAGCTATAAACATTTTGATTCCACGCCTGGTGCAAACTCCTGGGTTTTCCGCTTGTTGAATAGCCACGCGTTCCTGAAATTGCCAACCGGCAATATCGAGAAAATGTTTCAGCGTTTCGAAGAAATAAAGGCATTGCCTGGTGAAATCATCATGCGTGAAGGCGATGCGCCGGATTATTTCTATGTGATTCGCGAGGGCACCGCATCGGTTTCGAAATATCTTGATGGTGCGCCACAAGTCGTGGCCTATCTGCGCGAGGGTGACATTTTTGGCGAAGATGCGCTGCTGGCCAACGTGCCGCGTAATGCCACCGTCCGCACTATGCAGGGCGGCCGTCTGATGCGCCTGAAAAAAGAAGATTTCGAAGCAGTACTGAAACCACCGATGGTGCATTGGGTGCTGCCGGCAGATGCAGCGCGTCTGGTGAAAGACGGCGCCATCATTCTCGATGTGCGGATGCCGGAAGAATTTGAACAGCGAGGCATCGATGGTGCGATCAATATTCCGCTTTACCGCTTGCGGGAAGATGCCGCCATGGCCTTGCCGGCCGGAAGTCAGCTAGTCGTTTACTGCAACACCGGCGAGCGATCGGCTGCCGCTGCATTCATTCTCAATGGACTGGGCTACACGGTGCATGCATTGCACGGCGGGCTTGGCGCGATGCAAAGAATGTTGGCTGCCAGCCAGGCTGCTGCAGAACAGGCAGCCATGCAACAACAAGCATAAAATAATGGCCGGGGTTTCCCGGCCATTTCACATTCGGTTATTTGCGTTGAACGCCATCGACGATCACGATATCGGCCGCACGCTTTGCGAATAGGCCGACGCAGACAACACCGGTAATTTGATTCAGCTCGGCTTCCATTCCCACAGGGTCGACGATCTGCCAGTTATAAACATCCAGAATCCAGTTGCCGTTATCGGTGACTTTGCCTTCGCGCCAAACGGGTTGCCCGCCGCGAGCGACGATTTCGCGGGCAACATAGCTGCGAGCCATCGGGATCACTTCAATCGGTAACGGAAATTTGCCGAGTAACGTCACTTCTTTACTGGCATCGATGATGCAGACGAATTTCTTGCTGGTCGCTGCAATGATCTTTTCCCGCGTTAATGCGCCGCCGCCGCCCTTGATCAGGCGATTATGAGGATCACATTCATCGGCGCCATCGACGTAAAGCGAAAGTTCACCGGTCGAATTCAAGTCAAGCACCGGAATGCCATGCTTCTTGAGTAAGGCGGTGCTCTGTTCCGAACTGGAAACAGCGCCTTCGATCTGATGTTTCATGCGAGCCAGGGCTTCGATGAAAAAGGCGACTGTCGAGCCGGTACCAACGCCGACCACGGTGCCTTCCTCAATGAATTTTGCGGCAGCTTCGCCGGACAGGCGCTTGCCTTCGTTTTGCGACATGACTTACTCCAAAGCTAAAATGAATTTCCATTGCTGAGCCGTGACTGGCAAGACGGACAGACGATTACCGCGTTTCAGCAGGGCAAAATCTTCCAGATGCTCTGCCTGCAATTTTAATTCATCCAGCGAAATAACGCGCTTTAATTTACGCTTGAAGCTGACGTCCACCAGCCACCAGCGGGGATTTTCCTGTGTGCTGGCAGCATCGTAATAGTCGGATTTCTTGTTGAACTGGGTTGGGTCTGGATAGCAGTCGCAGGCAACTTCGGCCAAGCCGGCAATACCCGGGATAGCCGTATTCGAATGGTAGAAAAAAACGCCATCACCGACTTTCATGTCTTTCATCATGTAATTGCGGGCCTGGTAATTTCGTACGCCACTCCAGGGTTCGCGTTTGACGCGTTTGAGATCGTCGATCGAAAATTCTTCGGGCTCAGTCTTCATCAGCCAATAGCGCATTGCATTTACCTCGAGTCTTTCCTGAAATTCATATATTTAAAAACGTAAAACTTCCCGTTCATTGATAAGCATATCGAGTCTCACATCCCATTCTTGCGCAGGTATGTGTTCTGCTTCCTGATCTGAATAGGCCACGCCAACAAGCAGCGGCGGTGGTGATACTGAGTGACGGAAAGCGAAGCTGCGATCGTAATAACCGCCCCCCATTCCGAGTCGTAAACCTGTTCGGGTGTAGGCGAGTAGCGGGATCAAAACAATGCTCATTTCAGTGGGGCATAATGCTGATGTCGGCGAAACATCGGGCTCGGGTATGCCGTATTGATTGCTAACCAGATCATCACCCGAACGCCAGGATGCAAACTTCAATGTCTTGTCGGGCTGGATAATCGGCAGACACCAAACTTTCGGCGTTTGTAGGCGCATTTGTACAACATGCAGCGGCACTTCGCCTTGTGTGGCCCAATAGCCGGCCACATAGCTTGCCAACTTCCATTCGGGTAATTGAAGGAGCTGTTGTGCAACGGCTTCGGCAGTTTGCATGCGTCGCGGGGCAGATATTGCCGAACGCCTGGCCCTGAAATCCAATCGCAGACGTTTTTTTTCTGCGCGAATGGTTTGGTCTGAATTTATCGTCGGGCCTGAATTCAAAATTGCATCCTCCACCATGCCGATGCTTACGAAACGACCTTGATCCAGGAGGATCAAGTGGGCATCTGGGCGAAAACTTCAGGCTTCCCGCAACAGGGCGGACATGCACACCGTCGTCGTCAACAAATTCCCGGGCCGTATTTATGGGTCAAGGCGAAATGTTTGCGTAAGCTGTCAAACACAGCAGAGGACACGAACATAGTATAGAACTTAATTCGAAAAAAAATGTGAATTTAAACGTGAATTTAATTCACAAATATTATTGAACTATTTCAAACTATCGTGGCAACGAATCGAACAAACCATCGAGTTTTCTATTCATGTCGCCGAGGGTCTGGTGCAGTACGCCGTCGCGTTCATCCGCGGCTTTTTTGAGCTGCAAAAATTCGTGCGCCAGATTCAGCGCGGCGAGTACGGCAAGCTGATCGATGGAAACCATGCGATTGTTGCCTCGAATTTCACGCATCCTTGCATCCAGGAAACGGGCCGATGCCAATAAACTTTCCTGTTCGCCTGTTTCGACACCAACGGTAAATTCGCGATCGAGTATTTTTACGTTGAACGGTGTGCTCACGCGTTTTGCTCCAGGGATTTCAGGCGATTGATCATCGCTTCCACCCGAGAGCGTGCGAGCTCGTTTTTACTCATCAATTGCGAACGTTCGTTGGTCAATTGTTCCTGACTTAATCGCAAACTGCGGTTTTCGTCTTGCAGGCGACGGGAAACCTCGATCAGACGATCGACCCGCTCAGCCAAGGCCTTGATTTGTTGATTCACGTCAGGAAGGTTCATGGTCTTAACGATAGTGTCAGTTCAATAGGGGGTCAAGCGAATTCCGACGAACTGCGGGCTTTAGTACGGAGCCGGGATCGCGGCAACCGAGCTGGGTTGCCAGCTTCGGATGAAAGCCAGGCAGCGATGGCCGTCAATCGGTGGCGACAACCAATAACCCTGGATTTCATCACAGCCTTGCTCGCGCAAATAGCGTAGTTGTTGTTCGGTCTCGACACCTTCCGCGATCACGTTCAAGCCAAGCGAATGACTCATCGTGATAATAGTGGCGGTAATGGCTTCGTCGTCCGGGTCATGGTCGAGATCGCCGATAAATGCCTTGTCGATTTTCAGGGTGTCGATTGGCAGGCGTTTCAAATACACCAGCGACGAATAACCGGTGCCGAAGTCATCAATCGCCAGCGTCAAACCCAATGCACGTAACTCATTGAGTACGACGGTCGCCTGCTCGGCGTTTTCCATCACCATGCTTTCAGTCAATTCCAGTTCCAGCCGGTTTGGTGGAATTTCGGTTTCTTCCAGAATGCGTTTAAGCGTTTGCGCCAGGTTGCCGCGCAGTAATTGCATGACCGATACGTTGACCGCCATCGAGAGTTCGGTCAGGTCATGCTTGCGCCAGCGTTTCAGGGCCATGCAGGCTTCTTGCAACACCCATTCGCCGATCGGAAGTATCAAGCCGCTTTCTTCGGCCAGCGGAATAAAGGTGACAGGACTGATATCGCCGAGTTCGGCGCTGTGCCAACGCAGGAGCGCTTCGACACCGGTGATACGACCGTCGGCCAGTGACATGCGAGGTTGATACACAAGACGGAACTCGCCCTTATCCAGTGCCTTGCGCAGGCAGGCAAGAATCTGGGCGCGCCGGCGGGCTTCGGCGTCCATGGTTTCGTTGTAAATCTGGAAGGTATTGCGACCTTCGGCTTTCGCTTGGTACATCGCAGTATCGGCGAACTTCAGCAAATCGGTCGGTACCAGCGCGTGATCGGGGTACAGGCTGATACCCAGCGACGGCGTAATGCTGACGTCGTGGCGTTCATCGACTTCCAGCGGCATCGAGAAAGCGGTGAGAATTTCGCGTGCCATGCGTTCTACTGCCGCCAAGCTTTCGACGTCTTCCAGAATCACGGTAAATTCATCGCCGCCAAGTCTTGCGACGGTATCCGAAGCGCCGACGGTTGCCTGGATGCGGGTTGCCGCCGCTTTCAATAAACGATCACCGGCGGCGTGGCCCAATGAGTCATTAATGTCTTTGAAGCGATCAAGATCAAGAAATAAAACCGCAACGCGGGTTTCCTGCCGACGAGCGCGGACGATCGCACGGCCCAGGCGCTCCGACAGCAAGGCACGATTCGGCAATCCGGTCAGCGTGTCGTAATTGGCGAGATAGCGTAGTTCCTGTTCGGCACGTTTTTTATCGGTGATGTCATTCACCACGGCGACGAAATGGCTGCGCGTTCCGTGGGCATCGCGAACTTCCGACATTTCAATCCAGCCCAGAAATTCATCGCCATCTTTGCGTTTTTGCCACATTTCGCCGGCCCAATGGCCCGTGCGTTCGAGAATGTCGCGGACACGGCGATAGAAATCGGCACCGTGTTGGGTGGAATCGAGAATGCGGCTGTTTTGTCCGATGACTTCTTCATCGTTGTAACCGGTAATGCGAGAGAAAGCCGGATTGACCGAGATGAAACGGAATTCCAGATCAATTACCGCAACGGCTTCGCTCATGCTGCGTAATACTTCAAGTGCAACCCGGCGTTCACGTTCAGCGCGACGAATCAGCGTGATATCTCTTGCGGTACCCGCCATGCGGAGCGGTTTGCCGTCGGCATCGCGTTCGACCAATTTGCCGCGAGAACGCACCCAAATCCATTCACCAGCGCTGTTGCGAATTCGGTGTTCGGACTCGAATACTTCACTTTGGCCGATCAAGTGTTCCTGCAATAATTTTTGTACGCGTGGTAAATCATCGGGATGCAGCGAATGCGAACGCCAGTCATCCGTACTCATCGACTCGGTTGCGCCTTGGCCCAGTAATTGGTTCGCACCTAAACGATAAAGACTGTTTTCCGGAATATTCCAATCCCAGAACTCATCGCCCGAACCCCAGAGTGCCAAATTGAGTCGTGCTTCGCGCTCACGAATTTCTTCGAGTAGTTCGGCTTCTTGCAAGGCACGGCGACGCCAAATTCGCCAAAGTAATAGCCCCAGAAATGCCGCAGTCACGATCAATGCAACTTGCGGCGCAATGCTGGCTGCACTTGAGGCGGTCGTTTGGCTGCCGAGGACGGTATCGGACGCTGAATAAATACCGAGCATCCCCGCCAGACTGTAAAAGCGGGTTAAACAACTAGCTGGTATATCGCGCAATGGCACTGAGCAGGCCCCTATCGAATGTTTCCCCGTCCACCAGTGTAGTGGTCGGAGGCACAATGTCACAAGACGTTTAACAGGCTTGCTAGAATATAGGCCTGCCTTTCAGGGTTTTAATATGAATCAGCCGGTACTTCCCTTGTATTCCAATCTGGCGAAATCACCGCTGATGTATTCGCTTGGGGTTGAAGCGCCTGAGCTGCATGGCAGTCTGTGTGGTTACTTGTGCGGTGGCGGACAGGCTAATGCGGAGAACTGGCTGAGCGTGGTGTTGAGTGACGATGCCATCCATGAAGTTGAACCCGGCACCGATTTGGCGCAAATGTATGAAGCTACCTGTGCCGGTTTGGCTTCGGAAGAATTCGAATTCGACTTGTTATTGCCCGATAGCGATGCACCGGTGGCAGAACGCGGCGATGCCTTGTTGTCATGGTGTCGCGGGTTTCTGGGCGGCGTCGGCCTGTCAGGCGCAGATCTGAAAAAAATGTCGGAAGAAACCCAGGATGCACTGACCGATTTGGGTCGTATCGCTGCGAGTGAGCTCAGTTATGAAGACGCCGATAGCGATGAAGAAGCCTTTGAGGAAGTATCCGAATTTGTCCGTGTCGCCGCGATGTTGGTACATAGCGATTGCGTGCTCGGACCTCGCCATCGTCGCAAACTAAACTAATCCGGCTGATTACATGATTGCCCAAAAAGAATTCATCAAGCGTCGTAAACAATTGATGCGAATGGCGCAGGACGATGCCATTATTATTTTGCCGTCGGCACCGGAACGTATTCGCAGCAACGACACGCATTATCCTTATCGGCAGGATTCGGATTTTTGGTATCTAACCGGTTTTGCCGAACCCGAAGCGGTTCTGGTCATGGTGCCGGGTCGGAAGCATGGCGAAAATCTACTGTTTTGCCGAGAACGCAATCCGGAGCGCGAAGCCTGGGATGGACCGCGAGTGGGTCCGGAAGGTTCGGTTGAAACGCTTGGCATGGACGATGCGTATTCGATCGACGATCTCGACGAGATCCTGCCCGGCTTGCTGGAAGGTCGTCGTCGCGTTTATTACCATTTTGGCCGCGATAAGGAATTCGATCTGAAATTGATTGGCTGGTTGAATCGCGTGCGTGCGCAAATGCGCATGGGTGCCGAGCCGCCGCATGAATTTCTCGAACTCGGGCATTTACTGCATGAATGCCGTCTGTTCAAAAGCAAGGACGAAATTAAATTAATGCAGCGCTCGGCGGATATTGCAGCGCAGGCGCAAATCGCTGCCATGCGTGCTACCCGTCCTGGCTTGTATGAATACGAAATCGAGGCAGCACTGCAATATTGCTACAAGAAAAATAATGCGGTCGCTTCCTATGAACCGATTGTCGGCACCGGTGCCAATGCTTGCGTGCTGCATTATCGGGCAAACAATGCGCGCTTGAATGACGGAGATTTGCTGTTGTGCGATGCCGGCGCGGAGTATGGCTATTATGCTTCCGACATCACGCGCACCTGGCCGGTCAATGGCCGGTACTCGAAAGAACAGCGCGCGCTGTATCAGATTGTTCTCGATGCGCAAGCCGCTGCCTTGTCGAAGGCGAGAGTAGGCCAAGCCTGGATTGCAGGACACGATGCGGCCGTGGAGGTCTTAACGGAAGGTTTATTGTCGTTGGGATTGCTGAAGGGCAGCCTGAAACAAAATCTCGTTTCCGGCGACTACAAAAAATTCTATATGCATAAAACCGGGCACTGGATCGGTCTGGATGTGCATGACGTCGGTGAATATAAAATTGCCGGCGATTTTCGCGAGCTTGAAGCCAATATGGTCTTCACGATCGAGCCGGGTTTATATATTGCGCCTGGAACAAAAGGCGTACCGGAAAAATATCAGGGCATCGGTATTCGCATCGAAGACGATGTGTTGATTACCAGCAAAGGCCCTGAAGTGTTGAGTCATAAAGTACCCAAGGCGATCGATGAGGTCGAAACGATACTCGCAGAACGTTGATTCGATCACACTTTGAACTTTAATCGAATTGTCGACTCCATATGCAAGATAAAATGCAACCTTAGGTTAAGGTTCGACTTGCTAGATTGGTTGCCCGCGTAACACTGGCGGCGACATTGGTGAGAAACGCTCCCATGTGTTGCTCTCGCTAGTTGCCAATCAGAGTCAATCCTCGAATGCACAATAAAAATTTGACCGACATCCGCATCATCACGCAAGACAATGGCGTTGGTTTGGTAAAGGATGCCGAGTTGCTCAACGCAGCATTGATGTCAGGTCGATTCCGGGTCGAACAAAATCGTTTCAAGACCAATAAATTCAGCAAATGGCTGCAGCGACTATCGATCCAGGGAAGTGCCAGTACGCCGTCGATCAATATTTTTCTGGAAAGATTGCATCCGACGCTTTTCAGTAGCGCGAGGTTGAACATATTGATGCCGAATCCGGAATGGACCTTGCCCAAATGGATGCGACATTTGCCGGATCTGGATTTTGTTCTGGTGAAAACCCGGCATGCCGAAACCATATTTTCGGATCTGGGTTGCAAAACACGCTATACCGGCTTTAGCAGCGAAGATCGCTGGTTGCCGGAAGTAACCAAGCAAACCGGTTTTTTCCATCTTGCCGGGAAAAGTTTGAATAAGGGAACCGAGAGTCTGATCGCTCTGTGGCAAAAACATCCGAACTGGCCACTCTTGACTGTCGTTCAACATCCTAACAAGGCCGAGACCGATTCAAGCACGCATAACATTCGACATGTCCTTCGCTATCTCGACGATGCCGAATTGAAGTTGATGCAAAATCAGCATTTGTTCCATCTATGCATTTCCGACACCGAAGGTTTCGGGCATTACTTGATGGAGGCGATGAGTATGCAGGCTGTCGTGATCACGACCGACGCTCCGCCGATGAACGAATTGGTGACCGCTGATCGCGGTTTGCTGGTTGGCTACGATCGAACCAGCAAGCAAAACCTTGCCACCTGCTATCACGTTGACGAAGCACAGCTGCAATCCACGATTGAGCATGCCTTGAACATGAAAACCGAACAGGCCGTGAAATTGGGTCAGGCTGCGAGAAATTATTTCTTGAGTAACGATGCCGATTTCAAGGAGCGTATCCAGCTGTTGATGGAAGACATCGCTGAAGAGGCGCGGAAACGCAAAACGCACTAGCGCCTGCTACATATCAAACTTTTTCAGCTCGAATCCAAGTGATTGATAATGTTTCCAGCGCGCACGCAATGGTTCGCGTGCCGATGCATCGGCCGGGACTACTTCCAGTACGCGTTCAAATTGCCCATCGACTGGCGCATTACGAAGATTGATTACCAATGGCCGCATCGGTACGTCGGTTTCCGGTGCGACGATCAATACCGGCGTGATGTCATCGTCTTCGTCTTGTCCCGCAATCTGATGCGGGATATAGGCGTCCGGATCAAACTCCCAAAGCAAATCATCGAGTACTTCGGCCTGTGTCATTGAGTTGACCAGAATAATCAGGCTCTGTCCGCTGTCATGCGCTTTGCGCGCAAGTTCGCAAACCAGCAGTAGCGGTTTCTCGATGAAACGCGGCTTCGCGATTAGATAAAAATCTGCTCTGGGCATATTAGATGAGCCGTGATTTGTGAGCGGTGAGCGGAAGAGAAATCAGTGATTCATCTTCCGCTCGATAATTCCGCTTACTTGGCTGACTGATCCAACAGCCACTGCGTCAACAAACCGACCGGACGGCCATTGGCCATGCCTTTGCGGCCTTCATCCCAAGACGTGCCAGCGATATCCAGATGAGCCCAGCGTTGACCTTCAGTGAAGCGTGCCAGGAAGCAGCCGGCGGTAATCGCGCCAGCGCCTTTGCCACCGATGTTGTAGATGTCGGCAAATGCAGAGTCAATCATCGTCTGATATTCATCCCACAAAGGCAGGCGCCAGGCACGATCGAATACGTGTTCACCGGCTTGATAGAGTTCATCGGCCAGGTCGTCATGTTTACTCATCAAGCCAGTTGCATATTTGCCCAAGGCAATTACGCAGGCGCCGGTCAAAGTTGCGACATCGACGGTTGCTTGTGGTTCGAAGCGCTGCGTGTAGGTCAGTGCATCGCAAAGAATCAAGCGGCCTTCGGCATCGGTGTTGCCGACTTCGATGGTTTTGCCGCTCATCGATGTCAGTACATCGCTCGGACGGTAGGCGTTCGCGTCAGGCATGTTTTCAACGGCAGCGACGACCATGACCAGATTCAACGGCAGCTTCATCAAGACAGCGCTGAGGAAGGTACCGAATACCGTGCCGGCACCGAGCATGTCGAATTTCATTTCTTCGATGCCGCCCTGGGTTTTCAGATTGATGCCGCCGGTATCGAAGGTAATGCCTTTGCCGACCAATGCGTAAGGTTTCGCATCGCCACCACCATTCCACTTCAGCACGATTAACTTAGGTGCATTGTGCGAGCCGCGCGCAACGGCGAGTAAAGAGCCCATGCCGAGGGTTTCCATGTCGGCGCGTTCAAGCACTTCGCAAGTAACGCCTTCTTGTTCAGAGGCGATTTTGCGGGCTTGCTGTGCCAGGTATTCCGGATTGCAAATGTTGGGTGGCAAGTTGCCGAGTTCACGTGTCAATTGGACGCCGGTCGCAATCGCGATACCGTTGCTCAAGGCTTTGGCTTGTGTCGCATCTGCCTGCACGCTGACTTGCTGCAAGGTCACTTCGGCTTTTTTGCTACGGGTAGCGGTGTATTCGTAAGCTGCGTGATCGGCGGCGATCACGGCTTGACGAAGATTCCAGTCGGCATCGCGGCCTTTTACTTCGAGTTCGGTCAAACTGATCAATGCGTTTTTCGCCGGGCCAACGCGCAATGCGCGAACAGCATCGGAGACTGCTTTTATATATTGCGGTACTGCAAATTTAGCGGTTTCACCCAAACCAACAACCAACACTCGCGGGGCTTTGACACCGGCAACATCGTGTAAAAAGCTGGTACGACCCGTTTTGCCGGAGATATCGCCACGATCCAGTAATGCGCTTAAACGCCCATTGCTGGCTTCATCCAGTGCTTTCGCCGTTGGACTCAGGCTTTTGTCAGCATAAATACCTATGACCAGGCAATCGGTTTCGGTTTGTAGGGCGGGTTGGGTATTTATCTGAAATTCGAGGGCCATGAAGGTTTTTCCGTACAATAGAGGGGAATTATGTAGCTGGGTCCTTTTAGACCCACTTGCCAGCCCTCAAGTTTAAACTAAAGTGTCTCCTGAATGCCCTTAATCGAACGATACCTCTGGCGTGAATTTGCTTCGACCTTTACTGCGGTAGCAGTGATTCTGTTGCTGGTCAGCATGGGAGCGTTATTTACCGACCTGGTTGGGGAAATCGCGCGAGGCCGGGTGCCTGCCGCCTTGCTGTTGTCGCAATTGGGTCTGCGGACACTACGTTGGCTGCCGTTGGTATTACCGTTGGCGCTCTTTTTAGGTTTGCTGCTTTCGATTGGCCGTTTGTATGCCGATAGTGAAATGGCGGTACTGTTTTCGGTCGGGCTTGGCCCCAGGAAATTGTGGCGGCCGATTTCGCGTTTGTTATGGCCGGTTCTGATTTTTATTGCCTGCTGCTCACTTTGGTGGGGGCCATGGGCTTCGAACAAGGCCAAGGAAATGATTGATACCGCCAATCGGTCCTTCCTGATTGCCGGGCTTGAAGCGGGGCGCTTCGTCGAATTACCCGGACGCGCCGGCATTTTGTATGTCGGTGAACTGGCCAGCGATGGCACGCAGTTTGGAAAAATGTTTGGTTTGAGCGAGCGCGATGGTCGTTTCGATGTGATTACGGCCAGGGCGGGCGATTTGGTGCTGGAAGGCGATTCCCAGCGGATATTGCGATTGCAGGATGGTTACCGGGTTGAAGGTGGCCATGACACGAAAGATTATCGAATGATGCATTTCGAGCAAAACGAAATTCGCGTGCCGGATCGCGAGCAGGAAATCGACAGTTCGGTAAAAATCCGCAGCACCTGGTCGCTGTTGAAGGACAAAAATCCATTGGCACAATCGGAATTGCATTGGCGCATCGCGATGCCGATATTCGCCTTGATCCTCGCCATTATCGCACTGCCATTGGCACGGAGCGAACCGCGCCAAGCACGCTACGGGCGGCTGATTCTGGCTTTCATGAGTTATCTGATCGGAATGAACATGTTGTTGATTGGCGCCGACAAAATCGGAACGGGCACGGTTCCTAACTGGCTGGGATTGTGGTGGCTGCATCTGCCTATGCTGATGCTGGCGTTGTGGTTGTTTTTGCGTGATGGCAGGCTACCGGCACAAGAAAAAAGGCCAACTGCATGATCGCCTTTGGTTTGATTGATCGTTACCTGGCGCGACATGTTCTGATATCAACGCTGGCAGTGTGGGCAGTACTGGTCGGCTTCGATGTCATTGCGGCTTTTGCCCAGGAACTGGAAAACGTTGGCAAAGGCAGTTACAGCCTGAGTCATGCCGCACTGTATATTTTCTTCACAATTCCCCGGCGCCTGTATGTGATGTTCCCCTATGTTGCCGTGATAGGCAGCTTGCTCGGGCTCGGTGGTTTGGCGGCGCGCTCCGAGCTTACCGCGATGCGGGCATCCGGTGTTTCGCGTTTGCGCATTGGTCTGGGGGCGTTGATTGCATTGGGTCTGCTGACCGTATTGATGATGATCAACATGGAAAGCATTGCACCCGCCAGCGAACAACACAGCCAAAGTATTGCCAACGAAGGTAAATCGAACAAGGTCATCATGGCGCGCTATTCCGGCATGTGGGCGCGCGATGGCAAGATGTTCATGAATGCACGCAGTGGCGGCGAAAAGTTGATCGGCGACAAACTTACGATCGAGCTGCAGGATGTACGTCTGTTTGAAATTAACGACGACGGAAAATTGACCAGTTTGATTACCGCGAAAACGGCGACACGCCAGGATAAAGGTTGGCAAATGTTGACGGTAGAACGTACCGATTTCAAATCGGCCGAAGTTGCTGTCAGCCAGCAAGCACAATGGTTCTGGCCAAGCGATCTGGACAAGCGGGCACTGGAATCGGCACTGGTTCGCGGCCGCTATTTGAGCAGCAAGGAATTGCTGACCAACATCAATTATTTGCAGCGCAACAAACTGGACGCGGAAAAATTCATCAGCACTTACTGGGAACGCTGGTTTTATCCGATTAACGTACTCGCACTTTGTCTGGCCACTTTACCGTTCGCGTTCTCTTCATTGAGATCCGGCGGTTTTGGCAAGCGACTTTTTTTCGGCATCGTGATCGGCATCAGTTTTTTATTGCTGCAACGCTTGTTTGTCGATTTGGCGAATGTCTATCGCTTCGATGTGCGCATTGCGCTGGCATTGCCGCCGCTTACGTTGGTGGGTTTGAGTTTTTTCCTGTTTCGGCGCTTGCGATAGCTTGTTTTCGCACGATCAAAGTGCCGCTTGCCAAGTCGTGCAAGCCGCGTTTTTGTGCATCAAACAGGCACCACAATAAAACCAGTCCGCCTGTAAGCGAAGCAATTGCGTAACGCAAACATAAAGCTTTCAGGCTGGCATTATTGCCATCCCGGGTTACCACCAATAGCCGCCAGGGCCGCATGCCCATGGTTTGTCCGCCGCGGCGCCATGAAATCACCGCGTAGCAACCAACAATGCTCCAATAAATAAATATCGTAAAAAACGCCCAGATCGTTCCGGGAGTTGCCGGTTTGCCGCCATGGATAGCCAGCAAGACAATGCTGGTAAAAAAAAGTATCGCGATTAACGGCAATGCATCGTAAGTGATAGCCAGCAATCGCCAGCCAAGATGTGCGGGATATGCCGAGGCGCGTTCGGCTGCAGTTGTGTTCGTTGTCATCGACATAGCATAACGAGCTTTGTTGTTTTGTAGGAGGGCCCTTGGGCCGGACAGTTTCCGGATCGTTTTCGCCGAGCGGCGACGAGGCGAGTAACGCTATGCATTTTTTGATGAAAAAAATGATTACTATTAAGCGTGAAAACAAAATCCGCATCTATTACCGACCGTCGCATGCTGGCTCAATCGATGCCACCCGTTGCCGAAACGGAGGCGGTCATCATCCAGCAATTTCTGGAACGCAGCTGGGCAGAAAACGGTTTGGCGCGCCCGACGCAGGAAAGTTACCGTCACGATCTGGAAGGTTTATCGCGTTGGTTGCAGGGACGATCCGGTCATTTACTCGGCGTGAAACGACAGGACTTATTCGATTACCTGTCTGAACGCAGCGGCCAGAATTACGCGGCTCGAAGTAATGCGCGATTGTTGTCGGCGCTGCGTTCGTTCTATGCACAGCAATTGCGCTTCGGCACGATCAAGGAAGACCCGACTGCCTTGCTCGAGCTGCCCAAGCTTCGCAAAGGTTTGCCGAAAGCATTGTCGGAAAGCGAAATCGAAGCCTTGTTGAATGGCCCCGACATCAATACCGATGCCGGTTTGCGTGACCGCGCCATGATCGAATTGATGTATGCCACCGGCTTGCGGGTCAGTGAATTGGTGAATTTGCCCAGTACTGCAATCAATCTTCGACAGGGCGTGCTGCGCGTGATGGGGAAGGGAAGCAAGGAGCGCCTGGTGCCACTTGGCGAAGAAGCGCAGCATTGGCTTGAACGTTATCTGCAACAGGCAAGGCCGGTTTTCGCCCAGAAAAAAAATCTTGCGCATTTATTCCTGAACGTACGCGCTGAGCCGATGACTCGACAACAGTTCTGGAGCCTGATCAAAAAAATGGCGGTTCTTGCGGGCATCGATTCGTCCAAAGTCAGTCCGCATGGACTACGCCACAGCTTTGCCACCCATTTGCTTAACCATGGCGCAGACTTGCGAGCCCTGCAGATGCTGCTCGGGCACAGCTCGCTTTCGACCACGCAGATCTATACTTTGGTTGCCAAGGAAGGCCTGAAACGCCTCCATCAAGCCCATCATCCTCGCGCTTGAACCGCTCGTCAGCTGCCTGCAGCCATCCTCGCGTGGTTTCGTGTCAAAATATTTGAACTACCTGTTTCCATGCAGGTCCTTGCATGATGCTCTCCATAAGGTCACCCATAATGCGCGTAATTCGTATTTCGATATTTTTGTTTCTCACGCTCACCAGCTTTATCGTTCCAGCCCAGCCAATGGCTCAGCCGACAGCCGCAAAGCCGCAAGTTCCTGTTGCCAAGGCTAGCGTCAACGCAAATGATTCGGCCATACGCGCCGCCATGGCCAAAGCCATGCCGAATGCCGTGGTTGACAGCATCAAACCATCGGTAATCCCGGGTTATCGTGAAGTCGCCATTGGTGGTCGGGTACTTTATGTATCGCTAGATGGCCGCTATCTGATTCAAGGTAGCTTGTTTGACTTGAATACCCGCACCAGTTTGACCGAAAACAGCCAGGCCGTTATTCGTCGTGGAATTCTCGCTAAAATCGGCCCTGACCGGCGTATCATTTTTTCGCCAGCCAAGCCCAAGCATCACGTCACCGTGTTCACGGATATTGATTGTGGCTATTGCCGGAAAATGCATCAGCAAGTGGCCGAGTACAATAAATTGGGTATCAGCGTGGAATACCTTTTTTATCCGCGCGCCGGCATCGGGTCCGAGGCCGCCAATAAAGCCATCAACGTCTGGTGCTCGGCAGATCGTCGCAAGGCTTTGACCGATGCAAAAAATGATCGTCCGGTGCTCAATAAAACTTGTACCAACCCAATCGCTGCCGATTTTGCCCTCGGTCAAAAAATGGGTTTTGACGGTACACCCGCGATTTATGCGGCCGATGGCTCGCATATCGGCGGCTATCTTGCGCCGGTACAAATGCTGGCGACTTTGGATAAATTAGCCAAATCCGGCAAGTAATTGGCGTCTGAGATACACAGCCCGTTGGCTTCGCAGGAGTCAACGGGCTTTTTCGGGGCGAGACGCTGGGCCAAAAATCGCCAGCCTGTTAGAATGGCAGCCCCGAATTTACGGATTTTTTGGACATGATCGTCCTTGAGGGCCTAGCCGCTCTGTCGCCATTTCGCCGCGACCGTCTCGAAACACGTTTACGCCAGTTAGCTCCCAGCATCCGCATTCAAGGTGCCTGGCATATCTATTTTCTTGAGCCAGAGCCCGGTCAAGCACTCGATACCGCCGCCATTGGTCGAATTCTCGAAGGCTGTCCAGACACGGAACCGTTAAGCAATGGCGCGCAAAGTGTTTTCGTTACTCCGCGTCTGGGCACGCTCTCGCCCTGGGCGAGCAAAGCCACAGAAATTTTACGTGGAGCAGGTCATCGGGTAATCCGAGTCGAACGCGGATTGCGACTGGATATCAGCGGCTTGCCCGAAGCCTCCGACGAAAGTTTCACCAAAGTGCAACGTGCACTGTTCGATCCAATGACGCAATCCTTGCTGCAATCGCGCAAACAAGCCGAGCAATTGTTCACGCATCTGCCGACCGGCAAGTTACAGCATATTGAAATGCCGCATTTGCCGGAAGCCAATCTACGTCTTGGCTTGGCCCTGTCGCCGGATGAAATCGAATATTTGCAGAAGTGTTATGCCGATATGGGGCGTGACGCCACCGATGCTGAACTGATGATGTTCGCACAGGCGAATTCCGAGCATTGTCGTCACAAGATATTCAATGCCAATTACGTCATTGATGGCGAGGCACAATCGTATTCGCTATTCCAGATGATAAAAAATACCCACGCACAATCGCCGCAATTGACCTTGAGTGCCTACAAGGATAATGCGGCAGTCGTGCAGGGGTTTGCCGCGACGCGTTTCCGTCCGGACTCACATACCGGTGAATATGCACGCAGTGCCGCCTACGACAGTGCGTTCTGCATCAAGGTGGAAACCCATAATCATCCGACTGCTATTTCGCCTTTCCCCGGAGCCAGTACCGGTGCCGGCGGTGAAATTCGCGATGAAGGTGCGACCGGTCGTGGCGGTAAACCTAAAGCCGGTTTGACCGGATTTTCGGTTTCGCATTTGCGTATTCCAGGTACGCCGCAACCCTGGGAAAAACCGCGTTCACTAAATCCACGCATGGCATCGGCATTTGAAATCATGATGGATGGCCCGCTTGGTGGCGCCGCTTTCAATAATGAATTCGGCCGTCCGAACTTGACCGGTTATTTCCGTAGTTTCGAATTGCCGACAACAACACCGGGTTTGGTGCGTGCATACGACAAACCGATCATGTTGGCCGGTGGTTTGGGCGCGGTCGAACCGAGCCTGGTCAAGAAATTATTATTGCGCCCTAACGATTACGTGATCGTTCTCGGCGGTCCTGCAATGTTGATCGGTCTTGGTGGCGGTGCCGCTTCATCGGTCGCATCGGGACAATCTTCCGAAGCATTGGACTTTGCGTCGGTGCAGCGCGACAACCCGGAAATGGAACGTCGTTGCCAGGAAGTCATCGATCGCTGCGTTGCAATGGGGGAAAACAATCCGATTCTATGCGTGCATGACGTTGGCGCCGGCGGTTTGTCGAATGCGATTCCGGAATTGCTGCACGATTCGGATGTCGGCGGCATTATCGAACTGGATAAATTGCCGAGTGACGACCCGTCGCTTTCACCAATGCAATTGTGGAGCAACGAATCGCAGGAACGTTATGTACTCGGCGTTGCTGCCAGTGCTTTGGCCGAGTTCGAAGCGATTTGCCAACGCGAACGTTGTCCGTATGCCGTAGTCGGTATCGCAACCGAACAAGAACATCTGACTTTGCAATCGGTCAATGGCGAAAAAGCCGTTGATATGCCGATGGCGGTTTTATTCGGCAATGCACCGAAAATGTTGCGCGACACCCATCAGCCGGCACCGATACGCTGGCCGAAACTGGACACCTCCGAAGTTTCGTTGCATGAAGCCGGTTTGCGTGTGTTATCGCATCCGACTGTCGCAGCAAAAAACTTTCTGATCACGATTGGTGATCGTAGCGTCGGTGGTATGACAGCGCGAGATCAAATGGTCGGGCCGTGGCAAATGCCGGTCGCCGATTGTGCGATCACGCTGAGTGATTTTTTCGAACATGCCGGCGAAGCGATGTCGATTGGTGAACGTACGCCGTTGGCCTTGATTGATTCCGCTGCTGCCGCACGCATGGCGGTGGGTGAAGCGATCACGAATCTCGCGGCAGCTCCGGTCGCAAGTTTGTCGGAAGTAAAACTGTCGGCGAACTGGATGGCCGCGGCTTCTTTCCCGGGCGAAGATGCACTGTTGTTCAACGCAGTCAAAACCGTCGGATTGGAATTGTGTCCCGAACTGGATATCAGTATCCCGGTCGGCAAGGATTCGCTGTCGATGCAGGCACAGTGGCAGGCCGATGGTGTCGAGCAGAAATCGGTTTCGCCGGTATCGCTGATCATCACCGCGTTTGCACGCGTGAATGACGTGCGGACACAACTCACGCCACAATTGCAGAAAAATATTGATTCGGATTTGTGGTTGATTGGCCTGGGCGCGGGCAAGTCGCGTCTTGGCGGCAGTGTTCTCGCGCAATGCTATGAAAGCTTTGGTGGAGCATGTCCCGATCTGGATGAAGCCCATTTACTGAATGCATTTTTTGATTTGATTCAAGCTGCGCGTGCAGACCAGTTATTGCTGGCTTATCACGATCGTTCCGATGGTGGTGCTTTTGCTGCACTTTGCGAAATGGCTTTCGCCAGCCATCTCGGACTGGATCTGCATCTGGATGCCTGGGGCGAGAATGCGTTCAAGGTGTTGTTCAATGAAGAATTGGGCGCCGTAGTGCAAGTCGCCAGCGAAGATCGTGCGGCATTTGCCGATTTGGTCAATCGCTTCGATCTGACCCATTGCGCACAAATTATCGGCAAGCCGGTGTCGCAACCCGTCATTCGCGTCAGCGAAGAGCGCGAAGCGGTGGTGGAATGGTCGTGGCAGGAAGCTTTCGATGCCTGGTGGCAGGTGACGCACGCGATGCAGCGCTTGCGTGACAATCCGGAAAGCGCCGATAGCGAAAAAGAAATTGCTCGCGACTTCGAAGCGCCGGGTTTGCAATCACAGCTTTATTTCGATGCGAATGACGATATCGCGGCACCTTTTATCAATCGCGGCGTGCGTCCTCGTGTTGCGATCCTGCGCGAGCAGGGCGTGAATTCGCAAATGGAAATGGCGGCAGCATTCGACAAGGCGGGATTCACCGCGGTCGATGTGCATATGTCCGATCTGATTTCTGGACGCGTTAATCTTAAGGAATTTAAAGGTTTCGCGGCCTGTGGCGGTTTCAGTTACGGCGATGTACTCGGTGCCGGTCGTGGCTGGGCAACTTCGATTCTGGAACGCCCGGCGATTCGCCAGCAATTCGCCGAATTTTTCGCCCGCAATGACAGTTTCAGTTTAGGTGTATGCAATGGCTGCCAAATGCTGGCGCAATTAAAAGCCATGATTCCCGGCGCTGAACATTGGCCGCGTTTCCTGCGGAATCGTTCCGAACAATTCGAAGCGCGATTGTCATTGGTCGAAGTGCAGGCGTCACCGTCATTATTTTTTGCCGGTATGCAAGGCTCGAGAATTCCGATCGTGGTTTCGCATGGTGAAGGTCGTGCAGTTTTCGATGCGCCCGAGCACATCATGCAAGCACAAATTGCCCTTCGCTTCATCGAAGGCAACGGTGCAGTCGCAACGCAATATCCGTTGAATCCGAATGGTTCTCCCGAAGGTATCACCGGCCTGACCAGCACAGATGGTCGCAGTACTTTGTTGATGCCGCATCCGGAACGCGTGCATCGCTCGGCTCAAATGAGTTGGCATCCGAGCGATTGGCAAGAAGCTTCGCCGTGGCTGCGAATGTTCCGCAATGCGAGGGTGTGGGTCGGATAAAGTCGCTGTCGCGATTTTTGCCTCAAACCAAGCCTGAACGGGGCTGCCATAGCCTCGATATCGGGCGTGAAACCGACTTGCGGGACTTAATTCTGCTAAAGTTTGGCCTCACGATTTGGAGAGATTTGTGAACGCGGCCTTGAATGACAACCCAGAAGCTTCTGCAGACGAGCGTATTGCCCAGGCGTTACTTGCGAAAGGCCGCTTGAAGGAAGCCGACCATAGCCGCGCCTTGCGTTTGCAGATCGAATCCGGTGGCGCCCTATCAGGGCTGCTGGTGCGGTTGGGAATGGTGTCCGAGCGCGATATGGCCGAAGCCAGCAGTGAAGTCTTCAATCTGCCTTTGGTGTTCTCGAAAGATTGCCCGGAAGCGCCGCCGGAAAATCTGTCTCTGACGGTTCGCTTCATGAAACAGCAGGCCGTCTGTCCGATTATCGAAAAAGACGATGTCATCGAATTATTGGTGGCAGATCCGCAAGATGATTACGCCGCCCAGGCTGTCGGTCTGGCGACTGGAAAACAGGTCAAGGTATTGGTCGGCCTGCGCTCGGAAATTTCCGATTTGATCGAACGCTATTACGGCCAGGGCCGAAGCGCGATGGGTGCCATCGTCGAAAACATCGGCGACGATTCAACCAGTGGCGACGAAGACGATGTCGAACATCTTCGCGATTTGGCTTCGGAAGCGCCGGTCATTCGTCTGGTGAATCTGATTATCCAGCGTGCCGTCGAATTGCGTGCATCGGATATTCATATCGAGCCTTATGAAAATCGTCTGAAGGTCCGGAATCGCGTTGATGGTGTTTTGATCGATGCGGAATCACCGCCGGCCAATCTGACTGCCGCGATTATTTCCCGTATCAAAATCATGGCGAAGTTGAATATCGCCGAGCGTCGTTTGCCGCAAGACGGTCGCATCATGGTCCGCGTGCAGGGTAAGGAATTGGATTTGCGCGTGAGTAGTGTGCCGACTGCGCATGGCGAATCGGTGGTTATGCGTTTGCTGGATCGCGAATCCGTCGTGCTCGATTTCAAGGCATTGGGCTTTACCGACGAATTCCTCGACGATTTCGTCAAAGTGCTTGAACAACCGCACGGTATTTTATTGGTCACCGGTCCGACTGGCTCTGGTAAAACCACCACGCTGTACGCGGCACTGAATCAATTAAATACGCCGGATGTAAAAATCATCACGGTAGAAGATCCGGTCGAATATCAAATCGAGGGCATCAATCAAATTCAGGCCAAGCCACAAATCGGTCTGGATTTTTCGAATGCCCTGAGAAGCATCATGCGGCAAGATCCGGACATCATCATGATCGGTGAGATGCGTGATCTGGAAACCAGCAAGATCGCCATTCAATCGGCGCTGACTGGCCACATGGTGTTGTCGACCTTGCATACCAATAATGCCGCAGGCGGCATTACCCGCTTGCTGGACATGGGCGTTGAGGATTATTTGCTGACTTCGACCGTCAACGGGATCCTGGCGCAGCGTCTGGTGCGAAAACTCGAGCCGACGCATGCGGAAAGATACGAAGCTTCGGAAGAACAGATCGAAAAATTCAATCTGCGAAAACTTCAGCCGCACGGCACCATTTATCTGTATCACCCGAAACCATCGCCTTTGACGCTGACCGGTTATCTGGGTCGCACCACCATCATGGAATTTCTGGTGATGAATGACGGCTTGCGCAAACTGGTCATGCAACATGCCGGCACCGGTGCCATCGAATACTCGGCACGGGTTGGCGGCATGCGCTCGATGTACGAAGACGGTTTGCTGAAAGCCTTGCAAGGCGTGACGACGATCGAAGAAGTGCTGCGTGTGACGGAAGAAGCCTGATATGCCTTTGTTCCGCTACAAGGCCCTGTCATCGGCAGGTGACAATCTGGTCGGGCAAATGGAGGCAGCTTCGTCCGAGGAAGTCATCGCGCGTTTGCAGGAACAGGGTTATCTGCCGATCGAAGCACAGCGTTCCGACAGCTTGTCGGAACAGGGCAGCTTGTTTTCTTTCTTGAAAAAAAGCGAAATGAGCGATGCCCAGGTGCTGCAATTCACCCAGCAACTGGCGACGTTGCTGGGCGCCGGACAACCGCTGGATAAGGCACTTGGTGTATTGCTTGATTTGCCCGAATCGGCCAGCGCAAAAAAAATACTGGAACGCATTCGCGAATCGGTACGTGGTGGCGGTACCTTGTCGAATGCACTCGAACAGCAGCATGGATTGTTTTCCCGCTTGATGGTGAACATGGTGCGTGCCGGCGAAGCCGGTGGTGGCTTGCAGCTTAGTTTGACGCGCGTCGCCGAATACCTGGAGCGAAGCCGCGAATTTCGGATGAAGCTGATCAATGCCCTGATCTATCCCTGCATTTTGATGCTGATGGTCGTGATCGCATTTTTTCTTTTATTCACTTTGGTATTGCCGCAATTCGAATCCCTGTTCGAGGACTTTGGCGCCGAAGTTCCCTGGTACACCACCGTATTGATGTGGGTTAGCCACATCGTGCGTGATTGGTGGTGGGTGCCGATCCCTCTATTCATTATTTTTGGGTATTGGTTGCAGAAGCAGTGGCAAAACCCGACTTGGCGTCTGGCAGTGGACCAACGCATTCTGAATTCGAAGCTATTCGGCCCGCTGGTGGCCAGAATTGATACGGCAAGGTTCGCCCGGACCCTGGGAACCTTGGTACAGAGCGGTGTTCCGTTGCTGAACGCATTGAACTTATCGCGCCCGGTTTTGTTTAACCAAGTGTTGGGGCAGTCGGTCGATGTGGCGGCAAACGAGGTGAAAACCGGTTCCGGTCTGGCCTATGCGCTGGCCAAGCAGAAAAGTTTTCCTCGACTTGCGGTGCAAATGGTGCAGGTTGGCGAAGAGTCGGGAGAGTTGGACACGATGTTGCTGAAAGTGGCCGATACCTTCGACACCGAAGCCAATCATTCCATCAGTCGCCTGATGGCAGCGCTATTGCCGGTGCTGACTTTGTTGATGACCTTGATGGTGTTCTGCATCATCCTGGCCGTGTTGTTACCAATCTTTAATTTAACGGGAGCAGTTGTCTAATGAAACGCCAGTATCGACCAATAGCATCGCAAAGTGGTTTTACCTTGATTGAATTGGCGGTCGTCATTTTATTGATCGGTGGCATCGTTGCGCTCGCTGCCAATAGCATCGTCGGCAGCAAGAATAAATCCAATTACAAACTGACCGAAACCCAGCTCAATTTACTTACCCAGAAAGTCAGCGAGTATCAAACAGATGTAGGCAGTCTGCCAGAGAATTTGAATGCACTGGTGACTGCACCGGGTAATGCCGACGGCTGGTTGGGTCCTTATACGACCGAAAAGCAATTGAAAGATCCATGGGGTACGCCAATCGAATTCCGTAACCCGGGTGCTGATTCCGATTTTGAATTGGTCAGCCTGGCGGCGGACAAGAAATCTGGCGGTGAAGGTGTTGATAAAGATATCGTCGTAAAACCCTGATGTATGAAAACCCAGCGTGGCTTCAGTCTGTTGGAAATTATTGTGGTGGTCGGACTGATCGCGCTGGTGATGACTTTTGCGGCCTACACGCTCAATAAACAATTGCCGGGTCAGCAATTGCGTTCTTCAGCCAAGGAATTGGCGGCCGAATTACGCTTTACTAAAAGCCAGGCCATGGTGACCGGCAAGGCGCAGACATTTCAAATCAATGCGCAGACGCGGGAGTGGAACGGTCCCAAGAATCATTCCGGCGTATTACCCAAATCGATTGAAATTATCGCGACAACGGCCAAGCGCGAGCAGCCGGAAGATGGCGTTGCCGCGATCAAGTTTTTCCCGGATGGTGCGGCGACTGGCGGCCGCATTGTTTTGCAGCATGACACCGCGAAATGGCAGGTCGATGTGAAATGGCTGACTGGCGAAGTCAGTGTGAGCAAGCCAGAGTCGAATTTATGAAAAAGGAATGCTCTCGACAGTCTGTACT
Source organism: Arenimonas sp. (assembly GCA_036676335.1). GTDB lineage: Bacteria > Pseudomonadota > Gammaproteobacteria > Xanthomonadales > Xanthomonadaceae > Arenimonas. The sequence goes on along the minus strand of JAKFDD010000012.1, from coordinate 294,914 downwards.
CTGCGGCACTCGCGTATCCATGCGCAATGCCAATGGCTTTACTTTGCTGGAAGTATTGATGGCCGTCGGCTTGCTCGCAGTCATTAGCGCGCTGGTTATTTCCACGATGTCGGGTGGATTGCGGCAGATACGCTGGTCGAGTCAGGCGAGCGAAGCCAGCATGCATGCACAGTCGTTGCTCGACACTATCGGCACGATGGAAGTGATCGAACCCGGAACCAAAGAAGGCGATTGGGAAGACGGAAAATTCCGTTATCAGCTTGAAATAAAAGAAGTGCCCGATCCGAGTATCGGTGCCGATGTGCCGACCAGCCAGACTGAAGCCGTTAATCCGCCGGTGTTGTATCAAATCAATCTTTTGGTGAACTGGGGCAACAATAAATCGCAGGAGCAATTGCGTTTCGTGAATTACAAGGCGCGTCAGCCGCCGATCGAGCACTACGAGCCGCAGCTATGAAGATGAAAAGCTATCGGCAATCTTCACGGCGCGGCACCATCATATCCATACGCAGCGGCCGCTTCCGGCATCCTGCCTCTCGCGGCACTCGCACATCCATGTGCATCGCTACTGGATTCACGCTGCTCGAAATGCTGGTCGTAACAGGCTTGATGGCTTTGCTGGTGTTGCTGGGTTTGAACTTGATGCGCAGCACGGCGGCATCGGCGGCAAAATCGGAAGTCACTGCAGAACGCAATGAAAAACTGCGCAGCGTGCAGAGTTTCGTGCGGCGACAAATTACCGGCGCGCTGCCGATTGCCTATGAATTCGATGCGACCAATGGCGAAGCCACTTTTTTTTCGGGTGACCGGGATAAGCTGCAATTTGTCGCCAATATGCCCGGTTACTTGTCATACGGCGGGGCCTATTTGCAGACCTTCGAGTTGAAACGCAACGGCGAAAACTATCAGCTGGAATTTCAGTTTCAGCAAATTACCACCGAGGGCTTGCTCGATCCGGAACGCAAGCCCGAAATATTGCTCGATGGTATCAAGCGTGCCGAGTTTTCGTATCGCACTCTCGACGACGAGTCCAAGCCTGGCGACTGGAAAAGTGATTGGGAGGTCCCAACGCAAATTCCGATGCAAACCCGCTTGAACATCGTATTTTCCGATAAAAAAATGCACTGGCCGTCCTTGATTGCCGCATCGAAATTATCATCGGCCATTCCTGCCTCGGGCAATCCGGGCCTGCAGTCCAGAACGCTCGATCCCGGTCCGGTTCTTGGGGGCGAGCGATGATGTTGTTTAATCGTAAAAAATCGGAACGAGGCATCGCCTTATTATTGGTGCTATGGATGCTGGTGATTTTGATCGGCGTGATTGGCGTGTTTGCCTTGATTGCCAGTACCGAAAAGCAACAAGGAAAATTGCTTGCCCGTGGCGTGCAGGCACGTTATGCAGCCGAAGGCGGCGTCGATGTTGCCGTTTTGCGTTTAAGCAATGCCGATCCATTGTTGCAATGGGTGCCGGATAACCGCGTATATAAATATGATGTCGAGAAATCAAAAATCGAAATCCGCGTCGTGGATGAATCAGGCAAGGTCGATATCAATGTTGCCGGTGCCGAAATCATCAATCCACTTTTATCGGCAGTTGGCGTGGAACCACAAGAAGCGCAAGAGATCACGTCAGCCATTCTGGATTGGCGCGATCCCGATGATTTGTTGAGCTTGCCCGGTGGCGCGGAGGACCCTCAATATGCGTCGGCAAATCGTCCTTACGGTGCTAAGGACGCAGCGTTCCAGACGCTTCCGGAATTGCAGCAGGTACTGGGGATGACGCCGGAGCTATACGCGAAACTGCAGCCATTGATAACGATTTATAGCGGCCTGGCAAGGCCAAATCCGAGTTTTGCACCGCCGGAAGTATTGGCAGCGATGGGTCTGCAAGCCCCGCAAATCGCGCAATTATTGGCTGAACGCAATGCCTGGCAGCCGGGAATGCCTGTTTTTACGCTACCTGACGGCAACCCCCTCGCGACCAGCGGCACGGGAACGTATAGTATTTCCAGCGTTGCCCTTGAGCCTGATGGCAGCCGTGCTGAAATAACCGCGACTTTGCGAGTTGGAACTAACGGTAATTTCGGCCTGCTTTACACGCCCCTCGCATGGCGAGTGGGGGAAATCGATTAAATAAAGACTAATGACAAATTCAACTTCCAATTTGCTGGAACCCATACGCTTGGCCTACCAAGGCAGTTCTCTGTCAGCCTGGTGGAATTTGGCGCGCCTGGAATGCCTGGCATTGCTGCCTGTATCCTGGCAGGAGTTACTAGGCGCCACCGATCATCGTGTATGCATTCGAGTGCGCGACCACAGCTTGCATTTTTACGCAGCAAATAATGGACGCTTGTCGGATATTGGAAACCTGCCATCGGATGACGAAGATCTTTTACGAAAATGTCTGGCCCGTTTGCAGCAGCAAAAAGATGCACCTCGTTACCTGTTGCTCGATAACAAGCAGGTTCTGCGTCGCGTTTTAACTTTGCCTTTATCGGCAGAAAGTAAATTGCGCGATGTTGTCAGTTTCGAAATCGATCGGCAAACTCCGTTCACGCTTGATCAGGTATTTTTCGAAGCACGCGTGATCAGTCGCAATTTGCAGAGCAAGCAATGCCAGGTCGAGTTAATCGTGTTGCCAAAGCAGGCGCTCGATAAGAATCTGAAACCGCTGGGACCGCTGGCTGCCGATTTAAGTGGCGCCGATGTCCTCGACGAAAACATGCAGACCTTGAACGTTAATCTGTTGCCTGCAAATTTGCGTACGGCCAGCTCGAATCAACATACTTTGATCAATGTTGGCTTGGCACTCGGCGGCCTGGTGTTGCTGTTGTCGGCAATGAATCTGGTATTGAACAACCGCGAAAAAGTGCAACTTGAATGGGAGCAGAAAGTTCAGGTCGCACAGACACAGGCCAAGGCGGCAAATGTTTTTCGTGAACAATTAAAACGGGCTGCAAAGGCAGAAGTTTTTCTCGAGAAATTCAGAAGTTCGCAGCCTGCGATGCTGACGCTGGTCAACGATTTGACCAAGCGAATTCCCGACGACACCTCACTCGATAAACTATCGGTCAATGAAGGTCGCCTGGTATTGGTGGGGCAAAGCAAGCAAGCGGCTGCACTGGTGGGTCAATTGCAGGGTTCGCCATATATCACTTCGCCCGCATTGGCAGGGGCAGTACAACCGGATGCACGTACCAATCGCGATCGTTTCACGTTGACCGCGACGGTGATCGGTTCGAAGGAGGCTGCCAATGACAAGCCTTGATAAGAAAGCGTTGCCCGTGACAGCGAAACGCTGGCAAATTTTCCTCGGTGTGATCGTCGTGATTGCACTGGCTTATTTTCTATTGGTGCATTGGTGGTTTGCCGCACCCATGATGGGCATGGGCGAACAGATCAATCAGCTGCGCGATCAGGAATTGCAATTCCGGATGGAAGCCAGCCAGCGCCCGGCCTTGGAAAAGAAATTGGCGGAAGTCAGGCAGCAGCAATCGGCGTCACCGCACTTCTTGCCTGAAGCAAACAAGGAATTGGCAAGTGCAGCGCTGGTACAGCGTTTGGAACAAGTGGTTAGTGCGGCGAATCCCAACCCCAACGCTTGCCAGATTACCGCACGTACGCCGACCGATAGTGTATTGAAAGAAGATTTTCAGCGCGTAACCGTGCAAGTTCGCTTGCGTTGTGGCATGGCTGAAGTCGCGACGATCATGCATTCGCTTGAAGGCGGCAGTCCGCAATTATTTATCGACAATCTGGAATTGCTGTCGCGCGCCAGCTATAACAACGTTGGCCCACCAGGCGGTGCAGTCGAGGTCGTGTTCGACTTGTTTGGCTATATTCAATTGCCTCCTGAAAACCAGGGGAAAGCCAATGGTTAGGTTCAACAACACCTACACCATGTTGCTTGCCGGCTTCGTTGTATGGGCGATCCTGGTATTGGTAGCGGCGTTTTCCGGAGTCGGTGCGCGCTTCAATCCATTGCCGGTTGATATGAGTCTGGCCAAGGCCATTCCGGACGTAAAAATTGCCAGAAGCAAAGCAGTGCTCGAACCACTGGGTAATTATGTGGAAGTTGGCACGCGTCCATTATTGATGTTCGATCGTCGGCCAGGCATCGTCCAGGCAGCGCCGGGTGATAATTCAGGTGCAGATATCGATGTATCGCTCGGCAGCGTTTTGCTGACGCCAAATTTGAAGATGGCGATACTTCGCGATAACCAGGGCACTGCCGTACATCGCGTACGTCTTGGTGAATTGATCGAAGGCAGTGGTTGGCGTTTGGTACAACTGGAGCCACGTCGTGCCGTGCTTGAAGGTCCTAGCGGCCAACGAACATTGGACTTGCTGGTATTCAACGGCAAAGGCGGAGAACCACCGACTGCCGTCGCCACGGCATCCGCCCCCGCGAATACCAATGTCCAGCCGAATGTTGTCGCTGCGCAACCCATGCAAACTGCGCCGCCAGCCAATGCCAATCCAGTGGCATCCGCACCGGCGCCGGCAGCGCAAAACATGTCACAAGAGCAGCAAATTGAAGCGATCCGGCAACGCATCGCCGCACGTCGTGCACAAATGCAAGCCGATGCTGCGAAAGCAGCGTCGGACGCGAAAAAATAACGAGAGTAGAAAACATGTTGAAATTACGATTGCTTAAACTACGACTGCCGCTGATTCTTCTGACGACCGTCTTCACGATTACGACAGCCTGGGCTGCCGAACCGGCGAAGTCTGACATCATGATGAAGCGCGCACCTGAATTAATGGGTAGTCAGCAGCCGACCACTGAAAACAAGAACGAAGCATCGACAAGTACCGACGAGCCGGCAAAGAAAACTTCAGCTGCGACAATTCGTACAGGCAATGGTCAATTGATCAACCAGCGAGTGGCTGCAATGCCTGCGCCGAATCTGGGTTCTGCCGGGGATGCCACTTTCAACTTTGAAGGCGAATCAGTACAGACTGTCGTAAAAGTGATCCTTGGCGATCTTCTGCAACAAAATTACGTTATCGCACCGGGTGTATCGGGTACGGTCACTCTGGCTACGCCGCGTCCGGTGAGTCCGGCGCAGGCGGTTTCATTGCTGGAAATGGTGCTGGGTTGGAATAACGCCCGTTTGATCTGGAGCGATGGCCGATACAACGTCGTGCCGAGTGATCAGGCAGTCGCGGGTAATTTGGCGCCGCGTACCGGCTCGCCTGCCAATGCCCGTGGTTATGAAGTGCGTGCGATCCCGTTGAAATTCATTTCCGCCACTGAAATGGAAAAATTGCTGAAACCTTATGCACGCGACAAAGCGATTGTCCAGGTGGACAACATGCGAAACATGATTGTGCTGGGCGGTACTCGTGCCGAGCTGCAGAATTATATTCGCACGATCGAAATTTTCGACGTCGATTGGCTGGCCGGCATGTCGGTCGGCATTTTCCCGTTGCAATCGGCCGAAGCCAGCAAGATCGTGACCGAGCTTGATAAAGTCTTTGGTGAAACCGGCAAGACTCCGCTGTCGGGCATGTTCCGCTTTATGCCGCTCGAAGGGCAGAATGCCGTGATGGTGATTACTTCGCAGCCGAAATATTTGCGCGATGTGGAAGTCTGGATCGAACGCATGGATGCAGGCGGCGAAGGCGTTCGCTTGTATGTGCATGAAGTAAAGAACGTCAAAGCGGCCGACCTGGCGGATCAACTGAGCAGTGTATTCGGCAATAGCTCCGGCAGCAGCAACAGAAATGATTCGGTTTCGCTGCAACCCGGTCTGGAACCGGTTGAAGTTCGTACCATCAATAATCCGCCGCCGGCAAACTCGTCTAAACCGGGTTCGATTGCCGATGCAAGAAATTCCGAGCTCTCCATTGCGGGCGGCGATGTCAGCATAAGTGCCGTTGAAGAAAGCAATTCGTTGTTGGTACGCGCAAGTCCGGGTCAATGGGAATCGATTCGCCGTGCGATCGAGCGACTCGATACGATGCCTTTGCAAGTGCATGTGGAAGCGCAGGTGCTTGAAGTCAAACTGACGGGCGATTTGCAATACGGCGTGAGTTGGTTCTTTGGAAACGCAATTACCAATGCGAGTGAACTGCTTGATTCACAAACGTCCAATGACTGGCGGACCACCGGTTCGAATATTGATGGAACCGATGGTGGTGCTGGCGTGAACTGGACTTTTATCGGACCGAGCGCAAAGGCGGTGATCAACACTCTGGATAACGTATCGGATCTGCGGGTTTTATCTGCGCCTTCATTGCTGGTAAGAAACAATGTCGAGGCAAACTTCAATTCGGGTACTCAAATTCCGGTTGCCAGCACGATCTTGAACCCGGGCGGCAACAACAACACCGACAATACTTATAGTCAGGTGCAATTCCGCCAGACCGGCGTGAGTCTGAAAGTGAAACCGCGAGTGGCCAGCAATGGCATGGTATTCATGGAAATCACGCAAGACATTAGTTCGCCCAGCAGTACGGTAGGTGCGGTTGCGGGAAATATCAGTGTCGACAATCAGGACCTGCATACTGAAGTTGCAGTGCAAAGCGGCGAAACAGTTGTGCTGGCCGGTTTAATCAAGACCGAGACAGGCAAAGGCTCGTCAGGTATTCCTTTCTTGAGCCGGATTCCGGTGATAGGCGGATTGTTTGGTCAAAAATCCAATACCAAGAACCGTCAGGAAGTCCTGATTTTAATTACGCCTACCATTGTTCGGGATCCGTACGAAGCCCGCAAACTCACGGACGAATACGGTGAGCGTTTCCGTGCACTCGATCCTTTGCGTAAAGAGCGCGAGAAAGCCGCCAGGAAATAATGAAGCCTGCGTATCGTTCGGTTTTTCGTGAATTGCTGCGTCGAGAGCTGGGCGAGCGTTATCGCGGCAGCTTTCTAGGCGTGCTTTGGCATTTGCTGTTGCCGCTGTCGCAATTGCTGGTTATGTCTTGGGTGTTTTCGTACTTGCTACAGGCGCGGACGCAATACCAGGATTTGAATTATGCGGCGTTTCTCGCCCTGGGTTTGTGGCCATGGAATTTGTTTGCCAACGCCGTTGCCAATAGCGTCGTTGCGCTTACCGGTAATTCGGCGTTGATCGGCAAAATTGCGTTGCCGCATCGCCTGCTGGTAGATGCAAAAGTCAGTGCCAGCATGTTGCTTGATCTGGCCGGATTTGTCGTGGTGCTTCTGGCGTTGTTGGTTTTCGGCACTTCACTTGAATTGTCCGGATTGCCAATCGTGCTTTTATGCCTATTGATATTGTCGATATTTGCCGTCGGCTTCGCGCAGATAGTTGCCGTGTTGAATGTTTTTTTGCGCGATGTCGGTGCCGCCATTTCGCAAATTCTGAGCCTGATGTTTTTTTTATGTCCCATCATGTATGACTTGGCGCAACTGCCGTTGCGCTTGCAAGAAATCCTGTTGCTGAACCCGCTGGTGTCTCCCATCGTCAATATACGCAACGCGCTTCTGGGGCTGCCGGTCGATTGGCCGAACCTTGCGATTTCGGCCGCCGCGGCAATGCTCGTTGCCGTACTTGGCCATGCAATGCTGAGACGCGCCAGACCGCACCTGGAAGACTACCTATGAACCAGGTATTGGTTGAGGTTAGCAATCTCGGCAAACGTTATCCGGTGCTGGCAAGCAGCAGCGACCGTTTCAGCGCCTTATGCGATATGTTGCGTGGCCGTGCGCCGACGCGGCACACGACGGTGTTGAGCGATATCAGTTTCAAGGTAATGCCGGGCTGTTCGATCGGCATCATTGGTGAAAACGGAGCCGGAAAATCGACTTTGCTGAAGTTGATCACCGGCGTGCTTACCCCGAGCGAAGGCAAGGTGACTACCAATGGAGCAATCGGTGCATTGCTTGAACTTGGCGCCGGTTTTCATCCCGAGTATTCGGGGCGCGAAAATATTCGATTATCGGCGGCCTTGTACGGTATCGGTGATGCCGAATTAAAAACAAAAATGGCCGAGATCGAAGAATTTGCCGATATCGGACATTACATCGACGAGCCTACCAAACATTATTCATCCGGCATGATCGTACGTTTGGGTTTTGCGATTATTGCAGCGGTGCGTCCGCCGCTATTGATTACCGATGAAGTGCTTGGCGTCGGCGACGAAAGCTTTCAGAAAAAATGCACGCGCTGGATAGACGACTATGTCAATTCCGGCGGAACCCTGCTGCTTGTTTCGCACAGCATGTATCACGTGCAGAAATTGTGCCGCGAGGCCATCTGGCTGCATGACGGGAAAGTGGAAATGCAGGGCGATGTATTTAGCGTTACCCAGCATTATCTCGCCTGGCACGAAAGCAAGCAGGGCAAACAGGAAGAAGTGGCACCGGTCGTGCATGCGGAATTCGAATATGGCATCGAATCGGTCGTGGTTAACGGCTCCGATTCCCGCGATGAATTTACTTGCCAATTTGGCGAAGATTTCAGAATCGAAGTCTGCCTGACTTCAAGGAATGACAGTCCGCCGGTATTGCTCTGTGGTTGGGCGCGCAGTGGCGAAACTCCGGTCTACGGCGTGAGCTCTGAAATGGACAGGGTGAATCCGGAAAGGCTGGGCGCCGGCAGATATCGTTATACTTTGGTTTTTCCCAAGCTTAGTTTGCTGCCAGGTAAATATTTCATGAAAGTGCATTCACTCGACAGTACCGGATTGCGACTTTTCGAAACCAGACAACGCACAATTATCGTGGCGGGACAGTCCCGTGCCTTTGGCCTTGTCCTGATGCCGCATCATTGGGAATAAAAACAAATGAGTTCAGTGGTTTTGCCAGTGATTGTAATTCCGGTGTTCAACGCACACGAAGCGCTGGCGACGTGTCTCGAATCGCTGCTGAAGAACCTGCCCGCCGAAGCGCGCGTATTGTTGGCCGATGACGCATCGACAGATTCGCGCATTCCGGATTTGCTGCTGCAATTCAAACAGCAGGCAAAGTTTGTGGTCGATATCGTGCGCCGGGAAAAAAATATCGGATTTCCGGCCAATTGCAATCTCGCATTCGAAGAAGCGGGTGAATACGATGTCCTGCTATTGAATTCGGATACGATTTTCACGCGGGGCTGTCTGCAAAAAATTGCCGAATGTGCCGCTACCGACCCGAAAATCGCGACAATTACGCCGTGGTCGAATAATGCGGAGATTTGTTCGTATCCCAAATTCTGCGAAAAAAACCCGCTGCCCGACAATCTCGATTTAATGGCGGCGGCTGCAGCGCTGATCGAAACGGAGCATTCCCCCGATCTGCCAACCGCGATCGGGTTTTGCATGTGGATTCGCCGGGCTGCATTGCAGCAGTGCGGCAGTTTCGATGCCGATACCTTCGGGCGCGGCTATGGTGAAGAAAACGACTTTTGCCGGCGGGTGGCATCGTTGGGTTGGCGCAACGTATTGTGCGTGAACGCCTATGTTGCCCATCGTGGCGGCGCGTCGTTCGGACCTTTGGGATTAAAGCCGGGTGGCGACAATATGAAGCGCTTGCTCGTGCGTTGGCCCGACTATCACGAACATGTAGCACGCTTCATTATGGAAGATCCGCTGCAAGAGCTGCGGGAACAGTTTTCTGCCCATATACTGGCGATCGGGAACAAGGTGCCGCCAGGCGATTTATTTGGTGCGATAAACTGATGAGTGATGCAATTCTTCCCTTTACCGGAGAACGATTCACACCGGAATGCGTGCGCGAAATTGCCTACGAGCACTGGCATCGCTATGCATTCGCCTTGTCATTGGTGGAAGGCAAGCAGGTATTGGACGCGGCCTGCGGAGAAGGATTCGGAGCCGCGCTGCTGGCCGGCAAGGCTGGCTCAGTGCTCGCCATCGATGTGGATTTGGCCAGTATCGAACACGCGAAGCGGCGTTATGGCAACCTGAACAATCTGAGTTTCAAGCTGGACGATGTCACGCAACTCGATTCATTGCCGGACGGCAGTTTCGACGTCATCGTCAGTTTTGAAACGCTCGAGCATGTGATGGATCACGACCGCATGCTGGCGGGATTTCGCCGCTTGCTAAAAGCCGATGGCGTATTGTTGATATCAACCCCCGACAAGAAAAATTACAGTGATGCGACCGGCGTAGTGAATCCGCATCATGTACGCGAATTGTATTTTTCCGAATTTTCGGAATTACTTGATCGCCATTTTGATGCGAAGAAAATCTACACCCAGAAATTATTGTTTCAATCCAGCCTGTCGGCGCTGGACGAGCAAGGGTTGCCCGAAGTGCTGGTGCATACCGGTGAAGGCATCGTGCAGGGGATGGCGTATCCACCGATGTACTATGTCGCCGTATGTGCCCAGAACCATGGCTCCCTGGCATTACTGCCGGGACTGTCTTTATACGGCGATGCGGAAGAATCGGTATATGCACATTACAACAAGGAAGTTCGCTACAACATGTGGGCAAGGCAACGAGTTTACGAGCTCGAGCTGCAACTTTTCGAGCTTGAAACGCGGCTTGCACAACATGAGACCCCGTTAGCCGAAATGGAAATGCCGCCGGTTGAACTTGAAACCGAATTGCCTGAACTGGAAGTGCCGCAGGCTGACATTGAAATGACGTTTATCGAGATCGAAGCGGATTTGTCCGAGCCTGAATCACCGCCGGCTGCAGAAAAGCCCGCAGATGAGTAATGCAGTCGTCAGCAATATTGCCGTTGTCGTCGTGACACATGAAAGTGCCGCAACGATCGAACTCTGTCTGAAGAAACTGAGACGAGCCACTGGCTTGCGAAGAATTGTCATAGTTGACAATGCTTCGACCGATGCAACGTGTTCGATTATCGAAAAGATATTGCAAGACGATGCCCGGGTAAGCCTGGTGCGCAATAAGGAAAATCTGGGCTTCGCTGCTGCCTGCAATCAGGGCGCGAGTGCCTTGTCGCAGCCATGGCTGGTGTTTTTGAATCCCGATGCTTATGTCGAACCCGATAGTCTTTCAAGATTAAGAGATAGTGCGATTCAGCATGTCGGCGCCGGGCTGATTGGTGTCGATCTGGTGGATGAAAAAGGAAATTCGGATAGGGCCGCCAGGCGTTTCGATCTTTCACTGATCTCGTTATTGAAAAATAGCGGTGATCTGAACTTGATTTATATGGGACGTGATCCGGAGAAAAATGTGCAGGCTGTTGAAGCCTGTTCCGGCGCGTTGATGATGCTGCCGGCAACCGTATTCCATCATCTGGGCGGTTTCGATGACGGCTTTCGGTTGCATGTGGAAGATCTGGATTTATGCCGGCGCGTGCGATTGGCTGGATACGAAGTGCTGGTTGATAACACGGTGCAAGTCGTACATGTTCGTGGTGCTTCCGGTCTCACAAAGCCGTTCTGGGTTGAATGGCAGAAACATCGCAGCCTTTGGCGGTATTTCCACAAATACGAGGCAGCGCAAACGCCGGACTGGATGGAGCCTTTCATCTGGATGGGCCTGTGGCTTCACTTTGGCTGGGCGCTGTTACGCCTTTTTTTCAAACCGGCACAACGCACTAAATCCGCGTGAAAGCGTTAGCGGCGAAAATTATTCCCAAAATATCAGGATCGCTGCAGCGACTATCAGGACAAAACCGGCAATATGGTTCCATTTGATTTGTTCGCCTAGATACCAGATAGAAAATCCACCGAACACCACCAGCGTGATTATTTCCTGCATCCCTTTGAGTTGCGGTGCCGTGTAAACAGCATGTCCCATGCGATTGGCCGGTACCTGCAGGCAGTATTCGAAAAACGCGATGCCCCAACTCGCGGCGATCACGATCCAGAGCGGGCTGGCTTTGAATTTCAAATGGCCATACCAGGCGAAAGTCATGAAGACATTGGAGCCAATAAGCAACAATATCGGTGTCAGATAGGCATTCCACTGGATGGGCATGGGGTTTTCCTGGGCGAGAAGCCGGTATGCTAAGCCAAAGCGCTGTTCATTTTCATCTTCACATGAGCTAAACCTGCCTTCACGTCTAATGCAGGCATGAAAAGCCGAGGAGTAGTGTTATGCGCCGCGATGACCCATCGGGACTGATTTTATTGGTGGAAGACAACCGCAACCTGTCTGAAATGGTAGGCGAATATCTGGAGTCCAAAGGCTTTGGCGTCGATTACGCCAGTGATGGTCTCGATGGTTATCGGTTGGCAGCGGATAACAGTTATGACGTGATCGTACTCGATCTGATGCTGCCGCGACTCGATGGTACCGAGTTATGCCGTCGCCTTCGCAACGACGCCAAGAAATCGACGCCGGTACTGATGCTGACCGCACGCGATACCTTGAACGACAAGGTGACAGGTCTGGAAGCAGGTGCCGACGATTACCTGGTCAAGCCGTTTGCGATTCAGGAATTGGAAGCGCGCGTACGTGCATTGATCCGCCGTGATCGTCGCCAGGTCAGTGCCGAAGTTTTGAAGATTGCCGATCTCGTGCTCGATACCGCAAGCTTGCGGGTGACTCGCGGCAATCAGGAGATTTTTTTGTCACCGATCGGTTTGCGCTTGCTGACCATTTTGATGCGAGAGTCGCCACGCGTAGTCACACGACGTGATATCGAACGCGAAATCTGGGGCGATGGATTGCCTGATTCCGACACCTTGCGCAGCCATCTCTACAATTTACGCAAATGTGTTGACCGTCCGTTTGATAAGCAGTTATTGCATACTGTGCAAACCGCCGGCTATCGGATTGCAGATCTGGAAACTGCCGCAACGGCATAAAAATATTGCATAAAAATATTTGGGAATGCATCGCCAATACATGACCAACAAATCGTCAAACGCAGGCCTGCGTCGGAAAATCTGGACGGCTTTCATTCTGCAGGCTGCAGTGATCAGTTTCGCTGCAGTGCTTGGCGTCTACGGCGCATCGATCATCCTGAAACACGTCTTGATACGCCAGGCGCTGGAAAAAGAAGCCGGCCATTACTGGGATATTCTGCAGGCGAATAAAAACGCATCGGCACCGGACACCTACAACATGAAAGGCTATCTGCTGTTCGAAGGCGATTCGGAAGCGGTATTGCCGGAAAGCATGCGAGGGCTGTCGCTTGGGTTCCATAGCCTGCCGCAGGCGCAAGGCGGATCCCTAATCCTGGTAGAACAAAAAGGCGATCGCCATTTGTTTCTGCAATTCAAGCAGGAACAAGTGGATGCACTGGCATTCTGGTTCGGCATGGTGCCATTGGCGCTGGTGCTGGCGGTCGTTTATCTGATCGCGTTCAGTACTTATCGCGCTTCCAAACGAGCGGTGTCGCCGGTGATCTGGTTGGCGAATCAGGTGAAACTCTGGGATCCGAAAAATCCGGATGCCAACTCGATAAAGCCGGAAAATCTTCCCAGCGATGTCGAAGGTGAAACTTTTACATTGGCGTCTTCGCTGCATGACTATGCATCGCGAATCAATAATTTCGTCGAGCGCGAACGTAACTTCACCCGCGATGCATCGCACGAACTGCGTACGCCGCTGACCGTGATCCGCGTCGCCGGCGACATGATGTGCGGCGATGAAGGCATGTCGGCGTCATCGAAAAAATCATTGACCCGGATCAAGCAGGCCGGACGCGACATGGAAGCGCTGATCGAAAGTTTCCTGATTCTTGCCCGCGAAGGCGATACCGGCTTGCTGGACGAAGAGTTTTCAGTTGCCGAAGTGGTGGCCGATGAAATCGACAAGGCACAGGTGTTGCTGCAGGACAAACCTATCGAGTTGAAAGTGGAAGTCATTCAGGATTTCGATTTGTTTGCACCATCGCGAGTGTTGAGTGTGATGTTCGGAAATCTGTTGCGCAATGCCTGCAACTATACGGATCAGGGTTCGATTCGGGTGCTGATCGAATTGGGACGCATCAGCGTGATTGATACCGGTGTCGGTATGGCGAAAGAGGATCTGGACAAGGTGTATGACACGTTTTTCCGAGGCAATAACCACGGCAAAGATGGTCAGGGCGTCGGCTTGTCAATCGTGCGCCGCTTGTCCGATCGTTATCGCTGGCCGGTAAAGCTGGAAAGCAGCCTGGGTCAGGGCACGTGCGCCAGCATCGAGTTTCCGAAAGCCATCATTCATCACCACGCCGCGAATTAATGCTTTTACTTGGACTGGACAGTCCGAGCCGTTATGCTTGTCATCCAGACGGAGCCTGACATGCAGCGATTTATATTTCGTACCATTGTTATCCTGAGTTTTGCGATCACGACCATGACTCCCATTGCCGGCGCTGCCGAAAGTAAAAAAGAAAACTCCATGCCAACCAGTAACACTAAAAAAATTGCACTCGTCATTCATGGTGGAGCCGGCGTGGTCAGTCGCGATTCGATTCCCGATGCCGATGCCAAATTGATGCAGGCCGATTTGGACAAGGCGCTGGATGCCGGTTATGCCGTGCTCAGTAAAGGCGGCGATGCGATGGATGCCGTCACGGCATCGATCATCGTGCTCGAAGACTCGCCCTGGTTTAACGCCGGCAAGGGCTCGGTGTTCAATGCCGAAGGCGGACATGAGCTCGATGCTTCCGTGATGGAAGGTCATACAAGACGTGCCGGTGCAGTCGCTGGCGTCACGACGGTTAAAAATCCGATCTTGCTGGCGCGCAGCGTCATGGAAAAATCGGAGCATGTGATGCTGGCCGGTGATGGCGCCGAAAAATTTGCCGACACCCAGAAAGATATTGAACGCGTCGATCCAAAATATTTCGATACCGAAAAACGCTGGAAACAATTGCAGGATGCAAAAGCGAAAGAAGCCGCGCATGCCACGCATACGGTGCCGGGCACCTATTTTGGTACCGTCGGCGCAGTCGCGCTCGATCAGCAAGGTCATATTGCAGCCGGTACTTCAACCGGCGGCATGACAAACAAGAAATGGAGTCGTGTCGGTGATTCGCCGATTATCGGTGCAGGCACTTTCGCGACGGAAAGCTGCGGTGTTTCCGGAACCGGCTGGGGCGAATTTTATATTCGCGCCGTAGCTGCCCACGACATTTGTTCGCGCGTGGAATATCGCGGCGATTCGATTGCGCTGGCTGCCGACGACGTGATCAATAAAATCATTCCCGCGCTGGGCGGTGACGGCGGTGCGATTGCATTGGACAAAGACGGCAATATCGCGATGCCATTCAATACCGCCGGCATGTCGCGCGGCTGGATTAATCCAGACGGTACGCGTGGTACCGCAATTTTCAAGGATTAAAAAAGCAGTCTTTTTGTGGGAGCTGCTTTAGCAGCGATTAGAATTTTCAGATTGCGATGAACTGAATAGTCAAATCGCTGCTAAAGCAGCTCCCACAAAGTCATCAGAAACCGCGGTCGCCGGAAATAATTCCGCCCAGGCCGCCAAGTATCGAGCCTTCATCGCGACCGCCACCTTTTTGGTAAGCAGCACTGAACATGCGGCCGGCCAGACGCGAAAATGGCAGCGACTGAATCCAGATTTTTCCGGGCCCGGTCAGGGTTGCCATAAATACGCCTTCACCGCCGAACAACGCGGACTTCACGCTGCCGACCGATTTGATATCGAAATTCACCGTGCTGGTCATTGCGACAACACAACCGGTATCGACATCGAGGCGTTCGCCGGGTTTTAGTTCGCGTTCGACAATCGTGCCGCCGGCATGGATGAATACCATGCCATCGCCTTCCAGTTTTTGCATGATGAAACCTTCACCACCGAACAGTGCCGTCATCACTTTCTTCTGGAAGAAAATGCCGATCGATACACCGCGTGCGGCGCAAAGAAACGAATCTTTCTGGCAGATAATTTTTCCGCCGTAATTGCTCAAGGTCATTGGCACGATCGTGCCGGGGTAGGGCGCCGCAAAAGCGACCTTGGCCTTGCCTTGGCCGGTGTGCGAGAACATCGTGGTGAAAAGGCTTTCGCCGGTGATCAGGCGCTTGCCAGCACCGACCAATTTATCCATGAAACCGCCGCCACTCGAAGATGCCGAACCATCGCCAAAAATGGTTTCCATCGATATCGCGGAATCCTTGTACATTAGCGAACCGGCTTCGGCGACAGTGCTTTCGCCCGGGTCGAGTTCGATTTCGACGAACTGCATGTCTTCGCCATAAATCTTGTAGTCAATCACGTCACTGCGTTGCTGATGCGGACTGGGCGGAGCCGGCACGGCCATACTGCCCGCCGCCGTTTCCGAACGCAGTTCCATGCAACTGGCAATCGCCTGCCATTCCGCAAACCCCTGGCGCCAGCAATGTCCGTTCGGGTTTTTTGCCGCTTGTGCGACAGCGGCGGCATGATCGAGTGGCCCCATTTGTTGGCCGTTATAGCTAAAAAACCACTGGTGCATTTTTGTTCTCCAGATGTTCGAAATATTTGAAACAAATATTGGCTGCCGAATAGTGCCGGTTTCACATACCGAGTTGTTGATGGATTTCCTGGCGTGCAACGGCATCCAGTTTCAAAGCCGATGCCAATTGGTCGAGAAAATCGCGCTCTTCCTGTGTGTCGGAAGTGATCGCAATCAATGCCGCCGCATAGGTATCGTGACGCAGGCTTTCGGGTGTGCGCGCCACCAATTGTTTCAAATTCAAAGGTGCGCTGATTTCAACGTCGAGCGTGCGAAGGCTCTCGGCATCCAGGCCAGCTTTGCGTGCCCGATCAAGAATGCTTTCGCGTTCCTCGGCGTCGATCAGACCATCGGCATCGGCCGCGGTAATCATGGCGCGAATCAAGTGCAGTGCATTTTCCTGTGTGACTGCGGAGTTTGCGCCAGGCGGCGGTGGCGGCATGACATTGCTATCGGCTGCCGCTGGCGGTGGAGGCGGTGGGACATGACTTGCCTGGGCCGAAGCCGCACTCTGGGGTTGCTTGTAATGTTCATAAGCAGCGTAGGCCAAACCGAGTAGTCCGACCCCGATTTTGGCTTTGGTGCCGGTCGAAACGCCGCCCAGCAGGCCGGAAAGTCCGGATGCCTGGCGTTTATGTTTGCGTTTCCTGCCGCCCAGGGAGCCTGAAAGCGCATCCCCCATGATTTGTCCGAGTAATTTTTCCGCGTCAAACATCTTCATCTCCAGCCTTGTTCAGGTCCAATGTCACACAATGGGGCTCAATTTGCCCCTGCTCAAGGTCATGTTGGCGGCCGACTGTGGCAAAATACGCGACTTATTCTGCCTTCACCGGGACAACAAGATGGCCGACAGCACCGAGAGTCAAAGCGCACCGCGTAATGTCTTTCAAATCATCAATGCATTCAAATGGTCAATGAAAGGTCTGAAAGCGGCTTGGGATTTCGAATCCTCGTTTCGCCTGGAAGTTTATCTTTTCGTCGTGATGGCGCCGCTGGGTTTCTGGCTCGGTGCCAACGGTGTTGAAAAAGCGTTGTTGGTTTCGAGCTTGATCCTGGTACTGATTGTCGAAGTGATCAACTCGGCACTTGAAGCCGTGGTGGACCGTTTCGGCGGCGAGCATCACGTGCTATCGGGTCGTGCAAAAGATCTGGGTTCCGCCTCGGTTTTTCTGGCCGACATAATTGTGTTGCTTTGCTGGGCCTGCATTCTTGGTCCGCGTTTCATGGTGTGGATGAATAGCTGAAATGGATTTTTTATTTAGTACCGAAATGTGGGTGGCCTTGTTCACCCTGGCAATGCTGGAAATCGTATTGGGGGTGGACAACCTCGTTTTTATTTCCATTGCCGTCAGCAAGCTGCCTCCCGAACAAAGACCGAGAGCCAGAAAACTTGGCCTAGCGCTCGCCTGCATCACCCGTATCGCCTTGCTGCTTTCGCTGGCGTTTCTTGCCAGTATGAAGAATAACCTCTTCAGTTTGTTCGGCCAGAATTTTTCAATTCGCGACATTGTGTTGATTGCCGGCGGTCTGTTCCTGCTCGTGAAAGGTACGATGGAAATCCACGATTCCGTTGAAGGTCGTGGTGAAGATGAAGATATCGACACCAAGCCTTCAGCAGTCTTCGGCTATGTCATCGCACAAATTGCCGTCATCGACATCGTGTTTTCGCTCGACTCGGTCATTACCGCCGTCGGTATGGTGGACAACCGCTGGATCATGGTCGCTGCGATCATGATCGCCGTTGCCGTCATGATTTTTGCCGCCAACCCGATTGGCGATTTTATCGATCGCCACCCCACCGTGAAAATGCTGGCATTGGCTTTCATCATCCTGGTCGGTGTTGCCTTGATTGCCGAAGGTTTCGAAATTCATATCGATCGCAAACTGCTTTATTTCGCAATGGCATTCTCGGCAGGTGTCGAAGCCCTGAATATCTGGTCAAGAAAAAAGTCGCGAAGAAATCTGTAAGAGTCGATCAACCCGTCTGGAAGCATGGTGCGCTAAGGCGCACCGGTCCAGAGTAGGCGTACTGGAAATGGCCTGATACGGGGAAACACTCCCGGCCCTGTATATCATGCTAAATTTGAAGCCACGAATACGGGGCTTGTTATGACGACTGAGACCTCCGCGCATCCCGAAGGGGATAATTTTCTTTCCGGTGAAAGCTGGTTGCGTTTGCGTGATGCCCTGCTGGATATTTCCAGACATCCCTTCGTCAATGATGAAACAACGCTCGAGCGAATTTTGAGTGCCAGTGCGCAGGCCTTGTCCTGCCCTCGCATTGGCCTGTGGATGTTCGAGGCGGATAATTCGCAATTGCGTTGTGCCGCATTATTCCAGGATGGAATAATGCAACTCGATTTGCCGGTGGTTTTGCACCGCGAAAAAACTCCAAAATATTTCGATGCGCTAAATAATTTGCTGACGCTGGCGGCGCATGATGCAGCGAATGATCCTCGCACCTACGAGTTCAGGGATAATTATCTGGCTGAAAACAATATCGGTGCCATGCTCGATGTGCCGATCAGCATCTGCGGAAAAATGGTGGGAGTGTTATGCCACGAACATATTGGTTCCGTCAGGCACTGGACCGACGAAGAAAGAATCTTCTGTTGCGGGATTTCCGCATTGGCGTCGCAGTCACTGGAGCATCGTCGTCTGCACAGAATGGAAAGCGAACGTAATCGCGCGCTGTTTTTCGATCATCTTACCGGGATCGCAAACCGTGGTTTGATGCTCGATCGACTGAATCAAATCATGCGTGCTGGCGAGAGTGCCGCGTTGCTGGTGATTGACCTGGATCGTTTCGGCAGTGTCCTGCAAGCCATTGGCGACGAAGATGCCGATACTGTCTTGGTAACGATTGTCGATCGTTTGGCATCGCTGGTGAGAATGGATCGGCTGGGACGACTCGGCAATGACGAATTTGCGGTAGTGGTGGCATCCGATACGCCGATGATGGATGCCCTCAAAATAACTTCGAAAATACAATCAGCCATCGCCCAGCCGATTTTCATCGGCGAGCGCGAAATCGTGCTGACTGCCAGCGTCGGTATCGTTTCCGAAACACGCAACTACAAAGATGCATCCGATTGCCTGCGCGATGCGACGATTGCGCTGAGCGCGGCCATTCAGTCCGGGCGCGGAGGCCAGGAAATATTTGCCCCTGGCATGGATGAAGTTGCAAGACAGCGCATGGCGATCGAGCAGGACATCCGCCGTGGCATGCAGCAAAACGAATTTCTGTTTTTTTATCAACCGATTCTTGATGCAGATACCGGGGTCATGCTTGGTGCAGAGGCTTTGCTGCGCTGGCAGAATCCCGAAAAGGGCTTGCTCGCACCGGCGGCATTTATTGAAATTGCCGAAGAGTGCGGTGCCTTGCTGGCGATTCAACCCAAATTGATTCGCGAATCATTCAAGTCCCTCGCAGCTTGGCGACAATTACCCGGTCACGAAAAATTCCGGCTCAGTTTTAATTTCTCGCCGGAGCAATTGACCTATCCCGGCTTTGCCTACGATTTGCAAATCATGCTCGATGAAGCCGGTCTTGATTTCGATGCGCTGCAAGGTGAAATAACGGAAAACACCTTGCTGCACGACAAGGAAAATTTGTTGCCGATTCTGACGAAATTTTCCGAAAGCGGCCTGGCTTTGGCACTGGATGATTTTGGTACCGGTTATGCCTCGGTCACGCATCTGGCGCAATTGCCGCTGCAAATGGTCAAGCTGGACCGCAGTTATGTCTCGAATGCCTGTGGCGATGTTCGTATGGCCAGCATCGTGCAGCATTTGATTGCCTTGGCACAGTCGCTGAATTTGCGTGTAATCGCCGAGGGTGTGGAGACCCAGGCACAATATGATTTGTTGCGTCAGTCGGGCTGTGACGAGGTTCAGGGCTACTTTTTCAGCAAACCACTGTCATTGGCGGATTTTGAAACACGGTATCTGTCGACAGCCCCGAGCATCAAGGTTTAGTGCTTGGGCTGGGCGCCTAAATCGGGCAGAATACGGGCTCGCTTAAGTGAGTAAAACGCCTGATGTATTTACATAATTTGGATCCCATCGCAGTCCATCTGCCGTTTTGGCCGCATGGCATCCACTGGTACGGCATCATGTATTTGATGGGCTTTGCCATTGCATATTTACTTGGTCTACGTCGCGTTCGTGCAGGCCGATTGGCCGGCGTAGACGAAGAGGGTTTCAGCGATTTGCTGTTCTACGGCATGGTTGGCGTGGTTCTTGGCGGTCGAGTCGGTTATATCGTTTTCTATAACTTTGCCGAATTCATGTCCGATCCGATGATGTTGTTCCGGATCAACGAAGGCGGCATGAGTTTTCATGGTGGCTTGCTGGGCGTCATGGCAGCCGTTGCCTGGTGGTCGTGGAAACACAAACTGCATGTATTCGATACCATCGATTTCGTTGCGCCATTGGTGCCGCCGGGCTTGGGTCTGGGCCGTCTGGGGAATTTCATCAATGGCGAATTATGGGGCAAGTCTACCGATTCGAAATTCGGCATGATTTTCCCGGAAAGCCTGCCTGACTCATACGCAAATTTGAGCGCCGAGCAGTTGCAAACTCTACATGCTAGCGGCGCGTTGAATACCTTCGCCCGCCATCCAACCCAGCTCTACCAAATGGTTCTGGAAGGCGTGTTGATGCTGGGCTTTTTGTTTTGGTTTACCCGTAAGCCGCGCGCACGCTATGCCGCATCCGGCTGGTTTGCATTGTTGTACGGCGTTTTCCGCTTTTTGGTGGAATTCGTGCGCGAACCGGACCAGCAGCTCGGATATTTTGCCGGTGATTGGCTCACGATGGGCCAGATCTTGAGCATTCCTTTGATTGCACTGGGCTTGGTATTTTTGTTTATGTCCAGGACATCGCCGGTATTGCCGATAGTGCCAATGAAGGTCAGCGAGGCAAAGAAATAATGCAGGCTTATCTCGATGTACTGGCACATGTGATGCAGAACGGCGCGGAAAAGTCGGATCGCACCGGTACCGGCACCCGCTCGGTTTTCGGTGCCCAAATGCGCTTCGATTTGAATGCCGGGTTTCCATTGGTAACGACAAAGAAACTGCATTTGCGCTCGATTATTCACGAGCTGCTCTGGTTTCTGAAAGGTGAAACCAATATCGCCTATCTGAAAGAAAACAAAGTCAGCATCTGGGACGAATGGGCCGACGCCAATGGCGAACTGGGGCCGGTCTATGGCAAACAATGGCGGTCCTGGGAATGTCCGGATGGCAGTACGATCGATCAAATCCAATTGCTGGTCGATGAGATAAAACGCAACCCGGATTCACGTCGCCTGATCGTCAATGCCTGGAATGTCGCGGATCTGCCAAAGATGGCATTGATGCCTTGTCATGCGATATTCCAGTTTTACGTGGCGAATGGAAAATTGAGTTGCCAGTTGTATCAGCGTTCGGCCGATTTATTCCTGGGCGTGCCATTCAACATCGCCAGTTATGCATTGCTGACCCACATGATTGCGCAAGTCTGTGATCTGGGTGTCGGTGATTTCGTGCACACGCTCGGCGATGCCCATATTTACTCGAACCATTTCGACCAGGTCAACGAACAGCTTTCACGCACGCCGCGTTCATTGTCCAGTCTGCATTTGAATCCGGAAATAAAGGATTTATTCGCGTTCGGTTTCGACGATATTCGCATTGATAACTACGATCCGCTGCCTGCGATCAAGGCACCGGTTGCAGTTTGATTTAAATGCAGAAGATTTCGCTCATCGCCGCTCTCGATACCGAATTTGCAATCGGCCGCGGCAATGCATTGCCCTGGCATTTACCGGCGGATTTGACACGCTTCAAAGCACTGACTTTAAACAAGACAATCGTGATGGGCCGCAAGACGGCGGAATCGCTCGGACGTGCATTGCCGAAACGGCGCAATATTGTTTTATCGCGTTCCGGTTATGTTCCATTCGATGGAATGGAAGCCGCAAGCTCGCTCGATGACACGCTGGCTTTATGCAAGGATGAAGCCGAAATCTGCATTATCGGGGGCGGCGAAATTTATCGTCTGGCCTTGCCGTTTGCGACGCATCTGTATTTGACCCATGTCGAAACCGAAGTTGAAAATGCCGATGCGTTTTTTCCGCACGTCGATTTCAAGAAATGGCTGGTAACCGTAGGCGAGAGACACGCAGCGGATGAAAAACATGCGTTTGCTTTTGAGTTTGTCGATTATATTTTGAAGACGTAGGAGGGCCCTTGGGCCCGATTGATGTTCAAAAATTGGAATGGTGGCAGCAGTCGCCCGCAAGCGGCCTCCTACTAAAGATATTGAAATCAAGCGCGCGCGGCTTGTATTTCCTGTATGCGGCCGGTGACCTGATGCAGGCGCAATTCGGGACCGAGTTCCAGCGCAGTCAGACTGCCGCCCCAGACGGCGCCGGTATCAATACCGTAAACACCTAGCCCCATAAACAAGCCCAATGTGGACCAGTGTCCGAAAATCAGTGGCAGTTCTCTCGCTGCATGGCCGGGTACTTCAAACCAGGGGTAACTGCCGGGTTTTTGGGTGCCGGGACGACCCTTGTCTTCGAATACGATGCGGCCTGATGGCGTGCAATAACGCAGGCGGGTAAACACGTTGATGATGGCCCGGTCGCGATCGGGCCCGGTCAACTTCGGTGACCATACCGGTTTGTCGCCATAGATATTCTTGAAGATTTTCCGATAATTTTCGCCATGCAGACGTGACTCGACTTCGTGCGCTCTGGCTTCGGCAATTTTCAGTGTCCACTTCGGTGCGATACCGGCATGCACCATCGCGAAACCCAGAGTGCGGTCCACATGCAATAACTTTTGCATGCGCAGCCAGTTAATCAAGACATCTGCATCATTGGCAAATAGTACGCGTTGTAAATCAGCATTCACTTTGCGCTGATCTTCTTCCCGGCGCTGCGCAATGGCGAGCAGAGACAGATCGTGATTACCCAAAACAATCGTGCTGTGAATTTTCAGCGAATGAATCAGGCGCAATGTTTCCAGCGATTGGCCGCCGCGATTGACCAAGTCACCGCAAAACCAGAGCCGGTCATTGGCCGGGTCGAATTTGATGCGCTCGAGCAGGCGTGACAGTGCGTCATAACAACCTTGCACATCACCGATCGCATAGGTGGCCATTAATGCAGGGTCCTCGGCACACAAAGGGTAAATGGCGCGATGTCGGCATCGAATTGCAGCCCGTCATCGGCCTGCATGTGGTAACTACCGCGCATTGTTCCGAGTGAAGTCTCTAGAACGGCACCCGATGTATATTCGAAAGATTCGCCGGGCCGCAGATGCGGTTGTTCGCCTACAACACCCTCGCCGTGGACTTCCTGCACCTTGCCGAGCTCGTCGGTAATGACCCAATGCCGGCTGATCAATTGCGCGGGGACTTCGCCCTGGTTCTCGATCCTGATGGTGTAGGAAAAAACATAGCGAGCGTGTTCCGGTTCGGATTGTTCATCCAGGAATCGGGTTTTCACGGTAACTGCAATTTGATGTTTGGCGCCCATGTTTATAGTTTACGTGGTCACGGGCGGTTTTGAAGCCAGAAAATTGGCTAATTTAATAAAATCGGAAACCGGCAGTTGCTCGGCGCGGGCATCCGGGCGCAGACCAACGGCTTCAATATCTTCGCCGGTACAGATGGCCTGCATCGCATTGCGAATGGTTTTACGGCGCTGACCGAAAGCATCGCGAACCAGATTCTCGAATAAAACCGTGTCTTTAATCTGGATTTTGTCGCTCGCCAATGGCACCAGTCTGACAACGGCCGAATCCACCTTCGGGGGTGGACGAAACGCATGCGGAGGCACCATGAATAATGGAGTCACTTCGCAGCGCGCCTGCAGCATCACGGTCAGTCGGCCATACACTTTGCTGCCAGGTTCCGCGGCCATGCGGTCAATCACTTCTTTCTGCAGCATGAAGTGCATGTCGCGTACGGCCGGTGCATGTTCGAGCACATGAAACAAAATCGGTGTTGATATGTTGTATGGCAGGTTGCCCACCAGACGAATCGGCGGACGATCCATAGCCAGTTTCGTGAAATCCACTTTCAGCACGTCTTTATGGATGATGGTGAGATCACCAACACCTTCGGCCGATTCCATCAGCGGCGTGATCAAGTCGCGATCAAATTCGATGACGGTCAATGACCCATGTTTCTTCAGCAATGGAAAAGTGATCGCACCCTGGCCAGGGCCGATTTCCACCAGGAAATCGTCGGCAGCGGGTTTTACCGCCAGCACAATTTTACTGATGATGTCCTGATCGACAAGAAAATGTTGCCCAAGATTTTTTTTCGGCGGGTCCTTGAACAATTTCATTTGGTATTCCGGGAATTGGCGAGCTGCGTACATTGTGTCACGGCTGCCAGCAGGCTGGACGCGTCGGCTATTCCCTGACCGGCTATTTCCAGAGCAGTGCCGTGATCAACCGCCACGCGAGGATAGGGCAGGCCGAGCGTTATGTTGACCGCGTGTTCGAAACCGGCGTGCTTCAGCACAGGAAGGCCCTGGTCGTGATACATCGCCAGCACGGCATCGCATTGGCTTAATTTTTGCGGCAGGAATGCGGTGTCTGCCGGCAGCGGTCCGATCAGCTGCATGCCTTGCGCGCGTAATTGCTGCAGGCACGGTTCGATAATTTCAATTTCTTCACGACCCAGAATGCCGTTTTCGCCGGCATGTGGATTCAGGCCCAAAACGGTTATCCTTGGATTTTCCAGCTTGAACTGCAATTGCAGGCTGTGATGCAAAATCGTCAGGGTTTTCTTCAGCGATACCATCGTAATGGCATCGGGAACATCGCGCAGAGCCAGATGTGTCGTTGCCAATGCAACCCGCATTTGCGGATTTGCCAGCATCATGACGACGTCGCAGCCAGCGTGATCAGCGAGTAGTTCGGTGGTGCCGGTGTAGGCGATGCCGCCCGCATTGATCGAGGCTTTATTTATCGGGCCAGTTACCATGCCGTGGAATTCACCATCCATGCAACCCTTTGCAGCACGCATCAAAGTATCAATCACGAAACGGGCATTTTCCGGGTTGGCCTGGCCGAAAACCGTTGCCACTTTTTGCGACATTGGCAGGATAGCTAACTCGCCGGCTTTGGCTTTTTGATCAGCCGAAACCAAACGCAGCGGAAGCTTTAAGGCTTCCGCTGCTTGATTGAGCGTATCGGGATCGGCAATGGTGATCAGATTTGCCGAATGCTGTGTCTGGGCAATACGCACACAGCATTCAGGGCCGATACCCGCTGGTTCGCCTGCAATAAGCGCCAGGCGGGTATTCATGAATCAGATGCCGCCGAGACGCGACTCGACGTAGGCATCGTTACGCAATTGCCTGACGAAGCGTTCGTATTCTTCTTCAGATTTACGCTGCGCAATCATCTGACGTGCCTGATTACGGCGATTTTCGTCGGTCATATCCTGGGTTCGGGTACCCAGTCGTTTGATGAAGTGCCAGCCAGCATCGCTTCTGAAGACAACGGATATTTCACCATCGGCCAAAATGGATAATTGGGTTGCGATACCCTGGCCCCATTGATTTAGCTCAAACCAGCCCATGTCGCCACCTTTGCTGGCATTCATTTCTTCGGCCGAGTTTTCACGCGCCACTTTGGCAAAGTCTTCGCCGGCAACGATTCGAGCTCGCAGTTCTTCGGCTTTTTGGCGCGCAGCTTCGTTACTCTCGCCTTCCTTCACAGGCACCATGATGCCAAGCGAATGATATTGCGTTGACATTTGTTTTTGCTGCTCACGGGTTTCGATGAGTTTGATCAACTGATATCCGCTCGGGCCGCGCACCGGATTGGTAATGTCGCCGGCCTTCATTTCGCGAATCATGTTCACGAAGGCAGGGGGAATCGAATCAAAGTTGCGCCAGCCGATTTCACCGCCTTCCAGGGCGTTCTGCGAATCCGAATAACGAATGGCTGCCGAACTAAAGTCCATCTCGCCTTTGTCGAGCAAAGCCTTGATGCGGGAAATTTTTTCCTGTGCCTTGGCTAATTGTTCGGGAGTTGCACCATCGGGCAATGCCACAAGGATATTGGCGAGTCGGACTTCGGGACCGCCGACTTCACGCACTGAAAGCAATTGGTCAATCTCGGTTTCGGAGACCTGAACGCGATTTTGCACATAGCTTTGGCGCATCCGCTGGACCGTCATTTCGTCCTTCAAGTTATTCCGAAACTCTTCATAGCTCAAACCTTCTCTATCGATTTGAGTACGAAGTTGCTCAAGTGTAATTTTGTTCTGGTTGGCAATATTTTGTATTGCCTGATTGATTTCGTTTTCAGACACGCGAATACCGCTGCTGTTGGCACGTTCGACTTGCAGACGAAGCAGAATCAGGCGCTCGAGAACCTGTTTGCGCAGAACTTCTTCGGAAGGCAATTGCTCGGGCTGTTTGGCGTACTGGGCTTTGATGTTGTCAACGGCACGCTGTACTTCACTGTTCAAGATAACGTCTTCGTCAACAATGGCAGCAATGCCATCAACGCTGGCGACGGCTTGGTCCTGCGCCAAAATGACATTGCTCGTTAGGCCCAATGAGAGGGCCAATAACAAACCGGATAACTTCTGTTTCATTTGTTTCAAACTCCGTCAGCGTTGCATGCTCGGGTTCAAGCCGGGCACAAACAATTAATTCAAGGTTGATTTTATGGGGAATAACCTAGGATAGCATTATCCAGCAGGGCTTCCGTGTCTCGACCGAAGCTACCCAAGCCGTTCAGTTCGAGTTCGATATAGAGGCCAAAGTTCGATTTGCCATCGAAAGTCCGGATATAGTCACGTCCGAGCACGCGCAGTGCGACACAGCAGCTCTTCCATTCCACTCCGAGCATGCTTTCCAGGCTTTTGCCATCCTGAATGGAATAATTCCAGCGCCCCAACAGATTCCAATCGCTTTTTACCGGGATTCGGAAGCTCATATCTGTTTGTTCAAGCGAGTTTTTGCGATAACGATACGCAGCATTGAACAAGCCGCCATTTGCCCAGCGGACTTGTGTACGAAGTCCGCTCAATAGGGTTTGTTGACTATCCGGCTCCCATTGCTGGGTTAACCCAAGATTCCAGTTGTCGGAGAGAGTCCAATCGACCTGCGCGACCCAGGCTGAACCGCTATCCGGCAAAGCGGGTGAACTCGGCAAGGTGACAAGCGGATCGTTAAAGTAAGTAATGCGTCCCAGGCTGGCGCTAAAGCGCTCGCGGCCGGTCGCTTGTTCATAAAAGCGGGTCGTGAGAGCGACGGTCGCCTGATTGGCATCGCTTTGACGATCGGCACCACCAAAACGATTGGTGCGGAACAAGGCGGGCCAATCAAAGGTCAGGTCCCGGCTATCGAAGATAGGTAACTCGTCTTGATTACGGTACGGCACATAAAGATAGTAGAAACGCGGCTCGAAAGTTTGCAGGTAGTTTTTCGAGCCCCATTGCATGTCGCGCTCGAACACCATGCCGGCATCGAGACTGACGATTGGCAAGCTGCGCTGTGGTGAGGTGTCACCACTCGCTCCCAATATGCTGCTATCTCCATCTGCATCATGAAGGCTGCCGTATTGAGTGAAGCGCCATGCCAATTCCGGCGTGATGTACCAGGAGGCGCCGCTGAATGGCAAGCGCACGAAAGGCCGGATATCGATACGCGAACCGCCGTCGTCGGTGCTTAATTCATCTTCGCGCGTGTAGCGAACGGCTTCGGCATCAACGCCAAATTCGAACCAGTTATTTACCGGCTTCATCCAGCTGGCTTGCAGACGCGGTAAGCGACGGAATGGCGCACTGCCATCAGGCAGCAATGGATTGGCAATCTGCCAATATTCAAATCCAAAGCTCGCCGACCAGTTGCGACCACGACCAAAAATGCCGGCATGGCTGGCAAGCAGCGATAAGGAAGTGGAATTCAGGGATTGACCGAAATCGGAAAAATATTGGCGATCGCTGACATGATTCAAATCTGTCGACGTGTACCAATGACTGTTGATCGCAGTGAAATGATCGAACTCGATCAAGCCACGATCACGGCCGGTCAAGTCGTCATTCGGTAACCAGGTAGTTTCAAACGAACCGCGCGAACGTCGTGTCAGATAACGAAACTCTGTACCCAACATCAAGCCGCGTTCGGATAACCAACGGGGTGTAAAAGTAGCGTCGTAATTCGGTGCGATATTCCAGTAAATGGGGACGGCAATGTCGGTACCGTTTCGCTGATCGTTTCCGATGGTCGGCGACAAAATACCGCTACGGCGACGGTCGTCGGTCGGAAAGCTGATGAAGGGCAGCCAAAGTATCGGTACGCCGCCAAGACGGAGCGTTGCATTGGTTGCGCTGCCACGTGCGGTTTTCTGATCGACCTTGATATGGCTGGCAGAAAATTCCCATTGCCGTTGGCCTGGGGGGCAGGTCGAATAGGTGGCTCCATCGAGCTCTCCGGTTTCGCCTTGCATGGTGGCTTCCTGCGCCGTGCCATTGCCCAGATTATCGTTGAATTGATATTGCACACCCTGCAAACTCATCGAGTCTTTTTTCTGATCGCCGCTGGCTTGGGTTGCGGTAAGACGCACGCCGCGATCTTGATAACGGACCTGCCCCTCGGTGACAAATTGTTCATTGTCATGGGTGTAGGTCAGCTTGTCGGTATTCATCCATTGGTCGGAGCGCTGAAGCACGACATTACCTTCAAATACCGTGACCTTTTCTTTTTCTAGATTCAGGTTATCGGCCTGGATGTCAGTTGCACTTTGCTCGCGATTTTCATCGGGAATCGGGCTGGTATTGAATACGGGCAACGTCTCGGGGCTAACGCAGTAATTCCAGTTTTGTTCGACTTCCTGGGCGACAACGGCTTGGGAAATGGCAAAACACAGCGGCAATAAACGCAGAGCTGGACGGGACACAGGCAAATCCTGAAAACCAAGATGGGGTGTATTCTAGCCGTTATTGCCCAAACCCCATAGGAGCCGAGCGTGAGCCAGAAAATCGAGAAATCCGATGAAGAATGGAAAGCCGAGCTTAGTCCGGAGCAATACGCCATATGTCGCTGTTCCGAGACCGAGCGCGCCTTCACCGGTAAGTACTGGGACCATCATGCAGACGGGATGTACGTTTGTGCCGCCTGCAAGGCCAAATTATTCAGTTCCGAGAGTAAATACGACTCAGGCAGCGGATGGCCAAGCTATTACAAGCCAGTCGAGAAATCGGCCGTGGCCGAGAGCCTGGATGCCAGTCACGGTATGGAGCGTATCGAAGTGAAGTGTGCCCATTGTGATTCGCATCTGGGCCATTTGTTTCCGGATGGCCCGGCACCGACTGGTCTGCGCTATTGCATTAATTCGGCGGCTCTGGATTTCGAGCCCGAGGGTTAATCAGGCCATCAAGCCACGCAAATGCGCGACACTGCATTCGCGCAATGCCGTCAGGCTGTAGCCGCCTTCCAGCATCGAAATAATTCGCCCGTTGGAAAACTGATTGGCAATATCGGCCAGTTCCCGGCTAAGCCAGAAATAATCTTCGGCCTGAAGGTTCAAATCGGCCAAAGGGTCCAGGCGATGGGCATCGAAACCGGCAGAGATCAAAACGATTTCAGGTTTGTATGCCACTAACTCGGGCAGAAATTTTTGCTGCCAGACCGCACGAAAATCTTCGCTGCCACTGCCGGGCATCAGCAGGGCATTGCTTAAACGCAGCTCCCGATTGCTCTCGGCAAAACCGGTATTCGGATAGATGCCGGCTTCATGCGTACTTAAATAAAAAACCCGATCTTCATTTTCGAAAATATCTTCGGTGCCATTGCCGTGATGCACATCGAAATCGACGATGGCGATACGTTGAATGCCATGCTCGGCCAATAAATGCGCCGCACAGATGGCGATATTGTTGAACAGGCAAAACCCCATCGCGGTGTTGCGTGTTGCGTGATGGCCGGGTGGGCGCACTGCGCAGAAAGCTTGCTTGATCTCGCCACGCATCACCGCATTTGCTGCTGCAATACCGGCGCCTGCCGCATGCAAGGCGGCCGACTTGGACCGTGCAGACATCACGGTATCGGCATCGACATGAAAGCTTTCGAGGACTTCGGCGCCGAGAATTTTTTCGATCAATTCCGTGCTGTGGGCGCGCTCTAATTGATGCTGCTCGGCTTGAGGCGTGTGTTGCCACTCAAGCATCGGCAACGCAACGTGAATCGCCTGGATAACCGCATGCAGGCGAGCAGGACATTCAGGGTGGCCCGTGCCAGGGTCGTGTTCTAGACAATCGGGATGCGTATAAATACGCACGATCAACCTTTGCGGCGCTGATGATTCCAGAGCACTTCGCCATGGCCACTGGCGCGCGCAAGAACGCGTGCCAGGACGAACAACAAATCGGACAGACGATTCAAATATCGAATCGCTTCGGGACGCACTGCGTCGTGATGCGACAACGTGACCGTTTCGCGCTCGGCACGACGAGTGATGGTGCGGGCAAGATGGCAATGTGCCGCTGCCATGCCGCCACCGGGAAGAATGAAGTCTTTCAGTGCCGGCAAATCGGCATTGAATTTATCCAGCGTATTTTCAAGACGGGTGATGTCCTCGTCGAAAATTGCCGAGTGGCCGGGAATGCAAAGCTCGCCGCCCAGATCAAATAAATGATGCTGTACCTGCACCAGAATTTCGCGAACATCGTCCTGGATATCGCAGGCCAGAATCAGGCCAATGGCACTATTGGCCTCGTCGACCGTGCCGTAGGCGGTGACGCGGGCGGAGTCTTTCGAAACACGGCTGCCATCGCCCAGACCGGTAGAACCATCGTCGCCGGTTTTCGTGTAAATCTTCGAAAGACGATTACCCATAAATGCTTAGACCGTCTGCTGTTTCAACACCGGCAGGCGCGAGCGCAACAAAGCGAAGCCGCCAAACAGGATCAGGCTGTAAGTTGCCACGCCGGCCAGTTGCCAATGGAAGAATGGAATGCCGGCGATGTAGCAAGCCAGCAAACCGCTTGCATTCAACGGGTACATGCCGGAACCGGTCCAGACTGCGAAATTGGTGATCAGGAAAAACAGGGTCGCGCTGACCAGACCGAAGCTGGCAACACGCAATGCTGTTACCTTGCCGCGCAATGCAAAACCGATCAGCGAGATCAGCACGATCGTGCCGTAGATTACCGGCATGCCGCTATGAAAGCCGAGGAAATAATCCGCCAGCAACATGGCCAACAATGGCATCGCAATACTCAGCCAGCGATTTGCAAAATACGCACTGCCAAATAGCGCCATCGATTCAATCGGTGTGAAATTGAAAGGATGCGGCAATAAGCGACTGAGTGCCGCCATCACAATCATGATCGAAATCATGAGCGGGCCGGGAGCGATGGAAGAGTTCTGGTTCATAGACATGTGAAAATCCGTAGCGAGCTGGCATCAAGAAGAATAGGATACCCCAAGCGGCCGAGCTCTGGCTAAAGTTGATACGACAACATGCATGATATTTTGATTCTGGGAGGCGGGCTGGTAGGCAATAGCCTCGCCTGTGCCTTGGAAAATAGCGGTCTGCAGCTGGGGTTGGTGGAAGCCAGTATTCCCAGCTCGGGTGCGCCCGGATTTAACGAACGCAAACTGGCCTTGTCGGCCGCAAGCCTGATTGCGCTGGAAAGCCTGGGTGTCGCAAGGCATTTTGCCCACGGATTTAGTCCGATCCAACGCATCCATATCAGCCGGGTGGGTGATTTTGGCAGCGTGGATATCAAGGCGAGAGATTATCAGCGCGAATATTTTGGCGGTGTCGTACTGGCAAGAGACTTGGGCCTTGCCTTGGAAACCCGTGTTGCCGAGTTGAAAAATCTTGCGGTGTATCGTCCGGCGAAAGTATTGCGGGTGAATCCCGATCCAGCAGCGCCATCCGCACTGGTCGAATGCGACGGCAAGCAGCAGACAATCTCGGCTCGCATGATTATCGGTGCCGACGGCACGCAATCGATGGTGCGATCGGCATTGAATATCGCGACCGATGATTTCGATTACCAGCAACATTTGTTTGTTTGCAGCCTGCAAACCGATCAGGTTTCCGACGGCACGGCGTTCGAACGTTTTTCGTCGCAAGGCCCGGTCGCATTGTTGCCGATGCCGGGCGGGCAGTACGGTGCGATCTGCGGTGTTGTAAACGAAGACGTGAATCGTATCGGAAGCTTGAGTGATGCCGAATACATCGATTATTTCCAGCAACGCTTTGGCTGGCGTGCCGGACGAATCAGAAAAATCGGTGCGCGAACGCACTATCCGTTGAAAAAAGTTATCGCAAAAGAGATTGTCGGGCCAGGCTGCGTGCTGATGGGCAATGCCGCACAAACCCTGCATCCGATCGGTGCACAAGGATTCAATCTCGGTTTGCGTGATGCATTAAGTTTTGCCGAATGTCTTCAAGCAGATGATTTGCAAAGTCCCTCGTTTTTAAAAAGTTATCGCGAGAGTCGTCGCGAAGATCGCGAACAAACGATAGCGTTTAGTGATGGCTTGGCACGTTTCACCTCGCAGGAAAACAGTTTGGCAAAAGCCATGCGCTCATTGGGATTACTCGGCTTGGGCTTGAGTCCCGATTTGCAGGCGCCGATCGTAAATGGCGCGATGGGCTATCGCGGAAACATTCCAAAACTTGTGCGGAGATCCTGATGAAGAATTTCGATATCGCCGTCATCGGTGCCGGTATTGTCGGAAGTTGTGCCGCCTTGTCGCTGGCGCGCGCCGGCTATCGTGTTGCATTGGTGGAAGCGCACGAACCGAAAGCCTGGTCGGAGGAAACGCCGGATTTGCGCGTAGTCGCGTTAGCTGCCGATAATCAAAGATTATTGGATAGCTGCGGCGTCTGGAAAAAAATTTCGGAGCGTCGTACCCAGTCTTATATGGAAATGCGGGTATGGGATGCAGCGGCAGGCAATGAACTGCATTTGTCGGCGAGCCAACAGGCACAGGAATCGCTCGGCGCCATTGTCGAAAACAATAATATTGCCGATGCCCTGTGGCAGGCGATAAAGCATGAAAATCGTATCCATTGTTTTTGCCCGGACAAGTTGGAAAGTATCGAGCAGGAATCAACGGTTACGATTCATTTGAAAAATGGTGCGGTGATCGAGGCCGGACTTGTGCTGGGTGCCGATGGCGCCAGTTCCAAAGTGCGTGAGTTACTCGGATTGAAAACCGACAAAAAAGATTATGGACAGCGCGGTGTCGTCGCATTCGTGAAAACCGAACAGCCGCACCAGAGTACGGCCTGGCAACGTTTTCTGCCGACCGGGCCTTTGGCTTTTTTGCCGTTTAGCGATGGCCGCTGTTCGATCGTCTGGACCTTGCCGAATGATGAAGCAGAACGTCTGCTGCTGAGCGATGAAGAAAGTTTTTGCAACGAGCTAACGCGGGCATTCGATGCCCGGCTCGGCAAGGTCACCGAGGTATCGCAACGCGCGGCCTTTCCTTTGCAAAGACAATTGTCGAAAGAAATGTTGGTCGGTCGTGTTGCCTTGATTGGCGATGCCGCCCACACGGTGCATCCGCTTGCCGGGCAAGGTGTCAATCTGGGTTTGCGAGATGTTGCCGCTTTGCTTGAACTGCTTGGCGAAGCAGGATCGGCGCCGGAAAATTCAAAACAGAAAAACACTGTCCAGATTTCACAGCACAAACTCGAACGCTGGGCCCGTCAACGTACAAGCGAAAATGCGATTGCCGCCTATTCGTTCGAGGCGATTAACCTGGTGTACTCGAATGACGATGTTTTGCCGACCTTGCTGCGTGGGCATGCCTTTGGCATTGCCAATGCCTTGCCGCCGATAAGAAATTTCCTGTTGAAACAGGCTGCGGGAAGATAGTAATGTCCGGTGCTGTGCTCCTGAATTTATGGGGGCCTACCCCGTATTTTTTTAGAGGAAGCAGCATGCTGGTACAGTTGAAAGACACAAGTATCCATTTCAAATTCGACGATGAGCGCGAGCAGCATACAGCCGAATTCTCCCTGCCTGCCTGGTCGGGCTACCGGTCGGAAAATAGCGTAGAGGAGCTCAGCGGCGAGAATGTGCTTTTCTTGCTGGAATCAGAGAGCTACGAAACGCATCCGGAATTGGCCTCGCCCGAATCTTATTCTCGCGCGATGGACTGGTTCATTGAGCATCAGGATAAAGTTCGCGATTCCGCCATGTCGGCGATATGCGGCTATATCGATGTTTTACGTAACGAGTATGGGATCAAGGACGAGGAGCTCGACGCGTTCACCGATGCAGGCCAACTGGCAAACATGATCGATGTTTCGTATGTCCATTTTTATCCGCAGATGAAAAATGGCGAGCCCTATTTTGCGTTGGAACTGGAGTGCAACTGGGATCCGGAACACGGGTGTGGAATCATGTTCCATGGTAGCCGTGTCGTTGATATCGGCGGCTCGGATGTCACACAAGGCGCGTTTGATATTTCCGCCGATGGCGGGAAAATTTAGTATTCAATTATCAATCAAGGGGATTTTTAATGCGTGATATTTTTTGGGGTGTATTGATCATCGGCATCGGTTTGTATTTTGGCGCATCCATTTTTCTGGGCGACTTCAGCCTGTTAAGTTGCTTCTTCGATGGACTGGGCCTTTTCTGGATAGGCAAGGGAGTCGTCGGCATGGTCAGAAACAACCAAGCCTGATGCCTGCAATGTCCAATGCAAAAACGCCCGCTTTCCAGCGGGCGTTTTTTTATGGTTTGATCAAAATAGTAATTAAATCACCGTGGCAAAAACGGTAATTTCTTCGCGATCGTGATAAAGCTGCTTCGCATGCATATGCAATGCCTTGCCGGATTTTTGTTCAAATTCGTCCAGGCACAAGCGGGTTTCTTCCCA
Organism: Arenimonas sp.; assembly: GCA_036676335.1. Lineage (GTDB taxonomy): Bacteria > Pseudomonadota > Gammaproteobacteria > Xanthomonadales > Xanthomonadaceae > Arenimonas. The sequence continues at coordinate 259,759 of JAKFDD010000012.1, read as the reverse complement.
GCGTTTCTTCATCGGCAATTTCAGATTGAAGATGGCGTGCTTGCACCAGCCATTGGCAAACCATTCGCTCATGCGGTGTGCAACCTTGCGTGGCGACTCCACCATGTCGCAGACCATCCAGTCGAGTTTTCTTGGCGGCTGCCATTGGAAGCCGTCGGCGCGAATATGATTGATCAATCCGGTCGCCATCGCGGTTTCCGACATCGGACCATTATCAATCGAAGACACATGAAGGCCGTGCTTCGTGAGAATCCAGCTCCAACCGCCGGGGGCAGCACCCAGGTCGGCAGCATGCATGCCGGGTTTCATGATCTTTGCACGTTCGTCGTCGCTCATGAAAATCATCAAGGCTTCATCAAGCTTCAAGGCAGAGCGGCTTGGCGCATTTGCCTGGGCGCGCAAGCGCGGCACGCCGAGTGGAAACGGCGAGCTGTCTTTGGGGTCTGAGCTGGCGAGCAGGGCATGCGTACCGGCCAAAAAGAAAACATGCAGGCGCGGCAGGCGTGAATCTACCTTGTCACTCAACAGGCCACGTTTGCGAAGTGCCGGGCGCAACGCATTCGCAAATGACCGCGCCAAACCGGAAAGCGGTTTGCCTTCATCGGAGTCGGGATGTTCCACCAGTACGTCACCGAAACGTCCGCGGCCGGCAATCAGTTCAAGCATCGGCGTAACGCGATCGGTCGGATTCAGGTCTTTCAGTTCGGCAAAAAGCTCCAGTTTCTGGCGGGCGAATACGATGTCGTGATAACGCACGTTTCTCGATAACGCAGCGGCGTCTTCGCAAACATACGTAACGTAGCCGCTATTGCGCTCGGTTTTTGCATAACCATGAAAACCGGCATTGGCCGCACGCTCGGATAATTCGGCCGCGAGGTCCGGTTCAAAACCCTGACGGCAATAGCAAAGCAAACCATTCATTTTGTAATTCTTGTAGGTGGGGATACATCAAGGATGGAGCGGTTTACAAATAGGTTTACTAATAAACGAGTCCGCTCTCGCCATATTGCTTGAGAACTGCACAAGCCTGATCACGCAAAATATCGGTGTGAACCTCAATGCCGCGCTTTTCCAGTTCGCCTTTCCAGTCGGCGGGCAATGGGCCTTCGTCGAAACCGGCGAGCGTTTGCACATCATCGGCACGCGCGGCGATTAAAAGTTCGTTGATGCCGGCCCAGATCAATGCGCCGTAACACATGGAGCAGGGCTGTGCGGATGTTGCCAACGTTATGCGCTCGCCACCCTCATTCAGACGAAACTTCTGAAGACGTTGTTGCGATGTAGACAAAGCCATCACTTCTGCGTGAGCAGCCGAACAATTGTGCGGTACGACCCGATTGACACCGACGCCCAATAGTCGACCTGACTGGTTGAATACTGCGGCACCGAATGGACCGCCACTTTGACGACTGACATTGAGCTGCGAAAGTTGCACGGCCAAGGCAATTCTGCTTTCAGCGGTTTCGTAGGCGGCGTCGGCATCCACTTGGTCGTGAACCCAGGGCGGCAGTGTCAAATGTAGTTGTGCGTAAAGCATTACTGGATTTTTTCCTCGGTCATCTCGCCTGCAACACCTTCGCATTTTTTGTTGGTGCAAGTGCAGCTGCTGATGCTGGGAAAGCCGCAAATTCCTACTCTGCCTTCTTTATTGCATTGCGCTTTGACTTCCGCAGCAAAAGTTTTGCTGTCTTTGTTGACGCAGGCGGGACGATAGCCGCAGCAACTGCCGACATCCTTGATTTTGCAATCATTGTCGCTATCGCAGCTGAAATCGACTTCGCCGGATTTGCTATTGGCCGATTTTTCTTCGATGGCAACATTCTGCGGAGGCGTGGAAGTTTTTTCTTCGATGGCCATTTTGGGTGGTGGCTCGGCTGCTTTCATATCGCTGGTGTTCTGGGACGCAGCGCAAGCGGCAAGAAACAATAAACATGTCAGCAATAAAATCCGCATATCAGACTCCTTTGGCCCAAACATCACGCAGGGTAACGGTGCGATTAAACACCGGCTTGTTCGCAGTATGGTCCAGGCGATCGGTGACGAAATAACCCAAACGTTCAAATTGAATATTGCTCTCGGCAGAAAGTGCGGCGGCCGCCGGTTCGACATAGGCTTTTACGATGCGAACAGAGTCCGGATTCAGATAATCGCGATAGGTCTTGCCATCGGCGTCATCGTCGGGATTGGCCACGGTAAACAGGCGGTCGTACAAACGCACTTCGGCTTCGACGCCATGCTTCGCACTGACCCAATGAATCGTGCCTTTTACCTTGCGTTCCGAGCCCGGTAAGCCCGGGCGTGAATCCAGATCAAGTTCGCCATGCAGTTCGACAATCTCGTCGCCGTTCTTGATGACATCGACGCATTTCACGATACCAACACCGCGTAAACGCACTTCACCGCCAGGCACGAGGCGATGAAAACCCTTGGACGGCACTTCCATGAAATCGTCGCGCTCGATCCAGACTTCGCGTGACAATGGCACTTCGCGTTTGCCGGCGCTTTCATCTTTCGGATGGTTCGAAAAATACAGCGTGTCGGAAAAATCTTCCGGCAGATTCTTGATCACGAGCTTGATGGGGTCGATCACGGCAAGGCGGCGTTGACCTTTGGCATCGAGATCTTCGCGAACGCAGCCTTCCAGTACCGAGAAATCAATCAGCGAGTTTTGCTTGCTGATACCGATGCGGTCGGCAAACAAACGCATGGATGCAGGTGTATAGCCACGACGACGCAGTCCGCACAAGGTCGGCATGCGCGGGTCGTCCCAGCCGTTGACCAGCTGGTCGGTAACCAGTGCCATCAACTTGCGCTTGCTCATCACGGTGAAATTGATGTTCAGGCGCGAAAACTCGATTTGCCTCGGTTTGCTGACCGGTGTTTTGAAGCCGCGATCCACCAGGTTTTGCCAGAGCGATGCATGTTTTGCCAAATCGATATTGTCGATGCACCAATCATAGAGTGGACGGTGATCTTCGAATTCCAGAGTACACAGGGAATGCGTAATGCCTTCGAGCGCATCGGAAATGCAATGGGCATAGTCGTACATTGGATAGATGCACCAGGTGTCACCGGTATTTTGGTGCGAGACATGGCGAATGCGATAAATCGCCGGGTCGCGCAAATTGATATTGCCGCTGCTCATGTCGATTTTTGCACGCAGCGTACGCGCGCCGTCTTCAAATTCGCCGGCACGCATGCGACGGAACAAATCTAGATTTTCTGCGACGCCACGGTCACGGTAAGGCGAGTTTTTCCCGGGTTCATTCAAGTTGCCGCGGTATTCACGAACCTGCTCGGCATTCAAATCGCAGACATAGGCCTTGCCGTCCTCGATCAGTTTTTCGGCACAGAGATAAAAGGTTTCGAAATAATCCGAGGCATGGCGTAGTTCCGCCCATTCAAAGCCCAGCCATTTCACATCGGCCTGGATCGACTCGACGTATTCGATATCTTCCTTGCTCGGGTTGGTGTCATCGAAACGCAAATTGACCAGACCATTGAATTCGGCACCGATGCCGAAATTCAGGCAAATGCTCTTGGCATGGCCAATGTGAAGATAGCCGTTGGGCTCGGGCGGAAAGCGGGTGCGAATTTGCTGATGCTTGCCCGAGGCCAGGTCCTCGCGGACGATTTGGCGAATAAAGTCGGTTTTTTCAGGGGTGCTATCGGGCAGGGCGGTAACGGTGTGATTCATGGGGCTCGTGTTCGATGACATTTAATATCCGGCCATTTTAGCCTTTGCAGCGGGCTTCGCGGGTTTTTTATCTGCAATTGACCCGCTTTGAGCGTGTGACTTTTGATTTTGGCGAGTTTTGCGGCACACTTGCGCCTCTAGGGGAGACTTTACGTGCAAAAAGCTCAGGCGTTGATCGGCTTGTTGTTGCTGGCGGGATTGCTGGCGTTTGGTCAGGCTCGTGCTCAGGATGCAGCGTCTGCAGGAGTGCCTACGCAATCATCAGAGGCAAGCAATCTTGATCTCAGTTTGGGGGCAAGTCCCAAAAATGTCCTGCTCGAAGATATGTTGTCCGGACGTGAAAAAGTCTTTCTTAGCCCGGTTATCGGCGATGAATTTTCGATTGCCAGCGACGGGCGTTACAAATATTGGTTGCGCATGAAAGTCTCGCTGCCAGTCGACAGCGGAGAAATGCATTTAAGTTTCGAACGCCAGAATATCCGCTCGATCAACCTGTACCAAGTCGACAAGTCTGGCAGCAAGGTCTCGGTGGTTCCATTTCAATCCAGTCAGGCCCCGCACCAGGGAAACATCCGGGGCAGTTGGCCAACACGAATCGTTTTCCCTTTGCCCGAGAGTGTCGAGAACGATGCGGTGCTGTACGCCGAAATAGAGCCGGTGGGCTTCATTCATTTGCACCCCCTGTTGCTGGATTCCGAGGCGCAAACGGTATGGTCGGATTCCGATGATTCTTTTTTCACCACGCTGTATCTTTTGGTCCTGATCTTTATTTGCGTGGCGATCTATCGGCAACTCCGGACGGCCGAGTCTCAGGCAATCCTGATTGCCTTGAGCCTGATCGTCGGATTGTTCGGATTTTTTGCCTATAACACGCATCTGCCGTTATTCCTGAAAACCGAATTCATCAACAAACCGTCGCTCGCTTATGCGCTGATCATTCTTACGGCGGCGCCGTTTTTATCTGCGAGCAGTTATTTCTCCGGACTTCAGGCGCGTTGGCCCGCTGGTTCAACCTGGGTGATCCGTTTTTCCATTGTCTTGATGGCATTTGCCGTGTTCGTGGCAATGACCAATCTATTGAGCGTGGGTGGCTTGCAGTTGATGACTGCAATCGTCTGGACGCTATCCATCGGCATTGCCATCTTCATTTACTTGTTCGATGTGCGCTCCAGTCGTTGGTCCGGGGTCATCGTGGCCACTGCACTTTTGGCGGCACTGTGGGCGCCCAGTCTGGTTTTTCAGGAGGTTCTGCCAGCGACGCGAATGAACCTGTTTGGCTTCCAGTTCTTCTTCGTCATTCTGATGGCGGTGTATTTGCTGCTGCCATGGTTGCGGCAAGTCTTGCAAGAGCGTGGACGCAAACGGCGCGTTGTGCCGGAGCCAGAGCTCAGTGCCGATGAAAAAATTGCCATTGCACGCGACCAGCTTATGGAAGGACTGCAGTCTGCATTGATCAACGCGAGTGAAAGCGATGTTGAATGGATTGCGTATCGACGATTGCTCGAGGGCCTGAAGCCAATTTTGCCGCAGATTGCATCGTGCGTGGTCGCCAAAAATTACCATAACGAAGATTTGCTGCTGGTCGAACCAAAGTCTGCAACAGAACGTTACGCTGCCTTGATCAGCCAGCGCAGCAATATGCTGAAAAATTTGAGCAGAATGACGGCGCCGCAACAAATACGGCTTGATTTTGATGGCCCCGATGGACCGCTGGAAGAAGTGAGTCTCGCCGTGATTCCTTTGCCGATCGATAGACCTGGCTGGGGCGCGTTGATTGTCGAGCGCCATACCGATCGTACTTATACCGAACAGGAAATGGACCTCGGTGCAGAGTTCGCCGCCCTGGCCACCACAGCTGGCGACGAAGCCGCCGAAGCCATGCTGGCTCGTCATGCGAAGGAAATGGACGTCGAAACAGGTTTGTATAATCGGGATAAATTCGATGCAGTCATCAAGCAATTGATCGATACCTCGATTTTGCAGAGAAAGCCCTTATCGCTTTTGCGTATCTGCATCGACAATTTTGCCGACAACACCGCAAACAACCCGTTGATGAAAAAACAGTTGTTGCAATCGCTGGTGGCTGCCCTGAATGACGAAGTTGATTACGGCGTTACCTTGGCGCGATTCGATGCCGAGAGCATAGCCGTACTCATGCCGGACCGAAATCTAGGTCAGGCGCGGGAATTGGCGCAGCGCATTTGCAATGTCGCGGGCAGCCTTACCATTGCATCCGACCCTTCGACGAAATTCACGATGAGTGTCGGTGTTAGCCAGTTGCAACAAGGCGAACGCGCAGGCAAAAACATGATTGACCGTGCGGCCGCGGCCCTGGCAAAAGCGCAGCAGTATGGCGGCAATCAAATTCAGGCAGTGAGCGACGCATGACAAGTCTGGTGCTGGTCATTGGCAATAAAAATTATTCATCCTGGTCGTTGCGGCCATGGCTGTTGATGAGTTATTTCGATCTGCCATTCAAGGAAGTGAAGTTACCACTGGATACCCCGGAATTTTTTCAGCGCATTGCCGATTATTCTCCTGTCGCCAAAGTGCCGGTGTTGCGCGATGGTGACGAAACGATCTGGGATTCACTCGCGATTTGCGAAGTTGTCAACGAGCGTTATCTAGACGGTAGGGCTTGGCCAAAAGACCCCAAGACGCGTGCGGCTGCCCGCTGTGCCGTGGCGGAAATGCATTCCGGTTTCGCGGCTTTACGTTCGCAGTTGCCGATGAATTGTCATCGTGAAAAAGATGATTATCGCTGGAACGATGCAGCCGATCGCGATATTGCACGCATCCAGAGTCTTTGGCTGGATTTGCGAACGCGATTTGGCAACGATGGCCCATTTCTTTGTGGTCAATTCGGCATCGTGGATGCGATGTTTGCCCCGGTCTGCGCTCGCTTCAAGGCCTATGGCGTCGCAATGGATGAAAATGCCAGTCGTTATGTGGAAACGATTTACCAGATTCCTGCCATGCAGGCGTGGCTGGCCGAAGCAAAACTCGAACCGCCAAAGCCGAACTAGAACGGTTTAATGTTTTTTCGCGATACTGCAGACATAAACCACTTCGCAAGCGCCTGCACCACTATCGTCCCGGCTCAAAGAGCTTTGCCAGCGCCAGCCATCGTTTTTTTCGATACGAATCAGCCAGCCATGCAGCTCGATAACATCGTCCGCTGATATCTGGTTCAGCATATCCTTGATCGTGCGATTGGCAGGGACGATATGCATATTGGCGCTATGGCTGATAATTTCATTTTGCGGAATCGGCGGGCCTTCGTCACCCCAGCTGTAGTGATAGAAACGGCCGGATTGACTGATATTCAGTCTGTCTGACATGCCAGGCTCAGCCATCGGGCCCCAGCCGAGGGCCAAATCGGTGGGAGAGAATTCGGCTTCGGTTCCCAGACGGTAATCTTCGCGGGCCAATACGCGCGCCTGCAAACTGAATCCGGCAAGTGGGACCAAAGTAGATTCGCTCAGGCGGATCGGTTGGATGCGATTGCCGATGACCGATTGCAGCGGTTCATCGGGGTGCCTGAATCTTTCTGGCAACGGACAGTCATTCGCCCCTGCAGCATTGGCAGCTGCAAATTGTGGAGCGTCTGGCGAGCGCAGGCTTTCCCAGCCGAACAATAAAAGCAGCGAACCCAGAACTATCCATAGCCAGCGCGGCATAATGTCGTACCGAAAATAATTACCGAAAATCGATCAACAACGCTTGCAGTGTTGTCGATTGGGTGGTGACTTGCAAGGGCAGGCGCGGATCTTCAATCCCGAATCTTAAACTTGCACCTTTGCGTAATGCCGCGATGGCGGCATCGCTGAATTCAAAGCGCATGAAATGGACTGCCGATGTTTTATCTTCGGTGCTGCGATCCAGATCTTCGTCGGCAAAGGCGAAGCTTTTTTCAAAGCCATCGACTTCTGCATACACCCGGTGCTCGATCCCGGCGAATTGCCTGAGCCGTTCCGCGCGCAACACGGGGTCGGGATATTCGAATAATAAAGTGGCTTTCAGATTGCTGCCGTCAGGAATCAACGGGTTATAGGCATCCAGTTCTTCCTGGATGGCGTCGGCTTCAAAGATTCGCTCGATTCGCAGCATTTCCTGGATTTGATATTGCACCGTCAGACGGTCTTCGAATATCAGGCTGATATTGGTTGACAGTGCAACATGGCGATTTTTCTTATGGGCAATCGCCTGGTCGCGAAATGCCTTGCGTTCGCTCGAATAGCGCTCAAGCGGCATTAAATCCTGACGGTTCAATTTATTCATGGAGGTGATCATCGTGCGCATTAAAGTTCATCCTGGTGCTCAAATTCCGTATGCCTTGCGAATTAAACTAATCGGATGTTCGGCTTCTTTGCCATCGCCGATACCATGGGCGATGTGGGCGCCGGCCATCACGCAGTCGGAGGTGAAATGTTGCGGTTCGGCTTGTTTGACTCGGGTTTCGACCGGTTTGGCAATTTTCCGTGCCAACGCATAAGTATCCTTTTTGACGCCATAAGTGCCATCGTGACCGGAACAACGTTCGATCGTGACGACTTCGGTGTTCGGCACCAAATTCAAAACGTCGCGCGTTTTCGGGCCAATGTTTTGAACGCGTTGATGGCAGGCGACTTGCCAGGCGATCTTGCCAAGCTCCGTTTTGAAGTCAGTCTTGACCAGGCCAGCGCCATGCCGATGCATCAGGTACTCGAACGGGTCGAAGAACGCGCGCTTTACGGCCTGTATTTGTTCGTCGTTCGGAAACATCAATGGTAATTCCTGCTTGAACATCAATACGCAGGAAGGAATCGGTGCAATCAAATCGAAGCCTTCATTCACGGCTTCGATCAACGAGGGCAAATTGGCCTCTTTGTATTTCTCGACAGTGCTCAAGTCGCCTAATTCAAGTTTCGGCATGCCGCAGCAGGATTCTTTTTTCAGGATTTTGACCTGGACGCCATTGTGTTGCAGCACGGCAGCAAGATCTTCGACCATTTTCGGATGGTTGTAATCGCCGTAGCAGGTGATGAAGATCGCCACTTTGCCGGTCGTTGATCCGGCCGGAATTGCAGGGTAATCGAAGGTTGGGGACTTCAGATGTTTCAGACGCTTGCGGCCGGTATTGCTGTCGTATTTCGGCAGCTGGGCATCTCTATGCACACCGAGGGTTTTTTCGATCACGTTGCGCAAGACGGGTTGCTGATTTCCCCAGTTTACCGCTTCGACGACCACCGGAATCGAAGCGAGCTTGCCGACTGTGCGGGTATTGGAAATTAATTTGGAAGCGAGTTTGGTTTCGCCGTTCTTGTGTCTGACGGCCTTCGCTCTCAGCATTAAATGCGGAAAATCGATATTCCACTCATGCGGCGGAATGTAGGGGCATTTGGTTTGATAACACAGGTCGCACAGATAGCATTGGTCGACCACTTTCATGTAGTCGGCTTTTTCGACGCCGTCCACTTCCATCGTCGGCGAGTTATCGACCAGATCGAACAGTGTCGGAAACGACTGGCAAAGACTGACGCAACGACGGCATCCGTGGCACAAGTCGAAAACGCGCTCGAGCTCCTTGTTGAGCGAGTCGACGTTCCAGAAGTCATCGGTTTTCCATTCCAGTGGATGCCGGGTCGGGGCCTCCAAGCTACCTTCACGACTCATGCTTTCGCTCCAATGAACACAACCTCGCATGAAAAAAACCGCTCTTCACCATGATGAAGAGCGGTCGGCAGGCTTACGCCATTTCGTTTAATGCCTTGGTGAAACGATTTGCGTGCGAACGTTCGGCTTTCGCAAGCGTTTCAAACCAGTCTGCGATTTCATCAAAACCCTCGTCACGGGCTTCCTTCGCCATGCCTGGATACATGTCCGAGTATTCATGGGTTTCGCCGGCGATGGCGGATTTCAGATTGTTGCTGGTCTCGCCGAATGGCAGGCCGGTCGCTGGATCGCCTACGGCTTCGAGATATTCGAGATGGCCGTGGGCATGGCCGGTTTCACCTTCGGCGGTGGAACGAAAAACAGCTGCGACATCGTTATAGCCTTCGACGTCGGCTTTTTGTGCGAAGTAGAGATAACGGCGGTTGGCTTGTGATTCACCGGCAAATGCGGCTTTCAAGTTGCCTTCAGTTTTTGAACCTTTGAGTGACATAATCTGGCTCCTGGCTGGATTTTGTGAGCTCCGGTCTTTGCCGGAACCCTTTGAGCATAACGATAAAGTCCCTGCCAAGGAAGTAAATAGATATGATGAATTTGATAGCCAATGGCTATCGTGAATTGCCGAAAAAACCGGCCGTAAAAACTATGTCGCCGCTTTACTCGAGGTGATCAGCGAGGGGTCGTTGAGAACCATCTCGGCCATGCTGTGCGCCAGCTCGCGCTCAGCCAAAACTGCGCCATCGGCGCCGTGATCAAAAAAGTGCTGGGCGGCCGAATCGCTATGTGCCCGGGCAAGAATGCTGAGCTTCGGATTGGCGGCGCGCAAGCGTGCAATGATTTCGCCGGCCTCGAACGCATTCGGAATCGCAACCAGTGCATGGGTCGCGGTTTCAATCGAAAGATCTTTCAGCAATTTTGCATTTGCCGCGTTCCCGCGAATTGCTGCAATGCCTCTGTTATGCGCCTGCTCGACCAGATCGCCACTGGCATCGATCACGACCAAAGCGACACCGCGTTCCTGAAGTAAATGGGCCAGATGGCTACCGACCCGGCCGTAACCAATCAGGATCGTGTGGTTCCGCAATGGCAATGCCGGACCGGGAGGAGGTTCGAGTGAGGTGGCAGCTTCTGCGGCCCCGCTTTTGACGCGTGAGCGCCAACGCCCCAGTGCCGTGAATATCATCGGGTTGATCACGATGGAGAGCAGGGCGCCGGCCAGAATCAAATCCCGTCCTTGTTCCGGCAATAGTTTCATGCCGACACCAAGGCTGGCCAGGATGAAACTGAATTCACCAATTTGCGAGAGGCTCGCGCCGATAGTCAGCGAGGTTGCTTTAGGGTGTCCGAACATCCACACGACCAGCATCGCCACGACCGGCTTGCCGATCGTGATGATCATGAAGGTCGCAAGTACCAGCAAAGGCTGTGCAATCAGAATACTGGGATTAAACAACATGCCGACCGATACGAAGAAAAGCACGGCGAATGCATCGCGCATCGGCAGGGTGTCAGCGGCCGCTTTATGGCTGAGTTCTGATTCGTTGAGCAACATGCCGGCAAAGAAGGCACCGAGTGCGAACGAGACGCCAAATAAATTTGCCGATCCGAACGCAACGCCCAATGCAATCGCCAAAATGGATAGCGTAAATAATTCGCGTGATCCGGAACCGGCGACACGTTCGAGTAACCAGGGAATCGCGCGGCGTCCCACAACCAACATCAAAGCGACAAAGATAGCGAGTTTGCCGATCGTCTTCGCAAGCGAAGCCAGCAACAAATTAATATCGAGCGTACCGCTGTCGCCCGTCATCGAGTGTGCAAGTACCGGCAAAAATACCAATGCCAGCACCATGACCAGGTCTTCGACGATGACCCAACCGATCGCCAATTTTCCGCGGCCGGTACTGAGCAAGCGGTGTTCTTCGAGACTACGCAAGAGCACAACGGTACTGGCGACGGATAAAGCCAGGCCGAAGACAAAGCCCTGAACCGGAGGCCAGCCCATCGTCCATGCCAGCAACCATCCAAGCACGGTCGCAGCGGCAATGCCGGCCAAGGCACCCGGGATGGCGGTCTTGCGTACCTCGAGTAAATCTTCCAGCGAAAAATGCAGGCCGACACCGAACATCAACAGGATGACGCCGATTTCGGCCAATTGATCAGCGAGGCTTTGATCGGCGATAAAGCCCGGTGTGAATGGACCGATGATGACGCCAGCCAATAGATATCCGACCAGAGGCGAAAGCCGTAAGCGCTGTGCGGCGTATCCGGCCATGAAAGCCAGAACCACCCCGAGGGAAATAAGCGCAATCAACGGCGTCGCATGGGGCATAGGCTTCCTGGAATTTGTATGTGTTGATTATGACAAATCTATCCGTAAGCAGATGTTATGACGTTGAATGCTGCAATCACAATCGATTAATTCGATTTCAGTATTTTCAACTCCTGTTCAACGGCGGCCAGACGTTCTTCCAATTGTGCGATGCGCTCTTCCAATGCATTGGATGCCGGTATCGAACTCGTTCTAGCGGCAGGTAATTGCGAATGATCAACCGGGCCGCTAAGCAAGTGCACATAGCGGTCTTCGCGTTGGCCGCTGGCGCGCGGTATGCGTTCGACCAATGGATTTTCGCGCTGGCTAAGTCGCTCGAGGGTGTGTTTTACGTCGTCGATGTCGCTGAAGCTCGCAAGGCGTTCGCTTCGCGTCATCAACTCGCTCAATGTTTGCGGACCACGCAGCATCAGTACGCAAATCAATGCCTGCTGTTGTTTGGTCAGACTCAAGGCCGTATTCACGCGATGTTCGTAGCGTTCGGCACGTGCGCCATGCTGGCTTCGTACCAGACCACGCGGATCAAGTTGTCGCATGCAATGGCCGACCTCACCCAGCGATAAATCCATGATTGGTTCGCGATTGGTTTTTTGATTGCAGGCCAGGTGGATTGCATTCAATGTCAGCGGATATTGCTCGGGTGTGGTCGCTTCTTTTTCGATCAGGCAACCGAGGATACGGGCTTCAATCGCGCTTAATAAGGCAGTGGGTTCACTCATGATGGGGTTTCCGCGGCAGTGTCTTGGTCTTACTTTAGGCTATCGGGCTTGAAATCACTAAACATGTTTTGAGCTCTATGAATCAAGCACTTAGCTTGTTTTATGCTGGGTTTGATTTGTTGCCAGGAACAAATTTAATGTGAAAACTTCGACGCTGTCGAAAAATTTAGATGTTTTACTGCCGCCAGAAAGAATAAAATAAGCCCATGATTTCTTTCCGTAATTTCGCTCTGCGCCGGGGCGAACGCCTTCTTTTGTCCCAAATGGACCTGACCCTGCAAGCCGGATGGCGCGTGGGCGTCGTCGGTCGCAATGGTTGTGGCAAATCCAGTTTGTTCGCGGCATTCACCCGGGAAGTGGAAGCCGATTCGGGCGACCTCGATTTTTCCGGCAAGATTCGTCTCGCCAGCGTGGCTCAGGAAACGCCATCGTTGCCCGATGCCGCTATCGAGTTTGTACTCAGTGGCGATCAGGAAGTGGCATCGGTTATTCGTGCCGAAGCCGATGCGATGCAGCGCGAAGATTGGGATGCCGTCGCCGCCGCCCATCAGAAACTTTCGGAAATCAACGGCTACGACGCCAACGCACGTGCAGGGCGTTTATTGCACGGCCTGGGTTTTCCGGCCGAAGCACACGAGCAAGCGGTATCGGATTTCTCCGGTGGCTGGCGAGTCCGTTTGAACGTGGCGCGCGCCTTGATGTGCCCATCGGATTTGTTGCTGCTTGACGAACCGACGAACCATCTGGATTTGGACGCTGTGTTGTGGATGGAGCAATGGCTGCTGAAATACCAGGGAACGATGCTGGTGATTTCGCATGACCGCGAATTCCTCGACGAAGTCTGCACACATACTCTGCATCTGCACGATGGCCGCGCGAAACTTTATGTCGGCGGCTATACCGCATTCGAGCGCCAGCGTTCCGAACACTTGCGTCTGCAGCAAATCACGTTCGAAAAAGAACAGGCCGAACGAGCGCATCTGCAAAGCTTTATCGATCGCTTCAAGGCGCAGGCCAGCAAAGCCAAGCAGGCGCAATCGCGCGTCAAGCGTCTGGAAAAAATGTCCGGTACCGAAGCCGTACGTGCCGAGCGCAATTTCAAGATCAACTTCCCCGAGCCGGTGAAATTGCCGCATTCCTTGTTGCGCTTGAATCACGTCGATGCCGGTTACGGCAGTATCAAAATTCTTGAAAATGTCGGGTTCGGTCTTGAAGCGGGTGATCGCGTTGCGTTGTTGGGCCCGAACGGTGCCGGTAAATCGACCTTGGTAAAAACTCTTGTTGGCGAATTGCCATTGCTCGCTGGCGAACGCATTGCGCATCCGGATTTGAAGATCGGTTACTTCGCGCAGCATACCGTCGAGAGTTTGCACGAAGGCCAGAGTCCGCTTTGGCATTTGAAAGAAGTCGCGCCGGATGCAGGTGATCAGATATTGCGAAATTATCTGGGCACCTGGAATTTTGCCGGCGATCGCGCATTCGAATCGGTCGATGGATTCTCCGGTGGCGAACGCGCGCGTCTTGCATTGGCGATCATTGCCTATAACAAACCAAACGTCATGTTGCTCGACGAACCGACGAACCATCTCGATTTGGAAATGCGTGAAGCACTCGCCGAAGCGCTGTCGGAATTCGAGGGAGCCATCGTGATGGTCTCGCATGACCGACATTTGATCGGATTGGTTTGCGACACCTTCTGGCGCGTAGCCGACGGCAAAGTCGAATCATTCGAAGGCGATCTGGATGAATACGCAGCCTGGTTGAGGGCGCGCGGCAACAAGGCTAGCGATACCAAGACCGCAAAACCGGACAAGGCCGCCAAATCGAGTCCATTGCGTACCGATAACGAGATGCGCGGTCTACGTAAACGTTTCCAGACGGTCGAAACCGAGCTGGAAAAATACAAGGCCGAGAAGCACCAGATCGAAAACCAGTTTGCCGATGAAGAATATTGCAAAGTCCATATCAAGGAATTGGCGACACTTTCATCGAAGCAAGATAGCGTGATCAAGAATATTGAAGCGTTGGAAGCAGAATGGCTGGAAATTTACGAGCAGTTGGAAGCGGTTTAGTTTTTTTCTCTCCCATCGGGAGAGCGGAATCAAGTGATTTGTTGTACTGAGGATTTGTTATGCCCATTTACGGATTTGAATGTGAAAGCTGCGGTCATCAATTCGATCGCCTGCAAAAATTGTCGGATGCCGATCCCACGCATTGCCCGGCCTGTGAGAAAGAGACTTTGCGCCGTCAATTGACCGCGCCGCAATTCCGACTGGCCGGTGCCGGCTGGTACGAGACCGATTTCAAGAAAGACGGCGATAAAAAACGAAATCTCGTTGATGGCAGTGATGCAAAATCGTCATCGGGTCCGGAAGCAAAATCAGAAACCAAGGCTGAATCGAAACCCGAAACAAAAACGGAATCGAAACCCGCGGCGCCATCAACAAGCGCTAGCAGCAGCTAAAAAAAGCCCCGAAGAACCGGGGCTTTTTTCTTACTACCGAACATCGATATTCATTCAGCTCCGAAACTTGCACGACAACCGTGGTCAACCCAGATGCCGCGACTGTCATAACCCCAGTTTCTGCCATTGATGCAGGCCTGGGTTGACAGTTGTTGGATCAAACGAGGATTGCCATAACGTGAATCCCAGTCGCAACGCGTCATCAAATTATTCATGCTTGAGCAAGTCACGGAATAATTACGGTCGCGGTACCAACCGCGATCATCGCGGTTTCCAAAGCGATTCACCGAAGCGAATTGTGCGCGGCAACCCCGACTGACCCATACCATGCCTTCGCGTTGGCCCCAACTGCGGCCTGCAATGCATGCTTTACTATTATTCAGTCTCCTGACCAACTCTACGCGGCCACGGAAACCGGTAAGGCATTCGCGATAACGGTTTCGATTGCTTTGGCACACAACGATGCGGTTATTGTCGGGATAGTTGTCTGACGAAGTCCGAACAATCCCGAAGCGTGCACGGCAACCACGATTAACCCAGATGTAGCCAGGACGCTGCCCCCAGCTTTGACCTTCGATACAGGCTGATTGCGAGATCTGTTGCGTGATGATCGCTGTACCGCGGAACGGTGCAGCGCATTCACGATATTGGCTATTAATACTGCTGCAGATCACTTCTCGGGCAATCCAGCCCTCGCGCGGCCGCCATGTGCTGTTTGCATATTGGCGCTGTGAGTTCGCCATGTCCTGACTTATCTGGTTCATCGACCAGCCGGCATTGCTTTGATCGAGATAATATTCGAGCTGGTCGTCCGGAATCATTCGGCCATTGTTTTGGCGAGCGTATTCTTCTTCGATCATTTGTATTTGAGCGCGTGTATTGGCTTGTGCTACAACCTGATCGCTGCCGATCATGGTTCCAATGGCCAATAATGCGGCAATTAGAAACTTCAACATGTTTATTCTCCTGAAAGTCACTAAGCGCCATAAGGCTCTCAAAGCATTCAAGCGATTTCTGTATGGCATCGCACCAAGTGCCTCAAGTATTCATCCGGCATTTAGACAACAAAAAGCCCCGGAATTCCGGGGCTTTCTGAGTTTTCGAGCGAAGGATTAGTTCGCAGCAAAGCGTGCACGGCAACCGCCACTTACCCAAATAATACGATTGCCTTCATAACCCCAGGTGCGGCCATTTATGCAAGTTTGCGTAGAGAGTTGCTGCACCAAACGCGGGCTTCCGTAACGGGAATCCCAGTTGCAACGCAAGGTGGCGTTGTTTTGGCTTGAGCAGGTAACCGAATAATTATTGTCGCGATTCCAGTCGCCATTGCCGCCGCGATTATTGCGACCTGCAGCTGCAAATTGTGCACGGCAACCACGGCTGACCCACACCATGCCTTCGCGCTGACCCCAGCTACGACCTGAAATACAGGCAGCACTATTGTTGAGTCTTCTTACCAATTGCACGCGGCCACGAAAATTCGTATTGCACTGGCGATAACGGTTACGGTTGCTTTGACAGACAATGATGTGGTTGTTATCCGGGTAATTATTGCCTGGATAGTTGCCGTTATTGCCGCCAGTATTGGCGACGATGCCGAAACGTGCGCGGCAACCTCTATTTACCCAAACGGCGCCCGGTTTGTTACCCCAGCTTTGGCCTTCGATACAGGCCGATGCCGAGATTTGTTGCGTAATGATCGCGGTGCCGCGAAAGGGTGCCGAGCATTCAGTATATTGGCTATTGATACTGCTGCAGATAACTTCGCGTTGAACCCAGCCGTCACGCGGACGCCAATTATTATCGCTGTATTGCGTACGTGAATTGGACATGTCCTGACTAATCTGGCTCATCGACCAGCCGCTATTACTCTGGTCAATGTAATACTCGAGCTGATTGTCCGGGATCATGTTGCCGTTGTTTTGGCGTGCGTATTCCTGTTCGATCATTTGAATCTGGGCACGGGTGCCATTTTGTGCGACAGCCGGTGCAACGGTCAGCAAACAACTGATGCTGAGTAATGCGGAAAATATGAACCTGGACATGTGCTTCTCCTGAGTGTTGCAAAGTACATGCAGCATGGCAGGCGCTTGCTGATCAGGTCTGTTCGCCAGCGCACCCATGATTGACGCTGAAAGATTTCACGCTTGCCAAGTGATAAAAAAAGCCCCGGAATTCCGGGGCTTTTTTGAAGTGATGCATTGTTATCGACGAGGTGAGAAACGCGCACGACAACCATTGTCGACCCATAAGCCGCGGCTGTCATAACCCCAGGTTCTTCCCGAAACGCAGGATTGTCTTGAAAGTTGCTGCACCAGACGCGGTGTGCCGTAACGATGGTCCCAGGCACAGGTTTTATAGTGGCCATCCGTACTGGAGCAAGTAACGGTGTAATCGCGGTCGTTCCACACACCGCCGCTATTTCCGTAACTATCGTAAAACTCTGCGCGACAACCATTGCGTACCCAGACATAGCCCGAACGTGATCCCCAGTCGCGACCCTTATCGCAACTGCTATCCGAAAGTCTGCGATAAAGCTGGGCCGTGCCCCTGAAACCAGTACGGCATTCGCGATATTGGTTATTGCGACTTTCGCAAGTTACTCGTCTGCCATCACCCCATTGATTGTCATCCCAGCCGCCGCCACCAGCCACTTCAGTGAATCTTGCACGGCAACCGTCGTTAACCCAGATATAGTTTTGACGTTGACCCCAGTTACGACCTTCATAGCAGCGTGTTTTTGAAATTTGTTGTGTCAACACCGCACGACCACGAAACGGGGTGCGGCATTCGTTATAGCGATTGTCATTACTCGAGCAAACAAGGCTTCGTGCCGACCAGTCGTTTCCTGGGCGCCAGACGCCACTGCGGTTGCCGCCCAGAGAGGTCGAAATATCTTCTCTGATCCGGCTAAAGGTCCAACCTGATTCAATCGAATCCAGATAAAACTCGAGTTGGTCGTCCGGGATCTGGCGTCCGCCGGATTGCTCGTAATATTCCTTCTCGATGACTCGAACCCGTTCCGGGTAACTCAGCCGGCTCATGTTTTCCGGCGCGTATGCTTTGGAACTGACTTGCGCTTGTATAGGTGATGGCAGGGTAAATGCACCTACCATGAAACACAAAATCAACACTAATCTGGACATTGCAAGTTCCCCTTGGTTGATAGCCCGGTTAGCTTAAGCCTTCGTTAGCGGATGATCAAAGCTAAAAAGCCGCGCAGAATCCCTTGTTTATTGAATATTTAGTTTGCCCGGGGAGCCGCAAAACCTTAAAATGCAAGGCTTTCCGGCGCCCGTCGCCTAGCTTGTTCTGGAGTTTTCATGCGTAGCCATTTTTGCGGTCTTGTTACAGAGGCCATGCTCGGTCAATCGGTGACTTTATGCGGTTGGGCCGATGTTGCCCGTAATCTTGGTGGCGTGTGCTTTATCGACTTGCGTGATCATGAGGGCATCGTGCAAGTGGTAGCCGAGCCTGGCAATCCGGCATTTGCTACCGCCGCTGAAGTTGGCTACGAATACTGCCTGAGAGTGACCGGCACCGTGCGTGCCCGTCATTCGGTCAATGACAAAATCAAGACCGGACAAGTGGAAGTGGTCGCCGAAAAAATCGAGATTTTGAATAAATCCGATCCGCTGCCTTTCTATAACCATGAAAACCCCGGCGAAGATATTCGCCTGAGATATCGTTATCTCGATTTGCGTCGCCCGGAAATGCAAAAAATGATGCGCAAGCGGATTGCGCTGGTGCAAGCCCTGCGTCGTTTTCTCGATGCCCGTGGTTTTCAGGATATCGAAACCCCGATTCTGACCAAGGCAACACCGGAAGGTGCGCGCGATTATTTGGTGCCTTCGCGTGTACATGCCGGGCAATTTTTCGCATTGCCGCAATCGCCGCAATTATTCAAGCAATTGCTGATGATGGCCGGCATGGATCGTTATTATCAAATCGCCCGTTGTTTCCGCGATGAAGATTTACGCGCCGATCGCCAGCCGGAATTCACCCAGCTCGATATGGAATTCGCCTTCATCACCGAACGCGACATCCAGGATTTCGTCGAAGACATGATTCGCCAGGTCTTCAAGGAAGTGCAGGGCGTCGAATTGGCCAGTCCGTTCCCGCGCATGACCTATGCCGAAACCATGCGTCGTTATGGTTCGGACAAGCCGGATCTGCGAATCGATCTGGAATTGGTCGATATCGCCGAACTCGTCAAGAATTGCGAATTCAAGGTATTCACCGATTGGGCCAATCACGAAGAAGGTCGCGTGGCGGCCTTGCGCGTTCCTGCCGGTGGCGCGTTGTCGCGCAAACAGATCGATGACCTTGGTGTCTATTGTGCGAAATACGGCGCCAAGGGTTTGGCCTACATGAAAGTCGAGGATTTAAGCAGAGGCCGCGAAGGTGTCAATTCGCCGATCTCGAAATTTCTCGATGACGCGACACTGCAAAACATTCTTTCGAGCACGCAGGCGCAAACGGGCGACATCATTTTCTTCGGTGCCGGCTCCTGGAAAGTGGTCTGCGATTTCATGGGTGCCTTGCGCTTGAAGGTCGCCAAAGATCTGAAACAAGTCAAAGACATCTGGGCGCCGATGTGGGTCACCGATTTCCCGATGTTCGAATGGGACGAAGAAGAACAACGTTTCGCCGCTCTGCATCATCCATTCACGGCGCCGAAAGTCGATGATGTCAATGACTTGATTGCGAATGCGAAAACCGCCGTAAGCCGCGGTTACGACATGGTCTTGAACGGCAATGAAATCGGCGGCGGTTCGGTGCGTATCCATCGTTCCGATATGCAAAGCACGGTGTTCGACATGCTGGGTATTTCGAAGGAAGAAGCACAAACCAAGTTTGGTTTCTTGCTGGAAGCTTTGAAGTACGGGGCACCGCCGCATGGCGGCATCGCCTTCGGTATTGATCGTATTTCGGCATTGATGGCCGGCACCGAGTCCATTCGCGACGTGATTGCGTTCCCGAAAACCGCTTCGGCCCAATGCCTGCTGACCAGTGCGCCGTCGCAAATTCCGGACAAGCAATTGGCCGAATTGCACGTTAAAGTACGCGAACCAAAATAAGAGTTACACGTAGGAGCGCCCTTGGGCGCGAAAGGACTCAATAGTTTTCGCGCCCAAGGGCGCTCCTACATTCTTCAAGCAAGGGGAAAGCTGCGCATGGCGGTACCGGTGATATTGCTTCACGGCGTATGGATGCGCAGTCCGGCATTACTGATGCTATCGAACCGTTTGCGGGTGCGCGGCTTTGCCCCGATTCGTTTCGATTACGCCAGCCTGTTTCGCGCTCCATCCAAATCCATGGAAAAGCTGGCGATGAAGCTTTATAGCTTCGGTAATGGGCCGGTGCATCTGGTTGGCCATAGTCTCGGTGGCTTGATGGCCGTAGAAACCCTGAATCAATACCAAAAACTGCCGCCCGGTCGTGTGGTCTGTCTTGGCTCGCCGTTGGCCGGTAGCGGAACCGCACGCTTACTGCATCAAAAACACCTGAGCTTTATGACGGGCAAAAGCGGGCAGCTGCTTCGCGGTGGCTTGATGCGTGTGCCGGACGAACGTGAAGTCGGCATGATAGCCGGCGCAAAAGGTCGCGGGCTGGGACAAGTCATCAGAAAATTCGATGGTCTGCACGATGGCACCGTAGCCGTTTGGGAAACACGGATACCAGGCTTGACCGAACATTTGGTTGTCCCGGTCTCGCATACCGGTTTGGTGTTCTCGCAAACCGTGGCTGATCACACCGCCAACTTTCTCGAATATGGCCGCTTCGAGCGTTGAAGATGGCCTCGGGCTATATCGGGCTATAATTGCGCCTTGTTTTCAACACATTAATTAAAAACGGAAATTTAGTATGGGCAGAGGGCCTTCCATCGCAGGTCGCAAAGGTGTGCAAGACGCCAAGCGCGGCCAGATTTTTACCAAGTTGATTCGCGAAATCGGTGCTGCCGCACGTAATGGTGGTGGTGATCCGAAAACCAATGCCCGCCTGCGCATGGCAGTGGACAAGTCCTTGACAATGAATATGAGCAAGGACGTGATCGAGCGTGCGATCAAGAAAGCCACCGGCGAACTTGATGGCGTCAATTACGAAGAAATCCGTTATGAAGGGTATGCGCCCGGTGGTATAGCCGTGCTTGTCGATTGCCTGACCGAGAACAAATTGCGGACCGTGGCCGAAGTGCGCCATGCCTTCAGCAAATGCGGCGGCAATATGGGTACCGAAGGTTCGGTCGCTTTCATGTTCAAGAAACTCGGCGTCATTACGTTTGAGCCCGGTAGTGATGAAGACAAAATTACCGAAATCGCGATCGATGCCGGTGCCGACGATGTCGTGGCATATCCGGATGATGGTTATATCGATGTCATTACCACGCCGGATAATTTCGAAGCGGTGAAAACCGCGATGGATGCTGCCTCGCTGAAATACATTGAAGCCGAAGTCACCATGCGCGCCGACAACGATATTGCCGTCGAAGGCGATACCGCCAAGCAAGTCGTCAAAATGCTCGGCATGCTCGAAGATCTGGACGATGTGCAGAACGTCTATTCGAATGCCGAACTGGGTGAAGATGCTTATTCGTAAGTCGAGTCTTGTTGCATGACCCGCATCCTCGGTATCGATCCGGGTTCGCAACGCACCGGCGTCGGCATTATCGATTCCGATGCAACCGGCCGCTGCGTGCATGTGTTTCATTCACCGATCGTCTTGCTGGGCGCCGATGATTTTCCGAAGCGCCTGAAAATATTGCTCGATGAACTCGGTGCGATCATCGAAAAATACCAGCCGCAGGAAGTCGCCATCGAGAAAGTATTCATGGCGAAAAATCCCGACTCTGCCTTGAAACTGGGTCAAGCCCGAGGCGCTGCGATGTGTGCGGCGGTGATGCGTGATTTGCCGATCCATGAATACGCAGCGAAAGAAATTAAACTGGCCGTAGTCGGCAAAGGCAGCGCGGATAAAGTGCAGGTACAGCACATGGTCGGCGTAATGCTGAATTTGCAGGGCAAACTGCAAGCCGATGCCGCCGATGCCCTGGGCGTTGCATTGACGCACGCGCATTTGCGCGCTGCCGTTAAACGTACCGGTGTTACCGCGCAACAATTATGGAGACGCAAATGATTGGTCGCTTGAAGGGAATTCTGATTCACAAGCAGCCTCCCTGGTTGGTCATCGACGTACAAGGCGTCGGCTATGAACTGGAAGCGCCGATGTCCACGATTTACGATTTGCCGGAACTGGGTCGCGAAGTGTCTTTATTCACCCATTACGCCGTCAAGGAAGACTCGGTGGCGCTATACGGTTTCATGCGGGAACACGAGCGCCGCTTGTTTCGCGAAGTGCAAAAAGTTTCCGGCATCGGTGCCAAAATTGCGCTGGCCATTTTGTCCGGTTCCAGCGTCGATGAATTCGCCCGTTTGGTCCAAAGCGGCGATGTGACGGCTTTATGCCGTATCCCCGGTATCGGCAAGAAAACCGCCGAGCGCATCGTGGTGGAACTGCGAGACCGTGCCGCCGATTTGATCAGCGGATCGGTCTTGTTCTCCGGCAGTAGGGACATTCCTGCCGACCCGGTGACCGAGGCCAGCATCGCCCTGCAGCAGCTTGGGTATAAGCCGGCCGAAATCAGCAAAATGGTCAAAATCGCCGAAACCGGCGATTCGGCTGAAGATATCATCCGAAAAGCGTTAAAATCCGCACTTCGCAGCTAGGTTGCCTGGAAAAAATAAATGTCACACACGGAAGATGGGCATGGCTCGAAGAAACTCGTACCTCTGATCATGGGTGCAATTGGCGTGGTGTTTGGCGATATCGGCACCAGCCCGTTATATACATTGAAAGAGGCCTTTGGCCATGCCTATGGCTTGCAACTTAACGAAGCCAATGTATTCGGCATCTTGAGTCTGGTGTTCTGGGCCATGTTGCTCGTAGTAACGGTCAAATACGTCATGGTCGTGATGCGGGCGGACAACCGGGGCGAAGGCGGTATTCTCGCCTTGATGACGGTGGTAAAACGAAGTTTGCCGATTGCCTCGCCTTTGACTTACACCGTAGGTATTTTGAGCGTGCTGGGCACTGCCTTGTTTTTTGGCGATGCCGTGATTACGCCGGCGATGTCGGTATTGTCGGCCGTGGAAGGTCTGGAAGTCGCAACGCCGGCGCTGAAACCTTACGTGGTACCGGTTTCGCTGGTCGTACTGCTGATTCTGTTTGCCGTGCAACGCCGAGGCACCGATAAAGTCGGCAAGATGTTCGGCCCGGTGATGATTGTCTGGTTTATCGTGCTGGCGGTATTGGGCATCGCACAGATAATTAAAAACCCGTTTATCTTGCAAGCTCTGAGCCCGCACTACGCCGTCCAGTTTTTTATCGCACACGGGAAAATGTCATGGCTGGCCTTGGGTGCGGTGGTATTGGCCGTGACCGGCGGTGAGGCCTTGTACGCCGACATGGGGCATTTCGGCCGCATTCCGATTCGCTACGCCTGGATGTTTTTTGTGATGCCTTGCCTGCTGCTGAATTATTTCGGCCAGGGTGCCTTGGTGTTGGCATCGCCGGAAGCGGTCGCCAATCCGTTCTATCACATGGTTCCCGATGTCCTGTTGTATCCGGCGATTGGACTGGCGATGCTGGCCACGGTCATTGCTTCGCAAGCCGTCATCTCGGGTGCATTCTCGCTCGCGCGACAGGCCATTCAACTTGGCTATCTGCCACGTTTGCAGCTGATCCACACGTCCGATGAAACCATCGGCCAGGTTTTTGTGCCGTGGGTCAATCGTATCCTGTTGGTCGTCGTGATGATTCTGGTCGTGAGCTTCGGCAGCTCGACCAATCTGGCGTCGGCTTATGGTGTTTCGGTTACCGGCGCGATGCTGATCGACACCTTCCTGCTGATTATTCTTGCTTCCTCACGCTGGCGTTGGTCGGGCTGGTCGATATTTCTGGTTGGTGGCGCCTACATCGTTATTGATACCGCGTTGTTCAGCGCGAACGCAATCAAATTTTTCCATGGCGCCTGGGTGCCGTTCGCCATCACGATCGTGGTGTTTACGATTATGCGAACCTGGCGACGCGGCCGTGATTTAGTGCGTGAACAAATCAATCGCGACAGTTTGCGGATCGAACATTTCGTGCAAAGCGTGATGGTGGATCCGCCGGTGCGGGTCAGTGGTACTGCCATCTTCATGACGCCATCGAACGATTACATGCCGCCGGCGCTGCTGCATAACTTGAAACACAATAAAGTCCTGCACGAGCGTAATGTTTTCCTGAGTGTCGAAACATTGAACGTGCCACGTGCCGACGACAATGAGCGTGTAGCCCATAGTGATCTGGGTCATGGCTTTGCTCGTTTGACCTTGCGCTACGGCTATATGGAAGATCCGGATGTGCCAAAAGCATTGAAACGCTGGTCGATTCCGGGCCCGGCGTTTGATCCGATGGACACCACGTTCTTTGCGAGCCGTGAAGCGTTGATTGCCAAAGCAGATCATGGCATGGCGCTTTGGCGCGACAAGTTGTTCCTGATAATGTCGCGTAATGCGACCTCGGCCACCGAGTTCTTCGGTATTCCGGGCGATAGATTGGTCGAGTTGGGTACGAAGGTAGTGATTTAAATGAACGATCGCGTCATATCCTCCAGTGCAACCCGCGAAGACGATATTGCCGAAGCCAGTATTCGCCCGAAAAAACTCGATGAATATCTAGGCCAGGAAGACGTGCGCGAGCAGATGAAGATTTTCATCGAAGCTTCGAAACGGCGTGGCGATTCGCTGGATCACGTCCTGATTTTCGGACCGCCAGGTTTGGGTAAAACTACCCTGAGCCATGTGATTGCGAATGAAATGGGCGTGAATATCCGTTCGACTTCCGGTCCGGTGATCGAGCGTGCCGGCGACCTCGCTGCCCTGCTGACGAATCTGCAACCGCATGATGTTTTGTTCATAGATGAAATTCATCGTTTGTCGCCGGTCGTGGAAGAAGTGTTGTATCCGGCGATGGAAGATTTCCAGATTGACATCATGATTGGCGAAGGCCCGGCTGCCCGCTCGATCAAACTGGATCTGCCACCCTTCACGCTGATTGGCGCAACCACGCGTGCCGGATTGTTGACCGGGCCTTTGCGTGACCGTTTCGGTATCGTTCAACGCCTGGCTTTTTATACCAACGAAGAACTGACACGTATTGTCCGTCGTTCGGCAACGATCCTGAATATAGATTGCGATGCCGAAGGCGCCGCCGAGATCGCCTGCCGCTCGCGAGGTACGCCACGTATCGCCAATCGCTTATTGCGTCGCGTGCGCGATTACGCGCAAGTCAAAGGCAATGGTCATATCGATACCGCCATTGCCCAGGCCGCGATGCAAATGCTGAAAGTGGATCCGGAAGGCTTCGATGAAATCGATCGCCGCATGCTGCGCTTGATGATCGATAACTTCGATGGTGGCCCGGTCGGTATTGAATCACTGGCTGCGGCATTGTCGGAAGAGCGCGGCACTCTGGAAGATGTGATCGAACCGTTTTTGATCCAGCAAGGTTTTATTATTCGTACCGCTCGCGGCCGGATGGCGACCCATAAAGCCTATATCCATCTTGGCTTGAAGGCTCCAAGGCGTCCGGCCTCTGATTTATTTGCGATCGAGCCAGACGCTGAATGACAGTAAGGTCGCCAATCCTGATGAAAGATTGCAATAGCGCAGGACAATATCGATGACGTTCAGCTGGCCTATAAGAGTGTACTGGGAAGATACCGATGCAGGGGGCGTGGTGTATCACGCACGCTATCTGCATTTTTTTGAGCGTGCACGCTCCGAGTGGTTGCGCAGCGCGGGTGTTTCGCAGATCGATTTGCGACAGGAACAGGATGTTTTGTTGGTAGTCAAGGACGTATATCTGGATATTTTGCGACCAGCCCGAATTGATGATGCGCTGACGGTGAGCGTCAATATCAGCGAGCACGGCCGCGCAAGTTTCGTGGCACATCAGGAACTGTGGCGTGGTCCCGATTGTCTGAGCAAGGCTGACGTGAAAGTCGCCTGTCTGCGAGCCAGCAGTTTCAAACCATGCGGTTTGCCCGACAACGTCAATCTAGCGTTACAAAACGCACAAAAAAATTAGAAAGCAGGAGAGTGTATGAGCGTGATGAATGTAATTTTGCAGATGGCAGCAGCACCGGCGCAGGCATTGCCGGCTGAGCCCTTGCAAACGGCCGCAGCAGCAGTCACGCCTAGTCCGGGCCTGAATTATTGGGAATTAATTACCCATGCAAGTCTGCCGGTACAGATAATTATCGCTTTATTGGTCATCGCCTCGATATTTAGCTGGGTCATCATCTTTTCGAAGATGCGTGTTTATGCACGCGCCAATCGCGCTGCCGACGACTTCGAGGGCCGTTTCTGGTCTGGTGCCGAATTGACGCAGTTATATCGTGAAGCGACTGATCGTAATCGCAGCGTTTCCGGACTCGAAGCCATTTTTGAATCGGGCTTTCGCGAATTTTCCCGTCTGCGTCAAAAGAAAAGTGCCGATGCCCGCGTGCAACTCGAAGGCGCCCAACGCGCAATGCGCGCGACACTTGCCCGCGAAGTCGATGCGCTCGAACATAATCTGGAAATGCTGGCGAACGTTGGTTCTACCGCACCTTATGTGGGGCTGGTCGGTACCGTGTTCGGCATCATGGTGACTTTCCACGGCATCGTTGTGAATAAGCAAAACACCATCGATGCGGTTGCGCCGGGCATTTCCGAAGCTTTGCTCGCAACGGCGATCGGCTTGTTTGTCGCGATTCCGGCGGTCTGGGCATATAACCGTTATGCCACGCGTGTAGAGCGTCTAAGCGTGCGATATGAAAGTTTTGCCGAAGAATTTTCTTCCATTCTGCAAAGACAGACACATGTTGATGATTAAGAAAATGATTGACCCTGATTTTTCCCCGGGGACGTTAAGGAACTCGCCATGAGTACTGCATTTTCAACCCGCCACCGCAAACGCAACAAGCTGAAGGCCGAAATCAACGTCGTGCCATACATCGACGTGATGCTGGTTTTGCTGATCATCTTCATGGCGACGGCCCCATTGTTGAATCTGGGTGTCGATGTCGATTTGCCCGACTCCAATGCGAAAGCGATCAACACCGAGAAAAAACCGATTATCGTGTCGGTCGACGTGAATGGCGAATACAAAATCAAAATTGGCGATAGTCCGAGCGAAGCCGTCAATGCGGCAACACTGGCAGCGCGGGTAGAACAACTTACGCAAACCAACAAGGACCTGACTGTCTTCGTGGCCGGCGACAACGATGCCAGTTACAGCGCGGTGTATGGCGCCATGGTGTTGTTGCAGCAAGCCAAAGTGGCGCGCGTAGGCATGATGAGCAAACCGGAGACAGGCAAGTAATGCAACAAAGTAATGACAACCTGATTGGTTTCATTATTGCGATCAGCATGCACGCTGCGTTGCTGCTGATTTTCTTTCTGAGTGGCTTGTTGTCCAGTACGGCAGTCTTGCCGGAGGCAAAAGGCGAGCCTGTGCAAGCGAGTGTGATGATCAGTGCTGCCGATATTAAGCGCGCGCAAAAATCCATTCGGGAATCCGAAGCGGCACCGCCACCAAAACCCGCCCAGGCCATCCAACCTAAGCCGGAACCCCGCCCGCAAACATCCGAAACGCCGCAACAAATGCAGGCGCAAGCGCCAGTGATCAACCCGGACACACAAGATCAGCAACGCATCAATAAATTGGCGATCCAGGAAACCGACGAAAAAATCGTTGCCGAACAAGAGGCGCGTCGGCGCCAGGCGCAAATCGATTTGACCGAAGAAATCAAAAAGCAGGAACAGGCAGAAAACAAACAGCGCATGCGGGAACAGCAATTGGCGCAGCTGGAAGCTATTCGACTCGCCCAAAAAGCGGCAGCAAGTCGAACCCGCATGGAAGACCAGCGCATGCGGCAATTGGAAGATTTGCAACAGAACGAGCCTGTGCGCGCGCCGCCCGGTCCGCCAGTGCGTACCAGCGGCAACCCGAATGCCAACGACAATTTGTTGGCACGATACAAGGCAGCCATCAAGGCGACCATTGAAAGTAATTGGCGACGCGACGGTGCTCAGCCACTGGAACGCTGTCAGGTTGAATTCACACAAAGTCCCGGCGGCAATGTGCTCGATGTTACGTTTACCGACTGTCCATTTTCACCTGAAGGTCGTGCAAGTGCGGAACGTGCCGTGCGTCTTACGCCATTGCCGTATTTCGGTTTTGAACCCGTGTTCCAGCGTCGCCAAACCTTTACACTTTGTTATCCGAGTGATCAATGCGAGAGATAAATTCATGAAAAATTTTTTCCGGCATCTAATGTGTTTCTGCATTTTTCTGTCTGCTCCCTTATCGGCGCAGGTGCTTGATCTTGGTGTGATTTCCGGCAATGAAGGTTCGTTGCCGATTGCTGTTGTGCCAATGACCTATCAAGGCAAGCTTGCTGCGCCTGAAGTTCAGGTTTCCGATGTTATTCGCGCCGATCTGAATCGTTCGGGGCAGTTTCGTTCGATGCCCGAGCAAAGTTTGATAGCCCGACCGACACGCGGCAGCGAAGTGCGATTCAACGATTGGCGATTGGCGAAACAGGATTTCCTGGTTGTCGGCCGTGTGCTTGATGACGTACAGGGCACTTATCGCATTGAATACGAACTATACGATGTTGCCAAACAGGAGCGCATGCTGGGTTTGTCATTGACCAGTCGTGCGAAAGGCTTGCGCGATGTCTCGCATCAGATTGCCGATCAAATCTACGAAAAAATTCTTGGCGTCCGCGGTGCTTTCTGGACACGCATTGCCTACGTTACGGCCAATGGTGTTGGCAAAAATATTAAATACTCTTTGATGGTGGCCGATTCCGACGGCATGAATCCGCAGACCGTCGTGACTTATTCCGAACCATTGTTGTCGCCTTCCTGGAGTCCGGATGGTCGCAAATTGGCGTACGTCAGTTTTGAACGCGGCAACTCAACCATCTATGTGCAGGAATTGAATACCGGCGCCCGTGACGTGATTGCCAGCTATAAGGGCATCAATGGTGCACCAGCGTTTTCACCCGATGGCCGCCGCATGGCGATGACCTTGTCGAAATCGGGCAACCCGGAAATTTACGTGATGGATTTGGCCAGCCGCAATCTGACCCAAGTAACCAACCATTATTCAATCGATACCGAGGCCGTTTGGACAGCGGATGGTCAATCTCTGGTATTTACGTCGGATCGCGGAGGCCGTCCGCAGCTTTATCAGGTTTCCGCCAATGGCGGCGAACCACGTCGGATCAGCTTTTCCGGTGATTCAAACGCCAAAGCCAGCGTCTCCTATGACGGCAAGCGTGTTGCCTCGGCACAGGGGAAAGGCAGCGTTTATCGAGTGAGCATTCTGGATGTCGCATCCGGTAGTTGGCAATCATTGTCGCCGGGTAATCTTGATGAATCACCGAGCTTTGCGCCGAATGCCAGCATGCTGCTCTATGCCAATAAAGAAGGCCGCCGAGGTGTGCTATACGCGGTCTCGGCCGATGGTCGGGTTCGTCAAAGAATCGTGCTGGCCGATGGCGATGTCCGCGAACCTGCTTGGGGTCCGTTCAGGCAAAAGTGACACAACGAAGACTAAACTGAATATCATTCAACAACGACACCACCACCACCTTCCACGATAAGGGGATTTAGCATGAAAACCACCGCCCGCGTCTTAGTAGCACTGGCTGTATGTTTGGCTCTGGTTGCTTGTACCAAGAAAGTAAAACCTGAAGATAGCAGCACGAGTACTTCTGGCTCGGATAGTTCGGCTCAAACAACTCCAATGACCGATGATGGTATGTATGGTCCCGAAGATCTGGATACCGATGCTTGCCTGCGTCAGCGCGTGGTGTATTTTGATTTCGATCAGGACAATTTGAAGCCTGAATTCCAGGCGATCATTGCATGTCATGCCAAATATTTGCGTGACCGCCCAAGTTCGCGCATGGCACTCGAAGGTCATGCCGACGAGCGCGGCACCCGCGAATACAACCTTGGCTTGGGTGAGCGTCGCGGTAACGCCGTCTCGGCTGCGATCCAGGGTAGCGGTGGTTCAGGTTCGCAGATGACCGTAAACAGCCTGGGCGAAGAACGCCCAACCTGTCTGGATTCGAACGAAGATTGCTGGGCTAAAAATCGTCGCGTCGAAATCAGCTACACAAGCAAATAAGCATGAAGCTTCTTTCGTCACATCGCGTCTGCTTGCTACTGGTGGCCTTGCTCGCCACCAGTAGTGCCTCGGCACAAAAGCAAAGTCTGGCAGAACGGGTTGCAGCGTTAGAGCAAAAATCCGCCGCGCAAAATCAGGGGGCCGGGCAGGCGAATGTCGAACTGCTTAATCGTTTGACGCAACTGCAGGCCGAAATGAAAGCGTTGCGTGACCAGGTTGAAACACTGCAAAACGAAAACAACCAGCTGAAAG
Source organism: Arenimonas sp. (assembly GCA_036676335.1). GTDB lineage: Bacteria > Pseudomonadota > Gammaproteobacteria > Xanthomonadales > Xanthomonadaceae > Arenimonas. Next base: position 229,409 of record JAKFDD010000012.1, on the reverse strand, counting down.
AGCGTAGTCGGGTTCAATATATCGATCTTGATTCACGCATCAATAAATTTGAGTCCGGCGGAGCAGCAAGTCCATCGTCAGCCACTGCTCCGACAAAGCCTGCAAGCAAACCTGCAGCAAAACCGGCGGTGTCAACTAACAACAGCAACATGTCTGTCGATCCGGCTGGCGAGGAAGCGGCTTACGGCCTTGCCTTCGATGCCTTGAAACAAAAAGACTATGTCGAATCGGCACGTTTGTTCAAAAGCTTCATCGATAATTATCCGCAAGCTCAACTCGCACCGAATGCCTGGTATTGGCTGGGTGAGAGTTATTACGTAACACAGAATTATGAAATTGCCCTTCAAAGCTTTGAAGGCTTGTTATCGCAGTTCCCGGATTCCAATAAAGTGCCCGACGGCATGCTGAAGCTGGGCTATTGCCAGGCACAACTGGGCCAGAAAGATCGCGCCCGCAATACTTTCAACGAAGTTCTGCGCCTTTATCCAATGAGTGACGCCGCACGCTTTGCCCAAAGCCAATTGCGCGCCATGAACCTTGGACAATAAGTATCGTGGAAGCAACAGGTACCAAAGACCGTCTTAAATTGACGGAAATATTTTTATCGGTGCAAGGCGAAGCGCGTAGCGTGGGTTGGCCTACCGTATTCGTGCGTTTGACCGGTTGTCCGCTACGTTGCCAGTATTGCGATACCGCGTATGCGTTCCATGGCGGCGAATGGTGGAATATCGACGATATCCTGGTCGAGGTCGCCAAGCATGGCGCACGTCATGTTTGCGTCACTGGCGGCGAGCCGCTTTCGCAAAAACGCTGCATCAGCTTGCTGAAGAAATTGTGTGATGCCGGTTATGAAGTTTCGCTGGAAACTTCCGGTGCGATCGATATCGGCGAAGTGGACCCGCGAGTGAGCCGGGTGGTCGACCTGAAAACGCCTGATTCAAAAGAACAGCACCGCAACCGCCTGGAAAACATTCCCTTGTTGACGCAACATGACCAGGTGAAATTCGTGATCTGCAGCACAGTTGATTACGAGTGGGCGAAATCGATGCTGATCGAACATCGATTGACCGATCGTTGCGAAGTGTTATTTTCCCCGAGCTATACCGAAATAAAACCGCGCGATCTGGCGGAATGGCTGTTGGCCGACAAACTTCCCGTGCGTTTCCAAATGCAATTGCACAAGCAATTGTGGGGCGAAGAAACTGGCCGCTAAGCCAGGTATCCCATAAAATATATTCATGAATATCAAAAAAGCGGTGATACTGGTTTCGGGCGGCATGGATTCCGCCGTCACGATGGCGATAGCGAAAGAGCAGGGCTTTGTCTGTCATGCGCTGAGTGTCAGTTACGGCCAACGCCATGGCGCCGAGCTCGATGCCGCCAATGAACTCGCGAAATTACAGGGAGCTGCCGAACATAAAACGGTAGTGGTCGATTTACGTAGCATTGGCGGTTCTGCGCTGACTTCGGATATTGCAGTGCCGGAATCCGCCAGCGAAGGCATACCGGTTACGTATGTTCCGGCTCGCAATACGATCATGCTTTCGATTGCATTGGGCTGGGCAGAAGTTTTGGGCGCGAACGATATTTTCTGCGGGATTAATGCGGTCGACTATTCCGGCTATCCGGATTGCCGCCCGGAATTTCTCGCCGCTTTCCAGAATCTGGCCAATCTTGCCACCAAGGCAGGAGTTGAAGGTGCCGGTTTGCGTCTGCATGCTCCCCTGATTGCGATGAGCAAAGCAGATATCGCGCGCGAAGGCATTCGCCTCGGTGTCGATTTTTCGCGCACGGTGTCGTGCTACCAAGCTGACGATCAAGGTCGCGCTTGTGGTCGTTGTGATGCCTGCCGCCTGCGCGCTGCGGGCTTCCAGGAAGCCGGAATCATCGACCCGACGCGCTATGTATAAGGGTGTCAGGCTTTAGAGTAATTATTACTTGCTCTAAGGCTCGGTTTTGCCTAAAATTCGCGCTCTTGTTTGCACCCGCCGACTTGGCGCATTCAGCAAATACAGATTTGGTGCCTAGGCACAGTTCGATTTAAGTGGGTCGTTAGCTCAGTCGGTAGAGCAGAAGACTTTTAATCTTTTGGTCGAAGGTTCGAATCCTTCACGACCCACCACTTTCAAGTTCGTCGGTATCCAAAGAACGCTCAACCTTTTGGTCGAAGGTTCGAATCCTTCACGCCCCATCACTTTTATTATTCATTTGGCTTTTGCGACTTTCGCAACCTAATCCAGCAACACCCTCAACATCCAGGCATTTTTTTCGTGCAATTGCATGCGTTGCGTCAGCAAGTCGGCCGTGGGCTGGTCATCGGCGGCGGCAACACTAGCGAACATGCTGCGGGCGGTCCGAACGACGGCTTCCTGACCATCTACCAGCTGGGTCACCATTTCCTTCCAGTCAGGCGTTCCGGTTTCTTCGGGAATGCTGGATAACTTCGCATACTGGCTGTACGAGCCCGGGGCGGCATGGCCAAGCGCACGGATACGTTCTGCGATCAGGTCGACCGCCAAAGCGAGTTCGTTGTAATGGGTTTCGAACATCAGATGCAGCGAATTGAACATTGGCCCGGTGACATTCCAGTGAAAATTATGCGTCTTCAAATACAGGGAATAAGTGTCGGCCAGCAATCGGCAAAGACCGTTGGCGATCTCGGTACGTTGTTCGGGGCTCATGCCGTTATTAATTTTCATGACGACTACCTCTCAAGAATGTGACAATAGCTATCTAGATTAATTCGCGACGGAATCGATCGGCGAGCTGCTAAAGATACTCCGCTTTTCCTGACTGACAAGTTCCTTTTTTGAATGGTTTTCATAGGCCATTGCTATAACTCATATGATGCCCGACGAACCCGAAAAACCAGCAAAACCGGATTTTACGAAGATCATGAGTCGAGACCAATCTCGACTGCATGGCCTGTGGTCAAAGCTTGTCGCAAAAAAGCAGGATGCATCCCTGCTCGAATCGTTTCACACCGCCTACGAAAAATCGTGCGAAGAAAAAGCCCGGCGTGCGCTGCAAGCTCCAACGCCGACATTCGATGAAGATTTACCGGTTGCCCGCGAAGCCGAAAAAATAATCGAATTGATTCAAAAGCATCAGGTAGTAGTGCTCGCAGGCGAAACCGGTTCCGGCAAGACAACGCAATTGCCGAAGCTGTGTCTGGCGGCTGGGCGCGGGCAGGCGGGCATGATTGGTTGTACGCAGCCGCGACGTATTGCAGCGCGTGCCGTAGCCCGGCGTGTGGCTGAAGAATTGCAGGTCCCAATGGGAACGGCAGTCGGCTATCAGGTGCGCTTCACCGAGCAAGTGAGCGATAGTACCTATATAAAATTCATGACGGACGGCATTTTGCTGGCCGAGATTCATTCGGATAAATGGCTGTCGCGATACGACACCCTGATCATAGACGAAGCGCACGAACGCAGTTTGAATATCGATTTTCTGCTCGGTTATCTGCGCAATCTGGCGAAGAAACGTCGTGATCTGAAAATCATCATTACCTCGGCGACGATCGATACCGAACGGTTTGCAAAACATTTTTTCGATGCGCCTATCGTCAACGTCGAAGGGCGAAGTTATCCGGTCGAGACCCGCTATCGCCCGGTCGGCGAGCAGTCGGTATTATCGGATGAAAGTGAAGAAGCATTGCAAGCCAAGGAAGATATCTCGGTCAGCGATGCGATCATTCGCGCTGCCGACGAAATTACCCGTGAAGACCCGACCGGCGACGTGCTGGTTTTTCTTCCGGGCGAACGCGAAATTCGCGATGCGCATTTACTGCTGGAACGGAAAAAATACCGTAACACTGAAATCCTGCCGCTATATGCGCGCTTGTCGGTAAAAGACCAGGATCGGGTTTTCAATCCGGGGCCGCAACGTCGGATCGTGTTGACCACCAATGTCGCGGAAACCTCGCTGACGGTTCCTCGCATTCGTTATGTGATCGATCCCGGCTTTGCCCGCATCAAGCGCTATAGCCCGAGACAGAAACTCGATCGCCTGCATATCGAAGCGATTTCGCAGGCGAGCGCCAATCAACGTCAGGGCCGCTGCGGCCGTATCGCTTCGGGTATTTGTTATCGCCTGTATTCGGAAGCCGATTTCCAATCGCGCGCGGTTTATACCGATCCGGAAATTCTGCGCGCATCTTTATCCGGCGTGATTCTGAAAATGCTAAGTCTGGGTTTGGGGCGACTGGAAGACTTTCCGTTTATCGATGCGCCCGATGCAAAATCGATCGCCGATGGTTGGCAGCAATTAACCGAATTGGGAGCCGTCGACAAACAAAGACTGCTGACCGACATCGGCCGGCAGATGGCGAAATGGCCAATCGATGTGAAATTGGCACGCATGCTGATTGCCGCTAAACAGCATGACTGTCTGCGTGAGGTCATGGTCATCGCGGCTTATTTGAGTATTCAGGATCCCAAGGAAAGGCCTGCCGATGCACGCGAGGCTGCCGATCGCGCGCACGCCGAATTTATCGATCCGCAATCGGAATTTGTCGGCATTCTCAAACTTTGGGATGCCTACAAAACCGCCCATGAAGACTTCACGCAATCAAAATTGCGTACCTGGTGCGAAAAGAAATTTCTGGGCTTTTTGCGCATGCGCGAATGGCGCGAATTGCATCGACAATTACTGCTAAGTGCCGAACAGCTCGGTTGGCAACAAAATTCGGTGGCAGCGGACTATTCGATGCTGCATCGCGCATTGATTGCCGGTTTGCCCGGCAACATCGGTCATAAATCGGAAAAGGGACTTTACGATGCGCCACGCCAGCGCAAATTCAGTTTGTTTCCGGGTTCATCATTATCGAAAGCGCCGCCTGCCTGGGTGTTGGCGGCGAATATTCTCGACACCCAGAAAATCTGGGGTTTGACGCTCGGAAAAATCGAACCGGAATGGGTGATTTCCGAATTGAATCATTTGCTTGCCCGTAAGCATTTCGATCCGCATTGGTCGCGCGCGCAGGGTCGGGTTATTGGTTACGAACAAATCAGTTTGTTTGGCTTGCTGCTGGCGGCAAAAAAGCCGATGCATTACGGCGGCATGTATCCGGTCGAGTCACGTGAAATATTCGTCAGGCAGGCTTTGCTTACTGGCGAAATCAATACGCGCTCGCCGCTTGTACAGAGAAATTTAAGTACGCTTGCCAAAGCCATCGAGGAAGAAGCCAAGCAGCGACGTGCGGGAATTGTCGTGGATGAAGACTGGCAGGCACGTTGGTATCTCGACCGCATTCCTGCCGAAATAAATAGCGGGCAGGGTTTCGATGCCTGGTATCACAAACTTCCGGCCGACAAGAAGAAATCGCTGGAATGGTCGCTATCCGATCTACTGCCGAATGGCGACAAGGAAACCAATCGCTTTCCCAAATATTTTGCAATGGGTGATACCAGATTGGCGCTGCATTATCGTTTCGAGCCGGGTAGTGAAGACGATGGCGTAACGATGGATGTTCCCTTGCATTTATTAATGGCACTGGATAATGCAAGGTTGAGTTGGCTGGTGCCGGGTTTGATCGAAGAAAAAGCGGCGGCCTTGATTAGAAGTTTGCCGAAAAGCCTTCGCAGGAATTACGTACCGGCTCCCGATTTCGCACGCGCGTTTGCACAAGCCTATCCATCTCCTACCGCAGACGCGATTACCGGCGAGCTCGCCAGGTTCCTGACGCGTACTACCGGTGCACCAGTGCAGGCATTGGATTTCGATCAAGGCAGTATTGATAAACATCTGCAGATGAATCTGCGTGTGGCCGATAAAAAAACCGGCGCGGCATTGATCATCCTTGCTCAATCGCGCGATTTGGCGGAACTAAAAAAACGTTTTGGCGAAAAAGCCGAGAAAGCTTTCGCCGAACATGCAGGTGAGCGTCTATTGCAGGAAGGTTTGAAGACATTTCCGGAAGCGCCAGTCCCGTTGCAGGTGCCTGGCGCTGCCGGCGTGCTGGCATACCCGGCATTGGTTGATGATGGCGATAGCGTCGCATTGCGTGTATTTGCGGATAAGGAACAAGCGCTGGTCGAGCATGATCGGGGTGTTCGCCGTTGCGTAGAATTCGCGTTGACCGACAAAATCAAGCAGGCCCGCAAACAACTGCCGGTCTCTCCGAAACTGGGTTTGCTGTACGCGGCGATCGAGAGTTCGGAAAGACTCAGGGAAGATATAGTCAGTGCAGCAATGAAAGCCTTGCTGCAGAATAATCTTGCGGATATCCGCGACAAATCCCTTTTTGATGCCCACGTGCAATCAGTGAGCCGGGATTTATTTCCCGAAGCGGTAAAAAATCTCAATCTTGCGGAAACCATTTTGGCGAGTTACGCGCAAATCAAGCCGAAACTCGAATCAAACCTGATGGGTTGGGCTCGTGCAAATCTTGATGACCTGCAGTCGCATCTTCGCAGTCTGGTACATCCGGGGTTTTTGCGCGAAACGGCCGCCATCGGTCTGAAGGAATATCCGCGTTACCTGAAAGCAATTGCTTTACGTGCCGAGCGTGCCCTGGCCGATCCTGTCAAAGACCAGACACGCATGCTGGAGTTGAAAAATTTCACCGATGCGTTAAATCGTGCGCAAGAAAAAGGCCGGATGAAAAATCCGGCCTGGCAGCAATTTCGTTGGGATTGTGAAGAATTACGTGTGCAGGTATTTGCACAGGAGCTGGGCACCCAGCGCTCGGTATCAGCCAAGCGCCTGGCCAAACAACTGGAATTGCTTACTGAACGCGTTTGACTTTGGCGACTGAGTTGTAGCCCTCGACTTGCAAGCGCCATCCGCCAATCAAACCCGGGCGAATGGTAACTTTAGGATTGGTCATGGCTTTGATACCGTCCAACTCGCCGCTTTCAACTCGCCAAACTTGCCCATTCTCCAATTTAAGACGCGTGCCGGCACCGAAACCTTTGAACTCGCCGATGATGTTGCTCGTGATGAGGTCGCGCGCATCGGAGTCATCGAATCCAATACGAACCAGATCATCTTGGGCACGATTGTAGGGAACGCCAGAGCCCATGGTCGGTTGATTGCTGCGAATCCACGCGTTTAATGCGGCCAATTCTTCAGGACTGAGTTTATCCAGGCCGGCAGCCTTGAATTCACGCGAAGACATTTGCTCTTCGACACTGGAGAATTCTTTCGCGATCGCGGCAGTAGCTATTAAAGAAAATGCACAGACGAATGCAATAAAAATGCGTGGCATGGTGGCTCCCAAGTGTTTATGTTTGTACTATCGAAGGCCTAAGTTTACACAATCTATGCAGGGTTCCGCTTGAATTTATCGTCCTCCAAGGTGCCAAGACTGAGCGATTGGCTGCTGCAGGCCAAAGTCACTCCTGAACGCGGGGATGTATTGTGGCCAGCTGTGCAGGCTTTGGCACAGTCTTTGCAGCCTGATACGGCAGAACAAGAGACGATTGCCCTGCTGGATAGTCTGCTGGCATTAAAAGTCGGTCCCGACGTATTACTCGCTGCGGCCTTGGCAAGCTGGCCAGCATTGCAGCAGGCCATCACCAGTAAACAAGAAGGCTTGCAGCGTTTGCAGCCATTGCTCGATGGCATCAAGGCTGCCGAGCAAGTGTGGAGTTTGCACGCGCAGCGGGAAAATCCCGGCAATTCGGAAGGATTACGCCGGCTTTTATTGGCCCTGGTGCGTGATCTGCGCGTCGTCCCGATTTTACTGGCCATGCAATTGCAGCGTTTACGCAAGGCCAGTCAATATTCCGAGCAGGAACGCCGTACGCTGGCGCAATTGACGGCCGATATCCATTCGCCCTTGGCCAATCGTCTCGGTATTTGGCAATTGAAATGGGAGCTGGAAGATCTGGCATTTCGTTATTTGCAGCCGGAAACCTATCAGAAAATTGCCAAGCTGCTGGATGAAAAACGCACGGGTCGTGAAAAATTCATCGAGCAGGTCAAACAAAAAATGCGTGAAGCATTGCTTGAAGCCGGCATCGAAGCCGATATCGCGGGGCGGCCAAAACACATCTACAGCATTTGGAAAAAAATGCAGCGCAAGAATGTGCCGTTTAGCGAGCTTTATGACATCCGCGCGATCCGTGTTCTGGTAAAAGACATTCCAAGTTGCTACACGGTGCTCGGCGTCGTGCATCAGCTGTGGCCATCGATTCCTTCGGAATACGACGATTACATTGCGCATCCGAAAGGCAATGATTACCGCTCATTGCATACCGCTGTTTTGGGTCCCGAGAATCGCACGCTGGAAATACAGATCCGCACGCCGCAAATGCACGAACATGCCGAACTCGGCGTTGCTGCGCATTGGCGTTACAAGGAAGGCGGCTCGAGCGATGCCAGTTTCGAACGCAAAGTGGCGTGGATGAGGCAGCTGCTCGAACAGCGCGATCACGACGAGTCGCACGATTTATTGGCAGGCTTCAGTACCGAGTTGATGGAAGACCGGGTTTATCTGCTGACACCGAAAGGCGAGGTATTTGATTTACCGCATGGATCGACGGTATTGGATTTTGCCTATCACGTGCATACCGAAGTCGGGCATCGTTGCCGCGGTGCGAAAGTAAATGGGCGCATCGTAACGCTGGATTTCAAGCCAAGCAGTGGCGATCGTATTGAAATCATCACGAGCAAAGTATCCGAACCACGCCGCGATTGGTTGATGATATCGAATGGCTTTCTGGTCAGCGGCCGTGCCCGCGATAAAGTACGTGCCTGGTTCCACAAGATAGACCGCGCCAGAAACCTTCAGGCCGGCCGCGATATTCTGGAAAAGGAATTGCGACGTGTGGCCCTGTTGCATGCTGACCTTGCGCCGATTCTGGAAAAATTCCGTTTACCGAATACCGATGAATTGTATTTGGCATTGGCCCTGGGCGATGTCGGACCGAATCAGGTTAGCCGGGCTTTGCACGAACATCAGCAAACCAGCAAGCTTCCGGAAGTTGTAAAAACAACTCCGAAAAAATATGCGATCAAGAAAAATGCCGGACAGTTTACCGTCGAGGGTGTCGGTAATTTATTGACGCAATTGGCACGCTGCTGCCAGCCGGTGCCGGGCGATGAAATCATCGGTTACCTGACACGCGGCCGCGGCGTCAGTATCCACCGTGCATCCTGTGCATCGCTACAACGTTTGCAAAGCCTGCACGAGGACCGCTGCCTGCCGGTGAACTGGGGTCAGGCCGACAAATCGCGCTATCTGGTCAATGTGGTCGTGCGCGCTTTCGACCGAAAATGGTTGCTGAAAGACATCACCAATATCATCGGACAGAACGAAGTGCAGATACAGGGCGTCGATTCAAAAATCGATAGCAGCCACGGCATGGCCGAAATCAATTTCCATTTGAAGGTAAACGATTTCGAACAGCTCAGTGATTTGCTCGGACGCCTAAACGCCGTGCCGGGGATTCAGGAAGCGAGAAGGTTGGGGTAGGGTGCGCTACAGGCGCACCTTACGGAATCGTTCGGATTTCTTTTGCTACCGCCTGCTCCGAGAAAAATTCTTCGGCAATCTTGTAGCCATTTATCGAAAGTGAGTTCCACAGGTTTTCATCTTCATATAGAGCCAGGATAGCGCTGCTGAAACTGTCGGCATCATCGGCAATCAGTATCGATTCCCCGTCTTTCAATTGCATGCCGTCTGCCGCCACCGTGGTAGCGATAGTCGGAAGGCCGCAAGCCAGCGGCTGGCTGATTTTGCCTTTGGCGCCAGCGCCATAACGGAGCGGGGCGATATTGATTCTAGCCAGGTCGATTTGCTGCTCGATATCCGCAACAAGTCCGTGAAAAACCACGTTCGTTTTTTCGAATATCTTTTTCAAATGTTCCGGTACCGGTGCTCCGGCGATATTCAATACGATATCCGGGCGTTTGGCATGGATCTTTGGCCAGGCAGTTTCAAGAAACCATTGCAGACCATCCTGGTTTGGCGGATGGCGGAAGTTGCCGACAAAGAGAATGTCCTTTCGCTCCATGAACTTTGGCGTTGAATGGCGAAGCGTATGGATGTTGGAAATGCGACGAATAATTTTCTCGGGGAAATCCGCTACCAAGGCGAATCGTTCGGTTTCGCTTACTACCCATGTCTCGTCGCATTTTTCAATCAATGCATATTCTTTGGCTTTGGTCGTCTCTGCCTGCGCTTTCATGACCACGGACTTTGAAATCTCCGCTTCCAGCGCTTCGCGGACATGGTGCAAGTCGACGGTGTCGAAAACCAGTTTTGCACTTGGTGCTGCCGTACGCAAGATGTCGTAAACACTGGACATCAAACTCACGCGGCAAACAATAATGAGCTCGAAGTTGCCGGCGTTTTCTTTCAGCCAGTCATACGCACTCTTCGCCCACGGCCGGTAATAACAGGCAATACCTTGTTGTTGCAGTCGCACGGTGTGTTCTGGATCGAAACTCAAGTCGGCAGGAAGAAAATGCAGATCGCAGCTTTCATCCTGCAAACATCGCATCAGGTGAAACAGGCGCAAGGAACCGGAGTCAGCGTGAATGCGCGGAGTGTGTTCATCCAGTACCAATACTTTTCTCTTTGTGTTTTGGAAAGCCAGTGCTTTGTTTTCCTGCTCCGTTTCCGGCCTGGCAGGATAGTTGGCTAAAACACTTTCCCAGCGCTGGAAAAACTTTGTCTGGTGCGGAACCTGAAAAGCCTTCATGCCGCTATCGAGACGGGTGCCGCAAGTGGCGCCTTCAAGGTGCACCACGTTTGAAAAAGCCTGATACCGAACCTTTAAACCGGTCGCACTGACGCGCATCGCCAGATCGGTGTCTTCAAAATAACCGGGCGCGAAATGCGGATCGAATCCGTTTAGTTGCTCAAAGACGTTTTTACGAATGGCCAGTACGGCGCCCGAAACATAATCGACTTCATGCACATAATTGAAACGGGCATTGTCGGCCAGCTCGAAACGTCCGTTGTTCCAGACGCTTCCGTCATTGAAAACCGAGCCACCGGCTTCCTGCAATTTGCCATTCGGGTACAGCAATTTCGCTCCGGCGATTCCGGTGTCCGGGAAACGCTTGAATGTGTCGAGCAAAGCCTCCAGCCAACCCGCTTGCATGACAGTGTCGTTGTTCAGAAAAACCAGCATCTGTCCACGCGCTTCCTGCGCACCTCGATTACTCGCGAAGACATAGCCGCCTTGTTCCGGCATTCGGAATATCCGCAGGCCTTTTATGCCAGATAAAAATTCGAAGCTGTTATCGGTGGAGGCATCGTCAACCACGATGACTTCGAAGCCGATTTTATTTCGGTGAAGCAGCAGGCTGGTCAGGCAGGATTTAGTCAGGTCCAGCTGATTATGAATCGGAATAATCAAGCTGACTTCGGGCTGTTCGCAGCTGAAATCGGCCAAAGTCAGGCTTTCGATATCCGTTCGGTTCGGAAAGTACAAATCGCGACCGGCGCGCGCCTGCTTCAGCCGGGGGGAGAGCATCGCCAGGCTGGCTTTCAGGCCGCGCACACGCAGGCTCCGCAAGCCGCGTTGCAGCAGGTTTCGGGTCCGGCGATAGTGGTATGTGAATCGATTGCGCATTTAATGTGAATTAGTTCTGGAATTTGTTGTCCAAATACGCCAAGAAAAATTCAGACTCACTCTCGAGCCTGATAAACTTCCGGAAACCAACATTATCCATGTCCGTGACCCTAAACGCTCCTTCCGAAGACACCCCAAGTCCCCGCTCCCGCTTCAGAACCTGGTTCTGGCGCATCAGCTTGCTCGTTCTGGGCCTGATGATTGGCATAGGCGGCCCCTATCTCTGGCATCTGGACAAGCAGGTGCGCGAAGAATTCGCACAATTGCAATGGCAAGTGCCGACCCGCATTTTTGCCCGCCCGCTGTTTTTGGCAGAGGGTGTTCGTCTGAACCCCGAAGCCATGGAGCTGGAACTCGCAGCGGCTTCGTATCGCAATGACGGCGTCGGCCAATTGCCGGGCACGTACGCCCGCGATGGCGGAAAATTTTTGCTGGGTACACGTTCATTCGTCGATATGGATGGTCCGGTTCGCGAACGCCGATTGCAAGTTGTAATTAGCGCCGGCCGCGTGGTCTCGGTGCAGGATGCCGCGACGAAGAAACGTCTCGATAGCGCAAGACTTGATCCCGCCCGTATCGCCACCTTGTATGGCAATACCGAAGAAGAGCGTCGTCTTGTTCGCTTGGAAGACGTGCCGCCACTAATCGTTTCCGGTTTGCAGGCCGTGGAAGATCGCAATTTCAAAAATCACCACGGCATCGACCCGAAAGGTTTGATGCGTGCGATCTGGGTCAATCTGCGCGAAGGCGAATTTGAACAAGGCGCCAGTACGTTGACGCAGCAAATGGTGCGCAGCCTGTTTCTGAGCAATACCAAAACCATTTCGCGCAAAGTGAAAGAAGCGGCCTATGCCCTGATCATCGAGGCGCGCTTCGACAAGAAGCGGATTCTGGAAGCCTATTTGAATCAGGCTTTCCTGGGCCAGCAGGGTAATCAGTCGGTGCATGGCGTCGCGGCCGGTGCCGAATTCTGGTTTGGACGTGATTTGAATTCTCTGCGTACCGAAGACATGGCGCTGCTGATCGGCATTATCCAGGGACCGGGATATCACGACCCGCGTAAATATCCAGAGCGCGCGCTTGCACGCCGCAGTGTTGTATTGGGCGTCTGGGTTGAATTGGGTCTGATTACAAAAGCCGAAGCCGACCGCGCCAATGCGGCACCTCTCGGTGTCAGTGCAAAACCCGGTGTGGCGAAAAATCGTAATCCCGCTTTCATGGATTTGGTGCGCCGCCAGCTGGCACGCGATTATCCGGCCGATGCCTTGAAAGGCGCCGGTATGACCGTACATACCTCGCTCGCACCTTCGGTACAGATGTTGTCGGAAAAAGCCGTGATCGATACCTTGAACAAGATCCAGCGCAAGCAGGGTCCGACGCTCCAAGCCGGCATGGTGGTTACCGATAGCAACAACGGTGAAGTGTTGGCAATGGTCGGCAACAAGAATGTCGATCAGCCCGGTTTCAATCGTGCACTCGAAGCGCAACGTCCGGTCGGTTCACTGCTCAAACCGTTTGTGTATTTGCTGGCATTCGCACAGCCGGATCAATACTCGCTCGCCAGCTGGGTCGATGACAGTCCGGTCGAAGTGACGCAACCGAATGGCAAAACCTGGCGCCCCGGAAATTCCGACGGCAAGAGCCATGGCACGGTGACGATGTCGTCGGCACTCGCGCATTCCTACAATCAGGCCACGGTGCGTGTCGGCATGGAAGTCGGGCCGGATCGCTTGAGTGAATTATTGAAAGTGCTTGGCGGTTTGCAATCGGAACCACGGCCCTCGCTGATTTTGGGCTCGATCGATTTAAGTGTGTTCTCGATGACGCAGATGTATCAATTTTTGGCATCCGGTGGCCGAATTCAGCCACTGCGTGCCGTGCGCGGCGTACTTGATCCAAAAGGCAAGGCGGTTAATCGTTACGATTTCAACTCCGAAGCCGCGCAGGAAGGCGATGCCATTGCATCGCGTCTGGTGACTTTGGGCTTACAGCAAGTGGTGACGAACGGTACCGGCAGCGCATTGCTCAGCGATGGTTTGGGCCCTCTGCAGCCAGCAGGAAAAACCGGCACCAGTAACGATGGTCGCGATAGCTGGTTTGCCGGCTATACCGGTGATCATCTCGCCGTGGTCTGGGTTGGCAATGATGAAAACAAAACGACCGGTTTGTATGGCGCCACCGGTGCCATGCGCGTCTGGTCTTCACTGTTTTCGAAACTGCCGACGCAACCTTTGACCGTGAGTGGCGAAGGTATCGAATGGGCATGGCTGGACGGTAGTGATTACGCAACCACCGAGGACAATTGTCCGAATGCACGACGCGCTGCATTTGTTTCCGGCTATTTGCCGAAAGAGCACAAGTCCTGCGTTGAAAGTTCATGGCTGGACTGGTTCAAACTCGGCGAAGATTCTCCGGAAGTGCAACCGCCACCACCCGAAGTTCAGGAGCAATAAGTCATGCGTTTTGTTGTCGCCGTTGTTTTCCTGTTGTTGACTGCATGTGGCCCGGGCACGCCGAAAAAAGCCACGAGCTCCGCTGCTTTGACGCCCGAAGCGATGGTGGCGCAAGTCCGTTCCGCCGGTTTGCAAGGCAATGACTTGACCGTAGCGCCCTTGCGTGATCTGCAAGTGGAAGATTTGCGCAACGCCGCTGCGCAGGCAGAAGCCAGAAAAGATATTGTCTCGGCACAGGCTGCGATTGATCATGCCCTGAAAATTTCCGTGATGGATCCCGACTTGCTGCAGTGGCAGGCGGAATTGTTCTTGCTGAAAAAGAATTGGGCACAGGCAGAAAGTTCTGCGTTAGCGTCCTACAACAAGGGCCCCAAGTTGGGCGCCTTATGCCGACGCAATTGGAAAACCCTGTCGTTTGCCCGCAATGCAAAAAGAGATGCGGCCGGTGCATTAGTTGCAGAGCAACAAATTGCGAAATGCACCGTCGTGCCGCAGCCGCGTTATTAATGGAAATACAGTGTCGGATTTAGCAAAACGTACGCAGCTGGCTTTATCGGACGATGGCCCGCTGGCAAATAAATTAGCGGCCTATGTAGCACGTCCCGCCCAGCAGCGTTATGCGCAGGCGATTGCCGATGCGATTGATGACAAGGAAACCCTGATTGCCGAGGCCGGTACCGGTACCGGCAAGACCTACGGTTATCTAGTGCCCGCATTGTTGTCGGGCGAGCGCGTGATTATTTCGACCGGTACCAAAGCGTTGCAAGACCAGTTGTATCACCGCGATCTGCCGCGTGTTCGCGAAGCGCTTGGTGCGAATCTGAAAACAGCCTTGCTGAAAGGTCGCGCCAATTATTTGTGCCGCTACCGGATGGAGCAGGCTCGCGGGGAATCGAAATTCGCCAGCCGCGATGTCGTCGCGCAATTCCATCGTGTTACCGCCTGGAGTGGAAGAACCAAGCGCGGTGATTTGGCGGAGTTATCCGATCTGCCGGAAGATTCTCCGCTGTGGCCGCAAATTACCTCGAACGCGGAAAATTGTCTGGGCAGCGAATGTCCGTTCTGGTCGGAATGCTTTGTCGTGAAAGCAAGGCAGGAAGCGCAAGCGGCCGATGTGGTTGTGGTGAATCATCATTTGTTGCTGGCTGATTTGGCGATCAAGCAGGAAGGCTTCGGTGAAATTCTGCCGGGTGCCGCAACATTTATTCTCGACGAAGCGCATCAGCTCCCGGAATTGGCTGCACAGTTCTTTGGCGAAAACATCAGCGCAAGACAACTGGTAGATTTGGCACGCGATACGCTGGCCGAATGCAAGGAAGTGCCAGCGGCACTGGCAACGATTCAACAGCCGGTAAGAACCATTGAACATCAGGTGCGCGAATTACGTTTGGCTCTGAATAATTTTGCCCAGCGTGGTAATCAGGCGCGCGTCCTACATGATGAAGCGGCATGTCTCGCGCTTGAGGCATTGCGCGTCAGTGTCGAAAGTCTTTGTGAGGCTTTGGAACCTCTGGTTGAGACCAGTCCGGGCTTTGGTGCCTGCAGTGCACGTGCCGACAATGCCTATGTGCGTATTCAACGTTGGTTGAATCCCGGCGAAGACGAAGACGTGCGTTGGTATGAACTCACGCAGCGCGGCTTTAGTTTGCAACGTACGCCCTTGGATATTTCGGCGCCATTGCGTCAATACCGCGAGCAAAGTCGTGCCGCCTGGATTTTTACCTCGGCAACACTCGCCGTTGAAGGCGACTTTCAGCATCTGGCGCATCGTCTGGGTTTGATCGAGCCGCGTACCGTTCTAGAGCAAAGCCCATTTGAGTGGGCCGATCAGGCCTTGTGTTATCTACCGAAGAATTTACCGGAACCCAATACTCGCGATTACGGCAAGGCGGTCGTCGATGCGGTCTGGCCGGTATTGGAAGCATCGCAAGGTCGCGCATTTTTATTATTCACTTCGCACCGCGCCCTGCGTGAAGCCAGTGAAGCCTTGAAAGATTCGCCATGGCCACTATTTGTGCAGGGCACAGCACCACGTACGGTGTTGCTGGAACAATTTCGCAATTCCGGCAATGGTGTTTTATTGGGTGCCGCCAGTTTTTGGGAAGGTGTCGATGTTATCGGTGAAGCCTTGAGTGTCGTCGTGATTGATCGACTGCCTTTTGCCGCGCCGGATGATCCTGTATTGGAAGCTCGCCTGGATGTGATTCGTCGAAGTGGTGGCAATCCGTTTCGCGAAGAGCAAATCCCGCAAGCCGTTATCGCATTGAAGCAAGGTGCCGGTCGTTTGATTCGCAGTCATGAAGACCGCGGCGTATTGGTTTTATGCGACCAGCGTTTGATCGGTAAATCCTACGGCCGGATTTTTCTCGATAGTTTGCCGCCACTACCGCGTACGCGAGTACTGGCAGATGTGCAGGCATTTTTTGCCCATGTGCATGAAGCGATGGAACATGAAACTGTTGAATCGCAGGAAATCTGGCCATGAAATTGCTGGCATTCGAAACGGCGACCGAAGCTTGTTCCGTGGCTTTGTATGTTGATGGCGAAATGCGCGAGCGTTTCGAAATTGTTCCGAAGCAACATACGGCTTTGGCTTTGCCATGGGCCGAGCAAATGCTGACAGAAGCCGGCATCAAGAAATCCGAACTTGATGCGATTGCCGTTGGTGTAGGTCCGGGTGCGTTTACCGGTGTGCGACTAGCCGTTGCCCTGGTGCAGGGCATTGCCCTGGCCTTGGATAAACCGGTATTACCGGTTTCGACATTGGCGGCCCTGGCCATGCAAGGCGCAGATTTGAAAACGGACCGAATTCTGGCTGCGATCGATGCCCGGATGGGTGAGATTTATTGCGCCGAATTTCGTTTGAATACAGAGGGTTTGGTTAATGCGATCGGCGAAGAAATTGTGATTTCACCTGAAGCTTTTCGGATTGAATCGTATGGTCCGATTGCCGGTATAGGCACCGGCTTCGCCGCGAATAATAATGCGCTGCAAGTCAGCTTGAAATCACAATTAATCCATTGCCGTGCAGAAGCACTGCCGCATGCCGCCGATATCGCGCGACTAGCTTTGCGGGATTACGCCGCAGGAAAAATGATGGCCCCAGACAATCTGGAGCCGGCCTATCTGCGCAATAAAGTGGCGCTGACTTTGAAAGAGCAGGGTAAGTAGCCCGGGTCATGGCTTTATCTGACCCGGGGCGATCTTCGATACCGTCTGAACCTTGCAATCTTTAAGACGATCCATATTTCAGTGACTTGAAATGTTGGATTTGCCGATAACCCCGGGTCAGATAAAGCCATGACCCGGGCTACGTTATTTTTTCTTGCCCCAAACCTGTTCCAGACGATCATCACGACCGCAACTGTTCCGATAATAGTTGTAGCGGATCGGATTCTTGCTGTGATAATTCTGATGGTAGTCTTCAGCCGGATAAAATTCGGTGGCCGCCGTGATTTCAGTCACGATCGGCTGTTTGAAAAACTTGCTGTCGTCCAGTGATTTCTTTGACGCCAGCGCCTGTTTCTTCTGGCTTTCGCTGGTGTAAAAAATCGCACTTCGATATTGGCTGCCACCGTCGCAGAACTGGCGATTTGGAGTCAGCGGATCAATGCTAAGCCAATAGGTTTTAAGTAATTGTGCGTAGGTGATTTTCTTCGGATCGAATTTGACTTCAACGGCTTCGGCATGACCGGTTCCACCGGCAGAGACCTGTTCGTAAGTAGGGTTCTTTACCGTGCCGCCGACATATCCGGAGGTCGTCGAGATAACGCCTGGCACTTTGTCGAAGTCCGATTCCGTGCACCAGAAACAACCGCCAGCGAAGATTGCCGTTTCGATTCCGGGTTTTGGTTTTGCCGGACCATCCAGACTCACCAATACAGAAGCGAAAGCGATGCTTGATAAAAGGCTGGCGACAAAAACCACGAGTGTCTTCGTAAAAATGTTTTTCACATTAGGTCCTCAAGGCAGGCAGCGGGCTGCCTTTCAACACGAATTTCAATGCAACGCCGTTATTGCACCAACGTTGTCCGGTCGGTTTCGGGCCATCGTCGAAAACATGGCCTTGGTGGCCACCGCAGCGGGCACAATGATATTCAGTGCGTGGCCAGATCAATTTGTAATCGGTTTTGGTCGCGATATGGCCTTCCATCGGATAGGTAAAACTAGGCCAGCCGGTCCCGCTGTCAAATTTCGCCTTGCTGCTGAACAAGGGCAGATGGCAGGCGGCGCAAATATATACGCCATCGCGATGCTCTTTATTTAAGTTACTGGAATTGGCCCGTTCGGTTTCTTCTTCGAATAAAACCGCATAGGAAGCCGCCGGCAATATCTTTTTCCAATCGGACTTGGCTTTCTTCAGTGGCTTGATAATCGTGTTTACCGGCGTAGTGGCAGCTGCCGCAGTATTAAACCAGGACAGCGCCGAGAAAGCGGCTAAACTTTTCAGTAGGTTGCGACGAGTCATGCTTATCTCCTTGTTATGCCCATTAGAGGCATCGGGATAGCTAAAAGGTTCGCAGAATGTAGGAGGGCCCTTGGGCCCGAAATAGAGCGTCGCCCGCAAGCGGCCTCCTACAACAGCATTAATCACTTGAGCAGTATCAAAGTACCCAGGCTCAGGAATGACAAAAAGCCGATCACGTCGGTGAACGTCGTCAGTACAACGCCCCCGGCCAGGGCTGGATCGATATTCATCCGTTTCAGGGTGATCGGTACCAGGACGCCGGCCAAAGCAGCGGCCACCAGGTTAATCGTCATCGCACCGGCAATTACCAGTCCCACTTTGGTGTCCTGGAACCAGAGTGCGCAAACCACGCCCACAACAATCGCCCAGACCAGGCCGTTTAGGACGCCAACCAGCGCTTCCTTGGCAATCAATGCACGTAGATTGCCGACGCCGACCTGCCCAAGTGCAATGCCGCGCACCATCAAGGTCAAAACCTGCGTGCCAGCGACGCCGCCCATGCTGGCGACAATCGGCATCAAGATGGCGAGTGCGACTACTTGCTGCAATGTGGCTTCAAAACGGCCGATGACCCATGACGCCAGAAATGCCGTCAATAAGTTGATGCCCAGCCACAAGGCGCGACGTTTTGCCGCACGCGGAACCGGCGAGAACAAGTCCTCGTCTTCGTCCAAACCGGCCGCGCCCATGGCCTGGTGTTCGGCTTGTTCGCGAATGATGTCGACCACGTCATCGATCGTGATGCGGCCGAGCAAGATATTGTTTTCATCGACGACCGGCGCCGTGATCCAGTCGTAATCCGAGAACTGGGTGGCGACCTGGTTCGCATCGGTGTTGACCGGAATGGCGGGTTGTTCGTCGTCGATCAATTCATTGATCGGAGTAAGCGGATCGCGAATCAACAAAGACGAGACCGCAACACGGCCCAAATATTGATGGCGACGCGAAACCACGAACAGGTAATCGGTATGTTCGGGGATTTCACCGCGCAGGCGCAGATAACGAAGCACCACATCGACCGTGACATCGGTACGCACGGTGATCACATCCGGGTTCATCAAACGGCCGGCACTGTCGTATGGATAGGACAAGGCCTGTTCGAGACGTTCGCGATTTTCGCGGTCCATCGATTTGAGGACTTCGTCGATAACCGTATCGGGCAGGTCTTCGATCAGTTCTGCCAAGTCATCCAGATCCAGCGTTTCGGCAGCGGCCACGATTTCATCGGGATCCATGTCGGCAAGCAAAGACTCGCGGACATCTTCACCGACATGCACCAGCACTTCACCGTCATCTTCGGGGTCCACCAGGCCCCAGACCACACCACGCTTGGTGGCCGGCAAGGACTCAAGCAAATTGCCGATTTCAGCCGGCGACAGCGAATTCACCAGGCGCCGCACGGGGCCGAGGCGGCCGGTATCCAGCGCATCTGATAACAGACGCAGCTGGCGTGCAGTTTTATCGTGGCGAATGGCTTCGGCCATGGGCGGCTCCCGGAAAGGCCTGCGTATTATCGGCTGATAAGCACGATATGCCCAGCCTTTTGTTTTTGGTTTTGTTGGAGCGCCTTTAGGCGCGAATGAATTCGCAGGGAAAGCTTGATTTGTGATTAGGTATGCTCGTTGCGATTTTGATCGCGTCGAAAATCCGAATATTTAATCGCGCCTAAAGGCGCTCCAACAAAAAATTAAATCACATCTCGGCAAAAAATTGTTGCACCACTTTCCATGTATCGCTTTCATCTTCGCCATTTACTCTTACCTTGAGTACGGTGCCGGGGCCGGCGGCGAGCAACATCACGCCCATGATGCTTTTTGCATTCACTTCGCGACCTTTACCGATTAGCGTGACCTGGCTTTTGAAAGCGCCCAGTATTTGCACCAATTTCGCCGAAGCGTGTGCATGCAGGCCGGTGGGGTTTGTGATGGTGACTTCGTGTTCAAGCATGATCGATTACCACTCCGTTGCGTCCACCCGCTGCAGCCGTGCGGGCAAGTTCATCCAGGTCCTGTTCCGCATAATGCATTACTCTGAGCAACATTGGCAAAGACAGGCCACTCACGCGCCTGGTTGGAGTGCCAAACTGCGCCAGCCGTGCGGCCGTCTTGTCGGCAACACCGCCCGGGCAGTCCACCAGTATCAATACCCCGGCAGGGCTATCCACTTTGCGAAACGCGGCACTTGCCGATATTAATTGTGCATCGCCATCAAGATCAATCTGGACCTCATGCGCAACGACCGTCAGTGAGTTAACGCCGTTGATATGTTGAGCCGCTTGCAGGATAGCTTTACCAATGCCCGCGTGGGCGATAAGTAAAACGCCGACTGTCATTATTCGAGCTCGCGATGATAGGTCAGTACATTCTCGCGACCGCTTTGGCGAAAATGCTGGGTCAGTTTTTCTGCCAGATAGACCGAACGATGTTTGCCGCCAGTACATCCGAAGGCAACAGTCACGTAGCTGCGGGTTTCGGATTCGAAGCGCGGCAGCCAGGTATCGAGAAAAACCGAAATTTGATCGACGAATTCGATCACGCTGGTTTGTTGCTCAAGGAATGCCCGGACGGGAGCGTCCCTGCCTGATAATGGTCGCAGTGCGGCATCCCAATGCGGGTTTGGAAGGCAGCGCGCATCGAAAACGAAATCGGCGTCACCGGGAATGCCACGCTTGTATGCGAAGGATTCAAACAATAAAGACACCTGCCGTTTCTCGCCGGCTTCCAATTCACTCAATACCACTTTGCGTAACTGGTGCACATTCATTTCACTGGTATCAATCACGATATCGGCTAGTGCATGCAGCGGCCGCAGGCGTTCGCGCTCATGCGCAATGGCATCCGACAGAGCGAGACCTTCATGCGAAAGCGGGTGGCGACGGCGGGTATCGGAATAACGTTTGATCAGGGCTTCGTCGGCGGTGTCGAAATATACGAGGCGATAATCAAATCCCATTGCGCCGACGGCGGAGAGCCATTCGCCGACGCGGCTCAAATCGGAACTGTGATTTCGTACATCGATGCTTACTGCGAGTCGCAAGTGTTGCTTGTTGTCACGGGTCAGATTTTTTACGAACTCCGGCAGCAATTCGGCGGGCAGGTTATCGACGCAGTAATAATCCAGATCTTCCAGTGTACGCAGGGCAATGCTTTTTCCGGAACCGGAAAGTCCGCTGACAACCGTCAGTACTGGTTTGGTCGAATTCATCAGTGTCCACCAGCTTCGAGGAAAGCGGTATGTCTCGCAAGAAATGCAGCGGCAGGATCTTCACCTTTGCTGCGCAGCAAGTGTAAGCGAACCGCAGCTTCGGTGAGAACTGCCAGGTTGCGACCGGGCGCTACCGGTAAATTGAATACCGGTACACGCAGATCCAATACCTGACGTGCATCGGTCTCGCCGGTGAGACGAGCCATATGATCCGAACTACTATCGCTGACCTTTAACAAATGTACGATCAAGCGTAGATATTTATTGCGTTTGACCGCAGTGTCGCCAAACATCTGACGGATGTTCATCAATCCAAGGCCGCGCACTTCGAGCATGTCCTGCAACATTTCGGGGCAGGTGCCGTCCAGAACGTCCGGTGCGATCAAGGTGAATTCGGGGGCATCGTCGGCAACCAGACGATGGCCACGTGAAATCAATTCCAAAGCCAATTCGCTTTTGCCGGCACCGGCTTCACCGGTAATCAATACGCCGATCGAATAAATTTCGATGAATACGCCGTGCAAGCTGACGCGTGGCGCCAGTGAGCGTGCCAGATGATATTGCAGATGATTATGCAATTCGTGACCGCGTTTGGCGGATACCCATAACGGCGTGCCGGATTCTTCGCAGGCATTGCGCAGGTCGGTGGGGCAACTCTGGTTTTGCGTGATCACCAACGCCATCGGGTTGAAGCCGGTAATTTTTTCCAGCGTTTCCCAGCGTTGTCTTGCATCGAGGCCATCCAGCCACTGCAATTCCGAAGCGCCGATAATCTGGATTTTATTGGGATGGATGACATTCAAATAGCCTGCAAGCGAAGGACGACGCGACAATGTCTCGTTGCGTTCGAGTACGCGCTCGCCACCGCCCGGCGCGGCTAGCCAGCGAAGACTAAGCCGTTCCTGCAATTGTTCGAATACTTCGCGGGTAGTTATGCGGTTTAGCATGGGCTGTGCTGATTTGGCATGTCGCTAAGCTTCGCATTGCTGTCGCTGGCTGGCAATGTTTTTCCCCCTCTCCCATCGGGATCCCGAAGGGAGTGGTTTCATCAGAGGGTTGGGGAGAGGGTACGAACACGTCGGATTTTTTCAAAGCTATGCTTTGGGGTTTCATGTCCCATAAAAAAACAAACCCCGAACTGGTCGGGGTCTGTGTCGAATTAATGAAGACGGATCAGCCAAAGGTCTCGGCACGTGCCTGAGAATCGCCACGATGATGATTGGTCATCTTTTCTTTTTGCTTCAGCACAATGCGGTCGAGTTTATCGGCCAGCAAATCGATCGCGGCATACATGTCAGGCGCAACGGCATCTGCAAAAAGGGTTTTTCCGGTGGTGTGGAGAGTGGCTTCGGCTTTGTGATCGAGTTTTTCTACCGAGAGGATCATGCGTGCATCTAGATGGTGTTCAAAGTGTTTCGACAGGCGTCCTATTTTCTCTTGTGCGTAATCGCGTAGGGCGGTGGTGACTTCAACTTGGTGGCCATTGATATCTAATTTCATTCCTTCCTCCTGTCGAGTAACAAGCAACTTAGCTTGCAATGATTACACTACGCCAGAATCCGGGTTTTGTGGAGAAGAATTTGTGAGAACTTGTCAATTTTTTTGGATTTGCTTTCAATTCACGAAGTTTTAACTGGCAGCATTTAACCCAAACGCTGGCGTTCGCTGGAAGAGCCAATATGAATGGCTTCGCGGTACTTGGCGACGGTACGCCGCGCCACCGGAACGCCCTCGGCCTTCAGTAATTCGGCCAGCCGGGCATCGCTAAGCGGAGTGCGCGGATTTTCCGCTTCAATCAGCTTTCGTATCATGGACTGGATGGCCGTAGCTGAAGTTCCCCCGCCATCGCTATTGCTGATGCCCGAGCTGAAGAAATAGCGGAATTCGAAGGTGCCGCGCGGTGTGCGCAAAAATTTCCTGGTCGTTGCGCGGGAAATGGTGGATTCATGCAGGCCCAATTCTTCGGCAACTTCACGCAGGGTCAGTGGCCTCATGGCTTGTGGTCCGTGTTCGAGAAATCCGCTTTGCTGGCGAATAATCGAACGCGCAACACGCAATAAGGTATCGGCGCGCGAATCCAGGCTTTTGATCAGCCAGCGCGCTTCCTGTAGCTGGCCGCGAAGATAGGAGTCGTCTTCCCGGCTTGCCTTGCCGATCAAGCTTTCATAATGTTTGTTGATGCCGATACGCGGTTGGCTGCCACGTGCATGGCTAACCTGCCATACACCTTTTTGCTTGGTGGCTATGCAATCGGGCGCAACATAGTCGGGCACGTCGGAACTGATTTTAAGGCCGGGCTTGGGATCCAGGCTTTTCAACAGTGCTACCGATTCCTGCATTTCTGCCAGCGGGATTTTCAGCTGCAGGGCCAATTTTTCGGAGCCGAGTTTTGCCAGGGCTTCGAGATGTGCCAGCGCAATTTTTTTCGCAAGACATAAACCCGGCGTGTCCTGACTTAACACTTGCAACTGGATCAACAGACAATGCGATAAATTTCTCGCGCCGACACCGACCGGGTCGAAGTGATGGATCAATTGCAATACGGTATTGATTTCCTGCAAATCGGCATGCACTTCGGGCAACAGGGTTTCTTGAATGGCTTCGGCCGACTCAAGCAGATAGCCATCGCTATTGATGGCTTCGATAATGACTTCGCCGATGGCAATGTCCCGCGCCGACAGGTGACTTAAGCGCAATTGCCAAAGCAGGTGTTCGCACAAATCCATCGGCACGGCAATGCCGAATTCATTTTCATACTCTTCGTTTTTGCCATTCGATGTGCGCGGTTCGTCGTCGGACCAATCGAATTCTTCATTGTTTTCGAGAACATCGATTTCGGTGTCGGCTTCGCTTGATTCCTTGCTTTCGGTCGGTGCTTCGGCAACGATCTCGGTTGGCACCTCATCGGTATCGCTTGCGGCATCATCGATCGACTCAAGCAATGGATTGCTTTCGAGCGCTTCGGAGATTTCGGTTTCCAGTTCGACGCTGGAAAGTTGCAATAATCGAATGGCCTGACGCAGTTGTGGCGTCAAGGTCAGAGATTGTGTTTGCCGAATTTGCAGACTCTGTTTCATCTGCACAGTTAAACATAAGCCGAGTCTATGCGGGAAGCATCTTCGTGCAATTTTACAGCCGGAATTTATCACCTAGATAAACGCGGCGGACATCGGGGTTTTCCAGAATTTCAGTCGGGGAGCCCTGGGTCAAAACGCTGCCGGCATTCAGGATATAGGCGCGGTCACAGATGCCCAGGGTTTCACGGACATTGTGATCGGTAATCAGTACGCCAATACCGCGTTGTTTGAGATGCATGACAATTTTCTGGATTTCGGCCACCGAAATCGGGTCGACGCCGGCGAAGGGTTCGTCCAGTAAAATCAGGCGCGGGTTTGCGGCCAATGAGCGGGCAATTTCCACGCGGCGGCGTTCGCCGCCGGACAAGCTGGCGCCAAGTTGCTTGGCGACATGCGTGACATGCAGTTCTTCCAGCAAGCTTTCCTGCTCTTTCTTTCGGTCGGCGCTGCTGAGCTCCTTGCGTAGCTCCAGAACCGCCATGATGTTTTCGGCAACGGTCAATTTACGGAAAACCGAAGCTTCTTGCGGCAGGTAACCAATACCCAATAACGCACGTTCATGCATCGGCATATTGGTGATATTGCGGTCATTGAAATGGATGTCACCAGCATCTGCGGGAACCAGCCCGACGATCATGTAGAAACAGGTCGTTTTACCGGCGCCATTCGGGCCAAGCAGACCTACGACTTCACCCGGATTTAAATCCAGTCCGAAATCATGTACGACTTCGCGCGATTTGTACCGCTTGCGCAGACCTCTTGCGTGCAGCATTAGGGCTTGGCTTCTGCTGGTGCTTTGTTCTTCGGCAGGATGCGCATCGAAACGCGGTTGCCATCGCCACCGCCATTCAAGCGGCCAGTCTTGAGGTCATATTTGACGTTTTCGCCACGCATCGAGCCGCGAGGCTGGTCAATAATCACGTTACCGTTCAACAGGATCAAATCCGAGCTCAAGGTGTAGACAATCCTTGCTGCCTGGGCATTCATCGGTTCACCGGAGTCATTGACTTGTTTCATCACGACCGGGCTGCCGGTCAGGGTGACTTTTTCAATGTCGCCATTGCTGCGGTGAATAATGGCGCGATCGGCTTTGATCTGCAGTGTGCCTTGGGTAATGATCACATTGCCATTCAAGGTCGAATCACTATTGTCTTCCATGACGGCATCGGTGCTATCCGCTTGCACGTCCATCGGTTGATTGCGATCAGTAGATTTGCCGAACGCGATCGGAGACAGCGACAGGGATGCAGCGAGTAGGGTGAGGCTAACGGCGAGCAGGCGCATATCGTCCTTTGACATCGGCTAAAAGTTGAAAACGTTTGGCTTGCATATCGACCTGCAAGCCATGACCTTGAAGTATAGAGTCGGCACGGGTAATGGTCACGACATCCTTGCTATTGGCGGTATTTTTCTTCGGAAAAATGGTCAATTGCGGTGCACTGAAGCGGGTTTGCAGTCCAGTGGCCGTTTTCGGGCCCACCATTTCGACTTTGTCTTGCAGACGCACTTCTTCCGCTTTGGGGCCTACCCAGGCATTGCCGGACTCGGCTCGCCATATGCCACCGTGATTGTCGGGAAAACTGAATTTCGGCGTCAGGATGCTGAGCGTTTTTCCTCTCGGATCGCGTTCGAGATAGGGCGACTTCAGCGTAAAGGCTTCTTTGCCCTTTTCATCGAGCGTGGTCATTTCGAAATTATGCAAAACATAATCCGAACGAGCCGGACCTTCGGCCTTTATATGGGGCTTGGAACGCAAATTCCAGACGACGATAGTGGTCAGCACGGCCGACACAAAAATCAGAATGGTCCAGAGATTGCGGTTCATCCAATCGCGCCCCATTTTTTCAGAATGGCTGGCATCAAGTCTTGCGATTCCAGAATGAAATCGCAAAGAGCGCGGCCGGCCCCTTCACCCGAATTTTTTGGCACGACCCAGTCGGCATGATCAAACATCCATGGATGTGCATTTGCGGGCACACAGGCCAATGCACAAAGTTTCATGGCGGCCAGGTCTGGCACGTCATCACCCATGAAAGCGGCTTGCCGAGTCGTAATGTTCAACTTTTCGCACAATTCTTTCAGACAGGCCGCCTTGTCTTTCACGCCGATGAATACATGCGATAGACGCAAGTCGCGAGCGCGTGCTTTTGCCGATTCACTGGCGCGTGCGGTGATGAAGGCCACGGCGATGCCGTTATCTTCAAGTAGTCGTAAACCTTGGCCATCATGCACATTGAAAGCTTTGCTTTCGCGACCTTCGCTATCGAAATACAGGCGGCCATCGGTCAGCGTGCCGTCAACATCGAAACACACAAGACGAATGCCTTTTGCGCGGTTTTTTAGTTCTGCAGGATCGAGAGCCATCGTTTACACCACGCGTGCACGAAGCAAATCGTGAATGTTCAGGGCACCGACGACATGTTTTTCGTCATCGACGACTACCAGCGCGTTGATTTTGTATTGCTCCATCAAATGTGCGGCCTCGACGGCCAGTGCATCGGGAGCAATGGTCTTCGGTGAATGCGCCATCAGCTGCGTGATCGGCGTGTTACGCAAATCCATTTGGGCATCATCGAGGGCGCGACGCAAATCGCCGTCGGTGAATACGCCGAGCAGGCGATCTTCGGCATCGACAATGGCTGTCATACCCAAGCGCTTGCGACTCATTTCGACCAAGGCTTCGCTGGCAGTTGCATTGATGCCTACGCGTGGAACCTCGCTGCCGGCATGCATGATGTCGCTGATATGCAACAGCAAACGACGACCGAGGGCACCAGCAGGATGCGAGCGGGCAAAATCATCGGCGGTGAAACCACGCGCTTCCAGCAAGCTGACGGCAAGCGCGTCACCGATCACCAGCGCGGCTGTCGTACTGGAAGTTGGCGCCAGGCCCAGCGGGCAGGCTTCTTCGGGCACGCTGACATCCAGATGCACGTCGGCTTCATTCGCCAGGCTTGAGCCAGGTCTGCCGGTCAGACTGATCAGCACATTGCCCTGGCGCTTCAAGACCGGGACGATGGTCAGCAATTCTTCAGTTTCACCGGAATTCGACAAGGCCAACACGACGTCGGCGTCGGTAATCATGCCGAGGTCGCCATGGCTGGCTTCGCCGGGGTGGACAAAAAATGCCGGGGTACCAGTGGAAGCTAGCGTTGCGGCAATCTTGGTCGCGATATGGCCGGATTTACCCATGCCGGTGCAAATCACTCGACCTTTGCATTCGAGCAGCAGACGACAAGCCTGGGCGAATTCGGCCCCGATTCTGGCCTGAACGGCTTGCAATGCTTGTATTTCCACCGTGAGCACGCGATGACCACTTTTGATCAGCGAGCCGTCAGTCAGCGCTTCGTTCTTCAGATTAGCGTTCATCAAAGCAGGGTTGGCGGTATCATGTGCGTCTATTGTAAGCCAAGCACCCGTTAAAGCCCCGTTTTTTCATAAGCAGCCTATGAACGCCCAACAAATTCAAGACTTAATCCATGCCGGTATGCCCGGCGCGCAGGCCCAGGTAATGGGCGAAGACGGTGTCCATTTTGAAGCCGTGGTCATTTCAGACGCTTTTCAGGGCAAATTGCCTTTGGCGAGACATCGTATGGTCTACGCCACCTTGGGCACCTTGATGGGGGGTGAAATTCACGCCCTGGCACTGCGCACCCTTACTCCGCAAGAAGCCCAGGCTTCTGCTTAATCCCGGGGAGCGCAAGCTTCCAAAAAAAATTTACCTAAGAAGAAAAAATCACATGGCAAAAATTATTGTTACCGGCGGCGAAGTATTGAATGGCGAAGTGCAAATTTCCGGCGCCAAAAACGCCGTGCTGCCGATCTTGTGCGCGACCTTGTTGGCCGATAGCCCGATTTCGATCGGTAACGTGCCGCATCTGCATGACGTGACCACGACGGTTGGTTTGCTCGGTGCCTTGGGTGCGCAGCTGAGCATCGATGAGAAATTGACGATCACGGTAGATCCAACTCATCCTATCAATACTGTCGCGCCCTATGAATTGGTGAAAACCATGCGTGCCTCGATTCTGGTACTGGGGCCGTTGCTGGCGAAATACGGACATGCCGAAGTCTCGCTGCCGGGCGGTTGTGCGATTGGTTCGCGTCCGGTCGAACAGCATATCCGTGGCTTGATTGCGCTTGGCGCAGACGTCGTGGTTGAAAACGGTTTCGTGAAAGCCAAATGCGACCGCCTGAAAGGCGGGCGTTATGTGTTCGATATGGTCACCGTTACCGGCACCGAAAACGTATTGAGTGCAGCGGTGCTGGCTAAAGGCACTTCGGTGTTGGAGAACTGCGCCGAAGAACCCGAAGTCGTCGATTTGGCGCATTGCCTGATTGCGATGGGTGCAAAAATCGAAGGCGTCGGCACCGCCAAAATGATAATCGAAGGCGTCGACAGCTTGCGTGGCTGTCATTACGACGTGATGCCGGACCGCATCGAAACCGGCACTTTCCTGATTGCCGGTGCGATGACCGGTGGCCGCGTGATTTGCAAAAAAACCCGCGCCGGTATTCTCGATGTCGTGTTGCAGAAACTCGAAGATGCCGGTGCCGAAATTACCACCGGTGCCGACTTCATCGAATTGAACATGCACGGCAAGCGTCCGAAAGCCGTCAGTTTGACGACCGCTCCTTATCCTGCATTCCCGACCGATATGCAGGCACAGTTTGCCGCAATGAATTGCATGGCCGATGGCGTTGGCGTGATCAAGGAAACGATTTTCGAAAACCGTTTCATGCACATGAATGAATTGATGCGTCTCGGCGCCGATATTCAAATCGACGGCCATACCGCCATTATCCGCGGCGTTGAAACGCTGACCGGTGCACCAATCATGGCGACCGATCTGCGTGCTTCGGCATCGTTGGTGCTGGCGGGTCTGGTTGCGAAAGGCGAAACCGTGATCGACCGGATTTACCATATCGATCGCGGCTATGAAAACATCGAAGAGAAACTCAGCGGATTGGGCGCGAAGATTCGCCGCGTTCCGGGTTGATGTAGGTCGGGCCTTGGCCCGACAAAGCTCAGGCTGGATGGATACGCAAATAAAAAGCAGCTCTCGCTGCTTTTTTATTGTGTGGAATGCTTGAATTTATCGAAGCGAAGTAATCCGCATTTCAATCGTGTCGCCGTCGGCTTCTCTTTGCTCGATCCGTAGTGGTACGAATTGTTTGTCGGCACCAAGCCACAAGGTGGTAACGCGGCCGTTCGATGTTTCGCGAATGCGTTGTACCTTGACGCTGTTCAACGAGCCCAGTGAGGTCTGCATTTTTTCGTTGCCGATGACGCGATAAAGATGTTTCTGCAATTCATCGCGATCTGCTACCGGATACAGTAAGTCACCGCGCTTACCTTCGGACAGATCCTGCATCACTGCAACGGTGACCGCATGGCGATCGAGTACGCCGGCTTCATATTCCAGGATGTGGTTTTTTTCCTTGTCCTGACTATCGACACGTTTGTTTTGCGCGTCCACATTGATGCTGCGATGTTTGTTTTTCCAGCCGGCTTTCTGGTTGAAGCTGTAATCAATCGTTTCCGGCCTCCCTTCATTCCAGCGCAATACCGAACGTTCATCGATTTGAACGCCGGCGATGGCGGCAATGCCGGTGCCGGTTGTATTGGAAGTGAGTTCCCAGCGACCATTTCCGATTGCAGTCAATTTTACGGTCGCATTGCCCAGCGCATTGCCATTGCGAAATACCACATAAGTCGCGGTATAGGCTTTTGGTTTGTAAATCGAAGGGCCGGCTTGCGGTAGCGTGGCAACGGCCTGCGAAACGCCGGGCAATAATATTGCGAACATCAACAACAAGGTTTTCATGTGGCGTCCTGCAAAATGTTTTGATCGTCCAACTGTAATGCTTTCTCGGGCGGTGATTGTAAAATTATCCTTCGTTGCTCGAGAGCAACGATCGTTTCCACCAGCAACGCATGCTCGCGCGCCAACACCCGTTGTTCCAGGATTTCATCGGTGTCGTCAGGCTGCACGTCAACGCACACCTGCGTTAACACCGGGCCGGCGTCCAGTTCCGGAATAACGCTGTGCACACTGGCGCCGTGTACGGTTTCGCCTGCTTCAAGTGCACGAGCATGGGTACGTAGCCCCGGGAATTTAGGCAGTAGAGAAGGGTGGATATTAATCATGCGGTTTTGAACTTTTTGCACCGTTGTGGCGGAAATGAGACGCAAATATCCGGCACAAACGATGAGATCAGGCTGAACGCCTTCAATCAGGCTGAATAAATGTTCATCAAATACTTCGCGCGAGTTGAATTCACTGGGTTTTATCGCAGCGCAATGAATGCCTTGCTGCCTGGCAAAAGCAATCGCGCCCGAGCCGGGTTTGTCGGAAAACACGCCGACAATCCTCGATTTCAAATGCCCTTTTTCGCAGGCGGAATGGATCGCCCGCAAGTTGCTGCCGCGCCCCGAAGCGAGCACGGCGATACGAAGTGCTAGTCTGTTTGTCGAAGTCATTTATTTCTTGAAAAACGGAATCGTTAAAGCAGCGCCGAGCGTAGCCAGCAACATGTCCATATGGGCATCCCAGACATCGCCTTGCTGGCCGTTATAAGCCTCGGCTTGTTCCGGCGACATGAATAGCGCGAATGCCCACTCGGCCCATTCATAAATCAGGCTGCTAGCCATGATCAGCATCAAGCCTATCGCCAGTGCCGCCCGCATGCTGGTGTTGTTTTTTACGCGTATGAAATTCGCGACCGCCGGCATAAAACAAATGCCGTAGAGAAAATGGATCAAGCGGTCAAAATGATTGCGTTCAAAGCCGAATGCTTCTTGTGGCGACCAGTTGAATGCTGTCTTGAACCACTCGTCGTAAGGGACATTGGAATACAGCCATCGCGCGGCCACGCAATGAATGGCAATGAGAAAGCAAATGGCGAAAAAATCCAGATTTTTCATCGAATATTTTTTCGTATGCCACAGCAGCCAAATCAGGCCGACGATCGTCAGCGAGCTGTGCAGTGCCTGATCGGTTGGCCAGCGCGGATTAATCCAGGTCAGAACAAAAACCGACACTACGAATAGTAGTGACAGTTTTTTGATTGGATCAAGCGTCACGCCTTATTCCGATATGTGTGTGCGTTCATCGCCGCTGGCTTTCACTACCGAACCGATCGTCCAGTGATCCAGGCCATGTGCCTTCAGGCCGGCACTGACAGTCTCGATATCTTTTGCGGCGATAACCAGGACAAAGCCGATGCCGCAGTTGAACGTGCGCCACATTTCGTTATTCGGCACCTGGCCTTCTTTCTGCAGCCACTGGAATACCGGTGGCAATGGCCAGCTGCTGGCCTTGATTTCCAGGCCCAGTCCATCGGGAATAACGCGAATGATATTTTCCGACAAGCCGCCGCCGGTGATATGCGCCATCGCATGAATATCGTGTTCTTTCAGCATCGAAAGAATCGGTTTGACGTAAATGCGGGTGGGTGCCATCAGCGCATCGATCAATTTTTCGCCGCCGATATCAAGATCGGCAGGGCGACCGGCGCGATCATAAATCTTTCTGATCAACGAATAGCCGTTTGAATGCGGACCGCTACTGGCGATACCAATCAACACGTCGCCTTCGCGCACCGCATTGCCGTCGAGTAATTCGGATTTTTCGACCGCACCGACAGTGAAACCGGCGAGGTCATATTCGCCCGGCGGATACATGTCCGGCATTTCGGCCGTTTCGCCGCCAATCAATGCACAGCCGGCAAGTTCGCAGCCTTTCGCAATGCCGCCGACCACGGAAACAGTGGTGTCGACATGCAATTTACCGGTCGCGAAATAATCCAGGAAAAACAAAGGCTCGGCACCTTGTACCAGCACGTCATTTACGCACATGCCAACCAGATCGATGCCGATGCTGTCGTGGCGGTTCAGTTGCTGCGCCAGTTTCAGCTTGGTGCCGACGCCGTCGGTGCCCGAGACTAAAACCGGTTCGCGGTATTTGCCGGACAAATTGAACAATGCACCGAAGCCGCCCAGACCGCCCATGACTTCAGGCCGGAAGGTGCGTTTCACCAAGGGTTTGATGCGTTCAACCACTTCATTTCCGGCATCGATATCAACGCCGGCGTCACGATAAGTAAGGGGAGTTTGGGCAGTCACGGGAAATATTTCGCTGGGAAAGTGCCTATTCTAACAGCGCACCGTTGGACGTGCCCTGCCTGCTTACGGCAACATGTAGCCATGAAAAAGACCCCCAAAGCCCGTCTAGCCTTTATTTCCCTGATATTTGCGGCTGTTTTCAGCGCATCAGCCGTCGCACAGACAGCGACCAGCCCCGCAAAACCGAAGCCCACAAGCTCGACTGCCGGCAAGGGCGTAGTTGCCGATGCGCTGAATCAGGCGGATCCGACCAAGCCCGCACCGAAACCCAAACCCGTTCGTGATTTAGCGCTTTATAAAGGCGAGGCGGTGATGGACACCGTGGGCGACAACGCAAAACGGATCGCGACGGCTCAGGCCTTGGGCCAAGTTATCGTGAAACTGACCGGCAATCCTGCGGCCAACGGAAATGTCGTGATCAGACGCGCCATGCCAACCGCTGGTTCCCTGGTGGCCGACACCAGTACCCGTCAAGACGGCGATTCGGCCAGCGGTATGCCGGTTTTCAAAAACGTCTTGGTGGTCAATTTTGATCCGGAAGCGGTTGACGCATTGATAGGTGCGGCCGGCTTGAAATATTGGACCGGCGCTAGACCCAGACCGATTTTGTGGTTGGCGATTGATGACGGTCGCGGCCCACGTCTGGTGACCTCGCAGCAATTGGCGGTTGTTAAGCCTTTGGCGACGCGGGGGCTCGAACGCGGCATACGTTTTTTGCTGCCTAGCGGCAATAGCGTCGAACAGGCAGCCACCAATTCGGTCTGGACTTTGAATGCCGCCGCTATGCAGCCGCTGACCGCGCGTTATCAAAATGACGCGCAGGTGATCGGCAAAGTGTATCGATCGGTCAGTGGCTGGTCCGCACAATGGGTGATGACCCAAGGCGGTACCGAAGTCGCACGCTGGGTCGATACCAAGGCCGATCCGCGTCAGGTGATTGCCTCCGGTGCCGATGGCGCAGCCGATGCCATTGCGAAACGCGATTCGGTTTATCTCAATACCGGTGTCGCGGGTAAGTATCGTATTGACGTGATCGGCGTGAATAGCAGCCAGGATTTCATTCGCTTGATGGGATATCTGCAGCAGATGGCGATCGTCAGGCGCGTGCAGGTCGTGCAGGCAACACCGGAAATGCTGCGACTCGAACTCGATATGAATGTCGGCATCAAGGGTTTCCGTACCTTGATTGGTTCGGGTAGTACCTTGCGCAGTGCAGACGTGGAGAGTACGCCAGTCAGCAGCGACGAGGCAGCCGAACCCGTTGTCGAAACGAAATCAGTACCGCGTTTTATCCTGCAATAGCAAAGTAATGAATCCAAAGCAGATACCCAATGCCATCACCATCGCTCGGATGGTGGCGGCATTACCCCTGTTATATTTTTTGATTGAAGGCAATTCGCTGGTTGCTTTCTGGATTGCAATATTCGCGGGCTTGAGTGATTCAATCGACGGCTATCTCGCCAAAAAATTTGATTGGCGTACCGCATTGGGTGGTTTGCTGGATCCGATTGCCGACAAATTAATGCTCAGCGTCTGTTTTATCGGTTTGGCCTGGCAGCACGCGATACCGCTCTGGCTTTGTCTCCTGGTATTGGGAAGGGATGCCGTCATCGTCACCGGAGCCTGGGTATGGTGGAAAACGATCGGACCGTTCAAGCCGATGCCGAGCTGGATCAGCAAGCTGACGACGTTTTTCCAGATTATTTATGTCGGTTTGATGTTGGCGAATCTGGCCTATGCCGTCATCCCTGATATCGCATTGAGCTTGTTACTATGGTTGGTGATAGTTTTCACCATCGTCAGTGGTTTGGATTATTTTATTCGTTACGGCAGCCGTGCCTTGCGTGCCTGGAGAAAACAATGACAGATAACACGTGGCTACGTGATCAACGCCGTTGGCGCTGGTTGGCATTGCTGGTGCTGGCCGGCGGTTTGATTTGGCTGTTATCGCCGATTCTCACGCCATTCGTGTTGTCGGCCTTGTTGGCCTGGCTCGGGAATCCGTTGGTAATGCGTCTGGAAAAAGCCGGGCGTTCGCGTAATACCGCGGTGATCATTGTTTTCGTGTTGATGAGCTTGATCCTCGCGCTGATTCTGGTGCTGCTGATTCCTTTGCTGGAAGAACAAATCCGCGAGTTGATTTTATGGTTGCCGCGTTTGGCCGAGTGGACAACAGGCACGGTGATTCCATGGCTTGAAACACGTTTCAATATTTCACTGCAACAGTATGTTGATCCGATGGCGATCGTGAATTTGATCAAAGGCCATTGGAAGCAAGCTGGCGGTGTTGCAGCAACCGTATTGGGTGGTATTTCAAAATCCGGTTTGGCTATCCTGGGTTGGATTGCAACGATCAGTTTGATTCCGGTCGTGACCTATTATTTCCTGCGCGATTGGCAAAATATGCTGGCGCGTTTGCAATCGCTGATTCCTCGTCCGATCGAACCGACCTTCATGAAACTGGCGCGCGAGTCCGATGCCGTTTTGGGAAGTTTCATGCGTGGACAAATCAGCGTGATGCTTGTGTTGGGCGGCATCTACGCGCTGGGCTTGTGGTTGGTCGGTGTAGAGTTTGGTTTTCTGATCGGCTTCATCGCCGGGCTTGTCAGTTTCGTTCCGTATCTCGGCGCGTTCGTCGGTATTTCGGCGGCCTTGATTGCCGCGCTGGTGCAGGGCATGGACCCGATGCATCTAGGCCTGGTCGTCGCGGTATTCATGATTGGCCAGACACTGGAAAGTTTTATCCTGACGCCATGGCTGGTCGGCGACAGCATCGGCCTGCATCCTGTCGCCGTCATTTTTTCGATTATGGCCGGTGGTCAGTTGTTCGGTTTTTTAGGCGTTTTGCTGGCCTTGCCGGTGACAGCCGTGGTGATGGTGTTGTTGCGTTACGCGCATGAGCAATACACGGCCAGTAGTTTGTATGGCGCGGAAAAACCGGTGATCGTTACACCGGGAAATGAAACAGTGGATGCAAATCCGAATGCCGGGATCGATGTGTGAGTCCACAAATTCCGTTGACGCTAAAATTTTCCAACGATCAGGGTTTCGACAGTTTTGTCGGTAGTCATGACAGTGTTTCCGCGTTGCAAAGAATTGCGACCGGTGAATCAAAAGAATGGCTTTATCTATCCGGTGCTGCCGGTAGCGGCAAGAGTCATTTGTTGCTGGCGACCTGTGCCTTGGCGCAGAAGCAGGGAAGACGAGCTCTGTATTTCCCGCTGACGGTATTCGCGGGTCGTTTGCAGGAAGTATTGCCGGACCAGGAAAATGCCGACATCGTCTGTCTTGATGGTCTGGAGCATTGTGCAGGCAATGAGGAAGATGAAATTGCATTATTCCATTTCCATAATCGTGCCCGCGCCACGAACGTAACCGTCATTTACGCTGCGCGTCATGCACCGCACGGCCTGTCTTTGCTGATACCGGATTTGCAATCGCGTCTTGGACAATGTACGCGTCTGAATCTGGAAAGCCTGGATGATGACGGTCGGCGCGAAGTTCTGTTGCATCGTGCTTCGCAACGAGGTCTCGAACTCGACGATGCGGTGCTCGACTATATGTTCAAACGCGTTGGCCGCGATTTGCTTACGCTGACGACATTGCTCGATAAGCTCGATCGCGAAAGTCTGGCGGCACAACGGAAAATCACCGTGCCGTTTTTGCGGAAGTTGCTGGAAAGATAATTGCAAACGTAGGTCGGGCCCTGGCCCGACGCTTTTAACGGATTGCGATGTTGTTTATGTCGGGCCAGGGCCCGACCTACTAACTCAACAAGCCCTTGCGCACGGCATAACGAACCACATCGGCGGTGTTACGTGCCTTCAGTTTTTCCAGCACATGGGCGCGATGGTTTTCGGCGGTCTTCACGCTGATGTCGAGTTTACGGGCGATTTCCTTGCTGGTCTGTCCTTCGACTATCAGATGGAACACTTCGCGTTCGCGCGTGGTCAGGCGACCGTAGGGGTCTTCAAGATCGGGACTGGGTTGATGTACTTGTTCGGCAAGCACTCTTGCGGCGTTCGCGCCGAAATGACCACGGCCGGCATGCAGATCGCGCACGGCCTGAATCAGCTCACTCGAAGCACTGTCCTTCAGCAGATAACCGGAAGCGCCGGCACGCACGACATGCAGAACGTATTCGTCTTCCTCGTGCATCGTCAAAACCAGTGTGCGAGTGCCGGGCAATTCGGCGTGCAGTCGGCGCACGACTTCGACGCCGTTCAGATGCGGCATCGAGATATCGATGATCGCAACATCGGGCTTCAGCAGCAGCGCTTTTTCCACTGCGGCAATGCCATCGGCGGCTTCGGCTACCACTTGGCAGGCACCACTGGCATTGAGTAAATTGACCAGGCTTTCGCGGACCAGAGTGTGATCGTCTGCAATCAGTACGCGAATATTGCTCATGTGCTGCTGCTGTCCCCGGTGCTGGTGAATGGAAAGCTGGCGCGAAGCCAGGTGCCGGTATCGTTGCCTGATTCTATCTGCAACAGCCCGCCATATAGTTGCGCGCGTTCACGCATTCCAACCAGGCCGGCGTTGCGACCTTCACTGGCATTGTTCGCGGCAACACTGGTATCGAAACCGACGCCATTATCCCAGATCGTCAGCAACACACGGTTTGCGCGCTGCTCGATTCGCAACAACACTTCCGTGGCTTGCGCATGTCGCACCACATTCGCGAGTGCTTCCTGCGAAATGCGAAACAGCAGGGTCTGCAAATCGGCATCCAGTTTCGGCAATGACTGCAGATCCAGTTCGATACTCGGACCCTTGTGGTTTTCGACGCTTCGGCAAAGCCATTGCAAGGCAGCGGCAAGACCGAGGTCATCGAGAATCTGTGGTCGCAGTAATCGTGAAAGTTGCCGGGTGTCTTCCAGTGTCTGCGCACATAGATCGATGCTGGCCGACAGGCGATCGTGCAAGGCCGATTGTTCCGGTGAAAGTTGCGACGCGATCATCGACATCTGATGCTTGAGCGCCGTCAGGTTCTGGCCGATACCATCGTGCAGCTCACGCGCGATGCGTCGACGTTCGTCTTCCTGCACGCGATAGACCGAACGGGCGAGTCGCTGGAATTCACTCTGATTGTTTTCTAGACGTTCGAGCAGCCCGAGATATTGGCTGCGCAAGGTAGCCAAGGCTGCAGCGGTATCCAGGCTGGCATCATTGGTCATTACCGCTTTCCTTGAAGGCGAGTACTTGCGGATCGGCATCGTAACCGGCACGCAGGTTTTCCGGTAATTCGCGACGCAGATGTTCCAATGCCGTTTGCGCTTTTGTACGTGCTTTAGCAGCTTCGGCTTTATCGCCGAATCGGTTTAATGTCTGTGCGCCGAGACTATGCAATTTGAACGCGACTTGTGCATCGGCATGTTTAACCAAAGCAGCTTCCGCTTCGCGATAGCGTTTTATCGCGGCCAGTGTATTGCCGAGCGCGAGCTGCTCCTTGATGCTCTGCTCGAGCCATTCAAGTCGCAAGGGAAGATTGCCGAGTTTTTCCGTTTCGGCATCGAGTATCTGTTCGACGCTGGCGTTTTCGTAAAGTGCCGCACGCAGTTTCAATGCCTGCACACCCGAGGCCGTTGCCGCCGACAGCGCTTCGCCCGCCGCTTTTTTTGCCGCAGCATCATTGTGTTGGCGGCGTGCAAGATCTACACGCAGCAAGGCCGCGAATGCACGTTGTTCATCCGAAGCTTCCTTCAGCATGGGCTCGAGTTTCTGCAGAGTTTTTTCGAACTCTCCGATCGCATTGGCGGCCAGCAAGACACGACCATGCAGCAGATCGGCATCGATCAGGCCGCGTTGGTCTTCGCGTTCGGCAAACAAGCTGCGGGCACGTTCCAGTTGTTCAAGTGATTTGCCGATTCTGCCTTCGAGCAATTCCAGTTCCGCCAGGTAGTACCGACTGACGGCAGTTTCTTCGACCATCTGTTGGCGTTCCGCACTATTGAGCGAAGCGGTAAGCAATCGACGTGCTTCCTGCCAGCGACCGCGTGCAATTTCCAGCATGCCGAGGTTTTGCTGCGCCCGCACGATGCCACTCGGGTCTGACAGTTTTTCATAGGCGGTCTGTGCCTGCTGCCAGAACACCTGGGCGCTGGCGTAATCACCCAATTGATATTGTGCGAAGCCGATATTGTTCAAACTTTCTGCAGCGCCTTCGGCGTCTTCTGCCTGCTCGCGATTTTGCAGCGTGCGCCGAAATGCCGCCAGCGCTGCAACGAAATCACCGCGTTCTTCGGCAAGCAGACCCAGTTCGTTGTCGACCGCATTCAGTCCATCGTTATCGCCCAGACTCTCGAACAAGCCGCGGGCTTCCTGCAATTGCGATTGCGCATCGTCGTAATGGCCTTGAATAGTTGCCAGTTGAGCAAGATTGCGCAAACTGCTCGCCACTCCACGCTTGTCGCCCAACGAGCGTCGCAGTTCCACGGCTTTGCGGTATTGCTCCTGTGCATCGTCGGTTTGCCCTAGTCGTGAATAGGCGACGCCGAGTGCATTGACGGTTTCGGCTTCGCCGAAAGGGTTTCTTCCGCGTTTGTAGAGCACCAGCGCATGCACCAGATAATCGTCGACGGCGGGGCGGATATCGCCATGCATGATGGAGTTCTTGCCGAGCAGAAACCAGGCGCGCGGATCGTTTTCATCGCGAGTCAGCAGTCGACGCAGACTGGCAATGGCGGCCACCTGATCGCCACTTTGTCCCTGCAGAAATGCCAGCCGCAGCAAAGCGTCGAGATCGTCCGGATTTTTTTGTACCCGCGCTTGCTGCGAGGCAAGCAGGGATTTGGCGTCGCCATCGGCCAGTGATTTTGCCTGCAGCAAGTCGGTACGAAGTCGATCTGGTTGCGGCAACAACAAACCTTGTTCGCTGGCATTGAATGCTTCATCTGCTTTGCCGGCAAGCAGAGCGACCTGCGATTGCATCAACCAGGCGCTGGCGTATTTGGGTTCCTGTGTCGTTGCTTCGGTCAATTTCTGCAGCGATAAATCCAGGCGACCATTGCGACGTTCACGGATGCCTTCGCCGAATACTGCAAGAGTAGTGATGCGTGATGGCAGCAAATCGATCTTGATTGTCGAGTTTGCTTGCAAGCCTTGTACATTGCCGCGGGTGAATTTGCGCGCAGCCGTCAAAAAATCCTTGTTCGAGCTTTCCGCGAGTTTGCTATCGGGCTGACCTTGCACATGCAATGTCGCTGTCAATCGATAAGCATCGTCGGCGCGTTCGATTCTGGGACGAAGAATTCGGGTGGCAGGTAAAATTTTCAGCAAGGATTTGGAATCTATCTCGCCGATGCGGCTATCGGCAGCGCCGAGTTGCGCGACGGCCTGATCGACACGCTCGCCATCGACGACGACTACATCGGTACTGGCAGCAATGCTTTGCCGGAGCGTTTCCGAATAGCCGATCAATGCGGCATCGATCGAACTGTCGCCGGTGGCGTTCTCGATCGACAACACCAGCAGGCGTTCCGGTGGTGGAATTACCGGTGCTGCCGTCGGCATGTATTTCCATGCCAGCAAACCGACAGTTGCCAGCAAGGCGATAGCACCGGCAGCGATAAACGTGCGTCGACCCGGACGAAAATCGCGCGGAACTTCGCGGGTATCGATCGCCCGCACCACATCATCCGCCGTTTGCAGGCGATGTGACGGTTGGGTGCGAAGCAGTCGATCCAGTAAACGTTCGACCCAGGTCGGAACATCGCTGCGCAATTTGCGAATCGGCGGCGGCGGCCCAAGCAAACGCTGTGTCAACGATTCCGCCGAAGTGCCGCCGGAAAACGCCGGTTTGCCCGATAGCATTTCGTACAACAGCAAACCGAGCGCATACAAATCACTGCGGCCATCGACGGCTTCGGCGCGTGCCTGCTCCGGCGACAGATAGTCCGGTGTGCCAATCACGCTACCAGTGCGGGTCAGCCCACTGGTACCGAGCGAACGCGCGATCCCGAAATCACTGATGTAAGCGGTGCCGTTTGCATCGATCAGGATGTTGGAAGGTTTCAGGTCGCGATGAATAATCTGGCGTGCATGCGCGGCAGATAGCCCCAACGCAATTTGTCTTGCGAAGCGCAGAGCTTTCTCTACGTCGAGTGCACCTCGCACATCAAGTAATTTGTCGAGCGGCTCGCCGTCAATCAGATCCATGCTGATCAGCCAGCGACCTTCATGCTGTGCGATGTCGTGAATGCGCACGACATGCTGGCTGGAAACTTGTCGCGACAATAAGAGTTCCTGCTTGAAGCGTTCGAACGCGTCGGGCCGGCTTGCATATTCGTTACGCAGCAGTTTGACCGCGACCGGAATATTCAAGGCCGTGTCTTCGGCGCGATACACCACGCCCATGCCGCCGACACCCAGCAAACCGATAATGCGAAAACGGTTGGCCAGCATCGTTCCAGTCGGCAGATCGGCATTGAACATGCCGGTGATGGTGGCGTCCTGCTGCCCGGGTTGTGAATCGTTGCCGGAGGTATTCATGCCGACACTCGTTCCTGTGCTTCGAGAATTCCGGCCCAACTCGGATTGGCAGACAACTCGCCAATTGCTGCCACACAACGACGCGCGGCAATCCAGAGTGCCGCACGCTCGGCGAAGGCCTTCAGTAATTCCAGATCCATTTGTGTAATGACCTGATCTGCGCGACTGGAATCGGCATACACCAATCCCACCGCTTCGCCATCGGCAAACAAGGGCAGGCATATCAGTGAACGCAAATTGCCGGCAATCACGGATGCACGACCGGCTAATTCGGGGTCGAGACGGAGATCATTGATGACGACTGGACTTTGACTATTCAACGCACGTTGAACGGCACCGGCGCTGCCGCGAAATTCACGATTACGTAAATTCGAAGGATCGATGCCCTGACTTGCCGCGACTGTGAGAGAAGTGGGCGAGGCTTTATCGGCAAGCAACAAAAATCCGCGATCGCAATCGGTCAGTTCCAGTGTCGCTCGAATGGTTTCCTGCAATAGATCCGGTAAATCGGTTTTCTGCAGAACTTTGTCGAGCAGGATCAGTGAATTCGCGCGTCTGATATCCAGACGTCGTTCGTATTGTTCTGCGGCTTCGCTGCTCAGCAAATCAAATTCGCACAGGATGTCGCCGATGCGTAGCCAGCTTCGATCTTTCAGTGCAGTGGAGGCTGCAATTCGAACACCGTCGACGAAGCTGCCATTCTTGCTGCCACTATCAAGCAAATACCATTGTCCATCCTGCCAAACCAGTTCGGCGTGTTCGCGTGAAATGGAAGGATGCTCCAACCGGAATTCGCAATCGATTCCGCGACCGATGCGGATGCGTCGCGGCTCCCGCATCAGGCAAGAAGCAGCGGCTTCGT
Organism: Arenimonas sp.; assembly: GCA_036676335.1. GTDB lineage: Bacteria > Pseudomonadota > Gammaproteobacteria > Xanthomonadales > Xanthomonadaceae > Arenimonas. The sequence continues at coordinate 187,190 of JAKFDD010000012.1, read as the reverse complement.
CAGGCAGATAAGCAGTCAGGCGAGCGGGCATGGCGGAATCTTAGCACCGCGATTGCCGATGAAGCATGATCTACCGCGCGAAATCAGTTTCCGAAATCGCGCAGGTAACCGATGCTGAAGCCCAATGTATTTGCACCCGCCAGCAACTCGCCGGCGATGTTCTGGGTATCGCGTGTGGCTCGCCACACGTCCGGAATGAAAGTACCGGCGCGCGCGGAAACCCTGGCGTTGAAACTGTCGAGTGCCGCGATGGCATCGGCGTAATTGCCGGATGCGACTGCAGCTTCGGCTAGATCGAGATAATTGCGCAACGGATTGCGTTCGCCAGCAGGCAAGGCATTGAGTTGATTGCGAAGGTAAGTGAACTTCGACTGGATAACCGTATTGGTCGGACGCAAATCGGCCGCGATAATGAATTGCGACCAACCTGGTGTGGTGCCGCGTGTACGAACACTGCCTGGCAGCACGCTTTCTGTAATGTCACGAAATGGTCCGCCCAATTGCGCCTTGAACAAACGCAACGGTGAACCAGCGGTATAGGTCAATGCGTGCGTGTGTATTTCAATATGGGTAATGCGGCGTTGTACGAGGCCGCCCGTGGTAGGAGGCTCGATTGTCACCATCACCGGGAAATTGCTTTGCAATGCGGTCAACGAAACATCCGGCAAACGCGACAGCAGGGTGGGGTCGCTCAAACTCACCACTTGGGCGCTGATGCCGAGACTGGCAGCACTCAAGCCGCTTGCATCATCGAAGCTCAAAGTGAGATCGGCAATCGGATTGCCCGGGGCGCCGATGCGAACCGTAGCGACGTTGCCGGAAACATCGACATCGACCGGCAAGGATTGCGCAGACGCTGCTGTGCTGAAAATTCCCAGCAAGATGCATGCAGTAGTGAACAACGAACGCACAAGCTTGAACATTTCTTTCTCCGCAAAAGCGAGGCGCGTCCATTGCGCTTGGTGATGAATTGCAGCTCCAGTCTTACCTGGAGCAAGCGGCGTTAGTAGAACCGACGACGCCTGTCGAGTCTATAGGGGTTTTCACCCAGAGTTTATGGGGTGTTCACCGGATGGTAGCAGCAGCGCTCCGGGAAGATCCTATGGCACGCAAACCGCCGTCGCGGCCCATATCATCCCTGGAGAGAGTAATCATGCGTCATTCTGTGAAGTCCATCACATTTAAATTGTCAGCACTTGCCACAGGCATGGTGCTCAGCGGCATGGCGCTGGCTGAAGCACAGATCAGTGCCGACCTCGCGAAGAAACTCGGTACCGCTTTGCCGACCGACGAACTTGCGATTGTCGTTTCCTATAACCAATCGGGCCCGATTAGTGCCGCCGAACTGAACACACTCAAAACGCTCGGTATTACCAAAGGCATCACCATGCGCACGCTTCCAGTCGCTGGTGTGTTGGCAACGCCGTCGGAAATCCGCGCATTGGCGAGCCAACCAAACGTGGTTTCGATTTATCCCAACCGCACGCTGAAATATTTCAATGCCGAAGCGCGCCAAATTTCCGGTGCCGCTCGTGTATCGGAAAATCAGGCTGACTTCGGTCGCTCCATTCCGTATAGCGGCAAAGGCGTCACCGTGTTGGTCAACGATTCCGGTGTCGATGGAACGCATGATGACGTGAAATTCGGTGCACATCTCGTGCAAAACACGACCGGTTTGACCAACTTGAATGCCGTCGATTCGATGCTGCCGATTTCCTATCTCGAAGGCGTGCCCAATACCGATATCAGTTCGGGTCATGGCACCCACTGCGCCGGTACGATCGGCGGTACGGGTGCGAAATCAAACGGTAAGTTCCGTGGTGTGGCACCTGGCGCCTCTCTGGTTGGTTACGGTTCCGGTGCCGTCATCACGATTCTCGATGCCGTCGGTGGCCTGGATTACGCTGCCACGAATCAATTCAGCTATGGCAGCCCGATTCGCGTGACCAGCAATTCCTGGGGTAGCAGCGGTGCATACGAACCGCTAAACCCAGTCAATATTTCCACCTATGAATTGTCGAAGCGCGGCATCGTCAGTGTATTTGCCGCCGGCAATGACGGCCCTGGCGAAGACACCCACAATCCTTATGCGCAAGCACCGTGGGTAATCTCCGTGGGCGCTGGTGAAAAGAATGGTCGCCTCACCGATTTCTCGTCGCGCGGAAAACGTTTCGAGACCGGAACATTTACCATGCCGGATGGCACGAGCTGGACCTATTTCAATCAACCCACAATCGTCGCCACCGGTGTCGATATTGTTTCGACTCGCACACTGACCGGTGCATTGCCGCCGCTGGAAGCACAGCATGATGCGGAAACACTCGATCCGGCCTATCTGCCGTTCTACACGCACATGAGTGGTACCTCGATGGCGACGCCGCATACTGCCGGCATCATCGCCTTGATGTTTGAAGCCAATCCGAATCTCACACCGGTCAAGGTCAAGGGCATCATCGAAGAAACCGCCAGCAACATGACCGGTCGCGATACCTGGGAAGTCGGCAGTGGTCACATCAACGCCTACAATGCCGTCGCGATGGCGCAAGGCATTCGCACCGATTACGGCGCTACCGTCAATGCATTGCGTGCATTCAACAGCAACGCGCAATTGGCCGCTGGCAGCAGTTCGCCTTTCAGTGTGTTCTTCTCGCCGGTCGGAACGCCCGAGTACAAGACATTTGAAGTCGGTACCGATGCTGCGTTCATTTCGGCACGTGCAGTTGTCGATGCAAACACGGTGGCCTTGGTGTTGATTTCGCCGGACGGTCAGCAATACGGTTCCGGCATTGCTTTGCCGGTACTCGGTGATACCGTGGTTGTAAGTGCACCGGCCAAACCAGGTACCTGGAAAATCACCGCACGCGGTATCGGCTCGGTGTCCGGCACAGCGCTTGATCCAGCCCACGTTACCAATGGTTATGCGGCACCGGGCTATGTCGATGGCACGATCAGCCTGTTGAATTCGGCCGGTTACATCGGTCTGGACGACATCGGCAATCATCCTGCCAAAGGCGCGATCGAATACGCCGTCAGTCATCGTTTGGTCGATGGTTATTCCGACAAGAAATTCCGTCCAGATGCCGTCCTCAATCGCAGTGAACTCGCGCTCTATCTTGTGATGGGAGCCAGCGCCCGCCAATCATTGCCTCTCAATGGCGTACCAAGCTTCAGCGATCTTTCGACATCAAGCGCCTCCTATGCCTACGCTGAATCCGCCGTTGCCAAAGGTGCACCATTGCGTGATTTGACGCAGAAACACGCGGGTTTAATGGGAACGGTGAATGGCAAGTTCCTGCCAACCAATGGTGTCACCCGCGTGCAACTGGCTTATTCATTGGTACAAAGTTTGGGTCTGCAGAACGAAGCGCAGTCTTACAACGGTACCTTGTCGGTTAGTTATAACGGGCAACGTTTGCCGATCGAAGATGTCGCCAACATTCCGGCAAGCTTGCGCGGTTATGTCCAGGGCGCATTGGATTCCGGCTTGATGCATGCACGCTTCACCGTGACCCAGGGCGCCTTCGAGCCACTGCCGACCCTGCATGCATTCTTCGATCCGAATCTGTCGGTGACACGTGCGGGTTATGCCGATGCGATCAGCCGCTACGCTGCGCAATATTGATTGAACGTAGTGACTTTCTACCCTTCGGCCCGGAATTCCGGGCCGTTTTTTTGCTAACCGCTCTTGTCGATATCGAATTACCATTGGGAAAAGTAATTCAACCATTGGGTGATAAATGAATGCACATGCCGTTTTCTTGCTGATGCTGGTAGTGCTGACGGCCTGTTCCGACAAACAATCGGCCAATATGCCAGCGGCAAAAACCGAAGTTCGCTTCGGTGAATTCATCGGGCACTGGGAAGTAAAAAATACCGTGGCGGGCGATGCAGGCAATTTCGACAATACTGCACTGATCATCAAAAAAGACGGGACCGTCGAATACAAGCATTGCAGCCGTGGCGCGAACTCGGCGGTTACGCAAAGCTCCGGCGAAGCATTGTCGAATCTGGTGGTCGGTGATATCGGAAATGGCCTGTTGTCACTGGCGAAACCCACCACGCCTTATTACGCCGAAAAGAAATTCAGGATGGATCGCGAGCCCTATCAGGAAGGCGGCCGATGGTATATCGAGCTGGACGGTATCAAGTTGCGCAAACTTGAAGATGGCGAAACCAGCGATTACGCTTCGTGGCAATGTCCAGCCTAAGCAATCACAAATAACAGACTACGACGGAGCGCATCATGGCATTCGGTTTCCCGGCCTTTCACACGGAACGTTATTCAGCCAAGACGACGACGAGCGAAGAGCTACGACATCTCGTCAAGGAAGTGTTGCGGACTTTGTCGTGGCCGGTAAAAAGCGAGACCGGCAACCGTATTCAAGCTTCCAGTAGCCTCAACTTCAAGTCCTGGGGTGAAGTCATCCATATCGAATTATTGCCGGACAACGCAATCGTCATAACCAGCAAATGCGTATTGCCTACCCAGTGTTTGGACTGGGGAAAGAACAAGGATAACGTCAATCGGTTTCTTGCCGAGATCGGAAAACGCAGCTAGACGAGAATCCGCGAATGTCCTCTCCCGTTGCCGGGAGAGGGCGAAGCTCATTTCTTCTGGTTCAAAAATGCGACCAGGACGCCGAGCAGGATAATAAACGGCACATCAAACAGGATTTGTTTTTGTGCCAGTTCGGTCGGGATCTTCAATACCGCCAAATAAATCAGGTAAGTCGGAATCGTCATCAGGCAGACGATGGCGGCACCAAAACGCAGGCCTTGTTTCAGCGTGGGGCTTCCTGCTTGTACGCCTTGCCGATAAATCCAGGTTAATGCGAAGCCGATCATTAGATGCGCCAGCAACATCCAGTGGAAGAAATTCATGCCTTCTTCGTCGGAACGAAATACGTTCGGTAGCGCGGCGTAATCCGGGTGCAGCATCAGAGCATGAACGACAAAGCCGAACATCAACGACGCAATGGCCATTACAAAACCAGAAACAAAAAAGCGGATATCCATAAGTCCCTCCCCAGGTTGATGGAAGGCCAATCATGGGCGTGAATTATTAGCGGGTCAATTTTTGCCGGTGCTGCGTTGCAATACCTTTTTTCGTTCAGCCGTGTAGTGCCACCAGGGCAGCGCCTCGCTACCTTCCATGAAGCGCACGGCGGCAATCATCGTGTCGCAGACGCAGGGATCATTGCGAACGCCCATGATTTCGCCGAGACGATGGTAGAGCGCATACGGGTCTTTGCCGATCAGTTGTTTCGGCTCGTGAATGTTCATCGAACGCAAATCGTTCGCGATCGATTTTCCGACATTCGGAATATCTTCCAGACGTTTCGCTTCGGCGGCGGTTCTGGCTTTCATATGCTTATTTGCAATCGGGCAGCAGGTGGTTCAATGCTTCCGAACCTTCGACGCTGCAACGCCAGTTGATCACGTAACTTTGCGTATTGGCATCCGGAGTCAGTTTTATTTTTGCACCTGATTCAATTTGGGCGTTGAGTGTGATGACGACAACCCCTTTTTCGGCAACCGATATGCTGCTGACAGCACCGCCGGCATAGCTTTCCGGTTTGGCAAGGCCGGCCTCGGTTTGGCTTTTCGGCCATTGACCATTGCTGATGAAATATTCGGATAAGGAAACCTTGAACATGGAGGCGCGCATCAGCGCATCTTTCGCAAGCGATCGCTGCTGCATTTCATTGGCCTGCGCGATCATGGTTTCGTTTGCATTGTTGACGCTCTCGGTGACGGCGGCATCGAGTTCATCGGCAACACTCTGCGCTTGCTTTTTGGCATTGCTTAAATTTACCAGTACGGCTTCGGCCTGCGCTGCTTCGCGCGGCTTCACGATGAAATGGTCATAGCCAAACAGTGCTATTGCAGCTGCGATAAGAACGGCTAAAAACGTGATGGCGAATTGTTTCATTCGATGCGTCCGATATTTATTTCTTTTCTTCGACAGGAAAATACACGCCAAGCTTGCAAACCACAGGCGGGAATTTGATCGCCCAGGGATTGTCGCTTTTGAAAGTGCTGTCGCCCATCAAATAATTGTCCGGCAGTTTCGGGTTTTCCGGCGGACACAAATGGATATTGATATGCGAGCCGTTTGCGGTTTTCTTGTTCAGTTCGCCGCCATTCCAGTCGGTAATTACGCCGCCGTAGTCCCAGTAAAAACCGTAGAAGCTGAAGGCCTTCTTGTTCAGCGCATGCAGAGCCGTGCTGTCGGCGCCCATCTTGATCGTATTGGACAGATGCCATTTGGAATTCGCTTCGTCCACCAGCAATGAACCTGGGTGCGAGTTGCTTTCATCTGGATAGATCATCAGTTTTTTCTCGGGATCATTCGGAAAAATAATCCAGCCCTGTGCGCTCTCGCCTTCGGCACCCGGCAATTCGCCTTCGATGACATTGGTCTCGCCATATTGCTTGCGTAACGAGATCAAGGTGTCGTCAGGTTTAATCTCCATATCGAGCAGGAATGCTTCTGTCGGAGCCGGTGTTTCCGGAGCAGCGGGTGCAGGTGATTTGTCTGCAGGCGTTGCAGGAACGCTAGCAACCGCAGCAGGCGTGTCATTCGCAGTCGTCTGCTTTGAGTCACAAGCACTAATGGCGAAAAGAGAAAAGCCGGCAACTAAAACAAAAGATAAACGTGCTGACATATTTCATCCGAATGCGTGAGTCGTAAATGAAGTATGCAGCACGTTTTCAAGCTTGGACAGGGTAGCGAAATCAATCCTCTTCCGACCGCGGCCGGTAGGAATCGACCAATTGTTTTTGTACATTGCCCGGCACCGGTTCGTAATGGCTGAAATCGATATCGTAACGGCCACGACCTGCGGTAGCGCCCTTCAACTCGGCCGCATAATTGGTCAGTTCCGATAAAGGCACTTGCGCCTTGATGATGATCTCGCCGTTTCGGTCGGCATCGGTGCCATTGATACGCGCCCGTTTCGATGCGAGTCCGCCGGTAATGTCGCCCATATGTTGCTCGGGTGCGGAAACGGTCAAATCCACGATCGGTTCGAGTATTTGCGGTCTGGCTTTTGCAATCGCATCGATGAAGGCCTTTTTGCCGGCGGCAACGAAGGCGACTTCCTTCGAGTCGACATCGTGGTATTTGCCGTCATAAACCGTCACCCGCACGTCCTGAATTGCATAACCGGCTATCGCACCGCCATGCAAGACTTGTCGTACGCCTTTCTCCACGGCGGGTAGATATTGGCCCGGAATGGTGCCGCCCTTGATCGCATCGATAAATTCAAAACCTGTGCCGCGTTCCAGCGGTTCGATCCGTAAAAACACTTCGCCAAATTGGCCGGCGCCGCCGGTTTGTTTTTTATGGCGATGATGTCCTTCTGCATTCACACTGATGGTTTCGCGATAGGCGATACGCGGTGGTCTCGATTTTACTTCGACGCCAAAGCGTTCTTTCATTCGGTCGAGCATCACGCGCAGGTGTAATTCGCCAAGTCCTCGAATGACGGTTTCATTCAATTCCGGGTTGTGTTCGATCTGGAAGCAGGGGTCTTCTTCGGCCAGTTTGTGCAGGGCCATCGAAAGCTTTTGTTCCTGGCCGCGGGTGGCAGCTTCGATTGCCAGACCAAACATTGGTTTCGGAAATTCGATTGGTTTCAGATGGATATGATCTTCGTCGTGCGAGTCATGCAGGATGGCATCGAAATGGATTTCCTCGATTTTCGCGACTGCGGCAATATCGCCTGGAATGGCGAAATCAATTTCGACATGGTCTTTGCCTTTCAGCTTGAACAGATGGCCGACCTTAAACGCTTTTTTGCCGTCATCGATAAATAATTGCGTGTCTTTTTTTACCGTGCCCTGGAAAATCCGGAACACGCTCATCTTGCCGACAAAGGCATCGTTCACGATCTTGAAAACATCGGCGATGACATGCGCTTTTGCGTCGGGAACCGCCAGGATAGGCTCGTTGCCCTTGATGAAAGGTGGCGGATTGGCTTCAAACGGATTCGGAAATAATCGTTCCGCAATATCCAGCAATTCCTTTACGCCGGCGCCATTGCGGGCCGAGACAAAACAAATCGGAACCAGATGGCCTTCGCGTAAACATTGCTCGAACGCATCGTGCAATTCTTCGCCGGATAAACCTTCCTCGCCTTCTTCGAGGTAATGACCCATCACGGTTTCATTGATCTCGACGACTTGGTCAATGATTTTCTGATGCCAATCCGTAACCGAGCCGATATCGGAGTCGCCCTCGGGTTTGAAGAAACAATCGACGACGGCTTTACCGTGTTGCGACGGTAAATTCAAGGGTAAACACTCGTTGCCGAATTCTTCCCGCAATTGATCCAGCAATGCAGCAAGCTTGCCCGGGTCGGCATCCATTTTGTTGATGACGATCACGCGACTCAGATTGCGGATCTTAGCGACTTCCATCATCTTGCGGGTGCCGTATTCAATGCCGTTGCTTGCGTTGACTACGATGCAAACGGTCTCGACTGCGGAGAACGCCGACAGGGTCGGGCCGCGGAAATCGGGATAGCCCGGGGTATCGAAAATATTGAGGTGAATGCCGGCGTGATCGGTGGACGCTAGCGTGGTGTTCAAGGAGTGGCCGCGGGCTTTTTCCATTGGATCGAAGTCGGAAACCGTGGTGCCACGTTCAATGCTACCTGCCGTTTGTATTGCGCCACCGGCATGCAGCAGGGATTCAAAAAGTGTGGTTTTGCCGGTGCCTGGGTGGCCTGCCAAGGCCATGTTTCTGATTTGTGCGGTTATATACGACATGAGGCCAGTTCTCCTTTTCAGTAGAAGGGCGTCATGGCTGGCGTGGAGGGCGCAGGGCGCTGTGATGTCCCCGGGTCGCGCGTCGGTCATGGCGATTCCGGCAGAGCCGGATGTGTAGTTTTCTCTTCTCACAACGATAGGTCAATGGGTTTACACTTAACGTCCATTTGATTGGAGAACCGCCATGGGTTTTAAACGTATTGCAACTGCACACTGGGAAGGCGATTTAAAAAGTGGCAAGGGCGCGATGAGTACGCCGCAAAGCGGCTTGTTTGCCGATCAGAATTATTCTTTCAACACGCGCTTCGGCGAAGAGAAAGGCACTAATCCGGAAGAACTGCTGGCAGCGGCGCATGCCGGTTGTTTCAGCATGGCATTGAGTTTCATGCTGCAGAATGCCGGACACGTCGCGACGCGTATTGATACTCGTGCCGAAGTATTAATGGAAGTCAGCCCTGGCCCACATGCGGTTGGCGTGCATTTGATCGTCAGTGCGAGTGTCCCTGGCCTCGATGCGGAAGGTTTTGCCGCCATTGCCGAAAATGCGAAAGCCAATTGCGTCATTTCCCGCGCCCTGGCCTTGCCGGTCACAATGGCTGCCACGCTTGTCTAAACCGAGTGTGCTGTTCCTTCATGGTGCCGGTGGCGGTGCCTGGGAATGGAATGTCTGGATGCGAGTTTTTAGGGCGGATGGCTTCAATTGTCATGCGCCCGATTTATTGCCATCGACTTCGGGTCTGGCAAAAACTTCGCTCGATGATTATCGCCAGCAGGTACAAGAACATTGGCTGGCTATGGATTCTCCGAAAGTCATTGTCGGCGCCAGTCTTGGCGGTCTACTGGCCTTGATGAATGCCGAACACGCCAATGCAATGGTGTTGATAAACCCGTTGCCATCTGCGCCTTGGAATTCGCAAATACCGGCACGGGAAAATTATCCTGAGATTATTCCGTGGCAATCAAATGCAAGTTTGGCCGGCACTCGGCGAGCGTTGTTTGATTGCGACGAAACGACTTGTCTTTACGCATTTCGACATTGGCGTGACGAGTCGGGTGCGGTCATGAATGAAGCGATGCAAGGTATTGAAATTGCGCAGCTTGGATGTCCGTTGCTCGTGATCGCTTCGGAACTAGACGGCGACATACCTTTCTCACTGACGAAGAAATTTGCCGAAAGTCTGAATGCCTCGTTTATCCATCTGCCTGAAACCAGTCATGTCGGGCCTTTGTTAGGCAAAAATGCGGCGCAATGCGCATTCAGAACTATCGACTACCTGAACAGCCAATTTCTCTAGTATTTAGTTCAGGTCAGTTTAATTTCCAGGGCCGTAATGTTCGGATCACGCCAATCCGGCGCTTGGAGTGGAATATGAAACGTCTCGCCTTGTCTGCTTTGGCACTTGCATCTACCGCGCTCTCGGGCGCTGCTTTCGCCGATGATTATTACAATAATCAAGGCAGCTATCGTTCCGGCTATGAATACAGTGACAACTACGGTAACAATAATGGCGTACGTTACGACAACGCTCGCGTGTTGAGTGTCGATCCGATCATCGATCAAAATTATTCGCAGGCTCGTCGCGAATGCTGGGTGGTTTCGTCACGCAATAGTCGCTACGACAATCGTTACTACAACAATAATTACCGCAATCGCCGCAGTGGCAGCAACACCAATGCTGTGCTGGGTGGCATAGTCGGAGCGGCAATTGGTAATCGGGTCGGCGATGGTGATGGCCGTCGTGCTGCAACGGCTGCCGGTGCAATTCTCGGATATGCCATTGCACGCGATATTCAAAACGACCGCGGTGATAATTATCGTTATTCCGACAACCGCTACGATTATCGCAATGATCGCTACAGTAACGGTTATTACACCGAACCAAATGGCCAATTACGTTGCCGCATGGTGAACGATGATCAATATGGCTACGGTTACCAAGACAATCGTTACGACAATAGCCGCGATCATCGCTATGGTCGCGACCGTTACGTCAACGAGCGTTATCAGGATCGTTATGATCATGACCGCTACGACAACCGCTATGAGGATGCTCGCGTCACCGGTTATCGCGTGACGTTTGAATATCACGGCCAAACCTACACCACCGTGACCGATTACCATCCGGGCAGCAATATCCGCGTTCGCGTGAATGTGGAAGCCGATGGCGACAATCAGGTGGGCTATCGCGATCGCGATTACGGCGATAACCGATACGCGCGTTATTGATTTTTCAATAGATCGTAAAAATGCAAAGGAGCCGAGAGGCTCCTTTGTTTTTGCCTTATTCGTTTTTTGTGGGAGCTGCTTTAGCAGCGATAAAATGCAAAATTACGCGACAATGCTTCGATAGTATCCATTTTCGTCTGGATCAAATCGCTGCTAAAGCAGCTCCCACATGAGCCTGTGAATCAATCCCAGCTCAAACTGCCTTCGATCACGGTCTGTGTTTTACCACCTATCCAGACTTCACCTTCATCATCGACTCGAACTTGTATAAAACCATCGCGATTGACTTCGCGGCCCTGGCTTGCGGTGTAAGTTCTTCCAACTTTGTCGATCGTCTGGCGTTCGTGCATCAACGCAGCGATGCAGGCATTTGCGCTACCGGTGACCGGGTCTTCGGGGATGCTGTCGGCAGGACAGAAGGCCCTGACGACCAATTGATATTTCGGCGAATTCGAGCGAGCAAACACCGACAAACCAACGGCTTTACTTGCTTGAGTCAATGTCGCGATATCTGCGAGCAATGGCTTCAATTCCCGCACGGTGGTTTCATCGGCCAGTTCAATGCACCACCACAGCGGTCCGTTGTCCATCAGGGTTGGAATTAAACTCCCCAGCGACATGTTTTTTATCGCAGCATCCAGGAGTGTCTGGATATGTGCGTCGTGCGGAACAATTTTCCCGCGCGGTGCACGCACCGAAATGCAGCGATCTTTTCCTTCGCCATGAACTGTCATTGGCAATAAACCGGCCGCACATTCTTGCGCCAACTTCCCATTGATGGCTTGCACCAAGCCAGCTTCCAGAACGGCATGTGCGGTGCCAACGCTCGGATGCCCGGCGAACGGCAATTCGGAAGCCGGGGTGAAAATACGGACGCGATAACTTGCGTCTGCGTTCGTTGTCGGCAGCACGAATGTGGTTTCCGACATATTGGTGAATTTGGCAAAAGCCTGCATTTGTTCGGCACTCAAATTTTTACCGTCCAGTACGACAGCCAGGCCATTGCCTGCGCCAGCGTAATCGGCGAAAACATCGCATTGCATGAAGCGTCTTGCCTGAGTCATTTTGTATCGATCCAATTCATATTGCCGTTGATGACGGTTTGGCATTCGCCGCCAACCCAGATGTCGTCTTGTTGTGTCGCACGCAAATCGATGGTGGCGTCGTGACCGATTTCGCGGCCCTGGCTAACGCGATAATTGTGGCCAATATTTTCCAGCGCGCCGCTATCGAGCAGATATGCCGCGATCGTCGCGTTGGCAGCTCCGGAGGCAGGGTCTTCCTTGATGCCGAAGGCGGGGGCAAACGCGCGTACCGCCAGTTGGTAATCCTGATCCTTGCAGCGGGAAAACACACACAAGCCCATGCTGTCGGTGGTCTTTGACATTGCAGTAATCGCTGCTTGATCCGGATTCAATTCGCGCAATGATTTTTCATCCTGCATCTCGGCAATCCACCACTTGCGACCGCCTTCAACCAGACTGGGTGAAAGCTCGCCGAGTTTAAGTTTTGAGAATACGGTGCTCGCATCCCCAAAATGGGTATCAAGTGCTTGAATGTTTTTCACGACTGGAGCGCGGAAAAATAATCGACGGCGAAACTTTTTCGAGGTTTCAATTCGGATCGGAATCAAGCCGGCGCCACATTCTTGAATGATCTCGTCATTTTGCTTGTTGATCTTTTTCGAAGCCAGTAATGCATGCGCCGTCCCCAGGCTAGGGTGGCCGGCAAATGGAATTTCGCGCTGCGGGGTGAAAATGCGCACACGGTAATCGGCCTGTGCCTGGGTTGGCGGCAATACGAATGTGGTTTCGACCAGGTTGGTCCAGCCAGCAATCGTCTGCATTTGCTCGCTCGTAAGGCCTTCGGCATCAAGAACTACTGCAAGGGGGTTGCCGCAGCCGGGCCGTTTTGAAAAAACGTCGACTTGCAAGTAAGGTCTTGGGGGCATTTCATGTCCAAAAAGAATAAGCGGTAAGGGGCTTCATAGTTTATTATTTGGCCTTTGGTTTGTCTTTAAGCAGGCATCACGCAGCAATGAACCCCACGGACTGGATTGTATTGAAATTCGGCGGCACCAGCGTGTCGCGTCGCAATCGTTGGAACATCATTGGCGAGCTGATGCGAAAACGCATGCAGGACGAACAGGTGCGCGTGCTGGTTGTGGTGTCGGCGCTGTCGGGCGTGACCAACACCTTGCAGGCGATCATCGATCAATACGCCGATCGCGATGCCGTGCAGGCCTTGGTCGATGGTTTGATCGAAAAGCATCGCGCTTTTTGTCTTGAACTGGAAATCGATGCCGACAAGGTGTTGTCGAAGCGTTTCGAATTACTGCAGGCATTAGTCAGTGACTCCCGTCGCGAACAGGCAGAACTTTCCTGGCAGGCCGAAGTGATGGCGCAGGGTGAATTGCTTTCTTCATCTCTTGGCGTCGCTTATTTATGCACGCAGGACATGGATGTGCGCTGGTGCGATGCCCGTGATGGCCTGAAAGCGATCGTGATGCCGCATCAAACTGCCTGGGCGCAACGTTTGTCGGTGTCCTGCGATTATCAAACTGCCAGCAATGTCGAAGCGATGTTCGCCGGCGATGCGCGTCTGTTCATCACACAGGGTTTCATTGCGCGTCATCCCGATGGTAATACGGCAATTCTGGGCCGTGGCGGTTCGGATACTTCGGCCGCTTATTTCGGTGCCTTGCTGAAAGCACGACGGGTTGAAATATGGACCGATGTGCCGGGCATGTTCAGCGCGAATCCGCGCACGGTGCCGCAGGCGCGTTTGCTGTCGAAACTCGATTACGAAGAAGCGCAGGAAATTGCTTCGACTGGTGCCAAGGTGCTGCATCCGCGTTGTATCCATCCTTGCCGTGATTTGCGCGTGCCGATCTGGATTCGCGATACCGAACGTCCCGATATGCTCGGCACGGTCATTGATGATCGCAGTGCGTCGGTCGCCGGCGTAAAGGCGATCAGCTCGCGACGCGGCATCGTGCTGGTCTCGATGGAAACCATCGGCATGTGGCAACAAGTCGGCTTCCTGGCCGATGTATTCGAGCGCTTCAAGAAGCATGGCCTGTCGGTCGATCTGATTGGTTCATCCGAAGCCAACGTCACGGTGTCGCTGGATCCGTCCGATAATCTTGTGAATTCCAATGTGCTCGATGCGCTCTGCGCCGATTTGTCGGAAGTCTGCAGAGTGAAGGTGATCGCGCCCTGCAGCGCGATTACGCTGGTCGGCCGCGGTATGCGCTCGCTGTTGCACAAGTTGACCGATGTCTGGAGCGAGTTCGGTCGCGAACGCGTTCATCTGCTGTCGCAAAGCTCGAATGATTTGAACTTGACCTTCGTGGTGGACGAAGCGTTCGCCGAAGATTTGATGCCGACCCTGCATGCCTTGCTGATTGCCTCCGGAGCGATGCCGGTCGATGAAGCATTGGTATTCGGCCCGAGCTGGAATCAAATCGAGTCGGCACATAAAGAACGAGTTGTTACGTGGTGGCAGACAAGGCGCGAATTGTTGATTGCGAAGGCTGCCAATAACACGCCGCTGTATGTCTATGACCTGGCAACCGTGCGTGAACAGGCGAAGGCATTGAAAGCCGTTGCTGCGATTGATCGCCATTTCTACGCGATCAAGGCAAATTCGCATCCTGAAATTCTGCGAACACTTTATTCCGAAGGGTTTGGTCTGGAGTGTGTTTCGCAGGCCGAGCTGGAACATGTTTTTTCTTCGGTTCCGAATATCAAACCAGACGATATTTTATTTACACCGAGTTTTGCACCGCGTGCCGAATATGCGTTTGCGTTTGACCGAGGCGTGAATGTCACGATTGATAGTGTGGCATGCCTGCAGCAATGGCCGGATTTATTTGCCAATAAAAATATCATCCTGCGGATCGATCCGGGCTTTGGTCAGGGCCATCATGCAAAAGTTCGCACCGGCGGCAAGGAAGCGAAATTCGGTCTTGCGATCAACGATGTTCCTGCGTTCGAAGCCGAAGCGAAAAAACACAATACTCGCGTGATCGGTCTGCATTCGCATATCGGCAGCGGCATCGTCGATGCCCAGCACTGGGCGACCGTGTATGCGCAGCTGGCGGCGATTGCCGACCGTCTTGGCACGGTATCGAGCATCGATGTCGGTGGCGGCATCGCCATTCCCTACAAACACGACGATGCCGAGTTCGATTTGCAGGCGTATGCCGATGTATTGGCCGAATTGAAATCGGCCTATCCTCAGTACCAGTGTTGGGTTGAACCAGGCCGATTCATGGTGGCGCAGGCCGGCGTCTTGCTGACGAAAGTGACGCAAACCAATACCAAGCAAGGCGTACGCCGCATCGGTCTGGATGCCGGCATGAATGCGCTGATGCGCCCCGCGCTTTACGATGCCTGGCACGAAATCGTGAATCTTTCACGATTGGATGAACCCGATGGCGCTGCCGCCGAAATCGTCGGCCCGATTTGCGAAAGCAGCGATGTGTTTGGCCATCGCCGTTGCCTACCCGATGCCACTGCTGAAAACGATATCGTCCTGATTGCGAATGCCGGCGCTTACGGCTACGTGATGGCGAATCGCTACAACCTGCGCGAATTGCCGCAGGAGGAAATTATCAATGAATAGTTTTAATCGCGAAAACATAAAAACATTTCGCTTCGCACGTTGCGAATTCGATGCGCAAAATGGTCTGGTTTCATTGGCCTATGCGTTTGATGATGGTGAAGAGCTGGTCGAAACCGTCCAGTTTCCGGGTGCGCCTTTCGTATTGAGCGAGCAGCAAAAAACGGCGGCCGAACAGGCTTTGAAATTGCTGCACCTGATTGCCGGCGTCAGTTACTACAAGGCTGCGGTGCCGCCGGAAATTCGAATCGAGTCATCGAGTATCGATGCCGGCACGGCCGAATTTCTGCAAACTGTTTATGAAAACGGCCTGGGCGAATTTGCTTATCGCAATGGTTTGAATTTACGCGGAAAAATTAAATTCCCGCACACGGCCGAGGCGCAGACGTTGGCAGGCGCCGCAAATCTGAAACAACACGCGCTGGTCGCAATCGGTGGCGGCAAAGACTCGTTGGTCAGTATCGAAGCCCTGCGTGCAGCCGGTATCAATCAGACCGTTAGCTGGATTGGCAGCTCGCCCCTGATCAAGGCATGCGCTGAACGCACGGGCCTGCCTTTATTGAATATTGAAAGAAAACTGCCGGCAGCCTTGTTCGAGATAAACAAGCAGGGTGCGCTCAACGGCCATATCCCCGTTACGGCGGTGAACTCGGCGATCTTGGTGATGGCGGCGGTATTGAATCAATCAAATCAGGTCGTGTTTTCGAACGAACGTTCGGCCAGTTACGGCAGCATTATTCCCGGCACCGGCGAAGTAAATCACCAATGGTCGAAAGGTTGGGTGTTCGAACAGGCATTCGCGGCACAGGTTAAAAAATACGTTGCATCGGATCTGAATTATTACTCCTTGCTGCGGCCATTTTCGGAATTGGCAGTCGCGCGTGCGTTTGCCAATATCGATCGCTACGACGCGCATTTTTCGTCCTGCAATCGCAATTTCCATATTCTCGGCGACAAGCCGGCACAGCGCTGGTGTGGCGTTTGCCCGAAATGCCATTTCGTATTTCTGGCCCTTGCACCGTTCATGCCAAAACCGCGCTTGCTGAATATTTTTGGCCGTAATTTGCTCGATGAAACCGAGCAAACCGCCGGCTTCGATGCCTTGATGGAATATCAGGATCACAAACCTTTCGAGTGCGTAGGCGAGGGCAGGGAATCACGTGCAGCCATGAACCTACTGGCGGCGAGCGCCAGTTGGAGAGAAGATGCTATCGTTGCCCGGTTCGTTCGCGAGATAAAACCGATGTTGAATGCTGAAGAATTGGCAATCGCCCCATTGATGCAAGCGGACGAGCAACACGGCATTCCCCCGACTGTCTGGAGCGTGTTGCGTGAAAATTTCTGATCTGGAAAACAAGCGCGTTGCGATCTGGGGCTACGGCCGCGAAGGGCGGGCTGCTCTAGCCGCGCTGCGTTGGCGCTTGCCGCGTCAGCCGATCACGGTTTTTTGCAACGACAACGAAGCGTCGGCCTTGCTGGCAATGGAAGACCCCAATTGCTATGTCGAAACCGAAGTCAATGGCGACAAATTATCGGCATTTGAATATGTCATTAAATCGCCGGGGATTAGTCCTTACTCGTCACCAGCCGTAGATGCCGAATTACACGGCACCAAATTTATCGGCGGAACTTCGCTTTGGTTTTCCGAACATCCCCATGAACGCACAGTTTGCGTTACCGGCACCAAAGGTAAAAGCACAGTCACCGCATTAATCGCACATCTGTTACGCAGTGCAGGACGCCGTACGGCGCTGGCCGGCAATATCGGTTTGCCGCTTCTCGAATTGCTGGATGTCGATCCACCGCCGCAGTTTTGGGCGATCGAATTGTCCAGCTATCAAACCCGTGAAGTGACTAACCCGGAAGTCGCGGTGATCCTGAATTTCTTCCCGGAACATCTGGACTGGCATGGCAGCGAGCAGCGTTATTTCGACGACAAGATGTCTTTGGCTTTGAGTTCGGGTGCTCGTACCGTCGTATTGAATGCAGCGGATCAAAAATTGGCCGGTCTGGCGATCGATCCATCTATCGTGCGTTATTTTAATCATCCCGACGGTTGGCATGTCGAAGAGAATTCGCTCTATCGCGGAATGGAATTCGTGATGGATCTTCGCAGCATTGCTTTACCGGGTCTGCATAATCGCATCAATTTATGCGCTGCATTGACCGCCGTTGAAGCCCTGGGTATTGACGCAATCGATCTGGCCTCGAACGTTAATCTATTCAAGATATTGCCGCATCGACTGCAAAATCTTGGTGCCCGCGAGGGCGTGCAATTTATAAATGACTCGATCAGCACTACGCCGCATGCCAGCATGGCGGCGCTGGATTCATTGAAAGGCATGAAATTGGCCATCATCGTCGGGGGATATGATCGTGGCGTGGACTGGGGCGTATTTGCCGAGCGCATGGTGGTGGATCCGCCAAAAGTCGTCATCACGATGGGGCAGAATGGCCCGCGCATTTACGAGCGACTGAAACCGATTGTGCAAAAATCGCATTTCGTACTGGTGGAGGCGAAGGAAATCGAAGATGCCATTCGCATTGGTCGCGAAATGCTGGAAAACGAAGGCGCGATTTTATTGTCACCGGGCGCGCCGAGTTTTCCGCGCTATAAAGACTATGTCGAACGCGGGAAGCATTTTGCGAAAGCGGCCGGCTTCGACCCTGATCAAATTAGTACAATTCCGGGCATGGGTGTCAGTTAGTTTTTGTGTGCCTGTGACGTAGTGGTGTCTATAAAAGATAATTCTGGAAGCATCAAGGAGTTGTTTATGCGAATCTTATTGGCTCTTTCTCTACTTTTAGTCAGCAGCGTTTCGATCGCTGCGCAACGCGCCGACAAAATTTCCTGGGCCCATGGCAGCAAAAATTTCGATGGCTATCTTATCTGGGATGATGCAAGCAAGAAGGTGCGCCCCGGATTGTTGATGGTGCCTAACTGGTACGGCATCAATGACAGTGCCATCAGCAAAGCCAAAACCATTGCCGGCAAAGATTACGTCGTCATGCTGGTGGATATGTATGGCCGTGATCTGCGGCCGAAAAATCCCGATGAAGCAGGCAAAGCTGCCGGCGGCGTCTATGCCGATCCAAATGAATTACGCGGACGTATCACGACCGCGCTTGCTCAATTAAAAGCGTCAGGGAAGAAAGCACCGGTCGACACCAATAATATCGGCGCGATCGGTTTTTGCTTCGGTGGTGCAGTGGTACTCGATTTGGCAAGAAGTGGGGCCGATATTGATGGCGTCGCCAGTTTTCACGGCAATCTTTCCAGCAAACTACCTGCCACCAAGCCCGACAGCGTCAAAGCTGCGGTGCTTGTAATGAATGGTGCCGACGATAAATACGTTTCGACTGAATCGATTGCCGGCTTCCAGAAAGAAATGCAGGACACGAAGGCAGATTGGCAATTCGTCAATTTCGGCGGCGCGGTACATTGTTTCGCCGAGCCCGATGAGAAAGGCGCTGTGCCGGGATGTCTGTATCACGAGCCCAGCTACAAACGCAGCATGAAAATGATGCGGAATTTCTTCGCCGAGAAATTTACCGTTTCGAAATAATTTTGTTTTCGTAGGAGGCCGCTTGCGGGCGACTTGATTCAATCGGGCCCAAGGGCCCTCCTACGTTTCGCTTAATGCGTGCGCTCAATCGCGTAGCGAGCCAAGCCAAGCATCGCATCTTTCCATGCGCTTTCGGGAACACGGCTGATTGCCTGCTCGGCACGATTGGCATATTCGACTGCACGGGCATGGCTATAGGCCACGCTTTGATGCATTTCGATTGCCTGCATCACGACAGGTAATGCGGTGGCGTCGCCGGTTTCGATGATATTGCGAAGCTGTGCGGCTTGATCAGGATCGGCGAGGGAAAGTGCGTGAATCAGTGGTAGGGTCGCCTTGCCTTCGGCCAAATCATCCCCGAGATTTTTGCCCAGGGTTTCGGCATTCGAGGTGTAATCAAGCACGTCATCGGCGATTTGAAAGGCCATGCCCAAATTCAAACCATAATCGGAAAAGCGTTGTTGGGTGTCGGCATCGGCACCGGAAACCAGGGCGCCTAGGCGTGTGGCAGCGGCAAATAATATCGCGGTCTTGCGCTCGATCACTCGCAGATAAGTCGGTTCATCGGTATCGGGGTTATGTACATGCAGCAACTGCAATACTTCGCCTTCGGCAATTGCATTGGTCGCGTCGGCCAGCACGCGCTGGATCGTCATATCGTCGAGTTCTACCATCAGCTGGAACGCACGCGAATATAAAAAATCGCCTACCAGAACACTCGGCGCATTGCCCCAGAGTGCATTCGCCGTTTTACGACCGCGGCGCAGATTTGATTCATCGACAACGTCGTCATGCAGCAATGTGGCGGTATGGATAAATTCGATAATCGCGGCCAATTGGGTCGGCTCGGCGCCGCTGTGGCCTAGAGCACGGGCCACGATAGTCGCCAGCATGGGGCGCAGACGCTTGCCGCCGGCGGCAATGATGTGCTCGGAAATCTGGTTGATCAACGCGACCTCGGAACTGAGCCGTTCACGAATCAAATCGTTAATGGCGGCCATTTCATTGGTCGTCAATGCTTGGATTTCTTTGATGCCGGGCAGGGCCGGGTTCATTATTTGCGCAGACATTGGCTAATTATAAGGCTTTCGTCAGGGAATTCTTACCTATCGCGAGGATAAATCCTGACAGCCGCGACTTGGGCTTATAATTAAGCTGTATTTGAACTTCCCAGATAAGGATTAATCCATGGCTCGCGGTATCAACAAAGTAATTTTGGTCGGCAATTTAGGCAATGATCCGGAAGTGCGCTATTCACAGTCGGGCACAGCCATGACCAGCATTAGCGTCGCTACTTCCGAATCATGGAAAGACAAGACCTCAGGCGAGCAGCAAGAGCGTACCGAATGGCATCGCGTCAAATTCTTCGGCCGCTTGGCCGAGATTGCCGGTGAATACCTGAAAAAAGGTAGCCAGGTGTATATCGAAGGCAAATTGCGTACCGATAAGTACACCGATAAAGCCGGTGTCGAAAAATACAGTACCGATATCATTGCCGATGAGATGCAAATGCTCGGCGGCAAAGCCGGCGGCGGCGAAGGCGGCGGTAGCTCGCGTCCAATGGGTGGCGGCGCCCCACGCAGCAGCGGCGGCGGTAGCGGGTACGGCGGTGGTTCCAGCGAGCCACGCGGTGGCGGCAGCAACCAAATGCCACCTTCGCGCAACGACGATCCGTTTCCGGAAGATGACATCCCGTTCTAATCGTTTTCATGATTTGAACAAGACTGGGCTGCATCGTATGGAATATTGCGATGCGGCTTTTTTATTTGGAGCTTTCGGAGTGACGTCGCAGTCTTTGCGACTCGAAAGAATTAGCCTAAGCCGATGGACGACACTCGCAAACCTGTAGCACCCATCAAAGGCCGCGGATCGGCCTCATGGGTAGCGGGTCGCTACGAGAAAACGATCAACATCGGCGAAGACGATGGCTGGGGCTCGGCCTATGACAAGGACGGCGAACCCGAACGCATTCAGACGACGGTTCGCGAAGAGCGCGCCCGTAGCATCATCAGTCGTAATAACTCGCCTGACATTGGCTTCAGTCAATCGGTAAATCCCTATCGTGGTTGCGAACATGGCTGCGTCTATTGTTTCGCACGCCCGAGTCACGCCTATCTGGAGCTGTCGCCCGGGCTCGATTTCGAAACCAGGCTATTTGCGAAGACCAATGCTGCCGAGCAGCTTCGGATTGAATTGTCCAAGCCGGGTTATCGACCCGCACCGATTGCGTTGGGCATCAATACCGACAGCTATCAACCGATTGAACGCGAATACAACATCACCCGGGAAATACTCGAAGTTTTGGCGGAATGCCGGCATCCGGTCAGCTTCGTTACCAAGGGTTCGTTGATTACCCGCGATCTCGATTTGCTGGCTTCAATGGCGAAGCAAAATCTGGTCAGTGTGTATTTATCGGTCACGACGTTGGATAACAAATTATCAGCCAAGCTTGAACCGCGTGCTTCGGCGCCGCATACGCGATTGAAGACCATTAGGGCTTTGCATGAAGCCGGCGTGCCTGTCGGCGTGCTGGTGGCACCGGTTATTCCGATGATTACCGACCGCGATCTTGAGCATATTCTCGAGGCCTCGCATGAAGCAGGGGCGGCATCGGCGGGTTATGTTCTGCTGCGCTTGCCGCATGAGTTGAAACAAATTTGGCGCGAGTGGCTGGAATTGCATTATCCAGAACGCGCGGCACACGTGATGAGTCTGATGCAACAGATGCATGGCGGGAAGGATTACGACAGTACTTTCGGCAAACGGATGCGTGGCCAGGGGCCCTTTGCGGACTTGATTGCCCAGCGGTTTGCCAAGGCGCATCAGCGGCTCGGATTCGGTCGCTTGACCGCGTTGGATTGCAGTCAGTTTCGGGCACCACGCAAGCCATCGCCGCAAGCCGAATTATTCTGAATCAAAAAAACGGCGCCTGAGCGCCGTTTCTGTGTTTCCGATTTAACCGGAGGTTAAGCCGTTTTGACTGCTTCGGCATTCTGCTCGAGGCGGTAGCCGTGTTGGAAAACCCCGGAAAGTGTCCAGCCATGTTGGCCTTCAAGCTCCAGTTTTTTGCGCAAACGGCTGATGTGGGTATCAACGGTGCGGGAGCTGACCAAGCCCTGCATGTTCCAAACCTGTTTCAGCAGAGTCTCGCGGCTGACGATATTGCCCCGGCGACGGAACAGGTACTGCATCAGGTCGAATTCACGATCCGTGGTCGGGATACGCTGATCATTCAGGTGGATTTCACGCAGATCTTCCCGTAATACATAAGGCGCAAATTCATTGTTTGCCGCACTTTGGGTCGCAAAACCGGATCGACGCATGACGGCGTTGATCCTGGCCAATAATTGCGCCGGATGAGGCGGCTTGACGATATAGTCGTCGGCACCCGCGGTCAGTCCGGTCACGACATCCTCGTCAGTTTCCCGGCCGGTAATCAGGATGACCGGAAGCTTCGATTGATTCGAGGCGCGGATCCATTCCAGCAGTTCCAGGCCGCAACCGTCCGGCAGCATCCAGTCCAAAAGCACCAGATCGACGGAACTGGCTCTGACATGGCGGCGGAAGCTATCGGTGTCTGCGAAGCTGTGGACTTCGAATCCGGCACTTTCCAGTACAGTGGCGACCAGCAGGCGGTGACTGGGGTCGTCTTCAACATGGGCCACTTGCGGGCGAGGACTTACCTTGTTTTCCACTATTTCTCAACTCGCGATGCCAGAATTGCGATTAATGTAACAATTTGTAGCATGTTGCGATAGCGTATCTTGGGGTTAATGGGGGGCCGGGGCGATTTTCCCGTAACCGGCCCCTCCGTGAAACCGTTTTTTGGTGCGCTATTCCTGGTCTCTTTGTATGAAAACCAGACTTTTTGGACGTTGAAAATATGAGGTTGAGTCGGATATTCGGGAAAGAAAGCAGTGTCTCGCGCAGGTTGAGTCAAAGCGTACTCACTGCCAGTGTCATTGTTATTGTCCTGTTTTCGCTCGCCTTGTTTGGCGTGGAAGTCGCGGCGGACCGCAGCAAGGAAGAAAAGCATATACAGGATTTCGCAAGCGTCATTGCCTTGAATGTAGCGCCCGCGACGTTTTTCGATGACGAAAAAATGGCAAAAGAACAATTGCTGAACGTGTTGGCGTATCCGAATATCCTCTACGCCAAGATTTACCGTAACGATGGAAGTGTCCTGGCCGTAGTCACCGGTAGCGGCGATCCCACGGGAACCAGTGACGATTCGGATCCATTGCTCGCAAAGCAGGACGTCAAGATTGAAAATACGGTCATGGGCCGTCTGGAAATTTCGGCCAGTTATTTTCCACTGCAGGAACGGACATCCGGATTTTATTGGTTATTGCTGCTTGGCCTTTTGATAGCTTTGTGTTTCGGCATGTATACCTCATGGAGGACCCGCAAACTGGTTCACAAGCCTTTGCAGAACATGCTTGAAAAAATCAATCAGGTGACGCAATCGACCGATTTCAGCGAGCGGGTGGACGTACACAGCAAGGATGAAATTGGCGATACCGCCAACGCCTTCAATCAGTTGCTTGCGCACTTGCAGGATCGTGAAGCCAGTGCCTATGGTTATCAGGATCAGCTCGAGGCATTGGTGAACACTCGCACACGCGAAGTCGAAATAGCCAATGAAAACCTTCAGAAAACCGTCTACGAGCTGGAGGTTGCGCGTGACACCGCAGAGGCGGCCAACCATGCTAAATCACAATTCCTGGCGAATATGAGTCATGAAATCCGCACGCCGATGAATGGTGTGTTGGGCATGACGGAGTTATTGCTGGCTTCGAAACTTCAGCCTGATCAAAGGCGATTGGCCGAGACCGTATCGCGTTCCGGTCATGCCTTGCTTGAAGTATTGAACGATATTCTGGATCTATCCCGCATCGAAGCGGGTAAATTGGCATTGGAAGAAGCCGATTACGATTTGTGGGAATTGGCCGAAGACACTATCGGCCTTTTTGCCGAGCGAGCAGGTCGCAAGGGTCTGGATTTGTCACTGGAAATTGACGACAACGTGCCGGTGATGGTGCGGGGTGATTCCGTCCGGCTGCGGCAAATTCTCAATAATCTGGTCAGCAACGCCATCAAATTTACCGAACAGGGCGGCGTCAGTGTCATCGTTTCTCAAGACCAGGCCCGCGACAGCGAATACGCATTGCGTATCGATGTACTCGATACCGGCATCGGGATTGTCGATGATGCGCAGTCACGGGTCTTCGATGCTTTTGCACAGGCAGATAGTTCGACGGCAAGACGATTTGGCGGCACCGGTCTGGGCTTGGCCATCTCTAAACAATTGGCTGAATTAATGGGTGGCAACATCAGTTTGATCAGCGAAGTCGGGAGTGGCTCCAGATTCTTTTTCACCGTGAAATTGCAGCCGCCGCTGACGGCTGACGAAACCAAGGCCCCCGAGCCGATTTTCGATATTGCTTTGAACATTCTGATTGTCGAACCCAATCCGCGGGTTGGCGGCATGTTACGACGCATCCTGCAAAAATGGCGGGTGAATTGCATCCTGGTGCAAACTGCACGCGAGGCAACCTTGAATTTGTCGACTCCGGATAACTTCCCGTCGCCGATTAATCTGGTGTTGCTGGACTGGAGTTTGCCGGATAGCGGTGCCGCGATACTGGCGAAGGAAATTCAGCAAAATGTCTATCCTATCCATCCTAAAGTCATCGCGATGACTCCGGCTTCAAGCGTTTTTGCCAAGGTTGAAATTTCAGAACTGGAAGTTCTGGCAAGAGTACTCAAGCCCATTGATCGGTCTTCATTGAGATCGACCCTGCATGAATTCGTAAGGGTAAATTCGAATAAAACGCCATCGCAAAACGAAGACAATAGCCAGCGTGATTTGTTCAAAGGCATTCAGGTGCTTTTGGTCGAAGACAATCCGGTCAATCAGCAATTTGCGTCATTGCTACTGCAGAATATCGGTTGCGATGTATCGGTCGCATACGATGGCTTCACGGCATTGGAGCAGGCAAAGAAATCGCGCTTCGATATTATTTTCATGGATTGCCAGATGCCGGTAATGGACGGTTTCGAGGCCACCGAAAAAATACGGAAAATGGAAGCCAATCCTTCGCTTAACATGAAACATACGCCTATCATCGCGTTGACTGCGCATGCAACGGCCGGCTATCGCGATTTGTGTATTGCAAAAGGCATGGACGACTATCTGAGCAAGCCATTCAATACCCAGCAAATTATTGAAAAGCTCGAGGTCTGGACAAGGAATAAAGTAGTCGCTGCCGTTGCAACGACTGACGCACCGTCATTGCAGATTCAGTCGAGCAATGCGGAAGAAGATCCTAAGCCGGCAGGCATGGATGGCAAGGCTTTGGCGGAACGGTTCAACGAAGAAAGATTGGATCAAATGGCCATGATCAAATTGCCCGGCAGGCCCAACTTGCGTGATGGCTTGTTGAAACTTTACTTCGAGAATGCACCGGAGCTGGCAAAGCAAATTAGAACGGCTTTGTCCGAGAATGATATCGATACGTTGCATCGCACGAGCCACAGCCTCAAGTCCACCAGTGCCAATATGGGCTTGGAACAGTTGTCCCTGTTGGCGGCAAAACTCGAGGAAAGCTCGCACGCGAAAAGGATGGAGGATATCCCGCAACAGGTAGATGCCTTACTATGCGAACACGAGTGGGCGCTGGAAACTTTGCGTGCATATCAAGCGCGGGCAGTTGAGTAAACGCCACGCCTAACCAGATACAGAAAATTATGACTAATAGCAGAACCATGTTGGTAACGGGTGGTGCCGGTTTTATCGGTAGCAACTTCGTTTTGAAAGCGATCGCGGACGGTCACACGGTGATCAACGTCGATGCACTGACCTATGCCGGCAATCTCGAATCGCTTGAAAGCATTGCAGGAAATTCACGACACCATTTCATTCATGCCGATATTGCCGATAAGGAAAAAATCACGAGGTTGTTGAATCTTCATCAACCTGATGCCGTCGTCAATTTTGCTGCAGAGAGTCATGTTGATCGATCCATAGACGGGCCGGCAGCTTTTATCCAGACGAATGTTGTCGGAAGCCTGAACCTGCTGGAATGCACCCGTGATTATTGGCGCGCACTCGTTGGTCAAAAACAGGAAAATTTCCGTTTTCTGCATGTATCGACCGATGAAGTCTATGGTTCATTGGGTGAAACCGGTGCCTTTACCGAGCAAACACCGTTCGCGCCCAATTCGCCGTATTCCGCCAGCAAGGCTGCTTCGGATCATCTGGTGCGTGCATTTCATCATACCTATGGCTTGCCGACGGTCACCACGAATTGCTCGAATAATTACGGGCCGCATCAATTTCCGGAAAAACTGATTCCGCTCGTTATACAAAAAGCCTTGTCCGGAGCGCCGTTGCCGATTTACGGCGATGGTAAAAATATTCGCGATTGGCTGTATGTAACGGATCACTGCACGGCCATCGCAACGGTGCTGGAAGCGGGACGAGTGGGTGAAACCTATAATGTCGGTGGCGATGCCGAACGTGAAAACATCGCCGTCGTCAAAGCGATTTGTTCGGTACTGGATGCCAAGCGACCACGCAGCGATGGCAAATCCTATTCGGAACAAATGACTTTCGTGAAGGACCGGCCCGGCCATGACCGTCGATATGCGATCGATGCCAGTAAAATCAAGAACGAGCTTGGCTGGCATCCAACGGTAAATTTTGAACAAGGGATTGATCGCACCATTCAATGGTATCTGGATAATCAAAAATGGGTGCAGCACGTGATGGATGGTAGCTATCGACTGGAACGGATTGGACAAGGAGAGTTGGCATGAAACGCAAGGGGATTATTCTTGCCGGCGGTTCCGGAACGCGTTTGTATCCGATAACGCAAGCTATCAGTAAGCAATTGCTGCCCGTGTATGACAAGCCAATGATCTATTACCCGCTTGCCGTGCTGATGCAGGCAGGCATCCACGAAGTATTGGTGATCAATACGCCGCACGAACAGGAGCAATTCAAGCGCTTGCTCGGAGATGGTTCGCAATGGGGCATGCAAATCCATTATGCAGTACAGCCGTCGCCGGATGGCCTGGCGCAAGCATTGTTGATTGCCAAGGATTTTCTTGCCGGTGCTCCAAGTTGTCTGGTGCTTGGCGACAATATTTTCCATGGTCAAGGTTTGAATTTATTGCTCAGTAAAGCCGACGCCCAAATAGATGGGGCGACTGTGTTCGGTTATTGGGTCAGGGATCCGGAGCGCTATGGCGTGGCGGAATTTGATGAGACCGGACATGTCATCGGCCTTGAGGAAAAACCCAAGCAACCACGGTCGCATTACGCAGTCACCGGCCTGTATTTTTACGACGGCCGTGCGCCGGAGTTGGCGGCACAATTAAAACCTTCGCTTCGCGGCGAACTTGAAATTACCGACCTGAATCGCTTGTACCTGCAAGAAGGCAATTTGCGTCTCGAAAAAATGGGTCGCGGTTACGCCTGGCTGGACACCGGCACGCATGAATCGTTGTTGCAGGCATCGAATTTCATCGAGACCATTGAACAGCGACAAGGACTGCGTGTTTGCTGCCCTGAAGAAATTGCCTACTTCAATCAATGGATTAATGCTGACCAATTGAAAAAACTGGCAGCCCAGCTGGCAAAGAATGGTTACGGCCAATATCTGCTTTCATTGCTTGAACACGGTGCCGCCGAATGAATAAAGTGGAAACGGATTTGCCGGGTTGCTGGGTACTGGAACCGAAAATATTTGGCGACGATCGTGGTTATTTTTACGAGACCTGGAACAAGCAGGTATTCGCCGATCTGGGTTTGAATCTCGAATTCAAGCAGGCCAATGTTTCTTCGTCGAACCGGGGCGTACTGCGCGGCCTGCATTATCAATGGCCCAAACCGCAGGGAAAATTGGTGCATGTACTCGAAGGCGAGGTCTACGACGTGGCTGTAGATATTCGCCCGGACTCGCCGACCTACAAACGGTGGACGTCGGTGATTTTATCGGCCGACAACAAGCGTCAATTCTGGGTTCCACCGGGTTTCGCGCATGGTTTTGTCGCACTCAGCGAACGCGTGGTTTTCAATTACTTGTGTACCGAAACATACGATCCCGAATGTGATGCAAATTTGCGATGGGATGATGCAGAACTTGCAATTGATTGGCCGGTCAGTAAACCCGTGTTGTCGAACAAAGATGCCAAAGCACCGTTTTTATGTGATATTCCGCATGAAAAATTGCCGCGAGCCGACCTATGAAAATTTTATTATTGGGTGCAGATGGACAGGTCGGATTCGAACTGCATCGCGCATTCGCACCGCTGGGCGAGATCAATCCCTGTACCTATAGCGGCCTGCTGCCTGGCGGCAGGTCTTGCACGAAAATCGATTTCGAAAAGTCCGGCGATCTTGCAAAACTGGTGCAGCAAAACAAGCCGGATGTCGTGTTGAATGCCGTTGCCCATACCCAGGTGGACCGTGCTGAAGACGAGCCGGCATTGTCGCAACGCGTGAATGCCGATGCGGTCGCCGAGCTTGCGCAGGCATGCAAGACACAGGGCAGCAAATTAGTGCATTACTCGACGGACTATGTTTTCAGTGGAACCTTGTTGCGCCCGATTCGCGAAGATGATGCTACTGCGCCCGTGAGTGTCTATGGCAAAACCAAGTTGGCGGGCGAGCTGGCCATTCGCGAAGCGGGTTGTTCGCATTTCATTTTTCGTACGGCCTGGTTGTATGCGGCGCGTGGTCAAAATTTCCTGCGCACGGCATTGAAGTTGGCGAAAGAGCGTGACGAGTTGCGAATCGTCAATGACCAGATTGGCTCGCCGACACCTGCGCGCTGGCTGGCTGCCGCTACTGCATTGGCGGTAAGCAAGAATTTTGATTCAAGCGGCACCTGGCATGTCGCGGCCGATGGCGAATGCAGTTGGCACCAATTTGCCCAGTCCATCTATCAGGAAGCACTGGCTGCCGGAGTGCTGGAAAAAGCGCCGCGACTGGTCGGTATTCCGAGCAATGAATATCCAACCAAGGCCAAACGACCGATGTATTCAAGGCTCGATTGCAGCCGTTTCGCCGGCGATTTTGGCTTGAAGCTTCCGGATTGGCGCCTGGGCTTGAATCAGGTGCTCGCCGAGATGGTGTGATTTCTTAACTCGGTTAAAAAAATCAAACGTCGGCATTCGTTTGATTCTGTCTAACTGATTTCGATGATTATTCTTATTTACTGCAATGCGTAATTCCACTTTTTTTACCGAGGTTTTCATGAATAAATTCGTAGCTGCAATAGCTTTCACATTGGTGGGATTGAGTCCGACTCATGTGCAAGCTCAAACAAAATCCCAGATCCCGCTCGAGCAGTTCCTCAAGCGAGATGTTTTCGGAACGATGAGCATTTCACCTACGGGCGAATATTTTGCCGCGACGGTGCCGAAGGATGATGGGTCCAGTCTGGTAATTTTGCGTCGTGCCGATATGAAAGTGACCGGCAAGGTAGTGCTGCCAAAGAACACCTACATCATCGGTTTTAATTGGGTTAACCCTGAAAGAATCTTGTTCTCAATCGGTGAAAAAGCAGGCGAACTGGAAGCGCCATCTGGTACAGGCGAGATTTACGGCGTCAATGCCGATGGTAAAGGCCAGGGCAATGCGCTGATCGGCATAAGGTCTTCGGCTTCCGGTAGTCGTTACATAGGTGCAACCATCCTGAGCACTTTGCGAAACGACGATGATTTTGTACTCGTGAATATTCGTGGTGAAGCGGGAGCCAGCCAGGTCGCGAGGATGAATGTGAAAACCGGGTCCTATGTCACGGTCGTGAAGTCGCCAGTACGCAACGGCAGTTTCACTGTCGACCCGCTTGACCAAGTCCGTTTTGTAGTGGGTTATGGAAGTGACAATCGTGCTAAAACCTATTATCGGGATAACGATAAATCCGAGTGGGAATTATTCAATGATGAGACCGTAACCGAAAAAATCGTACGCTCGGCCGGCTTCTCTGCAGACGGCAAGACGATTTATATCGAGTCGGAAGAGCTGAATGGCCCGAATGCAATCTATGTTTTTAATTCTGCGACTAAAGAGAAGAAATTGCTACTCGTCGATAACAATGTTGATCCTGCCGGTTATTTGACATCTCCGGTTGATGGTGCACTCTTTGGTGTTGCATATGATGATGGCAAGCCGCGTTACGAATATATAGACAAGGAAAATCCGTTCGCAAAAATGCATGCAAGTTTGCAAAAGAGTTTGCCAAGTCAGACCCTGATGCCGACATCTTTCAGTAAGGACGGCAATTTGGCGATTGTCCAAGGTTTTGCGGACAATGTGCCGGGCGATTTTTATTTGTACGACCAGACAAGTAAAAAACTCGACTACCTGCTCAGCCGAAATGCCTGGTTCAAACCGGAAATGCTCGCCAAGATGGAGCCAGTATATTTTGTCGCACGTGATGGGACGCCGATAGACGGCTTGCTGACTACTCCGCTGGGTAGCAACCGCAAAAACCTTCCCTTGATAATTAACCCGCATGGCGGGCCATTCGGTATCAAAGATGATTGGGGTTATAGCCCTGATGTTCAGATACTTGCAGCAAATGGCTACGCCGTTTTGCAGGTGAATTACCGCGGTTCAGGTGGCTATGGCCGTAAATTCACTCGCATTGGTTATCAGCAGTGGGGTGGCACGATGCAAGACGATTTGACCGATGCCACCTTGTGGGCAATCAAGGAAGGCATCGCGGATAAAAATCGTATCTGCATGTATGGAGCTAGTTATGGTGGTTATTCGTCATTAATGGCCGTTGCCAAGGAACCTGATCTCTATCGCTGCGCTTTCGGTAACGTGGGCCTCTATGATTTGGCTGCCTGGTACCGTGTTGGTGATGCCAAGGATACGAAGTCTGGAATCACTTACTTGAAAGAAGCCGTGGGTACCAGAGATCTCGAGTCGGCGTCTCCGGCAAAGTTGGCTTCACGTATCAAAGTGCCTGTCTATTTAACAGCAGGTAAAGAGGATGTAAGAACGCCGGCAGTGCAGACTGAAATGATGCACGAGGCATTGCTGAAAGCAGGCAAGCAATCGGAAATGCATATTTACGAAGGCGAAGGCCATGGTAACTTTCTGCTGAAAAACCGAATTGATTTTTACCAGCGTCTGTTGGGCTTTCTGGGCAAACACATCGGATCAGATAGCCAGCAAGTCAAAGGCAATTAAGCATTGGTTTTTGATGCAATTAAAAACGGCACCTATCGGTGCCGTTTTTTTATTCGACGAATTTACAAATAATTATTTAACGCCATGCATCCAGCGTCTGAGCAATGGCACCATCAGGAATGCCAGCGCCGCACATACCAATCCGCCGATGGCAAGGTTCCAGAATAGATCGCCATATTTATTGGCTGCGTCGGTCCAGGCTGCCGATTTTTGGACCACTGCACCGACATCTTCTACCGAAGCGAGCGTAGCGAGTTTATGGGCGAGCAGTTCCGAGAATGCCGTTGCGAGGAACCAGGTGCCCATCATAAGGCTGACGACACGCGGTACCGATAGCTGGGTCACGGCCGACAAGCCGACCGGCGACAAACACATTTCACCGATTTCCAGAATGAAATAGGCCAGTACCAGCCACCAAATACTTGCCAGACTGCCGGTAGCCGCTGCCTGTTCCGCTGCAAAAACCAGGGGCACGAAGGCCAGGCCGCCTGCGAGCAAACCGATCGCATTTTTCATTGGCTTGCTCGGATTCAAATGACGTTTGTCCAGCCAGCCCCACAGACCGGTAAAAATCGGCGCCAGCAGCAAAATAAACAATGCGCCGAGGAAGGTGAGCGAGCCGCCATTTTGTTCCTGCAATACCGCCATGCCCAACACCATCAACAAGGCTATTGCGGCGGCGACGATAAATATCGCCAGCGGCAATTTCGATGCCGGATTTTTTTCATGGAAGTAATTCGACACGATGAACGCGGCCGGCATGGTCAATACCGGCACGATGAAGTACCAGAGCGGCAAACCACCTTCGACGATCAATTCCGGAAAGAAATTCAGGACCATCAGGCGATCGGTGAAGACCACCCACGAGCCATAGGTTTGTTCGTATAGGGTAAAGAAAAGCAGTGCCATGAAAATCATGATCATCATGCTGATCATCTGTTCGCGCTGGACTTTGGTGCACTGAGTCGTGATGAAGTAAACGAACCAAATCAACACGATTCCGAAAACGACGGACATCAGCATTTGCGCCAAAGTCAGATCAAAACCGATGTCGAGCGTAAATGCATTGTTGCCGGTCGCCCACATCAGGCCCGCTACCGGCACCAATCCGATAATCGCCGACAGATAAATCAGCCACTCGCGCGGCATGCCCAATACGCGTTCTTTCAAACTTTCCGGCGCGGAAGATTCGGCATGACCACGCAGATATTTCTGGCCCCAGATAAACATCATCAGGCCGGCTAACATGCCGATACCGGCTGCGCCGAAGCCGTAACCCCAGCCGTAGACTTTGCCTAAAACGCCGCAGACCAGGGAAGCGAATAATGCTCCCAGATTGATGCCGGCATAAAACAGCGAGAAACCCGAGTCGCGGCGTGGATCGTTTTCTTCATACAACTTGCCGACGATCGTCGAGATATTCGGTTTCAGAAAACCCACGCCCATGATGATTAGCGACAACGAAAAATAAAAAACCAGCAATGCCGATGTGTCGCGGACGATGTTGTCGCCGGTACCGGTCGCAGGGTTGCCTTCATAAGCCATCCCGAGATGACCAAGCACCAATAAAATGCCGCCAAAAATGACGGCTTTTCGCATGCCCAGATAGCGGTCGGCGAGCAAGCCGCCAACCACCGGAAGGCAATACACCATACCGCCATAGGCACCGAGCATATTGAGGCCGCCGGTATCGCCAAATTTGTGATGGTCCACAAGGAATAGCAGCAGCAAGGCTTTCATGCCGTAGAAAGAAAAGCGTTCCCACATTTCCGTGAAGAAACAGATGAACACGCCTTTCGGGTGTCCCAGGAACGTGTCCTTGTCATTATTTGTAGAGGGCAGGGCCACTGTATTCACAAACCAACTCCGGGAGCCATAAAAACCCGAGTATAGCCTGAGCTTTGGGCGGTTCGGCTAGTATCGAGGCTTGGCGCCAAGGCCTGCTGGCCCTAAACTGTGCGCTTTCCAACGCCGGATGTATTTATGCATAACCGTTTTGCGCTAGTCGCTTTCTTGCTGCCAACGCTGATTTCTTCGCAGGCTTTTGCTGCGCGTGGCATGGACGCAAGAGATATGGTGACATTTGATCGGGTTTCCGAACCTACGCTTTCGCCCGACGGTAAAACGGTCGTATACGGTTTGCGGCAAGTGGATTTTGCCGCGAACAAAGCCAAAACCGGTTTCTGGAAACAATCGCTGAATTCAAAGCAAGCGCCGGTAAGAATTACCGCAGAAACTTTCAATGTGAATAGTCCGAGTTTTTCCAATGACGGAAAATCGATCTATTTCCTGAGTACGAAATCCGGTTCGATGCAATTATGGAAACAATCGTTATCCGGTGGCGATGCTTTGCAGGTATCGAATTACCCGCTCGATATCGGCAGTTATAAACTTTCTCCCGATGGAAGTGCCGTCGCGTTTAATCTCGAAGTTTTTAATGACTGCAATGATTTGGCCTGCACGAAAAAACGTCTGGATGCAGAGGAAGCCAGCAAGGCTACCGGTACGCTATACGACAAGATTTTTATCCGCCATTGGGACACCTGGGCCGATGGCCGTCGCAACCAGTTGTACACGGCTTCGTTTTCGGCAGACGGCAAACTCGCTGGCGAGCCCAAGAAAATCACCAATGGCATCGATGGCGATGTACCTTCCAAACCTTTTGGCGATGCGAGTGAATATGCATTTTCGCCCGATGGCAAAACCATCGTATTCAATGCACGTATTGCCGGTAAAACCGAGCCGTGGTCAACCAATTTCGATTTGTATTCCGTTGCCGCCGACGGCAGCAGTCAACCGAAAAATCTGACGCCTGAAAATCCGGCCTGGGATACCGGTCCGGTATTTAGCCACGATGGCAAAACCCTTTATTACCGCGCGATGAAACGCGCCGGATTTGAAGCCGACCGTTTTGGCGTGATCGCAATGGATCTTGCTACCGGTGCGAAACGGGAAATCAATGCGGGTTGGGATCGCAATGCCGATAGTTTGCTGTTAAGCGCAGATGGTAAATCGCTTTACACGGTGAGCGACGATATCGGCGTGCATGCTTTGTTCGCGATTGATACCAGTACCGGTGCTGCCCGCAAATTGGCAGGTGACGGTACCGTCTCCGGTTTCGATATCGTTGGCAATACCCTGGTATTCACGCGCAGTACGCTGACATCACCGGCACAATTGTTCAGTGGCAATGCTGATGGCAGCAAGGTCAAACAAGTTTCGAATTTCAATGCCGACAAATTGAAAGGCATTGCGATGGGCGCTTACGAACAATTCAATTTCAAGGGCTGGAATAACGAAACCGTCTACGGCTATGTCGTGAAGCCGGCAAATTTCGACAAGAACAAGAAATATCCGGTGGCATTCCTGATTCATGGTGGTCCGCAGGGCAGCTTCGGCAATAATTTCCATTACCGCTGGAACCCGCAAACCTATGCCGGTATGGGCTTCGCAGTGGTGATGATCGACTTCCACGGTTCAACCGGTTATGGCCAGGCGTTCACCGATGGTATTTCGGGCGACTGGAGCGGCAAGCCTCTGGAAGATCTGCAAAAAGGCTGGGCGGCAGCACTGGGCAAATACAGCTTTCTCAATGGCGAGCGTGCCTGCGCATTGGGCGGCAGTTATGGCGGCTATATGGTGAACTGGATTGCCGGTAACTGGCAGTCGCCATGGAAATGTCTGGTCTCGCATTCCGGTGTATTCGATAGTCGCGGTATGGGTTATGCGACCGAAGAACTCTGGTTCGACGAATGGGAGCACAAAGGCACGCCGTACGAAAAACCGGAATCCTACGAAATCGGCAACCCGGTCAATCATGTCGCAAAATGGAAAGTGCCGATGCTGGTCGTGCATGGTCAACTCGATTACCGCATTCCGGTCGAGCAGGGCATCGGTGCATTCACTGCCTTGCAACGTCGTGGCATCGACAGCCAATTCCTGACGTTTCCGGACGAGAATCACTGGATTTTGAAACCGCATAACAGCGTGCTGTGGCATGACACGGTCAATGCCTGGTTGAAGAAATACACGGCGGAATAGTATTTATAGGGTGCGCCTGTGGCGCACCTTTTTTTTCGCGTGAGTTTTGGTACGGTGCGCCAAGGCGCACCCTACAACCACTTCGCCTTTTTCAGCGAAGCGTACAAGCCGCCGGTCACCATCAGCGTGAATGTAATCAGGATCAGGTAACTGTATTTGCCATGCAGCTCGGGCATGGCGTCGAAGTTCATGCCGTACCAGCTGGCTATCAAGGTTGGCGCAGCCAGCAAACCCGCCCAGCCTGCCAGGCGTTTTACGATTTCGCCCTGGGCAACCGTAACTAAAGACAAGTTGACCGACATCGCGGCCGTCAGCATTTCACGCATGGTATCGGTAGCTTCTGAAACACGCACTACGTGGTCATACACATCGCGCAAGTATACCTTTACGCCATCGCGTATCAACTGCGGATGGTATTGCATCAATTGATTGACGATGTCCTGAGTCGGCGATACCGCCAGTCGATAGGTGGTAAGTTCGCGTTTCAATTCATACAAATGCTGGATCGTGTCTTTCTTGAATGATTCGGCAAAGATGTCCTGTTCCAGTTCATTTAATTCGCGTTTGAATTCTTCGACGATCGGGAAATAGTTGTCGACGATAAAGTCCAGAATCGCATACAGACCATAACTCGGTCCCATTGCCATCAACGAAGGGTTTTGTTCGCAGCGTGCGCGTGCGCCCGCGTATGAAAGCGAAGCGCCATGGCGAATCGTGATCAGGAAACGCGAGCCGATAAAGATATGGGTTTCGCCGAATTCGATAGCGCCCTTGATCATCTGTGCGGTGTGCACGACCATGAACAAGGTGTCGCCGTATAACTCTATCTTGGCTCTCTGGTGCGCCTTGGATGCATCCTCGATGGCGAGTGGATGTAAACCGAATTCTTCCTGCAGTTTTGTCAGCAGGGATTCATCGGGCTCATACAAGCCGAGCCAGACAAAACTGTTGTCGGGGTTCTGCAGTACATCACTGATGGCGTCCAGCGTGATGTCGCCGACCTTGCTGCCTTCGGCGCAGTAGGCGACACAGTTACGGACCATGCCGCTTATTTGTGTTTCGGGAATGACATTGCTCATGGTCGAATGATGGTGGACTTGGCCTAATCCCGCAAGGTTTGCGAGTCGGCGCTTAGGGATTTGGCAAGCGCCAAATGTACAGGCAACAACATCAGTACCCATTCAAAATTTTGCTGGGCCAGAAAGGGCAGAAATTGCAGGAAACCGGCAATGGCAGCGAAGGCCGCAGAAAGCCAAAGCAAATAATTGAAATATTTTCCAGGAGCTTTCTTGCGCAACAGGCGCCATGCCCCGGGCAATAAGGCCAATGCCAGCGGCGATAGCAAAAGCAGGTTTGCGTTGCGATAACCGGCCCAATGCGCACTGCCGAACCAGACAAACAGCATCAGGCATCCAAACAGTCCAGCGACTAGCCAAAAAATTCCGGCAATACCTGCCAAAAATCTCGGTGTCCGTTTCGACAGAAAGAAAATACCGATCGCCAGCGCAATTCCGATCATGAAAGCGGTTTTTTTCCATGACGGCATATCACCAGGTGGCATGGAAAGACGATGCGGCAATAATTCCTGTTCGCTACTGACTAAAGGTTTGCCATCGCTTAATTTGATCAGCCGTAACGAATCGCGCAAGCGCATCGGAATAAAGGCTTCATCCCAACGCGATAGCGGTTTGTCGGCAGCAGGGCCCAGGCCTAGATGAAACCCCATTGCCATCCATTTCGCAGGCCAGGCAAGTCGGACTGATTCGCTACGATAAGTATTGCCAAGCGACGGGCTGGATAATTGCGTCTTGATTTGACCACCCAGAATGCTATCGAGCGAATCGCGCACACGGGTCGAACAATTGGATAAATAGTAATCGTAGGTATAGCGGGAATTTTCCGGCTTGGCATTTTCTTCGAGTGCCAAATACAAATCGCGAATCTGCTTCTGATCGAGATTCAACCATTGCACGCCGACGCCACGACCCATCTCGCGATAAGTCTGCAAATCCTCATCTTTCGGCAATGCGACCAATCGATATTGCATTTTCCCGTTCAGAAAATTTTCGAAAAATCCCGGTTCGCTCATGTCGAAAAAACCGAAATTGAACGATATCGATTCCTTGGTCCGGACGTCTTCGATAATGATCGCGTCGTGGCCGAAGCGTGCCCAGAATTCTTCGCCGGGCTCCATCGTGATCACGCCGGCTCGCAGCGTAATATCGGATCGTAAGGTTTCGCTATGGCCGGCAATCGAAAACAGTGCAAGGACAAAAAACAGCCAGGCCTTACTCATCTGCGTGAATGCTCACGACAAAACTGTGTACACGGCGTTGGTCGGCACGGCCGACGCGGAAATGGAAACGTCCGACACTCAGCTCTTCACCGGCTTCCGGCAGATGGCCGATGGCATCGGTGACATAGCCGCCGATCGTGTCGTAATCATTATCCAGAAAGTCGGCACCGAATTGATCGTTGAAATCGGCAATCGGTGTCAATGCATCCACGAGGAATTGACCATCGGATTGCGCGGCAATCATCTTGGCTTCATCGGCGTCATCGTGTTCATCGTCGATTTCACCGACGATTTGCTCGAGTACGTCTTCGATCGTCACGATGCCGGCGACGCCGCCGTGTTCATCGACCACGATCGCCATATGGTTGCGTGATTGGCGGAATTCCTTCAGTAAAACATTTAGCCGTTTTGATTCGGGGATCAGCACGACCGGACGTAGCAGTTCGCGGATATTGCCGGGGCCGCCATCGGCGACAATGCCGCGCAGTAAATCCTTCGCCAATAAAATTCCGAGGATGTCGTCCTTGTCGTCGCCGTGTACCGGGAAGCGCGAATGGCCGGATTCCACGACCATTTTCATCAATTCGATAAACTCGGCACTGACTGGAAGGGACACCATTTGTGAGCGCGGCACCATGATGTCGCTGACCTGATGCTCGGAGACGCTGAGTGCGCCTTCCAGCATTTTCAATGTATCGCTGCTAAGAAGGCCATTTTCCTGGGCATCTCGCAGAATTTCGATGAGGTCTTCGCGGCTTTCGGGTTCGCCCGAAAAGGCGTGACTTAATCGCTCCAGCCAGGAGCGCTTTTCTATGGGACTACTACTGTCGTCAGACATGGGGGTTTGCAAAATGCCCGGGGGCGGTAGCGTTAGTCTAGCAAATTAGTGTTTCAGTTCTCGCCGGCATAAGGGTCTGGATAGCCTAAATCGGCCAGAATATCGCGCTCCAGCTGTTCCATCAGTATGGCTTCACGCTCGTCTTCATGATCTAAACCCAGTAAATGCAATACTCCGTGGATGGTCAGGTGGGCGTAATGCGCTGCCAGGGTCTTGCCTTGCTCCTTGGCTTCCTTGGCTACGACAGGCGCACAAATCACCAAATCGCCAAGCAAAGGCACATTGACGCCTTCGGGCAAGTCGGCCGGGAAGCTCAAGACATTGGTGGCGTAATCCTTGCCACGGTAGTGCCGGTTCAGTGAGCAACCTTCTTTCTTGTCGACGATGCGAATTGCCAGGTCGGCCTTGCGGATACGGCCTTTGACTGCCGCCGATGCCCATTTCTTGAAGCTCTGGGCCGAGGGAAGGCCAACACGTGGCAGGCCGTAACTAACGCTGACATCAAATTGAACAGGGCCGCGGGTCATAATTTACTCAGCCGAATGGGCAGAAGGGCATGATAAACGCTTCGTATCTATTGGTGGGGCATTACCGGATGAAATTTCATTTCAAGTAGGGCTCCAGTTAATAATTTGCAGCTTCTCGCCAAGTTTTTTCATCAAAAACTGGCGATCTTTTTCGCGATAGTTCACCAGATAAGCCGTCGTTCCGGATCGCAAAATCGGCAAATCGCTCGCCGTATCGCTGTAGACCCGCAAATAAGGCGGGCTATAGCCCTGCTTGATGAGTTCCTGCAGCTTAATCTCGCCATTGCATTGCACTTTGGAAATCATCCCGCCAAAGAAGCGTTTGCTTTGCGACGTGACCAGAACCACCTGGTTGTCCATTCCGAGGTGGCGAATAAACGCACTCGCCATTTCGAAGCCGGCACCGGTGGCGATTACCACTTTCTTGCCTTCGGCAATATCGTTTCGACACTCCGATAAAACGGGCTCTATCGGTCTGATCCGGTATTGCGCAATGAAGTCGGCCAGTATTTTTTTGTAGTTTTCTTCGCTGATGCCTACCGATGCAATCCACAGATAAGCCGACACGCCCAATTTTCTGATCGATGGAATGTAAAGCATCGGAAAGGCAACCGGCGCGATCACCGCTGAAAGCAGCAATCGCCAGAGATTGGCTTTAATTCTCTGTTTGATAAAGGCGCCGCCGCAGTCGCCGCGAAACAAGGTGCCGTCCATGTCGTAGACGACGATATCGGCATTCAATTTATTTGTCTGCATTATCGTCGCTGGCATCCCTGGCGTCGTAGGCGCGCACAATTTTTGCGACCAGTGGATGACGCACCACGTCCTTGGCTTCGAAGAAGGTAAAGCTCAAGCCTTCCACTTTTCGCAACACGTCGATGGCATCCCGAAGGCCGGATTTCTGGTGCTTCGGCAAATCAATCTGGCTCATGTCGCCGGTGATCACGGCGGTCGAGCCATAACCGATACGGGTCAGAAACATTTTCATTTGTTCAATCGTGGTGTTCTGCGCCTCATCCAGGATGACGTAGGCATCATTCAATGTACGGCCACGCATATAGGCGAGCGGGGCAATTTCGATAACGTTGCGTTCCAGTAGTTTGATGACTTTATCGACACCGAGCATTTCGTAGAGCGCGTCATACAGCGGGCGTAAATACGGATCCACTTTTTGCGATAGATCGCCCGGCAGGAAGCCCAGTTTTTCACCGGCTTCGACCGCGGGACGCACCAATAAAATTCGTTGTACGCGTGACTCGTTCAAAGCCTCGACTGCCGAAGCAACCGCGAGATAGGTTTTGCCGGTTCCGGCCGGTCCGATGCCGAAATTGATATCGTGCGTCGCCATTGCATGCAGATATTTGGCCTGGTTTTCGCCGCGGCCTTTCACCACACCGCGTTTTACCTTGATGGTTACTTCCTGTGGTGAATATTCAGGCGAGGCAAAGCGCTGATAATCGGCGGTTCCGAGTCGAATATTCAATCCCGGCAGGTCAATGGTTTCTTCGATCGTTTCGACAAAACATTTCTTGATGAAACGCTCGGCCGCTTCGACGGCTTTTTTGTCACCGCTGATACGAAACACATTGCCGCGATTGGCGATTTCGACAGCCATTCGCAGCTCGATTTCGCGGAGGTGTTCGTCGAAAGGGCCGCAAAGATTGGCTAGACGTTCGGGGTCGTCGGGGACAAGTGTAAAGTCGTGATGATAGGGTTGATTCATGCCCGCCAGACTAGCGTTTTTGCGGGGTTTTTGCCAGCGACGCAGCAGTTTCAAATTCACCGATTGTATGACTTAATACGTTACGAGCAGGAAAATGCAATGCTCGTTTTCCAATCGGGATGACACTACATGAAGTCTTGTTTTCGATTTTTCAGTTTGGTTCTTGTGTCGGTAGTTTGCGCTTCCTGCCAAAAAGAAACGCCCGCAATGCTGGGGACGCTGGAATGGGATCGCATTACTTTGCCTGCAACCGCGTCGGAACCGATTGTCGATATCCAGGTAACTGAAGGTGCAATGCTGGAAAAAAACCAGATATTGCTTCAACTGGATTCTTCCCACGCAAAAGCACGCATTGCGACATTGCAATTTGAAGCTGCACAGGCCGAACAAGCATTGAAGGCATTGCAAGTTGGCGCCAGGTCGGAAAACAAGCGTGAAGCCAGTGAACGGATGGCAGCGTTGCAAGCGCAGGCAAAAAATGCCGATGCACAGCTGGCGCGAGTTCGTAGTTTGGTAAAACAACAATTATTGCCGCGCGCTGATTTGGATCGCGCTATTGCCACGGCAAATTCGGCGCAAGCCGAAGTGCGCGCTGCGAAAGCGAGTGTTGATTTATTGCAAAACGGCAGTCGCAGTGAAGATGTTGCACAGGCGCAGGCACGATTTCATGCCGCGCAATCGCAGCTGGATAGTGCGAAAATCGATTTGCAACGTTTGACCGTGCGCGCGCCGCGAGCTGCGCGTGTCGATAGCCTGCCTTAC
This sequence comes from Arenimonas sp., assembly GCA_036676335.1. GTDB lineage: Bacteria > Pseudomonadota > Gammaproteobacteria > Xanthomonadales > Xanthomonadaceae > Arenimonas. The sequence goes on along the minus strand of JAKFDD010000012.1, from coordinate 145,595 downwards.
GAACAAGGCGATCAACCGGCAGCAGGTGCGCCACTTGCGGTGCTACTGGTTGGCGATGCGCCGTATGCCAGGATTTACGTACCCGAGCCAATGCGTTCGCAAGTGAAAATCGGCGATGCAGTGAGTGTCGCGATCCATGGTTCGACGAAGACTTATGCCGGTAAAGTTCGTACGGTCCGCAGTGAACCCAGCTTTACGCCTTATTACGCCTTGAATGGAAAGGACGCCGCGCGTTTGTCTTATCTGGCAGAAATAAGCCTGGGCATCGATGCTGTAAACCTGCCAGCAGGTGTGCCGGTGAAAGTTTTCCTGGCAGATTCGCAATCGCATGAGTGAGAACGCGATAAAAGCCAGAGGCATGACGCGCCGATTTGGCGATTTGATTGCGGTGAACAATGTTGACCTCACTGTTCCAAAAGCATGCGTATATGGATTTCTCGGGCCGAATGGTTCCGGCAAATCAACGACGATTCGGATGCTCTGCGGCTTGCTGACGCCGACAGCTGGCGATATCGAAGTGTTGGGCTTGCGCATTCCCGAACAGGCTGAGGCGCTCAAACGCAATATTGGCTACATGACGCAGCGGTTCTCGTTGTTTGAAGATTTAAGCGTGCGTGAAAACCTGGAGTTTCTGGCTGCAATCCAGGGCATTTCCCGGGCCCAGGAAAAATCGCGAATTGAAACATTGCTGCGTGAATATCATCTCGATGACAGGCAAAAACAGATGGCAGGGACATTAAGTGGCGGGCAAAAACAACGTCTGGCACTCGCAGGTGCGGTGATTCACAAGCCGGAATTATTATTGCTGGACGAACCGACCAGCGCGGTCGATCCGGAATCACGCCGAGACTTCTGGGAAAAATTATTTGATCTTGCCGATGCCGGCACCACCATACTGGTTTCAACCCATTACATGGATGAAGCCGAACGTTGCCATCGCCTGGCGATTCTGGATGAGGGCGTCCTGGTCGCCGATGGCGAACCAAAGAAAATGGCAGCGGCTTTGACTGGACGCACTTTCAAAATCAGTACGTCTCAACCGAGAAAAGTACAGGCATGTTTATTGAAGGAAGCAAGTGTCGTCAGCGTTGCGCAAATCGGCAATGAATTGCGCGTACTGATTGGCGAAGGTGATTCGGTATCGAATCATTTGAATCAGACCTTGCACGCCGCAGGTCTGGAAGCCACATTGGAACCGTCCACGCCAAATCTGGAAGATGTATTCGTCGCTGCAACGCATCGTAGCCATCTGGAGCATGCGTAATGAATTTGCGTCGGCTCTGGGCGATCGTAATCAAGGAACTGCGCCAGCTGCGGCGCGACCGTGTTACTGCCGCAATGATTATCGGCATTCCGACAATTCAATTGTTGATGTTCGGTTTTGCGATCAATCTCGACGTACGCGGTTTGAAATCCGCCATTGTCGATCAGGCACAAACAACAGCGTCACGTGCCGTCATACAGAATATGTTGGCGACTGGCGTGATCGCGCAAAACGAATCGGCACAAACGCCGGATGATTTAATGCAGGCGCTCAAGCAGGGGCGTATCAGCGTCGGTATTGTGATCCCGCACGATTTCGAACGCCGTCTTGCGGAAAATCGCGAAGCCGTGCAGGTGCTGGTCGACGGCAGCGATATCAGTGTGCAAAACGCGGTGCGCCAGTTGGCGCAGATGCCCTTGAATGGCGAAAGCAATTTGCGTCCGGCCCAAATCAGTATCGTCAGTTTTTACAACCCCGAACGCGTATCGGCGATCAATGTGGTGCCGGGCTTGGTCGGCGTGATCCTGACGATGACGATGGTTTTGTTTACGGCTGTTGCGATCGTGCGTGAACGTGAACGCGGCAATCTGGAGTTGTTAATCACTACGCCGGTATCGCGAACCGAATTGATGGTCGGCAAGGTATTGCCGTATATCGTGATCGGGCTGGTGCAGACGACCATCGTGCTGGCACTCGGTGTGTTGGTTTTTCAGGTGCCGACGCGCGGAAGCTGGATTGATGTCTACGCTGCCACGATGTTGCTAATCATGGCGAACCTGAGTCTCGGTCTGTTGATTTCAACTCGCGCACAATCGCAATTTCAGGCGATGCAAATGAGTTTCTTTTTATTGCTGCCTTCCATTCTGCTTTCCGGTTTCATGTTCCCGTTTGCCGGCATGCCGAAGGCGGCACAATGGATAGCGGAAATTCTGCCGCTGACCCATTTCATGCGTTTGAACCGCGGCATCATGCTGCGCGGTGCCAGCTTGTATGATATGTGGCCCGAGGCCATGATCTTGCTGGCATTCACGATCGTCATGATGGGTCTGGCGATCTTGCGTTTCAGCAAGCGTCTGGACTGACGAATCACTTGGTAGCGTAGAGTTCCGCACGCATCTTCGCGATATCCATTTTATGGATTCTGCGTTCGATGTTTTGCCAGATAACGTGATACTCGTATTCGCCTTGTTTCATTTCGGCGATGGCCGCTTCCTTTGTCCAGCCCTGAACGATCATGCGATAACTCGCCATCATCAAGCCGGTGCGATCCGCACCATGGGTGCAATGCACCAGGATTGGCTGATTTGCCGGATTATTCAAGATTCTTAAAACCGCCAGAATGTCTTTTTCTTCGATGTCCCAGGTGTAAAGGGGGTAACGCTTGAAAGTCACGCCCGGTGTTTTGTGCAAGGGCTCGTCCTTGTTCCGCTTGCGGAAACTCAGCACGGTTTTAATGCCGAGTTTTTGCAGTGCTAAACCGCTAGTTTCATCGGGCTGGGCGCTGCGATACAGGGTCGGAGTGACGCGGTGCAGGTTCGACAGACCTTCGATTTCGAGCGGTACGGCCCATTGGGCGGGCCGAGTCGATGCACTGGCCGCCGAATCTTTTGCTAATGAATAAGAAGCCGCGATTGATGAAATAAAAAAAACGAGCAGCGGTAAAAAAATTTTCTTTTTTGTCAGCATTTTATAACTCGCAATCCAGATCAGGCGGCTACGGTTTCGTTGATCACCAAACGACCACGGAGTGAATTGGTCATCGCATCGGTAATAAACACGTCAACAAATTGTCCAATCAAACGCGGGTGGCCGATAAAGTTCGTATAACGCATGTTCTCGGTACGGCCAGTCAACTCGCCATCGTGTTTTTTGCTTTTACCTTCAACCAGGATGCGTTGCGTGGTGCCGATCATCGCATTCGAAATATTACGAGCGTTATTGGTGATGGTGTTTTGCAGCTGGTTCAGGCGCGCGTGCTTGACCTCGTCAGAGGTGTCGTCCGGTAAGTTCGACGCCGGAGTGCCCGGACGTTTGGAATAAATAAACGAGAAGCTTTGGTCGAAGCCGATGTCGTTGATCAACTTCATCGTGGCATCGAAGTCTTTATCGGTTTCGCCCGGGAAGCCGACGATGAAATCCGAAGAAATCGTGATGTCGGGTTTGGCTTCGCGCAGTTTGCGAATCTTGGCCTTGTATTCGAGCGCAGTGTGGTTGCGTTTCATCGCGGTCAAAATGCGATCCGAACCCGACTGCACTGGCAGGTGCAGAAACGACGCAAGTTCCGGCACGTCGCGGTGTGCTTCAATCAGCGAATCGCTGAATTCCATCGGGTGTGAAGTGGTGTAACGAATACGGCCGATACCTTCGATTTGCGCGATCGCGCGAATCAGCAAGGCAAGGTCAGCCTTGTCGTCGGATTCAAACATCGCCCCGCGATAGGCATTCACGTTTTGGCCAAGCAAATTCACTTCACGCACGCCCTGGGCGGCAAGTTGCGAGACTTCGAGCAGGACATCGTCAAACGGGCGCGAGACTTCTTCGCCGCGGGTGTAGGGCACCACGCAGAACGAACAATATTTGCTGCAGCCTTCCATGATCGAAACGAAAGCGGTCGGTCCTTCGGCGCGGGGTTCGGGCAGGCGGTCGAATTTCTCGATTTCGGGGAATGAGATGTCGACTTGCGGCAGGCCGGTTTCGCGCTTGGCATCGATCATTTGCGGCAGGCGGTGCAGGGTTTGCGGGCCGAATACCAGATCCACATAAGGCGCGCGTTTGATAATCGCGTCGCCTTCTTGGGAGGCCACGCAGCCGCCAACTCCGATCACGAGGTTCGGTTTGTCTTTTTTGAGCTGTTTCCAGCGGCCCAGTTGGCTGAACACTTTTTCCTGGGCTTTTTCGCGAATCGAGCAGGTGTTGACCAGGATAACGTCGGCCTCGGCCTCGTTATCGGTCAGTTCCAGGCCGTGCTCGGCCGCGAGGACGTCTGCCATCTTGTCCGAGTCGTACTCGTTCATTTGGCAGCCGTGGGTTTTGATGAATAATTTACCAGCAGCGGGAATCCCGGTCATGGCGCTTAATCCGGTCGGGAGGAAGGGGAGCGTATTTTAGCCTCAAGCCGGGGCTAATCCATCATAAATCTGCTCTAAACACTTGGAATTTATGAAAAATAGGAAGAAACTGCCGGCCATGCGCACAGTTTGCCTTCTAATGCTGTTCAGTATGGTCGGCACCGCCCATGCCGGAAACCTGTATCGCTGCGTTGGCAGTGACGGTATTCCGAACTACACCAGCAAGAAAGTAGCCGGTGCTGCCTGCAAAGTGGTCGCGAAAACTTCGCCTGAGCCGGTCAAGTCCGCGCCGACCGTTCCTGTTTCAGCGCCAGATACGGGCGCTGCTGCCGTTCCAGCCTCGAATACCACCGCCAGCAAGACAAGTTCAGATAACGGCAACGCCCCGAAATTCCTGCGTATGGGTTACTCGACGACGTATTCGTTCGTCGATGCAAACGGCGTCACCAATTACAGTAATCGCCGGCCAAAAAATGGCGTAAACGTCAAGGTAATACGCACCGAATATGCAATTTTTTCGCAACCTTCGTGCTTCGCGTGTGGCGTAACTACAGCAGTGAATTTTGGTGCGCTGCGTTTGAATACAAATGCCTATGCTGCTGAAATCAAAGCAGCTGCCATGGCTTACGGTGTTGAAGAGGCCGTTGTTCGCGCAATTATCCATGCTGAATCGGCTTATCGCCCGCATGTGCAATCGAACAAGGGCGCGCAGGGTTTGATGCAGCTGATTCCTGCAACGGCAAAACGCTTCGGCGTGAACGACTCCTTTGATCCGGCGCAGAATATTAATGGCGGCGTGCAGTATTTAAGTTGGTTAATGCGTCGTTACAAGCAGGATTTGACGCTCGCAGCGGCGGCTTACAATGCCGGCGAGGGAGCTGTGGATCGTTATGGCGGTGTCCCGCCTTATAAAGAAACCCGCCTGTACGTTGCGCGAGTCGGACAGTTAGCCGAGCGTTATAGAAAGGCGCTGTAAGTCACGTTCCCGGGCTTTCACGTTTTATCCGTTGTCGCCTGCTAAGGCCATCCGTTACAATACGCTGTCTTGCGGGTCGGGGATTGACCTGCATCTATCTTTCATTTTAGACAGCATCGGAGCGCCTAATGGCCAACGAAGAAGTCAGTAGTACCCGTCGTAATTTGTTGATCGCAACCAGCACCGTTGGTGCGATCGGCGTTATCGGGGCCTCTGTTCCTTTCATCAGTTCATTCCAACCCAGTGCACGCGCGAAAACCGCTGGCGCACCTGTGGAAGTGGATATCAGCAAAATTGACAATGAACCGGGCATGCGCCTGATTCGTCAATGGCGCGGTAAGCCAGTCTGGATTTTCAAGCGCACCAAAGAGCAATTGGCTGCCTTGCCTAGCCTGGACAGCAAATTGCGTGACCCGAAATCCGACAACGCAGACCAAACGCCCGTTTTCGCGAAGAACGAAGCACGCACCATCGTCGGCAAGGAAAATATTGCCGTCATCGTTGGCGTGTGTACCCATCTCGGCTGCTCGCCGTCGTTCGTGCCTGAAATGCTGCCCCAAGCGTTCGATTCGGAATGGAAAGGCGGTTTCTATTGCCCTTGCCATCAATCGCGTTTTGATTTGGCCGGCCGCGTGTTCCAGGGCGTTCCGGCGCCTGCCAATCTTGAAATCCCGCCTTACCACTTTGTCGACGAGAACAAGATCATCGTGGGCGTACCTCCAAAGGGAGCGGCTTAATGAATAAAATCGATAAGGCGGTTGCCGGCCTGATGGGTTGGTTTAATGACCGCGCGCCTGGTTTTATGCCAGCGTACAAGAAGCATATGACGGAGTATTACGCTCCGAAAAATTTCAATTTCTTCTATTACTTTGGTTCGCTGGCACTTTTGGTGTTGGTCAACCAAATCGTCACCGGTATTTTCCTGACGATGCACTTCAAGCCGACGGCAGCGGAAGCATTTGCTTCGGTTGAATACATCATGCGTGATGTGCCGGGCGGCGACACGATTCGTTACATGCATTCGACCGGTGCCTCGCTGTTCTTTATCACCGTTTATTTCCACATGTTCCGCGGCTTGATCTACGGTTCATACCAAAAACCGCGTGAACTGGTTTGGGTGTTGGGCGTATTGATTTTCCTGGTATTGATGGCCGAAGCCTTCATGGGCTACGTCCTGCCATGGGGCCAGATGAGTTACTGGGGTGCCCAGGTCATTATCAATCTGTTCGGTGCGGTGCCGGTGATCGGTCCGGAATTGACCGAATGGATTCGTGGTGACTATCTGGTATCGGATGCGACCATCAATCGCTTCTTCGCGCTGCACGTGATTGCATTGCCGCTGGTGATTCTGTTGCTGGTCGTGTTGCATCTTGGTGCCTTGCACGAAGTCGGTTCGAACAACCCGGATGGTGTCGACATCAAGAAACATAAAAACAAGGAAACCGGCAAGTATCTCGATGGCATTCCATTCCATCCTTATTACACCGTGAAAGACTTGTTTGGTGCGGGCTTCTTCCTGACCATTGCCGCTTTTATCCTGTTCTTTGCCCCGACATTCGGCGGTTTGTTCCTGGAATATGACAACTTTATTCCTGCCGATCCTCTGGTCACGCCGGCGCACATCAAGCCGGTCTGGTACTTCACGCCTTATTACGCGATGTTGCGTGCAGTTCCCGATAAGTTCTTTGGCGTAGTGGTGATGGGCGCTGCAACCCTGATCCTGTTTCTGTTGCCGTGGCTGGATCGCAGCCCTGTTAAATCGATTCGTTATCGCAGCACTTTCAGCAAAGTCATGATCGCCTTGTTCACGATTTCGTTCGTGACCCTGATGTGGCTCGGTATGCAATCGGGTAGCACGACGCAAACCTGGATTGCCAGGGCATTGACTGCTTTCTATTTCGGCTTCTTTATCTTTATGCCTTGGTGGAGCCGCATAGGCGAGACCAAACCAGTTCCTGACCGGGTGACCATGCATGACTAAGATTCGTTTTTTATTGTTGAGTCTTTTGCTCGCTTCAGGATTTGCTCCTGCGCCGGCACAGGCGGGTGGTGGTGAGGGTCATATGAAATCCGCGCAAGTGGATTTGGATGACAAGGCTGCCATGCAGCGTGGTGCCTCCTTGTATATGAGCTATTGCTCCGGTTGCCATGCCATCAGCTATCACCGTTATTCGCGTATCGCCGAAGATCTGGATTTGTCGGTCGAACAAGTCGAACAAAACCTGATCTATAACGATCAAAAAATCGGTGAGACCATCAACACCGGCATGAATGCCGATGACGGCTTGGCCTGGTTTGGCAAAGCACCACCTGACTTGAGCGTGGAAGCACGCGCCAAGGCACAAGGTGCCGATTGGATCTACAACTATCTGCTTTCGTTCTACGTTGACGAGTCACGTCCGTCCGGTTGGAATAACACGGTGTTTCCGGGTGCCTCCATGCCGCATGCGTTGTGGGAACTGCAAGGTATGCAGCATGCCAAGACCGAACCCAAGCATAAAAATGCCAAGGGCGAGGCTGAAAGTTGCCCTATGGGTGAATACAAAGGCGAATGCATCGTTGGTTTTGAAATTGCCGAGTCGCCGAAACCTCGTATGTCGCCTGAAGAATACGATCGCGTAGCCAAGGACATCACTTCGTTCCTGGCCTATGTCGGTGAACCGAATGCAGCGAAACGCGAGTCTGTAGGCGTGTGGGTTGTATTGTTCCTGGCCTTCTTCACCTTGATCGCTTATTTGCTGAAAGTGGAATACTGGCGCGACGTGCACTAAGCGTTTTGCCGGTATCTAATCAAACCGCCGAATTCGTAATTCGGCGGTTTTTTTATGTCTGGTTGCCGGATTTTCTTGATGCAGACGTTACTTCTTGTAACAAAGGCTTGCGAAAGCTGTGCTGTTTGGGGCAACGTAAGGACTTGAGGTGTTGGCAGAGGGTCGGCACTTCAGCAGATGAGGGAAGCCCATGGTTACCAGTGTTCGTTTACGAAATACGCTTAGCCTGTTTTCTGCTCGTGATTGCGTGGTCTGCCATCGAGTGCGTTTAGTCTTGGCTGCCAAGGGCGTGACATACGAACTGATACCGGTCGATGCGGCCAATCCTCCCGAAGATCTTGTCGATTTGAATCCTTATCACTCGGTTCCGACATTGGTTGAGCGTGACCTTGTGTTGTACTCGGCAGGGGTCATCAGTGAATATCTGGATGAGCGATATCCGCATCCGCCATTGATGCCGGTTGACCCCTTATCACGCGCGCGAATTCGCCTGGCCATGCAACGCATCGAACACGATTGGGTGCCCCAGGTGCAGGCGATGCAGTCGGGCACAAAGTCACAGGCTGAAGCTGGCCGCAAGCGGATGAAAGAACTGTTGATGCAATCGCTGCCCTTATTTAAGGCCTCAAAGTTTTTCCTGAATCCGGAAATGAGCCTGGCCGACTGTGCTTTGGCGCCAGTAGTGTGGCGGCTGCCCAGTCTGGGCGTCGAGCTGAACAAAGACCTAAAAATCATCGATGATTACGGCATGCGCATATTCCGTAATCCGGGTTTTATGCGTAGTCTAACGCCTGAAGAGAAAGTACTCCGCGAGCTAAATTAGTGTCAGATAAAATTCCACCCGTGATGAGTTCCAATCGACCGTATTTATTGCGGGCGCTTTACGAGTGGATCAATGAAAACAGCATGACTGCGCATCTGCTCGTTGATGCAACGCGCGAAGGCGTACAAGTACCCCGATCGGCCGTGAAGGATGGCCGTGTCGTGCTTAATATCGCACCGAGAGCGGTTGCGCATATTGATCTGAATAATCGCGAGGTCAGGTTTATGGCTCGCTTTGGAGGCGTTAGCCAGGCCGTGATCGTACCGATGGCCGCGGTGCTTGCCATCTACGCATTGGAAACCGGGCAGGGCATGATGCTGCCCGATGACGGCATCATGATGCACGAAGAAAATCCGGACGATATGCCAGATCCGCCGGATAGCAACACCGAAGGTCCGAAAAAAAATGTTTCGCATTTGCGCGTGGTGAAGTGAGCTCGAGCCTACTGGTGACTCACGACACTCTCGTCTTCTTTCGGCATCGGTCCAACCAGTCCGACCAGCTCAGTGCCCAATAAAACAACATGTCCGGCATAACGGTCATCGCCGTTATGCGAGTATTCGAATCGAAACTTGCGTTCCCAGCCAAGCCAGCCATTACTGCCGCGGCGCAGTCGAATTGCAATCATGTGCGCGCTTTGATCAAGCCATTGCACACCGGCGCGCTGACAAGCACGCTGACCATATAGCAGAGCGAGTTCCGCGGCAGAGCGACCCGAAGACCAGAAAAGAGCGGCCGGAATCGCCAAAATCATTAGTACTAATATCGTATCCATGCCGTTAGTGTGTGTAAGCTGTCGCCAATGGGCAAGGGCTACCCCCTGCCGATTTTCCTAAAGCACAGATAAGATATGGGGTAAGGGCCGAGTTTTGGCCCTCAATAATTCGCAGGAGAGCGAGAATGAAGCTGGTTTTTCCCAATGGTGAACATGGACAGGTGCTTTTAAACCCCGGCGTGAATCGTATTGGTTCGAGCGCAGAGGCAGCGGTAGTACTCACGATTCCGGGCATCATGCCTGAGCATTGTTCAATTCATGTCACGCAAACCGGTGCGAATTTACAGGTACCTGCTGGAGGTGGTCCAGTCGAGGTCAATGGCAAGCGGGTCGCCGATTTAATGGCCTTGCGTCCAGGCGATACATTGACGATTGGTACAGTTCAGGCGCGTTATCTCATCGTTGAAGTGGCCAAAAGTATTTCAGCTCCAAGCGGTAATCCGGACGAAGATTCCGGAGCGACTCGAGTGCGCATGGCGGTTCCGAAATATGTATTGCGTGGGGTATCAGGCGCTGTATTCAGCAAGGTTTATCCAGTTGCTGGCCCGGTCGTGATTGGCCGTGCGGCGGAATGCGACATATCGGTACCGGCGGATGAAATTTCACGTCGTCATGCTCTGGTCAAGCCAACGCCTGACGGTTTGTCGGTCGAAGATCTCGGTTCCTCGAACGGTACCTATATCAACAACAAGCGCGTGCAACATGGTTTTTTGAATCCAGGTGACGAGCTGCGTCTGGATGCCGTACGTTTTATTCTTGTGGCGCCCGGCATGGAAATGAATGCGCCAACGGCACAGGTCAAGGCGATGCCTCCGGTTAAAGCTTCTAGTAGCGGCGGCAATCCATATGCCAAATATATTGCAGGCATGCTGATATTGGCTGCGGTTGCCGTGATCGTGATGATATTGGTCAAGAAATAATTACAGCAATCTGCTTATCAAAAAAGCCTGCATCATTTGCAGGCTTTTTATTTCGCCGGTGATTAATCGAATCTGCCGAGCTTCATCGAGAAATCAATTGCGTGCACATGCTTGGTCAATGCGCCAATCGAAACATAATCGACACCGGTCGCCGCGATTTCCGCCAAGCGTTCGAAAGTGACCGAGCCGGAAACTTCGAGCGGAATTTTTCCTGCCGCTATTTCAACGGCAGCTCGCATATCGTCGAGCGAGAAATCATCTATAAGTATGCGTTGGCATTGTGTTTCAAGTGCTTCGCGTAATTGCGCCAGTGTTTCGACTTCGATAATCAAGGGCAAACTCGGAAACCGCGTCTTCGCATTCGTCGCAGCAGCAGTCAACGAGCCGGCAGCATGGATGTGGTTTTCCTTCAGCATCACGGTATCGTACAAACCCATGCGGTGATTAACACCGCCGCCAACGCGAACGGCGTATTTTTGTGCTTGCCGTAAACCGGGAATGGTTTTGCGGGTATCGAGCACGCGTGTACGGGTTCCTTGCAGGGCATCAGCGTAACTTGCAGTGACGGTGGCAACTCCCGACAAAGTCTGCAGGAAATTTAGCGCCGCTCGCTCGGCCGAAACCATCGCTCGCGAACTGCCTTCAAATGTGCAAATGACTTTTACCGGTTCAACCATGTCGCCTTCATTGACATGCCAGTGAATCTTTACGTTTGGATCGAGTGCTTTCAGGCAGGCGTCAAACCAGGGGCGTCCGGCGACAACGCATTTTTCCTTGCAAAGCACATAGCCTTCGGAAAGCCGATCAGGCAAGAGTGCTGCCGTGACATCGCCAGTACCAATATCTTCCAGCATCGCGGCGCGAATATTTTCATCGATATGCGCTTGATCGGGTGGGGCAAAATTCATCAAGACCTCAACGCGGGAAATCGGCGATTTGTGCGGTTGCGATACCTTCATCGGCCAGCAACACCGGGATATCGTCTTCGAGCCGGTAAATCATTTTGTGATCGCGGGTAATCAATGCCTGTTTCAAAAGTTGCGTTTGCGCAGTTTCATCATTTTTGCGCAGCTTGCCGCTGCTAATGGCATTGTTCAATGCGTCCAATTCGGCGCTATTGACCATGGCCAATGGCTGTTTGCTGACGGGGCAGCATAAAATATCCAATAATTTTCGATCCATGGGCGGTGCTCCTTTGCTCAGATACGAATAGAATAGCCTTTTGGGGAAAGCAGACGCTATGAGTCCAGCAAATTCGCCTATTGTCGGTGTCGTGATGGGGTCCCGTAATGACTGGGAGGCCATGCAATTCGCAACCCAACGCCTGGAGCAAATGGGTGTGGCCTACGAAGTGCAGGTCGTGTCTGCCCATCGAACTCCCGACTTGTTGGTCAGCTATGCAAAATCGGCGGCCGAGCGCGGGCTTAAAGTAATTATCGCGGGCGCAGGTGGCGCCGCACATTTGCCGGGTATGGTGGCCGCTATGACGGCGTTGCCAGTGCTTGGAGTCCCAGTGCAAAGCAAATCCCTGAATGGTCTGGATTCGCTGTTGTCGATCGTGCAAATGCCTGCCGGTGTTCCGGTAGCGACCTTTGCGATTGGCGCAGCCGGTGCGGCGAATGCGGGTTTGTTTGCTGCTTCCATCGTGGCGCTCGAAGACGCTTCCGTGCGCGAAGCCTTGAATGCTTTCCGCGCCAAACAAACGCAGGACGTGCTGGATCATTCCGATCCACGCCAGCCATGACCATGGTCGTCGGCATTTTAGGTGGCGGGCAACTGGCTCGCATGTTGGCGCTTTCGGGGGCGCCGCTGGGTTTGCGTTTTCTCGTGCTCGACAACACTTCCGATGCCTGTGCCGGCCAATTCGTGCCGATGGTCGTTGGCGATTATCGCGATGAAAAAGCCTTGGCCGAATTTGCTTCCAAAGTAGATGTCGCCACTTTCGATTTCGAGAATGTGCCTTCCGAAAGCGCACAATGGTTGGCCGAGCGCATTCCGGTATTCCCAAGCCCGCGTGCATTGTCGATTGCACAGGATCGTCTGGCCGAGAAAAACATGTTTCGCGAATTGGGTATTTCGGTCGCACCGTTTGCCGATATTTCAACGCGGGAAGATTTACAGCATGCGATTGAAAAAATCGGTACGCCCTGCATATTGAAAACACGTCGACTTGGCTATGACGGCAAAGGCCAGTTCCGGATCAAAACACCGGATGATATTAATCCGGCCTGGGATGCGCTGGGTGCGCAAGCCGAAAAAGTCGGTTTGATTCTGGAAGGCTTCGTTGCATTCCAACGCGAAATTTCGGTGGTTGCCGTGCGCGGTCGTGATGGCGAATTTCGCGCCTGGCCCTTGACCGAAAACTGGCACGAGAACGGTGTGCTTTCAGCCAGCCTTGCGCCTGCAACGGATTGCGATGGCTTGCAAGACACGGCATTGGCCTATGCAAAACGCGTAGCCGAGTCGCTGGATTATGTCGGCGTATTCGCATTGGAACTGTTTTTGAAAGACGGCGAATTATTTGCGAATGAAATGGCGCCGCGCGTTCACAATTCCGGTCACTGGACCATTGAAGGCGCCGAAACTTCGCAGTTCGAAAATCATCTGCGCGCCGTTTTGGGTTTACCGCTTGGCAATACCGATGCTATTGGTATCAGCTGCATGTTGAACTGGATTGGTGAAATGCCATCGGCGACGCCGGTGTTATCGAATGCCCACGGGCATTGGCATGATTACGGCAAGCTGCCGCGCGAAGGCAGAAAAGTAGGGCACGCGACTATGCGTGCGAATACTTCAACGGAATTGGCGGACGCATTGCAGCAGGTCGGTGAAGGTTTGAATCGCAAGGCACAAGTAGAAGCACCGATTTCACGATTGAAGTTGTAGATGCATTGTAGGAGCGTCCTTTAGGCGCGACAAATTCCGCCAGATCTGTCGCGCCTAAAGGACGCTCCTACAAAAATGCCAACTAAAAAAAACCGGGCTATGCCCGGTTTTTTATTTGACACAAACTAGAACTTACGCCATTTGAGCGGCTACAAATTCCCAGTTCACGATATTCCAGAACGATTCGACGTATTTCGCGCGGGCATTGCGGTAATCGATGTAATAGGCGTGTTCCCAGACATCGCAGGTGAGCAGTGCTTTATCGCTGCCGGTCAAAGGCGTTGCCGCATTCGGTGTGCTGACCAGACCCAGTGAACCATCGGGGCGCTGTACCAACCAGGCCCAGCCTGAACCGAACGTGGTCAATGCGGTTTGCGTGAATTGTTCTTTAAACGCTGCGAATGAACCGAAGGCTTTGTTGATGCCGTCCAGCAATGCGCCGGTGGGTTCGCCGCCACCGTTTGGCGACAGGCAGTTCCAGTAGAAAGTGTGATTCCAGATTTGCGCAGCATTATTGAACATGCCGCCCTGCGACTTGCGAATGATGCTTTCCAGATCGGCATCTTCAAACTCGGTGCCCTTGATTTGGTTATTCAAGTTGGTGACATAGGTTTGGTGATGTTTGCCGTAATGGAAATCGATGGTTTCGCCGGAAATGGTCGGTTCCAGGGCAGTGCGGTCATAGGGAAGGGCGGGTAATTCGATAGCCATTTCAATCTCCGGAAATGTGGTTAACAACCTAAGGGGGTTATAATTCTACCTAATGCGACCGACATCGTGTCTGCAACCTGTTATGGAGAAACCCAATGAACGAGATTAACGAGCGGATTAAAGCCACGGTTGAAGGCCATCCCATTGTTTTATTTATGAAAGGCACGCCGCAATTTCCGATGTGCGGTTTTTCGAGCAAAGCCAGCCAAGCTTTGAAGCAGGCCGGTGCCACTAATTACTTCACGGTAAATGTGCTGGAAGATCCCGAAATTCGCGCCAACCTGCCGCGTTATTCCGATTGGCCGACTTTCCCGCAATTATTTGTGGGCGGTGAATTGATTGGCGGCTGCGATATCACGATGGAATTGCTTGAAAGCGGCGAACTGGCGAAATTGGTTGCCGAGGCACAGAAAAACGCATGACGATTGCTTCAGCGCCAGCAGTGCCAAGCCCGGCTGCGGATGCATTGAAAGGCCGTGTCATTTTAATTACCGGCGCGCACGGTGGACTGGGCGAAGCCAGTGCCAAGGCGTGTGCGGTTGCCGGTGCAACCGTAGTACTGCTTGGTCGTAAAGTGCCGAAATTGAATCGCACTTACGACGCAGTAAAAAAGCTTGGGCCGGAGCCGGCGATGTACCCGCTGGATATGTCGGGCGCGCATCCGGCCGATTACGAAAATATGGCAGACAAAATTGCCGTCGAACTTGGCGGTTTGCATGGTGTTTTGCATTGTGCGGTCGAGTTCAAGGGGCTCGCATCTTTGGAAGCCGTCGAGCCGGATGATTTTGTCAAACAGTTGCATGTCGGGCTGACAGCGCAATGGCTGCTGACTCAAGCGTGTCTGCCGCATCTGAAGCAGCAAGACAGTGCCGTGGTCTTCATCGGTGATGAATTGCATCGCGTGAACAAGGCTTATTGGGGGGCTTACGGTATCGCCAAAGTCGGGTTGCTTGGCTTGATGAATATCCTGCACGATGAGACCGAAAATGGACCGGTGCGCGTTTCGATGCTGCAACCTGGGCCGATGCGTACATCGATTCGCAGCCGGGCATTTATCGAAGAAGCCGCAACCCAATGTCCATCACCGGAAAAATATGCGCCTGCTTGCGTGCATTTGTTGTCCGAAGCGGGCCGTGAACATCGCGGCCAGGTTTTTGCTCCGCGGGCTTGATTGGGAATTTAATTAAATGACGACAATATCGGCCGCCTTGTTGCTGTTCCTGATTCTGGATCCCTTGGGTAATATTCCGGTCTTCCTGAGTCTGCTCAAGCCGCTGCCACCAAAGCGTCAGCGTGTGGTGTTGATCCGTGAGTTATTGATTGCGCTGGCCGTCTTGTTCATTTTCTTGTGGGCCGGCAAGTATGTGCTTCAGGCGATGCATCTACGACAGGAGTCGGTCAGCATTGCCGGCGGTATCGTGCTATTCCTGATTGGTCTGAAAATGATTTTCCCGAGTCCGGAAGGCATGTTCGGCGAAACTCCGGGCGGTGAGCCTTTCATCGTTCCGATGGCAATTCCTTTGGTTGCCGGGCCGTCGGGGATGGCTGCCGTCATGTTGTTCAGCACCCAGTACCCGGATCGCATGCTCGATTGGAGCCTTGCACTCTTTGTAGCCTGGTTTGCTACAGCCTTGATCCTGCTTTCGGCGACCAGTCTTTATAAGTTGCTTGGCAAGCCTGTTCTGATCGCTGTCGAGCGGTTGATGGGCATGTTGCTTGTCGCAATATCCGTACAAATGTTGCTTGATGGCGTCGTTGCCTATCTTAAAGTTGGACATTAAGAGTCCCGACCAAGTTGATGAATCATCTGGGCCAAAACTAAGCGCTAAAAGTCGCCCATTCGTTCACATATTTTTACTGTCATAAAGCTGCCATACGGTAGGTTTAGCATGTTAAACTCTTGTTATTGCTAGAACTCGGGGAAATTGTTCTGGCAAGACTTCGATTCACAACAGTGATGTTGAAGTCAGAAGCATGCTTCATAACTCAACATTACTAATTTTTGTATAACTCTAGGGTTTAAAACTATGACCAACCATAATCGGGTTCGTATCTCGAAACTTGCTATCGGCTTAGCGATTGCGCTTGCCGCTGCTCCTGCTTTCGCACAAAACACCACGTCTGCACTCGGCGGTCGTATTTCAAGCACGAGTGGCCAGCCTGTATCAGGTGCTGAAGTTACCATCGTACATACCGAATCCGGTTCGGTTAGCCGTGCTACTACGGATGCCGAAGGCCGTTACATCGCGCGTGGTTTGCGCGTCGGCGGTCCTTACACCGTTACTACCACCAAAGACGGCAAAACCGAAACGCGCGAAGGTGTGTATCTGGAACTCGCGGAAACCAGCAATATCGATATTAAATTTGCAGATGCTACCGAACTGGCCGTCATTCAAGTTACCGGCACACGTGCTGCCGAAGTGTTTGATTCGAAAAAAATGGGTGCGGGCACCAGCATTGGCCGCGAAAAGCTTGCAAGCTTCGCTTCCATCCAACGCAACCTGCAAGACTATGCTCGTCTCGATCCACGCCTGTCACAAACCGATAAAGATCGCGGGGAAATTTCAGCTGGTGGTCAAAACGTTCGTTTCAACTCCATCACCATCGACGGTGTTGCCACCAATGATACATTTGGTCTGGAAGCCAATAATCTCCCAACCCTGAAACAACCGATTTCGATTGATGCAATTCAAAGTGCACAGGTCAATATTTCGAATTACGACGTAACTCAAAAAGGCTATACCGGCGCCAACATCAACGCGATTACCAAATCGGGCACCAATGATTTCAAGGGTTCGGTCTATTACGTCTATCGTAACGACAGTCTCTCCGGCGACAAATATAATCGTGCTGCCGATAGCTTTTTCTCTCCTGAAAAATTCTCCGAAGACACCAAAGGCCTGACTTTCGGTGGTCCGATCTGGGAAGACAATTTGTTTTTCTTTGTCAGCTATGAAGAATTGGCAAGTACACGTGCAACTCCAACATTTGGTCCGTTAGGCGGCACCCAAACCAACGTGGCAGTTACTCCGGAAGAAATTGCGGCAGCACAAGCCATCGCCAGCGGAACCTATGGCATCGAAATTGGCAGTACAACTGCCGATGCTGCCGAATTGGCAGTCAAGGATTCCCTGATCAAGCTTGATGCCAACTTCGGCGAGCGTCACCGCGCCAGCCTGCGTTGGAGCAAAACCGAGCAGGCAGAACCAATTTTCCCGAATAACTTCAATAACCTGATATCGCTGAGCTCACATTGGTACAGTCAGGACAAGGTCATTGAAACTTATGTGGGTCAATGGTTTGCTGATTGGACTGACAGCTTCTCGACCGAGTTCAAGGCCTCTTTCCGTGATTACGCAAGTGCCCCGGTCAATAATTCAAATCTGCCTTCTATCCGCCTGAATTTCTCGGGTGCATTGCCACCAGGCTCTCCGGCGGTTTCCAGTACTTCCGCAGGATTGATCTTCGGTACCGAACGTAGTCGTCATTTCAACGATCTGGCGACCGAAACCTGGAACTACTATTTCGGCGCTAATCTGTTCCTGGGCGATCACGAAATGAAGTTTGGCTTCGATTACGACGACAACGACGTGTTCAATGCATTCCTGCAAGATACTCGCGGCAATTACACCTTTGACTGCATCAATAGTTCGGCAACATTAACCTACACCAACCCACTGATTGCCGGCGGTATAACTTGCTCCAGTGCAACACGTGCGCAGCGCGATGCAGCTGTCCTGGAAAACTTCCAGCGTGGTCGTCCGTTGAACTATTCGGTTCAAGTGCCAATTAATGGCTTTGCACTGAATGACGGTGCAGCTGATTGGAGCTATCAGAATCTTGGTGTGTTCTTGCAAGATACATGGGCTGTGAATGACAAGTTGACCGTGAATCTGGGTATGCGCTTTGATCAGAAGCAAATGAACCAGTCTCCTGTGTTGAACACGAATGCTTTGGTCGCACCGACCGTTGGTTCGCTCAATGGATCGACTACCCCGCAAAACGGTACTGCTGTTCGTGCGACCGGTGGTTTCGGTATTCGCAATGACTTGACACTCGATGGCAGCACCTTGTTCCAGCCACGTGTAGGCTTTAACTATACTTTTGACAGCGAACGTCCAACACAATTGCGTGGTGGCTTTGGCTTGTTTGAAGGTTCGGCCGCGAATGTCTGGCTGTCCAACGTTTACTCGAACACCGGTATTACGACTGGCATTATCAGTTGCTCCGGCACATCAAGTGCTGCCTGCCCGCGCACTGATGGCTTCTTCGATCCAGATCCAGCGTCCCAACCAGGGATTCCGGGTTCTCCACCGGCTCCTAACGTGGATTTCCTGTCGGATGATTTGAAGCAACCTTCGGTATGGAAAGCAAACCTCGCGTTTGAACATGAGTTACCTTTCTTCAATGGCGCCACTTTGGCGATTGAATATATCCATACGGAAGTTCAAGACTCGATTTATTACAAAAACTTGAACCTCGGAGCACCGACTCGTACCGGTACCGATGGCCGTGACCTGTTCTATCATCCGGTTGGCTATAACACGGGTTGCTTCGGCTACAGCGCTACAGGCTCCATTACGCTGACCACAACCGGTGTTTGTGCTGTTCCAGCGGGTGGCTCGCGTACCCGGGCACTCAGCAACAACTCCTTCAATACCGTCATGTTGGCTGAACGCACCGGTAAGGGCGGCGGCGACAACTTGAGCCTGACTTTGGGCGGTGCATTCCTGAAAGAATGGAACTGGCAGCTCGGTTATGCATACACGACATCCGAAGAAGTTAGCAGCCTGTCATCGTCGGTTTCGAACTCGAGCTGGCAGTCGGTTTCCGTTTTCAACGCCAATGAAGAAGTTGCGGCAAATTCGGCTTACCTGGTCAAGGATCGTTTCACCGGCCAGCTGAACTGGAAACATAATTTCTTCGGCAACTACGCGACTCGTTTCGGTTTGTTCTATGAAGGTCGCAAAGGCAAGCCTTATAGCTGGATTTATAACAATGACTTGAATGGCGACAATGTCACCAACGACTTGATGTATATCCCGACAGCTTACCAATCCGGTGAAGTCTGCTTCCGTGCAACAGGTACAGTCGCAACTCCGGGATCTGCTGCTTGCGTGAACAGCGATGCCACCGAGCAATTATTCTGGCAACTGGTCGAAGCAAATGGTCTCTCGCAGCACGCAGGTGGTGTGGTCGGACGTAATTCTTCGTTCGCACCATGGACCAACAATTTTGACGTACGTTTGAGTCAGGAACTGCCAGGCTTCTTCAAAGGCAACAAAGTGTCCGTGATTCTCGACATTCTTAACGTTGGTAACCTGATCAACAAGAAATGGGGCCAAATCGACGAAGTCGGCTTCCAGTCACAAGGCGGCTTGGCACGTAGCTTTGTCGATTATCTGGGTTTGGATTCGCAAGGTCGTTACGTCTACGGTGTCACCGGCAACGTTGAAGATCTGCTGAATCGCCAGGTCAAAGGTGAATCATCCTGGGCTGCCCAGTTGACCGTGAAATACGAGTTCTAAGCAGAATCGTTCAAATTGGTAAATACAAACGGCCGGAGCAATCCGGCCGTTTTTTTTATGCCTGACACTCAATAATGGCGCCGTAATAAGCAACAAAATGCCAGCAAGATGCTAGAGTATTCGTTCAACTAAAAATGAAGACACGAGAAAGAAAGATGAGTGATGTGTTTGCGAAACTGGCTACATTAAATTATGAAATTTCACCCAGGGGCGGCCTCGATGTATTGTCGCGTGACGAAGTTGCACGTTTACGCGATGCTTCTGGTGGCGGCTTGCACGACTTGCTTCGTAAATGTGCCTTGGCTGTATTAACCACTGGTAGCGATTCCGATGATCCGCGGGCAGCTCAACAAAAGTATCCGGATTTTGATATTCAAGTCATTCAACAGGCTCGCGGGATCAAGATAGCGCTGCAGCATGCGCCAGCAGCGGCCTTTGTCGACGGTGAGTTAATACGTGGTGTTGCGGAGTTGCTGTTTTCAGTCGTACGCGATATTGCTTACGTCGCAACCGAGATTAACGAAGGCAATAAATTCGATCTGACCACCGGTGACGGCATGACCGGTGCGGTATTTGAAATTCTGAGAAATGCCCGGGTGATGCGCCCGCATCAAGACCCGAATTTGGTGGTTTGCTGGGGTGGCCATTCCATTGGTCGAGAAGAATACGTGTACACCAAGGCGGTCGGCTATGAGCTTGGTTTACGCCGTCTGGATATTTGTACGGGTTGCGGCCCGGGCGCCATGAAAGGCCCGATGAAAGGCGCAACGATTGCCCATGCAAAACAACGACGCACCAATAATCGTTATATCGGTATTACCGAGCCTGGCATTATCGCGGCCGAATCACCCAATCCGATCGTGAATCATCTGGTGATCATGCCGGATATCGAAAAACGTCTCGAAGCTTTCGTTCGTGTTGGCCATGGCATTATCGTTTTCCCAGGTGGCGTAGGTACTGCCGAAGAAATTTTATATTTGCTGGGGATTCTCCTGCACCCGGAGAATTTGGAAATGCCATTCCCGTTGATTTTCACCGGCCCCAAATCGGCAGCTGCCTATTTCGAACAAATAGACCAGTTTCTGCGTTTGAGCCTGGGTGAAACCGCTACCTCGCGTTACAAGATTATTGTGGACAACCCTTCGGAAGTGGCTCGTCAAATGGCGATCGGCATGAAGAAGGTTCGTGAACACCGCATTGAGGAAAAAGACGCATTCTTCTTCAATTGGTCGCTGAGGGTTCCATTTGAATTCCAGCAGCCATTCGTGCCCGATCATGCCGCGATGTCCGGTTTGAATCTGCATCACGATCAGCCCGTACATCTGCTTGCAGCCGATTTACGACGGGCTTTTTCGGGAATCGTGGCGGGCAACGTGAAAGAAGAGGGGATGCGTAACATCGAGCAACATGGCCCGTTTCATATACACGGCGATGTCGAAATCATGAAAGCCCTGGATAGTCTGTTGCAGGCTTTTGTCGCTCAGCGAAGAATGAAAATGAGCGGTGAGTACAAGCCGTGTTATCTCGTGTTGGCCTAAGACCAAAAACGTAGCCGAATAAAAATGGCGACTGTTATCAGTCGCCATTGCACAGCTTCTCTATATGTCACATGTCGTGATTCGATTGACTCACGACTTGTCGAACGGCTACGTTTAATTACTTACCAACAACCGCTGGCTGGCAGCTTTTGCACGACTCCGGCAACCATCTGCAGTGTCAAGGTACCGCAGGTATCGGCAGCCTGATCCCCATTTGGTGTGGCGGTATAGATGTAGCCGGTCGCCGTGTTGCTGCCGACAGTAAGTAAAAAGCCGTAATGATCCGATGTATCCTGAATCGGAACATCTGCCGTAGCGCCGTAGGTTCCGTGATTCGAACGCCATTTTTCCTGACGTAGTTGCAGGTCCGATAAAATTTGTTTCGCTTCGGTGCGTCGGCTTTTTCGTACCTGGTCGTTATATGCGGGTAACGCGACAGTCACCAGGATGGCAATGATGGCAATCACGATCATGAGCTCGATAAGTGTGAAACCAGCAGACTTTTTCATAAGCACCCCTTTGGCCAATAAGGGAATGCTACCACCAGCACTGGCAATAGTGCAGTGCAGGGCTTACGCTCGTCCCTGTTAACAAACCGTCTATCTGACCCAGCTTGCCAGAGTCAAGCTTGCGCGATTAGATAGCCATCAGGATAAAAGGGGCAGTGTCCAAGATGAACCGAATACATTACCTACGTGGCTTCACTCTTATTGAATTGATGATCACTATCGCGCTGTTATCAGTGCTTCTGGTGATAGCGGTACCGTCCTTCAATGAATTCAGGCAAAGGGCCGCTCTCCGCGGTGCTGCCGACCAAGTGGCGACTTTCTGGGGTGATGCCCGTTTTGAAGCCTTGCGTCGTAACCAATTTGTCAAAGTTGGCTTCAGGACTTCAGGCGCGAATTTTTGTCTGGGGGCGGCGACGACTACCAATCAGGGGGATGACACTACCTGTGATTGTTTTACGGCCAATGCCTGCAATGTTTCGGCATATCCAACCAATCAAAGCGATTGGAGGGGGGTGCGGGTAGCGGCAGCAACCACATTGGGCGATGACGATGGCGGCGTAATCGTTATCAACCCAAAACGTGGCAACGTTACTGAAACTGCCGATGTGGGGCGAATTTTTCTCGGTACGCCCGTAAGTACAAATGCGAATTATCGCTTGAGTATCGATTTTGACCGTAATGGTCGTGCGGTCGTTTGCGAGCCCACCGACGCACCGCATAAATTACCTCAATACACCAATCGTCGCTGCTGAGAGCTCTCATGAAAAAAAATATCGCATTCTCGCAAGGCTTTTCGCTTATAGAGCTGATGGTTTCGCTCGTCGCAGGATTGATCGTGATTGGTGCTGTTGGCGCATTCATGATGTCCAGCTTCAGAAGCAATACTGATTTTGTTGCTGCCACACGGTTGACTCAAGAACTAAGAAATTCGATGGATTTCATTTCTCGCGAGTTACGTCGCGCAGGGTATGATGAAAATGCACTTAATTATGTAGCGGTACCTACGACAGCTACAAAAACCACTTCTGATTTTTCTCCCTTGCGCATAGTCGCCGATCTAAATGCCGACACTGTCGCAACCGATGGCTGTGTCATCTACGCTTATGACCGTACACCGGGTGAACCAGGCCTGGTAAATCTGAGTAATGGCGAGATTCGCGGTATCCGCCTGGTTACAGTGAATGGCGTGGGCGTGATGGAATTTGCCGAAAGTTCGACTGGCATTACGCCGTCCTGCGCTGACGCCGGCGCGACCTATACCACTTATCCAGCAACCTGCAATAACGCGACAGGTTGGTGTGCACTGAGTGATCCACGGGTAATCAATATTTCGGAGTTTACTTTGGATAGCAGCGGCTACATCAATGTAGCTGGAAGTACAGGCGTGAACCCAATCCAGATAAGAGACGTAATCGCCCGCTTGCGAGGTAATTTACTCGGTGATACCGATGTCAGCCGAACTGTAGAGAGCAGCATCAGAATTCGAGCTGATTGTCTCAAAGTCACGGCATCGTGCATCGCGGCCCCAGTGCAAACCGGTACTAATTAATTCAACTTTCAACGTGTTTCAGGATGGCTCAAATGAACAGTCACTATGATTATTCCAAATTTAGCGGCATGCGTAAGCAGAAGGGTCTAACGACACTTGCGATCACCTTGCTTCTGCTGGTTATCCTGACGTTGATCGTCTTGTTCTCCACTAACGTAGCGTTCTTCGAACAAAGGACCACCAATAACGAAAATAGGTCGAGACTCGTTGAGCAGGCAGCGGAATACGCAATCAATCTCGCCGGCGAATATATGAAGGCTAATCGCAATAACATTATTTCGATTACGCCTACGACAGGTTGGTTGTCGACTGGCGGTAGAAAATGGGCGGAGTGCGACGATGTCGGTACTGCCGATAACAATTTGGCGCCAGATAGTGAATTCCCTGCCGGTCACGTTTGTTTAACCGAACGGAATGCCACGCGTCGTGCACAGCTTTTATTTTATACTGCAAACGGGACGACGACCGGTTCGCAAACGGTTCCCTATAGAACGGCCACGCCAGATGCGATTGAACTGGAAACTACCGGTGTAGGTGGTACTGCGGCTTTCACTACAGCTGCAACTGTGCGCGCATTGCTCTGCCGAATCGATACTTCGTTAGCGACACCAGCATGTGCGCGGCTACCCGTGGCAGGCAATCGTATTGCGATCACGCTGATCGCCGATGCAAGTCTGCCCAATGAAAATTCATCCGCTCAAATGAAACAGACCTGGGCAACTTATAGTGCTTCAAGTCCTAGTGCCGCCGTGCCACTTGTTGCTTCCGGTTTAATCAAGGGTGTGGGTAATGCGCAAATCGTGGTATCGCCGAATGCCGGCGGTTATGGCATTCCGGCTGCGATGTGGTCGCCTTGCCCGATCGATATCGACGCAAATACGCCGAGTGTAATTGCCGGCTGCGCAGTCCCCGGTCCAGGCGCGAGCGTTGGCAGTGTGTCGACATGCCATCTCGGCGAATATCTGAAAAGCACGCCGGAAAACCAATTGCTGACAACTTGTGCCACCGTCAACAATGCCTGTAATTGTCCCGCCATTAATTCGGCCGGCAGTGACTTCCTTTCGGGCCATTCGGGCTCGGTGAAGAAAGAGAACTACGACATCCTTGATCGCGATGGTGGTAACGGCGCATTACCCGACATCACTTTCTTTCCAGGCAATGGAATCGACAAGGCAACAGTTGATAACGATGACTCCCTGTTTGAATGGATTTTTGCCGTCAGCTACGAAGCATCCGAGGCCAGCACAGATAGCGCCACCTTGCAAAACTGTACGGTAACTGCAGCCTTTGATGCTGCGAAACCGACTAACTGTGCAGTAGCCGCCTTGGAAAATGATCTGGGTGCACAAAGCATCGCCAATTGTAGCGGTTTAGGTCCGGATTCCTCGGGTATCTACTATGTTCGAGGCACCTGCAACTTGCCCGATCAGGTGGGATCGCCCGGGAATTTCGTCATCGTTGTGGTCAATGACTCGGCCACGTTGAACGGAACGATTTTTTACGGAATGTTGTTCATTAGAAGTAATAACAATTCAGCTGAATTCAAAGGCGTGGGCAATTCCAAAGTGTTCGGCTCCGTGGTTGTCCAGGGCGAAGTTGACATAGCCGGTACATTGGATCTTGTGTATGTCGACACTTCGGTTTCCGCCGATGTTAATACGCTGCCAACGTCGGCCAAATTTGCGCTGGTTCCAGGCAGTTGGTTAGACAATCAATCAGGTCTCTGAGGTTTTTATGAAAAAGAATTTCTTGTACAAAAAAACCAGTGGTTTCAGCCTGATCGAGGTCTTGCTGGCAGTTGCCATCATGTCATTTGGATTGCTTGCACTGGCTTCATTGCAAAATAGCTTGATGCGGTCTTCGGCCAACAGTAAGGCTCAATCGGTTGCCCTGTCCTTGGCAAAAGATAAGCTGGAAGATCTGCGTACCTATCAAACCATGGCGCAGTATCAAGCATTGACGGATAGCCCTAGTGCAGAAACACCGGATTCCGATCCTGCAACAGCAGGCATTCAGGACTTTGGTGGCGTGACATACACGCGCACATGGACGGTTAATCGTTACGGTTATCACTCTGCGAATGCCGTTTTCCAGACGGTTGCAGATACTGGTGTTTTGGCAGCAGCCTATGCCAGTAATAATGAATTCAAGACTATTTCGGTCAATGTGTCCTGGACTGATGCGGCCGGTACCGCAGCATCGGTGGTCGTCGAGGATGTCATTAGCGCTTTGTCGCCGACCGATAGTGCCTTGCTCGGCAAGACGACATCGGTAGTACGGCCGCGCGGGCCAGAAGTGATTATTACCAATCCCGGTCTGGAAGTAGGCGTCATTCCAATTGCATTAGGCAGCGATTCGGCGACAGCTGCTACCAATCCAAAACCCGAAGTGATAAGCCAGGGCAACAATAGCAGCGTGGTTGAAACACGCTTCGATGTATTGACCTATTCGAATATCAACGCGACCAATGTGACTGCGCAGCAACGTGTAGAAACGGCAGTGCTTGGTTGCCGTTGTACTCGGAGTACGGGCACCCAGCCAGCCTTCAGGCCTACTTATTGGAATGGTTTGCGTTATGTGCCACCGGTAACATTTCCGAATGTGCCAATTTCCGTTGCCGATACCAGCGTTACCCAGAGCGCACGCTGTACGGCTTGCTGTCGTGACCATCATGACCCTGCAACTGCGCCGGGTCCGAAATACGATGCTCGCCGAAATTCGCACGACCATTATTTGAATACAGATCTCGTAAACATTGTCACGAGCGGTGACTATCACGAAAGCTGTCGTTTGATCCGTGTCGATGGCATTTTCCGTACTGCTGTCGATACCAACAACGATTATTTCAATCTGCTGGAAACAGACAACAACTCGGCAACTACGACGGCAGATTATCTGCCAACCTCTGCCGGTAAGACACGATACGAAACCTTCGTGCTGGACTATTTGAAGCAGCGTTATGTCAATAACAGTGCTCCAAGCACATACAACACACCGCTGACCGCGGCAAATATCGCAACACTTGAAGGAACGCCGACTCCTAGTATCAATACGCCTTCATTGATAAGTATCGATGCGACGACTGCACCGCGTTGGCTGCATTCGCGAGGTGTCTATATCGACTACCTGAGTGATGAAACCTTGGCGCTGATCGCAAGTATCAAGGCGCAATGTATTATCGATAGCTGTACGACTGCAGTGCGTCAAACTCGAATACTCAGCGTATTGCCGTTTACCTCCATTAACTTGACGGAAATTTCCAACTGGAAATCCACGGTAGCTAATGTGCCGAATACCGTGACCATCAAAATGGATAACACGATTGGTTTTGTCGATTCCTTGAACCAATTGGCGCCTGTTAAAGGCAAGACGTTGCTGGGCTCTGGTCCCGTGAATGGTGCGAATGCCAGCGCGGTGGCCGATATTGGCCCATCCAATTCCGGTTTGGCATTAACCAACCCGATCGATCCTGCCGATGTCATTACCAATGTGCCGGACTCTGGCGATACCACCGATGCGCAAGCTTTCGTGATTGGCGCTACTGTGGTTGTGCCTAATCCAGCAGGCGGTTCATTTGAAGTCCGTCTGGCAGGCGCGCCGGAAGTTATTATTGCGGGTAACTCGCCGTTCATCGGCTTCAATCCGTCGACCAGCTTGACCAATTGCAGTGCAACCGGCGGCACAAACGTCAATCCATATGTCTGTACGACGAATCCCGCAGATGCTTTGGGTGTTGCAACTACGGTTTATATCGGCAACTACAATCGCTCGGTAGGTGAGAATGACAGTACGGTACGTCCACTGAATACCTGTACCAACAATAGTAGCGATAGAACCGGCATGCCGTATCAGGTCAAATACGACGTGACCAATGTGACGACGTCAAACGGCGCTGCCGTCATTGACACGCCATATGAAGTATTCAACAACAATCTGCTGGGCGGTTACCCGACCGGCGAGTACACGACCGTTGATTTCTCGGTGGTAGCAGTCAATGACGATATAGATGTTACTTTCGGCAACAAGGTTTTCTTGTGCCCAAGCAACTATCCGTTCCCGAGTAACCCAAGTAGCTCGCAGTGCGATGGTAACGGTAGCAATGCTGTTCCAATTTGGAGCTCAACCTACGTGGCATGTCCTAGTGGCTTTGCGGTTCCATCGAACCCATAACAAGTCATATCGTTAAAAATTAAAACCCGCCTTCTGGCGGGTTTTTTTTGTCGGTGAAATTTCATAACCCGGCTACTCGGGAAATGCCGATCGTGAGCATGACTACAAAAAAACCGCCTTTCGGCGGTTTTTTATCTTGCATTTGGCGCCCGAAGTTGGACTCGAACCAACGACCCCCTGATTAACAGTCAAGTGCTCTAACCAGCTGAGCTATTCAGGCAAGGCGCGTATTTTGCGATGATGGCGCTGATACGTCAACCTTTTGCGTGCTTTTTAGCCGTGTTATTCGCAAAAACTGCGTGATTAAGGCTTTGCGCAATGCAGGAGTATTCGCTTTAAAAACCCGATGATTTATTTTGAACAGGTACTCTGCGCTGCTTTTTCGCTGGCAGCAGCATCGCGAAGCCTGCCGGTATTGCTCATGATCAGTGATCGGGCTTTGCCGGTTCCACGACCGTCGCACAAGGTAAAGCTGACATTGCTGCCAGCATTGCCAGCATTGCCCTGAAACACGATACGGGTCCTACCGGCCGTACTATGCAGGCGTACCTCGCCTTCCAAAGCCTGAACCTGATTAATCAAATGATCGTCAGGTTCGCGTTCTCGATTGCCGTTTCTATCCGTGAATACAATCCAGCCCTGACTCCAGTCGTGGCTGTCATCACAGCTAATGGCGTCTGCACTAGGACATAGCACTGATTTGGTGCCCGTAAAGCTGGCTCTGCTGGCCGCTTTCATCAAGCTATCGAGTAATTTTGATCGCGCATCGGCCGAGCGGGCTGCCTCCAGGCCGTCATTCGCTGCCGGAATGGCAATGCCGAACAATATGAATGCCAATGCGCAGGCAACCATGGTTTCGAATAAGGTAAAACCGGCTTGTTTTTTCATGAAACGCTCCCCTTGGAATGGGGACAGTCTCAAGATTTGCCATTGCACTTCCTATCGGTGCACGGAGCAATTTGCCGTAGGAGCTTTCCTACACGCAGTCAAAACTGCTCAACGGTTTATACTGGCAGATTGGAAATACAGAAGCCGCCCATGTCTGATCAATTTGAACTGGTATCGCCATTTCAGCCTGCAGGTGATCAACCCCAGGCGATTACGCGCTTGATTGAAGGTTTTCAGTCGGGATTGGCGCATCAGACTTTGTTGGGCGTGACTGGCTCGGGCAAAACTTTCACGATTGCCAACATGATTCAGACGGTGCAAAAACCGACCCTGGTATTGGCGCCGAATAAAACACTCGCTGCCCAATTGTATGGCGAGTTTAAAAGCTTCTTCCCGAATAATGCCGTCGAATATTTCGTCAGTTATTACGACTATTACCAGCCTGAAGCTTATGTCGCATCCAGCGACACCTTCATCGAAAAAGATTCCAGCATCAACGAACACATCGAACAAATGCGTTTGTCGGCGACCAAGGCACTGCTGGAGCGTCGCGATGTGATCATTGTTGCAACGGTATCTTCGATCTATGGTTTGGGCGATCCGAACGAATATTTCAGGATGGTTCTGCATCTGGTGCGTGGCGATAAGATCGACCAGCGCGAGTTGATTCGTCGTCTGACCGAAATGCAATACACGCGCAACGACACCGAGCTACGGCGTGCAACTTACCGGGTGCGGGGCGAAGTAATTGACATCCATCCGGCCGAATCGGATAACGAAGCGGTACGAATAGAATTATTCGATGGCGAAATCGAAAACATTGCGATGTTCGATCCGCTCACAGGCGAGGTTTACAGAAAACTGCCGCGATTTACGCTGTATCCAAAATCGCATTATGTGACGACACGTAGAACCGTGCTGGATGCGATCGATACCATCAAGACGGAAATGAAAGAGCGGCTAGAATATTTCTATGCCGAAAATAAACTGGTCGAAGCGCAACGTCTGGCCCAGCGGACGCAATTCGATATCGAGATGATGGCCGAAGTGGGTTTTTGCAGCGGCATCGAAAACTATTCGCGGCATCTGACGGGGCATATGCCGGGCGAGCCGCCACCATGCCTTTACGATTATTTGCCGCCGGATGCCTTGCTGGTTATCGATGAATCGCATGTCACGATTCCGCAATTGGGTGCAATGTATAAGGGCGACCGTTCGCGTAAACAAACATTGGTGAATTTCGGTTTCCGCCTGCCGTCGGCACTCGATAACCGTCCTCTGATGTTTGAAGAATGGGAGCGCCGTGCACCGCGAGCCGTGTATGTGTCGGCGACGCCACGCGATTATGAAATCCAGCACTCGGGCGATCAGGTTGTCGAACTGGTGGTCAGGCCAACTGGTTTGATTGATCCGATGGTGGAAATCCGACCGGTTGCAACGCAGGTAGATGATTTGCTGTCGGAAATCCACAAGCGGGTCGCGCTTGGTGATCGTGTATTGGTAACGACACTCACCAAACGCATGGCGGAAAATCTGACTGATTACCTGTCCGAACATAACGTCAAAGTCCGCTATCTGCATTCGGATATCGAAACGGTCGAGCGCGTCGAAATTATCCGTGATTTGCGATTGGGTGTGTTCGACGTACTGGTTGGTATCAACTTGTTGCGCGAAGGTCTGGATATGCCGGAGGTTTCTCTGGTGGCAATTCTGGATGCCGACAAGGAAGGTTTTTTGCGTTCAAAAGGTTCCTTGATTCAAACCATTGGTCGTGCCGCCAGAAACGTGCGTGGGCATGCGATTTTGTATGCCGACAAAGTCACCAATTCAATGCAGGGCGCCATTGATGAAACCGATCGGCGTCGGAAAAAACAGGTGGAATACAATCTTGAACACGGCATCGTACCTACAACGATCGTTCGTGAAATCACCGACGTGATGGAAGGTGCGAGACCGGAACTGGCGGTCATCAAAAACAAGCAAGGCCAGAAAGTGGCCGATGCCGCTGCGCAGTATCAAACCATGAGTCCGGCAAAAATTGCTGGACAGCTCAAGCAGCTGGAAAACCAGATGTACAAACATGCGCAGGATCTCGAGTTTGAGAAAGCCGCGCAAATCCGTGATCAGATTCAACAGCTTAAGGCTTTGATGATTATCAACGCATAGTAAAAACCGGCTCAGAGGCACAGCCAACGGGTTCTCGAGAACATTTCGAGCGCCAAAATAACGGTTTAGGTTGCCGTTAAACCCGTTCTGACTTAGAATTCCCCTCCCAAACGGGCGGTTAGCTCAGCGGTAGAGCACTACCTTGACATGGTAGGGGTCACAGGTTCGAACCCTGTACCGCCCACCACTCTCACGAGTGGAGCGATGAATTCAACAACGTAAGGAACAGGTGGCCTGCATTTCGAGGCCGAGCGTGCGACATGAGTACTACCAACTGCCACCGCTGATTCCCCCCAGGTTGCCTAGATTTGCAAAGGACGCCTGGCGTCCTTTTTTATTGTCCACACTTCTGAATTCCAATATCAACCTTCCGGTAAAAATGCCGAGAAGGGGAGAAACCATATGATCAATATCACTCTTCCAGATGGCAGTGTTCGACCGTTTGAATCTGCTCCGACCGTATTCGACGTGGCTGCCAGCATTGGCGCCGGTCTTGCCAAAGCCGCATTGGCCGGCAAAGTTGACGGTGTGTTAGTCGATACCAGTTTCCGCATCGAAAAAGACGCGGCGCTTGAAATCGTGACTGAAAAACATGCCGATGCACTGGAAGTATTGCGCCATTCCACCGCCCACTTGTTGGCGCAAGCCGTGCAGCGCCTGTATCCCGGCGCTCAGGTAACGATCGGTCCGGTTATCGAAAACGGTTTCTTCTACGACTTCGCCTACGAGCGCCCGTTTACGCCGGACGACCTGCCGAAAATCGAAGCCGAAATGCAAAAGATCGTCAAAGAAGCGCATGCGGTTTCGCGTTCGGTGAAATCGCGCGACGAAGCCATCGCTTTCTTCAAGAACATGGGCGAACACTACAAGGCCGAGATCATCGAATCGATTCCGGCCAACGAAGATCTTTCGCTGTATTCGCAAGGCGAATTCACCGATTTGTGCCGCGGCCCGCATGTGCCTGCGACCGACAAACTTCGCGCTTTCAAATTGATGAAAGTGGCAGGTGCCTATTGGCGCGGCGATTCGAATAATCAAATGTTGACCCGCATCTACGGCACGTCCTGGTTGAATGACAAGGATTTGAAAGCCTATTTGACACAACTCGAAGAAGCCGAAAAACGCGACCACCGCAAAATCGGCAAGACCCTTAACTTGTTCCATCAGCAGGAAGAGGCGCCGGGCATGGTGTTCTGGCATCCGAAAGGCTGGGCACTCTGGCAGGTGGTCGAGCAATACATGCGCCGCGTTTATCGCAGCTCCGGTTATCAGGAAGTGCGTTGCCCGCAGATTCTCGACGTCAGCCTGTGGAAGAAATCCGGTCACTGGGATAACTACAAGGAAAACATGTTTTTCACGGAATCGGAAAAACGGACCTATGCCGTGAAGCCGATGAACTGCCCGGGCCATATCCAGATTTTCAACCACGGCCTGCATAGCTACCGCGATCTCCCGATTCGTTACGGCGAGTTTGGTAGCTGCCATCGCAACGAACCATCCGGCGCCTTGCACGGCATCATGCGCGTTCGTTCGTTCACGCAGGACGATGGCCATATTTTCTGCACGCCGAACCAGATTGAATCGGAAGTGACCGCGTTCCATCGGCAGGCGATGAAGGTGTACTCGGATTTCGGCTTCAGCGAGATTTCTCTGAAGATCGCGCTGCGTCCCGACAAACGTCTGGGCGACGATGCCACCTGGGATAAAGCCGAGAACGCCTTGCGCGCCGCTTTGTCCGCCTGCGGCGTTGAATGGGAAGAATTACCCGGTGAAGGCGCCTTTTACGGACCGAAAATCGAGTATCACATGCGCGATTCCATCGGACGCGGTTGGCAAGTCGGCACGATGCAGGTCGATTTCATGATGACCGAGCGTCTGGGCGCCGAGTATGTCGACGAACATTCAACCCGTCAGCATCCGGTCATGCTGCATCGGGCGATTGTCGGTTCGATGGAGCGTTTCATCGGTATTCTGATCGAAAACCATGCCGGCGCTCTGCCGAGCTGGCTGGCGCCGGTACAGGTGGTGGCGATGAATATCACCGATGCGCAGGCCGATTACGTCGATGAGGTCCGGAAAACCCTCATAAATCAAGGCTTCCGGGTCGCAGCCGATTTGCGCAATGAAAAAATCGGCTATAAAATCCGCGAGCACGCCATGCAGAAGGTGCCATACCAGCTTGTCGCAGGGGATCGCGAGCGGGAACAGGGCCTGGTTGCAGTGCGTACACGTAGCGGGGAAGATCTGGGCACCATGACACTCGATGCCTTTATCGAAAAACTTCGTAGTGAAATTCCGTCGGTAGGGTAAACTACCGGCTTCCGATTAACGTTTGAGGATTTACGCATCAATACGCCAGCAACAGAAAAAGGTAACCGCAAAAACCAGGAAATTCGCGTACCGCGTGTACGTGTGATTGGTGCGGATGGGGAAATGGTCGGTGTACTTTCACGTGATGAAGCACTGAGCCTGGCCGAAGAATCCGGCATGGACCTCGTGGAAATTCAGCCGCAGGCTGATCCACCGGTCTGTCGTATCATGGATTACGGCAAATTCAAATTTGAACTCCAGAAGAAAGCCGCCGCTGCGAAGAAAAAGCAGAAGGTTGTCGAAATCAAGGAGCTCAAATTCCGCCCTACCACCGATGTTGGCGATTACGATATCAAGATGCGTAACCTGCGCCGCTTCCTCGAAGAAGGCGACAAGGTCAAAATCAATATTCGCTTCAAAGGCCGCGAAATGAGCCATCAAGAGCTCGGTTTGGCGATGGCCAAGAAAATCGAAGCCGATTTGGCCGATGAAGTCGTGATCGAGCAGCGCGCGCGCCTTGAAGGCCGCCAAATGATCATGATGGTTGCACCGAAGAAGAAATAGTCACCTATTAATGAAGCCGGTTTGAAGCCGGCTTCTTTATGGCCTCACGTTTCCTGAATCCGTCTGATGAATATGCTCCGATTACTTTCGATGCTGGTCGTATGCCTGTTGCTGACTGCTTTTCGTTGGCCGACGGTACTTGAAAACACAAATGCGAATATTTCCCGCAGTTTCGAATTCCGGGACGAGCGACCCGAGACACAACTGAAGTCGGGCTTCGAATCTTTGATGATTACGAGTTGTGCTTATTCATCGATTCGTATCGGAGCAAGAGATATCGAGCCGGATTCGGCGGCATTGATTGCGGACCAATTGGCCACGAAATTGAATCCGTTATTGTCCGGCCGCATAGTTACCTTGAAGAACTTCACCGTGCATCTGAATAATGTCGCGGGCATGCGCGCGACAATGGGACAGACGTATACCGGTTTGATTCCCGATTTGATGAATAACCAGGCCAAGGTCGGCTGTGCTCCCGACGACTTGCGGGGCGGTTATGTTCTGGGAGAAGTTCCGGCCGACAAGGTTCCGCTCATTGTGGTGATAGATATCGCTGTCGAAAACCGGATTTTTCACGCCCGCTGTTTGAAGCCGTATCCCTATGCTTATCCCGTGAAAAAGAATGCGGCCCCTGAATTTAAAGCCGGGTGGAACGCTGCCGTTAGTCAGGCCACATCTTGTGCTCTTGAGTCGGTGATACAGCAAATGAACCAGGCTTTTTCCGATAGTCCGATTCCGGCAGAAAATAAAGTCGATGCCGCAGTTGCCGTTCCAGCCGTTACGGAAAAAGTTTCTGAAGTTCCGGCTTCTGAAATAGTTGAGACTGAAGCAAAAACTGAGCATTAAGATGGTATTTGCCGGGTTAGGCGGCAATACAAGCCTTTGGGCCGTACTTGGCGGTTGAATGAGCGTTACGGCCCCTTATCAGTGGCTGCCGGATCAATAAAAATACAAATAAATCTTGCCTAAGTGCCTGAGTTTCCTGCATAATTGCCGGTTCTTGGCCTAGGCTGAGTTCCCGGCACGACATCCGGGCCCAGAATATCGGGCAAAGTCGCTATGGACCTGTCATTAATTCTTTAAGAATCAATGATCTACAAGCAGATGCGGGTAGGACGGAAAGTGTGGCGTAAGCCACCACCTGAATCAGTCAAATAAAACGATAAGGACCTCACATGGCAAAGATTAAAGTCAAAACCCATCGCGGGGCTGCAAAGCGCTTCCGGAAGACCGCTTCCGGCAAGTACAAATGCGGCCATGCAAACCGTAGTCACATCCTCACCAAGAAGTCGACAAAGCGTAAACGCGGCCTTCGTGCTACGAACATCGTTCGTAAAGAAGATTCCGGCCGTTTAGACCGCATGTTGCCTTACCTATAAGCAAAGGAGATTGAACTATGGCACGCGTTAAACGTGGTGTAACGGCAAGAGCCCGTCACAAAAAAATCATCAAACTTGCCAAAGGCTATTACAATGCCCGTCGCAAAGTTTTCCGTGTAGCAAAACAAGCCGTCACCAAAGCCGGCCAATATGCCTACATCGGTCGTAAACAGAAGAAGCGTCAGTTCCGTAGCCTGTGGATCGTGCGTATCAACGCCGCCGCCCGCATGTATGGTCTGAGCTACAGCCGCTTCATGAATGGTTTGCTGAAAGCAGACATCAAGCTCGACCGCAAGGCTCTGGCTGATCTCGCGATTCATGACATCAATGCTTTCGGTCAAATCGCCGAAAAAGCAAAGAGCGCACTCGCGGCGTAAGCAATACTGCTGTGTCCATTCGCGGTCATACGCGATTGATACAACAAGCACGCAAGGGGAAAGGCGCAAGTCTTTCCCCTTTTGCTTTTTAAACAAGAAATCTTGATCAACGAAAACGAGATCGGCATGAGTGATATCGAAGCGGTAACTCAATCAGCGCTGCAGAGCATTCAAGGCAGCACGACACTGGATGAGCTCGATCAACTGCGCGTTAATTTGCTGGGCAAATCCGGCAGCATTACCAGTCAATTAAAACAATTGGGTGCATTGCCGCCCGATCAACGCAAGTTGGCCGGCGAAGCAGTGAACCGTGCCAAGGAGCAAGTGGCCGAAGCGATCGCCGCACATAAGCACGTGTTGGAAGAAGCCGCTTTCGAACATCGTCTGGCTTCGGAAAAAATCGACATTACCTTGCCGGGTCGCGGAAGCGAACGCGGCAATCTGCATCCGGTGTCTCGCACTCTGGAACGCATCACCGATATCTTCGCGCGCATGGGGTATCAGTTGGCAGATGGTCCGGAAATAGAAGACGATTTTCATAACTTCGAAGCCCTGAATTTTCCGCCGCACCATCCGGCGCGTGCGATGCACGACACGTTCTATTTTCCCGATGGTCGGGTCTTACGTACGCATACCTCGGGCGTGCAGGTTCGTTTCATGACCGAACACAAGCCGCCATTGCGCATGATTGCCGCAGGCAAGGTTTACCGTTCCGATTCCGACCAAACCCATACACCGATGTTTCACCAGGTCGAAGGTTTGTTGATCGATGAAACCTCCAGCTTCGCGGATTTGAAAGGCACGCTGTCCGAATTTGTCCGTGCTTTCTTTGAGCGCGATTTCGAGATGCGTTTCCGTCCGAGTTATTTCCCTTTCACCGAGCCGTCGGCCGAAGTAGATATCGCATGGCAGCAACCGGATGGCAGTACGCGCTGGTTGGAAGTGCTCGGCTGCGGCATGGTGCATCCGAATGTCCTGCGAAATTGCGGTATCGATCCGGAACGTTATTCGGGCTTTGCGTTTGGTCTCGGTGTCGAGCGTTTCGCGATGCTGCGCTATGGCGTGAACGATCTGCGTAGCTTCTTCGAAAACGACACAAGGTTCTTGAAGCAGTTTGCATAAGGTGCGCCAAGGCGCACTGTTTGGATGATGTGATTTTTCGGTGCGCTTGAGCGCACCCAATGGAATAAAAAGAATGAAATTCCCGGAAAGTTGGTTACGCGAACATGTAAAAGTTGATGCCACTCGCGAAGAATTATCTGCGCGACTGACGGCTATTGGTCTTGAAGTGGAAGCGCTTGAGCAAATCGGCGCAGCACTGAATGGCGTCGTTGTCGCAGAAATTCTTTCGGCGGAAAAACATCCGGAAGCCGACCGCTTGCAGGTTTGCAGCGTAAGTCTTGGCGCTGGTACGCCGGTACAAATCGTTTGCGGGGCACCGAATGCCCGCCCAGGACTGAAAGCACCGCTCGCGACTGTCGGCGCGATTTTGCCAGGTGGTCTGGAAATCAAACCGGCAAAACTGCGTGGTGTCGAATCTTTCGGCATGCTGTGCTCGGCAAAAGAATTGATGATCGATCCGGATGCTTCCGGTTTGCTGGAATTGCCTTCCGATGCACCGGTAGGTTCGGCACTCTCGCAATACCTCGGTTTGCCGGATGCCAGCTTTGAATTGAAGCTGACGCCGAATCGTGCCGATTGCTTCAGCGTACGCGGGGTGGCTTTCGATGTCGCAGCAGCCTTTGGCGCGCAAGTCGAAGCGCTGCAAATTCCGGAAGCGAAAATCGCATCATCCGAAAAAATTTCCGTACAGCTGCAAGCAGGCGCTGATTGTCCACGTTTTTGCGGTCGCGTCATCGATGGTTTGAATATCGCTGCCAAGAGCCCGCTCTGGCTGACTGAAAAATTGAAACGTGCCGGTTTGCGTCCGATCAGTCCATTGGTGGATGTCACCAGTTTCATCATGTTGGAACTCGGTCAGCCGATGCATGCTTACGATGCGGCCAAACTGGTTGGCCCGATAGGTGTGCGCCATGCGAAAGCCGGTGAACGCTGCAAATTACTAGACGAACGCGAAGTCGAACTGGATTCGGGTTTTCTGGCGATTACCGACGCTGATCGCGTTGTAGGCCTGGCAGGCGTGATGGGCGGCTACGACACCCGCGTTACTGAAAGCACCACGAAAGTATTTCTGGAAGCGGCCCATTTCGCGCCAAGCGCGATTATCGGGCGCTCGCGCAAATTAGGCATGCACACCGATGCCTCGCATCGCTTCGAACGCGGTGTTGATCCGGCGATGCCGCGCATTGCGCTTGAACGTGCGACTGAACTGGTTTTACAAATCATGGGCGGCAATGCTGGCGCAATTACCGAAGTGGAATTGACCGAACATTTGCCAACCCCGGCTGCGGTTTTGTTGCGTCGTTCGCGTTTGCAGCGCGTACTCGGCATCAAAATTGAAGATGCAAAAGTCGAGCAGATTTTCAAAGCGCTCGGCATGCAGGTTCAAGGTGTTGATGATGGTTGGCTGGTCACGCCGCCAACGCGTCGTTTCGATATCGAAATTGAAGAAGATCTGATCGAAGAAATCGCCCGTATTCACGGTTACGACAACATCCCGGTTTCTTTGCCGTCCGGCGAAATCTCGTTGGCAGCGCCATCGGAAACGAAAATTGACGAAGCCAGCGTTCGTCGCCAATTGGCAGCGCGGGACTATATTGAAAATATCAATTACGCCTTCGTCGATGAGACCTTGTTGAATAACTGGGGTTTGCAATCGAATTCGGTGCCGTTGGCGAACCCATTGACCAGTGAACTGGGCGTTATGCGTACTTCGCTGCTACCGGGCTTGGTGGAAGCATTGCGCCGCAATCTGGCACGCCAGCAAAATCGCATTCGCTTGTTTGAACTTGGAAAGGTATTTCATCAAGCGGCCGAAAAAGGTGCTGCACCGATAGAAAGCCGACGAATTGCCGCAGTGATTTGTGGCAATGCCGATGCCGAGCAATGGGGTATAAAAAATGCCGAAGCCGATTTCTATGATCTGAAGGCCGATGTTGAAAGCCTGCTGAAACTGGCCAATTTGACTGCCGAGTTTGTGGCGCCTGATGCAGGCTTCGCTCATCCAGGTCGTAGTGCCAGCATCATGTTGCACGGCAATAAGATCGGCTGGCTTGGATACTTGCATCCACGACTTGTAAAAGTTTGTGACATAGGTGCGGAGGTTTTGGCTTTCGAGCTCGACATGAATGCTGTGACAGAACGCGCAATTCCGGTCGCGAGCGAGATTTCCAGGTTTCCGTCCGTCAGGCGGGATCTTGCGCTTGTCGTACCGGAAAACATGCATTGGGCGGCCCTGGAGGCCAGTTTGAAGCGTGCCTTGGGCCCGCTGTTACGGGAGGTCGTATTGTTCGACCGTTACGTCGGAACGGGCCTCGAACCGGGATCAAAAAGCTTGGCTATGGGCTTGATTTTACAAGACGTTTCCCGCACCCTAACTGACCTGGAGTCGGAATCTGCCGTGCAAAATGCATTGGCGGCGCTGGCCGAGGATTGCGGTGCGAAATTAAGAGGATGAGTCCGGTATTTGCCGGTGCTCGATAGGGGATGATATGGCGTTAACTAAAGCAGAAATGGCAGAACGTTTGTTTGAAGAAGTTGGTTTGAATAAACGCGAAGCGAAAGAATTTGTAGATCTGTATTTCGATGCGTTACGCGAGTCGCTCGAACAAGGTCGCAGCATCAAATTGTCCGGCTTCGGAAATTTTGATTTGCGCGAAAAAAATCAGCGCCCTGGTCGCAACCCGAAAACTGGCGAAGAGATTCCTATTTCCGCCCGCCGTGTCGTGACTTTCCGTCCTGGTCAGAAACTGAAGGAGCGCGTGGAAGCTTATGCTGGATCCGGGCAGTAATCGCGAATTACCGCCGATCCCGGCGAAGCGCTACTTCACGATTGGTGAAGTCAGTGACCTGTGCGATGTCAAACCGCACGTCCTGCGTTATTGGGAAACCGAATTTGAAAGTCTGTCGCCGGTAAAGCGTCGTGGCAATCGTCGTTATTATCAACGCCATGACGTGCTGATGATTCGACAAATTCGTGGCCTCTTGTATGAAGAGGGTTATACGATAAGTGGTGCACGTCTTCGACTGGAAGGCGAGACCGGCCGTATGGAAGCGAGCATTTCGGCACAAGTCATCAAGCAAGTCCGCATGGAACTTGAAGAAGTGTTGGTGCTGTTAAAGCGTTAAAAGTATAATTTGCGCATGTCGGGGCGTAGCGCAGCCTGGTAGCGCATTTGCCTGGGGGGCAAAGGGTCGTGGGTTCAAATCCCGCCGTCCCGACCAAATCTGCAATATCCAGTTTCAAACAATCCCCGAAAAAACCGCCTTTATGGCGGTTTTCTTTTTTTGCGAATTTGAATATTGATCAGAAGCTATAACGAAGTCCCGTCACGATTTGTCTTGGATTGCCTAGCAAGATGCCGCGGGTGCGGTCGACGATATATTCGCGATTTGTCAGATTCTTGATCGTGATAAAGCCGCTCCAGCCTTCCAGATTAGGCTCGTAATTGAGCGTAGCGCTGAAGGTGTTGTATCCGGCAATTTCACCGACCTGGCCGTTGCCGTTGGTAACAGGCAGCGCGGTATTGGCAAAATCACTGTATTGCGAGCTCACCGATTGCATCTCGACCGAGCCATCCCAGGCATCTTTGGCATAACCCACGCGCAAGGTAGCGGTTTGTTTGGGGGCATAAGGCAAACGATTTCCCTCGGCACTGCCGCTGACAACGGCTCCGCCGACGACGGCGAGAAATGGGCTGTCCTGACGTGCGGTCGGTAGCAGGGTTAAAGAAAGATTTGCGTAAAACTCGCCTTCGCGGCTCTGCAGTGCAAATTTATTCCAATTCAGAGCCAATTCCACGCCACGATAAAGGGTTTCGCCCTGAGCCAAGGGTGTCGAGCCGCCAGCAATCGAGCCCACAACCAGTTGATTGCTGAAATCATTATGGAAATAGGTCGCTTCGTAGCCAAAATTATTTGCCAGTTTTCCGCGAATACCGATTTCGGAATTACGGCTGCGTTCGGCATCGACATCGACACTGCCACCACTGTTGTTGATGATGTCTTCAACACGAGGCGGTGCAAAACCTTCGTGACTGCCAACAAATAAAGTGAGGGCATCCGAGAATTTGTAATTGGCGCCAATGCCGGCAACGGTATCGTTCATTTCGCTACGTGCGGACAAGTTGGTCAACTTGTTCAAACGGTAGAAATTGATTCGTTCATTGCGAAGCGATGGCGTCAAGCTGAAATCGCCCCAATGGAAAGTGTTGCTGACAAACATTGCGACGGCTTCGAGTTCGCGGCGATTATCTTCTGCTACGGTGCCGGTACGGGCATTCGGGCTGCTGCCATTTAGCTGGAGCCTTTCCTGTACTTCCGTGTGATAACGAAGGCCTGCTTCAAACGTACTTTCAGAACCGAACAAGCCATGATGCAAAGTTATCCGTGGCTCGACACCGCGCGTGTAAAAAGCACGCAGGCGGCCCTGGATCGAGTTGCAGGCATCGGGATCGACGGCCAGGCCTGCGAAGCGCGCATCGCGGAAACCAATGCCGCATTGTGTATCCGTCGTGGTGCTGCTTTGACGCCACCAGTCACGCAGGAAATCGGCGTAGTAAACGCTGGTGTTGAGTTCGTCGCCCTCACCAAAACGCCATTCATGGGTCAGCGAAAGTGCGTGATGCTGGATATTGAAATTGTCGTTGCCAAACGGGTTGTATTGCGAGCCAAAGTTGGCCAACTCGGCATCGGTGATGCCGGTATAGCCGACATCGGAATCTTCCCGAAGTATATTTGCCCGGACCGTGATGGCTTGATTGTCGGAAATATCGGCGACGTATTTCGCAAACAAGTCTGATTGATTCAAATGCGTATTATCGCGCGCGCCATCGCCTTGTTTGTGACTGCCATGAACATAAAAACCGTTCGTGCTGATGGCGGCATCGATGCCGAAATAATCGCGCGTGCCCAATGAAACCTGGACGCGACCAGACAATTCTTCGGTCGGTTGTGGCGTGATGTAATTAACGATGCCGCCCACCGTTTGCGGTCCGAACCGAAGAATGCCGGTGCCTTTCAGGACTTCGATTCGGTCATAGCGTTCAATCGGTGCGTGGTAGTACGTTGCGTTATCACCATAGGGGGCATACATGGCGGGAATGCCGTCTTCGAGAATCAACACTTTCGTCGAACGAGATGGATTCAAGCCGCGGATGCCGATATTGGGCCGCAGGCCAAAACCTTCTTCGTCGCGCACGTTGACGCCGGGCACTTTGCGAAGCGCTTCATTGACCGTTAGTGCGCGGCTGGATTGCAGTTCGCTCTGATCGATAATAGTCGCGCTGCCTGGTGCTTTTTCCAGCTTCTCGGCGGTGCCGATGACTTGAACCGATGCAAGCGTAGGTGCCTTCTTGGTCTTGTCGCCGTTATCCGGTATCTCGACTTGATTGTCGGCAATAACGACTGGGGCTGCGAAGGCCAAGGCGAGGGCCAGGCTGAGTTGATTGAGTTTTAACATCCAGCTATTTCCAATGAGAGTCATTCAATAAAGCAAATGATAACCGTTCTCATTGGATGTTTCAATGCGGAAAATATTCCTGCATTAAAAAAGCCCGCAGAATGCGGGCTTTTTTATCGAATTGCATCCAGGCTTCAGCTATCAAACAAATCGCTGTTCAAAGCTTGCGTAGTCGCAGATCCACTCCGCATTGCCGCCGCATGCGTATGAATTCTTGGCAACAAACGGGCGAAGTAGAAGCGGGCTGTTTCGCGTTTCATGTTTTTGAAATCCGCACCGTGGCTACCTACGTCTGCCGTGGCAACGGAACGTGCCCACCAATAGGCCAGAACCACATAGCCGGAGTAATACAGATAATCGTATGAAGCTGCGCCGATTTCGTCGGCATTGCTCATCGCTTTTTTGCCCACTTCCATGGTCAGTTCACCCCATTGCTTGGTCACTTCGGCCAACGGAAGAATGAACTCGGTCAGTTCGGGGTTCTTGGCATTGGCTTCGCAGAATTGCTGGATCATGCCCAGGAAACGGCGCATGCCGGCACCTTGCTGTTGCATGATTTTACGGCCCAGCAAATCCAGGGCCTGGATACCGGTCGTGCCTTCATAAATGGTCGTGATGCGGGCATCGCGTGCAAGCTGCTCCATTCCCCATTCCTGGACATAACCGTGGCCACCAAAGCATTGCAACGCATGATAGGTGCATTCATTCGCCCATTCGGTCAGCAAGCCTTTCACGATCGGCGTCAGGAAGCTCAGTAATTCGTCGGCGGCTTTGCGTTCTTCGACATCGGTACTGCGTTCGAGAATGTCGACTTGCAAGGCAGCATGCAGCGCCATTACACGACCGCCTTCGGCGAGTGCTTTGCAGGTCAGCAACATGCGGCGAATATCGGGGTGCACGATAATCGGATCGGCCGGTTTTTCGGGAAACTTCGCGCCAGACAAGGAACGCATTTGCAAACGATCGCGGCTGTATGCCAGCGAGTTCTGGAAAGCACGGTCCATCAAGCCAAGACCTTGCAGGCCCACTGCCAGACGCGCGGTATTCATCATCGTAAACATCGCGTTCAAGCCTTTGTTGGCTTGG
Organism: Arenimonas sp.; assembly: GCA_036676335.1. Taxonomy (GTDB): domain Bacteria; phylum Pseudomonadota; class Gammaproteobacteria; order Xanthomonadales; family Xanthomonadaceae; genus Arenimonas. The sequence goes on along the minus strand of JAKFDD010000012.1, from coordinate 102,757 downwards.
CCGATCAAATATCCTTCGGCGCCATCGAAATTCATTACGCAAGTCACAGAGCCATGAATTCCCATCTTGTGTTCAATCGAGCCGCAAGAGACGGCATTCTTCGCGCCCATGCTGCCATCGCGGGCAACCTTGTTTTTCGGAACGATGAACAGGGAGATCCCCTTGGTGCCGGCGGGTGCATCGGGTAAACGTGCCAATACCAGGTGAATAATATTGTCGGTGAAGTCGTGTTCGCCGCCGGTGATAAAAATCTTGGTGCCGGAAATAGAGTAGCTGCCATCGGCATTGGGTTTTGCACTGGTTTTCAACATGCCCAAATCCGAGCCGCAGTGTGGCTCGGTCAAACACATCGTGCCAGTCCAGCGACCTTCAATAATCGGTTTTAGAAACGCTTCTTTCTGCCAATCTTCGCCGTGGTGTTTCAAGGCTTCGGTCGCGCCATGTGACAGCAGCGGGTAGTTGCCCCAAGCCAGGTTGGCAGCATCGATCATTTCCTTGACGATAGCGCCGAGCGATTCCGGTAAATGTTGTCCACCCATCGCTTCGGGTGCAGTCAAACCACTCCAGCCGCCCTCGACGAATTGTGCATAGGCTTCCTTGAAGCCTGGCGGCGTTGCAACCGTGCCGGTGTTTTTATCGTGTATGCAACCATGTTCGTCGCCAATGGCATTCAATGGCGAAAGCACGGTTTGCGTAAATTTCGCTGCTTCTTCCAATACCGCATCCATCAATTCGCGGTCGGCATTGGCGATTCCCAGCTTTGCGAAAAGTTTTTCCGATTCCAATACATCAAACAGGGCAAACTTCATGTCGCGTTGCGGGGCGGTGTAATTATTCATAAGAGTTCCAGTGTTATCGCAAGGTGCCGCTCAAGCCGGGAACGGCATTGAGAGCGCTTTCGTATTTGATTTCATAACGGCCGCGTGGCTCGCTGCTGGTGATTTCGCCATTGAGTTTATAACTCAGGCGGCTACGGTTCTTGATCGCCGTGTTGATCGCATTTTGTGCGGAGCTATTTAAATGAATACGTTGCTGCACAATTTCATTCGAACCGGGGCCAACATTGATTTCAGGATTGAAATCCAGCGCTATTGCGTCAGTATCGGCAAATTTCAAACTGCCGGTAATCCGGGAGTAATTGGTAGGAACCGTACTGAAATTTTGAATGCGGAATTTTACGTTGAGCTGACCATCGGCTTGCAGCACAATTTCCTGCAGGCTGACTTGAGGCGGGAAAACGCGTTTTACCGGACCGCCGCAAGCGGCCATGCCTAACATCAGGCAAAGCATGATTATTTTCTTCATAGAGCCTCGTTGAATACCCTGGGAGTCACCCAATTATGAACCCGTCTAGATTAACAAGTTCACTGTTTGATAGGGGGAAAGATAAGGTTACCGGGGGTGCTTGTAAACCGAAAAGCCTGCTTAATGCAGGCTTTTCAGGTTGACAGCTAAATTATCGAAGGCTGCGCAAGGTTTATTTTGTAAAACAATCATTGGGCGTTGCAGAGTGAGAGCCTGTTACCGACTTCGCTCCGGTTTGATCGATTCTCAACGTCAGACAGGCAGTATCTTTGGCAAGCTGACGACCCAGGGGCGTGGCCTGAATTGAATACGCGGAGGCAGTAGGGGTTGCCTGAAATGCAAGTGTGTACGAATCGGCCAGGTCATTTCTGCAAGTTAGCTCCGGCATTGCAACCGCGGTACCTGCAAGGTTCTGGTCGTAACGCAAATTTATCGTGTAGAAGCGCTCCATGAACTGTGACGCTTCAAGCATGCATGCCGTTACTGCTTTTCGATTGGTCTTTACTACCGAGTTTTCGTAGCTCGGAACGGCAATAGCCGTGATGATTCCGATAATGGCGACAACGATCATCAATTCGAGCAATGAAAAACCCGTCTGAAGTTTTTTGCTTGCAAGATATTTTGTCGGACGTCGCGAAATAAAAGTCATACGTTAATCTCCAATGATTTCACGCCAGGAAATACGACCCGATCGCGACGGATTGCTAACACGCAGTGTTCCCGTACCGCCGCGCGATCCGCCAACGACCAGCAGATTGGAAACGATAGTCGGGTTGGTCGGCATGAAAATATCCAGATCGACTGAACCCACAGGTATGTTGTCTGCTCCATTCGGCAAGACGTCATCGCCGAAGTTGCCGTTGCCGTTCAAGTCGAAGGGGCTGGATCCTCCGGCGAAACCACTCGAACCGGTAAATGCGTTCACGGCATTGACGAAACCGGAGCCGCCCAAATCGCAGGGGTCATTACTCGGGATAATACTGGACGCAAATAGCGTGCCGTTCGAAATGAAGGGATCGCCAATCATTCTTTCGCCAACAGCAATGTATGCAACCGAAGGTGCTGTTGGTGGCTTTAATAAATCTATATACCAACCTTTCTTGCCCGCCATGTCGCCGGCAACGGCCTGCTCGAAACTACGCACCGTTTTACCGGCGAATGTTCCCAATGCCAGTATTTTTCTTTGTTTGAGATCGCTACGCCCCGAAATTGCTGAGCCCGAATCTTGCAAGCCATACCATGATTGCACGGCGACGTTTGCCGGGTCGCCGGTTTCTATATAGCGACCGGTGCCGAAGAAAATCCAGGTGTTGAAGCTGACGGGATCAAGGCCGATGGCGATACCGCCGGTTATCGGCTGGCGATTATTCGATGCGTCTTTTGCAACAAAGATCGGTGCTCCGCCATTGGCAACACCCCAGCTATTGCTATTGCTTGACGACAGATCGAATTTCCATACATTGCCGAGCATATCGCCGGCATAAACATAATCGACGGTGCCGTTACCGTCGGCATCCCAGCCGCGCGCGGCCGATAATCCATTATTGACGTCATTGCCATTGGCCAGGGTAGGCACGAGCGTTTCGATTTTCGCACCGGTCGCAAGATTGATAATGAAAAGTGCAGCACGATCATTCGTACTGTTCATGCCGTTACTTACCAAAACACCGTTGCCATTGCCGTTTAGCTTGACGATAACCGGCCGACTTACCACTTGTCCCATATCGGCTGAATCAACGCCGCCATTGGATTCCCAAAGTACGTTGCTGTTGGTAAAACTGGCTGGCGTACTGACATCAAGTCCAAACAAGCCCTTGCCACCGCGACCCAGCGCACCGACTAAATAGTTCTTGCCCGGTGTTTGAACTCGCGTTGACACGACAATCGGGCCATCCACAAAGTAGCGATGATCATAGGCAGGTGAGCCGGGGTTGCTTAAGGTTTTCAGATCGGCAAGATTGATTCCGGCCGGAACATAGGCAAATTGTTCGGCGCCGGTTGCTGCGTTGAAAGCATGCATCATGCCGTCATTGGCTCCGACATAAAGCGAATTGGTGTCTTCGACATAGGCCGGTGATGAGTGGATGATGTCACCAAGCAGATTCGTGGTTCCCAATTCGTTAACGCGATTGCGGAATACCGGTGCGGTAATTGGCGGTGTCTTGAATCGGGCTTCGTTGGTGGTAACGCCGCGAATATAATCGGCAACGTCCGAGGTTAAAGCAGTCGTCTGTGCCGTGGTCGGAAATGACACGCCGGCGCTACCAGACCAGGTTTTAATATTGCGCGAACCCGCGGATGGAATCACTGCCGATGCAGACCAGCTTGGCGTCGCGCCAACACCTGCACTGGTGATTGGATATGCCGCCAGTTCGCCGATCCACTTGCCGCTGACATAGCTTGCCAGATAAACACGCGTACTCGAATTCAATGAAAAACTGTTGGCAGAAACATTCGAACCAGAGCCGTTCAAGTTCTCGATAGCCGCTAGCGCATCGTTCAGGCCTTGACGAAAAGCCGTCGGATTGGTCGCCGCAACAAACTTGCCGCGGCCATTGACGGAGGCATGCCAGAGATCGTCGATCCGCGTATTGTTTTCGGCGGGATGCGGATTCGGCCAATTCAGAGTGCGGCCGGGTTGCGTGAGTTGCGGCAATGCTGCCGCTTGATTGGTGATGCTGCCGGTCAAGCCGATGGAGACACCGAAGGTGACCATGTGTTGCCAGAACGCCGGATTATCGGCACTTGTCGCGACCCTGTTCGTCAAATCGGGACGTAAATCGTTTTTCCAATAATGCATTGCCACATCGGCCAGGGTGTTGCTTTGAGTGTCCGAATACGGCCCCAGGCTGGCGTTATACGTATAAGTTCTGCCGGTTGCGTTTAATCCAAGCGGCCCGGTAATTTCAACGCCGTTCGTACCATCGGCATTGCCGACAGCATTGTCATAGGTTGCGCTGGTGTTGTTCCAATATCCGTCCGTGGTCAGGATGGCGAAATTCTGGCGGCAAGAAAGTTGCTCGTTCTTTACCGTGGTGGCGTCTTCCGTTTCAGGGCCGTAAGGACCGGTGGCGCCGGTCAATTTGAAATATTCACCGGCATTTTGCAGCGCGGTTCTCAGTGGGGTACCACTGGTTTTCAATTCGTTATGCAAAGAATTAAACCATGCAGTACGATTTGCGCCTCTGAATAATCCATTGTCGCTAGACACCGGAATGGCGGTTGCGGAAATGCCGTGGATGGTACTGAAGCCAACCCGGTAATCGCCGCTGACGCCGCTGAAGGCATCACTCGCGCCGGCTTTCGCCACTTTTGCACGGGTCCGGTGAAAGGAATACCAGGTCGCGTAGTTCTGTATTTCCTGTGCCGGCGTGCGACTGAAGGTGGCACCGTTTGACGGATTGGTCCAAGTCAGCATGGTCGAAGTGACGGTATCGCAGGTCGTTCCAAGCGCATCGTTGCGCCAGGCCCAGGTGCCGCTAACTTGTGCACGTCGGCAGCGACTGATCGTCGTGCCATCGGTGTTGATGCGATAACGATAATAATTGGCGCCATTGGTATCTGGCGTACCGACCGGCACATAGAAATCCTTTACCGATGAACTCAAGTTTACCGAAGTCGTCGCAAGATAGAGATCGTTGTGTGCCGCCGTGTAAAGCGTGTTGGCCAGATAGCCCGTCGTCGGGTCCGGCCATGTCGCTGTGCGCCAAGGCTCGTAGGTAACATTGGGGTTGTAGTAAATCGTGTTGTTGGCGTATGTCTGCAAGGACATAGTGTTGAGCTCGGTAGAAGTCAAACCACCGCCGGTAAATGTACCCAAAACACTGTTATCGAAAGAAGTTTCTTCCATCGAGCCCGAGTCATCGAGCATGAATAGAATATTCGGTGGCACCCGTGCGCCGGTTTGCAGTGGCGTGTTCGGGATACTGATGCCTGCCAGCGATGTCGCTGCAAACAGCGTTGCCAACAAACTCAAGCTAATCGTCTTGGCCAGCAGGAAACTGGGGCGTGCGGCAGCTTTATTTTTACTGGATTGATTCAAGGTGACTCTCCCGAAACTTCAAGGTGCCGCGTAATTGACTTGCAAAATCACCTGCGCACGATTGGTCGCACTACTGCGTGCGGTAATTCGGTAGCGTGGTGAAAAACAATTGGGTTGTGCAGGAATTTCGCGATCGCAACCTACCCAGTTCGGCGCGCTTCCAAGCGGTTCGATAATGTATTGGGGTGCCGAGGCATTCAGTCCGCCAAGCGACACGGTGGCGCTGTGCCAGACGGTAGTGCTGTCACGCCAGCGATCGGTGGCGGTACCCGTGGGCGCCGGACACAATCCATTCGAATCACATGCGCCGCTCGCCGGAAACGTCGGGCGGGTGGCTGCAAGTGTTTCAGCTTCACGCAGGGCTGCTTCGGCTGCCTGGAAAGCTATGCTGCGATCCAATAAATTGGAGCTCATTTTTTCCTGCATGATCGTGCTTTTGAAACTGGCAATGCCGAGCATTGTCATGATCAGCAACAACAGCAGCACGATGATCAGAGAAACACCACGTTGGCGATACAGTGTCCTTGTGATCATGAGTTGCGATTCCGTAATGTGACTGTGTGGGCGAGAGTGCGTTGAATGTTTTGACCATCCGGACCAACGCGATCATTGCCTTCGAGTGTGTAAGTAATGCGTACTGCCGAGACCTCGCCCCAGCGTGTCGCTGGCACGCTGGCCGCGTTTACGTAGGTGCTGGCGCCCGGCAGGAGATAGAGTATTTGCATGTCGCGAACGCCTTCGGCGATTTCTTCTGCGACCGGTGCGTTGGTTCCGCTGGTATTACGCAATACCTGGCGGAATAGGGATCGGCCACAAGTGGTGGCAGGCGTGCAGCCTGCCGGCCGTCCATTGGATCCGATGTACCAACGCGAAGCACTCAGTTTCGTTATCAGCGAGTTCGGACCATATTCGTAGGTGGTGCCATTGGTGCTGCAATCGATAGGATTTTTAAATCCGAGGCCCTTGCTGCAATTGCCTGGTGTGCCGGAACCCGTATTGTGCACGACCGTTGCATTGGTGGCATTGGGTCCGGACATCTGGAAAATGGAAGCCTGTCGCGTATCGCAAATCAGCAGAATGTCGTCGGCAACGAGATCATGGGTTGAGGTGTTCAGAGTAATGACTGCAGATGTCGGGTTGTGTGATGCCACCGTATAGGTTGAAGCACTGCCTGACTTAATCTCTATTGCATCGGTACCGGCAATGCTGACTCCCAACGCACCGTTTTCATAACCAAGCACCGGGTTCGTCCAGTTGCTCCACCAGTTTGCACTTGGGCTGTTCAATACATCGGCTATCAGCAAGTGTCCTGCGCATGGGGTTCCGCCGGCCTCGCGGACATCGCGCGTCATCAGCTCATAGGCGGTACGGGCGTTTTCCTGGATGCGACCTACATTTTCTGCCGCGATGTAGGTTTGTCGATTCGAAACGAAAATTCCCAAAGTGGCACCGACGACCACAATGCCCAAAGCAACTGCAATCATTAATTCGATCAGGCTATAGCCTGAATTTTTATTGATGTGGTATTTCATATCCGTGTCACCGTAGTGATCTGTTCTACGGTGGAGCCGCCGGTAGCGCGGGAATCATTCCAGCGCACATCGATCGTGCAGACACTCGATGCGCACATAATGCGTCCGCAAGCATCGCTCGATACCGTCGCTCGCATCGAAGTGATCCAGGCTGCGATGTCGGTCTTGACCAGACTGGTGCCTGTCGGCGCTGCACAGGTCCAGCCAATGTCGTAGCCATTGGTTCTGGCAGATGCAAGATTCGCGCGCATTGCATCAGTCACGGCATAGGTCTGGACAACCACCTGGGTGCGCTGCATGCCACTTTGAATATTGCGCAACGATGTCGCTTGCATGGCCGCAATGCCCAGCAGGCCAACCGACAAAATAAATACCGATATCATCACTTCGATCAAGCTAGTGCCCTTGCTGATCGGGCGAAAATTTTTCATTGATCTCGACTTCATTCCAGTTCCACCTTAGCTATTGGCAGGCGCATCGCATGTGCCCGCTGCATTTGTTTTTGTTATTAATGTCCGACTGCCGAAACGTATCGCAACATCGCGTGCATTTTCGGTCGGGTTGTCAGTTGGAACGCATACGCGCATTTGTGCTTCCAGCAGGCCGTTGGAAGTTGTCCGGGCCAGGCCATCCGGCCGAAAAATGATTCTTTGGGATGCGTTGGATACCGCAGCGCTTGGCACGATCAAGATCGGCGCAGTTGCAGAACCAACGCGTACCAGGGTTTCACCGCTGTTGCGAACACCGTTTCTGGCATTCGCCGGTGTTGCAGCGCCATCATCAACAAAGGCAATCCAGCCGTCCCAGGCACCGGCAGCGGTAGAGCAGGTCGCAGCACCTCCGGAATCCGGATTTGCACTTCTGCAAACGACAACGCGCACGCCTCGGCGAATGGATTCGGAGCGAGCCAATTGCAAGGTAGTGAGAAACTCGTTCGAGGTGCCGGACAATCGGTTGATATTCGAAATGGATTCGAAACTGGGAATGGCAAGCACAGTCAGAATGCTAACCAAACTAATGGTTATGATGAGTTCCAGTAAATTGAAGCCTTTCGCACGGCGTAGGAAAACAAGCCGATTAAGCCTAGAGCGTTTTTGCATCTTACTATTCCTGTTTATTTTTTTTATACAAGCGATAGTCATAATCGACATGGATGAAAACTTCATGCAGACATGCGCATAAACATCTGATTGTTGCCCTTCCCCGGCAACAAGCCTCGTAATCTATATGACTTGGAATCGTTTGTACAATGCGCTAATACGCTCATATAGCCGATATTTCGGCACGTAAAAAAATTCCGGAATATAGAACCGGAATTTGGCAATTAAATTGAACAAGTGTTGTTTAATACGGCAAATTATCTGCAGCAAAGCTGATGTCTGCATCTCTCCAGTGCTGTACTGCAGCATTTTATATTGGTGTCATTCAAGACGCCGCGATTGAAATGTTCGTATCGGCAAGTGATCTTCGATCAAGGCGATAGAGTCGAAGCATGTGAATGTATGCGAGTTAACACCAATTTCTTCAGACATGATTTTTATTTCATGCGGTGTTTTAATTTTTCATTGCTGCATGAAGCGGATTTGATATCCGTTTCTTCGATGGAATGTGATTTTTCATTTACCGAGAAAACGCATTCGGAAAAATCGATTTAATTGATTAAAAATTACAAGGGGCAGGTTGAGATGCACATGGGTAACTCGTGTTCTTTTTGACGATTTCGGCGTGGCTTGGGTCGTCGACTGACGGAAATCATGCAAACTCTGGTCACAAATCAGGCAAAAACCGCTAATCGGCAGGCCTGATCTCAATTTTTGCACCCCATCGTAAGGTAAAATAAACACTTTCCAAGCGCAGCGAGAGCTGCGTTTTTTGTTTGCCAAATAAAAATACCGTTATGGGGACTGCTATGCGCTTTAAATTGATTCTTATGCTTCTTGCTGCCTTGGCCGCACAAAGCGCATCTGCAGACGAGCGAACTTATATCGCCAGTGAATGGCAATACACGTCAGGTGTGCATGAATACAATATCACTGGGGGTATTCAGAACGCCTCTACTCAGCAAGCTGCACTAGCGGCCGCCGTTGCCGCGATCAATGCACACCCAAGCACCTGCAGTCCTGTCGTCATTACCGGCCTCTCAATGGCGTGGACTTATTCGGAACCTACAGCGGGCCTTTACGGTCACGCCAGTAATAATTACATGGGCTATCGCGGTTATTTACACAGAGGTGTCTGCCGAGCTAATTCTGCGCTTGCCGGGATATCCATGAACCTGAGTCGCACGATCTCGTGTCCGACCGGTTATTCGCCGTCCGCCGATGGCCGCAATGTATGCCTGGTGGCCGACACTGTCGCAACTGCCGACAAAAGCGATTGCCCAAAATGCGATGAAGCCTACCGTAACCAAAGCAACCCCATTCATGGTGGTCTTGGCTTCAAGGCGCAGACCGAAAATGATTATTCCTCGCCTGGTTCAGCCTTAAGTTTTACCCGTTTCTATATCAGCGCAACGCATCGCGCGCCGAGTCTGCTGGGTAAACACTGGCGTCATACCTATAGCCGGTCGCTGATGCTAATAGAAAATACGACAGCGCCCTTGAGCATGGTCATGCTGAATCGCCCGGATAGCGGCCGCCAATTTTTCAAGCTCGTCAGCAGCGTATGGGTTCCCGAAGCGGGCTTTACCGAACGCCTGGAACACATCGCCGGTGGTGGTTGGTTGTACACCGATAACAACGACACCAAAGAACGTTATAGCGAAACGGGCCAGTTGCTCAGTATCGAGAGCCGCGATGGCCGCGTATTGACGATGGTATATCAGCTCGATCAACTCAATGCCGTCGTGGATGACGAGGGTCGCACGCTGACGTTTGCCTATCAGCATTTCCCCAGCCTGACGACTACCCCAAAAACGCGATTGACGACGGTGGGTTTGCCCGATGGCCAACTGATCAAATATCAATACGACGCCAACGGCATGCTGGAGCGAGCCATCTATCCCGATGCCACCCCAACGAACAGTGCGGATAATCCGTATCGTCGTTATCAATATGGCGACGGCGTATCCGCGCAAAATTATCAGTTGATTGGTTTGTTCGACGAACGCGGCATCCAATTTGATAACTGGCAATATGATGGTGCTGGGCGAGCGATTAGCAGTGAACATGGTGTGCCGGGTTTGGGCGTCGATAAAGTGTCGTTTGTATTCAATGCCGACGGCAGTAGCGTTGTCACCAATCCTTACAATCAGTCGCGTACCTATAATTTCAGCGTCGTTAATGGCCTCAAAAAGATCACCTCGATGAGTGCCGCATGCCCAGGCTGTGGTGCCAATTTTGCAGCACGTACCTATGACAGCAATGGCAAAACCGATATCGAAACCGATTTCGCCGGCACCACGACCGACATGGACTACAACGCTCGCGGTTTATTGACCCAAAACATTGAATCCGCCAATCAAGCAGCGACCAAACGCACGTCACAAATCGATTGGCATGCCAGCTTCAATGTACCGACCGAGCGTCGCACACTGAATGCCAGTGACGTTTTGGAAGCCAAAACCAAATACGCTTACAACACGCGTGGCCAAGCCACCGCCATGTGCGAGATTGATCCTGGCAATAGCACGGCAATGTCTTATGTCTGCGGCTCTTCCGCCAATGCACCGGCCGGTGTGCGTCAAAGCACGACAACTTACTGCGAGCAAGCCGATATCACCGCAGGTACGTGTCCGCTGGTGGGCTTGGTGATTTCGAGCAACGGTCCGCGCACCGATGTGAGCGATATCAGCACGTTCACGTATTACCCAACCGATGACGCGACTTGTGCAACCGCGCCTACGACCTGTCCGCATCGCAAAGGCGATTTGTGGAAAGTCAGCAATGCCTTGAGTCAGGTCTCGGAAATCACGTCGTATGACGGTGCCGGTCGTGCCCTGCAGACGAAAGATGCGAACAACATCATCACGGACATGGAGTACGATGCCCGTGGCTGGCTCACGGCACGCAAAATTCGCGGCACCACTGGTTCCAGCGAAACCGATGATGCGATTATTCGCATGCAATACGATGCGGCCGGCCAAGTCACCAAAGTGACACAGCCTGATGGTGATTTTATTAACTTTGTCTACGATGCGGCCCATCGTTTGACCAGTATTAGCGATGCATCGAACAACAGCATTAGCTACACACTCGACGACACCGGTAATCGCAAGGTAGAAACCACCAAAGACGCGAGTGACGCCGTCAAACGCAGCCTAAACCGTGTGTACGACAATCTGGGCCGCCTGCAAGCAAGCAAAAACGCTGCGACGACTACGGTGGCTTCGTTGACTTACGATGCCAATGACAATCTGAATACCAGCACCGATGGTTTGAGCCGCGTGGTGGATCAGGATGTCGATCCGCTGAATCGTTTGATCAAGACGATTCAGGATGTTGGCGGTATCAACGCGACCACGCAATTTGAATACGATGCTCGCGATAATTTGACCAAAGTGATCGATCCGAAAAGTCTCGATACGGTATACAGCTACAACGGTTTGAACGAACTCACGCAGCTCGTCAGCCCGGATACCGGCACCGCCGCGTACACCTATGACAGAGCCGGTAATCGTGCCACGCAAACCGATGCCAACGGCAATGTCAGCAATTACGGTTACGACGTATTGAATCGATTAACGCAGGTCAGTTATACCGGCGCGAGCGGCCTGACCAGCAGCTTTGTTTACGACGCCGTTAATAGCATCTGTGACGGTACAGAAAACTTTGCCAAGGGCCGTTTGACCCAGTTCACCGATGCCAGTGGCGATACCCAATATTGCTATGACCGTTTCGGCAATCTGACCCGCAAGCAAGTCACCAATAACGGCCTTGTGTCGACATTCTTGTTTAGCTACACCAACGCCGGGCGAATCAGCAGCATTACTTATCCGAGCGGCATGGTGGTGAATTACGCCTACAACACCTTAGGCCAAACCACACAAATTAGCGTGACTCAGGGCGGCACCACGACCACGCTGGTCGACAATGTCAGTTATTTGCCATTTGGCCCGCTCAAGAGCGTGAGCTTTCCGGTCCCGGCCGGTGGTAGTGCGACCAATCCGCTGACCCAAACCCGTACTTACGATAATGATTACGCGATTCAAAGCGTGGGTGGTCTGAATTACGGCGTCAATGTGCAAGGCAATATCACCAGCATTGTCGATGGCAGCGGTGGCAATACCTATGAGTACGACAATCTGGATCGCTTGAGCAAGGTCAAAGACAGCTCGACCTTGGCCGATATCACTGCGTTCACCTATGACGCCACCGGTAATCGTTTAAGCAAGAAAGTTGGTTCTGCCGCGGAAGTGACCAATACGTATCCAGGCACCAGTCATCGACTGACCCAGGTAGGCGCTACTGCACGTACGCTCGATGCCAATGGCAACACCACGCAAAGCGCCAGTGACCAGTATTTCACCTACGACGAAAGAAACCGCATGGTGGACTTTAGAACCGCTGCGGCCAGCAACACGATTGTCAGCCAATACCAATACAACGCGAAAGGCGAGCGGGTTCGCAAATACAAGGACAGTACGGATCAGGCGCGCTATCAATACAACGAAGGCGGCCAATTACTGGTCGAAGAAAAGATCATTGCTGGCGTGACGACGACTCAGGAAATTATCTGGCTGGGCGATATGCCTCTGGGTGTCAGTCAAAACGGTGTGTTGCATGGCATTTTGACCGATCACCTGAACAGTCCGCGCAGAGTGTTTGAACTTGCAAGCCAAAACACCGTCTGGCTCTGGAATATGGTCGATGCTGCTTTTGGTGATAATCTGGCGTTGGAAGATCCGGATGCCAATGGCATCGTGTTTAAATTCGATATGCGGTTTCCGGGGCAGTTGTATGATGTGGAGAGTGGGTTGCATTACAACTACTTCCGGGACTATGACGCGGCAAACGGAAGGTATGTGGAGAGTGATCCGATTGGGTTAGATGGCGGACTCTCATCTTACGGATATGTAGGACAGCGACCACTGAGTTTTTCAGATGTATTGGGTCTTAAAGGCGAACCCGTTTTTGATCCTGACAAAAATGGAAGTGAATCATGGCTAAGATCAAACAATTGCTACAGCTATGCATTGAATAGAAGTGGCAAGCTTGCTGGAAGAGTTTGGGGCGGAGGAGGGCTAGACCCGGGGGAGCTTTCTGGGAAACCATTCAAACGAATGACGTGCGCAGACCTTAAAGCTGCTGCCAAGAGAGATGGGGCCGTTTCGCCGAGTGCGAAAGGTGATTGTGGCGGCACATGCCCTAAAGGCTACTATAAAATTAGGTTGCTTATTACAGATAAATTTGCCAGTAATGATTACCATTGGTTTCGTCAAGATAAAGGTGGTATTTGGTCTAGTAAGCCAGGTGGGGGCGCGGCATCGCAATCATTTATGTCTTGCCCTAGTGCTCCTTATAATGAATACACAAAGGATTGTGGTGCACTATGCGTAAAATATTAGTTGTAGTAATAATGTCTTTTTTCAGTTGCCTTAGCGTTGCAAATGAAATTGCAGTAAGCTTTCCTGCTGAAGTCATCGGGGGGGAACATGAGCTGGAGCGTTTGGTTCGTTCTGGTCAGCTTGGATCGCCACCGTTGATTGAAAAACTTCATAGCGACGAGAGGGGAAGCATTATTATCGTCTATCACAACAGCGGATCTGGACGTCCATTGTTGGACGTTTATATCTATGGTTGTACTAAGTCGCAGTGCAGTTTGCTAGCGCTCAAAAGAAAAATATTGATTTCTACTAAAGTTGCAAAGCCGATTGAAAGTCGACTTTCAAAAAGTAAGTCTGAGATAGTAGTTATAACTTCAGATGGCGTCACGCAATTAAAAATATCTTTGCCAAAAAAAGATAGTTAACTAATTCTCAACGACCAATAATTCCCAAAAACACAAAAACACCAAAAACAAGGACACCCACTATTTGTTTGTTCTTGACTAATCCTTCAAACAGAACCGCCTTCAAGGCGGTTTTGTGTTTCTGGAAGCAAAAACAAGGACACCCACTATTTGTTTGTTCTTGACTAATCCTTCAAACAGAACCGCCTTCAAGGCGGTTTTGTGTTTCTGGTGTCAGTCAGGAAAACCATCGCCCACACTTCATTCTCCCTTTCGGGCACATCATTTTCTGCTCAGGCCTTAATCGATTTTTGCCAAAGCCATCGCTGTGCCCAATCCTTTCAGCCAGCGTTGATTTAGTCGTTTCGCCGCTTCCAGCAAATCCTCCACATCGCCAAAAACAAGGACACGCACTATTTGTTTGTTCTTGATACGTTCTTCAAACAGAACCGCCTTTTAGGCGGTTTTGTGTTTCTGGAGCCCGTCAGAAAAACCATCGCCCACACTTCATTCTCCCTTTCGGGCGGTCAATTTCACACTGAGGCCTCAATCGATTTTCGCTAACGCCATCGCTGTGCCCAATCCTTTGAGCCAGCGTTGATTTAGTCGTTTCGCCGCTTCCAGCAAATCCTCCATATCGCCGACGACACGCCAGTAGCGCGAACCAATGCCTTTGACTTGCGTCGTCCAACGTTTTTCATTTGAGCGCAGCTGTTTAAGAACGGAAGGCGTGTGTTTTGGAATGGCACCGCGCTTGTCCGGCCTGACTTGTTTACCGGTCCATTCGACCAGTTCAATGTAATCGCTCAAACGAACCGGCAAACAGGCGATCAATGTCCCGTGAACGGGATTGACTGCTTGTTGTAAAGCCAGCGGTGTTTTCTTCGCATGCTTGATGCGTTGTTGAATGCTGGTGTAGCGGCTGCGGTCCAGACGTTTCGTTATGCCGGCGCGGATCGGATTCAAGTCGACATAGGCCATCGCGGCCAGGATGGCTTTGTCGTCACACAGGACTTGCGATTTAAATCGGCCTTCCCAAAAACGACCTTTGCAATGGTCTTCCGCATTGGCTTGGCGGGCAATCGGCTCGGCCAGACATTTCATCAACCAGGATAAACTTCCCAGCCGTGCCCGGCATTGCATCAATCGTGCTGCATTCCGCACAAGCGTATTTTGCTTGAAAGCACGTGCTTCAGCGGAATCAGTTCGTGGCGGAAACAAACGCACCCAACGTTCGGCGATGTCTTCGTCAGACCATGCGGCCGTTGCCGCGGGATTCAGCTGCAGCACGATATGCAGATGATTGCTCATCACGGCATAGGCATAGATGGCGACGGAAAAACATTCTCCGACCAACGCAATGCGCTGTTCAACCCAGGCCTTGCGATGCTCATAGTTTTGCTGGGTGTAGTGATCCACGCCGCATAAGAAGGCACGTCGGACACATCGTTGTACACAGTGATAGGTGCCGGAAGATCCGTCGGGAATTAAATGCGAGCGTGCTTGTGTCATGCCGCCAGTGTGAGGAATACGAACGCAAGACGCTGTAGGGATTTATTGCAATGGATGTCGGACAATGCGGGTATTGTGCGTGTCCTGAGTTTTACTGAGTTTTCACAATGGATGTAGGACAATGCGGGTATTGTGCGTGTCCTGAGTTTTCATTATGAGTTTTATGCTGAGTTTTCACGTGTCCTGAGTTTTCCTAAGTTTTTTCGAAGGTGTATATCGGACCATGAAGAACGCGAGCCTCTACTTGATTGCCATCATCTTCGCAGTTGTTGTGCAGAAGGCATCCCTGTATCTGCATCCAGCGTTCTTTCCCGAGTGCCAAGAAGTTTGCCACGATCTTTTTCGGTACTTGGCAACGGATTACCCTGGAGTTCTGATCGCAGCGTTCATTAGTGTCGTCATTCTTTTCTTGATTCGCTTGATTAAAAAGCGGCACGCGGTGGCAATTGCAAGCTTCGCGGGGGTATTGGGCGGCTTATTGTCACTGCTCTCGTACTAAGAAAAACGGTGAAAAGACAAGGGCACACAGTTTCCTCGTCCAGTCCTTTAGCGAGTTTTGTCTTACGAATTCCGCAACCGCACCGAATCGGTAAGCCACAAGGCAGTTTCACCAATGCCTTCCAGATCTTCGCGATGGTTTTGCAGAGATTCAATCGGTAATTGGGCGCCGGCACGGGCCGTTTCGGTCATCAAGACATAGTCACGCGACGGCACGTGATTCTTGAGCATTCGGTGGATCATAATCACGTCTTCGCCGGCCAGTTCTTCAAACTGTCGCACTTGTTTTACCGCGATTTCTCCGGCATGCACGAAAGCCTTCAGGGCAAGCTGGTCGATATTCGTGCAAGCCTCGCAACTGCAATTGGCGCGACTTTCCCGTTGTTGCGCCAGGCAGGCATAAAACGCCGGAAAGAAGGCTTTGACTTGTTCGAAAACATTTTTTGCCACGGCGGTATCGCCTTGTTCGTATTCGCGATAGAGCAGGGCGGCATCGCCTTCGAGTTTGTTGACCTGCAATGGGTGTTCGGCAAGATCGATCACGGTTTCCATCAATGTCGAGATGATCTGCTCGGCATGCAACAGGCTCACCGTGCGTTGGGTGATGAAGTTCGTGTAGCCGCTGATATCGAGAATGACGAGATAGGCGTGGATAAGGCGCATGGCGAACCTTCGGTGAATGCTTGTTGTTAGAGGCAGTTCGAAGGCATAAGGATGCGCCTTTTTGAAATTAATGCATCAGCCCCGATTCAAACGATTAATCGATTATTTGCTTTCGGCAGAACTCATGAGTGCGACGAAACGAAATTCGGCCACAAAAAAACCGCAGTTTTTGCGGTTCGGACGAGTCGCTGATTTAAATGGTGGCCAGAGAGGGAATCGAACCCCCGACACAGGGATTTTCAATCCCTTGCTCTACCAACTGAGCTATCTGGCCTAAGTATCGCTAACGCCGGACAGTTTCACGACGAGCCGCAAATGATACCGGCGAAGCGCGTTTTTGGCAAGCCGTAAATACCGATAAATCTGTCGTGAATGCCGTATACCCCAGTGCTTGGCGCTTAATGATGGAGGGAGTAAGGTGTTGCTAATGCAGGTAAATCAAGGAGATTGCGATGAACCGTCCACTTTTGATGTTGGTAACTTTTTTACTGGTAATCGCGGGTTCGCCGGCCGGCCTGGCAAAACACCGCGATTATTCAGAGCGCTTGGCCCTTGTTAACAAATTTGCCGGTGAGCCGATACCCTATGTGCGGTTTAGCGTGCCAAGCAAGGCTCACGACTGGGAATCACTGGGTGATACCGCCATTCTGGTTTGGCATACCCGTAGCAAGGCTTATCTGGTGGATCTGGAGAAATCGGATTCCTGCCGTGATCTGGACCGGGAAATCATGGTAGTACTGGATAACAATGTTAACGATCTGGATTCACGCAACGGTTATTTCGAATTTCGCAATGGTGGCTGGTGCAAGATGATCAAGATTCGTCCGGTCGATGTTGTCGGCTTGAAGGCAGCGCGAAAGAAGAAGTAGTGCCAGCTGGATATATTCTCGATCAAACGCCAGAATGCCTGACTATCTGCCTTGAAATAGAATCGAGAAATAACCATGAAAATACGATGCCTGATTGCAGTGCTACTGGTTTTTGTCGCGCTTGATGTCTGTGCCAGGGAAATAAAACCATGGGCTCTACCGATTGGTAGTAATGCCGCTCAACCGAACTTGAGCCAAACTGCAGGCGGTGAATTGGTGTTGAGCTGGATTCAGCGCATGCCTGAAGGCGGGCATCGCTTGCAGATGAGTCTCTATTCGCCGCAAGGTCAATGGTCTCCCGCAAGTACAATCGCAAGCGGAAAAAATTTCTTCGTCAACTGGGCCGATTTTCCGGCAACGCAGGCGCTTGCCGACGGCAGCATATGGGCGCACAACCTGGAAAAAAACGGTGATGGTACTTATACCTACGACGTTATTTTGCGGCGCTCGAAAGACAAGGGGAAAACCTGGTCCACGCCGTTCCGGTTGAATTCACCGGTGCAAGCTGAACATGGCTTCGTAAGCTTGTGGCCATGGTCAAAAAACCAGTTGGGCGTTGCCTGGCTTGATGGCGGTACCAATGCCACACCGAAGGCCGAACATGATGAACACGGACACGGCGGGAGCATGATGAGCATGCGGGTGGCGGTGGTTGATCCGGCCTTCAAAAAAAATCTGGAATGGCCGATTGACCTGTCTACATGCGATTGCTGTCAAACAGATGCGGCTTTGACTTCACGCGGTCCGATCGTGGCTTATCGTGACCGCACTGAAAAGGAAATTCGCGATATCTACACCACGCGATTCGACGGAAAAAAATGGACGACACCATCTCGTGTTCATGCAGACAATTGGCTGATGCCGGCATGCCCGGTCAATGGGCCGGCAATCAGTGCATTTCAGGACAAGGTTTGGACTGCCTGGTTTACTTCGGCGCAGCAACCCTCGGTGCGCATTGCTTATTCAAAAGATGCAGGCGATCACTTCCAGCCGATGCGCGAAGTGGCGAGCAAAAACGTACACGGTCGCGTCGATATCTTGTCGGATAAAAACTCGGTTTGGGTGAGTTGGCTGGTCGAAGAAAATGCCAGGCAGACCGTCTGGCTGGCACAATATTCACACGACTTGAAAGTCGAGAAGCAGCGGTTCGCATTGCCGAATATTACCGGCATGGGCCGTGCAACCGGCTTTCCGCGCATGCAGCTGATGAACAATAATATTTATATGGTCTGGACCGACATCAGGAACGGCAAGCCGGAATTACGCGGGTATGTCGTCAAGCAATAAATTTGAAGACTGTCTCAATTTTCCGGTGCTACATACCCGGCCGGTTTTTCTGCTCCCTCGCCGAATAAAAATTTTTCCATTTCGCCCTCCAGAAAGGCGCGATGTTTCGGGTCGAGTGGCGAAAGCCGGTTCTCGTTAATCAGCATCGTTTGATGTGCAAGCCAGCTCTGCCAGGCTTCCTTGCCGATGTTTTCGAATACTTTTTTCCCGAGCGCACCCGGCCACGGAATGAAGCCAAGGCCTTCGGCTTCAACCTGGTTTTTTACGCAGAAAACGGTACGGCTCATGCTGTGATCCTAGGAATTCAAAGATTCGAGTAATTTTTTTACAGGTGCGGGCAATCCGACGGAAGTTAACTCGGCGAGTGGATGCCAACGAGCGGAATCACTGTCCGCAATTCTATGCTTTGCCTGAAGGTCACGCCATAGAAAAGGTTTGATCATCAAGTGGTAGTGGCTGAACGTATGTTGAAATTCCGGCAGCTCGATATTGCCTGAACTTTTATCTTGTACGAATTGCCGCAACACTGGCTCTGCTTCATCTGGCTGCATGACTTCAGGTAACGACCACATGCCGGACCAGACACCTTTTGCCGGACGCCGTGATAACAGTACCTCGTTTTGGTTGTTCAGCATGACCAGCATTACGGTGTGTCGTGTTGGTATTTTCTTGCCCGGTTTTTTTTCGGGCAATTCCGATACGCGATTTTCCAGATGAGCGACACAATGTTCATTCAATGGACATTGATGGCAGCGCGGTTTGCTGCGGGTGCAAAAAGTTGCACCGAAATCCATGATGGCCTGGGTGTAATCGGCATTGCGTTTTTCGGGCAATAAATTTTCCGATAATTCCCACAATTGTTTTTCGACGGCTGGCGAGCCGGGCCAGCCAGTGATGCCGTAATAACGGCTCAATGTGCGTTTTACGTTGCCGTCCAGTATGGCAAACGGCAGGTCATGGGCTTGCGACAAAATCGCCGCAGCGGTTGAACGACCAATGCCGGGCAGGGCGCACAATTCATCCAATGTGACGGGTAATTCGCCCTGATGACTTTCCATGCAGATTTTGGCGGCGCGATGCAGATTTCTTGCGCGTGTGTAATAGCCAAGTCCGGCCCAGAGTGCGACGACCTGATCGAGTTCGGCATTCGCCAATGTTCTTAAATCAGGAAAGCTGAGCAGGAATTTTTCGAAGTAGGGAATTACCGTCGCAACCTGCGTTTGCTGCAACATGATTTCCGATAGCCAGACTCGATAAGGCGAGCGTGGGTGTTGCCAGGGAAGATCATGACGCCCGTGTTGGTCGAACCATTGCAGCAACTCGGCAGAAAACATTATTTGGCGGCATCCTGCGTAATTTCGATGCTGACGCCTTCCAGCGTCACACCATCGAATTGCATGTTGGGTATCTCGAATTGTCCCTGCAATGGCGGCAAAGGCGAGCCATCGGTCCGATCGACCCAAGCTTGTAACTCGACGATTTTCAGGGAGCTGCTGAATTTGTTTTTCTCGATGTCGAGTTTCAATGCAATGGCATCGGAAAAATCGGATTTGCCGGCATAACTCAACTGATAGGGAATGTTTTTTGTCTGCTGGTTTAGTGGCGCAGGCAGTGTTGGCCAGTCTTTTGGCCATTCGGCGATGACACCATTGCTGTCCAGTTTTAGCGTTTCGCCAAAACTTAAATTCAATACAGCCTGCAAATTCGGCAGTGGCGATTCGCCAACCAGGCTCAGGGTTTTACTTTTAATGTCGAAACTTTTTTCCAGACTGGCAAAGTCGCCAACAGTTTTAATTTGATAAGGAAGCGGTTTGTCGCCGAAATCCAGTTCGCCTTTGCTGTCGAGCGTGAATCCGGAATTCAATCCGGCTTTGGCAATTGTCAGCGGCCCGTTAAAACTGATCTTGGTTTTATCCTGCACAAATAATCCGGAAACCTCGGCTTCCACAGGTTGCTGGTCTTCGAGATGCGGTAGTTCCAATTGGATGTTTTTTATCGAGTAGCCATTATCCAGCCACAGGCCATTATTGATTTCGAGCCCACTCGTGAACGTGGGAACTTCGAACGGCGTTACCGGACGTGTTGCCTGCCATGCCTGCAAGCCGGGAAAATTCAAAACGGGATCGTCCGCTTCGATGCGGGTGATATGCGGGGTGTCGCCTAATATCGTGCTCCAGGGCAGCGAAATTTCGACACGTTTTGCACTGAGGAAAACCTTGTTGTCGGCGGGATTGATCACCTGCAAATTCGGCAGAACCAAACGCGGCTCGGGCTTCATCGCATAACTGGGCTGGCCTTCAAATTGAAACTTGAGATTGAGCTCTTCGCCAATTTTTCCGAGCACGGTATTCGTGAGTTTGGTCGGTTCCAATTGCAGGTTCACCCACCATGCACCGATGCCCAGGATCAAGCCGAGACTGATCAGAAAAATCCAGATGCGTCGAGCGCGTTTGCTTAGGCTCATCCGTCAATGCGTTCCGGTAGCAAGGCATCGACAAAAGCTTCGGGGTCGAAGACGCGAAGATCTTCGAGTTGTTCGCCCAGACCGACAAAGCGAATCGGAATATTGAATTCGCGAGCCAATGCAAATAACACGCCGCCTTTGGCACTGCCATCCAGCTTGGTGACCACCAATCCGGTGACGTTGACGGCGGCATGGAATGCGCGCAATTGATTGATCGCGTTTTGACCAGTGGTGCCATCTATAACCATCAATACTTCATGCGGTGCGCTGGCATCGACTTTACCGAGTACGCGGCGAATTTTGCCGAGCTCGGCCATCAATCCGGCCTGAGTGTGCAATCGTCCTGCCGTATCGGCAATCAAGACGTCAAATCCGCGTGCTTTGGCTGCCTGCAATGCATCGAAGCTGACCGATGCCGGATCGGCATCCTGGCCTTGCGCGATCACCACGACATTATTGCGTTCACCCCAGATTTTTAATTGCTCTACTGCGGCGGCACGAAAAGTATCGCCAGCGGCCAGCATCATGCTGCGGCCTTCGGTTTGGAAACGACGGGCCAATTTTCCGATTGTTGTCGTCTTGCCAACGCCATTGACGCCGACCGTCAAAATCACGAAGGGTTTTTCGACGCCTTCGAATGAAAGCGGTTTGGCAATCGGCTGCAGAATATTCAATAAATCCCGACGCAGGCTTTTCAGCAAAGCCTGTGCATCGGCAAATTCATGCACCTTCATGCCATACCGTAATTTCTGGACGATTTCGGTGGTCGCCTTGACGCCGACATCGGCCGAGATCAACGCGGTTTCGATTTCATCGAGTAAATTTTCATCGAGCTTCGGGTTCTTGGCGAACAGGCCGCCAATCCCGACGGCGAACAAGCTGGATTTCAGTCTTTCGCGCCAGCCTAATTTACCTGGAGCAGCCGGCACAGTAGCCGCGACCGGTACAGGCAATTCGGGTGTCGGTTCATTCGGCAAGGTCTTGCCGGTCTCGGGGGTGGCTGGCTTTTTCTTAAAAAAATCAAACATTGCTTCATTCAATCGCAGACAATAGGGCCAATCTTAACATTCATGCCCCGATCTCCGATGAATAAGACACTCGATGAATAAAGCACCGTTTGGACAAGTCCGCATCATTTCAGGACAGTGGCGTGGCTCGAAGTTGCCGGTGGAATCTTCACCCGGCTTGCGGCCGACCAGCGACCGCGTGCGTGAAACCCTGTTCAACTGGCTGCAATCGCATATTGCCGGCAAGCGGGTGCTGGATGTTTTTGCCGGTACCGGTGCTTTGGGTTTCGAGGCCGCATCGCGCGGAGCGGCCGAAGTTGTGCTGCTGGAAAAGCTCCCGGCATTGGCGAATTCATTGCGTGCAACCGCAACGCGATTGAAGGCCGGAAATATTAAAATTGAAACCAGCGATAGCTTTGCCTGGCTTGCTCGCCCGGCGACGGATCGATTCGATCTGGTTTTTCTCGACCCGCCATTTGGCAGCGACTACGCCCAGAAAATTCTTCCGTTAATCGGCCCCTGGTTGGCAGACAGGGCCTGGGTTTATATAGAAACGGGACGCACCACCCAGATCGAAGTACCAAATACTTATCAGCTTTACCGCGAAGGCAGTACCCGGGAAGTCTGGTATCGCTTGTTTCGGCATGAAAACAAGCCGCTGCCTGATACACTGTCGGCAAGTTCACCAGAGCAGCCAGCATGACCCCAGCACACAGTCGTATCGCGGTTTATCCCGGTACTTTTGACCCGATTACCAACGGTCATATCGATCTCATCAACCGGGCATCGGTCTTGTTCGAAAAGATTGTGGTGGGAATTGCTGAAAGTCCCGGTAAAGGCCCGGCCTTGCCATTGGACGAAAGGGTGTCGTTGGCGAGAACGGCATTGGCCCATTGCACGAATGTCGAGGTACGAGGCTTCAATACCTTGCTGGCGCGTTTCGTTCATGAAGTAGGCGCTGGCGTTTTATTGCGGGGTTTGCGTGCGGTCTCGGATTTTGAATATGAATTCCAGCTGGCAAGTATGAACAGGCATCTGATTCCGGATGTCGAAACCCTGTTCTTGACGCCTGCCGAACAGCACAGCTTTATTTCTTCGAGCCTGGTGCGGGAAGTGGCGCGTTTGGGGGGCGATGTGTCCGGGTTTGTACACCCGGCTGTCGCAAAAGCGTTGGCAGCAAAATGGAAGCAACAGTAAAATTTAATTGAGTAAAACAATAAAACGGGGGTAAGACCATGTTACGTGCAGGACTAATGATTTCAGTGCTCTTGATGGGTGTTGTATTGGCCGCTTGCGGCAAGAAAGGTGGCGAAACCGGTGGAGTCGATCTGTCGGAAGAAATGGTAACTGCGCCTACCGACGGCAAAGACGAGTCATGGCGCAAATATTGCGGCCTGATTACCGCGCAATATCAATCCCAGATTACCGGCCAGATGATTACTTATTATTTGCCGCGCGCCAGCATGGAGCCCGATCAAAAAGATAACCTCACTGCCAGCAAGTACAGTCGTCAGATGGAACAGGTTCAGGCCGCGGTCCAAAGAACCGTGCTGCCGGGCAATATGCTCGTATTCTGCTCGCCGGACAGCAAGACAATGTCGGACTTGATCGTCGAAGCATTCGTCGCGCCACCGAAAGATGCCTTGAAGGATTCCAAGGTGTTGTTCATCGGTAAATCCGATGATAGCGAACGCGTTAAGATTGCAGTCGAAGCGGCTAGCGCACAATTCATTTTTGTCGAAGCCAAGTAATTTGCATCAAAAGCCGCGCAGCATTATCTGCGCGGCTTTTTTTCGGGTAGGAAAATGGCACTGATCATCAACCAGCTTTGCGTGAACTGCGATGTCTGCGAGCCGGCTTGCCCGAATCAGGCCATCACGCAGGGTGAGTCGATTTATATCATTCACCCCAATCGCTGCACCGAATGCGTTGGCCACTTCGACGAACCACAATGCGTAGTGGTGTGTCCGGTCGAATGCATCGATAAAGACCCGGAACACGTCGAAACCGAAGAACAATTACTCGCGAAGCTGCAGAAGCTTAAGCAGGAGGCGGCAGCATGAAGCGTTTAATAGTGATCGCTTGTCTGGTTTCGAGTTTTGGCATTCAAGCCAAAACCGAAAATAACAAGCAGAAGATAAAACCATCAGCCGCCGCTATCGCATCGTCGCACTATCTGGCGACCGAAGCCGGCCATGAAATCCTGGCGAAAGGCGGCAATGCATTCGACGCCGCGATCGCGGTGTCTGCGACGCTCTCGGTAGTCGAACCGATTAGTTCAGGCATTGGCGGTGGTGGATTCTTTTTGTTGCACGATGCAAAGACCGGCCGCGAAGTCTTCATCGATGCACGCGAGACCGCGCCGGCATCTGCGAAGCCCGCCAATTATCTCGATGCCAATGGCGAACTAGATCGAGATAAAGCCGAGAATGGTCCACTGTCCTCGGGTATTCCCGGCTTGCCGGCCGGGTTGGTACACGTGGCAAAACATTATGGTCGCTTGCCGCTGTCGGTTTCACTGGCACCGGCCATTCGTCATGCGCGAAATGGCTTCGATGTCTATCCGCGTCTGGTCGAGCAATATGCGGAACGCAGAGACGTCATGGAACGTTTCGATGCCACCAGAAAAGTTTACCTTGCCGACGGTGACGGTCCGGAAGTCGGCGAAAAACTCGTCCAGACGGATTTGGCACATACGCTTGAATTGATCGCGACACGGGGCAATGACGGTTTTTATCGCGGCGAAGTTGCGCAAAAGATGATTGCCGATATCAAAAAATATGGCGGCGATTGGGTTGCATCGGATTTAATCAATTATTCGATCAAGGAACGCGCGCCGATCCGCTTCAAATACCGTGACTGGAATGTCGTTACCGCGCCGCCGCCATCTTCGGGTGGCGTGGTGTTGGCAGAAATTCTGCAAATCCTGGAAGGCTGGGATTTGGCGAAATTGAGCGAAGCTCAACGCGTGCATATCGTGACCGAAGCGATGCGGCGTGCCTATCGTGATCGTACTTTCTATCTCGGCGACCCGGATTTTGTCGACATGCCGATTGCGCGCTTAATCAGCGATGATTACGCGGCCGGTTTGCGAGCATCCATCCTTCCGAACAAGGCAACGCCGAGTGCGATGTTGCCTGGCGAAAATCCGCCGCTCGAAGGCGTGAACACGACGCATTTTTCGATCATCGATGGTGACGGCAACATGGCTGCCGTCACGCAAACAGTGAATTTGGCTTTTGGTTCTGGCCAGGTGGTCGAAGGTGCCGGTTTTTTGTTGAACAATGAAATGGACGATTTTGCCTTGCGTCCCGGAACACCAAATGCTTTCGGTGTGCTGGGTTACGACGCCAATGCGGTCGCGCCCGGCAGACGCATGCTGAGTTCGATGACGCCGACATTCATGATTGGCAAGGATAAAATTTCCGTGCTGGGCGGCAAGGGCGGTAGCCGAATCATCACGCTGGTATTGCTCGGCATGCTGGGTGTCGAACAGGGCCTCGGTTCGGCCGAGATTGTCGCAGTCCCGCGCTTTCATCATCAGTATCTTCCCGACACGATATTCATGGAACCGAATGCAGTAGCACCCGAAACCGTAACAGCGCTGGAAGCGATGGGGCATCAGATAAATCAAAGCACAACGCTGGGGACTCAATTTCTTCACTCGGTAGACTGGGACGTACGAACGAATATTCTGCAAGGCGGCGCCGATCCACGAAACTCTGTGGGATCAGCCAAAGTAGTTCCAAAGAAAACGGTGGAAAAATAACGTACTTGTTTCATTGACGGATTTATTTTTTATTTCCTATAAACAGCAAATTACAAAAGAGCCCACATGTCATCCGAAGAAACCAAGAAGCATTGGATCGCAATTGCTCCCAGCCTGTTAACCGGCTTGGCGGCACTGATTGCCGCGCTGACTACCGTTTACATCAATGTTCGTAACGACAAGCCGGCGCCCGCGGTGGTTGCTCCGGCAGCGCCTGTTACAACCTTGGCGAATGAAGCGATCGCACCATTGACCAAACCATCTGTGCCGATGACAAAAACAATGGATCTGCAGCTTGATCGTTTGCGGGTCGACAATGACGGCAGCATGGGTACAACCGATTGGACTTTCGATATTCAGAATGGCGAACGCTCATTGTTTTCGGTGCCCTTCAAGGCACTTGCCGATAATGCCGGCGACAATATTGTGATGCCGAAGGACCCGAAGCTTGCACGTGCAAACGTGGTGATGGGGTCTGGCAATGCTCCGGAAATAATTGTGCGTGGTTGGAAGCAGACTTGGTCAGGCAAAGCCAACGCACCTGATGTTACCGGACGTGCAAAATTGAATATCGATGATGAAAGTCTGGTGGTCGAAGTGAAGTCCGAGAAAGCCGGTGGCCCGGCATTCGTGCTTTATTTCAATACGCGCCTCGTTCAAAAGTAGTTTGGAATTGTCATGAAACTCTGGTCTGTTCTGGGAAACTCGCAAAAACTCGATGGCGGCGCGATGTTCGGCAATGTGCCGAAAGCGATGTGGGAAAAATGGATCGCGCCCGATTCGGAAAACCGCATTCCGCTTGCTTGTCGTGCTTTGTTGGCCGAAGGCTTGAATGGCAAGCGCGTGTTGTTTGAAACCGGTATCGGCGCATTCTTCGAACCAAAAATGCGAGAACGTTTTGGCGTGCAGGAAGCCGAGCACGTTTTGCTGCATTCACTGCATGTCGCGGGTTTTTCCGATAGTGATATCGATGTTGTGGTGCTTTCGCATCTGCATTTCGATCATGCCGGTGGCTTGTTGAGCCCCTGGCAGGCTGACAAATCGCTTAGCCTGTTATTTCCGAATGCGACCTTTGTCGTCAGCAAGGAATGCTGGCTGCGCGCGCAAAAACCGCATCCACGCGATCGCGCCAGTTTTATTCCCGAGTTGGTGCCCTTGCTGGAACAAAGTGGCCGCCTTGAAATCGTCGAAGGCGAGTATTCGAAAACACTCGGGCAGTCTGTCCGCTTTCATTACAGCCAGGGCCATACGCCAGGCTTGATGCTGGCAGAAATTGTCGGCAGCGACGGCAATGATGGCGTAGTGTTTTGTGCCGATCTCATTCCGGGTCGGCCCTGGGTGCATTTACCGGTCACGATGGGGTACGACCGTTTCCCCGAAATCCTGATTGACGAGAAAAAAGATTTTCTGCAAGACAAATTGTCGCGCCATGTAAGATTGTTTTTTACCCACGATGTCGAGTGTGCGATGGCTGAAGTTGCCTGCGATGAAAAAGGACGTTTCTCGACAGTTGCCGAGAATGAATCCCTCGTTGCATTTGAATTAAATTAATCAAAGGAAATATCGATGTTCAATAAATGGCTGGGCCTCGCGTGCCTGTTTTTGATTGCCGGTGCGGCGAACGCAAAAAACTACGGTGCTGATATGCCGAAAGGCAAGGCACTGGATATTGCAACGGCATCGCAGAACGTCGATGCATACTCGGGCAAACCTGCAAAATTCAAAGGCCGTATTACCCAGGTCTGCCAAAAAGAAGGTTGCTGGCTGATGATTGAATCCAACGCCCGGGCCGCCCGCATCAAAACCAAAGATCACGCATTCGTGATTCCGAAAGATTCGAAAGGCGAAGCCATCGTATTTGGTGAATTGAAGCGTATCGAACTCAAGCCTGAAGTGGCGAAGCATCTGGCGGAAGACGCCGGCCAATCGGTACCGGTTGCGACCAGCGAGCTTCAAATTATTGCTACCTCGATTTCCATCAAATAACCCGGAAAATTATGACAACTTTATTTTATGCAGGCTTAAGCGTATTGCTGTTGATGTTCCTTTCATGGCGCGTAGTGCAATTGCGCCAATTGCATAAAATCGGCATAGGCGATGGCGGCAATCTGGATCTGTTGCAGCGTATCCGCGTTCATGCCAATGCCGTTGAATACATGCCGATGCTGTTTTTGCTGCTGGGTGGCATGGAATTGAACGGCTATCCGCAATGGCTGATCCATGCCTTCGGCGCTGCCATTTTCATTTCGCGCAGTGCGCATGCCTGGGGCCTGAGTCATCGTAGCGGCCCATCGAAAGGACGTGTCAGCGGCATGCTGATCACCTATCTGCTGATGTTGAGCATGGCCGTTATTTCAATCGTCGGTTATCTGCAGGCGGCATATCTGAGCGCACCGTATTGATAACTACTCGACATGCATAAAAAAAGCCGGATTGCTCCGGCTTTTTTATCAGCTTTTGTAGGAGGGCCCTTGGGCCCGATTGTCTGAAGCACTAGTCGCCCGCAAGCGGCCTCCTACGACCGCTTATTACGCGGCTTCGGCTTTGTCCATCGCCTTGCGTGGGCCGTTCAACAATGCAAAACGGACGTGTTCGATCACCAAATCAATTTCGGTGGAAGTGATACCGAAATGCGGAGTGAAGCGAAGCGAGTTTGTGCCACCATGAATTACGCCGATACCGCGTTCACGCATGAATTCTTCGGTCGAACCGACGCCATAGCATTTGAAGCTTGGGTCGAGTTCGCAACTGAACAATAAACCGGTGCCTTGTACCTTGGTAATCAGGCCGCCGAGTTCTTCTTTCAGTTTATTCAGCTTTTCGATGACTTCGATGCCCTTGTTGCGGATGTTGGCGCGAATTTCCGGTGTTAGCGATGTCAGCACAGTCGAAGCAATATCCATTGCACGCGGGTTGCCGGTCATCGTGTTGCCGTAAATGCCCTTGCGGTACAAACCGGCGGCACGTTCGTTCACGGCAAGAATCGACAATGGATATTGACCACCATTGAGCGCCTTGGAATAGGTTTCCATATCCGGAGCTTCCATACCTTCGAAGCCGGGGTAATCAACAATCGAAAGGACACCATGTGCACGCAGGCCGGCCTGGATCGAGTCCACCAGCAACAAGGTGCCGTGGGCTTTCGTCAGTTCGCGGGCTGCCGCATAGAACGCAGGCGGAACTGCGCGGCCCGGGTCGCCTTCACCCATTACAGGCTCAAGGAACATCGCTTCGATATGCCAGCCTTTCGCATCAGCATCGGCAAATGCTTGTTTCAGGGCTTCGATCGAATACGGTTCGATCGTGATCAGGGAATCTTCATTGCGGAAGCTGGCCAAATGTTGTTCGTAAGCCTTGCGGCTGGAGTCGGAATAGATCGCAGGACGTTCGGTACGACCGTGGAATGCACCTTTGACCGCGATACGTTTGATCGTGCGACCTGCGTGCGCGCCGCCGGCATCGGTCATGGTTTTTGCATTGACGTCGGCGATACGGCAGGCCAGAGAAACCGATTCCGAACCGGAGTTCAGCGCGAGAAATTTTACATACGGGCAAACATTGTCGCGGCTATGGCCGATTTCCTTGCGCAGAGCGCGTGCGATACGCAGATGCGACAGGCTTGGCGACATGACATTGGCCATTACTTGTGGCTTGCTCATCGTGTCGATCACGTTCGCCGGCGTATGACCGAAGCCGAGCATGCCGTAGCCGCCTGAATCATGCAGTACGCGGCCTTTCAAAGTGATGATCCACGGGCCACGTGCAGTCAGGGCAACGTAGGGATTCACGGCATCGTCGGCATAAAAATTCACGAAGCCCGATTGGGTCGCATTGATTTGAGCTTGCTCGTCGGCATCAAGCAATTCGGCGAATTCTGTCTGCAATCCGGCGAACAATTCGGCAGCAGCTTTCGCAGCTTCGGTAATTTCCGGAAATTGTTCGCTCAGACTAAGCAGGGTGGCATCATCAAGGCCGTTGGTGCGGACTGCACCGCCACGTGCACGTAATGGTTTGAGAATATCGAGAACGGTCATAAGCTACTCCTGCTGCGACGAATGGACTTGCGGGAAACGAAAAATGCGCAGGGAGCTTCCCCGCGCACATGTTTCCAAGCAAATCAATGAATTAAGCCGCCATTTTAGCATGCCAAAATGACCGATATAACCCCCTGAGAAGCCCCGTACGAGGGCCCTTGGGCCCGATGGCCTGTCCAACACATCGCCCGCAAGCGGCCTCCTACGGTGTTCATTGGCTACAATGCGAGGTCCAGACGAGACCCCAGATGAAGAAATCCGATTTCCATTTCGACCTGCCGCCCGAGCTTATTGCCCAATCGCCGCTACCTGAACGTTCAGCCAGTCGCCTCTTGGTGGTACCGAATGACGACAGCGATTTTATGGATAAAACAGTCCGCGATTTGCCGGAATTCCTGCGTTCGGGCGATTTGTTGATTTTCAACGATACCCGGGTGATTCCGGCCCGTTTGCATGGACAGAAGGAATCCGGTGGCCGTGTTGAAATTTTGCTTGAGCGCATCACCAGTGCGCACGAAGTCAGGGCGCAGGTCGGCGCCAGCAAGTCGCCGAAACCGGATTCAAAAATCACGCTCGATGATGGCACCGTCATTACCGTACTTGGGCGCGAAGGCGAGTTTTATCGGCTGCGTTTCGAAACCAACGAACCGCTGGAAAAAGTATTGCTGCGCGCAGGACGGATGCCGCTACCGCCTTACATCCAGCGCGACGCCGACATTACCGACGACGTCCGCTATCAAACCCTGTTTGCCAAGCAACCGGGTGCAGTGGCTGCACCGACGGCCGGCCTGCATTTCGACGAAGACTTGCTGGCAAGCATGAAAGCGATGGGCGTCGAGTTTGGCCACGTTACCCTGCATGTCGGTGCCGGCACGTTTCAGCCGATGCGGACTGAAACCATTCAAGAGCACACGATGCATCGCGAATGGCTGAACGTTGGTGCCGAGTTATGCGGACAAATTGCGAAGACGCGGGCTCGCGGCGGTCGCGTGATTGCGGTGGGCACCACGGTGGTTCGTGCCTTGGAAACGGCTTATCGCGATGGCGAAGTCAGACCTTATGCCGATGATACCCAGATTTTTATTTTTCCCGGCGTCAAAGTGAAATCGGTCGATGCAATGATCACAAATTTTCATTTGCCGGAAAGCACTTTGATGATGCTGGTGTCGGCCTTTTGTGGCCGCGAACGTATCATGTCCGCGTATCAACACGCGATCGAGAAGCGCTACCGGTTTTTTTCCTATGGCGATGCGATGTTGCTGTATCCACAAAAACAATAAAACAAGAAAGAGATTGAAATGAGTCGCATGCGTTTTGAAAAATTTGCATCGAGCGGAAAGGCACGGCGCGGTCGTTTGCATTTTCCGCGTGGTACTGTGGAAACCCCGGCCTTCATGCCGGTAGGCACCTATGGCACGGTGAAAGCGATGTTGCCGGAATCGCTGAAGGAAATTGGCGCCGAAATTATTCTGGGCAATACGTTTCATCTTTATTTGCGGCCCGGTCTTGAAGTCATCGCGGCACACGAAGGCCTGCATGGTTTTTGTAAATGGGATAAGCCGATACTGACCGATTCCGGCGGTTTTCAGGTTTTTTCATTGGCCAAGCGACGCAAGATTACCGAGCAGGGCGTAACGTTTGCCTCGCCTACCGACGGTGCGAAAGTGTTTCTCGGTCCCGAAGAAAGCATGCATATCCAGAAAGTGCTGAACTCGGACATCGTGATGATTTTCGATGAATGCACGCCGTATCCGGCGACCGAAATCGTCGCGAAGAAATCGATGGAGCTGAGTTTGCGTTGGGCCGAGCGTTCGAAAAAAGCCCATGAAGGTAACGACGCTGCGCTATTCGGTATTGTGCAGGGCGGGGTATATCCACACCTGCGTACGCAGTCAGCCGATGGCTTGAAGCAGCTGGATTTCGACGGTTATGCCGTTGGCGGATTGGCCGTGGGCGAGCCGCCGGAAGAACGCGAACGCACGCTCGAAGCGATTTGTCCGCAATTACCCGAAGACAAACCACGCTATTTAATGGGTGTTGGAAAGCCCGAAGATATCGTCGAAGCGGTTGCCCGCGGTATTGATATGTTTGATTGCGTAATGCCAACCCGTAATGCCCGAAATGGACACTACTTCACGCATTTTGGCCAGGTTCGCATCCGCAATGCCCAGTATGAAAAAGACGTCAGTCCGATTGAGCCGGGTTGCGTCTGTTACACCTGCCGTAGCGGCTATACCCGGGCGTATTTGCGGCATCTGGACCGTTGCAATGAAATTTTGGCCTCGATGCTGGCCACTATTCATAATTTGCACTATTACCAGGAATTGATGCGGGAAATTCGGGCAGCAATAGAATTGGGCCGCTTCGAGGAGTTCCGAGCCGAATTTTATGCGCTCAGGCGGGTTGAAAACGCATAAACCGGTGCCCAAATCTGTGGAATCCATGCGCTGAGCCGGTCGCTCTGGCATAATTGCACGCTTTGATTCATCTACATCTACGAGAAAAACTATGTCCCTGCTTGATTTCTTCATTTCCCCTGCCGCAGCACAATCCGCAGCCGCGCCAGCCGGCGGTGGTTTTGGTCCTTTGATCATGATTGCCGTAATGTTTGTCGTTATGTGGTTCCTGATGATCCGTCCGCAAATGAAACGCCAGAAAGAACATCGCGAACTGATCAGCAAATTGAGCAAGGGTGATGAAGTCATTACCAGCGGCGGCATCGCAGGCCGTGTGGACGATATCGGCGACAATTTCATTACCGTCGAAATTGCCGACAACACCAAAATCAAATTACAAAAAAACGCGATCAGTGCCGTGTTGCCGAAAGGCACTTTGAAGTCGGCTTAATTTCCCCATTCGCTCTACTGCAGGCCTGATGGCCTTTATGGTGTTCCATGCTTGAATTTGCCCGTTGGAAATACGCAATCATCGTTATCGTATTGCTGCTCAGTACCTTGTACGCGCTGCCGAATGTGTTCCCGCAAGACCCGTCGGTACAGGTCGCAGCGGCTGGAAAAATCCCGGTTGATGCAGCGTTGGTCACTCGCATACAGACACTGTTGAAGGCGCAGAATTTGCCGTACAAAAGCGTTGCACTGGAAGGCGACAATGTCATGGTGCGGTTGGCAGATAACGATTCCCAGTTAAAAGCAGCCGATATTTTGCGCCCGGAACTGGGTTCGAATTACAACGCGGCGATGAATCTTGCTTCCACGGCACCTGCATGGCTCGGCAAGATTGGCTCCAAGCCGATGACGCTGGGCCTTGATCTGCGAGGCGGCGTGCATTTCCTGCTGCAAGTGGATCAGGCCGCTGCAAAAGAAAAACGCATCGGTATCTACGCGGAAGAAATCGCGAATAATCTGACGAAAAACAAGATCGCTTATTCGGATATATCGAACACTGCGAGCAGCATCAAGATCATTTTTGCCGATGAAGCTGCAAGAACAAAATCGCTGAGCTTTCTGAAATCATTATTTCCGACCTTGTCGTTCAGCAATGGCGCCGATGCGGTAAGCATTGATGCAAACCTGACACCGCAAGAGTTGAATTCGATTGCCACCGATGCCATCGATAAAAACATCATCACGATCAGAAACCGGATGGCCGCTTTGGGCGAGCCGATCATTCAACGCCAGGGTAATGACCGAATCATCGTGCAGTTGCCCGGTATTCAAGATACCGCTCGCGCAAAAGAATTACTGGGTGCAACGGCAACTCTGGAATATCGTGCCGTGGTTGAAGGCGATGCTTTCAGTGCGACGAACGGTGGCGTAGCGCCGCTGGGCTCGCGTGTTTATATGATGCGCAAGCAAAGCCCATCGGATCCGGACATCCCGGTATTGCTTTCCAAGCGCGTGATTGTTTCCGGTGATCAGCTGGTCAATGCCGCGCCGACCATCGATTCAAAGTCCGGTACGCCGGCGGTTGAAATCAAGCTCAATACCGCGGGTGGCAAGCGCATGTTTGCCCATACACAACGCAATGTCGGCAAGCCAATGGCCGTGGTTTATATCGAACGCAAGCCGATCACCCGCATCATCGACGGCAAGCAAGTGCGTGGCTCGGTCACGGAAGAGTTCGTGATTAACATCGCCACCATCAATGGTGTATTCAGCGATGTTTTCATCACGACCGGTCTGGACCCGATCGAAGCCAGAAAACTGTCCGAACAATTGAAATCGGGTTCGCTTGCAGCACCTGTCGATATTATTGAAGAACGAATCGTTGGGCCAAGCCTGGGTGCCGAGAACGTCAAACGGGGCGTAAAAGCAGTGGTATTCTCGTTTGCATTCGTGCTGGTTTTTTTCTTGATTTATTACAAAATGTTTGGCGTGATCACCAACATTGCCCTGCTCTTGCAACTTTTAATGGTGGTCGCAATCATGTCGTTCTTCGACGCGACGATGACATTACCCGGATTTGCGGGTATCGCATTGACCGTAGGTATGTCTGTCGACGCCAACGTATTGATCAACGAACGAATACGCGAAGAACTGAGATTGGGCAATACACCGCTTGCCAGTATTGCCGCGGGTTATGACAAGGCGACCGGCACCATTGCCGACGCCAATATCACGGCGTTGCTGGCCGGTCTCGCAATGGCGGTATTTGGTTCGGGCCCGATCAGTGGTTTCGGTATCACACTCATCATCGGTATCTTGACCTCGATGTACACCGCCGTTGCGGTGTCACGCGGAATTGCCACCCTGATTTATGGCGGTCGTCGCAAGATGACCGGCCTGTCGATTTAATCGCACCGGAGGCGATGTGGAACTTTTTCCTTCAAATAGCAATATCAATTTCATGCGCATGCGCATGGTGTCACTCACTGTTGCAGCCCTTCTTATGGTGGTTGCCATTGCCGCAATGGTCAGCAATAATTTCAATTACGCGCTAGATTTTACTGGCGGTACCATGACGGAACTCAAGTTTGAGAAACCCGTGAATGTCGAAGAAATGCGTCAGCGTCTTGAAGCCAACGGTTTCCCAAATTCCGAGGTTCGTACTTCTGGCGCAGGAAATGACATCGTTATCCGTATGCGTTTGAATGACGAGAATCGCGACTCCAAGAAAATTCAGGAATTTTCCGAGAAGGTTTTGACCGCGGCGCAAATCAGCGGCAATCCCGGCAAGGTATTCCCGAGCGTTTATGTCGGTCCGCAAATCGGAAATGAGTTTGCCTGGAATGGTTTGAAAGCCGCGATATTCGTGGTGCTGGGCTTCCTGATTTATGTTTGGGCTCGCTTCGAATGGAAGTTCGCCGTCGCTGCCATTATTACGACTCTACATGACGTATTGCTCGTTGCCGGATGGTTCGCCATCTCGCAACACGAACTCGATTTGGCGGTGTTGGCCGGTATTCTGTCGGTCATGGGTTATTCGATCAGCGACACCATCGTGGTGTTCGACCGCGTTCGCGAAAACTTCCGGAATCTGCAACGGGTTTCCCCAGCGGAAGTGTTGAATCGTTCGGTCAACCAAACCCTGTCACGTACGATCATCACGTCCTTCGTTGCCTTCCTGACGGTGTTGGCGTTGTATATTTTTGGTGGCAGTTCACTGCAAGGCATGGCCGAGTCGCAAATTATCGGTATCGTATTCGGTACCTTGTCATCGATTTTCGTGGCCTGCCCATTGTTGCTCTGGTTGGGCACGACCAAGCAGGATCTTATGCCAAAGGCAAAAGATCTTGCCGAACTGGAACGCCGCCCGTAAGCGGGATATCCGGATTCAATCGTTCAATAAAAAACCGCGCGATGCGCGGTTTTTTATTGTGACCGTAGGGACGCCTGCTTGCTGCGCCCGCTCTTCGTCTGCAATTCATGGGCGCAGCAAGCAGGCGCCCCTGCGGATTATGTGAATGCTGCGGCGTAACCCGAATCCACCAATGATTTCTGCAAGGCAGCGCTGACTTTCTGGTTGCCGGCAACGATGTGATTGGTATTCAGTAATTTGTCGCCACGACCTTTGAAATCGCAAACGCGGCCACCGGCTTCGCGCACCATCAACATGCCGGCGGCGATATCCCAGGGTTTGATACCGGCTTCGAAATATCCGTCAACGCGGCCGCAGGCGACGTAAGCAAGATCAAGAGCGGCAGAGCCAGTGCGGCGGACATCTTCGGCAGTTTTCAGCAATTCATTGATAGCTTGCAGATGGGCCGGCAAACGAATGCGCTCGCGCGGAGGGAAACCGGTAATCAACATGCTGCCGGCAAGATCCTTGCGGTCGGCGACGCGCATTTTCTTGTCATTGAGCAACATGCCGGCACCACGGCTTGCGGTGAACAGCTCGTTACGCAATGGATCGAAAATCACGCCGTCCATTGGCTCGCCATTTTCAACTAACGCGATCGACACGCAAAAATGCGGAAAACCACGCAAATAATTCGATGTGCCGTCCAAAGGATCGATCACGAATGTTTGGCGGCCTGTGCCCATCGCACCGGATTCTTCCGCCAAAATGGCAGCATCCGGATAGGCGCGACGCAATTCCTTGATGATTTCTTTCTCGGCCGCGGCATCGACTTCGCTGGCGTAGTCTTGCGGGCTTTTTTCGACAACGTTCAAGCTGGCGAGCTTGCTCATATGACGCAACATCACGGTACCGGCCATCCGCGCGGCTTTGGTCATGACAGTAATGACTGGGTTTTGCATAGTCCCGCCTAAACGTAAATTGTGTTGAGAACATGCCGCAGTCAAAGCCGCGGCGGGCGAATGATACCAGATATCGCTTCGAGCCTTCGCTCAACACGGCACAAAAGCCTTAAAATGCCGCCATGAAACCCTCACTTCGCATCGTACTTGTCGGTACGCAACACCCCGGTAATATTGGCTCTGCGGCACGGGCCATGAAAACAATGGGTCTGGTCGAGCTGCATCTTGTGAAGCCACACAAGTTTCCACATCCGGAGGCGAGTGCGCTCGCGGCGGGAGCCGTTGATCTGCTGGATCAAGCCATCTTGCATGAGAGCCTGGCCGATGCGGTCGCCGACTGCCATTTCGTGATCGGTACTTCCTCGCGTCGGCGCGAAGTGCCATTGCCGGAATTCCTGCCGAGAGAGGCAGCGGCACAATTGCTGCAGGCAGGTCAGGCGGGCAAGGTGGCATTGGTCTTTGGTTGCGAGCGAACCGGCCTGGAAAACGAGGACTTGCAGCGTTGTCACGCTACGGTTTGCATTCCGGCCAATCCTGATTATGCATCATTGAATTTGGCGGCTGCGGTGCAAGTGCTCGCCTATGAATATAGAATCGTGCAGCTGGCTTCTGAATCAATCGCGGAGCCGGTCGAAAATGCATCGGTAGATGCCGATGCAGTGCCGGCTACCCACGAAGATATGGAACGTTTCTTCGGGCATTTAAGCGAGCTGATGGAGCAGGTCGATTTCCACAAAGGTCGTGCCCCCGAGATGGTGAGTGCGCGTTTGCGTCGCTTGTACCTGAGAGCAAATATGGACAAGCGCGAAATAAAAATATTGCGGGGGCTGTTTTCCGATACGCAACGAATGCTGAAATTGGGTCAGACGGGGACAACGGAAAAAGAATGCAAGGAAAAATAATTCAGACTCGGTTAGTCTTAGCCTTATGAGACTGAATCAAGAACTGGGGCGTTTGGGTTTGGGTTTGCGCGGGCAAATGCTCGGCATGCTCGGCCTGATGATGTTCCTGGTAGTCATTATTTTTTCTGCCTTATGGATGAATGAAAAATCCAATCACGGCAAAATGCTCGAGCTGACCGAAACCGCCATGCGTGGAATTGATCAGGAAAATTTAAAGCGAAAGGGCGAAGTGTTGGTCAATAACGCCATCCCGGGCATTTCTGCCGAAATACGAAATAAAAATCCGGAAGCATTGCAAAGTAAATTGCATGATCTGAAAAAGCAGCATGATGTCGTCTACGCGATAGTTTTTGACAACGATGGAATCATTCTTGCCGATGCTGCCGAGGGCAGCAGCAACGGAAAACCGATGCTGGATCCATTGGCAACCGCGGCAAGCGCCGCAGTTGCCGGAAATAAAACCGTATCGCAATGGAATGAAAAGCTGCTGGATATTTCGACACCGATCATCTTGGACGGCAAACGCGTTGGTGGATTACGAATCGGCATGGTGCTCAACGCCCCGTCGATGAGCAATGCCACGTTATTGCAACCCTTGAAACAAAATCTGAATCAATCAAACGACCGGCATTGGCGATGGTTGCTGGCCACGACTGCCGGCATGTTTTTTTTAGGCGGCATATTGCTGTATTTGCTGGAACGGCATGTGATCAGGCCGGTGCGGGATTTGTCGTTGGCCACCGATCAGATGGAGCAGGGCCGATATGCCGACGTGAATCTGTCATCCAGTCGCCAAGACGAAATAGGCGGACTCACCCGGGCATTTTCACGCATGAGTGCAGGAGTTGCCCGTCATGATCGCGAAATTCGCCGCATGGCTTATACCGATTCATTAACCGGCCTGGCAAACCGACTTGCCTTTCGCGAGGCCCTGGAAGAACGCTTGTTGACGATGCAGGCCAATAGCGGTGAATTGGCTTTGCTGTTTATTGATCTTGATGACTTCAAGCGAGTGAACGACACCTTGGGACATGAAGAGGGCGATGAAGTATTGAATCAACTCGCGCTGAGAGTGAAAAGCACGCTTGATGAACATGGCTTGCCGGGCTCGCAAGTGGCGCGTTTTAGCGGTGATGAATTTATCGTGCTTTTCCTGAAGCCGGAAATTCGCAATAGCGCCAATGAATTGGCCGAAGCCTTGCTGGAAAATATTCGCAAACCGCTGATCTTGAATGGCAGTCCGCTTTATCTGACGGCGTCGATTGGCGTTACCCTGTTTCCGTTCGATGCAAATGCGGCGGGCGTCTTGCTGAAGAATGCCGACATCGCGATGTATCAAGCCAAGGTCGCAGGTAAAAACTGCTATCGCTTTTACAGTCGGGCAATGGATCAGGCGGTGGAACGTCGCGTGCAACTGGAGCAGGATTTACGCGGTGCATTCGAGCGCGGTGAAATGGGTTTGATGTATCAGCCTATTTACAGTCTGACCGATGGTCGCATCGTTGGCGCTGAAGCGCTCATGCGTTGGCAGCATCCTCGTTTGGGCATGGTGCCGCCGGTCATGTTCATCGATGTTGCCGAACAAAGTGGCTTGATCGACATGCTCGGGCGCCATGCATTAGTGCTGGCCTGCAATGATGCTGCAATGTGGTCCAGTTCCGACGGTACCTTGCCGTTCGTTTCGGTAAATGTTTCATCGAAACAATTGCGTGGTGGCGAATTGATCGACGTGGTCGAAACCGTACTGGCTTCTTCGGGGTTAAAGCCGCATCAATTGCATCTGGAGTTGACTGAAACCGCGATTTTGACCGACGAGAACCAGGCGAGTGTTTTGCTATCCCGCATTCGTGCGACGGGCGTAAAAGTCTGGCTTGATGATTTTGGCACCGGTTTTTCCGGTTTGAGCCATTTGCGGCGCGTGCCGGTGGATGGCGTGAAAATTGATCGCAGTTTTGTCACGGATTTATTGCGCGATCCGGATGATTTGGCATTGACCACCGCCATCATCGCGATGGCGCATTCGCTCGGCATTACCGTCGTTGCGGAAGGGATTGAAACCGAAGGCCAATATGGCGTATTGCGCGAACGCGGTTGTGATCAGGGCCAGGGTTTCTGGCTAGGCCGCCCGATGTTGTCGCAGGAAGTCGCGAAACTGTTTGCAGCTTAAGCTAGAACCACGATGCAATCATGACGGCCATTTCTTTCGAAAAGAATGCCAGCAGGACGATTTCCATGATGCCCAATAACCAGCCGATAATCATGAAACGGCCGTCGCGTTCAATCAGGGCGAACGAAAAAAACAGGATGATGATGCCGAACGGAATATTGGTACCGGGCAGCGGCAAAGACAAAGTGATGCCTAAAATCAGCAGCAGAAAACCGGTGAATGCATGTGCGAACGGATTGCTGAAAATCCATTCGTTGCGTGGCTTGGTGATTTTATCCAGACGCCCCAGCCATTTATCGAAACGGTTTCGGAATCCGATAATTCTGGATCGGTGAAATTTACGATTGGCAATAAAGCCCGGTAACCAAGGGTGTTCATAACGCAATAAAAATTGCAGCCCGATCAGCGATGTCAAAAAACCACTTACCGAGCCTTGTCCCATCGGAACCGGAAAGAATGTCGGCAACAACACCAGAAACAGAAATAGACCGAATGCACGTTCCTGAAACTCATCCAGTAAACCGCTAAGCGTCAGCTCGTCTTCCGGATCACCCTCGCACAGATGATTGATTAGCTGATGCGTACTTGGCGGTAACGGTCCATGGTCTCTCGGGAATCTGAATTTCATTAGATAGCTTCTGGGTCCAGTGTTTTCTCGGGGACAGCGGCAATCAATAATTTATCGATTCGGGCCCCATCCAGATCGACCACTTCGATTCGCCAGCGTTGCCAATCGAAATATTCACCGGCATGAGGAATACGACCGTAATGCGCAATGACCATGCCGGCGGCAGTGGTGAAGTCTTGATCGTCTTCATGCGGCAAAGCATGTAGTCCGAGCAACTCCTTCAGATCATCGACGGCAACCCGGCCATCGACTAGCCAGGAATTATCGGCGCGCTGAATGATCGATGGTTCGTCTTCACTGCTCTCGCTGTCCTGGATTCGGCCCAATACGGCGCCAAGCAAGTCATTCAAGGACACCAGACCCTGAATATCGCCATATTCATCAACTACCAGACCAACGGTTTGTTGTTCCTCGCGGAAAATTTCCAGCAGTCGCAATGCATTGGTGGAATCGGATACGAACAAGGCGGGGCGAAGCTGGCGAAGCAATTCATCGGTGGTCTTGATGTCCGTCTGGCCCGCGAGCGTTTTGACTTCGAGTATGCCGAGCACGTCGGCATCGCTGCCGCGATAAACCGGGAAACGAGCGAACAAGGTGTCCCGCATTTTCGCCAGATTGTCTTCCAGCGAAGCATTGGCATCGAGCCAGGTAATTCGCGTGCGCGGGGTCATCAATGAATCCGAAGTGCGATCGCCGAGACGCAGAACACGATTCAGCATATTGCGTTCGTCCTGGTCGATCACGCCTTGCTCGTGGCTTTCTGCGACCAGATGGCGAATTTCTTCTTCCGTTACTTTTTCTTCCGAAATTTTACCCAGGCCCATAATGCGCAATAAGGTTCGCGTGCACAGCGTCAGTATCAACACGAACGGGCGAGCAATCATGCTTAAAATGCTCATTGGAATCGCTACTGCCGTGGCGATTTTTTCCGGGCGCAATGTAGCCAGGCGCTTGGGAACCAATTCGCCCAGTACTACCGAAATCAGAAGTATCAGGGTGAAGCTGAAAGCATACGCAATGGTTTCGGCATATTTCGTAATCAGCGGTATGCCGAGATGAACCAGTGGCGCCTGCAGGCGTATCGCGAGGGCTTGCCCGCCGAAAGATCCGGTAAGCAAGCTGAGCATCGTGATCCACACTTGCACGGCCGACAAAAAGTTTTCCGGATGCTCGGACAACTCCACGGCCTTGCGAGCACGAGCGCTCGTAAGCGCAAGTTGCTTCAAGCGCTGCTTGCGCGAAGTCATCACCGCCATCTCCGACAACGCGAAGAAGCCGTTGAACAACACGAGCACTATGACGATTAATATTTCGAGCATGGTATTTCAATCATGAGAAATGGGCAGCATTAATCCAGAGGTGAGTATAAATGCTGGCGATGTAGCCGAGTGCAATTGCCCAGGTCCATTTCAGGTGTCCGAGGAAGGTGTATTGGCCTTTTGAAACGCCCATTAAGGCCACGCCGGCAGCCGAACCAACCGATAACAAGCTCCCGCCAACGCCAGCCGTAAGGGTTATCAGCAGCCATTGGCCGTGATCCATCGGCGGATTCATCTGCAGGACCGCATACATGATTGGAATATTGTCGACGATCGCCGAGAGCAGTCCCATGATCACATTGGCCGTGGTAAATCCAAGTTCGCCGTATATCTGTGTTGATGCGAGCTCAAGATAGCCCATCGTGGCGAGACCACCGACACAAAGCAGTACACCATAGAAAAATAACAGCGTGTCCCATTCTGCCCGCGCGATAATTTCGAAAACGTTGTAACTTCCGTTTTCAGTTTCCTGATTGATTGCGGATTTCCTGAGTTCGTGACGCTTGATCACATAACCCCAAATCTGCAGCAGCCCCAATCCAAACAACATGCCGTAAACCGGCGGCATGTGCAGAAATTGTTTGCCCGAAACCGTAATCGCAATTGTCACGCCAAATAACAGGCAAGTGATCCAGCCGCCAAATTTCACATCGGCATTGTCTTTGCCGGGCGGCGGTGTTTCCTTCGGCAACGCAAAATGCATGCAGAAGGCAGGGATGATCCAGTTAACGACGGATGGAACAAAGATGGCAAAGAATTCAAAGAACTCCACTTTCTTGGCCTGCCAGACCATCAGCGTCGTGATATCGCCAAAGGCACACCAGGCGCCGCCAGCGTTGGCGGCAACGACCAGATTGATAAATGCCAGCGTGATAAAGCGGACGTTGCCCGCACCAACCGCCAGAATGACGGCCGACATGATCAACGCTGTAGTCAGGTTGTCCAAAACGGCAGAAAGAAAAAAAGAAACGATGCCGGTAATCCAGAACAGGGCGCGGTAACTTAAATTTCGACTTACCAGTTCTGCTCGAAGTGCTTCGAAGACGTTACGTTCGGTCATGGCGGCAACAAAGCTCATAGCCACGATCAGGAAGAAAAATAATTCGGTGAATTCCAGAAAGATGTGACGGAATGCATTTGAAGCGAAGTCCTGACCCAGTCCGGAATATTGCCCCGAATACCAGGCGACGATGCCCCAGATCAGGCCGGCGGCAAATAGGACCGGCTTGGATTTCCGTAAATGCAGTTTTTCTTCCAGTACGACGAAGGCATAGGCAGTCACAAAAATGCCTACTGCCAATAGCCCAAGTGGATGATCGGTCAAGTCCAGTTTGATTTCGCCAGCTGAACCGGCAATAGCCAATGTAGGCAATAGAAATAGGGAAAAAACCGCCGATAAGGACCTAATTATTCTATTAATCATGGTTTTAGAGCTGATTCTTGAGGTGACCATGATAACGCAGCCAGATGGCAATTAGTCGGAAATCCGGCCATGCCGCTAGGCTATAATGCGCGTCATCTGGCAGCAGTAAAAAATTCAAAAATCTGTCATCTAACCAATAATGCTTACTTCAAGGGGTTGTCCATGTTTTCTTTGCAAACTATTTTTGGCAAGGGCGATAAGTTTTATGGTCTGCTGGAAGCCAGTGCTGCCGCCGCACGCGAAAGCACTCGTGCCCTGGTCGAACTTTTGCAAGCGCCTTCGGGGCAGCGATCGCTTGATAAATTCAAACTCGCCCGCCAGCTGGAAAAAGATTTAAACGCGAAAATCAGCCAGGAATTGGTCAATACTTTCGTGACCGCGCTGGAGCCCGAAGATATCGAAGCGTTGAATAACGTTTTGTACAAGATCCCGAAGACCGTTGAGAAATTTGCCGAGCGCTATATCATTGCCGCAGAAAGAATTGGCGAAGTCGATTTCGTTTCCCGCGCCATCATGCTGGAAAAATCCTGCGAAGTGATCGAACAAATGGTCGGTTTGTTGCGCAAAGGCATCAATATGGAAGCGACCAAATCGCTCAACGACAAGATGCAGGCGATCGAAGCGGAAGCCGATCGTTTGATTCTGGAAATGTATCGCGACAGCTATACCCGCGAAACCGATCCCATGCGTTATCTGATTCTGAAGGACATGTTCGAGATTCTCGAAAAAGCCATTGACCGGTGCCGCGATGCCGGCAACGTGATCTATCAAATCGTCCTGAAAAATAGCTGAGGAGCCAGCCGT
Organism: Arenimonas sp.; assembly: GCA_036676335.1. GTDB lineage: Bacteria > Pseudomonadota > Gammaproteobacteria > Xanthomonadales > Xanthomonadaceae > Arenimonas. The sequence continues at coordinate 58,985 of JAKFDD010000012.1, read as the reverse complement.
GCTCACTCTTTTATTACTGGTTATATTGACCGCACTCGTTTTCGAGTACATCAATGGTTTTCACGATACCGCGAACTCGATTGCCACCGTCGTCGCCACCAAAGTATTAACGCCGACTCAGGCCGTGATGTTGGCGGCGACTACGAATTTGATTGGTGCATTGTGGGGAACGGCCGTTGCGAAGACCATCTCCTCCGGCCTGATTGATTCAGGCATGGTGGATATCAATTCGCAGATCATTATTTGCGCACTGCTAGGCGGCATCATTTGGAATTTGGTGACCTGGTATCTCGGCTTGCCATCTTCGTCGTCGCATGCATTGATCGGCGGTCTTTGCGGTGCGGCTCTGGCGGCTTCACACAACAATTGGGCCGCGATTATCTGGTCACAACCCGATCACCCGTTCTGGAAAGGCAAGGGGTTGTTATGGAAAGTTATTTTCCCGATGTTCACGTCTCCCTTGCTGGGATTCCTGGCCGGACTGTTTCTGATGGGGCTTCTATTTGCAATTATTGCGGGCATTGCGCATTTGGGCGGCAAGTTTGCGAGAGCCATGCGTCCACGCTGGGTTAATGGATTTTTTGGCAAGGCGCAAATTTTTTCAGCCGGATATATGGGGCTTGCCCACGGTAGCAACGACGCGCAAAAAACAATGGGCATCATTGCCTTGGCTCTGGTTGCGGCAACCAGTGCCGGTACCCTTGAAGATGCACCGAGCTGGTTGCAATTTTTAAGCCTGCCATCCGAAAACGGTGGCAAGGATATGGAAATTCCGTTGTGGATCAAGTTGACCTGCGCGGTTGTCATGGCAGCCGGAACGGCAGCGGGTGGCTGGCGCATTATCAAGACGTTGGGCCACAAAATGGTGAAGCTGGATCCGATCAATGGCTTTGCGGCCGAGACAAGCGGGGCCAGCGTTATCCTGCTGGCATCATCATTGGGTATTCCGGTGTCGACAACCCACAATATTTCCTCGGCGATTATCGGTGTCGGTGCGGCCAAGCGCTTCAGCTCGATTAAATGGACCGTCGTGGAGCGCATGCTTTGGGCATGGTTGCTGACGATTCCTGCTGCGGGCGGACTTGCATGGAGCCTGGTAAAACTACTTCAGTATTTTAATTGGGCTTGATGAAATTCATGCATTGAATTTCAAAATGTAATTAAAAAAAGGGCCGGAAGGCCCTTTTTTATTTTCGTGATTTTATGATGTGCAGATTAATGCAGATCGCCGCCGGCAGACAGCATGCGTTCCAGATTATCGCCAACGCCGCCGATTTCCAGAATCAGGCGATCAAGCTCGGCTGCATCGAGGCTGTCAAACGGACGGTTTTCGCAGAGCTGAAGATAAGGTACGCCGTCCAGTTCGCCAATTGCCATGAAACCAACACGGCTTTGCCAATTAAAAGCCAGCATTTTCTTCGCATCGAGACCTGTCATCGGGGCAATCGCGGTGCTAAGGCGCAAATATTTGCGGCTATCTTCAGCTTCAAGCTCCGACAAAAAGATACTTTGATGGCGAGTGCCCTGGTCCAGGGATAACTCGACACAGACCAAATAGGGCTCGCGGGCAGTCACTTTATATTTGCCTTCCACGTGACTGCGAATTGATTCAAAACTACGCATGACTGTTCTCCTCGGAACGCATATTCTAGCCCTCTATGACCTCAAAGTCTGCCCCCGAAAAAATCATCGCTGCAATTCGTGCAGTGCCTAAGGGTGAAGTAGCCGGTTATGGCGAAATTGCCCGTCGTGCCGGTTTGCCAGGCCGCGCGCGCATGGTCGCGCGCTTGCTTTCCAATAATGAAGATACAACGCTTCCCTGGCATCGCGTATTGCGATCCGATGGCAGCATCGCATTCCCGAAGGATTCGGAGCATTACTCCGAACAAATCCAGCGACTTCGTGCAGAAGGCGTTGAAGTCGTCAACGGGAAAGTGCGCGGATGCAAGGCCGCGGCCACGCTTGATGAAATTCTCTGGGCGCCGCCGCTGCCGGTTAAAAAAAAGAAGACTCAGCGAAACTGATTTTCGTGACGGCGGAACCAGGCTGCAATGCTGTAGCGAGTTTGTTTAGCCGGTAATACTTCGTGTTCGATTTCATCACTTAAGAAAATCACGCTCGATCCCAACGTGGGAGCAATGTCCTTGCAGCCGTCGGGAAGGTGCAAGCGTAAAGCACCGCCGGCATCATCGGGCCAATCCGGATTCAAATAACATACCAATGACAGCACTCTCGCATCGTCATCGCGGAACCGATCCCTGTGACGTGCATAGGCCATGCCTGCCGGATAAACCGCGAAATGAGCCTCGACGGTTTCAAGTCCCAGCATCATGGATTGGCTCAAGTCTTTCTTCAAAACTTCGAGAGCAGCCAGAAATTTTTTCGATGCGTCGCCACAACGGGGGTCGTCGAGCCACAGAATAGAATCGCCACGAAGTGATGAAAGTATTTTGGTGTCGTTGTGGCCAACCGAAGCATGCTTCAAAAGATTCAGTTTTTCGTGTTGGCAGGCTTCCGCAAATAATTCGGTCGTCAAATTTGGCTCAAACAGGTCGCTGCATGCGGCCCAGGCATGCAAAGTAATTTTTTCGCTGATTACCTTGATGTCTGATGATTTAGCACTCATATTGGCTATGATACCGACTGTTTCCCGGAGATGACATCGTGCATTTACCCCGCATCACCAAGCTGCTGTTATTCATCCTGACGGGTGCATTTTTACTACAACAGCTGATGCCATTGGAAATCCAGCTGCTATTTGCTTTATGGCCCTTGGGTCAACATGAATTGGGAACAGCCAGTGACGGCACAGTAGTCACTGCGGCCTTCTATCCATGGCAGTTGCTGAGCTACGGATTTCTGCATGGAAATTTTGTCCATTTGTTTTTCAATGCGATAGCGCTGTTTCAATTTGGAGCGGTATTGGAACAGACCTGGGGTCCGAAAAGATATATCCAGTTCTTGCTCGTGTGTACGGTCGGTGCAGGGCTGATCCAGTTGCTGTTGGTGAGCAGTGGCATTTTGGGCGATGACATATATCCCACTATCGGTGCGTCCGGCGGCATTTTTGGATTATTGCTGGCTTATGGCATGTTGTTTCCCAATCAACAAATGATGTTGATCATCCCGCCGATTCCGATGAAAGCCCGCACGATGGTAATTATTTTCGGCGTCATTTCGCTGCTGATGGGCGTCACTGGAACGCAGGCGGGCATCGCTCATTTTGCACACCTGGGCGGCATGTTGTTCGGTTGGCTGATGATCCGCTACTGGCGCGGCCAGCCACCTTTCAGAAAGCGCGGGCCGAGATTGGTGAAGTAGGGCGATTCTAGAATCGCCCGCATCGTGCGTGCAATCAACGGCGCATCGATAAAAAATCCGGGCTGGTAACGAGGCGCAGTGCATCCAGTCGCGGGCGCGATTGCGGCAGCGCTTTCTGCAGCTCCTGAAGCTCCTGTTCGAGTGCGCTGATTTCCTCCGGTCGTACAGCCGGGTTTTTCGCTGCAAGTGCCTGCAATCTTTCTATTTCATGTCGCAACAAGCCATCGGCTTTTTGAATGGCGGTAGCGATTTCATTTTGTGCCAACACCTGTGCCTGGCCGCGGGTTTTTTCCAGCATCGGCGGAATCAGCATATTCAATATTTTTCGCATCGAGCTTAAATCAAAGGCTCGATCGCCAGCACGATGTGCAGCACGTTCATTCGGTGCGAAATCCGGACGAATCTGCAATCGGGTATCGACTGCGATACTCAGCGGTTTTGGCGGCAGGAAACGTTCGATATTCAGGCCTTTCTGGGCAATGCATTCGAGCACGTAAACCGCTTCGAGAATGACCGTGCGTTGCGGCAGCGAGTCATCGATCAGCAATGCCGTATTGCCTTTATCACTCGATAACAAATATTCCTGTGCCGACAAGATCATCGGGTGATCGTTACGAAGATAGAGCACGTCATCCCGGGCGAGCGCGGTGCTGCGATCAAAAGTGATCGGACGCGGGCCGGCTTTCAGTTCTTCGAAGCCATCCATCGTCAGCATTTCCGGGTCGAGCAACCAGATTTTCGGACTTAGTGCTTCGTTGTGAATGCCGAATTGTTCCAGTAACCGCAGTGCGTAATCATCATGCGCAATCAAGTCATCGTCTTGCTGGCAAGCCAGCATCAGCTCGCCATTGTCTGCACCTTGCTGACTGCCAAGTTCGAGCAGGCGATCACGACCGGCCGCAATTTTTTCCGCCAGCTCGAGATGGGTAATTTTTGTTTTCTCGATTAATTGAGTTAGTGCTGGTTCGCGGCTGATGCCATCCTGTTCTGCCAGCGTTACCAATTCATCGCCGTGCAAACGCAGGCATTCGCGACCATCGGCGATCACGTTGGTAAAAGCATCCAGACCTTCGTGATACCAGCGTTGCAGGGCTTCCTGCGGGCTGCCGGGCAGAGCAGCGCAATGCAGGTGCACATCGCCTTGCTGACCGATACGATCAAGCCGTCCAATTCGTTGTTCCAGCATATCGGGATGCAACGGGAGATCCCAGAAAATCAGATGCTGGGCGAATTGGAAGTTGCGACCTTCGGCACCGATTTCCGATGCGATCAGGCAACGCGCGCCGTCGGGTTCGGCGAAATAGGCGGCATTGCGATCGCGTTGCAGCAAACTCATGTCTTCGTGAAAGCGGGCAATTGCAATGCCGTTGCGAAGACGAATGGCTTCATCCAGTGCTTGCACCTTGGCTCGCGAACGACACAATAAAAGTGCTTTTGCGGGCGCAATGCTGTCAAGGATTCCCATTAACCAATCGGTACGCGGATCTTGCGTGTAATCGTGCGATGGCTCGTCGTCGCTGTCGCCGATATCGTGCACGAATTCGGCATGCAAACGTCCGCGCCATTGATCATCGTCGCTCTCTTCAAGCGTATCGATATGGGTGATGCGTTTAGGAAAGCCGCCAACCAAAGCTCGGCGATTTCGAATCATTACGCGACCGGTGCCGTGACGATCGACGAGATCGTTCAACAACTCCTGACGTTCCTGTTCATTGCCTTCGGCAATTTTTGCCAGACGATTGGCCAGACCGTCTTTTTCGCTCGGCATGAATGAAGCCAATGCTTCCATGTCACCGGTCGTCAAATCCTGTTGATTCATCAGGCGATCGGCCAGGCTGGAAAGCGAGATATAACGAGCTTGCTCGGCAATGAAGCTCGACAGATTGGTGTAACGTGCCGGATCCAATAAGCGAAGGCGCGCGAAATGGCCGCCCAGGCCTAATTGTTCCGGTGTGGCCGTCAACAGCAATAAGCCAGGCGTTTGCTTCGATAGTGCTTCGACAAATTGATAGGAAGGACTGGAAAATTCCTCGGTCCAGATCAAGTGGTGGGCTTCGTCTACCAACAACAAATCCCAGCTTCCATCCAGACATTGCTTTGCCCGTTTGCCGTGACTCGATAACCAATCGACCGAGGCGATGATGCATTGCTCGTCGTCGAACGGATTGTGGCCCGAATTATTCAGTTCGATCGCTTCGCAGCGCTCTTCATCGAAGATCGCAAAACTCAGATTGAAGCGGCGCAGCAGTTCAACGAACCATTGATTAACCAGACTTTCCGGCAGCAATACGCAAACACGGGACGCACGCCCCGAAGCAAGCATCTGGGCGACAATCAAACACGCTTGAATGGTTTTGCCAAGGCCCACTTCATCGGCCAGCAGCAGTCGGGGCGGACGTCGCTTCGCGGCGATTTCGGCAACGCGCAATTGATGCGGAATCAAGTCGATGCGAGCACCCAAAATCCCCCAGCCGGCATGGGCACGCGACTCGGCACTTCGCATCAAACATTCTCGGCGGAACTCGAATTGATCGTTGCGATCGACATGGCCGGCCAGTAATCGGGTGTCGGCTTGCGAAACCGGTTGTTCCGCATCGAGTTCGCCCTCGAAAAAACTTTTCTGGCTGCAGCGGTAGTGAATCAAGCCATCGGTTTCTTCGGCGGCTTCAATAATGATTTCCGTGCCGCTTACGCGCACGCGATCGCCGGGGCGAAATGCTGCACGTAATAATGGTGCGGTTCCTACTGCGTAATGCCTCAGCATTCCGCTACCGGTAAATACCAGTTGTACCTGGCGGCCTGACAGGCGCAGTACCGTGCCAAGACCTAATTCGGGTTCAGTGCTTGAATACCAGCGTTGACCGGGAATAAATGACATCAGGGCCACAGACGTAGTTGTTCTTTATACGGGCGTTGCATGGCACCGGCTTTGCAGGAGAACGCAGTTCCAAAGGCGGACATGTTCGCCAATGGACCGTTCACACGCCATTTTGCAGGTGCGTGGATTGCCTTGTCATAGGACGCGAGCAATGCACTGTCGCGATCAACACGTCCCCAGATATTGGCCCAGGCTTTGAAGAAATCCTGCTGCGCTTTCTTGTCGCGAGTGCCGGTTGCCATGTATGCCTGAAAGGCAATTTCCAGACCGGATAGATCCGCCAGATTTTGCGTTGAAGTCAAAGTGCCATTTACCTTTTTCTTGCCGCTCAAAGTGTAGCCATTGTATTGCGTGATGATTGACGTCCTTTGAGTATTCAGCGCAGTCACGTTTTTAAAAGTGGATTGATAAAGCGCCAGGCTTAATTGCTGCGCGAACAATGCGCCAAATGCACCGTAATCCGTCGCTCCGCCCTCGGCGTCGAATACGGGTGCCTGCAACAATGCGCTACTGATAATGATGCGGTTGTCTTTGGCAAGGTAGACAACGACAGGCGCGCTGTCGGAAATGTCGCTAGGCCAGGAGTCGTTATTTTGCCTGTTCTTGATCGCTTGCCGGCGCAATAATTTAAGTGCCGAATTGGCCAGGCTATCGCTTACTTCAATCGAAGCGACATTTTTTGTATCGCGGCCAATCTCTATCTTTAATTCTTTCAGAATTTTGAGGTCGCGTTGTTCGCCCTCGTTGACTACCCAGGTGCTGCGAGTAACGGCTTGTTCGGCTGCCTGCATGATGGCGTCGGTGATCTTGCGTGCGCGCTGATGGCGAATGTTATCTATATAACGTTCCGCGTATGCCGCATCAATCAATTCAGGTGCGCTGGCTTCAATCAAGTCACGCAAACTTTGAATGCGTGACTTCGGCATCGAGCGACCTTCCAGATACACTTCATAGAACTGGCCATATGAAGAGAAGTAGGGCTCGTTCAAATACGGAGAAAGCTGGTTAAGCACGTGAAAACGCAGGTAGCTTTTCCATTGCTCGATCATCTTCGCATTGATAAGACCGTTGACGGTTTTGAAGAATGTCGGCTGCGCCAATACCAGCTTGTCGGCGCCACTTTTTTGCGCTCGCAAATAATTGGCGAACTGCAGGTTTCCGTATTGTTTGCCGGCGTCTTTCAAACTGATGACCTGCGATGGTGATTCGCCGGAGACAGCAGCCAATTGCATTTCAAGGCTGACGACATGGCCCGAAAGTGTTTTTACTTTCTCGTTCGACACGCCATTCAAGGTCAGCATGGTTTCGACATAGGAACGGTAACGGGCTTGCGCTTCGGCAACCGCGGGGTCTTGCGTCGTATAGAAACCAAGCTCGGGCAATCCGATGGCATTGGCGAAGAAGGTATTGTCCTTGTCTGCATCGAACTCGAACAAAACCGGCAAGCCGCGTGCATGCATATAGGCGATGACTGCCGACACGTCTTTGGGTTTCTTTATTTTTTCGATTTCGGCAAGCAAGGGGATTAGTATTTTTTCGCTATCGGCATTGATCCGGTTTTCATCGGCACTTTGCATCAATGCGTTGAGTTTGTTCTGTGCCAGACCGGTATTTTGTAATGGCGAGGAAAATAATGATTCGCGTTGACGGGCACTGAGTTCGTTTAACTCATCCCACAGGCTGCGGCTTGCATCGCCGGGCGGGAGCGGGTTGGAACGCAGCCAGGGAGTATTCACGTGGCCAAAAAAATCGGAACAGGCAGCAGGAGGAGGCGGTGCGCTCGCCATTTTCTTGGCATGCACAGGGCTGACGAATAATGTGACAGCCGCTGCGGCAATCGCTATCAAAGGGCGAAAAGTCAGGGTCATTACAGCTCCATGCACAATCAATAGTGGGGCATGCATGATAAACCTATCGGCAGGCAACAACAAAAAAGGGCCCGAGAAGGGCCCTTTTTTTTAAAGCGATGGTTCAGAAACAATCATTACCAAATTGCAACGCGCTTATCTTCAGCACGCACCATGCCATCGCCTGCTTTGCATTGGAATGCAGCAGCAAAGGTTGGCAGATTTGACGGTGCGCCGTTGGCACGGAAACCAGCCGGGGAATGCGGATCGGTGTTCAAACGGACTTTCAATTCGTCCGGCGTGAAGTTGCGACGCCACACGGTTGCCCAGTTCATGTAGAAACGCTGATCTTGGGTAAAGCCGTCGATTTCAGCGACTTTCTTGTTGGCGAGATCGCGCTGCAAGGCATCGTATGCAACGGTCAGTCCGCCGAGGTCGGCGATGTTTTCGCCCAGGGTCAATTGACCTTTGACATTCAAGGCGCCTTCTTTCGGATCGTTGATTGCGGTGTAAGCATCAAACTGTGCAATCAATTTGCCGGTGCGTGCCTGGAAGGCTTTAAGGTCGGCCGGGGTCCACCAGTTGTTGTTATTGCCTTCGGCATCGAACTGACTGCCCTGGTCGTCATAACCGTGCAGCATTTCATGGCCGATAACCGCACCGATACCGCCATAGTTCAAGGCCGGATCGGCTTTGGCATCAAAGAAAGGCGATTGCAGAATGGCAGCCGGGAAAACGATTTCGTTTTTCAGCGGGTTGTAATAGGCATTAACGGTTTGCGGTGTCATGCCCCATTCTTTGCGATCGGCAGGCTTGCCGATTTTGCTCATTTGATAGGCATTTTCAAATGCCGTTGCTGCAACCAGATTGTCGAAATAGCTTTTGCTGCCGTCGATGGTCAGGCCGGAGTAGTCGCGCCATTTGTCCGGGTAACCAATTTTTGGATCGAAAGTTTTCCATTTTTCCAAAGCCTTGGCCTTGGTTTCAGGGCTCATCCATTCCAGGTTTTCGATGCGGGCTTTCAATGCTTCGCTGAGGTTTTTCACCAGCTGCAGCATTTGTTCCTTCGATTCTTCCGGGAATACTTGCTTGACGTAAACTTCGCCGAGCGCTTCGCCGGCAGTACCGTTCACGCTATCCAGTACGCGTTTCCAGCGTGGCTTTTGCTCTTTCTGACCACGCATGGTGGTGCCATAAAACGCAAAGCGCTCGTTCGACAGTGCATCGGACAAGTACGGTGCCGAATCGGAAATCATGTGATAACGGAAATAGGCTTGCCAGTCACTGACCGGAGTGTCTTTCAGCATCTTGTCCATTTCGGCAAAGAATTTAGGTTGCGATAGCGAAAAGCCTTTTACGCCTTGAATCTTTTGTGCCGCGAACAATTTCGACCACGAAAAATTCGGTGTGGCTTTGTCGGCATCGGCCAAAGTAACGAAATGGTACTGGTTTGCAGGGTCGCGTAATTCAACCGGTGCCAGGGAAGCAGCAGCCAAACGGGTTTCAAATTTCAGTACGGTTTGAGCCTGTGCTTTTGCGGCAGCGGCATCCACACCGCCCAATACCAGCATTTTTTCGATGTGGGCGACGAAGGCGTCACGTTTTTCCTGATACTTCGCATCGCTGTAGTAGGCTTTTTCAGGCAGCGAGATACCGGCCTGGAAAGCATACGCAATCACGTTCTTGGCATCTTTGAAGTCTTCGCCCGGGCCAAACGCGAATACCGTCTGCTGACCTTTGGAGAAACTATCGATCAGGTAATCGGAAATGCCGGCACCATCTTTCAGTGCGTCGATTTCAGCCAGGAAAGGTACCAATGGTGCGGCACCTTCGGAATTCAATTTGGCTTCATTCATGCCGGCGCCGTAAAGATCGCCGATTTTTTGTTCGTTGGTGCCAAGAGCGGGTTTCGAAGTGGAAGCAGCTTCGACAATTTGTTTTTGCACGGCCAGCGAGCGTTCGCCGAGCATTTCAAAACTACCCCAGGTAGTGCGGTCGCTTGGAACCGGATTGGCGGCCAGCCATTTGCCATTCACGTGCTTGTTCAAATCGACGCAGATCGGCGAGCTTGGGTCCAGGTCTGCTGCGCTGAAAGCAGGCAATTTGGGCAATGTCGAGAAATCGATCGTTAATGGCTTTGCGGTTTCTGCAACAGCAGCGGCATCTTCTTTCTTGGCGCAAGCGGACAGGCCGATTGCCATCGCAATGGCTAAGGACAGCGGTGTTAAAAAACGTGAATTTGATAAACGTTGGGACACAACAGACTCCGGGCCCTTAGGGCGGTTGGTTTAGACCATGCTGTAAAAACAGCGGACAGGCGCGCGAATGTACTTCACAAATTAGTGACATTGCGATGGGCCGAAGGTCATGTCCCAGGTTTTTCAAAGTGGCTTCTTTCCTAATCAATCACTTAGGCGAAATTTGTGATGGATTGCCTGTATTTATCCGCAATACGTTGGTTAAGTTTTTGTTGGCAGGGGTTTGTAAGCGCAAAAAATCAATGCTATGGTCGGCTCGTTGGTTCTGGACTCCCATGCTTATGAAGCCCCGTCTCCAGACCCGAAGAATGTCGGCAGCCCAGTCTGCAGGCAGGTTCTCTGGTCTAACACATTTCGCCAATTTAATGGCGCATCTAGCCACCCGGTATTTACCGGCGCGGGCGACGGCACACTCCATTTGTTTTGAAACGGCTACGATGAAAGTCTTGGCCCGGATGTCTTTTTCCGACTAAACCGATTCGGCGCAAGGCCCGTCGGGCGCGCGCAGAATCTCGATCATTTTGTTAGGTTTGGAGAACGACAATGCGTGTGTTGGCTTGCGATGGTATTCATGAAGATGGCCTGATCTTGATGCGGGAAGCCGGTTGGGAAGTGGAAATTTCCGAACCGATCAAAGACCCGGCAGTGCTTGCGAAAAAGCTTGAAGGGATCGATGCGCTGATGGTGCGATCAGCTACTGCAGTTACGGCAGATTCGATTGCCAACGCTACCCAGTTGAAGGTTATTGGTCGTGCCGGTGCAGGCGTTGACACCATTGATGTCGAAGCCGCGACGGCTCGCGGTATCGCCGTGATGAATGCGCCCGATGGCAACACGCTCGCTGCGGCTGAGCATGCGATTTCACTTTTATTCGCATTGGCACGGCATATTCCAAAAGCCGATGCAGGCATGAAAGCCGGTGGCTGGCCGAAGAATGGCCTGACCGGTTTCGAACTGGAAGGCAAAAAACTCGGCGTGATTGGTCTCGGCCGAATCGGTGCAACCGTTGCACGCAAAGCCCAGGGCATTGGCATGGATGTAGCTGCCTATGATCCGTTTTTACCGGCCGCCGCCGCAGGTCGTGGCAGCGTACCGATGAAATCGCTCGATGAATTATTGGCGAAAGCCGACATCATCACCTTGCATATCCCACGTACCAAGGAAACCACGAATATTCTGGATGAAACGCGTTTGCGTGCCATGAAAAAAGGCGCTTACGTAATCAATGCCGCACGTGGCGGCCTGGTCGATGAAGATGCCTTGCTGAAATGCCTGGAAGACGGCCATCTGGCGGGAGCAGCACTCGATACTTTCGTGACCGAACCACTGCCGGCAGATTCCAAATTGCGCGATAACGCAAAATTGATTTTGACGCCGCATCTCGGCGCATCCACCAGCGAAGCGCAACAAGCGGTGAGTACGATTCTTGCAAAACAAATGATTGATTTTCTGCACACCGGTGCAGTTGCCGGTTGCGTTAACTTGCCACCGCTGACGGCCGAAGCTGCGAAAGAAGTCGGTCCGTGGATGCCGTTGATGACAGCGCTCGGCAAACTGGCGACACGCTTGATTCCCGCACCGAATAAATTGCACATCACTTATGCCGGGCGTACCGAAGCGCTCGATACACGACCATTGACTCGGTTGCTGGTTGCCGCACAAATGGGCGCAGCCTCGGGTCGCGTGACGCCGGTAAATGCCTTGCATGAAGCGGCATTGCGTGGCCTGGAAGTGGCTGAAACCGTCGGCGGTGACGGCGACGGATTTGATCGCTTGTTACGTTTGCGTATCGAAGGCGAAAAGGATGTGCGCGAAATCGAAGCCACCTTGCATCGCGGTCCGCGTGTCGTGCGTCTGGATGGCGTCGAACTCGATTTTGATCCTGGCGCTCACATATTGTTGATGCAAAACGAAGACGTGCCGGGTGTGATTGGTTCGGTCGGTACGCATCTGGGTGCCGCCGGTATCAACATCATCAATTTCTCGCTGGGCGCGAAGGGCAATGGCGAGGCAGTCGCCGCGATTACCGTGAGTGCAAACGTGCCGGAAGTCGAGCTGGTTTCATTGCGCGCCATTCCCGGGATTTTGTCTTTGGAAATGATTTGATTTTTTGTAGCCCGGGTCATGGCTCCATCTGACCCGGGATTGCGGAACATCGGCAGATTTCCCCGGATCAGATGGAGCCATGACCCGGGCTACTTATTTTTGAGATTTTATTGATGAAAATTTTATTAGCGCGACACGGAGAGACGCCCTGGAATGCCGAAGGCCGCTATCAAGGCCAGATTGACATTCCCTTGTCCGACAACGGAATTCGGCAGGCGAAATTATTGGGTGAACGATTAAATAATATCCCCATTACCAAGGCCGTCGCTTCACCGCTTGCCAGGGCACGTGTAACTGCAGAACTTGCTCTTGGTGAAGAGCGAATGGCGATGCTGCAATTCGATGACGGACTGAAGGAAATTGCCCACGGCGACTGGGAAGGCTTGCTCGCGAGTGAAATTCGCGAACGCGATCCGCAGCGTTTATCCGACTGGCGTGAATTGCCCGAGTCGGTATTGATGCCGGGAACGGGTGGCGAGAATCTGCAAATGGTTCTTGATCGTGCCTGGCCGGCTTTTGCTCGGGCCTGCGAAGGCTTGAATGACGACGATACTTTATTGGTGGTGGCACACGATGCCGTCAACCGTGTTTTGCTGTGCAAAATTTTGGGCCTGCCACTGGCCAAGCTTTGGTCGTTTCGGCAGGCCCCGACTACCCTGAATTTACTGGAAGGTTCGTCGGTTGAAACACTCGAAGTGGTGCGCTTGAACGACTGCAATCATCACACCGGTTTATTTGGTGAAGCAGTGCATCGGGCTTTGTAGGAGGCCGCTTGCGGGCGACGATTCGGGCCCAAGGGCCCTCCTACGGAAAATACGCGATAATGTGTAGATGACTCGCACCTTAAACGACTGGCTCGACTACCAATTGCTAATCCATCCGAAATCCATCGATATGGGTTTGGACAGGATTTCAGAAGTCGCTAAACGCCTCGGGATTGAAAAGCCCGCACAGCGCGTAATTACCGTCGCGGGAACTAATGGCAAAGGTTCGACAGTAGCGTTTGTCGAAGCGATCGCACTCGCTGCGGGCTGGGAAGTCGGTGCCTATACCTCGCCGCATATTCTGGATTACAACGAACGTGTGCGGATCAACGGAGTCAATGCCCCGGACGATAAATTTGTTGTGGCGTTTGAACGAATCGAAACTGCACGCACACAAGATCCAGCGATTCCGCTGACTTATTTCGAATTCGGCACACTGGCGTCCATATTGATTTTTGCCGAGCAAGATCTGGATCTGGTGATTCTGGAAGTCGGACTTGGCGGTCGTCTGGATGCCACTCAAATCATCGAACCCGATGTTGCCGTGATAACGACGGTCGATCTTGATCATCAGGATTATCTGGGTGTGGATCGGGAAACGATTGGTCTTGAAAAAGCCGGCATTCTCCGGGCCTGGAAGCCGGTGATTTTTGGCGAAAAAGATCCACCATCATCGGCTTTGCGTCGCGCCTACGAGCTCGGAGCTACAGCCATTCGCGGTCATTCGGATTATTTGATTGATCGAATGGAAAACACCTGGCGTTGGCGTGAACCCGGCTATGAAATCGAACTGCCTATGCCGACTCTGGACGCGCCGGTACAGATAGAAAACGCTGCCGCAGCCATCGCTGCATTGCGAGCCTTAAGCGATGATATTGACGATACGGCGATCATCGAAGGCATGCGTCACGCAAAGATACCTGGAAGACTGCAGAAAATTTCAGAGCAACCCGATATCGTGCTCGATGTAGCACATAACCCGCAGGCTGCTTTGCAACTATCACTTTGGTTATCCGGAAATCCCAAAAATACATATGCCGTTTTTGCGGCATTGGCCGACAAGGAGATCGAAACAATCATTTCCCTGCTGAAGCCGCAGATCCGACATTGGTTTTTGGCGGGAATCGACGATGCCGGATCGCGCAATTTAACGGCGAAAGAATTGGAATCGCGTGTCAAGCCCTTGATTGCTGAACCTGCTTTAAGTTGCCATGCGAATGTTGGCGAGGCCTTGCAGGCTGCACGGCAGCAGGCTAAGCCGGATGAACGCGTGCTCGTTTTCGGCTCGTTCCATACTGTAGCCGCTGCAATCAGGGCACTCAAAACAGGGCCCGGCACGTTATAATTGCCGCTGGTTTTCGACGAGTGTTAAACCTATGGAAACGCCGGTTAAGCAGCGCCTGATTGGGGCTTTGGTTTTGGCTTTGGTAGCCATTCTGTTCTTGCCCCTGATCCTGACCAAGGATGTCAAAGCGCCAGATGTTTCCGAAGTGCCATTGGACATGCCGAAAGCGCCGGAATCCGAATTTGAAACGCGTGATCTGCCGTTGAATGTTCCTGCAGGTAAAACCCCGGCCGGTGGCGTTTTGGGTGTTCCTAAGGCTCCTGTGGATGCGTCAGCTGAAACTCCCGTTATCAATCCGCCGGTGATTACCGATATCAGCCCGACAACCGTTGCAACACCGGATGGCGAAGCGGTAAAACCGGCAGACGTAAAACCAGTCGCTACAGTGGTGAAACCAGTTGCGACTGAAAAACCGACAGAAGTAAAACCCGCTGAGGTGAAGCAGCCCGAAGTAAAACCTGCTGCTGTCGCAGCCGGTAACTTCACGATTGCGATTGGCAGCTTTACCAATCTGGATAGCGCCAATAGTTTGGTCTCGCGTTTGAAAGCGCAAAAATTACCGGTGCTGACGGAAAAAATCAGTATTGATGGCAAGCCTGCATTGAAGATTCGCATTGGCCCCTATGCCGATCGTGCCAGTGCCGAAGCTGCGCGATTGAAAGCCGATGCAATTGCAGGTGGCAATAGCAAGGTGAATGCGCAGGACGCGGCACCAAGCACTACCACTGCCAATAAGCCGGCTACGACGACAGCGAAACCAGCAGCGACCAGCAGCGGTTTCTCGGTCCAGCTTGAAGCATTGAGTGATAACGCCAAGGCAGAAGAGATGCGCAACCGCGCCCGCAGCCTTGGCTTCAATGCATTCGTCAAGCGTGTCGAAACCGAGAAAGGTGTTTTATACAGCGTACGCCTTGGCCCGGTAGCGGATCGCGAAGCGGCAAATAAATTGCGTGACGAAGCGGCTCAAAAGCTCGGCAAAACCGGCATCGTCAAAACACATCCTTAATTTAAGAGAACAACATGTGCGGCATTATTGGAATTGTGGGTGTAAGTGAAGTCGCCTCGGCTTTGTACGATGGTTTGACCGTATTGCAACACCGTGGGCAGGACGCCGCCGGTATTGCGACCGTCGATGGCAACAAGATTCGCCTGCATAAAGGCAACGGCCTCGTGCGTGATGTGTTTGATTCGCCGCAAATGGAATTGCTGCATGGCCGTGTCGGCATCGGTCATTGCCGCTATCCGACCGCGGGTTCCGAAGGTTCCGATGAAGCGCAGCCGTTTTATGTGAACTCGCCTTACGGCATTGCTCTGGCGCACAACGGCAATTTGATCAATACCGATTCCCTGCGCAGGGAAATGTTCGAGCTCGACAAACGCAACATCAATACCGAATCCGATTCCGAAGTGTTGTTGAATGTTTTCGCGCACGAATTGCAGGCGCAAAATAGCCTGACGCCGCAAGACGCGATCAAAGCGGTGGCTGGCGTGCATCGTCGTTGCAAGGGTGGTTATGCGATCGTCAGTGCAGTGCTGGGTTTGGGGCTGGTCGCGTTCCGCGATCCCCACGGCATTCGCCCATTGGTATTGGGCAAGCGTGAAACCGAACAGGGCGATGAATATGCGGTAGCTTCCGAATCGGTCGCACTCGATATTCTCGGGTTCCAGCGTCTGCGTGATGTGGCGCCAGGCGAAGCAGTGGTGATTACCGCTCGTGGCGAGTTGTTCAGCGAAGTCTGTGCGCCGCCGGAAAAACATACGCCCTGCATTTTCGAATACGTTTATTTCGCGCGTCCCGATTCGATGATGGACGATGTCTCCGTGCACAAGGCGCGTATGCGCATGGGCGTGAAACTCGGCGAAAAAATCCTGCGCCTGCGTCCCGATCACGATATCGATACCGTAATTCCAATTCCCGATACCTCGCGCGATGCTGCTTTGGAAATCGCCAATACGCTCGGCGTGAAATATCGCGAAGGCTTCATCAAGAACCGTTATGTCGGCCGTACTTTCATCATGCCGGGGCAGGGTGAGCGCGTGAAATCGGTGCGTCGCAAACTCAATGCGATTCCGCTCGAATTCAAGGACCGTGTCGTGTTGCTGGTGGACGATTCCATCGTGCGCGGTACCACTTCGCAACAAATCGTGCAGATGGCGCGAGATGCCGGCGCGAAGAAAGTGTATCTGGCGTCGGCTGCGCCGGCCGTTCGTTACCCGAACGTATATGGAATCGATATGCCTGCGGTCAGTGAATTGATTGCCCATGGCCGTACCGATGCCGAAATCCAGGAAATTCTGGGTTGCGATTGGCTGATTTATCAGGACATCGCCGATCTGGAAGAAGCCGTGTCGGGACCGAAACACAAACTCGAGCATTTCGATTCTTCCTGCTTCAACGGCGAATACGTGACCGGTATCGAACCCGGTTATTTCGAGCGCTTGCAGCAAGCACGTAGCGACGACTCGAAAAAGAAAAAGCGGACAGCGTAATTCTTCCAATGATGTCGCTTTATCAAGCTGCGCGTACATGTCTGGCGGAAAGCGATCCACTGGAAAAAGCGGCGCTTACGCAGAAATTTGCCGAGCAGTTCTTTCGTGGTGAATTAAGTCTTGATAAAACCGGCGACATGGTTGAACCGATCAAGGCTCCCGGTCGTCCGGACAAGCCGCTTCTGGTCTCGCCTAAAAACCTGCCAAAACGCGGCATGGGTACGGCCGAAGGTCGCGCCTGTTTTTTGCATGCGATTACCCATATCGAATTCAACGCGGTGAATCTGGCCTGGGATGCGGTGTATCGCTTTCGCGATATGCCATACGAGTTCTACGCCGATTTCGTGAAAGTCGCTTCCGATGAAGCGCGCCATTTCACGATGTTGTCCAATCGCCTGCAGGAAATGGATATGCAGTATGGCGATTTCGAGGCGCATAACGGTTTGTGGGAAATGGCGGAAAAAACCGCCCACTCTTGTCTGGCACGGATGGCTTTGGTGCCGCGTGTTCTGGAAGCGCGGGGTCTGGATGTCACGCCCGGAATGATGTCGCGTTTGCGCAGCGTCGGTGATCATGTTTCAGCCGATATCCTCGAAGTAATTCTTGAGGAAGAAATCCCCCATGTCGCTGCCGGTACCCGCTGGTTTTTATGGTGTTGCCAGCAGGAAAACAAAGAACCGCTGCAAACTTTCATTGATTTGATTACGGGTCTCGCGAAAGCTTCGATTCGCGGACCTTATAATTTGCCTGCGCGTAATGCCGCCGGTTTCGGCGATATTGAAATGGCAATGCTGGAAGAATTAAGCACCCAAATAACAAACAGCGATCAACTGACGAGTGCAATATGAAAAAATTTATTCTTAGCTGTTTGATTCTATTGATGACTGCCTGCAATGCCGACAAGGCTCCCGATGTTCAGAACGACGAGCAAGCTGCCGCCTTGATGAAAGATTTTGATGCGGCCGAGAAAGACAAGAATTGGCTGTTGGCGCTGCAGAATGCCGACGTGCTGATCGCACGCTTTCCCGAAAGTGGCGAAGCTAAAGCATTGAAACTGCGTTATGACGAAATCAGCGAAAAAGCCCGGACAATGCAGGAAGAACACCGGCTCGCCACATTGTGGGATTACCAGCAAGTTGCAGTCGGCAAGAGTACGCAATTTTCCGCAGGCATTTACAGCAAACAGGAAATGTTCGGTGGCGAGCCGACCGATTTGCCGCCTTCCGCGAGAATGATCATCCGCATTCACCCGGAGTGGGGTAACAGTATTTATCTGGTGCTAGCGCAAAGCCAGTTCCGTTGCGGTTCGCCTTGCACAATGCAAATTTCATTCGATGACGGTCAATATCAAACTTTTCCGGGCAAACAGGCCGATACGGGAACGGGGCCTGCCTTGTTTATCGAGAATGACAAGGTGTTTTACAAGTCTTTGCAAACGGCAAAGAACATCAAGATAAAAGTGAAAGGCGTACCGGATCTGGAATACGAAGTCGCTTCCTATGACACCAATAAATTGGGCGCAGATTTTTTAAACGAAATAAAATGATCGTTGTAAATAGATAGTAACGGCAATGTGTTGGTCGATGGCGATTCGGTCACCACGATCAAGGACCTGAAGCTCAAAGGCACTTCAGTCTGAAGAAAGCCTGATTTGGCTGGCGTAGAAAATTACAGCGAAGCCATGCTGGCTTTGCGACGGCAGTCGATAAATGGCGAACGCGTCAGCCAGTGGGTGTCCGGATAATAGGCAAAAATCATCTGGCCATTTTTCAGACTATCGATCACGGCTTCGGCCACTTCAGGTCGTACTGCCGGGCAACCCCAACTGCGACCGAGCCTGCCTTTTTGTCTTGCTTCGGCCGGGTTCACGTATGGTGCGCCATGCATCACGATCGCGCGCGCCATCGCTGCATCATTGGTGCCGGGTTCCAGGCCCTGCATTCTCAACGAATAACCGTTTTTGCCGTTGTAGGTGTCTGCGGTTCTGAACAGGCCAAGACTGGTTTGATGGCTGCCATCGCGATTGGAAAATTCGCGGGCAAAATTTTCGCCAGTGCCCTGGCCATGTGCGACATGTTCTTCAAACAATAATTTACCGGCTTGCAGATCGAACACCCAAAGGCGGCGTGCAGTCGATGGTAGTGAATAATCGATAACAGCTAAACGTGGCGAAGGCTCGATGCCTAAATTTTTGGCGGCACAATCTCGTGCCTCTAATGCCAGGTTCAATACGCGTGGATCGGCCTCTGGTGCCAAACGCGTCAGCATTGTTTGCGATGTCTCGGCATTAATTTGCGAGGAGATCAACAACAAGCTGGTGAGGACAATCTGTATTGGTTGCATGCGCGCCTATACTCAATAAGGACGCGCAATTGTAGGGGTGGGGTAGTTAAAAAATCATTCACGCCCAAGCTTAATCGTCGGATGATTCAGCCCACGGTGGCAATTCTTCGTCTGCAGGGGTTCCAGCTGTGATCACCGTCACATCTTTGCCAGTAGTTCGAGGCAAAACCCGGGCATCCGTCAGTACAAGCGTAGTGCCCGGCGTGAGCACATCATAGACTGAACGCGCAAAATCGACCGGCACCACGATGCGTTTGACTGCCGTCGGGTCGAGTACTTCGAGTGGCTTGCCGAGGCTCGCTGCAGGGGTGGCGGCAAGACTTGCATCGATTGCCTTGGCACTCGTTACATCGGTCGCTTTGCCTGCATTTGCTTCCGGTGCATAGCCCGGCATTGGAATGCTCATCCATTTTTTCGCTTTCTTATCCGGCACAATTTTGCTGGGTTGATCGCTTTCACCTTCCAGCAATACGTATGCCTGGGTTCCGAATGTCATTTTTTCGACGATACCGACTTTCGATCGGCCGATTTCAATTCCGTTGCGCATCACGATGGCACGTTGATCGCTGGTGCTAATCAAAATCGACAAGGGGCCCGTAGGCGCCTTTTCAGGGGCCCAGCGATAATTTTCAAACCATGAAAGTCTGGGCGCTTCCGGTACCTTATCGCCCGAAGCAAATTCCATCGGCACCAAAAGTCCGGGAGTGTTGGCCCCTACGGCTGCGGTTGTGTCATCGGTCACGATGACCGTCATGCTGAAATCGGAAGTCTCGAACAACACGCGGGCGAATTGGTACGGCAATCGAACACAGCCATGTGATGCCGGGTAGCCGGGCAATTTGCCGGCATGCAAGGCAACCCCGTCCCAGGTCAGTCGCTGCATGAAAGGCATCGGCGCATCGTTGTATTTGTTAGAACGATGGTCCTTGTTTTTTTGCAGAATGGTAAAAACACCGGTCGGAGTTTCATTGCCCTTTTTGCCGGTGCTTACGGTAGTGACTGCAATGCGGATGCCGTTGCGATACAAATAACCACGCTGTTCGGCAATACTGATGACCATCACCAATGGGCCGTCTGGAACCAATGCCGGTGCCCAGATGAACTCGCCGGGCTTCAAATCTGATATCGGTGTGTCAATCGGGGCCGATGATTTGGCACCCTGTGCAAAAACTGGTGCGGGTATGCAGACGAACGGTACCAAGATCAGGGTCAATATGATCAGGATCAAATTGTTGCGAGAAAACATGTTTAAGCTCAAGTTTGAGGGTTTGTCTGCACAATAAGCTAATGCGACTGAATATGCAGATAAATCATTCAGGGAAATGTGGAGATGATACTTTCTGTCTGCTTACGCTTGCCAGATCGTGTCATTGGGGAATAACGTAAAAACGCGGGAACAGTGGCCTCCGTGAATGCTTTAAAGACGTTTCATGATATGGGTACAGGATTTTTTATCGGAGATTGAAGAATGGAACTGAATGGCTATCTTCAGATGATGGTGGAACGTCAGGCATCGGACATGTTCTTCAGTTCGGGTGCGCCGCCCAACATCAAGATAGAAGGTCTAGTCAGGCATGTCGGCGCCAAGCCGTTGACGGCTTCGCTGGTCGCTACCATGGCGGCCTCGATCATGAATGAACGGCAGCAGAAAGAATTCGAGGATACCTGGGAAATGAATCTTTCCCTGGCCCTGAGTGATGTCGGCAGGTTTCGCGTCAACGTCTATCGCCAGCGTGGCGATGTCGCCATGGCGGTGCGTTACGTAACCAATAACATCCCGAGTATCGAGCAGCTGAACATGCCGCCGATCCTGAAAGATCTGATCATGTTGCCGCGTGGTTTGATTCTCTGCGTCGGCGCCGCGGGTTCCGGCAAGTCGACTACTCTGGCTTCGATGATCGATTTCCGGAATCAGGAGCGTACCGGCCACATCCTGACCATCGAAGAACCCATTGAATATATCCACAGCCACAAGCGTTCCGTGGTCGATCAGCGTGAAGTCGGTTTCGATACCAAGACTTACGCCAATGCCCTGAAAAATGCCATGCGTGAAGCTCCCGACGTGATCATGATCGGCGAAATCCGCGATGCCAGCACTATGCAACAGGCCATTGCCTATGCCGAAACCGGCCATCTTTGCCTGTCTACGCTGCACGCGAACAATGCCAATCAGACGCTGGATCGCATCATTAATTTCTTTCCGGAAACCGCACGCACGCAAGTCCTGCTCGACATGTCGCTTAATCTGAAGGCCGTAATTTCACAGCGATTGCTACCAAGCATCGATCCAAACGCGAAGCGGGTTCCTGCGGTCGAAATTTTGCTGTCGAGTCCCTACGTCTCGGACATGATCATCAAGGGTGAAATTTCAGCCATCAAGGAATCGATGAAAAACAGCACCGAGATCGGCATGCAGACATTCGACGAAGCATTGTTCCGCCTGTTTGCCGCGGGAAAAATTACTTACAAGAATGCAATTGAAGCGGCGGATTCGCGAACCGATCTGTCCTTGCGTATTCGATTGCAGGGACTGGCACCACAAAGTGCGATATCTGATGAAATGCAGATGGAAGGCGAGCCGGCGCACGTGCAAACACAGGAAAAAGTGCCGGAGAAACAGCCGGAAAAAGTGCAGGAAAAACCAGCTGAGCCTTTGCCCGATGCTCCCAGAAAGCCCGATGCAAAATCCGATATCGTCATTTGAAGTCTGGCACGCACTTCCACACTCCGGCAGCTTCATTGCTCACGTTGCTGAACAATGCTTTTCGCGATTTCACAAGACGTAACAATCCGGCATCTGAAGGATGCTGTCGCGGGTCACAGGCACAGGCTACTATTGGCTCATGCGCTTAATCCTTAAGCACTTTTTGTGCACACTGACACTCATGCTTGTAAGCATGACGGCGGTGCATGCACTTGAGTTGGGAGCAACCGACGATGCCAACTTCGAAACCGTCGGAGACCGAAGCAGTATTTACGATGGTGTAGTTACTGCACTTGCACAGGATGCAAGCGGTTTTATCTGGATCGGTACGCCCAATGGCCTGATCCGCTTTGATGGTTACCAATTTCGTCGTTATGCATTTGATCCGTCGGATCCGCATTCCATCGGTGGCAATTTTATTCGGGTGTTGCTGTTAGCCAGCGATGGTCGATTATGGATTGGCACCGACGCCGATGGTGTTTCGGTGTTTGATCCGGCGACCGGCCATTTCAGTCGTTTTTTGAATGATCCCAATCAGCCCGATTCACTGCAGCCGGGAAGCATACGTTCGCTCGCTGAAGGAGCGGATAGGGAAATATGGATTGGCAGTACGGGCGGTGGACTAAGTCGTTATCAAAAGAACACCGGGAAATTCCAGCGCTTCGATAAACAAGAGGGTGAAACCAATGCTCCCGGTGATGATCGCATTGCTTCATTGCATATCGATGCACAAGGAAATCTCTGGATCGGCACCTGGAATGGATTGAGTCGATTGAAGCGTGGCAGCAGTACCTTCGAGGCGATTTATTCGGATGCATTAAATCCGGGCAGCCTTGCCGGAAAAACCATTCGGACGGTCTTTACCGCAAAAGACGGTCGTTTGTGGATCGGCACCAATGATGGCGAAGTTATCGTCATGAATCCCGTTGATGGCATGAATTCGAGTCATGTCGAATCCAGGCACGTGATTGGCGGAACGATTTTGGCGATGTCGCAACCAGAAGCAGATCGCATATGGGTTGGTCATACCAGCGGCATTGATGTTTACGATTTGGCAGGCAGGAAACTTGTTCGATCATTCCGCAATGACCCCACCAATCCCGACAGTCTGACCGCAAGTGAAATTCGGGCATTGCTGATGGATCGCGCCGGCAATTTGTGGGTCGGCAGTTTTGGTGGCGGGATTCAACGCGTGAATATGGCCGATGACAGTTTTCGCGTCATACGGCAAGAGCGCGGCGCGAGCAATTCGGTCAATGTGCTGAGTGTTACCAGTGTGCTGGAATTGGCCAACGGCCAGCTATGGCTCGGTACTGCTTCCAATGGCGTTTCGGTTCTCGATACTTCACTGAAATCGATTGCGACATTGCATCAAAGAGTGGACGGCCTAAGAGCAAGTGACGATATGGTGACCGGACTGGCGCAGACGATTGCCGGCACGGTTTGGGTGGGAACCGAGCGAAACTTGTTCCGCTATAAAGATCCAAAAACCGGATTGGTACGTGATGCGGCCAGTGATGGACTGCAAGGTGCTTCGGTACGACGCATGTTGGCCGGTAAAAAAGGCGAATTGTGGATCGGTAGCACCGATGGGCTATTCGTCGTCGAAGCCAACGAGTCAACGATTAGCCGACTGGACGATGTGCAGGGAAAAGCGGTTTCCGGTTCAGTCAACGCCATGTCGGAAACGGATGATGGTGGAATGTGGGTAGGTACCAATGCAGGTTTATATTACTTGGCAGCCAATTCGCGTCAATTATTCCAGGTCGAATTCGAAAAAGGCCATGCGCTTTCGCATATCTCCGTCGTAGGCTTGCTGGTCGATTCCAAACAGGGACTTTGGGTGGATACGCCGCATGGCTTGCATCGTATGCTGCGCTGGGACGGCAAGCGAGCTGCATTTGAATCGGTGAGTGCCCGCTACAAAATCGCCGGCGGTCCCTATGGTGCCAATTTACTCGAAGATGCAAAAGGCCGGATCTGGACGCATAAGTTTATTTACGATCCGAAGCAAAATTCGGTTTATGAATTGAATCGCGCAGACGGTATTTTCTTCGGTACCGGCTGGTTTCGTTCTTATGCCAAGACACAAGACGGAAAATTTTTATACGGCGGAAGCCAGGGGCTGCTGATTATCGATCCTGCTCGTTTCAAGCCATGGTCTTACAGGCCGCCTGTGGTGGCGACCGAACTTCGAATCAACAGTGAAAGACAATCACTGGCCGAACTGGCAGACAAGGGCATTCTTTTGTCACCGGAGCAGCGCGGCTTTAGCCTGGAGTTTTCAGCGCTTGATTACACGTCGCCCAGATTGAATCGCTACGCTTTTCAACTGGTGGGGCAGGATGACGACTGGGTGGAAACCGATGCCAACTTGCGGGTAGCGAGCTATGGCAATTTGTGGCCCGGGAAATATGTTTTGAAAGTGCGCGGCAGTAATCGTAACGGAGACTGGAGTAATCAAGTCCTCGAAATTCCGGTGCATGTACTGCCGGCCTGGTGGCAGACCTGGTGGTTTTTCCTGATCTGTGCCGTATTCGCGGTAGCGCTGGTTTACATGCTGATTCATGCACGCACGAGGTATCTGCGAAGCAAACGTGCAGAACTGGAAGAAAAGGTCTTGCAGCGCACCAACGAACTGGAAACGATGACGCATGCATTGGCCGATAAATCACGGGCGCTCGAAGAAGCCAGTTTGGCCGATCCGCTCACGGGGCTGCGTAATCGTCGCTTCTTCGACCAACATATTCAGGCCGATATCGAAAATTGTTTCCGCTACCACGATGCCCATCGTGATGGCCACACGTTGCACGATGGTATCAAGGGCATGGTGTTCTTCCTGATTGATATCGACAACTTCAAACAGGTAAACGATATTCAAGGTCATGCCGCGGGTGATGCTGTCCTGGTAGAGGTATCGCAGCGACTGAGACATGTCTTCAGGGAAGCCGATTATCTGATTCGATGGGGCGGCGAGGAATTCCTGATCATTACGCGTTCAACCGCGCCGGAAGATGCCCACGTACTGGCGGAACGCGTGAGGTCGCATATCGTCGATAATCATTTTGATCTTGGGGATGGCGTCAATCTGACCAAGTCCTGTTCGATAGGTTTTGCCTGCTTTCCGTTTGTTCATCACGCGCCGCGTGCATTGGGCTGGAATGAAGTTGTCGAAATTGCCGATATCGCGCTTTATGCAGCGAAGCGTGCCGGGCGAAATGGCTGGGTGGGAATATCCTCTACCGAATACTGCAAGTCGGAAAAAACCCTGGAGAGTATCAAGCAGGATATCGTTGGGATGATTGACCGGAATGAATTGGAAATAGCGTCGAACCTCGATGTCAAAGCGGTGACCCAGGCATGGGTACATGCGACATCAGCTGCGCATCGAGACGAGATATTCAGGCCGGCGTAGGTCGGGCCCTGGCCCGACAACTGTTGATTTGTCGAATTCCAAAGTCGGGCCAGGGCCCGACCTACAAACCTACAATGTGAATTTCGTGGTCCTCGAGCTGGACGATATCGCCGACGGCAATCTTTCGCGTCTTGCGAAGTTCGGTTTCGCCATTGACTCTGACAGCGCCACTGGCGACTATCATTTTCCCCATGCCGCCACTGCCACACAAACCGACCAGTTTCAGTAGTTGATTTAGCTCGACGTACTCGCGGTCGGGTTCAAGTGTGAATTCGATAATGTTCATGTAGTCATATTACCGCAGTTTGTTTTATCAGGGGCGCTCGATAATTGCGGTCTCCCGTCGTGCCGCCGATGACGCGGGATTGAACAGCGTTGATTCTTCGTGTTTATGCCGATGAATCATGAAAAGAACCGGATGGAATTCGATTGGCCGCATATGCCATTTTAGTCCGTATAAGTCTAAGCAGCCATTGCTGCACACGATAGTTGGATCCTTGTTGCGTAGATTTTATCTGTGCTTTTTAAGTGCAGCGGCGTTTTTTTAAATCCCCCCGATGATTGCACAATCAATATTTTCAATCCGCTGCCATTGATGTTTGGTGCAATTCAAGAAAAGTGTTGTCCTGAGGATGATAAATATCATGAAACCGAACATCAATAATCTTGCGAAATTCGAAGAGCTGAAAAAAACCCTGTTAGATAAAAGCGTTTCCAATAGTACGATCGTTACCATCGAGCGGGCCCTGAAAAAAGGCATTGTTTTCAAGAAAGCCGACGACTTGGCGTTGCTGAATATACCCAATGTGGATCTCAGTACCGTAGGAGTGCTGGTGGACTTTGGAACCAGTCAACCCAGCACCCAGAATGTAAAGACCTTTGAATTTTCGTTCCGGCCAATCGGTGACGAAAAATTCTTTTACGGGTTCCAGTTTGTACTCGCATACGTCAATCGACAGCAATTCGCGATTGAGGAATCTTTCCCGATTGAAGACAGCAGAAAAGTCTATGTCGATATCGATCTCAACGAAGTGCTGGATAACAGCAAGGTCAGCTATTTTGTGAAATCGGCGCACGGAGAGTATGCCGCCATCACTTTCGATGCCGGCAATGCCGTGCCTGTCGAGAAAACGCTGTCTTTAACAAAATCGGCCATCGCCAACGCCAGCATCGGAGTGCTTACGTCGGCTGCGGCGCAAATACCGAACCCGCCGATAAGAGGTTCGTATCAGATCAAGGGCAAAGTAATTAGTAACGAGAGTACGGCCAAGTTGGATGGCTACCAGGTTGTCATCATGGCAAGCATTGCTGATTTGTCGGACGGCAGCCCCGATTACTTTCCCGTAACCCATGCAAAAACCGAAACCAATGGCTATTTCGTCACCGGCTTCCTGCTTTTCAATGATCCCGATGATGTTGCGAAGGTCAAACATGCAAAGGCGATAGTCGAAAAAGATGATTTCAAGGCGGAATTTCCGATAACGCTGGTCAAGCGTGTGGAAGGAAGTGGCACAAGCGCGGTCACAACATCCAGTCTGCCCACCCGCCTGATCCTGATGATTAACGAAAATCAGGCCGTCGAAGGGAAAGATGGTTGCGGCTGCAATGATTTGAATTTCCACGAGAAGAAAGTATTCGAGGAATTCAGTTATTACACGGTTGTCAGGACCACCGAACCATCGGTGGTCGCGGATGTTGTCGAGGACGAGGATGAAATAGACCTTGAAGATATTTACGGTGCGCCGGGTCAGGGCATCAAGGTGCCGCTCGGGGTGCTGAAAAATTTCCATGCCATTAAAAGTCGCCAAATCAGCTCCAATAATTTCGCTTTTGCGGCACCTGAAACCGGAATGATGGCTATATCGGGTGCAATGGCGATCAGCCGGTCGCTTGACGCCACTGCATTGCCGTCGAGAGAAGCCGCTGCGGTGAAAGTGCCGCCACCTCCATCACTGGAACAGGCGGACCTGGACTTGATTCGAAAGATAAGCATCAAGAAGAAAGTTGATCAGGTGGTGAACGGAAACAAGCAAAGAATTCACAAGGGACGTACGCATCTCTCGCCGATCAGCCAGATTAACTGGGATAAGGCGACGATCTATCAGGCCGCAAGCATTGCCCACGGCCACTTGCTGCGTTTCAAGCAGGAATGGATTCCGGATGGTTACTCGATTGGCGATTTGCTTTATTCGCTTCCCCTGGCGCCGGGACAGAAAAAGCAGATTGCGGTACTTGATTGGGAACGCCGGGAAAGCGCCGCAAATTCGCAATCGCTGGACTATGAAGAGAGTCTCAATAATTCGCTGATTCGCGATCGCGATGTCAGCGAAGTGGTGAGCGCGACCTTGAGCGAGCAGATGCATGGCACTTCGAGTGCGAACACCAAGGCAATCGCCGGCGGATTTGGATCTGCGGCGATGGGCATCATCAAGGGAATTTCCTTCGGGTCGCTCATGGGCATCAGCGGCGGCAGCAGCAAATCGTCTTCCAGCGCCCAGCAGGCCAGTAGCCGGCAAAGCACCGGCAACAGTCTGCAATCCATTCGGGATCGCACGATCCAGGCCGCCAATTCGGTACGCTCACAGCGGGCGACGGTAATCCAGACGGTCAGTCAGGGCGAGCGGGTGCAGGCGACGTCCGAATCGGTGGCGAACTACAATCATTGCCATGCATTGACCATTCAGTATTTTGAAGTGTTGAGGCATTTTGCCGTGCAAAACAGATTTGCCGGCGCACAGGAGTGCTTGTTCATCCCCTTGCAAATCACTCCGTTCGATATCGAGAAATGCCTGCGCTGGCGAAACACGCTCGAGCAGTATCTTGTCAGGCCGGGTTTGCGAAAAGCGTTCGATGCGATTGAACGAATCCAGAACGAGAAGGAAAGCACTTCTGAAAACTACTACGACAACATCGGTTTTCCCAGGAAAAACTATGCCGAGCAAAGCATAAACTTCCTGCAGGGCGAGCTTTACTTCGAGTTCTACTTTTTCAACGTGAAAGATTCCGTCGATGACGTGATCATCAATTTCTTCAAGATATTCAGGGTGGATCTGAACCAGTTCAAGGACCGCAAAATTTCGGACGATGAATTGTCGCAAGTGGTTGGGCCGCGGACTATCGAGTATCTTCTGGATGCCCTCGTTATCGAGACCGATGCCGGCGTCGACCTGAAGCTCGACATTACCTTGATATCTCCGTTCCGGCAGAATGCAAGATTGCGCGTCTCGCTGAATCCGAAAAGCGCCATCTCCATTCCAAGAAACAAAATCAATGGAATCAAGATAAGACTGGATGAGAGCAAGTTGACCTCCAGCGATATCACCGACATCAGGCAATTCAAAGACAAGTACATGAAGATCAAGGTGCGTTCGGGAGCGCTGCGTTATCGGACGAACAATTTTTCCGGCACCTTGTTCAACGCGAGCATCGAGAACGATTTGTTCGTGGGAAATGATTCGGTGTTCATTCCGACTCCGCTCAATAACGAGGAGTTGAGAAATCCGAGAGGCGAGGATGTCGAAGCCGCCAATAATTTGTTGCATCACCTGAATGAAAATCTGGAGTACTACCATAAGTGTCTCTGGTTTGATATGACACCCGAGAGACGCTATATGCTGCTTGATGGAATCGTTGCGCCCGGCAAGGCAGGCGGACGCAGCGTGGCATCCGTAGTCGAGAACACAGTGATTGGCATCGCCGGCAATAGCCTGATCATGCCTGTGGCATCTGGAAACCAACTGGATCCCACGATCGATGATACTTTTGATATTTTCGCCCAGTACTACAAGGAAGATGACGAGCCCACGCGAATCAGTCTTCCTACCAAGGGTGTCTACGCCGAAGCCGTTATCGGTCAATGCAATTCCTGCGAACAGAAAAACGAGAGCCGATTCTGGCGTTGGGAAGAGTCGCCGATTCCCGATAGCCCCAATACGCAAATTAATCCGATCAATACCGATACCAGGCGCGCTGATCCGGGCGATTTGAATCCGAAAGACTTCGCAAGTCCAATGATCAATATCCAGAATGCTCCGGGTATGCCTGATCCGACTGGTCTGCAGGGGCTTTTACAAATCCTGGGCAAGGGCGATTCGTTCCGCGACATCACCGGTCTTAATGAAAACCAGAAGAACGCATTGGCCGCCTTCCAGTCTTCCTTGCAAACCGCCCAGGCATTTGGAAAAGAAGCGGCAGACCTTGCGAAAACCGCCGGCATGCTTAAGTTGATCCAGGATGCACAAAGGCAGGGCGCGCTTTCAAACGAGAAGGCGCAGGAAAAATCAGACAAAGTGATCGATGCGGCGACGCCGCCTACACATGAGGAAAAAATTACCCGTGTAAGAGAGCAGCTGGATCTGCTGAAGAATGCCTTTGACAATGGAAATATCACGGGCGATCAGATCAATTCACTTTCCGAGGACGCATTGAAAGAACGATCCGGCGGTGAAGAGTCACATGAGCTCACTCACGGCAATATCGCCAATTTGCTCGAGACGGCAAAAAGCAGCAATGCCAATGTCAGTTGGGAAAAAAGCGACGGTGAAAAAATCGATATCGACACGCAACCCAGGGTGTTGCGTAGATTAACCCGGGATGGTGCCGAAGAAACCGAGGAGTGGACCGGGCCAAGTGCCGAAGCAGGCGGTACATTGATCGGTTACCCAACTTCGGCGAAGCTCGACAGGGTTTACGACTGGAAGAACCAGCTTCTGTACAAAGTGCCGGCAGACATCACGTCGAAACTCAAAACGCGCAGCATGTATGTCCAATATGCCCATGATGAATCCTACAGCGGAGATCTGAACACCGATTTTTACCGGGTGAGGATAGACGCGTTCCCGACTCTGGGTGGCGTGCTAACAACCCCAGAAACGCTGATTAAATACATTCGATTGCACATCAATGACTTGATCGATACAGACATTTCGGATTTCAGCCCGTACGACGCTGCCGTGGATGGTCCCGTCTGGAATAGCGACAACCCGCTCGAGGCGGTCATGAAGATCGATATTGCAGGTCCCGACAATGCATCGGTTGCAGTCACCTCGTTCAATCCGCGTGGCTGGCGATTCAGCACGGTGCATACACCAGATACCGGAACGCATCCGGTCAGCGGACACCGGGACTTCTTCATCGGACGGGACAGCAAGAACAGGAAGTTCTATTTTGTCGTTAAAGGGCTTGATATGTCTTCAACAGGTGTCGCCGGTCTCGGTTTTCCAATCGGAGGCGAATATGGTTTCGGAAAGGCTGACGAGTTATGGGTAAGTTTGCAGGACAAACTGATTGCTTTCATCAACGCCAATGGTGGTTCGGCTGCCAAGGGTGGTCGCTATTCCGAACGAATCGATTGGCGACTTGTCTATTATCGTTACAAAAATGCACTTGAAGATGTTTTCGGACCGGGTGCCGGAAGTCCGGAAAATAGTTCGTTCTTTGACTAGGGCGAGTGCTAAGCCATAACGTGATCTACGGAAACGGCTGGACAAACCAGCCGTTTCCAATTCAAGTGTTTGATGAGGACTGCTTTTCGAACTCTGTGATTGTCACCAGGAATTTCTGCACGTTGTTCAATCGCGTGCCGCCTGTTTTATTGCATCAGTCAATGTTTTACTACGCTTGAAGACTGCAAAGCCGAGAATGTTCGCGAATGCATAAATAACGCGATGGCTTGATTTCCGGTAAATCATAATGCCGGCCATGGCAAAAATCATGAGCAGGCTAATCAGCAGATATGGATCGGTATTGCCAATTAGATCAAGTCCGAGCAAGGCTGCGGCCAATACCTGCAGTAAAGCAATGCCGGTGATCGGTGTCAGCGCCAACGCGATTCGGCCGAGTGTCAGCCGCATATCGACCTGGCGATTGATCTCGTCGCAGATTTCATCAGCCGGCAGACCAAGGTCCAGGCGGACGAGCGAAATCCGATGAGTGATGCCACTGACCATATGCGCGACACAGAAGAAGTTGAGCAGAATGCCGGGAACCAGGTTTTGCCATTGACCGCCATGTTGGGCATTGAACAGACCGATTAGCAAAATCAACGCACCATAAAAGAAGGTAGATACAAGGACGCGATTTTTCAATGCCTGCAATGATGCATTGGCAGACGGCGACAGCAGATTCCTTTTCTCGTGGCGTTGCAATGCCTGGGCATCGCCATGAGTTGCCACTTCATCCTCGAAACGATGACGAGCGTCCAATTGCTTGCGTGCGCGACTCCAGCTTTTACCGGCAGTTTCTTCAAGGAAATTCTTGAAGCCGGGAGATGCAGCGTAGCGTTTGGAAATGAAATGCATTATCCAGTAAATAATCGGAATAAATGCCAGGCCGAGTAGGGTGTTGATGATGTGAAAACTCGGGTGGAACTTAGGCAGCAGATCAACGCCAAACAAGCCTTTGAATGCAACAAAGACCAATGGCCACCACAACAGGATCGCGGTCAGGAAAATCCATTTTGTCATGCGCAAGCGGCGATCACGCACACGATCAAGCACTTCGCTAAGCGTCAACATCGGCGAACCGAAATCCAGCGTCGACACGACTCGCCATTCGCGGAAATCAGTAATCGCCTCGCCCAGTGCCAGCATCGCCAATGGCGCTGCCATCAGCACGAAAATCTTTTCGTCCCAGTGATTGATAATGAATACCAGCAGGGCAATCAAGCACACGCTACTGAAACACATGCCTGTTTTTTGCCAGAAGGTGTGACGGCGAAACGCCTTGACAGTCTTTTGAGTGAGCGCATCGCGAACCGCGGCAACGTCCAGCGTCAAGCTATCGTCCAGTTTGCGGCTTTGATGCGCCCATTGCGATTTCAATTTGTCCAGATCTAGCCCGTTCATGCTGTTTCCTCCGCTGCAGCGACATCTTGTTGCAGCTTTTGTTTGATTCGATTAATTCGGGTTGCGACATTGCTGGGTGAAATGCCGACCATGTCGGCGATTTCGTCCTGCGGGTAACCTTCCAGATAAAGCAATATCAGCGCACGATTGATTTCATCGAGTTTCGAAATCAGCTGATGCAATGCATGCAGATCTTCACTCTGTGCATCCATCACGCTATCGGCGGCAGTCAGATCCAGGCCGAATTCTTCAATCGGCAAGGCGTCACGAATGCGCCGGCTTTCGCCTCGGTAAAACGAAATGGCGACATTCATCGCGATTCGGTGCATCCAGGTCGAGAAAGCCGAACGGCCGTCGAAACGTTCAAAGGACCGCCATAACTCGACCACAATTTCCTGGATCAGGTCGCCGCGATCCTCGCGACGATTGCAATATGCGTTGGCCACCTTGTAAAGGATGGCCTTGTGCTTTTCCAGTTGCTGCAGAAACTGTTCGTGTTCTCGCGCCTTGCTCATCTTTTTATCCACATATGTGAGCTCAGCGCTCCTCTATATCCGTTATTCGCTCGCCAGCACGGAAATATCACGGTCAGACTTTATATTTTTTGCGGGACGCGGCATTTTACGGCCATTCAAGGCGGCACCGATGAAGCTGTAGCGCACAAACAGCTGATACGAGCCCAGCATTACCGCAAAACCGAACGTCAACATCAGCGGATATTCCACCCACCAAGGCCAATTGATCAGCGAACAGGCCACTTGTAGCGCCATCACTATCGGCAGATGCACGATATAAACCCAATACGACGCATCGGCCAGATAGCGGCGGCTCGGACTGGCGTTGGACAGAAAGCGCAGCCCCATTCCGATCAGGACCAGTGTCCAGCTCCATGCGGCAACACTGTAAGTGAAGGCATAGATCAATTTCTGGGGGTCTTCTGGCGCAGGCGTCAGGACAGGGTTCAGGCCAATCATCGACAAGCTTGCTCCGGTCGCGATCAATGCGAGCACTAGATTGATAAGCCAATACATTTTCAATTGTTGCAATAAAGCGGTCTGACGATGCAAACCCCAGCCCACCAGAAACGCGACCGAGAAACCAAGCATGGCGGCAATATTCGGATACAAGGAACTATCCGGGGTAGGCACGCCGAACCACATTACCCATTTCGGCACGTTGCACAGGCCGATGGTCAGCGGTAGTGCCAATACCAAACTTGCACCGGGCTGCATCAATCCACGCATCAAGGCATCAAGGCTCGCGCGAATCCGTCCCAGCTTGTCCAATTTTGCCAACGCGGTACGCAAAGCCAAAATCGCGACGTATAGCAAACTCAATACGTACAGGAACCACAGGTGCGTCAACGGAAAATCACCCGGCGTAAATTTTGGGCCTGGCGGTGATTCTTTCGGCAGGCTGCCATTAAATTTAATCAAGGCAATCCAGACGATTACCAGAATAATTCCGGTCCACACCATCGGCCATCCAGTCACCAAGGGAACCACAATGCGTTTGAAGCGATCCTTGATAAAGACCTTCATGCCTAGCCGGTGAAACGACAAATGCGCGAAAAAACCGGCGATTAGAAAGAACAGTGGCATACGAAACATATGCACCCAATAAAACAGGACCGACAATGCACTGCTGGGGTTGTCGCCTACGATCCACCAATACTGCGAACCAGGCAGGTACGACATGGTGGCGTGTAAAGCGACGCCAAGTAGCAGGGCAAACCCGCGTACGGCATCCAGACCATGCAAACGCTCGTTATTAATCGGCATAACAATTTGTGAATTCACCTTAATGCTCCTGATTTCCGGGGCCTAAGCGCCCTCGGAACTGTTATTCGCAAGGAAGCGCTGCAATATCACGAGCTCGGAAAAAAATAAAAATCGCTTACTATCTGACCTCATGAATGGAAATGCCGATATCGCGCATCTATTGCCGCTGGACGCCGTTATTGTCGGCGCCGGTTTTTCCGGCTTGTGTATCGCCATCAAGATGCAGCAGGCAGGTCTGAGTTATATCGTGTTGGAGCAGGCCGACAGTATTGGCGGGACCTGGCGCGACAATACCTATCCCGGCGCTGCCTGCGACGTGCCGTCGAATTTGTATTGTTTTTCGTTCGCACCTAACCCGAAGTGGTCGCGGACCTATCCGGCCCAGTCGGAGATTCAGGATTACATGAATGTCTGCGTAGGTAGTTTCGGGATACGCCAACAAATACTTTTCAACAAAAAAGTAAGTTGCGCTCGCTTTGATGCGCAGAGAAAACTTTGGCGGGTCGAAGTGAATGGCGGTGCCGAATATTTCGAAGCGAGAAGTCTGGTGATGGGGGTCGGTGGCTTAAGCCGACCGCGCATGCCCGATATCGCCGGGCTCGAGACATTTGCCGGTGCACTGTTTCATACGGCACGCTGGCGTCACGACTTAAGCCTGGAAGGTAAACGCGTCGGCATTATTGGCACAGGAGCCAGCGCGATCCAGGTTGTACCGGAAATTGCCGATAAGGTTCGACAGCTTGACGTGTTTCAGCGCACGCCGCCCTGGATTATTTTCAAACCGGATTTCGCCATCTCAATCTGGCATCGATGGCTTCGTGCACGATTGCCGATTCTGCAGAAGATCAATCGCGCTTACACCTATCTTTGGCATGAGAGCTGGGCGATTGGCTTTACCCGCTTTCCGGCATTCTTGAAAACCGTACAGCGGCTTGCCGGTGTTTTCATGTGGTTCAATATCCGTGATAAGAAATTACGTGAAAAACTTGAGCCGAATTACGTGATCGGCTGCAAACGCATCTTGCTGTCGAATGATTACTTTCCGGCTTTGAAGAAATCGAATGTAAATCTAATCACCGATACCATCGAGCGTGTCACGCCAAATGGAATTCGTACTCATGATGGTCGCGAACATAAGTTGGACATCATTATCGCCAGTACCGGATTTCTGGCGGCGGAGGCGGGCTCGCCATTTCCCGTTTTCGGAACCGATGGCCGGGAATTGAACCAGCAATGGAAAAATAATCCAAGTGCGTATTTGGGTGTCACGGTAAGCGGCTTTCCCAACTTTTTTATCATGACCGGGCCCAACACGGCGCTTGGTCATAATTCGATGATTTACATGATCGAATCGCAAGCCAATTATGTGATGTCTGCCCTGCAACAACTCGAACAATTGCCGGACACCGCCTTCGATATTCCGCAACAAATGCAGACTCTTTATAACGAGGCATTGCAAAAACGACTTTCGAAAACAGTGTGGAATACCGGAGGCTGTTCAAGCTGGTACCTGGCCAACAACGGCCGGAATACAACGCTGTGGCCAGATTTTACCTTCGTTTATCGGCACAAAACCCGACGCTTCGATGTTGAACATTATCAACGGCTTGTGTGATTTCAAGTGATTGCTGCTATGCAAGATGACGGGTTCTGAAAAGCTGCTACATTCAAGTCGCCATTCGGCACCGTATTGATATCAGAAGCCCATTAACCCGTCGGATTACACTCCTGGGAGGGAGCGCATGAATCGTAATTTCCTTGGCCGTCTTTTGGCGGTACTGCTCTTGAGTTTGTGTTCATTAAGCGCCAGCGCACAAACCGGTTACACACAGACAAAACACCCGATTGTTCTAGTACATGGCTTACTCGGCTTTGACTCGATACTCGGTGTTTACGACTACTGGTATGGCATTGGCGGCGAACTGAAATCCGGTGGTGCGAAGGTCTATACCGCCAGTGTCTCGGCCAGTAATTATTCCGAAGTGCGGGGCGAACAATTGATTCGCGATCTGGATAATTTGCGTGCCGTTACCGGCCAGCAGAAATTCAATCTGATTGGCCATAGCCATGGTGGTCCAACCATTCGTTACGTCGCTTCGGTGCGTCCTGATCTGGTTGCTTCGGTCACTGCATTGGGCTCGCCGAATTACGGTGCGCCGATGGCGGATTTGCTGAATACGACGTTGCCACCTGGTTCGGTTTCACGCACCATCGTTTCCGGCTTCGTGAATGCCTTGAGTAGCTTTCTCGGCGCCATTTCGGGTAATTCGGATCCGCAAAATGCCTTGGGTGCGTTGGCATCCTTGAGTACCGCCGGTTCGAACAGCTTCAATTCTCGTCACCCGCAAGGCAAACCGACAACGTATTGCGGCAGTGGTGCCAATCTCGCCAACGGCGTGCGTTATTACTCGTTGAGCGGCACGTCGGTGTTAACTAATATTTTTGATGTTAGCGATCCGCTAATGGGTGCCGGCAGTCTGGTATTTGGTTTTGAACAGAACGATGGTCTGGTCGGACGTTGCTCGTCGCATTGGGGCACGGTGCTACGTGACGATTATTCCTGGAATCACCTCGATGAGGTGAATCAGTTCCTCGGTTTGCGCGGATTATTTTCATCGAGTCCGTCCAGTGTATTGCGTGCACAAGCGAACCGCCTGAAAACGCTCGGTCTGTGAGCAGGAAGATTTCGATAGCGCTCGGTGTTGTGGTGCTTGGCATCGCAACACTGGGTATGTTCGCTTACTTGAAGAGCGATTCGGGTAGCCGTTATCAAAAGATACCTGCAGACATTCAACTCGATGCGGTCACGGATGTGCCTGTCGGCACTCCCGATCTGAAAGCTGATCCAAATGCGAATCAATTTTCGCTTGAAACCAGTTCTTTGCGCGGTACGGAAATTGATGGTGGCATCTTGCGGGATGCCACCGGCCAGGTAGTGCCTGATCTAGGTATGCGTCGTTTATTCGATTATTTTCTGAGTCTGGTCGGTGAGCGCGACATTATTCAAATTCGCCAACTGCTGAAGGACCACTTGCTAAGCAAATACAGTCAGGCAAATACCGAGCAGATTCTGTTGCATTTTGATCTTTACACGGATTATCTGAAGGCATTGGCCGAATTGAATATCGGCGCTTTGGTTGATCCGGAAGAACGGCTTGCAAAAGTGATGGCATTACGGAAAAAAATGTTGGGCGATAAAATGGCGCTGGCATTCTTCGCCGAAGAAGAAGCACTTGCTGCATTGACCTTGAAACGGATGGCGATTGCCAACGACAAAACAATCAGTCTCGGCGAGAAAGAAAAATTATTGGCCGTGCTGGATAACTCGGCAAATTATTCTGCCCGGACCGAAGCCGATACCGCAGCTTTGATCATGGAGCAGAATCGCCAGCTCGATGCGCTCGAACTAAGCGATGCCCAACGAGCCGCCGAGCGTGAAGCATTATGGGGAAAAGAAGCGGCCGGACGTCTCGCCCAGCTGGATCGGCAACGCGCACAATGGGATGCGCGTATCGACCAATATTTGCTCGCACGTTCGCGTATCGATGCCAATCGTGCTTTGTCAAATGCCGCACGCGCACAAGCGGTTGCTAACTTGCGTGCACAGCAATTCAATGATGCCGAGCAACGCCGGATTGCCTCGCTGGAGGCTATCGGACAATTAAAGCCGGGTGGGTAAGGTGTTGTGCTTTTTGTAGGAGCGCCTTTAGGCGCGAATAAATGTGCGAAACAACCTGATCTAGGAGCGAACCTTGCTCGCGGTTGAGCAATATCGAGATAGCTGTGTTTACTCCTCTATTCAACAGAGTCACAGACCCATTCGCGCCTAAAGGCGCTCCTACAAATGCGATGTTACGGCATAATAAGCAAAGCATTTTTCGAATTTCGCCATGCCAATCTCCGATTATCAACACGCACTGCGTGACCAAGCCTATGCTTTTGCACACTCAAGCGAAATGCTTGCGGCGCTGCAAGCACACGGGGATTTGTCGGATTGGCAGCAGTTCGCGGAAAGCTGGAATGATTTGGGTCTCGACACTTATATGGCGGATCAGGGCCGTTATCGACGTCGCCGGCACGCAGTATTCGAAGCAACAGCGGACGGCATTCAACGATTACCGCATCAGCCGCATTTCCAAACTCTTGACTACAACGCATTGAATGGCGGCATCGAACGCTGGTTCGAACCGATAAAAGACGAGCAGATCGAAAGTCAAAGCCTGAAAGCCATTTTGTCGTTCTGTCGCGAACTGTTTTCGAATCTGGCAAGCGACGTCAAGCAATGGCTGATTGAAGTCCACCAGTTTCGAATTGAAGCCAGTGTCGATGCCCCGGGTTTGCCGACACCGGAAGGCATGCATCGCGATGGCGTGGATTATGTATTGGTGTTATTGATCAAGCGCAACAATATTGCCAGTGGCACCACGATGATTGGTTCGCTGGACGGCAGTCTATCGAGCAGCTTTACCTTGATTGAGCCCTTCGATGCCGCGCTGGTGGACGATGCGCGTGTTTATCACGGCGTTACGCCAGTCGAGCCTCTGGTGTCGGATTTGCCCGCATATCGCGATGTGCTGGTCGTGACGTTTCGCAAACGCTAGGCGTTCTTCTTGCGGCTGGATTTGCGCTTGACCGGCTTTAACGCCTTCAGATAAAGCTCGTACAAGGCATCGACCTTATCAATGTACATCAGCGTTTCTGCATAAGGCGGCACGCCGCCATAGCGGGTCACGGTGCCGATGCCGGCGTTGTACGCGGCTGTGGCGAGACGACGATCGCCCTTGTAGCGACGCTGCAATTCGCTCAGCATTTTTGCGCCGGCGTTAATCGATTCAGCCGGTGAAAATGGATCTTTGACTTTATATTGCACCGATGTCGTCGGCATCATTTGCATAATGCCTTGCGCGCCTTTGGGTGAAACTGCACCAGAATCAAAATTACTTTCTGCATGGGCTATGGCGCGTAACCAGGCATCATCGATTTTGTTGACCTTTGCAGCAGCAGAAAAAATATCCGAATGGATGTTCGTTTTTGGTTTGCCGACCTTGCCAAGTCCAGAATGGGCAAACGCGCCCGGCGGCGGTGTGACGGTATAGGTTAGAACCGGGGTCGATCCGGGCAAGTTACGCGTGCTGTATACCGTTTTGCCGTCTTGTTCACGTTGATAAAGCACGCCGCTTTGTTTGCCGTTCATGCCCCAGAGATTTGGAACTTTGGCAGCATTGTCATCGAAGGTTTGTGCGGTGCACTTCGAGCCGGGCTCCGGCGCCGTGGCCAGGCTGACGGTACCTTTTTGCACGCAGCGATAAACCGTCCGTGCCTGGGCCTCGGATACGAGTCCCAGCACAGGCAATAACACGAGTATGGCTAGCACTTTATTCACCCGGGCATCATAGCGGGCTCGCGTGAACGAGACCTGTGCCATCGGTATGGGTCTTTCAGCCTATGTGAATTGCCACGCTCTTGGCTTACTCTTTCTGTTCATATTTCGACAGGGGAGTGGATATGCGAAATCGATTCGGGCTTATTTGGCTGGCGGGTTTATTAGTATTGCTGAATGCAGGCACCTTGCTTGCGCAAACTGCACCTGCTGCAGGAGGCTATAAATTGCCGCCAGCTGCTTTGCAGGCGATTGTCGATGCACCGCGTGCCCCCCAATTGTTGCTCAGTCCCAAGCGTGACTTGGCAGCGATGATTCAGATTCCCGCTTTGCCAAGCATTGTCACGGTGGCACAACCGGAATTGAAGTTGGCGGGCAGACGTATCAATCCGCGCACTTATTCACAAAGCCGATTTACTTTCGGTAGCGACTTCTGGCTAGTGGATATTGCATCGCAGAAAAAAATCCGCATCGATGGAATGCCTGAAAAACTTCGCTTGGCCGATAGCCAATGGTCGCCGGACCAGGCTCATATCGCCTTCACGCACGTGGTACAGGAAGCAGGTGTGGTCGAGTTGTGGCTGGTGGATGTGCAATCGCGTCGCGCCAGAAAACTATCGACCACCGCGTTGAATACCATCAACGGTGCGGGTTTTTCCTGGATGCCCGACAGCAAACACCTGTTGGTGCAATTACGCGCAAATCAACAGCCGGCGCCGGCATTCGACGGAATTCCTACCGGTCCGAATACGCAGGAAACGAAGCCTGCCGCAGGGCAACGTCAAATTCGTACATTTCAAGATATGTTGAAGAATGAAAACGACGCCAGATTGTTTGAACACTACGCCAGTCTGCAATTGGCGTTGCTTGATTTGAATGGAAGCAGCAAATTGCTTTCGACACCGGATTTATTTACCAGCATTTCACCATCGCCGAATGGTCAATATTTATTGACGCAACGGATGGAACGTCCATTCTCGTATTTGGTGCCCGCATTTTATTTTCCGAAACAAATTGAAGTGCGTGACTTGGACGGCAAGCTGGTTCATACGGTAGCGAAATTACCCTTGGTCGAAGGCCTGCCGGTCGGGAACGATGCCGTTACAACCGGCGTCCGCGACATTGAATGGCGCTCCGATGCTCCGGCCAGCCTGGTCTGGGCCGAAGCACTGGATGGTGGCGATCCGGCCCAGGCAGCGACGCATCGCGATGCCATTTACATGCAATCGGCGCCTTTCAAGCAGGCACCAACATTGCTGACTAAACTGGCGACCCGTTACGCCGGTGTTTTGTGGGGTCGTGGCGATGTTGCGATGATTTACGAATATTGGTGGAAGACAAGGCAAATTACTTTATGGCGAATTGCCCCGGATCAGACCAGTTCGGCGCCGGAACAATTATTTACGGGTTCCGAAGAAGACCGCTACAACGACCCCGGCACACCGGTTTCCATTCGTGATGAAGCAGGTCATGACCGGCTGCTTTTTGCACCGGATGGTCAGAGTGTTTTTTTGATTGGGGCAGGGGCATCGCCGGAAGGTGATCGTCCTTTCGTAGATCGTTGGGATCTGACAACTAAACAAAAAACGCGTCTGTTCCGTTCCGAGGCACCTTACTACGAATCCATCAGTGCGGTATTGGACAATGAGGGCAAGCATTTGTTGACCTCGCGCGAATCGCCGACCGAGCCACCCAATTATTTTTCCCGGAAACTTGCCGTCGGTGATCAGAAAGGCGGTTTGTATGCATTGACTGACTTCAAGCATCCAACACCACAACTTAAAGACGTCAAGAAAGAACAAATTCGTTACAAGCGAAAAGACGGTGTTGAATTAACCGGCACCCTTTATTTGCCGCCGAATTACGACGCCAAGCGTGATGGCGCCTTGCCGATGTTGCTCTGGGCTTATCCGACGGAATTCAAATCGGCCAGCGCCGCCAGTCAGGTGACCGACTCGCCGCTCCGGTTCAACGCGATCAGTTATTGGGGCCCGCAGGCTTTCCTAGCGATGGGTTATGGCGTGCTCGATGATCCATCCATGCCGATCGTTGGCGAAGGTGATGTCGAGCCGAACGATAGCTATTTGCCGCAATTGATTTCCAGTGCCGAGGCAGCGATCGATGAGTTGGCAAGACGCGGCGTCGGTGATCGTAATCGTATGGCGATCGGTGGCCATTCCTATGGCGCATTCATGACCGGCAACTTATTGGCGCATACCCGCTTATTCAAGGCCGGCATTGCACGCAGCGGCGCGTATAACCGCACTTTGACGCCATTCGGTTTCCAGTCGGAGGAACGTAATTTCTGGAAGGCCAAGGATGTTTATCAAACCATGTCGCCGTTCAATTATGCCGAAAACATCAAGGATGCCTTGTTGATGATTCATGGTGAGCAGGACAATAACTCCGGTACATTCCCGATCCAGAGCGAGCGCCTGTATTCTGCAATCAAGGGCTTGGGTGGCACCGCGCGCCTGGTCATGTTGCCGAACGAGAGCCACGGCTATCGCGCTCGCGAATCCATCATGCACATGCTGTACGAAAGCAATGCATGGCTTGAACAATACGTAAAAAATGCGAAAGCCGTTGAACCCGTAAAAGCGGTATCAGGTAAAAAATAATTTTTAATTCCTACTGGCCGGGTGCGATGTTAATCGCATCCGGTTTTTTTATGTCCTGGATATGCGATGTTGGCTTGATAGTTTATCAATCATCATGGCAAAGCCCAGAGCGAACAGCACAGCCCAGAGCATCGGCCACGGTAAATTGACAGTCAGGATATTTTGCAAGGCTTGAACCAGTAGTGGAAGAGAAAAGAATAGACCAACCATGATGGCAACAATCACCGTCACGGTAAGAGCCGAACTTTCGAATTGTGCGCGCTCTTCGTAATCTTCGATTTGTCGTGCGACGCGCGCAGCGAAGCCGGCAGACAATGCGGGAACATTCGTTTGTTTCATGATGCGATGTATCAAACGATATTGATCGATTGACGGATCGTCATGTTCATTGCTGGCACTACGCTCGCGTTGTTCGGCTTTTGCTTGCCGCTGCAATTCACGTTCGGTCTGTTCGGGTGTCATGGGTGTATTCATGCGACTTCTCCAATCCGCTTTTCCAGTGCTTGCCGAAGTTTCAGGCGGGCACGAAAAAGATAATTCTTAACCGTGCCTTCCGGTAGTTCGGTGATGCGGGCGATGTCCAGCAAGTTCATTTCTTCAAGATGATACAGCGTAATCAGGGTGCGCTGAATGGGGGGTAATTTATTCATGGCTTCCACGATATGCGTGTGTAATTCACGGTCTGCATGTGCCGCTTCCAGATCGAAGTCATCACCAATACGTTCCAGCAAACTGCCTTCCTCGTCATCGTTCTCGTCCGCAACGGCAATCCTTTTGCGCTGCAGATGGCGTGTCGCGATGCTGAAAGCGATACTGCCGATCCAGGTCGAAAGCGCACTGTCGTAACGGAACTGGTGCAATTTCTGGTGCACGCGCAAAAACACTTCCTGACACAGTTCCTCGGCGTCATCACGCTGCTGCACCATCCGGTAAACCATATGCCAGACCAGGTTTTGGTGTTGTACGACCAAGCGCTCGAACGCGCCCGGGGCACGCTCAAGAACCGCCTGCACCATAGTCCGGTCGTCTTTCATATGGCTTTAGAGACACTCATGCTCAAAAAGGTTGCATCCAAAAAATAATCAATCAATTGCAACCTGCGACGGCTTGCCGGTCTCTATCGCTGTGAACCGAATCAATTCACCACCACAGGACTTCCCATGGACTTCACAATTCTTATTCCCATCGTACTGTTTATTTGCATCGTTGCCTCGATCAAGATTATCGCCGAGAGCCGGCTGCGCCGCCGTCTATCCGAGACCCATGCGACCGAGGACTTGATCAAGGCCATGTTGCAGGCCGATGAACAGATTCGCCGTATGTCCGCCTTGAAATGGGGCTTGGTACTGACTCTGGTTGGCGTAGCCTTTGGCCTGATTGATGGCTTGAACCTGTCGCCCGAAGATCCGGCTTCCTGGGGGATTCTGTTCGCTTCGGCAGGCTTGGGCATGATCGGGTTCCATTTGATCGAATCGCGCAAGCGCTAAACGGAAAATAAGGCAGAAAAAGGCAGGGGAAACCCTGCCTTTTTTGTTTTTGTCGAAACACCAATGATCGCCATTTAGCTGATACATTGGCATGGAATTCCAAAGTGGCTTGGGAGGGGCGCTTGGGATGATCTGGCATCGGATGCGCAACGACTTTGATCTGGCTATCGTCACTGTTTTCGGTGTCGTTGCGATGCTTGGAATTGCCCCTTTTGCCGTGTATCGCTACTACAGCGGCAATATGCTCGCTGCGTTCATGGATATAGCCATTGTCCTGGGTATTGGCCTGGCGTTGACGCATGCGTGGTTAAGCGGCAATACCAAACGCGCCGCCATGTTTATGACGCTAGCCACCAATCTTGGCTGTATAGCCAGCGCTACCTTGCTGGGACTGGCCGGTCTGCTTTGGACATTTCCGGTTTTGC
Source organism: Arenimonas sp. (assembly GCA_036676335.1). Classification (GTDB taxonomy): domain Bacteria; phylum Pseudomonadota; class Gammaproteobacteria; order Xanthomonadales; family Xanthomonadaceae; genus Arenimonas. Next base: position 14,975 of record JAKFDD010000012.1, on the reverse strand, counting down.
TGGTGAACTTCCTGCTGCTTAGCCATCGGTCGGCCTTGATTGTCAGCTTGTGCACGCTTGGGTTTTTGACATGGCATGGTAAAGCGTTCGATTCCAATTTGGAATTGGCGATGTTTCTGGTCAGCGCCTCCGTGGTCGGTCTGCTGGCTTTCATGTTCGCGTACCGTACACAGACGCAGAGAAAACAATTGGAAGGCCTGGCATTTCTGGATTCACTCACCGGTAGCCAGAATCGTCGCGCGATGGATCAGGAACTCGATATCGCGATCAAGACGCAGGCGCGTGATCGAAGCTCGTTTGGGCTGGCGATCATGGATCTCGACCATTTCAAACGCATCAATGACAAATATGGCCATGAAGAAGGCGATGAAGTGCTGATCGATTTTTCGAATTACATCCGGGAAAATTCCAGAAAGATGGATCGTTTTTTTCGAATGGGTGGAGAGGAATTCGTCTTATTGTTGCCCGGTGCCGATCTTGAGTCGCTACGTACGATCATCGAGCATCATTGCAAATATATCGAAGAACATTTGCGTTGCCGTGACGAGACCGTCACCGTCTCCATCGGTGGTGCTATCTTGAAACCCGGCGAAGACAGGCAAGAATGGCTCGCGCGTGCGGACGGCGCCTTGTATGCCGCCAAACAGGCGGGTCGGAACCGCACGGTGATTGATGATGGCAGCGGCATTTCGCATTGATGGGTTTTCGATCTCGGTCCGCGATTTCAATAAATACAATTAACGACGATGCTGCAAGCATGAACGACACACTTTGTTTGTTACTTGCGGGATTACTCCATACTGAAGCGCACATAAAGCTGATTTGTCGGGGCCATGACGACATTCAACGGCGATATTCATTAACTTACTGTTAAAGCGTTGCTTTAGTACGCAGAAGTAACAATTTCATTTGCTTATCACCACGCCGGGTCAGACAATAGGCATATATATTGAAGGTGCAAAGATAGTATGGAAATCGAGTCAGCAGAAACGCCGCAAGTAACAACGGTAAATCTCCGTCAGCTTTTGAGCAAATTTGCAAAACCACATTTGGGTCGTGCCATCTGGCAGCTCATAAATACCTTACCGGCATTTTTCGCATTGTGGGCTTTGATGGCCTGGAGTGTAGTGGGTGAGTGGGGTTATGGCTGGACATTATTATTGGCGTTACCCACTGCGGGTTTGTATGTCAGGATTTTCATTTTCCAGCATGACTGCGGACACGGTTCTTTTTTTGCAAATGAAAAAGCGAATCATATTGTTGGTGCTGTCCTCGGATTGATTACGCTGTTTCCGTATGGTTACTGGAAGAAAACCCATGCCATCCACCACGGCACTTCCGGCAATCTGGACCGTCGCGAAATTGGCGATATCGAAACCCTGACGGTGGCGGAATACAAGTCACGTTCCTGGTTCGGCCGCTTCTGCTATCGCTTTTACCGCAGCACTCCGGTATTGCTCGGTATTGGTCCGTGCTATCAGTTCATCATCAAGCACCGCTTCCCGTTTGATTTGCCTTTTTCCTGGAAGAAGGAATGGGCCAGCGTTTTGATGAACAACTTCATGATCGTTGTCGTTGGCATTGCCCTCGGCTTCTGGATTGGCTGGCACACCGTTCTAATGGTCCATCTGCCCATCGTGTTGATCGCCGGTGCACTGGGTGTCTGGTTGTTCTACGTGCAGCACACGTTTGAAGATGCCTATTGGACCCGCAAGGAAGATTGGGATGCCCACAAGGCTGCGATTGCCGGTAGTTCGTTCTATGATTTGCCGAAAGTGATGCACTGGTTCACCGGTAATATCGGTTATCACCATATCCACCATCTGGCCAGTCGCGTACCGAACTACCGTTTGCGCGAGGCATTCGAATCGAGCCCCTTGTTGCAGTTGGCACCAAGACTGACATTGTGGACGAGCTTGAAATGCGCACGCCTGAAACTATGGGACGAAGAATTGCAGCGCATGGTGGGTTTTCCTAAGCGCGTACGAGATTAATTTCAACAAGCAAACGGGAGAGAAGAGTAGATGATTGGTTACGTCACTTTAGGTACATCGGATTTGGCGCGCGCGGCAAAATTCTATGATGCACTTCTTGCCGAAATTGGCGCAGGCCGCTTCATGGAATCGGAAAGATTCATTGCCTGGGGTACCGGCGCGGATGCGCCTGGGATTGGTTTGATCTATCCGTATGATGGCAATCCGGCAACCGTAGGCAATGGCGTCATGGTGGCTCTTGTCGTGGACAGTACCGACAAGGTAGATCGTCTATACAAGAAAGCGATCGAGTTGGGAGCTACCGACGAGGGCCCAGCAGGCCCGCGCGGAGAAGGTTTTTACGCGGGTTATTTCCGCGACCCGGACGGCAATAAACTAAACTTCTTCTGCATGGGTTGAACCAAATGACAAATACCTGCCGCATTCCGACTCCAAAAATTTCGAGAATGGCGGCAGGTTTTTTTTGTCTGCTTATTTCCCCGGTATGGGTGTTCGCGCAATGTCCGCCGAAAGGTCACACCGAAGCCAGCCTTCAATTACTCAAGAAGTCCGATTTTTCTGTTGCAGACGATAACGCCAGGCAAATATTGGCAACGGGTTTACTAACATGCCTGGCTTCGCCAAATCCGGTTTTGCGCGATGGCATCGCTTTCGAAGCAATGAGTTTCTGGTTGCGGAAAGAGCAGTTAAATCAGGCAACCCGTCAGCAGCTGCTCGAAACGTTGCAGTCGAATCTCGCAGGCAACAGGTCTGATAAAGCAGGATTCTTGGCGCCGTTTTCGGCGCTTGTGTTGTCCGAAGTCGCGCGCACCGATCGCATCAAGGCCTGGATGACATCGGAACAGCGAAATCAGTTGGTAAACGTAACGGCGAACTATCTTGCTGGCATCCGCGACTATCGCGGCTTTGACGATAAACAAGGGTGGCGGCACGGCGTAGCACATGCATCCGATCTGGCGATGCAGCTGGCACTGAATCCGGCGCTGGAAAAAAAACAGCTGGATGCACTGCTGGCAGCGACGACCCGGCAAATTGCAATCACCGAGCATTCCTATATCCATGGTGAGTCCGAACGCTTGCTGAGACCGGTTTTATATATTGCGAAACGCGAGCTTCACAGCGAAAAAGAATGGCAGGCATGGATGGATCAGTTGATGCAGCCTGCACCGCTGGCGAAATGGGACGATGCATTTGCATCCAGTGCCGGACTGGCCAAGCGTCATAACGCACAATCGTTTCTTTTGCTTATGCATGTCAATACCCTGCAGACGGAAAATAAAAGTTGGCAGGTACTTAACCGCTTGAGCCTGGAGGCATTAAAGAAATTGCCATGAATAAATCTACTGCCTCGATAATGTTCATTATGATTGCACCGACCGCGGCATGGGCGGATGTCAGTCTGACCTATCCGCAACAGGCGAAATGCCAGTCGAAGATGTCGGCAATCCAGATTGCTGGGAGCCGCATGCGGATGGATAGTCCGATGCAAGGCCAGAAATTTTCCATGCTGTTCGATGGCATGGAAGACATGATTACTTCGCTGGATCACACGAATCGCAGTTTTCATCAAATCGAAGTGGATGAAGACGCGCTGGATTACAACGCGGACGTGATGTCGAGCACAGGCAACTTTATCGGCAATCAAATGAATGCGATGCAGGCGCAAATGAAACAGCAATGCGAACAGATGGAAAAACAGGGTTTTAGCTGCGCCAACATGCCTGATTTAACATCGATGATGCAGAGCGCCCAGTCGATGTCTGCCCAGCAAATGCCCGTGATCGAAATAAAGCCGTCCGATAAAATTCAGACAGTGGCCGGAATGGCCTGCAAAACCATTGAGCGTTACGAAAACGGCAGCAGAAGCAGTGAAGAATGCTATATCGAATCCAAAGACTTGCTGATGTCGGATAAGGATAAAAAATACCTGCTCAGGAATATGAAAGTCATGCATCGCTACGCCAATACGATGACCGGGCTTACCGATAAGTTGATGGCCGGCAAGAACAAGGCGTCTGGGCCATCGGATCCTGCCGACAAGGATATTCTGTTATCCCAGGTTTGCTTTGCCCCTGACGGTAGCGAAGCCGGGCGTATCGAAGCACAGATAAGTAACGCGCCGATTGATCAAGCCAGTTTCGAGATTCCGCCTGGCTATCAGGCGATGAAAATGATGGAATAGCGAAATAGGTTTTACTTGATTTGAATTGCCTGTCGTGTGCGTTCAACCCGGGCTTTTTCCTTCAATTCGAATTCAGCAATGCAGGTATCGCGTCTGACCATCGAGCATTCCAGGTAATCGACGATTTCAATGACAGCAGCGCGAACCGCTCGTGAATCGGGCCCGGTATCGATACCGCCGACCATGGCGCGTTGGGTTTGAACATTGTTGTTTTCGTTAGGTGGCGTGCGGCCTTCGATCGTGCGCGAATAGCGAATTTCGCCAGTGGTGGTGTCAATTACCCTCAGATCTACAGCCAGATAGCCGCCGTGATCGATCGATTCAATGCCTGCGCCATAGCCCAGGAAGCCGCGTTTTGTTTTTGTTTCTACCTGGTTTTCAAATGCCGTAATGGTGCCGGTGATTAAATATTGTGCGCCGGTCAGTTTGCCGATTTGGATGCTGGTCTCGGCCGATACCATTCCCGATGCAGATAAATTCTGCTCTTCGAGCACGGCCCGCAGTTTTTGTCGCTCGACAATCGTCAGCGTCGGCCTGGCGGATAATTCATTCGTCAGCATCGTCGTCAATGCACGGCCAACACCGCCTTGCAGAAACATGGCGCCGGTTTCATCCTGGAACTTCAATACGCCGATTACCGGCTTGTTGGTAATGGGATCGGTTTTTTGAGTGTCGCCACTTTGCTCGCTAAACCCGGGACTGGCGAGCAGACTTGATAAAACAAGTGCGATGAAAACTAGGGTGATGTTTTTCATCGAGAATACTCGAGCTATTCCGTCTTTTCAGAAGTGTTTATAACTTTCGGGGTTATAACTTCCGGATTTATTACCTCGGGAGTTACTACTTCCGGGGTAACCACTTCGGGAGTTACTACTTCTGGAGTTATCACAGCGTCTGTGGCTACCGACACGGATGAACTAGGTATCGGCTCTGGTTCGTACGTTTCCATTTCTGTCTTGTGTACGTATTCGTTGAAACGAACCGGAATAAAATTTTCGTTCAGAAGTTTTTCGATTCGAGTGAAAAGCTCGGCACGCGAAAACGGTTTCTTCATGAAATCATCGGCACCGATGCGTTGCACATAAAACTGTTCGGTTGCTTGTTCGTTGCCGCTGATCATGATGATCGGAACATCCTTGGTACGGTGATCGTGCCGAAAATGTCTCAGAGCGGTGAAGCCGCTCATGCCGGGCAAGACGATATCGAGAAAAATTATCGCGGGCTTGTTTCTATAGGCGATTTCCAGGCCTTTTTCGGCATCTTCTGCTTCGTAGACGTCATATGCATTCTGTCTGAGCATCCTGCCAAGCATGGCGACAATCGTGGCCGAATCGTCGATCACCAGAACCTTCGTGCCCGGTACTGCATTGATGCGCTTCTTACGACGACGTTCTGTGATGCTGGTTTGCCCGTCGGGCATTTCCACCAGGGGGCCTGCTGGCACTGCAGGTATGATTTCTTTAGGCTGCTTTGCGTCTGCAAATAATTGTTTTAATCGGTCTAGCAGGCTCATTTGCGACAGTGTTCCCAAAACTGATGCGATTAGTGTGTCCTCATCAGGTTTTTAAGGCAAGTAATCAGGCACTGCCGGCCCTGAATAAAGCGAGCTTTTGAGCCGGTTTTAGCCGTTTGATCTGGTATTCGGCGATTGAAGCCTGTGAACGGTTTTCACAGGCCAGGCTGCCGATTAGCTGCTTGGGTGGATGCGAACGGGTATAGCGGGCACCTGTACCAAGTTGATGCGCAGCAAAACGCTGCGCCAGCTCATTGGTAATGCCGGTATAAAGACTGCCGTCCTGGCATTCAAGCAAATATACGCACCAGGCTTTGCCCGCCATGTTTCCAGTCGAGTCTATGCCTGAACTTGTCAGGCTTGGCGCTTTTTTGCCACTGTCTTCTTGGCAGGCGCTTTTCTCACGGCGGCTTTCTTTGTAACTGTTTTTTTCACCGAAGTCTTTTTGGCGGCCGCTTTTTTTGGAGTAGCTTTTTTAACGGCCGCTTTTTTTGCGATCGCTTTTTTCGGGGTGGTCTTTTTGACAGCTACCTTTTTAGCGGGCGCCGCTTTCTTGATGGCTGCAGTTTTTGCAACAGCCTTGCCGCCAAGATAGGCCAGGACTTCTTCGGCATGACCATCAGGGCTTACCTTTTCCCAGACTTGTTCGATCTTGCCGTTCGCGGCAATCACGAAGGTCGCGCGTTGAATACCGAAGTATTTCCGGCCATACATGCTTTTTTCGACCCAGGTTCCGAAGGCGTCGCAGATCTTGTGGTCTGGATCTGCAAGTAAGGAAAAATTCAATTTGTATTTATTGACGAATTTTCCGTGCGCTTTTTCGTCATCGGCGCTGATCCCGAATACCGGTACATTCAGTTTGTCGAATGCCGGCAGGTTGTCGCGAAAACTGCAGGCTTCCTTGGTGCAGCCCGGCGTATCGTCTTTCGGGTAGAAATAAAGAACGAAGCGCTGGCCTTCGAGTCCGGCATTGCTGATGGTCTTGCCTTCTTCGTTGTTTAAATGAAAATCCGGAATGGAGTCGCCGACTTTTAACATTACTAATTCCTTGTGCTATCTATTTCAAAGCTTGCCGGACCACATGTGGATTTTTTTGCAAAAGCCACATGCATGGCAGACGATTATTTCTTGATCGGACGGGTCGGTATCGGCACATTGCAAATATCGATGTGACCGGCTTTCGCCAAATACCAGTCATCGCTACGGTTGCGGCGGGCTTCTACCAACTGGGTGAAACTGTTGGTATCCGTACGCATGATTTCAATGGCGGTACGTTCTTCCTGTGGCACTTCCGACATCAAGCGAATCGATTTGATCGGGGTACGCTGTTCGGCTTTTTCATAAAAACCCAGGGGGCCGGTACCGCGCTGCAGGGTCGACAGTTGTTCCATGCCTTGAACCACGCGGCCTACCGTAGTGATATTCCGGTCGAGTTGGCGCGGTGATTGGCCAATGACGACATACAATTCCGACCCGTTGCTGCTATCTGGTTCTCCGCCACGACCGGCGCCAACCATGCCGTAGCAATGGGTCAGCCAGGCCTGGTTGGTGACGGCATTTTTCGCTGCCGGCATACCTTCGACGAAGCCGACGTGTTGGGCCCAGCCATCGACGTCGGGCAGTGTCGTAAAGGCAAGGCCATCGCTCTTGCGGGTGAATTCGGCTGGCAGATGTTGTTTGGCCAATCGGAAACCACGGCGTTTCTTTTCATCTTCCTCGGGATCGCCCCATTGCACGACGAAATTGTCCTGCGAACGATTGATGCTCAAGCCATCAAAGTATTTTTCTTTGGCTAGGGCCACGATATTTTTAGTGTGTTCGGGTGCAAAGGTCGGGGCCAGTTCGATAATCACGCGACCAGAAGCCAGTTCCATGTAAACCGTATTGTTCGGATCCAGTTGGCGCCAATCGCCAGGCTGTGTGGTTTCCAGAATTTCCTGCATCGTCTTTGGCTTTACCGGTGCTGTGGCGGCATTGTCCTGAGCATTGAGTGTCGTGCTTGCCAATACCGCTGCGATAGCCAGAGCGAGACTGATTTGGATTTTGGTTTTCATGTCGGGATTCCGTTTAGGTCGGGATAGTGTGCCACAGCGTCGAGTGCAGGGATTATCGCAAAACTTCCAGCGATGCGGCGACCGAATGCAGCTCGGTACTTAAATAGCTGTGGCTGCCGCAGGGAATAAAACCGGCTTTCGCAAATTGTTTGCGATACCAGGCGGCTGGACGTTCGAAGAAGCCGATTTTGTCGCCGACGATATCGTCCTCTTTGCTCCAAAGCTCAAGAAAAGCGAGGCCGCAGCAGAGTTCCGAAAAACCTTTCAGGCCGCGTTTCAATTCGGCGTCGGAAACGTAATGCATGACATCGGAGCAGACCAGCAAATCGACCGGTGCACCGAAGCGCAATTGTTCCAGTTGGCCGAATTCGGCGAACGCGATATTACGCGCACGGCCAAAGCGCGACACTGCGTATTCGCTGGAATCGACGCCGCGATATTCCAGCTTGGGCCTGAGTTTCAACAATGGTGCACGCCATACGGCTTCGCCGCAGCCGACATCCAATACCGAGCGAATAGGGCGCTCCAGATAATATTCGGCTAATGAAACTGCCAGATGCACTTTGCGTTCCAGCAAGGCGCGGCTGTCGCGTTCGTGTGTTGAATTGCGGTACCAGCGATCAAAATAGGCGCGGTCATACTGTTTGGTCATGGGAATTCTTTGCGTTTTTAAGTAGCCAGGAAGCGAATGCTGCGGCTGTCACATACATTATCAATGAATAGATTGCCGGAGCGATAGCGACGGCAGGCATTTTCAGTACGTGCAAAGCGACGAAGATAGACAGCGTGGCGTTATGCACGCCGATTTCGAAAGAGATGGCGGTCGCTTGCGGTTTTGCGATTTTCGCCAAACGTGCAGTCCAATAACCGGTTGCAAGACTGAGTATGTTGAAGGCGAGGCATGCCGCACCAATAATCGGTGCGTAGGTCTTCAACAATTGCCATTCGCTGACGATCGCAAGTAGGGTCAGAATTGCCAAGACCAAAGTCGATAATAAGCGCACGGGTTTTTCTGCTGCGTCTGCAAGCGCAGGTTTGATGCGACGCACGCTCATGCCGATCAATACCGGCACGATAACAAGCAGCGCCACTTCGATTACTTTACTGGTGGGTGGCGGCACATTGTTTTCGGCTGCAAGAAAATAGGACATGCCGGTTACGACCCAGAATGGCAAGGTGATCAAAACCAGCAGGCTGTTGATGGCAGTCAGCGTGATATTCAACGCGACATCGCCGCGCGCAAGATGGCTGAATAAATTCGCGGTGATGCCACCGGGGGATGCTGCCAGCAGCAGAAGTCCAAGCCCCAGTTCTGCTGGAAGATTGAAGATTCGCGCAATCACAAAACAGGTTGGTGGGAGCACGATTAATTGCACAAATAACGCAATGGCTACCGCTTTTGGTTGAGTCAGGACGCGACGAAAATCCGCTGCAGTAAGATGAAGTCCGAGGCCAATCATGATGATGCCAAGGCAGATTGGCAGGAACAGCATGATCAGTGGATTGTCGGCCACGTCTTATCCTCGAGTATTACTTGTTTAACCGCGCAGGCGGTATGATGCTTTATACCATCCTCGGGGTATGTCATGCCAAAAGACCAGGCTTACATCCAGTACTTGCATGAGTTACTTGAGCCGCTTGGCAAGATTTCAACCAAGATCATGTTTGGTGGCCACGGTGTGTATTGCAATGGCGTCATCATGGGCTTGGTGATTGACGAAGCTTTCTATCTGAAAGTCGACGAACAAACCAAATCGCTTTTCAGTGCTGCCGGTTGCGAGCCATTTATCTATGAAATGAAATCCAAACGGATAGCGATGAGTTACTGGTCGGCGCCAGGTGATGCGATGGAATCCTCCGAACAAATGTTGCCATGGGCCAAGCATGCGTATGCGGCGGCGTTGAGAAAGGCCGAAGCGGCACCCGTGAAAAAGAGGGCGAAGAAATAATCAGCCGATTTGCAACGAACGCATGCTGATCGAACTCATCACTTTTTCATTGAAAAATTTCAGATCATCATCGTCTTGCTGTTGTGCCAGCACATACAGCAATGGCAAATAATGCTCGGCAGTTGGAATGCTCAAGGTCGCCATTTGTCCGAAGATCGGATAATCGCAGAGTGCGGCATGGTCTTTCTGCAGAATACAGTTCTTCGTCATCAAGTCGAATGTTGCCGCCCAGTCGTATGGCTGTATTTGCTCATAATCGAAAACCCGCAGGTTGTGCACGATATTTCCGCTGCCGATAATCAACACGCCTTGCTCGCGCAGTGGAGTTAATTTTTTTGCCAGTTCGTAATGCGAAGTGGCGTCACGGGTTCGGTCCAGATTTAATTGCAGTACCGGAATGTCGGCGGCCGGGTACATCGGTTGCAAGACACTCCAGGCGCCGTGATCCAGGCCGCGTTCGGCATCGAGGTGCACGATATCCGGACCCAATAATTCGGCTATCGTTTTTGCCAGCTCCGGATTGCCGGGCGCCGGGTATTGGACATCGAACAAGGCTTTGGGAAAGCCGTAGAAATCATGAATGGTATCGGGCTTGGAGCTTGCAGTGACGGCCACACCCATGGTTTCCCAGTGGGCCGAAATACACAGAATTGCCTTGGCCTTCGGCAAGGTTTTGCCCAGTTCCTGCCATGACCGCCGAAATTCATTGTCTTCGATGGTATTCATCGGCGAGCCGTGGCCGATGAATAAGGCGGGCATTCTCGTGGTCATTGATGATTCCTGGACTTCATTGTCCGGAATAGTGACAAAAATCAGGGGGCGTGACTTATGGCAGGTTCACTATACTTAAGTTAACACTATAGTGCAGTCATGGATAAGCAAAGGAGGGTGCCATGACCGACACCGAGATTCATCTAAAAAAATTCCAGAAAGAATTAAGCGCCGGCATGGTGTCTTTGGTCCTCTTGAGCGTGTTGGGGCAGGCGACCGAGCCAATGTATGGCTATCAAATCGCCAAGCGGTTTGAAGGTGCCGGCGAGGCCGTACTAACAGGCAAGCAGAGTGCGCTTTACCCGGTACTGCGAAATCTCAGCGCTTCAGGCTTGCTGGACAGTTTTGTCGAGCCCTCGGTCTCAGGACCGCCAAGACGCTACTACCAAATTACCGAAAACGGTCGTGAAGTGCTCAGTGAATGGGCCAACACCTGGGATGCAACGCGAAGTTTCGTGGATTCAATTTTGAAAGGGGACAGTCATGAGTAACAACACAAACACACCGAAAACCATTCCCGAGTATCTGGAACTTTTGCGCGCCGCGTTGAAAGGAAAGGATCCGGCTTTGGTGCAAGATGCGCTTTACGATGCCGAAGAATATCTTCGCGCCGAACTGGCCGAACACCCAGATCAGGATGAGGCCAGCGTGCTGGAGAAAGTGGCAACCAGTTACGGTGCCCCTGAAGAAGTCGCGGAAATTTACAATGAACGCGAAGTCGCCGTAAGTGAAGCGTTCCGTTCGCCGCTTGCCAGTATCCCGCAGACAAAAAGCAGTGCCGGTGTTGCCAGCGTTGGCGTTAGCGTAAATAAAAAGCCGCAGAATCCGATTTCCTGGTTCTTTGGTGTTGCGGCGGATCCACGCGCTTATGCAGCCTTGTTCTACATGTTGCTGTCGATGTTCACCGGTATTTTCTATTTCACCTGGGCCGTGACCGGTCTTAGCCTGTCGGCCGGTTTCATGATCTTGATTATCGGTATTCCGTTTGCCGTGTTGTTTATGGGTTCGGTCTGGGCCTTGTCATTGGTGGAAGGTCGATTGGTCGAAACCATGTTGGGCGTGCGCATGCCTAGACGTCCAGCTTACGGCAAACGCGAAGGTGGCTTTTTAACGCGGATCAAGGAAATTCTGGCCGATCCACGCACCTGGGCAACCTTGCTGTATATGGTGTTGATGATGCCTCTGGGAATTATTTATTTCAACATCGCGCTGATGGGCCTCGTGTTGTCTTTAAGTTCCCTATCCGCGCCGATCATGTATTTAATGGGATATGCCGACCACGTGCAAATTTTTAATGTCACCTTGCTTGATCAGCCGTGGCTTATGATTCCCATGTTTATTGTCGGTGCGTTGGGTATTTTCGTGACACTGCATGTGGCTCGCGGCATCGGCAAGCTGCACGGCATGATGGCGAAACATTTGCTGGTGAAGATTGCCTGATGCATGTCGGGCCTAGAATGCCCTCCTGCGAAAGCGAAGCCTGAAACAAAAACCCTCTCTGAAAAGAGAGGTTTTTTTTATGCCTGCGTTAATTCAACACATTCACAGGGGGGGGGGGCTGCTTTTAGTTTCTCACGCGCCATGGCGGATTCAAGCGGTTCTCGCCAGCATGGTAGAGGCAGATAATGTTGCCGGATGGGTCGATAATTCGCGCCTCACGCCAAAGCCATCGTTCGTCTTGCGGTTCTTGAATGAATGTCAGACCGGCAGCTTTTATTTTTTCGACTTGCTGATCCAGCATGCCACATTCGAAATAGACGATTGTCCTTGAAGGTTCAACAAGCGAATCCACTGCATGAATGGAAAATGTTGTCTCGCCGACAGTCGATTTGAAACGTGCGTAATGTGGCGAGCTGACGATCAGCTCGAAACCCATGGCTTGATAGAACGCCAAGGATGCCGGGATATCAAGCGAAGGCAGCGTTACCTGGTTCAGTTCCATTAAAATCAGTTGCTCTCAACACTATCTACTCGCTGGAATCCTCTCGGCAATGAATGTCCGCGTGAAGCACGGGTGCCTTCGTAAGCTTGCAGGTCACGCCAGCTCAAAGTGAGTTTTCTTGCACCACAATACAAAGTCAGTTCGCCGCCCTGTTTAACGCAGGCAATCGCAACCACATTTTCTTCGCCGGACTTCAGTTTTGCCGGTGGGATTTGAATCAGCTTGTTACCCTTGCCTTTGTCGAGTTCCGGCAATTCGCTGAGAGGGAATGCCAGCAAATGCCCAGCCGAGGTAATCGAAACTACCCAGTCGGTTTTTGCATCGGTCACCAAAGCCGGTTGCAGGATGGTGGCGGCATCGTCGGTATTGATCAACGCCTTGCCGGCCTTGTTTCTGGAAATAAAGTTTTCGAAACGGGTAACGAAGCCGTAACCGAACGAGGACGCTAAAATAAAACGGGTGTCGTTATCGGCAATCGCGGCGCCGACAAAACCGGCACCAGGCGGAGGCGAGAAACGGCCAGTCAACGGCTCGCCATTGCCGCGTGCCGAAGGCAATGTATGTGCCAGCGTGGCGTAAGCGCGACCGGTGGAATCAAGAAAGCCGACATTCTGCGTACTGCGACCGCGCACGGCCTGCAGCAGGGCATCGCCATCGCGGTAACTCAAAGTACTTGCGTCGACTTCGTGGCCTTTCGCGGCACGAATCCAGCCTTTCGCCGACAACACAACGGTGACCGGTTCGCTGGCAACCAATTCGCTTTCGCTAATCGCTTGTGCGGCTTCGCGATGCACGATCGGTGAACGACGGTCGTCACCGAATTTTTTCGCATCGGCCAGCAGTTCGTCTTTCACCAGTTTTTTCAACTTGGCATTCGAGCCTAGAATCGCAATGATTTTTTCGCGTTCTTTCGCCAACTCATCCTGCTCGCCGCGAATTTTCATTTCTTCGAGACGGGCAAGTTGCTTGAGTTTGGTTTCGAGAATGTATTCGGTTTGAACCTCGCTCAACTTGAAGCGTTTCATCAAGACCGGTTTCGGTTCGTCTTCGGTACGAATAATCCGGATGACTTCATCGAGATTCAAGAACGCTGTCAGGAAACCTTCGAGTAAATGCAGTCGGCGTTCGACTTTTTCCAGGCGGTGCTTCAGACGTTTGCGAACCGTATTGGTACGGAAGCTAAGCCACTCGTTCAAAATCGTCTTCAGGTTTTTGACCTGCGGACGACCATCGAGACCGATGATGTTCATATTGACCCGGAAACTCTTTTCCAGATCGGTAGTGGCAAAGAGATGCCCCATCAAGGCTTCGACATCGACGCGGTTGGAACGCGGGATCAACACCAAACGCACCGGGTTTTCGTGATCGGATTCGTCGCGCAGATCTTCCATCCATGGCAATTTCTTCGCGCGCATCTGCGCCGCGATTTGTTCCATGATTTTCGACGGCGACACCTGGAACGGCAGCGCGGTAATCACGATATTCGCGTGTTCTTTCACGTAAGTCGCGCGAGCACGGATACTGCCGTTGCCGGTTTCGTACATCGTTTGCAAATCGCGTGCCGGCGTGATGATTTCGGCAGTAGTCGGATAATCCGGGCCACGCACGTGTTCGCACAAATCTTTTACGCTGGCATCGGGATCGTCCAACAGGCGCACGCAGGCGCTGACGATTTCATTCAGATTGTGCGAAGGAATATCGGTTGCCATGCCGACCGCAATGCCGGTCGTGCCATTCAACAGCAGGTGTGGCAAGCGAGCCGGTAACCAGGCGGGTTCTTCCAGCGTGCCATCGAAGTTCGGTGTCCAATCCACCGTGCCTTGTTCCAGTTCGCCAAGCAGAGCTTCGGCGATTGGTGTCAGTCTGGATTCGGTATAACGCATCGCGGCGAAGCTGCTTGGGTCATCGGTAGAACCGAAGTTACCCTGGCCTTCGATCAACGGATAGCGATAGGAAAATGGCTGCGCCATCAAGACCAGAGCACCGTAACAGGCACTGTCGCCATGCGGATGGAATTTACCGATTACGTCACCGATGGTGCGGGCCGATTTTTTCGGTTTGGCGCCGGCATTCAGGCCCAGCTCGCTCATCGCATAAATAATGCGGCGTTGTACCGGTTTCAGGCCATCGCCGATAAACGGCAGGGCGCGGTCGAGCACCACATACATTGAATAGTCGAGATAGGCTTTTTCAGCGTATTCGCGCAGCGGAATTTGTTCAAAGCCATGAAAAGCGGGGCGGACTGAATCGGTCATTGCAAACTCATCAAAATGGATCGGCCTATTCTAATGGATTGGCGAGTAAAAATTTCGGAAAAAACGCCCTAATTCAATGCTCCGCCGCAGCTGGATCCCTGGCCCGCGGTGCAGCCATAGCAATGTTGGCCGATTGCTATTTTTTTAGTCAACGGCACTTCCAATAACGAGCTAAGATGGCGCGGCTGGCTTTCCGCACCCATCGGCAGCTTCAGCATCTGGTTGAAATCGCAGTCGTACAGGTAGCCCTGCCAATCGACGCTGACCAGGCTGCGGCACATCAGCGGTTCGAGGTTTTCCGGGCGGTAGCTGTCA